>NZ_FXYX01000038.1 GCF_900169265.1 Brevibacterium iodinum ATCC 49514
CCTATCACCGGAAGCGTCGACAGCGACGTTTGGGTAAACTGACCCCGGTTGAATACGAGCTTGTTCACCAAAAGGCCGTCGCCCTGGCGGCATAAACCCAGGAGTCAACCAAACCTTCAGCAGTCCCGACACAGAGATAATCGAACCTAATCTCAGGCAAACTGTTGTAGCCTGCATCGGAGCGCAGGGTCGCATACGTACACGTAAGTGCCCTGTATTCCACGAGTGAGTATCACGCTGTAGATGTTCTTTACGTATTCAAGTAGGTCGTCGTCGGAATACGTGATGCCGAGCTTCGGGTTGTTTTCGCGGCCTTTTTTGTCGTGATAGTTGGTGCGGTCAAAGACGAGCTTGCCAGCGTCCGGGTCGTAGCGGAGGTCGTTGCCGATGATGACCCCGACATAGTTGAGGTCATAACCCTGAACGGTGTGGATCGAGCCAACTTCGTCGACAGACTTTGGTGAGTTGATCCAGTCAGTGGTGGTTGTGTTCCAGCGCATATGTTGGCCATCAAGTTCGATGTCGTACGCAGTTTTGTCATTCTTGCTCTTCCACGGCCATGCGTAGCCAGCTACCAATCGAGACAGTCCGTGTTCTTCTTCGCGTTTCTGAAGCTCCCGCCGCATCTCGCCTAGATCTGTGAACAGCCGAAGATCGTAGTCGCCGAAGTCTTCGCGTGATGCCGGTGGATTGTCGCTGAGCACTTCGCGGATGTAGCCGACGTAATCTTTGTCAGTCGAAATCCGCATTTGGGTTTGAAGGGGATAGAGGCGACCTGCTGCCCTGGCTCGCGAGGCGAGCTCCCGGGTTGTGGCGGCTGGAAGATCCGCTGGTCGAACGGTTTGGCCGACATCGAGCATGAGGATCGAGTGGTGACTCTGCTTCTGAATCCAATCCAACTGGGTCTTCTGAGGATCGTCCCAACCGAATAGCTTTTCGTTTATCTCAATGAATTTCTTGTTGAGGGGGCCAGACGCTTGGTTTGCTCTCTGATTGAGGCGGTGAGCTTCATCAACAACTAGAAGATCGAACTGTTCAGTGCTTTCGCCTACTTGGAACGGCGTCAGCACCATGCCCTTGCTCAGCCCAGGAGTCAGCTTGAACACTTTGGCGATTGAGTGTCGCAGCGATTGTTGAGGGACGACAATTGCGAACTTGAGAGACTTGAGCAACTCCGCATGTTCAGGAGTGAAGTAGTCACTGAAGATGGAATCGATGTCGAGCGGCTCTTCTGAGTCGTGCCGTCTGATGTCTTCCAGCAGCTTGAGCAGATAGATCGCAACTACCGTCTTGCCCGTTCCTGGACTGCCCTCGACAACGACGGTGTTATCGACGCCGCTCTCCAAGTCGTCAAAGAGGCCCTCGAGTATGTCATCGACAGCGATGGCCTGATCATGGTTCAGGGATTTGAATGGGGAGAGCTTGAACAGGTCACTGTTGATGATCTGGGGGATGGTGCGCTTGAAGAGGTTTTCTTGAGTCCGCAGTTCTTCGAAGATCTGACGGAACGTTTTGTTGTAGGTTTCTCGGTCGTAATAGTCGGCATCAGTGATGCCGGCATTGAGATTGAGTACTTGGCGGCTGCCATCGCCGTGGAACATTCGAATGAGGAAAGACTCCAGATCCAAGCACGCCGACTTGTTGAAGGTATCGTCGAGAACGACTCTGACCGACTTCAGGTTCTGCTTAGAGTCTGAGTCCAGATGTTGTCGCATCCGTCCCTCGACGTTGAGAGACTCGCCGATGTACACTTCTTTGTGATTATTCATCACATATACAACGGGCCAGTTTCTATGCCGTGGGTCGGCGGCGCCCCATACCTTGACCAGTTCCGACTTGAACGGGAACCGTTCGATTCTAAAGCTGGTCATATTTCACGCTCCGCCCTCGCGCCTTGTCCACGGGATACTTCTCTCGAGTCTTCTGGAGTTTCTCCATGACGATTGTGTCGGGATCCAGACCCAGCTTGTCCGCTAGCAACATGCAATAGGTCAAGACATCTGCCAGCTCGTCCTTCGCAGATTCGAGGTCAGAGTCTCCCCATTGGAAACATTCGAGCAGTTCTGCGGCTTCGATGGAGACGCTTTTCGCGAGATTCTCAGGTGTGTGGAACTGCTGCCAATCGCGTTCTTCCATGAACTGTCGGACTGCGTCGCGAACAGAATCTTCGTACATGACTTCAAGATATCAGCGACGTCCGGCGACGGGGTGGTACAAAGCACAACTGAAGTGTTCAAGTGCTCAACGAATGGAGAGCAAGAAACGAGTTGCCTGACGTCAGCACCACGGCAAGTTGGGCCCGGAGCTCGTGAACATAGGGAGGAACTCCGGGCCCAAACTGCTGTCGCTCAATCAAGCAGTCAGCACAACCTTGCCGGTCGTCTCGCGTCCCTCCAGCGCACGGTGCGCTTCGGCGGCATCCGCCAGGGCGAACGTCGCGCCGACACGGAAGTTGAGCCAGCCGAGTTCGATGCCGTTGAAGAGCATCGCCGAACGCTTCGCCAGCTCCTCCGAGGAGCGAACAAACCATGCCAGCGACGGGCGGGACAGGAAGATTCCTCCCGACGAGTTCAAGCGCTGAATATCGAACGGCGGCACCTGACCCGACGCCCCGCCGAAGAGCACCATCGACCCCAGCGGCTTGATCGACGCCAACGAGGCATCGAACGTGTCTTTACCGACACCGTCATAGGCGACATCGACACCCTCACCATCGGTGAGCTCCTCGACATTCGCCGTGATGTCGACGCCCTCACCGTAGAGGAACACATCGTCGGCACCCGCCTTCCGCGCCAGCTCCGCCTTCTCATCCGTGCTCACCGTCGAGATGACATTGCCACCCAAGTGCTTGATGATCTGCGTCAGCAGCAGGCCGACTCCGCCCGCCCCGGCATGGACGAGTGCCGTCTGTCCCGGCTTGATCTCATGCGAACTCGTCGCCAAATACTGCGCGGTCAGCCCCTGCAGCGGCATCGCGGCAGCCACCTCGGCAGATATGCCCTCCGGCACGCGAAGGAGGTTATCCGTGTTCACGACAACCTGCGTCGCATATGACCCCGGTGCCTCATGCCAAGCGACACGGTCACCGACCTGCCAGGACTCGACGCCCTCGCCCACCTCGGCGATGCGTCCGGTTCCCTCGACACCGACGACATGCGGGTAGTCCATCGGATAGACGCCCGAACGACGGTACGTGTCGATGAAATTCACGCCCGTAGCCTCGACGTTGACGAGCACCTCGCCGGGGCCCGGCTTCGGAGTCTCGATCTCACCGAATTCAAGAACCTCCGGTCCACCGGCCTGCATCGCACGCACTGCCTGGGTCATGACGCCTCCTGCATATAAATTAATTGCCTGGTATGGTTATACATATGAACGATTTTACGGTTGCCGTCTCCGGTGCCACCGGATACGCCGGGGGAGAGGTCCTCCGGCTGCTGAGCACTCACCCCCACTTGAACGTCACGACGGTGTGCGGACATTCCACCGCGGGTGAGAAGCTCGGCCGACATCAACCCCATCTTCCCCGATTCTCTGACCTCGTGGTCCAGGAGTCCACCGCCGAGGTGCTCGCCGGCCACGACGTCGTCATCCTCGCGCTCCCACACGGACAGTCCGGACAGATCGCCGCCGAACTCGAACAGACAAGCCCCGACACCCTCATCGTCGACCTCGCCGCAGACCACCGCCTCATCAGCGCCGCCGCCTGGGAGAAGTTCTACGGCTCCGAGCACCAAGGCACCTGGACCTACGGTCTGCCCGAACTGCTCACTGCCGACGGCACCAAACAGCGTGAGGCACTGAAGTCAGCGACACGGATTGCCGTGCCCGGTTGCAATGTCACCGCCGTGACCCTCGGGCTGGCACCGCTCATCCAGGCTGGGCTCGCCGCACCTGCTGGGCTCAACGCCGTGCTCGCCAATGGAGTCTCCGGTGCCGGCAAGGCGCTCAAGCCGCACCTCACCGCCGCCGAGATCCTCGGCAATGCCTCCCCGTACGGCACCGGTGGTACACACCGGCATGTGCCCGAGATCGAACAGAACCTCAATGGAGTCCTCGGCACCGATGCCGCCGACGGCCCCACCCGCATCTCCTTCACCCCGACGCTTGTGCCCATGGCTCGTGGCATCCTGGCGACCATCACCGCCGATGCCGGGGAAACAGCACCGCGCACCGCCGAAGGTCTCCTCGACGCCACAGCACTGAAGGACCGTCTGAACAGCGCCTTCACCCGCGTCTACGCCGACGAACCCTTCGTTCGTGTCCTGCCCGAAGGCCAGTGGCCGCAGACCGCTGCCACCACCGGGTCGAACGTCGCGCAGATCCAGTTCACCGTCGACGAGCGCGCCGAGAAGGTCCTCGTCGTCGTGGCGCTGGACAACCTCGTCCGCGGCACGGCCGGACAAGCCATCCAATCTATCCACCTGGCCCTCGGTCTCGACGAGACCACCGCCCTTCCCCTCGAAGGAGTCGCCCCATGAGCGTGACCGCCCCACTCGGCTTCACCGCCGCCGGACTCACCGCCGGACTCAAGCCGTCTGGCACCAAAGACCTCTCACTGGTCGTCAATAACGGACCCGACACCGCCGTCGCTGCCGTCTACACCTCCAATCGGTGCAAGGCGAACCCCGTCCTGTGGTCCCAGAAAGCCTCGGCTGATGGTCAGGCACGTGCTGTCGTCCTCAACTCCGGGGGAGCGAACTGCTACACCGGCGACTTCGGCTACGAAACAACCACACTGACCGCACAGACCACCGCCGAACTCCTCACCGATGCCGGCACCGATACGCAGCCCGAGGACGTTCTCGTCTGCTCGACCGGACTCATCGGCGTCGGCGGTCAGGACTTCCGCGACTCCATCGTGAATAACCTCGCCCCGCTCGTCGCCGCAGCCGACAACAGCGTCGAATCCGGCCAAGCCGCCGCCGAAGCGATCATGACCACCGACACCGTGGCGAAGGTCGCCACCCGCACCGGCTCCAGTGGGTACACGATCGGCGGAATGGCCAAAGGCGCGGGCATGCTCGCACCGGGACTCGCGACGATGCTCGTCGTCATCACCACCGATGCGAAACTCGACCAAGCGACTCTCGACCAGGCTCTGCGGGCCTCGACGAGCCAGTCCTTCGACCGCCTCGACACCGACGGGTGCATGTCCACGAACGACACCGTCATCCTCATGTCCTCCGGCGCCCACGACGCCGACGTCGACACAGACGAGTTCACCACCCTGCTGCGCGAACTCTGCCTCGACCTCATGCACCAACTCCACGTCGACGCCGAAGGCGCCCACCACGACATCGCCATCACCACTCGCGGCGCCGCCAGCGAAGCCGACGCCGTCGATGTCTCCCGTTCCGTGGCACGATCGGCCCTGTTCAAGGCTGCGATCTTCGGGGAGGACCCGAACTGGGGTCGCGTCGTCGCTCAGGTGGGAACCACCTCGGCGGACTTCGATCCCACCCAGATCGACGTGATCATCAACGGCGTCCAGGTGTGCACGGCCTCCGGCCCCGACGAAGACCCCGCGAACGTCACGTTCGAGCGCACAGTTGATGTGTCAATCGACCTCCACGCGGGTGACGACACCGCCACCGTGTGGACCTCGGACCTCACCCACGACTACGTCGAAGAGAACAGCGCCTACTCCTCATGAACACCCCCGTAGACATGTCCACGAAATCCACGGCCGCCCGGCTCGCCGCCGCCCAGGTCAAAGCCGAAGCTCTCACCGAGGCGCTGCCCTGGATCAAGACCTTCGCCGGTGCCACGATCGTCATCAAATACGGCGGCAACGCCATGGTCTCCCCAGAGCTGCAGCAGTCCTTCGCCGATGACATCGCGTTCCTCCGCTTCGCCGGCATCCGCCCCGTCGTCGTCCACGGCGGCGGCCCCCAGATCTCGGCCATGCTGAAACGCTTGGGCATCGAGTCCAAGTTCAAGGCCGGGCAGCGCGTGACCACCGAGGAAGCCGCCGAAGTCATCCGCATGGTGCTGTCCGGCCAGGTCAACCGCGATATCGTGTCCCGGATCAACCAGAACGGCGACGCCGCGATCGGCCTGTCCGGTGAAGACGCAGACCTCCTGCTCGCGAACAAGGCCACCGCCGAGGTGGACGGCGAAGTCATCGACCTCGGCCGGGTGGGCGAGATCGCCCAGGTCAACACCACCGTGCTCACCGAACTCCTCGACGCCGGACGGGTGCCCGTCATCTGCTCCATCGCCTCCGAGATCGGGGGAGAAGCGGGGAAGCCGCTCAACATCAATGCGGACCTGGCCGCCTCGGCGGTGGCGAAGGCGCTGAAGGCACACAAACTCATCATGCTCACCGATGTGCCCGGCCTCTACGCGAACTGGCCGGACACGTCCTCGCTCATCTCCCGTATCGATCCGAACAAGCTGCGCGAACTCCTGCCGTCGCTCGATTCGGGAATGATCCCGAAGATGACCGCGGCACTCGAGGCGATCGAGCACGGGGTCAAGCAGGCCCACATCATCGACGGCCGGATGGCGCATTCCCTCCTCCTCGAGGTCTTCACCTCGGAGGGCATCGGCACCATGGTCGAAGACACCATCGTCGAACCCGCACCGCTGGGCGACGGGCACCAAGCGAACCCCGCCGAGGCGGCCCCGACGGATGGTTTGAACGCGAGCAACGACAGCAACGGAGGACGTTCATGAGTGATCAGACGGGCACGCAGGATTCGGCCGGGCAGGCTTCCGATCAGGCCCAAACATGGCGGGACGATTTCTCCCGTGTCCTGTCCCCGGTGTTCGGGTCCCCGCAGCTCGACATCGTCCGCGGTGAAGGCTCCTACGTGTGGGATGCGGCGGGCAAGAAGTACCTCGACCTGCTCGCCGGCATCGCCGTCAACGCTCTGGGCCACTGTCACCCCGCGTGGGTCAACGCCATCACCGAGCAGGCCTCGACGCTCGGCCACATCTCGAACTTCTTCACCTCCCCGGCCCAGATCGGCTTGGCCGAGAAACTCCACGAAGTCCTCAACCTGCCGGCCGGGTCCGCCGTGTTCTTCTCGAACTCGGGAACCGAAGCCAACGAGGCGGCCTTCAAGATGGCCCGCCGCGCCGCCGGCGGGGGACGGCCCTTCATCATCGCCGTCGAAGGCGCATTCCACGGCCGCACCATGGGCGCCCTCGCACTGACCGCGAAGGAAGCCTACCGTGAGCCGTTTGCTCCCGGTGTGCCCGGAGTCGTTCACGTGCCCTACGGCGATGTCGAAGCACTTGAGGCAGCGATCAATGAGAACACGGCCGCCGTGTTCATCGAACCTGTCCAAGGTGAGGTCGGTGTGCGGACGCATCCGGCCGGCTACCTCACGGCGGTGAGGGAACTGACGACGAAGGTCGGGGCGCTCATGATCCTCGACGAGGTGCAGTCGGGCATCGGCCGCACCGGTTCCTGGTTCGCCCACCAGGACCCCGAGATCGGTGAGGGCGTCACCCCCGACATCATCACCTCGGCGAAGGGGCTCGGCGGCGGCATGCCGATCGGCGCGACCATCACCGTCGGCGATGCGAACACGAAGCTGCTCGAAGCCGGTCAGCACGGCACGACCTTCGGCGGCAACCCTCTGTCGTGTGCTGCCGGACTCGCGGTGTTCGAGACCATCGAGAAGGAGGGGCTCCTCGACCACGTCACCGAGGTCAGCGACTGGCTCAAGGCCCAGCTGGCGGAGGTCGACGGCATCGGAGAGATCACCGGCAAGGGACTGCTGCTCGGGCTTGAGTTGACACCCGGCGAGGACGGCCAGGTCCCGGACTCGAAGGCCGTGGCTGCTCGAGCGCTCGAGGCCGGGTTCATCATCAACCCCGTCGCCCCCGGACGCCTCCGCCTCGCCCCGCCGCTGACCATCACCACCGACGAGCTCACTCCGTTCATCGACGCCCTGCCCGGCCTCATCACCGGCTGAGCCGCAAACTCAGCGCTGACGACAAGCCAGGGTTCGCACGGAACGGCGGACCGCCTCGGCGCCGGCATCACCTAACCAGACTTTCGAAGGACACGTTATGACACGCCACTTCCTCAAGGACACGGACCTCAGTCCGGCCGAGCAGGCCGAGGTCCTCGACCTCGCCGTCGAACTCAAGGCCGCCCCCTACTCGCGAACCCCGCTGGCCGGCCCGCAGACCGCCGCCGTCATCTTCGACAAGACCTCGACGCGCACCCGCGTCTCGTTCGCCGCCGGCATCGCCGCACTCGGCGGGCAGCCGCTCATCATCAACCCCGGCGAGGCGCAGCTCGGGCACAAGGAATCCATCGGCGACACCGCCCAGGTGATGTCCCGGATGGTCTCGGCGATCATCTGGCGCACCTACGCCCAGTCAGGCCTCGAAGAGATGGCTGAATTCTCCTCTGTGCCCGTCATCAACTCTCTGTCCGATGACTTCCACCCGTGCCAGATCCTCGCCGACCTGCTCACCATCCGCGAACACCGCGGCGACGTGAAGGGCCAGACCATGACGTACTTCGGCGACGGGGCGAACAACATGGCGAACTCCTACGCCCTCGGCGGAGTCAACGCCGGAATGCACGTGCGCATCGCCGCCCCCGCTGACTACCAGCCCGACGCCGCAATCGTCGCCGAAGCCGAAGCCCTCGCGGCCCAGACCGGCGGATCGCTCACCGTCACCGACGACCCCGTTGCCGCCGCCACCGGCGCCGACGTCCTCGTCACCGACACCTGGGTATCCATGGGTCAGGACTCTGCCGGACGCGACGACGCGGCCTCACCGTTCACGAAATTCCAGGTCAACCAGGAACTCATGAACCTTGGCAACGACGCGATCTTCCTCCACTGCCTCCCCGCCTACCGCGGCAAAGAGGTCACAGCCGAGGTCATCGACGGCCCCGCCTCGGTGGTCTTCGACGAGGCCGAGAACCGCCTCCACGCGCAGAAAGCACTCATGACCTTCCTCCTGGAGCGATGATGGCCGAGACGAATAACAGTGCACCGCTGACGAAGACTGCCCGACAGCAGAAGATCATCGATCTCATCACCCGCCAATCCGTGCGAAGCCAGATCGAACTCGCCGAGGCGCTCGCGACGCAGGGCATCACCGTCACCCAGGCGACCCTGTCGCGGGACCTCGCCGAGGTGGGGGCCGTGAAGATCCGATCCACCGCGGGATCCGTGTACGCCGTTCCCGGTGAGGGCGGGGACCGTTCCCTGCAGCAGTCGACGGGGGAGACCCTCGACGCGAAGCTGCCGCGGATCCTCGAGGAACTGCTCGTCTCAGCGGTGTCTCAGGACAACACGGTCGTGCTGCGTACCCCGCCGGGAGCCGCGCAGTATCTGGCCTCGGCGATCGACCGGTCGTCGATGGTCGGGATCTTCGGAACCTTGGCCGGCGACGACACCGTGCTCGTCATCGCCGATGCGGCAGTCGGGGGAGCGGCCCTGGCCGAGACCTTCCTCGAATACGCGGCCGGCGGGCTGGCCGAGGGGTGAGCCTCTGTCGATGGGCCTTGAAACTGGGCGTGCCGCCTCGGTGGGGAATCCACGGAACGGACGGCCGCCTCGGCGAGGGAAAACTGGAACAATGACAACTGAGTTTCATCATTTCAATGAACGGGCCGGCGCATCCGTGCTGGTGGGAAAGGACGATCTGTGAGCGAACGACTGAGCCTGTGGGGCGGACGATTCTCCGACGGTCCGGCCGATGCGCTGGCCGCGCTGAGCAAGTCCACGGACTTCGACTGGCGCCTGGCGAAGTACGACATCGCGGGATCCAAGGCCCACGCGAAGGTCCTTCACCACGCGGGACTGCTCACCGATGACGAGCTGTCCGGAATGCATTCGGCTCTCGACGAGCTGCTGCGTCGGGTGGACGCCGGCGAATACGCCGCGGCCGAATCCGATGAGGATGTGCATTCGTCGTTGGAGCGCGGACTCATCGAGATCGCCGGTCCCGAGCTCGGCGGGAAGCTGCGTGCTGGCCGGTCCCGCAATGACCAGATCGCGACGATGGGGCGGATGTACCTGCGTGACCATGCTCGTGAGGTCGCTGGTCTCGTGCTCGACACCGTCGAGGTGCTCATCGCTCAGGCGGAAGAGCACCCCGAGGCGCCGATGCCCGGCCGCACGCACCTTCAGCACGCTCAGCCGGTTCTGTTGGCCCACCATCTGCTCGCCCACGCGTGGCCGCTGCTGCGCGACGTCGCCCGCTTCGTCGACTTCGATGCCCGGGCCGGTGTCTCGGCTTATGGTTCGGGTGCTCTGGCCGGATCGTCGTTGGGCCTCGACCCGCAGGCCGTGGCCGCGGACCTCGGGTTCAACGATTCGGTGGAGAACTCCATCGACGGCACCGCCTCGCGCGATGTCTTCGCCGAGTATCTGTTCATCACGACGATGATCGGCATCGACCTCTCGCGTCTGTCCGAGGAGGTCATCGCGTGGGCGACGAAGGAGTTCTCGTTCGTCACCCTGCATGACGCGTACTCGACGGGGTCGTCAATCATGCCGCAGAAGAAGAACCCCGACGTCGCCGAGCTCACCCGCGGCAAGTCGGGTCGCCTCATCGGTGACCTCACCGGTCTGCTGTCGACGCTCAAGGCGCTGCCGTTGGCGTACAACCGGGATCTGCAGGAGGACAAGGAGCCGGTCTTCGACGCCACCGACACTCTTGAGCTGCTGCTGCCGGCGTTCACCGGGATGATCGCGACCCTGAAGTTCGACACCGAGCGCATGGCGTACCTGGCTCCGCGCGGATTCGCCCTGGCCACGGACATCGCCGAATGGCTCGTCCGTGAAGGTGTGCCATTCCGAGTGGCCCATGAACTCTCCGGCGCATGCGTGCAGCTTGCCGAGTCGCGCGACGTCGAGCTGTGGGATCTGAGCGATGAGGACTTCGCGGGAATCTCGGAGCACCTGACACCGGCTGTGCGTGAGGTGCTCACGACGCTTGGTTCGATCGACTCCCGTAACGCCAAGGGCGGTACCGCGCGGTCTGCGGTCGATCAGCAGATCGCCAACGCGAAGGCCGAAGTGGCTCGTCTGCGTGAGTTCGCGGGGTCTGCTCGCAGCGTGTGAGGGGCTAAGCCGAGTGGAAGTTCACCTTCGAGGCAAGATTCCTTGTGCTAGCGTTTGGGCCGGTGTCCCGTGGCAAGTTGAGTTTCTCCTCGGCTGCTCTCGTGGCACCGGTTCTGCACATCCACGGTCTCTCGGGGAGGTCCCGACATGCGAAAGTTTCTTCTCACCAGCGGCGTCGGCCTAATCGTCGTCGGTGCGGCGATGTACGCTTCGGGACTCTATGACAACAGCAAACCGACCGGAGGCGGCGCCAACATCGGAGCAGGCATCCTGGCGGTCCTCGGTGAGGCCCTCGGAATCATCGGCCTCTGCGCCGTCGTTGCCTCAGCTATCACGGCGCTGATTGTCTGGCTGCGGAAGCGCTCTTCTGCGCGCGGATGAGTCGGGGCACGGTCTCAGCTGAGAGGCGAGACCACAGTGACGCCGAGATCCTCGAGCAGTTCGTCCAAAACGATGCATCCGGCTCCTTCGCCGATCGCTCCGACCGCTGTCAATGAATGTGTGAGAGCCAGAGCATTGCGACCTTTGGCCAACCGATCGGCGAAAAGGATCAGGGCTTCGGAGTCGGTATGGTGGCTGAGCTCAGTCTGGCGAGAGTGCCAGACGTTTCCCGCTAGATTTTGTTTGGACGCATGAATGGCCTTGGCCACGGCGCGGGTGCAGGGATAGTGCTCCTGCGCCGAGGACGAGATGGCGAACCGCGGGTTGTTCAGTCCGTCGCTGTTGCTCAGATGGCAGGCAAGGGAAGTGCCGCCTCGGCGAACCCGTAGAATTGACCCTGTCGGCTCCGCGCCGGCACAGACCAAAGATTCGAAAGGACCGAAGTGACCGACATCTTCAGCGAACTCAAGGCCCGCGGGCTCGTCGCAGTTTCCACCGACGAGACCGCCCTGCAGAAAGCCCTGGCCGAGGAGTCGCTGACCTATTATGTCGGTTTCGATCCGACGGCCCCGAGCCTGCACATGGGCAACCTCGTCCAGCTGCTCACCGCCGCCCGCCTCCAGCAGGCCGGACACAACCCGCTGGCACTCGTCGGCGGCGCCACCGGCCTCATCGGCGACCCGCGCATGTCGGGGGAGCGGACGCTCAACCCACGTGAGGTCGTCGAGGAATGGGTGGCGAAGATCCGTGCCCAGGTCGAGAAGTTCCTCGACTTCGACGGCCCCAACGCCGCGCAGATCGTCAACAACCTCGACTGGACTTCGCAGCTGTCGGCCATCGACTTCCTCCGCGACATCGGCAAGCACTTCCCGGTCAACCGGATGCTCGCGAAGGAGTCCGTCTCCGCGCGCCTCAACAGCGAAGCCGGCATCTCCTTCACCGAGTTCTCGTACCAGATCCTCCAGGGCAACGACTACCTCGAGCTCAACCGCCGCTACGGCTGCTCCCTGCAGACCGGCGGCTCCGACCAGTGGGGCAACCTCACCTCGGGCGTCGACCTCATCCGCCGCGTCGAGCAGAAGTCCGTCCACGCCCTGGCCACCCCGCTGATCACGAAGGCCGATGGAACGAAGTTCGGCAAGACCGAATCCGGCACCGTGTGGCTCGACTCGTCGCTGACCAGCCCGTACGCGTTCAGCCAGTTCTGGCTCAACGCCGACGACCGCGACGTGGTGAAGTACCTCAAGGTGTTCTCGCTGCGCCCGCTCGACGAGATCGAAGCCATCGAAGCCGAGTTCACCGCCGCCCCGCACACCCGTGTGGCACAGAAGGCCCTCGCCGAGGATGTCACCACCTTGGTCCACGGACGCCAGGCTTACGAACAGGCCATCGCCGCGGCCTCCGCCCTCTTCGGAGGGGGAGAGCTCACCGGCCTTGATTCGTCGACGCTGGGTGCGGCAACTTCCGAGCTGCCGCGGGGTGAGGTGTCGACGACCCAGCTGGCCGAAGGCCTGCCTGTTGCCGATGCGTTCGTCGCTTCCGGCATCGTCAAGTCCAAGGGTGAGGCTCGCCGTGCCATCAAGGACGGGGGAGCGTACGTCAACAACGTCAAGGTCGCCGACCGGGAGCAGACCCTGACTTCCGATGATGTGCTGTCGACAGAAGCTGGAGGAGTCGTCCTCCTGCGTCGAGGCAAGAAGACCCTGGGTGCTGTCGACATCGTCGGCTGAGCAGCCTGCGTCACTGATCATGCCGTGTCCTCCACATTGGGAGGGCGCGGCATTGTCGTATGCACGACAGTTGGATCCGTTCGACAACGGGAAACCTTGTCATCGAGGAATACAAGAGGTCGCATTGTAGAAGCGGCGTCGGCGGCAGCATTGCAGTGAAGGGAATGCGGTCAATCAGCGTGCGCTCCGGCAGCCTGCGGGCAACCGGACGGGCGATGTGGGGCCATCACCATGGAAAAGCATGCGGTCATCGAGCAGACTGGCAGATGACGGACTACCGAACGAACGAATACCGACTGACGAACGCACGAGGAGATCATGCGCACCCTGCTCAACATCATCTGGTTCATCTTCTCCGGCCTCTGGCTGGCACTCGGATACTGGGCCGCCGGAATCATCGCCTGCATCTTCATCGTCACCATCCCGTGGGGCATCGCCTCCTTCCGCATCGGAAACTACGCACTCTGGCCCTTCGGCCGCGAGGTCATCGAAACCCGCCCGGCCGGAGTGGCGACGACCCTGGGTAACATCATCTGGCTCATCGTCGCTGGTGTCTGGCTTGCCATCGGCCACGTCGTCACCTCGATCCCGCTGTTCATCTCGATCATCGGCATCCCGCTCGGCTGGGCGAACATCAAGCTCATCCCCGTCTCTCTCATGCCGCTGGGCAAACAGATCGTCGACAGCGACCGGCTGATGCCCGGTTACCGCGGAGCCTGACTCAACGACTCAAGCGCTCTGCTCCTCGAGTTCCTCGAGCGAGATGCGGCCTCTGCGCACTGCCCAGAGCACACGGCGAGTGCGTACGATCCGAGGCAGGGTGATGATCAGCAGACCACCGAGCATGTTGAACGGGATCACGATTGCGAACCATTGGAGAAAATCGAGGATCGAAATGTCCGCGCCGGTCATCATGGCGGCGAAGATGACGATCGCATTGATAGCTCCGTGCAACATGCTGACGCCGATCACCAACAGGCCGGTGATCATACAGACGATCGCTTTGACGACGTCGTTCTGTGTTCCCTGTTGCATCCGTGTCGACAATGTGATCGTCGCGCCGGCCAGTAGTGAGAGGGCGAGCATGACGATGAGTGAAGACTGGTTGATATAGCCGAGCGCCATATCCGCAATCGTCTTGTGGTAATCCGGGAGGGCGATGACGATCAGCCAGGCGAAAACCGCGCCGCCGACCAGGTTCGTCACGAGAGTGGTCAGCCAGAGACGGAGCACCTGGATCCAATTCGCCTGGCCTGCGATGACGGCGTTGATCGGCAGAAGAAACTCTTCGGTGAACAGCTCCGAATGCGCCAGCTTCAACGCCAGAAGGCCGATGCCGAATGCCATCCCGGCGAGGATCGTCGACCCGGTTGCTTGCTTGACGAGGACCATGGCCAAGATGCCGAGCCCGACATCGATGCCGCCGAAGAGCCCGGTGACGATGAGTTCCGGCCACTTCCGGTTGAGCCGCTTGGCACCCTCAGTGACTGTATTGGCCGCCTCGTCGATGAGGGCGTCTTCGAGATCAAGGTCGTTGCGGCCAAGTCGTTCTCGCTGCTCTTTCTGAGTCATCCCGTCAGTGTAGGGGTCGGGACGCGCTGAAACGCTGGGAATCATCTGCACAATGAGGGCAATCTGCTGCCGCCAGCAAGAGTATGGCGGGGTTCTGCGGCCGTGCGCTTGTGCCTGTGGAAGTAGGCGCGAAACCGGTCATCTGGAGCCGGTGACGGGTGTCACAGGTGAATTTCCGGTTTCGAGTTGCACGGTGCCTCTGGGGTGGTCTAGAGTTATATCTCGTTGCCCCGCCGGAAACACGGTCACTGAGACAAAGTTTCCACCGGGTCTGACCAGGACAAACACGGTTTGATCCAAGGGTCAGGGCACCGGGTGGGTAACACA
>NZ_FXYX01000004.1 GCF_900169265.1 Brevibacterium iodinum ATCC 49514
ACGTTGAAGCGTCGAGCTGCTGATGTGCTCGCGTTCTTCACCCGACCGGGAACGTCGAACGGTCCCACTGAAGCGATCAACGGCAGACTCGAGCATCTACGCGGGTCCGCGCTGGGATTCCGCAACCTCACGCATTACATCGCGAGGTGTCTGCTCGAGTCCGGTGGCTTCAGACCGGTTCTACACTCTCAATTACGATGAGCCGGAAAAGAGCGTCCCGTTATCCAGACCGGCTCGTACGCGGCGAACATCGGGCGCGTCACCCTCACCGTGGATCCCGAGACCCACGACGTCACCTCCTATGAGAAGGAGAACGTCCCGGTTCCGGCCAAGGCGGATGGCGCGAACCTGAACGATCCGGTCGTCGCCGACGTCAAGCAGATCGTCGACGACACGCTGCAGCGCGCGAAGGTCGAGGGGGAGAAGCCGGTCGGCGCGGTCGCCGGCGACATCACCACCGCGCACTCCGGTGGCAAGCGCGACGACCGCTCCTCCGAGTCGGCGCTCGGCAATCTCGTCGCCGAATTCATGGTCGATGCGGTCGCCGATCGCGGCGGCGCGCAGATCGGCTTCATGAACCCGGGCGGTCTGCGCGACGAGCTTCTCAACGACCCCGAGGGCGCCGAAGACAACATCAACAAAGCCGAGGCCAACGGCGTGCTGCCGTTCGCGAACACCATTGTCACGATGAAGATGACCGGCGGGCAGATCAAGAACGTACTCGAGCAGCAGTGGCAGCCGGACGGCAGCTCGCGGCCGTTCCTCGCTCTCGGCACGAACGACGCGCTCACCTGGACTTTCGATCCCACGCGCGAGCGCGGCGACCGCATTACCTCAGTGAGCTTCGAGGGTCAGCCCATCGACGAGAGCGAAACCTGTTCGGTCGTCTCGCAGAGCTTCCTCGCCGGAGGCGGCGACAACTTCACCGAATTCGCCGAGGCGACGGAGAAGGCCGATACCGGGCTCATCGACTCGGACACGTGGATGGACTTCATCAGCGAGAACTCGCCGCTCGAGCCGGACTTCTCCCGCCGCGCGATAGCGGCGAAGAACCTCCCGGGCACCGTCACCGCGGGGAAGAAGACGAGCTTCACGCTGTCCGACCTCAACCTCACTTCGCTCAGCGCAACGAAGGCCACGAAGGCCACCGTGAAACTCGGCGAGGACGACCTCGGCACCTTCGATGCCACGTCGGAGGTCGACGACTCGACCTTCGGTGCCGGCGCCTTCTCCGCGCCACTCGACGGCAAGGTCGACATCGACGTCGAGATCCCGGCCGACGCGACTGCCGGGGAACAGATCCTCACGGTCGACCTCGACAACGGCACGACCGTGTCGATCCCGGTCACCGTCGGTGCGGGTGAGGATGATGGTGACGACGAAGACGGCACCGACACCCCCAGCGCCGGTAGCCTCGCGAGCCTCGCCCCAGTATTCGGTTCCTCGGTCGCGCTGCTCCATGTCCTCGGCTTCGAGGTCGCGGGCGCCGAGGGCAGCCTCGAGTCCCAGACCATCGGCAGCTAGCCAGGCCGAGGCGGCCCCGGCCGCTCGTGGCCTCTACATAGTGACGGCGAGCTCGCTAAGCACCCGCTGGGCGAGCTCGCCGTCCCCGTCTATCTGGATATCGTCCGACACGTCGGCCGGCGCGACTCTTCCGCCGTAGAGACGCGCGAACACGCCTGCCGGCATCGTGAGCGTCACCGTGGGCTCGGCCGGAGGGGCGTCGATAAGCCGAGCCCGGCCCTCGACGGCCACAGAAACGGTTCGGCCAGCAGCTCCGGTAAGTCGCAATGTGAGCGTCGACCCGTCGGGAGCGGAAGCTCGTTTGCCGACGATGTAGCCGAGTTTGCCGACCATCTCCTCGATCGCGATGGCCGCTGCCGGCGAATCCATCCCGCCCTGCGCCAAGATCGCGTCGCGCAGATCCTGCTCGTGCATCCAGCGGTCGAAGATGCGGATCCGCATGAACTTCGCGTAGGTGCCTTTGCCCTCCGGAGTCCACGACTCGGCGTGGAAGTCCTCGTCCGCCATCGCGCGCAACGTCTCGGCCCGGGAGCGTGTGATCGTTTCGAACTGGTCGACCAGCTCAGCCGTGTCCACTCCGCGGAAGTGTTCGATCCACGCCTGGTTGAGCGCACCGATCTCGTTGCGCACGAACGACGGAGCATCGCCGCTGGATGCCGGTGCCTGCTCGCCGGCGAGCATTGATTCGGTGCCGATGATGTGGGCGATGATGTCGCGAGAGCTCCATCCGGGGCACGGCGTCTGGGCGCCCCAGTCGATCTCGTCGAATGTAGAGGTCAGCTCGCGGATCGCCGCCCATTCGCCCGTGAGGGCATCGATGATGCGGTCGCGTTCAGAAGTAAGGTTCTCGGTGGCCATGCAAGAAATCTAGCGTTGCCGGCGGCAGCGAAGGCTCGAACCGGGCAAATTGCGCCTCCGATTGTCCCCATTCCTTCGGCGCGAATTCAGCGGGGCATCGCCAGTCGTTTCCCTTAAATTAAGTTGAGAACCGTAAGGTTACTCGAGTGAACAAAATAGGTAAGCGAACTTTTCGCGGGTCGGCCGGGTTTGTCGCCGCATTCGCCGCCGGCGCACTCACTCTCGGAATCGCCCCCGTGGCCACTGCGGCCGGCGTCGCGGAACCCGAGGGCTACCAGGTGAAGCTCCGCCTGGACGACTCCGTCCTCGACGGATCGGGCAACCTCACCGCCGAGGCCGCGGGCTACTTCGGTATCCCGGAGGCGGCGGGCAACGCCGATGCGCCGGAGACCGAACAGAGCGTGTACGTGGATTCGAAAGATTCCGCGCTCGGCTCGAAGGGCTGGACAGCACGGCTGCGACACAAGGCAGGCGACGACGAATACGACCTGACTTTCAAGTACCGCCAGGACCTGTCCGACAACACTCTGTCGCAGGATTCGATCGACGAGGCGCTGGCCAAGGCCAAGGACGCCGATTTCGACAGTTCGGACGATAATTACGAACCTCAGGTCAACGCCAGCTACGCCACGAGCACACTCGACTTCAGCAACAAGAAGTCCGCCGAGTGCGTCTCGGACGATTGCGCGATCCCGAGCGGAGAGAAGGCGGTCGAGCTCCTCGACGAGAAGCTGCCCGGGAAGCTGGAGAAGCAGACCGGCGGCACGCTGGAAGACGCCGGCGCGACGGCATCGCAGGTCGTTACCCAGCGCACGTGGCCGGTCACGGTCGACGGGACCGAGGCCGAACTCGAGGTCACCGCGATGTCCGGCGGATACTTCGTCGAGATCACCACCGAGCTCGCAGGGCGTGGCGATGCGGCCGATGCCCGCGCCGACCTCATCGAGGCGCTCGACGACGAGGCCATCCTGCGCCACTCCGACGCATTCAAGACCCAGCTCGTCCTCGACGGAACCCTATGACGGCAACCGAGACGGTGGCCGCGCCAGAGAAGACGGCGTCCCCGATGCTGTCCCTCGACGCGGTGGCGCGCACGTTCGCAGATGGCACCGGCCTCAATCCGGTCACCATTGACGTCGCGCGTGGAGAGTTCATCACCGTGCTGGGGCCGTCGGGGTGCGGAAAGTCGACGCTGCTGCGCTGCGTGGCGGGCCTGGAGATCCCGACGTCCGGCGTCATGCATCTGGCTGGTCGAAAGGTATTCGATGCCGGCAGTGATGGGGCGCGAGCGGTCAACGTGCCGCCCGCCCGGCGTAGCTTGTCCATGGTGTTCCAGGATCTCGCGCTGTGGCCGCACATGACAGTGGCCGGGAATGTCGAATTCCCGTTGACGGCGCGGGGCGAGAAGATTCCCGCCTCAGAGCGCAGACGGCGCGTGGGGGAGGCGCTCGAGATGGTGGGGATCTCGGCGAAGGCCGGGCAGCGCCCGCACCAGCTTTCCGGCGGTCAACAGCAGCGCGTCGCGATCGCCCGCGCTGTCGTCGACCGCCCCGACCTGTTGCTCATGGACGAACCTTTGTCCGCTCTCGACGCGGCGCTGCGCGTGCAGGTGCGCAGGGAAATCACCGACCTTGCGCGCGAACTCGGGCTCACCGTCCTCTACGTCACCCACGACCAGGAGGAGGCGCTGTCCATGGCGGACCGCGTTCTGGTGCTCCGCGACGGCAAGGTCGCGCAGTTCGATCGGCCCGCGGTCGTGTACGAAAACCCGGCGGACGAGTTCGTTGCCGATTTCGTCGGAACTATGGACCGGCTCGAGAGTGGCCTCGCCGTGCGCCCCGAACAGGTCGAGGTCGCCGGCCTCGCCACGGACCCGGGCCACGGGACTGCGCCTGGCACCGAGGCGACCGTCGAATCGTGCAGCTACGTCGGCGGCCGCTACGAGATGCGCTGCGCCGTCCCCGGCGCGCCAAGGCCGTGGCTCGTCCACTCGCGCGACGAACACGCCCCCGGCACCCGCCTTCTGCTGCGCCACCCCGGGGCCTGACAGTCCCTCTCGCCCCACCACACTTCACACCTCAACGACACTCGAACACGAAGGAGACCCACCATGCGCTCACGAATTATCTCCGGCCTCGCCGGTGTCGCCCTCGCCGCGACGATGGCCGGCTGCGGATCGGTCGATGCCGCCGACGATTCCGGAAACGACAGCGCCGCCGACGCGCAGGAATGGACGGCGCCCGAAGGACTCGAGGGAGAGCTGACCTATTACTCGGCGAACCCGCAGGGGCTCACCGACGATCTGGTCGGCGCGTTCGAGGAAAAGACGGGAGTCACCGTCAACGTGTTCTCCGGGGAGACCGGTAAAATCACGGCGAAGCTCAAGGCCGAACAGGCCAACCCGCAGGCTGACGTCGTCTACCTCGCGAGCTGGTCCGCGGCGCAGTCGCAGTCCGAGACCGGCGCGTTCGAGAAGTTTGCGCCGGAGGGCGCGGACAAGGTGCACGAGGGCTGGACGGCGGAGTCCGGGGACTTCACCGGCCGCGACGGCTCGGCGCTCGGCCTCGTCGCCAACACCGAGGCCATCGAGGGCGGAGAGTCGCCGCAGGATTGGGAAGACCTCGCCGATCCGAAGTACAAGGACAAGGTGATCATGCCCGACCCCCGCGAGTCCGGCACTGCCGCCGATCTCATCGCCGCGATGGTCGAAAAGTGGGGAGAGGACAAGACCTGGGAGCTGTTCGACTCGCTCTTCGATAACGGCATGCAGGTGCAGGGAGCGAACGGGCCCGCACTCGACGCGGTGACCTCCGGCTCCAAGGCGGTCGTCTTCGGCGGTGTCGATTACTCTGCATACGCCGCAAAGGCGAAGGGCGAGCCGCTCGAATTCGCGATCCCGTCCTCGGGTACGACCGTGACTCCGCGCCCGATTCTCGTCAGCGATAAATCCGACAACAAGGACGCCGCCGAGGCGTTCGTCAACTTCATGTTCTCCGAGGAGGGCCAGGCGATCAGCGCCGATAACTACATGATTCCCGCCATCGAGGGGGTCGAGCCCGCCGAGGGCGAGCCGTACGAGGATATCGATCGGCTCACCGACGACCTCTCCGGTCTTAGCGAGGCCTCCGACGGAGTCACCGAGACGTTCGTCTCCCGCTACCTGAAGTGAGCCGCCCGTCGCTAAGGCGGCAGTGCGCCGGAACGACGGCGATCCTGCTCGTCCTTCTGGTACTCGTCGCCATCCCGCTACTGTCGGTGCTCGCCACTGCGGTCACGGGGTACGGGGACGACCCGTCCGCCCTGGGCACCCTCGTCGACGGGGATATGCCGCGGATCATCGGTAACACGATATTCCTGTCCGTCCTGGTCGTCGCGTTCTCGACGATCATGGCGGCGCCACTGGCGTTCCTCACGAGCTGGACCGGCCTCCGACGTCATTGGTGGATCGACATCGGGGTGATGGTGCCGTTCATGACCCCGCCGTTTGCTGCGGCGATGGCGTGGATGGACATCACCCGCACCGGCGGAGTGATCGACATGCTTCTCGGCGATTTCGCAGGCGATGCGCTCCGCGCCACCGTGAACTCGGTGTGGGGGATGGGCCTGATCATGGCGTGCGAGCTGTTTCCGTTCCTCTACCTTCTACTACGCAACTGCCTCGATGCCGTGCCCGCCTCGGGGACGGAAATGGCGGCGGTCGTGGGCGCGTCCAGGTGGAAGACGCTCACCCGAATCGTGCTGCCACAGGTCGTCGGGCCGTGGTCGCTCGGCGCGCTCATCGTGTTCATCCGCGCGGCGGGCGAGTTCGGCACCCCGGTGACGCTGGGGAACGCCATCGGTTACCAAGTCCTCGTCTCCCGCATTCAGCAGGACGTGACAGTCGACCCGCTGGACTTCTCCTCTGCCGCCGCAGGTGCGAGTGCGCTATTTACCCTCGGTATCGCGGTGTGGGCGTTGCAGCAGGTCATTTCCCGCAGAACTCTGGACGCCGGAGGCGCAGGGGCCGGAGGGCGCGTGTCTCGCCCGACCAGCGTGCGGCTCGGCCCCGTGGGCACCATCGCCGGCTGGGCGTGGGTCGCGGTCGTCGCGACGATGTCGATCATCGTGCCGTACATTTCCATCGTCCTCGGCGCGACGACGATCCTGCGTTCGAAAGCCCCGAAGCTCGATAACCTCTCGCTCGACTACTTCCTCATCGTTCTCTCCGACGACCGGGCGTTGCGCGCACTGACGACCTCCGCGGTTCTCGCCGCGATCGGCGCGACCGCCGGCGTGCTCATCGCCCTCGCCGTCACACTCGTGACAACGCTCCGTCGCAGCCGTGCGGCAGGTAGCGCGCCGGGCGGTCGACTCGGCCGGATCACCGACTTCCTCGCGGTCGCGCCGGAAACGGTGCCGGCGATCGTTCTCGCGATCGGCTTCATCTTCTTCTGGAATGCCGGATGGCTGCCGGCCACCCCGTACAACACGCCGGCGATCCTCGTCATCGCCTACGCGGTGCTGTTCCTGCCGATGGCCGTGCAGAACATCAAGACCTCAGCCCAGTCCGTCACCCCGACGGTATTCGAGGCTGCGGCGACGAGCGGCGCCACCGGTTGGCACACTTTCGCCCGGATCACGCTGCCGCTTCTGCTCCCGGGGATCGCGGCAGGTTGGTTGCTCGCATTCCTGACCGGCATCCGCGAACTCGTCATGTCCTCCCTGGTCCGCCCGAGCAACATGACGCTGCTGTCGCCATGGATCATGGGCCAGTTCGATCAGGGCCACCGCGCCGAGGCGATGGCGATGACCCTCATCGGCGTCGTCAGCTCGACCATCGTCCTCGTCGCCGTGCAATTGTGGCTGCGGCGCCGATCGGTCACGGTAGACCGCTCGCCGAAGGGGCCCGCCGCACAGCAACCGACCGCCGACGGAGCCCGCGAACTCAGCCATGCCGGATAGCCGCACACGTGTCGCCGCGCTGGCCGACATCCACCTCGGCCTGCCCCAGGCGCCCGGACTCGACTGGGCACTGTCCGCCGTTGACGCCGCCGTTCGTGCGCAACCGGACCTGTTCGTGTTCGCGGGCGATCTCATCGACCGCGCCCATGCCGACGACGCCACGGTCGCCGACGTAGAACATCTTCTGCGGTATGTGGCCGGCACCGGCGTGCCGGTAGTCGTCGTGTGGGGAAACCACGACGCGGCGGCGAAACTTCCCGCTCGACTGCCCGACATCCCGGGCATCGAGTACGCCCCGTCGGACAGGGCGCTCGAACTCGAGATAGGCACCCTCACGGTGCACGCGATCTCGGTCGCGACCGACCCCGACCCGCGACGCGCCGTCGGGGCATTCCCCATCGCGATCCGGGGGAGCGGCCAGCATCTCGGCGTCCTGCACACGAGTCTGACCGGCGAGTACAGCCGCAAACCCTGCCTCCCGGCGAGTCCAGACGAGCTATGTTCGCGTCGCTACGACCGGTGGCTGCTCGGGCACGTGCATGCACCGCTCACGGTCTCGGAAACCATCGGCTGGATCGGAATGGGTGAGCTCGCGATCACCGACGTGCCCGCTCTCGACCGCGACATCGCGCATACCCACATCGCCGCTTCGACACTGTGATCTTCCGCGTCCTCAGCTCCGCGCGGTGGCGACGCGGCCGTCCACGGGACGACAATGAAGGTACAACGAAGGCGCAGAACCCGACGAAGCGAAAAGAGGACTAGGCGTGAAGATCGCAGTATTGGGAGCCAGCGGAACGGCCGGACGGGAAGTCGTCCGCCACGCCAGGGCCAACGGGCATGACGTCGCCGAGCTGAGCCGTAGCGCCGGCATCGACCTCGCCACCGGTACAGGGCTCGTCGAGGCATTCGCAGGAGTCGACGTCGTCATCGACGCGTCGGCCCCGCAGGGCGGAAGCGGCGACGACGTTATTGCCGTCCACAAGACTGCCGCGCAGCACGTGTCCAAGGCCGCTCAGGAAGCCGGCGTCGGCCACCTCGTATACCTGTCGATCTGCAACATCGGCGACGAGTGCTTCGACGAATTCGACTACTACGTGGCCAAGCGCGAGCAGGAGGACGTGTACACGGCCTCGCCGCTCGCGACGAGCATCGTGCGCTCGGCGCAGTGGATGGAGTTCGCGAATAACCCGGCGGCGGTGCAGTTCTCCGACCGGGAGGTCGTCGTCTCCGACTGGCTGATCCAGCCGATCGCGGTGTCGGAAGTCGCCGGCGAGCTCGTGCGTACCGCCGAGGGCGACCCCTCCAATTATGACGTCGCAGGCCCGGAACAGATCCGTCTTCCCGAGCTCACCGAGCGCCTCCTCCGTGCGCGCGGCGACGAGCGCCCCGTGCGGTCCGAGGAGCCGCCTATCCCGCAGCTTGCGACAGGAGTGTTGCTGGCCCCGAAGGGCGCGAAAATCCTCGGCCCCACGCCGTCACAATGGTTGGATGAAGCCGCCGAAGAATAGCGCGGTCCCGGGATAACGGGGTAGCTCGCGCATGCGGGCGATCGATACGAAGGAGCGGGGCCGCAAAATCGCGGCCCCGCTCCTTCGCGGTCGACTGGGGAAGTGGAGTGCCCTCTAGGGCTCGGCTCCCACAGGTTCGGTGTCCTTCGCCTTGGCCAGGGGCGTCTTGCCCTTGCGGCCCTCGCGCACACGGCGCTCGAGCCAGCCGGCGAACTTCGTCAACGAGTAGTTGAGAATGATCATGATGACCGCGACCACGAACAGAGCGGCGAGGTAGTTGCGGTAGTACGAGGCGGACTGGATGCCCGAACGCACGACCTCGACGTAACCGATGATGTAACCGAGAGCGGAGTCCTTGAGTGCGATGACCATCTGCGCCACGATCGCCGGCAGCATGGCGGTGATCGCCTGCGGAAGCAGGATCATCCGCATGGTCTGACCGGGACGGAGCCCGAGTGCGACCGCGGCCTCGTTTTGTCCCTTCGGCAGCGAGTGCACGCCGGACCGGATGATCTCGGCGATGACCGAACCGTTGTAGAAGGTCAGACCGAAGACCACGGCCGCGAGCGCGAGATAGGTCGACGGGAACACCTGGTACAGGGAGAACAGCTGGTAGGCGAAGATCATCAGCAGCAGCACGGGGATGGCGCGGAAGAGCTCGACGATAATCGCCGAGATCCACCGCAGCGCCCCACAGACCACATCGGCTCTCAACGTGTCCGGCAGCGGACGACGCTTCATGTCGAAGTCAAGAGACACCTCTGGAGACCGCGTGACCGGACCGAAGTCGAGCCGGTTCTCAGAGCGCGACAGCTCCTGGAACGTAGGGAACGTTGTGTACGAATTTGGAACCTTCCCGTCTCGGGATACAGCCGTGTGCATGAACCACATACGCTCTTCCACCGAACCACCACGCTCGATACCTTCAGGAGTCTTCAACCCAGCCTTGGCAAGCACACCGTCCGGGGACAGGCTCACGTTCCCGCGAGTCGTCAAATTGACTAGGTCGTCCTGCCGATGCTTTATCTCCCACACCGTTGGGTCACCGACAAGCGCGTCGCGCGACGAGCGAAAAACGTCAGCCAACCCGAACGCGTCGTAGCACTCAACGTCGAGCTCGGAAGTGATGAACCCGTCAGTCGTAACGCTGATCAGCTCGACCTGGTTAGCCATACCGAGCAGGAACGCCCTCACCAGGCTGGTGATCATTGCTGCGTGGTATGGCGAAGTCACTGCCGACCCACCGATTGACTCCATCTCTTCCACCCAAGAGTTCCAGCCCCGGCGCTCAGCTACATCCTGTGCAAGCTTGCCGTAACAACTGTTGGTAGCAACCTTGATCATCAATTCGACCAGACTGCCCTTACCCCACACCTGCTTAGCTTCACAGCGATCAGCAACCATCTGCTTTACAGCTGAACGCATGGACCGAGACGGCTCACCACCACGATCGAGAGTGCGAAGCCGGTACCCGATCTGAACCGTCACATGAGCACCCAACTTGAGAGCCAACAGAAGCTCCGGGCCGCAGCACCACGCCCCCTCGAAGGAGTCAAACTCCACCTCGAAGGAGTCAAACTCCACGTCAGCCATGTTCTCGCCCATCGCGGCACCGATCCCTTCGGAGCTTCGAGGGTAAATGATCGATTGACCCACCCGGACGGGCAGACACGGCTCGACGCCCCTAGGGAACTCCCAATTGACGTACGCAACTAGCGGGGTGACGAATCCAAGCGGAAAGTCGTCGATGGACAACCCCCGGTTCTTGATTACTTCCTCGATGCATCCGTTCTCGTAGTCGACGTCGATCACGGCCGCCATAGCTGACGGGTACGCCGACTGAATGTCATGGTCATACGTTTCCGTTGCGAAAAACCCGACCTCTAAACAGCTGTTCCAGCCGCCATGGAAGGACTTCTGGAACGCGGAGTGGACCTGGTTGGCGTCACCGTCGACAGGTGTCTGTGAACGCACCCGGTAGTAGCTCAACCCGTCGTCGGCCATCTCTTGCCCGTCGTCCACCGACACTAGCCCCTGGAAACGCGCCGAGAACTCAGCGTTAGACGAGATTCCCAAGTAGGTTTTCACGCCCGCTCGCAGGGCATGCGCGCCACCGCCTGAGAGTGTCACCGGAGGCACGACACCGACCCCCCAGAGCGCAGTCAGATACTCGAGGACGATCGCGGCGTCGTTCACGCCGTATTCCAGGAAAGTAGGGAGATTTACGCGACGTAACGAGCTCATGTCCTCGATCGCATCGCCCACGTCGAGTTTGGGTACCCCGCATACCTCGCCAAGCACCTTGAGGGTGTTGGAGCCGGCTGCAGCCTGTCCCACCGTGTCGCGCACCGTTATCGATAGCGGAAGAAACCGACGGCTAGAACCATGGGCACCGGATCCCACAGACATCCGAATAGGCTTCAAGGACACTAGCCCACCCGAGGCGGAGGTGACACGACGCAGAATGTCATCGTACTTGCCATCTCCTCTGCGCCGAAGCGGCCTAGCGAAAGTTGTGAGGTCGGCGGTCAGGTAGTGACCAGCAAGCACAACGCTTACCCCGTGATGACGGTAAAGTACCTCCATACTCGGCGTGTAGCCTCCTGGGACCCAGAAATCCCGGCGAGCGACCCCGCGAGGGTCTGGCAGACCAAGAGCACGCCACAGCCCGCTTTCACGCAGCACCAAAGCCACGCAGTCACCAACGGCCAACAGGCCGCCAAAACTTCCACCCCCATCCCGATGACGAACCGCACCATCGACAAGAGGTAGCAGCACGATGTCGTAGCGGTAACGCTTGTCCCTGGGGGCGAATACTGAGAATTGGTAGCTGTCGATGACCCGCAGCTGGCGATCGGTACCTTTGTCGAGGTAGGTGAATTCGGTGTCGAACCCGATGACCACAGACTTCTTTCCAGTTCCCATTGCACGGACAGTGTCAAGATCCCCGAATCCAGGGATCTTTGAACCGCCCACTCGCGCTTCGCGCTCGCTAGGTGCACCCTCACAATCGCGCTCAACGCTCGCGTGCGGGCGGCGAGTGGGCACGCTGGCCTGCCCTTCCAGGCCAGGCCAGTCTGCCCTTCCCATAGGGGATTTTGGCCTGAAGTCATCGGCAGAGGTCAACGGGTCTTTTTCGGACTTTTCCCTGACACGCTTCCTGGGAAACGTGTCAGAATCGCTGCCCCTAAAGGTCTCTTCCGGATCCATTAAAGAACGCTGTATACGACGAACTAGGACCGCCGTAGCCACCCCATTTATGTCTTCGCGGGACACGTTCCAATCGGTTGTGGATGTGTCATTAACAACTCGTTGGAAAGCGTCGTTCGGGGTATCTTCCGTCGAGATTGAGGTTCCCGCGAATTGGTTCTTCACACCATCGGACGGCTGCTTTTCGAACCTTCCAGCGATACTCACGAAGCACCGCCCAGCAGTGTCGAGAGCTTGCGAACCTATTCGTTGGTTAGCGGGGGAGCGGACGCAACGATGCGCTGAACGGCACGTTCGACGTCCTCAAACGTCGTTTTTCGACAGGGGATCGCAAGACCGTCGAGATCGGCACGCAGAACTTTGACGCGAGAACCGATCTTCACGGCGGGCAGACGGCCGTCATCAATGTAGCGTCGAAGAGTTTGGTAGGCGCCGTAGCCCAGGGCTACAGCTTCGTTGAGATTGAGGTAGTGATCGCCGCTTGATGTCGGCGCATAGGTGGAGGTTGCCAAGGGGTCTCCCAGAGACGGGCACGCAACGCGTGCTCATGTCTCTGGCTGACACACTCACAGGTGGCGATCTCGGTCACGCCTGTGCTGCCAGATGGGCAAGCCGCGGTCTCTCTTCAACCGCTGGCGCTTGCCCGCCCGTTTGTAACTCCTAGCTTCGGTCCGGCGACCACTCCGGATCTTAGCGATGAGGTGGGTAGACCTCTTCGGTTTCTCCTAAGGGGCATGCGAGTCCCCACACGTTAATATCGGCGTGTTCGAGAGCCGCTACTCCCTAGCTCTGGTCAGAGCCACGACCTCTCGGTCGTCACGCGGGGTGATCCCTCTGAGACCATCTGACGGTCGCGATGATCTAAGACTTGACGCGATCCTATCGTATCTGTCAAGCGTGAGCAAGTGTAATCCATACATACGTAAGTAGTGTGTCTAACGCGGTGGAGTTCCGGTTTAATGTCTAATAAGGGCCTCTGACCAGGGGTTTTATCTTCTCGGCCTCCGGTTGGGTTCGATGGACAGGTTCCGCTTTACCATCAGTTGCTAAGCGTTTGTCCCGCTGACCTGGGACTTTGGTTGGCCTCTGCGGAGCTCCCGCAGAGGCCGATTCTCGTTGTCGCGTTGCGGTAGCGTCTCTGGCGAGTGGCTTCGGCTGCGCAGTTCTGTGGTGGGTTCAAGTTATTCGACGCGCGATCTCGCGGAAGGTGCGCTGACTCAAAAATCTGTCTGACTCATAAGTCGGTTGCCTAGCAACGCTATGGTTCACTGGGGCAGGTCTCGTTCCGCCTGAGTGCGAGTGATTTCGTCCCGCTAACAGCTCGCTCCCATGAGCCGCTGGTGGCGGTGCAATTGGTAGTCTGGGGCGGGTGTCTCTCGGTCGGTCTTTTCGAGTCCTGTGGGGAGCGAACGCCGCGTCGAACCTGGCTGACGGTTTGGTGTTCGTCTCGATCCCGCTGCTGGCGGCCTCGCTTACCGACGATCCACGCTGGATCGCTGGACTCTCGACGCTGTACGCTCTCGTCCGCCTGCTCGTGGCTCTGCCGATCGGTGTGTGGGTTGATCGTGTGGACCGCCGTTTAATCCTGATCGTCGCAAATATTCTGCGGGGAGTTGCCGTCATCGCCCTCGCGATCTGCGTGCACCTGGGCATCGGAGGTCTCGTCCTCCTCTACGCCGCTTACGCGGTCATCGGCACACTCGAGAGCGCTGCTGATAACGCCGCGGTCTCTCTCGTTCCCGGCCTTGTCCAGAAGGGCAAGCTGGACACGGCAAACGGCCGGATCTCGGCCGCGCAACTGGTGGCCGACGAGTTCGCTGGCCCACCACTCGGCGGGTTCCTCTTCGCGATCGCCGCAGCCGCCCCCGTCTACGCAATGGGCGGGCTGTGGGCAGCTGCGGGCTTGATCGCGCTGGCACTCCCCGTGCATCGGGGCAGACCATCTGAGGCGGTTGCGCCCACGGCGCGCGCCTCGGTATGGCGAGAAGCCGTCGCGGGAGCAACGTGGCTCGCGCACCACCGCCTCGTCGGGGGATTGGCATTGATTGGAGCCTTGGCGAGTATCGGCTACATGCTTCCGTTCTCCATCCTCGTCATTTTCGCTCAGAAGCAGCTGGGAGTCGACGGCGTTGGGTACGGGCTCATCCTGGCCGTGTCCGCGCTCGGTGGGCTCGTCGGCTCCTTCGCGACAGCTCGTATCCGCTCGCGGATCGGCTACCGCTGGACGATCGTTGCAAGTTTGCTCACCGGGGCCGCCTCATTGCTGGCCCTCGCTGTAACTGGCAATGCAGTGGTGGCCTCGGTGCTACTGGCGATCTATATTCTCCACGCCGTGGTGTGGGGGATCTGTGCGACGTCGCTTCGCCAGCGTCTCGTGCCAGATGCGCTCCTCGGGCGGGTCAATGCCGCGTCGCGCGTCCTTGGGTTGATCGGCCTTGCCCTTGGATCATTAATCGGCGGGCTTCTCGCTGGCGTGCATCTCGCGTTGCCCGTGGCGGTGGGTGGTGCGGTGTTCGTGATCTGCGCCGGCTTTGCTCTCGCCGTCGTCCGGACCATCGATACCGACTGAATCGTATGGTTGTGCGTGGTGTGGTCTAGCGCGCGGAGGCTTCTCTGCCGCCGTTGCGAAACCGGTGCAATCAGAGGTTGCTATCTGCGGCGACGTGGTTGAGTTCCGGTTCAACGTATAGGGAGCCGGCCTGGCCAGGGGTTGTGTTGCTTGGGCCCTGAGGGCAAGGGGTCTGAGTGTTCCGATCCAACGTCTGGCGATAGGTCCATAGATGCCTTCTGCGCCCCGAACACGTCTCTCGTTGTCGGTGGCCATAGCTAAGATTCCGATGGACCTGCTCCACTGTGAAGGGACCACGATGGGGCGGACATCGCGGTGGCCGCCGCGCGTGAGCTGTGGGACGCCGGCCTCACCACCCCCGGCGCACATGCGCGCCTCGACGCACCGCCAGCGCGTCGCCGCGCTGGGCCGCGACGGCTACCGCCGCTACGACGAGAGCACTGCGACCCGCCTGGGCCGCATGTCCGAGCACCTGCTCGCGGACTACGGCGGTGACCTGCGCCGGCTGCGTGCAGCGGGGCACGCAGAGCCCGCGGCCCTGAGCCGCCTGGTGCGCGCCTTTCCCGGCATCGGGCCCGCCGGGGCGCAGATCTTCCTGCGCGAGGTCCAGGGGATCTGGTCCCTCCCGCCGGTCTTCGATGCCAAGGTGCTCGAGGGCGCGCGCCGGGCGGGGCTGCCAGCCGAGCCCGAGGCGCTGGCCGGGCTGGTTGCCCCCGCCGACCGGGCGCGGTTCGCCGCCGCGCTCGTGCGCCGCGCGCTGCGGAGGTAGCCCCGGACGCGAGGGGAGCGGGCGCCGGGCCGCGCCCTTGCCGAGCGCGGAAAAATGAGTAAGCTCAAAAATAGGCGCGCAGGTTGCGCGGCTGCCGCCCCGGCGGCCCATCGAGGAGGAACACCATGAACGACATCGCCCGCGTCACCGTGCTGGGCGCCGGAGTGCTCGGCGCCCAGATCGCCTACCAGGCCGCCTACTCCGGCTTCGACGTCACCGTCTACGACATCGGCGACGAGGCCCTGAGCGCCGGCCGCAAGCGCCTGGACGCGCTCGTCACCGCCTACCGGGTCGAGGTCGAGGGCGCCACCGAGGCCAGCACGCAGGCAGCGCTCGAGCGCCTGGCGACGACGACGGACCTCGCGCAGGCCGCGGGGAATGCCGATCTCATCATCGAGGCCGTCCCGGAGCGCCTCGACATCAAGCGCGAGACCTACGAGAAGCTCGCGGCGCTCGCCCCCGAGCACACGATCTTCGCGACGAACTCCTCGACCCTGCTGCCCAGCGACATGAAGGACTTCACGGGGCGGCCCGACCGCTTCCTCGCCCTGCACTTCGCCAACCAGATCTGGAAGTTCAACACCGCCGAGGTCATGGGCACGGCGGAGACGAGCCCCGCGGTCTTCGACACGGTCGTGGAGTTCGCCCGCGCCATCGGCATGGTGCCCATCCCCGTGCTCAAGGAGCGCCCCGGCTACGTGCTCAACTCGCTGCTCGTGCCCTTCCTCAATGCGGCCCTCGACCTGGCGGCGGGCGGCTACGCACAGCCAGAGGACGTCGACAACGTCTGGCGGATCGCCACGGGCGCGCCCATGGGACCGTTCCAGATCTACGACGTCGTGGGCCTCGGCACCGCCTACAACATCCTGTCGAGCGGCGATGAGCACAGCCGGCGCCTCGCCGCCTGGCTCAAGGAGCACTACATCGACCGCGGCCGCATGGGCGCCGGCGCGGGCGGCGGCTTCTACGACGACCCGCAGGGCTGAGTCCCGCCCGCTCTGTGGTGGAGGTGGGCCGCGCTCGGTAGGCTAGCCCTGTCGCGCCACGGGTGCGGCGGTCGCGCCGCCGGGCGGCCCGGTCGCGAGGAGGTCCGTGTGGGTGCAGCGCTGGGGGACGGCGATTCCGAGGCGGGCCCGGCCCGCCGGGAGACCGCCGCCGCCCGCCGCGAATGGGCGGCCATGTGCCGCCAGGTCCGCGTGCCCACGATGTGGGGCATCCCCCTGCGCCTCTTCCTGCTCGCCCTCGCCCTCGGCGCCGTGCTGCCTGCCCTCGACCGCGCGCTCGCGCCGCCGCTGCACGCGGTCGCGGTGCGCGTGTGCCGGCTGCTCAACCCCGGCGCGCTGCTACGCCACCTCGCCGCCGAGGGCCGCGATTCCACCCGCTACGACCCGGCCCGCTTCCACACCCGCGCCGCGGAGCTCGCCACCGGCACCGCCGCCACCGGCACCGCCGCCGGCGGCGGCCCGGTGCGCCGGCGCCGCCGCGCCCCGCGGGGGACTTTGTGCTCGCCGTTAACATCCCGCGCCTGCTCGACTGCGAGGGTGCGTGGGGCATGCGCATCGAGCTCGTGCCCAGCCTGGGCACCCCCGTCTCGAGCGGCGGGATCCTCTTCCGGACCTCGGCGCCGGTGGGCCGGGCCCAGCGCCGCGCGCTCGAATCGGCGCTGGCGTTCGGCGACGTGCTCTCGCCCGCCAGCGGGCCCTTCGGCGCGATCCGCGCCATGGTCGACATCGCGCTCAAGGCGCTCTCGCCCGCGGTCAATGATCCCAGCCGCGCCGTCCAGGCGCTCGAGGAGATCGAGGACATCCTCGCCGAACTCGCCCCGGACATCGCCAAGCGCGAGGCGCTCCTGGCCGCCCACCACGACGCGTCGGTGCTGCGCGAATGGACGCGCAGCTGGGCCGACTACGTGGCCGCGGCCACCGACGAGATCCGCCAGTACGGCACCGGCAGCGTCCAGATCCAGCGGCGGCTGCGGGCGCTCTTCGACACGCTCGCCGGGCAGTGCGATCTCCAGCAGCGAGCGGCGCTGCTCGAGCGCCGCTCGGCGCTTCACCGTGGGCTCGAGCGCTGGTGGCCCGATCCGCTCGACCGCAGGCTGGCCGGCTGCGCGGATCCGCAGGGCCTGGGCCGGGCGCTCGGCACAGCGGCGCGCGCCGAGCAGGCCCCCGAGCCCGAGGCTCCGCCGGCCTGAGCGCGACGGCTCAGCCCCTTAGGGAGGCGGGCGGGGCGCCGGTGGCCGCCCACACCTCCCGCCACTTCTGCGCCAGCGTCGCGGCGGTCTCATGGACGTTGAGCCCGCTGGGGTTGGGCAGCGCCCACAGGGCCACCCCGTCCGGCCACCCCGGCACCCACGGCGCCCCGGACTCATCGGCCACCGGCTGCACCCCGAGCACCGCACCGGGACGGTCGAAAACCTGACGGCATGCGGTGATGCCCACGATGAGCAGGCGCACCAGGCCCGCGGACTCGGCATCGCCGGGCAGCGGCGGCACGTCGTCGCGAGCCGGGCCGTCCGCCGCCGCGGCGAGCTGGGCCGGCGTGGGCCGCGCACCGGCCAGCGGCGAGGGCCGGCGCCAGGGCCGCCAGGCGGCGGGCAGGCGGGATTCGGAGCCGAGGGGAGCGGTGGGCGACATGGGACCAGCCTAGGCGCGCCTCGGGACCGGGCCCGAGGCGCACCCGCGGTGGGCGGGACTCAGATGAGGCCGTGCTCCTCGAGGAGCTGGCCGATCTCTCCGTGCTCGAGCCTGTCGCGCAGGTAGCTGCGCAGCGCGGCCGGGCCGGGGATCTCCACCTTCTTGCCGTCGCGCATGCGCGCCGAGGCCTCGAGGAGGTCGCGCACGTCGTACGTGGAGCCCCAGGTCTCCGGCACGCCGCGCTCCACGTCGAGGAGCTCGTAGACGGCCTCCATGCCGGTGCGCACGGAGTACTCGGTGGTGAAGATCGTGTCGCGGCCGGTCTCCGCGAACTGCCCGAGGAACGCGAAGTTCTCGGCGCCCTCCGGGACGACCCGAGGCCGATCCCCAGCGCGGCGGGGCATGAAGAAGCTCGTCACGTAAGGCATCATCACCGGCACGCACCGGGCGCCGGTCGCCGCGAGCTCAGGGATCTCCTCCACGGGCACTCCCAGGTGGTAGAGCCACTCCTGGGTGATCTCCTCGCCGGTGCACTGCGACAGGGGCTTCTTCACGTAGTCGCCATCGACGTCGACGAACAGGCCGTAGACCCAGACGACGATCTGATCCTTCGGCTGCTTCTTGAAGTGCGGCTGGCGGTTGACCGTCCAGCTCAGCAGCCAGGAGGAGTCCTCGGCGGTGACGATGCCGCCGGTGACCACGCGGCCGCTGAACGGATCGCGCTGGGCGATGCGCTCGATGTAGGCCGGGATGCGCTGATCGAGCGTGGTGACGGTGGCCGACTCCCACTTCGTCTCCTCGATCGAGGAGCAGAAGACCTCCGGGCGCCCGAACGACGGGTCCTTCTTCGCGATCCGCTTCCACAGGTCCCAGGCCGGGGCCGGGGCCTCGTTGAGCACGGCGGCCGTGTGGTGGTCGCCCTCATCGGAGTTGTCCACCAGCGAGCCGATCGTCATCAGCGCGAGGTCGTGCTCACCGAGCTCGATGGTCTCCTCGGCGCCGTCGCGGCGGCAATGGATCGCGGTGGCGCGGATCTCGCCGTTGCGGTGGGCGAAGTCCACATCGAGGACCTCGGTGCCGGAGCGGAAGACGACGCCGTGCTCGGTGAGGTAGTGCATGAGCGGCAGGACGAAGGACTCGTACTGGTTGTACTTCGTGAACTTCAGCGCCGTGAAGTCGGGCAGCCCGCCGATGTGGTGGATGAAGCGGTGGAGGTAGAGCTTGAACTCGAGCGCGGAGTGCCACTCCTCGAAGGCGAACATCGTCCGCCAGTACATCCAGAACGGCGAGTCGAGGAACTCGCGGCCCATCACCTCGTCGATGCGCTTGCCCTCCATCTCCGCACGCTCGGCGAGGAAGATCCTGAGCAGATCCTTCTGGGCCCGCTTCGGCAGGTCGAAGCGGCCCTCGTGGCCCGCATCCTCGCCCTGGCGCACGGTGGCCCGACGCAGCGAGTAGTTGGGGTCATCCTTGTTGAGCCAGTAGAACTCGTCGAGCACGGAGGCGCCCTCGAGCTCGAGGGAGGGGATGGAGCTCATCATGTCCCACAGGCACTCCATGTGGTTCTCCAGCTCCCGGCCGCCGCGGATGACGAAGCCCTTCTCCGGAACGTCGAGGCCGTCGAGCGCACCACCGGCGATGTCGTCCTTCTCGAGGATCGTGACGTTGGCACCGGGGACCCCGGCGTCGCGGATCAGGAAGACGGCCGCCGCGAGCCCGGCCAGCCCGCTGCCGACGATGTAGGCCTTCGTCTCCTGCGCGTGCTGTGCGGGGCGGGGACGCGCGAACGCCTCGTAGTTACCTGCCGTGTGCTGCATGATCCATCCTTCCAGACGCGTGCCGGATGCCGATCACCCGGCCTCAATATTGAGTGTACTCAGAATTGAGTCGACTACAATGCCCGCATGGAAACTCGGGATGACACGGAACTGGGGCCGTCGGCGGCGCTGGGCAGGCGCGAGCGGGCGAAGGCGGAGAAGCGCGCCCGCATCCTCGCCGCGGCGCGCGCGCTGTTCGAGGAGCGCGGTTTCGAGCGGACCTCGATGAGCGAGGTCGCGCGCGCGGCGGATGTGGCCGAGGGGACTGTCTTCCAGTACGCGGCGACGAAGGTCGAGCTGCTCATGATGGTCGTCGATGCGCTCTGGGGAGCCCACGAGCGCGCGACGACCACCCCTTCGCTCTCCGCGTTCGCCGCGCCCGGCACCGCGACGGCGGGCGGGGAGACCTCGGACCGGATCGCGGAGCTGATCTCACCGCTCGTCACCGCGATGCGGCGCTGGCCCGAGCTTGCGACGTGGGTCGCCCGCGAGATCCTCTTCGGTGCGGACATGCCGCATCGCCGGCGGGTCCTCAACCACGTCGATCGGCTCGAAGAGCAGATCGCCGCGCGCCTGCAAGACGGCCGGGCCGACGCTTCCGGTGCGATCGGAGCGGCGCGGGACGGTGCGACAGGCACTGCCGGCGAGGAGCCCGGTGCGGCTGCGGCGGCCGGCGCCCGCCTCATCGTCGCCGGGGTGCTGGCCGAGCTCAACCGCTCCCGGCAGAGACGGATCGACGGCGAGAACGTCGATGTGGTGCTCCGCAGGCTCATCGACCTCGTGGTGGCGGGGGCGGGCGCCGCCCGGTGACCCGGAAGCCGTCCGGGCCGTTCGGGCCGCCGCTGGCACCGGCCAGCGCCGCCGCGATTGCCCGCCGCGCGGCCGGCAGGCGCGTGCCCGCCGCGGTCGTGTGGGGCCCACCGTCAGATCCTCGCCCAGCAGGGCGGGGGCGATGGCGCCATCGGAGAACTCCACTGCCGGAGATGTCGTTGTCCTCGTAGTCCCCTGCTGGAGTCCATCCGCTAGCCTTGATGAGCGCCTCGGCGTCCTCCCTGTCGCGGTCCACACCAGGCGACGGTTCTCGCGATCCTGAGAGATCCGCATGTAGACGGCGGCCCGCCGAGGCTCAGCACTCATGGAGTCAATCTACGTCAAAGGTTATTCGGCTACCGAACGTGGTGGAGTTCCGCTTCAACGTCTAAACCCCAGGTCAGACGCCTTATTCGTGCTACAAAACTACGTAGCGACACGCCGTCTGGTAGCACATTTGTAGCACCCGAGGAGGGGCAGATTGAAACGAGGAACCGGGGCGGTAGCTGCCATGGATGACGCCGATCCGTGCTTCCACATGCACTGCAGTACCGCTCTCGGTAAAGGCGAGGAGCGCCGACCGATGGACGTGGTGTTCTGATGCTACGGGAAATGACGATCACTGGCGGCACGTGCTTTGGGCGCTCTCCGCTGACGGTCACCGGTCTGAAACCCGCAAGCTTCTTCTACGGTCCCAACGGTTCCGGTAAGACGACAATCAGTCGAGCGTTCGCTGGCTACGGTTCCCTGCAGTTGGAGCCGGAGTGGCATGACGGCACGGATATGGCGGTACACGTCTACAACAGAGACCTTGTGGATCAGATACTGCGCGAGTCCAACCGGATGCCCGGCGTCTTCGTGCTCGGCGAGAACAGTGTCGACGCTCAGAAACGCCTTGAACAGATTCAAATGACTGGAGGTGAACGCGACCGGGCCGTGAATGTGTACGGGCGTATGCAAACCAGCCATTCGGTCGCGCAAGACCGCCAGAGGGGACTGCTGACGGTTTAGTTGACTCGCGGCACCCACCCCACCGCCAGACTCCTCGACCTCGTCCCCGGCCGATCCGGCAAGGCCTACGGAGACTGGCTCGACGAGCGCGGCGACGAGTTCCGCAAGCGGGTCGCGATCGCGACGCTGGACCCGTTCCAGGGCTACAAGAACGCGATCGATGACCAACTCGAGGACGCCACCTGCGTGCTGGATGCGTTCCACATCGTGAAGCTCGCCGGGGCTGCAGTCGATGACGTCCGCCGCCGGATCCAGCAGGAGACCCTCGGCCACCGAGGCCGCAAGGGCGACCCCCTCTACGGGATCCGTCATGTTCTCCGCGCCGGACGGGAACGCCTCACGCCGCGCCAGCAGACACGTCTGGCCAGCGCATTCGCGGCCCACCCCGATCACGTCGCGGTCGAGGTCGCCTACCAGTGCGCCCAGGACCTCCGAGACGTGTTCCACCAGCCCACGCCCGCCCAGGGACGCCGCCTCGCCGAGCAGCTGATCGCTGCGCTGCCGTCCTGCCCGATCCCAGAGATCGCCAGGCTCGGGAAGACCCTACGCCGCTGGCGGACAGCGTTCCTTGCCTACTTCGACACCGCTGGCGCGAGCAACGGCGGCACAGAGGCCATCAACGGGATCATCGAACTCGGCCGCCGCATCGCCCGCGGCTTCCGGAACTTCGAACAATATCGCCTCCGAATGCTCCTCATCACCGGAGGCCTCGACGCCTCACCCCACACTCAACTCTGAAGAGCCACTTTACGCATCGCGGAGTCCCTGCGCTCAGGCTGCTAGCTGTATTAGGTCGTGACGTCATGGTCGCTGAATCGGGGATGTAGGAACGGGCACAGGGCGGGACGGTGGAGCCTACATATATGGCCATCTCGCCGCAGGAGGCCTCACGTTTAGCTAGATGTACTGACCGGACACGTTGATTGACTACATGCCGTGAGGTCACCTCCTGGTTAGTGCCACTTGTTATACTTGTGGCACCAACCAGGAGGTCAGCATGGACATGGATCAAACGCCCCCACCGGGCAAGTACGCCGCGACAGTCAAGGTCGGCCCCAAGGGACAGATCGTCATCCCCAAGGGCGCGCGGGAGCTCTTCGACATCCACCCGGGCGACACCCTGCTCCTCCTCGCTGACGCGAACCAAGGGATCGCTTTGATGCGCCAGGAGACGCTCGATCAGATCGTCATGCAGGCGATGCCTGGCCATCAGACCCCCGTGGACTCAGAGGGTGATGAGGAATGAAGAACGTCGTGAGCTGTGCGGCTGTCAGCCGCAACTTCGGCAGCTTCACTGCCCTCGAAGACGTCTCCTTCGAGGTCCGTGAAGGAGAGGTCTTCGGGGTGGTGGGCCCGAATGGTGCTGGTAAGACGACCCTGTTGAACTGCATGGAAGGACTGGACCGCCCTTCGTCTGGGCGCGTCGAGGTGCTCGGCTTCGACCCCGTGCGGGACCAGCACTCGTTGGCTCAGCAAATTGGGGTCCAGCTGCAAAGCGCGGCCCTGCCACCTCGCCTCACTGTGCAGGACGCCCTCGAGCTCTACTCCGCCTTCTACGAGCGCCCGCGGCCTTGGCGCGAACTGTTGACGGATCTGGGGATCAAGGACAAGGCCAACGCCCGCGTTGACAGGCTCTCGGGTGGGGAGCGTCAACGAGTGTTCGTCGCCCTCGCGTTGATCAACCGCCCCCGGCTCGCTTTCTTGGACGAGCTCACCACCGCTCTCGATCCTCAGTCACGTCGAAACATGTGGGACACCGTCGAGCACGTCCGCGATGGCGGTGCAACGGTCGTTCTCACAACCCACTACATGGAGGAGGCCGAACGGCTATGCGACCGCGTAGCAATCATCGACCACGGCCGGTTGATTGCTTTGGACACAGTGACTTCCCTCATCCAGCAACATGCCGGTGACACCACGGCGAAGCTCATCCTGTCGGCGTCGCCTAGCGCAGAGTTCGACCTCACCGGAGTTCCTGGCGTGACCAGCGCTCGAACAGAGCGACGGGAACTGACCATCCGCGGCGCTGCGGACGGGCTGCAGGGCGTCCTTGCTGCACTGACGGCACACCGCATCACCGTAACGAGCATGAGCACGACGACTCCCGGCCTTGAAGACGTCTTTCTGGCCCTCACCGGTCGACACATCACCACCGAGGAGCAGGCGGCATGAACGCATATCGAGCCCTTCTCAAAGCCCTATGGCGCTCCCAGCGCCGCGACCCTGTAGGCCTGTTCTTCTCTTTCGGTTTCGCGCCGGTTTTGGTGCTGGCCTTGGGTGTGATCTTCGGTAACGATCCGCGACCGGAGTTCGGTGGACGGGGATTCCTCGATGCGACCCTGCCCGCCTTCGCCTCTCTTGTTCTCGCCATGACCGGGGTCCTCCAGGTGCCCGTGGCGATGCTGACCCTTCGTGACACGGGCGCACTCCGACGCCTGAGTCTTACGCCGCTGCGTCGTTCCACCTTCATCGCAGCGAGCCTCACCGTGCACTTCGTCGTAGGTATTGCGGGCATGCTCACCGCTTTGGCGATTGGGATCGGGGTTTTCGGGGTGCCCATGCCTAGCCACGTCCCAGGTGTCCTGGCTGTGTGCCTCATCGGGCTCAGCACCTTCCTCGCAGTGGGTTGCGCGCTTGCTGCGCTCTATCCGTCCGCCACTGCCGCTACGGGCATAGGGAACGTGCTCATGATCCTGCTCATGCTCACATCCGGAGCCTTTACGCCATTGGCGGCGATGCCGTCGGCGATTCAGCAGATCGTTAAGTATTCACCCGTCCGTTGGTTCGTCGAAGCCGCTCAACACGCGTGGGACGGCGACCCACTAGCCGCCATGATCATTCCGGTGTTTCTTCTGTGCGTTGTACTCGCTGTCGCTGCTCTCGTTGGCCGGTGGCGCTTCCAGTGGGAGCCGGTCCGATGACGACGCACGCGAACGCCGCTCTCACACCTCGCCACCGACTCAAGGTCGCCCGCCTCGTCGTCGACGAAGGATGGCCGATCAGCGAGATCGCAGCCCGGTTCCAGGTGTCGTGGCCCACCGTGAAGCGTTGGGTCGACCGCTATGTGTCCGGCGAGTCCATGCAGGACAGGTCCTCGCGCCCGAAGAACTCACCGACCAAGACATCGCTCGCGGTCACGAAGCGCTGTATCAGCCTGCGAATGAGGCTGCGAGAAGGACCGGTTCAGCTCGCCGTGCGCGTCGGTGTCGCTCCATCGACCGTGCACCGCATCCTGCGCTCGGCTCGATTGAACCGACTTGCTTACCTCGACCGCGCCACTGGCGAGCTAGTTCGCCGGTACGAACACCGCTACCCTGGCTCCCTCGTCCATGTAGACGTGAAGAAGTTCGGGAACATCCCCGATGGCGGTGGCTGGCGCTACGTGGGCCGCCGCCAAGGAGAGAAGAACCGTTCCGCCACCCCCGACAAGCCGAAGAACAAGTGGCGCGATCCCAAGCTCGGGTACGCCTTCATCCACACCGTGATCGACGATCACTCACGAGTGGCGTACTCCGAGGCCCACGACGACGAGACCGCCACCACTGCGGTCGCTGTGCTGCACCGTGCGGTCGAGTGGTTCACCGATCGTGGCGTCACTGTCGAACGAGTCTTATCAGACAATGGCGGTGCCTACCGCTCGCACCTGTGGCGCGGCACCTGCGAGGCGCTGTCCATCACCCCGAAGTGGACCCGCCCCTACCGGCCGCAAACCAACGGCAAGGTCGAACGCTTCCATCGCACAATGGCCGACGGATGGGCTTACGCTCGCTGCTACACCAGTGAGCAGGAGCGTCGCGACGCACTCACTGACTGGCTCCACCAGTACAACCACCACCGGCCGCACACGGCCTGCGACTACCAGCCGCCCATCTCCCGATTGACCAACGTCCCCGGTCAGTACAGCTAGATCCGTCAACTGTCGAGGCTGTGCCAATCGTCCCCTAGCACCCAGCGAACAGCGGAGATTCGCCCTGAGAGGTAGCCCCACGCCCAGTCCGATTCCACATCCTTCGCCAGCTCTTCCACGCCGTACTGCTCCTCGACTCGGCGCTTTGCTGCGAGCCTTCCAGACTTGATGTCATCGGGCCAATCGTAGAGATCCGAGTCCTCGTCCGCTGGTTTGCGCCCATACCAGAGTCGATCCATGAGCGTTGACTCGGCCTTTAGAATCTCTGACACCCGTCGCAGCGTGCTCGTCCCTACATCGTGCTTGAAAGCTAGATCTAGGTTCTGCTCAACAAGCCGAAGGAGCTGCGGCTTCTCCCAGATGCGGATCCGGAAGGGCGGGTTGTTTGTGCGCAGGTAGTCCGCAATCCAATCCTTAGCCCCGTTGGTGAGATAGCCAGACGCAATGAAGAGGAGCACTGACGGACGCTCAGCACTGGCCCAGGTGATGGCTCCCTGAAGCGCGTCCGGAGGAACGCCGCGCTTGTAGTGCTTGCAATCGACGAACCAGCGCTCCTCGTACTCGTGCCCGTCAAGGTCCTCCATTGACCGGCGAGCGACGATATCTCGGCCACGGTCGGAAGGCGATGCGGCGAGCGGAGTCCCCTTCCTCCAGTCCACATTGGAGAAGCCACTCTTGGCCATGAGGTCGAAGCAGAACTCTTCGAAGTCCGTGGGCGATAGGCCTCCGAAGTCGAGGGAGCCGAGGGCGAAGCCGTGCTCGGACTCGGCAACGTCCATCGCCTCCTCGTCGAGCGGATGTTCGGGCACCTTCTCCATGCGGCCAGTTTATGAAGCGCCAGGCACGAAGGAAGCCCGGCGTCCACTTGGGCTGCCGGCGTGCTACTAGCAGTCGTCTGCGATTACCCCGGGGGACGTGATGTCGGACTAGCTCCTCACGATTGGCGGTTCGGGACGCCCTGGCTCCCTGATCTCCCAGCCGATCTTCTTGCCCAGGTCACCGAAGCAGCCCTGGACGCCGAGGCGGTGGACGCAAAACCACCAGGCCTCCAGCTCGTCGGCGATGTAGCCCCGCAGCCTGGCCTCGTACTCGTCCAGCGCCTGGTTGTCTCCGTAGGGGATATCGGCGAACTCTGGCTCTGTCGTCCTAACGTGGAACTCGACCCGCCCCCAGTACTCGGACGGTGGATCGTCCGAGCCGGGCTCGTTGGTCGCGAGGACGTCCAAGTGGTGAAAGCGCCCCGACTTCCCGTATCGAGCGAAAGTCGCGAAGAGGAGCGGGAGCGCGGTGCTCTCGCTGATCCGAGTAGCGAGAGTCTCCGCGTACCCGGTGTGAGTGGTCCTTGCCAGGCCGCGTTCGATCGCCGTGTCGAGCAGCTGACTTAACGTCTGGATGTCATGGCCCCAGTCGTCCTTCAGCCTCTTCTTGGAAGGCCATAGACCCGACGCCTCGACCTCGTTGCAGCCGAGCATGACCTTCATGGCCTTCTCCACGCCGATGCTACCCAGAGTGAATACGCCATCGCCGTGCAGGGAGACGACGCGAAGGCTCCGGATCGCCTCCACGGAGTCGCGCAGGAGGTTGCGCACTGACTCGGCCTTTTCAAGCAACGCGAACCCCTGACGCGTGGACAACGCAGGGTGCAGTCCAGGTCGGCGCCCCTGCGACGGGCTCGATGACATTCCCTCGAGCCTCCTCACGCGCCTGTGGTCTCCCTCTTGCCCAGGATAGGCGTGTAATGCCGCATCATGAGCGGCGTACGCTCGCCACCGCGCGAGTCGCCGTGACCAAAGGTTATTCGGCTACGGAACGTGGTGGAGTTCCGCTTCAACGTGTAGTCGCGTCCTGTTCAACCCCTGGCGCGAACGCCGGACCGTGCAGCGAGCGACTCTGCGAAAGCTCGAGCTGATTCATGCCGCGAGGGACGTCGAGGACCTCCGGATCCCGCCCGGGTACCACCTGGAGCGTCTCGTCGGCGATCGTCGCGGCCAGCACAGCATCCGCGTGAACGCGCAGTGGCGTTTCTGCTTCGTCTGGAGAGATGGAGGTGCGGAAGATGTCGAACTCGTCGACTACCACTGAGGGCGACCTGATCGAGCCGATCCACCCTGGAGAGATCCTCATGGAGGACTTCATCGAGGGCTTCGGGATCACGCAGAACAAGCTGGCGGTGTCGATCGGAGTGCCGCCGCGGCGCATCAACGAGATCGTGCACGGCAAACGGGGGATCACCGCTGATACGGCGATCCGTCTGGCGCGCTACTTCGGGACGTCCGAGGAGTTCTGGATGAACCTGCAATCTCACTACGAGCTGCGGATCGAGCGGCGAGGGCTACGCGACCAGGTCGCGACGATCACGCCTCTCGCGGTCGCGTGATCGTGCTGCCGGAGGCATTGCGAGTTGAGGCACAAGCCGACGAGGTCGAGAGGTTTGTCGTCGGGGCCGTGGTGCACCATCGCGGAGCCGTGCTCATCGTCCGGCACAACGATCTCGATGAATTCTTCCCCGGGATCGAGGAGCTGCCCTCCGGTGGGGTCGAGGCGGGTGAGACCTTGGCGGAGGCGCTTGATCGAGAGCTGCTCGAGGAAGTCGGATTCGGGGCGGGTGGCATCGACTGCGACTTCCGCATCGGGTCTGAGCAGTTACGACAAGCGCATTGATCGCGCAGTGGCGGCTCTGCTTCGTCTGGAGAGATGGAACTACAGACAATGTCGAGCTCGTCTACTAACGCTGAGGGCGATCTGATCGAGCCCATCCACTCGGGAGAGATCCTGATGGAGGAACTTCATCGAGGGGTTCGGGATCACGCAGAACAAGCTCGCCATGTCGATCGGAATGCCGCCGCGACGCATCGACTAGCTGCGTCGTGAGCGGCGGACGCTGCGCGACAGGATCTCTGCGATCACACCTCTCGTAATCGCACAGCCGTTCGACTCGTCGTGGAATCCGGTCTGCCGAAGGTTCCGCTTCAACGTCTGAGGCAAGCGTTAATAGGTGGGCGCTCTCCGTTCTGCCCGGCGTCCGCGGCAGAGGCTGGGGCACTGTGGCAACGACAGCTCGAGCTGTCACTGTGCTTCCCGGGCTCAGAACGCCCGAATCATTGCCCAGAGGCCCGACGGCTCGGGACATGTGCGGATGGAGTGCGGCGGCGGTCAGACCCCTGACGAAACCAGCTCCTCGCGGACGATCGCTGTTCCCGCACTCAAGGCGCTCATCTTCGCGAGGGAGACGTCGCGCGCGAAGGGGGCCATGCCGCAGTTCGTGCTCGGAATGAGCTTGTCCGCGTCGGCGAAATTCAGTGCCTTGCGCAAAGTGGCGGCGACCTCCTCCGGTGTCTCGATGGTCTCATTTGCCACGTCGATGGCGCCGAGCATGACCTTCTTGCCGCGGATCAGTTCGATGAGGTCCATCGGGACATGGGAGTTGTGGCATTCGAGCGAGACGATGTCGAGGCTCGAGCGCTGTAGGAGGGGGAAGGATTCCTCGTACTGGCGCCACTCGGACCCGAGGGTCGTTTTCCAGTCGTTGTTCGCCTTGATCCCATAGCCGTAGCAGATATGCACTGCGGTCTCGGCCCGCAGACCTTCCGCGGCTCGTTCGAGCGCGGCGACTCCCCAGTCTTTCATCTCCTCGAAGAAGACATTGAATGCGGGCTCGTCGAACTGGATGATATCCACTCCCGCCGCCTCCAGGTCCTTTGCCTCCTGATTGAGGACCGTGGCGAATTCCCAGGCCAGCTTCTCGCGGCTCTTGTAGTGGTCGTCATAAAGTGTGTCGATCATCGTCATCGGACCCGGCAGCGCCCACTTGATCGGCTGATCGGTCTGCTGGCGGAGGAACTTCGCATCGTCGACGAAGACCGGTTTCTCACGGCTCACGGCGCTGACGACTGTGGGTACGCTTGCGTCGTAGCGATCGCGGATCCGAACCGTCTTGCGCTTCTCGAAATCGACTCCGCTGAGATGCTCGATGAACGTCGTCACGAAGTGTTGGCGGGTCTGCTCTCCGTCGCTGACGATGTCGATGCCGCGGTTGGACTGCTCATGAGTTGAGATGCGCAGGGCATCGCGCTTGCCCTCGACCAAGGCATCGCCCTGCAGGCTCCAGGGGGACCAGAGGGTTTCGGGCTGCGCGAGCCAGGACGGCTTCGGCAGACTGCCGACGATTGAGGTGGGCAACAGCGGCTGCGTCATCGTTTCTTCTCCTGCGGTCATGCGACTGGGACGGGTCGGTCGGAAGCCCACTGCTCGAGCATCTCTCGGTGCGGGTTGACGAAGAACTTCTCCGTGAACTTTCCCTGTCTGATTCCGAGCTGGTTGCGTTCGACGCGATCATATGTGACGGGCATCTCCGAGAAGTCGTGGCGGTCCAGCGTCGGCCAGTAGATCTCTCCGGCGGCGGTATTCGCGTTGTAGATCTCGGGCCGATAGATCTTCTGGAAAGTCTCCATCGTGCTGATCGTGCCGATGAGCGCCAGATCGGAATAGTCGCCGAGGAGGTCGCCGCGATGATAGAAGGCCAGCGGTGCGACGCTGCCCGGCGGCATGAAATACCTCACCTGGAGTCCCATCTTCGCGAAGTAGTCATCGGTCAGTGAATAATCGTCCTGCTGGTATTCGAACCCGAGAATCGGGTGGTGATGCTCGGTCCGACGATACGACTTGCTTGTGGACACGCTGATGCAGATCACGGGTGCCGTCTGGAACCGTTCCCGATAGGCGGCAGAATCGAGGAAGTGTTGGAATAGTTTGCCATGCAGATCACCGAAGTCATCGGGGACCGTGAACTCGGTTGCGGCCTCATTGGCAGCCGGCAGCCGCACGCTGAAATCGAAATCGCGGACGAAGGACGAGAAATTGTTCCCCACGATCCCGGGGTGACGTTTTCCGGTCTGTCTGTCGATGATCTGGATATCCAGGACTTCGAGCAGGGGGAACTCCTGTTCCCGGCCGCCAGTGGTGAAGTGAAGTCCTCCGGAGACGATGTCGAGTTCGAGGACATAGCGATCCCGGTCGGGATTGTCCCAGGACGCGAGTTCGTTGAAGCGGCGATGGATGATGCTCAGAGCAGTGCGGAGGTTCTGCCGACGGTCCTCGCCCCTGGCGAGGTTGGCGAAGTTCGTCGTCGCTCGGGTGCTCTCCGATGGCGAGTAGTCCTCGTCGAATCGAGTCGTGGTGATGCTGAATGAGAACTCAGGTGTCATGGACGTCCAATTCGGTGGGTGTTCGGCCGGTTGCGGTCGTTTGCATATCTGTGATCCATCCTGCCCGTCCCCGGCGGTCATCGGGTAACTCGGGGGAACTATGGATTCCTATAGCCTTAGACTATGTCTCGAGGTCTGAAGAACATCACGCTGCTGCAACTCCAGTACTTCATCGAGGTCGCCTCGGAGGGGTCGTTCACCGCCGCAGCCGATCTCCTCTATGTCTCCCAGCCGACCATGTCTGCCGCGATGAAGGACCTGGAGACCCGTGTGGATCGCGCTCTGCTCATCCGATCCGCCCGCGGGGTGACTTTGACTGACGACGGTGTGGAGTTCCTCGGCTATGCCCGGCAGGTCGTCGAACAGGTGGAACTGCTCGAACAGCACTACTTAGGGCGCCCACCGTCACGGCGTCTGCTCGGAGTCTCGGCGCAGCACTACTCGTTCGTCGTCGATGCTTTCGTTCGGATGGTCAAGGCCAGCGATGCTGCCGAGTACGAGTTCTCACTGCGAGAGACGCGTACCTGGGACATCATCGAAGACGTTCGCACGCTCCGCAGTGAGCTCGGCATCCTCTACCGCAACGATTTCAACAGGAAGGTCATCGACAAACTGCTGCGAGACTCCGGGCTTGCGTTCCACCCGCTTTTCCTCGCCTCTCCGCACATCTTCATCTCTCGTACGAACCCGCTTGCCTCCCGCCGCCGCGTCACCCTTGACGATCTCGCCGCCCTGCCGCGGCTCACTTTCGACCAGGGGGCGAACAACTCGTTCTCCTTCGCCGAGGAGATTCTCTCCACCCTGTCGAGCAAGCAGGAGATCCGGGTTTCTGACCGTGCGACCATCTTCAACCTGATGATCGGACTCGACGGCTACACCATCTCGACGGGCATCATCAGCGACGATCTCGATCCGGCCATTGTCGCGATTCCACTCGAGGTCGAGGAACGCATCGAGATCGGCTGGATCGGTCATTCCGGGATCCCGCTGACCGAACAGGCGCAGCGCTACCTCGACGAAGTGCGGGCCGTCGTCGGCGGTTTCGGCATTGCGCTGCTCGACCGGCCTTGACCGAGGGCAGCGCCGAGGCGGTTCCCTCGACCCACGAGATCGTCAGTTCGTCAGCGCTCCCTCGGCAAAGGCCGCCGACGCCGCTGTGCGGCAGACGCTCTGCTGTGGCATGTTTGAGGAGCACCGGAGTCGGGCTAGTCGATCCGCGGTGGAAGATCAACTGATGACGCCTCGCACGATCGATGTCGTCGCCCGTCAGGATCCCGCGTCAGCTGATCTGACCGAGTTCCGGCCGATGTTCAACCGAGAGAACTCGATGGTTCCGGCGAGTGGGTTTTCGAATAGCCGTACGGCTAGTCTTCGCTTGGTCTCCACGTCAAGGCGCGGATCGAACAGTGCGTGCGGGATCGGTGGCGGGTATGGCAGCTGGTGAGTGGTGGCAGGCCGACGACTCGCCGCGCCCCTCGCTTGAAGACCACCTCGGTGCAGGGGCCGTGCTCTCTGGGGTTGCAGATCGCGGCATCCGCGAGGCGATGAGTCCTGTAGCCTCAGCTGCCGCCGACCTAGTCGAGGCAGCGAGGCCACGTCTGACTCCGGCCCTGGCCGAATGCGTCAGGGCTCGAGAGCTGGAAGCGATGGGATTTCACTCCGACGTTGAAGCGGCACCCTCGTCGGACGTCTCATGGGTGAAACTCAGATTCGACGTCTAGTGGACGGTGACCGTGTCGGCGTCGGCCACCCATTTTTCGTCGTCCACGACCACGCGCTCGATTCGGCGTCCGCCGATTTCGGACGCGGAAGCGGCGAAGTCCGCGAGGGTGACCGGCTCGGGCAGCGTCAGGTCGATCGGGCCCTCAAATGGTTCGACCGTCTTCTGAAGCGGATTCCGCCTTGGCAGATCGGCGTCAGTGTCCGCGATCCCTCGCGTGCGACCCATTTGGCCGATCAAGGAGTCCGCGTCCGGCAGGGGTTCTCCTCCAGGAGTATCGCGGCTCCGAGCAGTTGCTGGCCCTGTGCCAAACCGGAACGGAATTCCACGACAGCCTTGTCGCTCAGGGGCACGACGCCGGCGTATTGGTCCCCGACTTCACAGCAGAAGACTTCCAATCACTTGCCCGCGACAATGCTCTCGTCCTCAAACACGGGGGCCGACCGCCTCGAGCCGACAATGACCGCCGAACAGCATTCCAGCTCGGTGGGATCTGCCGATCGTCCAGCGTGCCCGACTAGCCTCGCGACATCGATGAGGCTGACTCAGTGCAGGGATTCTCTGCTGACCTCGGCTGCCCTCCCACGGCCGTGGGCGCAGGCCGATTCATCTGGGTTGTGAGAATCGGACTGCGTTAAAGTGGCCCCTGGCGTCAGGAGGTGACCGCCACGATGAGATCTGCTGCAGCGGGAATCTCAACCCGACAGGTCGGAAAGCGAGGACCGAAGGTGACAGTCAGCAAGCGTTCGTCACAGCCCGCGGTGCCCCAACGCGCGGCCAATACAGTTCGGGCAACGGGCGTCCTCCTCGCGCTCGTGTTCGGTGCGATCGCTGTCGTCAACGGCCTGGCATCGCTCATTCCCGGGCTTGGCCCGGTCAGTTCCGCTGCGGCCCGGTTTGCGCCGACGATTGCGCCGATGGCAACTGTGGTCGGAGCGATTGTGCTTGGGTTCGGAATCGTCTGGCTGCGCCGAGGCCGTCGATGGACCGGAGCTGCAATGACAGGATTCGGAGTGGTGAGCACGATCGCGAATCTGGCGGTCGTCATTGTGCTCCTCGTCGCCATCACCTCGGCCGGTGGTTCGGTGAACTTGTTCACTGCGACGTTCGGGCTCTCGGCGATCGACTCGGCATCGCCTGATCGCAAGGAAGTGTACGACAAATCCAGCTCAGGCGATGACCTCTCCGTATCGATCTACGAACCTGAGAGAGCGAAGGGTTCAGCCCCGACGATCATGTACGTCCACGGAGGCGGTTGGATCGCAGGCGACCCGAACGCAGCGAGTTCAGAACTCCGTGAACTCGCTGATCACGGCTACCTGGTCGTATCGGTCGAATACGAACTCGCCACCCTGGATAACGCAACCTGGCAGAGCGCACCGTCGCAGGTGGCCTGTGCGGCAAGCTGGATTCAGACCCACGCAGACACGATCGGTGCAGATACCGATCGCCTTGCGTTCTGGGGCGAGAGTTCGGGCAGCAACATGGTCGCCAATACCGCCGGTGCCGCAGCGCAAGGTGACGCCGAATCGTCCTGCGGTGGGAAGGTTCCGGTTCCGGCGGCGGTCATTGCCGACTACCCCGCATTCGACGTGACAGGTCTCTACGAGAACGCCCCCACCGGGCCAGGTGCGGGATCCGGCACGCGCCTATTCGCGACCAGCTACACGGGTGGCACACCAAAGGAATATCCGGACCGCTACTCAGTGGCCGATTCCGTCACGCATCTGAAAGCACCCGCGCCGCCGATGCTTATGATGACAGCGATGCGCGATGACGTGATCACCCCAACCGACCAGCTTTCATGGGCCGAATCGGCCCGAAGCCGCGGAGTCGACGTCAAGACCGTAAAAGTTCCCCTCGCCAATCATGCGTACACGCAGAAGGCGAAGAACTCAATCGGCAGCCAGGGACACCTGAGCATCGCGGAGGCCTACTTATCCGAGCAACTTCGCTAGCCACACGTCTGTTGTGGATCTCGGCTGTCCTGGTGGGGAGGCGTGGATGCAAGTATCGTGGAAACCGGCAGCACGTACGGTTGCCAGCACTTCCAGGTACCTAAGCCTGAATCATTGCGGAGAGCTCCGGTCTGCCCGGAACATGTCCAGATGGGGTGCGGCGCATTCTTGCGCCGTCTTCAACCGCCGGTGCGACACACCGGCTGACGTAAGGACATGATATGACGACCAAAGATAAGAAGAACCTGTCCCAGGTGACCGACAAAATCACGAAGATGGACGAACCGGAACGATCGCTCATGCAGCGAGCGCACGAGATCATCGTGACCGTCGCCCCAGTCTCAAGCCGCGGATCTGGTACGGCATGCCGGCCTATGCTCTGTTCGCGAGCACTCCTGCACTGGTGACACTGCGCAATGACGAGCGGGTCAACCTGGCCCTCACGGAAAAGGTCGAACTCACCCCAGCCGGTGGTTCCGACGGATCGCTGATGCCCGCCGCATGGTACTTCGAGACTATTGACGAGGTCGCCGAGAAGCGCATCGCCGAGATCGTCAGGACGGCAACCTCCTGACGGTGACGATCGCCGGGGCTGAGCCCGCAGCCGTCACTTCGTGCGAAGTCTGTGTCCGGGGCTCGGCCGCGCGGTCAGCGCTGAGCGTCTGAGTTCCGATTGGCTATGGTGGTGCTTGAAGGGAAAGCAGTCCCATCTGCCGTAAGTTTGAGGAGTGATCGACATGAGTTTCTCTGTCTACCTGTCCGGTGAGATCCACACCGAGTGGCGCGATGAGATCAAGCGCGGCGCCGAGGCGGCCGGCCTGGATATCGATTTCACCGCCCCGGTGACGGACCATCCCGCCAGCGATGCCGCCGGTGACCACCTCGGCGAGAACGACAGCTCCTTCTGGCGCGACCACCAGTCGTCAAAGGTCAATGCCATCCGCACCCGCACCCTGATCGCAAAGGCCGATATGGTCGTCGTGCGCTTCGGCGACAAGTACAAGCAGTGGAACGCCGCCTTCGACGCCGGCTACTGCGCAGCACTCGGCACACCCTATGTGACCCTCCACGATGCCGACATCATTCATCCGCTCAAAGAGGTCGACGCTGAAGCCCAAGCCTGGTGCCAGACGACCGATCAGGTGGTCGAAACCCTGAAGTACCTCCTCAGAGACTGAACCTGAAAAGGACTGAACCCGATGAGCTGAGGCCGCGAACGACCACCTGCCAAAGGGTCGCTCGCGGCTTCAGCTATTGCGTGGCGTGATGCTACGGGAGGGGGTCTCCCTTGATCTTGAAGAAAGATCCCCGGATCTCCCCGGCCAGTTTCGACTTCGGACGGGCGAACTTGAACGCCGACAGTTCGGGCGGCACGTCCATGCCCTCCGAGAGTTTGAAACCGACGGCGCGCTTGCCATCGTCGGCCAGGGTCCACAGTACGTTGATCGCCAGACCGGACTGATATAAGACGTGCACCCAGTAGATGCCGTCGATATCGTTGATGCTGATTTCGAGCGCGGGCGAGGTCGGAACGATCTCGCGTTCGGACACGAGGATCTCCTCGACCCAGTCCAGAACGTCCTGTGCTTCAGCAGCCGGGGCCACGGTGAACGTGTGCTTGTACTTATCGGAGAAGTACCGTGCCTCGTTGGCACGTAGGCCCGCCAGCGCCTCGGCGACGGGGGAGGACTCGAGACCTTCGGTGGAGACCTCGGTGAATGACACGGCTTCGAACGGCATGGATCAAGGATATGCCCGCTGTGATTGGATGAGGAGCATGGAACCTCAAACTGATCTCAATGATGATGACCGCAGATTCCTCACCCGGTGCGTCGACCTGGCTCGCGAAGCCCTTGATGCCGGAGACGAACCATTCGGGTCCGTGCTCGTCGACGCCGACGGTCGTGAACTCTTCGCCGACCGCAACCGGGTGGCCGGCGGCGACCACACCCGTCACCCCGAATTCGAAATCGCTCGCTGGGCAGCCGACCATCTCACACCCCAGCAGCGAGCCGAAACCGTCGTCTTCACCTCCGGCGAACACTGCCCGATGTGCTCAGCGGCGCACGCGTGGGTGGGCCTCGGCCGCATCGTCTACGCCAGCAGCAGCCAGCAGCTGAGCGCCTGGCACAAGGACTGGGGTCTGGCCCCCGGTCCCGTGCTGCCGCTGCCCGTTCAGGACGTCGCCCCGGGAATCGAAGTCGCCGGACCCGATCCGGAATTGAGCACCCAGGTGCGGAATCTGCACGCCCGTCTGCACGGAGTCGATGCCTGAGATCCGCGGTACAGTATCTGCATCATCTGCATCTCAGCGATTGTTCTGCCCGCACCGAAATCACGGGGCCGGCAGCGAAAATGACAAAGGAGTCCGGCCTTGGCCCTGCATGAAATCACGTTCCCCTCGAGCAACGATCGCGACACGATCAACGCGTGGCTCCACACTCCCACGACGGCGCCAAACGGCATCGTGCAGATCATCCACGGCCTCGGCGAACATTCCCGCCGCTACCTCCACCTCATCAGCACCTTGCTCGATGCCGGCTTCGCCGTCGTCGCCAGTGACCACGCAGGGCACGGGCGCACTGCCATGGAGTCGGGCGTCTGGGCCGACGCTGGAGACGAGGCCGCGCGCGTCGTCGTCGACGACGAGCTGACTCTGCAGGCGAAGGCGCGTGAGATCCTGCCCGGACTGCCCTATATCGTCTTCGGCCACAGCTGGGGGTCGATGATCGCCCGGTCCATGGCATCCCGCCCTGAAACCGAACTCACCGGGCTGGCGCTGTGCGGAATCGCCGCGCAGATGATGGGAATCGAACAGACCATTGACCGCGCTGAACTCGCCGAGGCGGCCGCTGGCGACCATCGTGCGGAACCTGCCGCAGACCATCTGGTGGGACAGCTCTTCGACGGGTTCCTCGACCGCTGTGGTCCCGATGCAGGACCCACCGCATGGGTTGCCCTCGACGAAGCGGTCGTCGCCGATCACGGCCGTGACCCGTTCAACAACTTCGGTGCCCCGATGAGTGCGCGATTCCTGCAGGGATTCGTCGACATCTACGACGAAGCCAATGCCGATTCCTGGTATGCGACGATCTCAAACGATCTGCCGGTGCTCATCCTCGCGGGTGACCAGGATCCGGTTGCGAACTACGGCGAAGGCGCTTACCACGTGGCCAACAGGCTGCGCGAGACCGGTCACGCCGACGTGCGCACACGAGTCTTCTCAGGAGTCCGGCACGAAGTCCACAACGAATCGACGACTCGCGCCGAGGCGGAAGCGGAGATTGTTGGTTTCGCAACCCGCGTCGTCGCAGGTTAAAGATCGAGGCTGACCCACCATGATGATTCCGTCTGCCGAGGACCTGTCGAACATCATCGATGCTGTCGCGTCCTGGCAGCGCGAGGGGCTGCCCGTCCAAGTCCATCCAGGCGACCTCGGTTGGTATCAGCGCTTCGGCTCGCAAGCGCTCGCCTCGGGACTGCGGGTGTGGACGCGCGACGGCGAGATCGCAGCCGTCGGATTCCTCGACGAATCCGAACTCATCCGTATGGCGATCTCGCCTGACCATGCCTCGGATGAAACCCTCGCCGAGGCGGTCGTGACGGATCTCGAGACCACGCTGTCCGATCTCCTCCCACCGGGGACAGGAATCGTCGAGGCTCGCTTCGGGGCCGAGTTGCAGCACACCCTCACCCAGGCGCGATGGACACCCGACGAACCCTGGACCGTCCTGCACCGCGCACTGTCAGATTCTGTCCCGCCGACCTCGTTGAGGTTCGAGACTGTCGAAGCGGATGGCATCGCTGACCGGGTCAGCGTCGAATCCGCCGCATTCCCCGGCGCATCACTGACCGCTGAGCGATGGCAGCTGATGGCTGCAGGACACGCCTACCAACAGGCTCGGTGTCTCGTCGGCTATTCCACGGACGGTGCTGCCGTCGGCGCCACCACCGTCTGGTCCGCTGGACACGGTCGCCCCGGCATCATCGAACCTCTCGGAGTTCATGGTGACCACCGCGGCCACGGGTATGGCACGGAAATGGCGCTCGGTGCTGCAAGCGCACTGCGGTCGATGGGAGCGTCGAGTGTCAACGTGGCCACCCCGTCATCGAACACCGCCGCCGTCGCCACCTATCGAGCGGCCGGGATGGACAGCCTCGGCGAGGTCAGGGACTTCAGCCGCCCCTGATCGGCGTTGGAGAACAGGCCGGCGCGGCGTTGGAGATCAGGACAGCCGACGTCGGAGGTCAGGCCGGAGCGCCGGCGATGAACGCCGCCTGCGCGACGTGCTGAATCGCATCATCGATGATCGAGACCATGCGGACGCCGCGAGTGACTGCCGGCGTCCAGTTCTCATCGATGATCTCGTCGAAGTCGTCCTCCGACAGCGTCTCCAGGTACTCGGTGAACGCGTTCAATGTAGCGTTGAGATAGGCGACGAGCAGCTGCTGATCGTCGACGCGGATCTCGGCTGCCTGTTCCGGGGTGTGCCCGAGCCCGAACCCATCCCCGATCTCGCCGAGGTCGAAACGGTCGCGGAAGTCCTCCCACCGCTGAGGACGGCCGGTGAGGTCCGAAAGCTGCACGTCGATCTCGCGGCCGCTGTGCCACAGCAGCCAGGCGATAGAGTTCGGATGCCCGCCGAGGTGGCTGTTGAGTTCCTCGGGGGAGAGGTCGGGCAGCGCCTGCGCCGCTTGGAGGGGGCGCTGAGACAGGTCGGTGAGAATCTCAATGCTGTTCATGTCGCCCATTGTGCTCTTCGCGACCATCTCTGTCACCACCGGGGATCAGTCGAGACGGGGCCGGCGGCGGTTGCGTTTGATCTCCGACCGCCGCTGTTCGGAGCGCACTCTGCGGCGCCGGGAATTTCGGGACGGCTTCGTGGCTCGCCTCTGCACCGGCGGAGCCAACGCCTCCCGCAACAGCTGCGCCAGCCGCATCCGCGCGTCCTGCCGGTTCTTCAGCTGCGACCGCTGCTTCTCCGAGGTCACGGTGACCACAGTGCCGGACAGGCGCGGTGCCAACCGGCTGAGCACCCGCTCGCGCTGAGGTTCGGTGAGGAAGGTCGCCGCAGCCAGGTCGAGGCTCAGCTGCACTCGGGAGTCAGAGGTGTTGACGTGCTGGCCTCCGGGTCCCGATGACCGGGAGAACTGTTCTGACAGTTCGGCGGCGGGGACGACCAGCCCGGCAGGGATCCCCGGTCCGGCGGGGACCCGCAGATCACCGTCCATCTCAGCTCTGCCCCGCCTCGCCTTTGCGATCGTCACCGGGGGCGGCTTCTTCGCGCAGCCTCGGCGTGATCTGCAGGTGCGGCCGGATGCCGTGCTTGTCGGCATAGAACTCGCGGATCCGATCCATGTCGCTGACCAGGTCATCGGTCATCTCCAAGGTCGGACCCAGGCCTGTGGTGTGAGTGGCCGAGTCCACGTAGCCCAAGGTGACAGGAAGGCCCGTCTGACGGGCGATGCGATGGAACCCCGATTTCCAGTGAGTGTGCCCACCGCGGGTTCCGTCTGGAGTGATGACGAGAGCGAAGACCTCCCCTTCACGCATGCGGCCGACGACCTCGTCGACGATCTTGGCCGGAGCCGACCGGTCGACGGGTATCCCGCCGAGTCCGCGCATGATCGGCCCACGCCATCCGGTGAAGAGGGAATGCTTGCCCAGCCAATGGACATCGACACGAAGGCGCCACGCGATCGCGAGCATCACGACGAAGTCCCAATTGGAGGTGTGGGGTGCCCCGATGAGGATCGTCGGACGATTCGGGGCGGGCTCGGTGACGAGCTTCCACTTGCTGAACGTCCAGATGGTTCGGGCGAGGAGGAGTCGGATCATGATGTCAACGGTAAGGCACCCGCATGTGCGGGCCTATCGGGGGCCATGAAGGCGCGGTGCGAAACGGGCATGTGCGGCTTTCAGGACCGGGAAGAGTCGACGGGGACTGAGGACAAAACCATTCCTGACGAGTAACCGCGGATGATGCCCGCGCCCGAGTCGTCGACGGGTCGCCTCCTCGGTGAGGATATACGCCGCGGCCCTGGGGCCACGGCGTGCCGCCTTTTCGAACACGATCGCTTCGATATTCTGCCACGGCAGCAGCGTGCCGGGCAGTACCTGATCGCGCCGTGCCAACGCGACGCCGACGGGGGAGAGGACGAGGGCTTCGCGCCTGCGCATTCGCACGAACAGACCGATCGGTGCGACGACGAGGCACCCGACGATGCCGATGACCAACGCCCACATGCGCAGGTTGATGATGATCAGCCACGGGCTGCGTCCGTCTTGGATCGTGTCAGTGACGATGAAGAGGAAGAAAGCGAGCAGGCCGATACCGATGACGAGCGCGAGGAGCAGAACGAAGACGACTGAACGATTCGAGGAAGGGATGACGACCTGCTGTCCACGGTCGAGCCGACGCACGACGGCGGCAGGCGAATAGTCCTCGGGCATAAGCATCAGAGTACCGGGCACCGTGACCAACCTGAGCATTCGGACACAATCCGATCGGCCCGGCGCCGCCGCGCGGTCGTGGTCGATACGCTCGATTCCATGGGTCTCAATGCCAACATTCTCATCGCCGATACGACGCTGACCGACGCCGACCTCGCTGGGATCGACCTGCAGTCCACAGTGGAAGAGCTGACCGCCGAGGCGGTCCTGCTGACCCCGGCCGAAGACCGTGCCTGCGTGGTCAGAGCCGACGGTTGCACGATCATCGTCGATGGATCCGATGCGCTCGCCGAAGCGATCGACGACGAGGCAATCACCCTGCCGGGACGGATCGTGTCCGCGGCCGTCGTGTCGAGTGTGGGATTCAGCGACTTCCTCATCGTCGACGACGGTCATGTGGTGCGGCACCTGTGTGAGGACGACGGCGAGATCAGGATCGACGAGGGTCAGGCAGTCCCAGGCGAATCGGACTTCGTCTTCCCCGCCGAACCTGATGAGGACGAAAGCGCGGACGCGAGCGCTGACGGCGCCGTCGATCGAGACGGCACGGACGCCGGAGCTGTCGAGATCGACGGGGACCTGCTCATCCAACTGCTGCCCGCGGTGGCAGGTATGGATGCGGACACCGACCTCTTCGCCCTCGCCGGCACCGCCTACACGCGAGCCTCGGCCGGGTTGGTCGGCAGCGATGGTGAACCTGCACCGGCCGAAGGTGCCGAGCCTGCTCGGAAGGGGCTCTTCTCACGGCTCTTCCGGCGCTGAAGTCTCGGCTCTTCGCATGGTGAGTTCTGGCGACGGGAATAATCGCGGCCGAATCATCGCTGTGCGTGATACGACTATCACCAACAGCAGAGGAAGATATGTCTGATTCAGCTCGTGTCGTCATACTCGGCGGCCATGGAAAGATCGCACTTCTGGCCGCGCCCAAGCTCAAGGCCGCAGGCTTCGCCGTAGACTCGGTGATCCGCAACCCCGACCAGTCATCCGATGTCGAAGCCGCTGGGGCCAACCCGGTCGTCCTCGACATCGAAACCGCCGACACCCAGGTGCTCGCCGACCTGTTCGCAGGAGCCCAGGCTGTCGTGTTCTCCGCCGGAGCCGGCGGCGGCAGCCCGGAGCGGACGAGGGCCGTCGACCTCGAATCAGCCAAGCGATCCATCGACGCCGCCGAACAGGCCGGGGTCAAACGCTTCGTCATGGTCTCCTACGCCAGCGCCTCCGTCGACTCGGACCGCGTCGACCCGGAGAGCTCGTTCTACCCCTACGTGCAGGCCAAGCACGGTGCCGATGAGCACCTGCGAGCCAGCTCGTTGGACTTCACGATCCTCGGACCCGGCGGTCTGACCCTCGAGCCCTCCAGCGGGAAGGTCCTCATCGCCGATTCGAGCGGTGACGTCGATGGGCAGACGCCGGCCGACGATGTGCGGGTGACCTCACGCGACCTCGTCGCCGACGTCATCACCCACGTCATCGCCGAGTCCGCTGCGGTGCGCGAGACCGTGAACTTCTACGACGGGCAGACCCCCATCGCCGAGGCGATCCGCTGACCTGAGTCCGACCGCTCCGAGCCGTCACCCGGCTCCGAGCGGCCCACTGACCCGATGGCCCGCCGTTCCGATTGGCAACGGCGGGCCATCGGCATTGCCGCACCGGCAGGGACCGGACCCCTGAGTCCTCGGGCAGATCAGCCTCGGCGATTCCACAATTGATGGGTCAGACCGCCGGCGGTGGTGAGACTCTCGATCGTGAAATCCTTCTCAAGTCCCTCGAGGCCCTCCCAGAGCCAGACTCCCCGGCCGAGGGTGACAGGGACGACGACGAGGTGCATGAAATCGACGAGGCCGGCCGCAAGGAACTGTCTGACCATCGAAGGACCGCCGCCGATGCGGACATTGCCGCCGTCAGCGGCGGCGGTCGCCTCGGCGAGTGCGTCGGCTGGGGAGGCATCCACAAAATGGAAGCTCGTGCCGTTGTCGAACTCCATCGGCTCCCGCGGATGATGAGTGAGGACGAAGCACGGGGTCTTGAATGGCGGTTCCTCTCCCCACCAACCGCGCCAGCCGTCGTCGGGCCATTGCCCTGTCTGGGGGCCGAACTTCTTCCTGCCCATGATCTCGGCACCGATGCCCTGACCCCACATGGCGAACAAGGCACGGTCTGCGGTCACCGGGGCGTCGACATGGTGGACGCCCTCGATGCCGCGGCCGTCGAAGTAGGAGAACAGCGCTTGGGCTTCACCGATCGGCTGGTCGAAGGTGACGAACTCGCCGGCGGCGAAACCGTCAAGAGAGACGAAGAGATTGTTGACACACGCTTTGGCCATGATCACTCCAATGTGATGGTTAGCTGATGTCTGCAGTCGGCTGGGTGGTGCCGGTTCCGGGGAAGTGGACCCAGTGTACGATCGAGTAGTTGTAGAGTGCAATCACTGGAGGTGGAACGATGCCCGCACAGCCGCGCTCAGGATGTGCGATCAATGCCGCTGTCGAAGTTCTCGGAGACAACTGGTCGCTCATCGTCCTGCGCGACATCATCTTCGGCGATCGCCGGCACTTCCGGGAGCTGCTCACCTCCAACAACGAGGGCATCGCATCGAACATGCTCTCCAGTCGCCTGAAGAAGCTCGTCGACGAAGGGCTCCTGACAAAGGCGGAAGCGGTTCGTGGGCAGAAGGCGAAGTACTCGCTCACCGAGGCTGGAATCCAGACTCTGCCGGTCATGGTCGCCCTCGGAACGTGGGGAATGACCCACCGGGAGACGTCTCCGGAGCTGACGCTCCGAGCCAGGCTCATGGCAGAAGACCCGCAGCTCGTCACCGAGCTCATGGACGAACTTCGGGAGGCCCACCTCGGCGTGCCGCGCCCGAATCCTGATGCACCACGGGCCTCACGGCGACTGCAGGCCGCCTACGAGGCCGAGATCTGCGGAAGCTGAGAGTCCCGGTAGCTGAGCCGGGCGTCGACCTCGGTTGCGGCCAGCCCCAATGGTCGGGGGATCGAGGCGAGGCCGGTGTGAGGTCGATCCGACGGTTCCCTTGTCCGATCCCGCGAGATGTGGTTCCATGTACTAGGTGATTGCATATTGCAATCACTTACTCTCAGGGCTGATCCCGAAGGAGCGATCATGATCACTGGACTCATGGCCAATATTGCTGTCACCGACGAGAAGGAGGCGACCGCATGGTATTCCCGGCTCATTGGGCGACAGCCGGGTGACAAGCCGATGGCGGGGCTGACCCAATGGCTCTTCGACGAGAAGTTCGGCCTCCAGATCTGGGAGGTCCCGCAGCGAGCCGGAAGCTCCAATGTGGTCATCGCAGTGGACGACCTCGACAAGATGGCCGAGCATCTGCGGGTGACCGGCATCGACCACGACGAGCCGAGCCCCGGTGGCGGACAGCGCATCCCGCCGATCACCGACCCGGACGGAAATCAGGTGGTGTTCTTCGGTGAGTGAGGAGGGCGCGCCCGTGACCGCGACGATCAGTCTCAGTGCTGATTTCGACCACCCGGTCTCCGCGGTGTGGAACGCATTCGCCGATACCGGCCAGCGCGTGCAGTGGGGAGTCCCCGAGGGAGAGGAGATGGTCTGCGATGTCGACGAGTTCCGCCCGGGTGGAGCGATCCGCGCCCGCTGCGGGTCACCCGGAGCGCTGGAATTCGTCTCCACCGGACAGTACTGCGCGGTCGTGCCGGACCGTCATATCGTGACCACTGAGACTCTCACAAGAGGCGATGAGATCCTCTCGACCGCCATCATCACCTGGGCCCTGATTCCCACCTCGACAGGCACCCGAGTCGAACTCGTCGACCAGGTCGTGTCCTTCGTCGGGGAGGGGATGATCGATGGCCACCGCAACGGCCACGACATCTGCCTGCGACAGCTCGGCGAATTCCTCAGTTCGTGAGATCCGCGGCCCACGGAAGATCGGCGCCTTCGCGACTGACCGTGATCGCGGCGAGCGCCGCTGCGTGTTCGCCCAGGCCCGTGAGCTCTGTCGTGCTGAGATCGGACAACGCGGCCTCCTGAGCGTGCAGGTCGTGGATGAGGGAGACCATGAATGTGTCCCCGGCCCCGATCGTGTCCGTGACGTCGACCTGAGACGCAGCTGCTGTCACCCGCGCCGAGGCGGTCGCCAGGATCGCACCGTCACCTCCGCGAGTCATCGCCACCAGTGATGGACCGAGTCCGAGCAGACGATCGATCTGAGCATCTTCGGCGAGGTCGGGATAGAGCCAATCGGCATCGACATCGCTGAGCTTGAGGACATCGACACGCTGGGCGAGAGCTTCGAACCGCGGCAGGGCCTCCTCGTGGGAACCGATGATCGACGGCCGGATGTTCGGGTCGAAGGAGACGAGAGGTCTGTCTCTCTGCTGATCTGACTGCTCCGCGGCATCATCGAGGTGCCGATCGATCACGGCGGAACCCGGTGACAGGAATGCTGCGATCGACCCGAAATGCAGGACGGGATGGGCATTTCTTCCGAGAAGCGATGAATCGGGATCCCACCGCAGCTGGAATTCGTACTCGGCCGATCCGTCCTCTGAGAGTCGAGCCAGCGCCGTGGATGTGGCGCCGCGCGGGGAAGTGAGAACGTCGACCTGGGACTCCCGCAGGTGGGCGAGAAGGAATCCGCCGTGGAAGTCATCACCGACATCGGTGAGGAACTCGACATCGTCACCGAGGCGGCCCAGGCCGAGCGCCACGTTGGCCGGGGCTCCGCCCGGTGCATAGCGGTCGGGAGCGCCGTTCGTGCTGACGATGTCGATGAGGGCTTCACCGATGACGAGAATGCTCATGGTCACGATTCTAAGGTGAGAAACATTCTCCGGCCGTGACCAGCAGGAATAGGACGAAAATCGGTGAGTGGAACACATCTGCGTCATTTCATGTCAGTACCGTCTGGAATTGTGTGGTCATGGACGAGAACACCATTGACGACGACGTCAGAACGATCATCGACGCGGAAACCGCCCGCGTCTTCGCCCCTCGGCCCGGAGAATGCCTGGCCTGCTATGTGTTCCGCCAACTCGGCGAATTCGGCTGCAACGGCACTCATCGCTTCGCAGAGAGCTTCCGCGACCGGACGGCTCCACGAGCTACGGCGCTGCTCGCGCGGTTGAGCAGGATGGGTGCCTGCTGCTGTGACTGTGAGATGTTCTTCAACGCCTTCACCTTCGCAGCCAAACCCTGGATCACCAGCATGCCGTTCGGAGAGCTCATCGGCACTCCCTTCGGCAGTGAGGAAGCGATCGACATGAGAGAACGGTTCGGAATCGACGAACCTCCCTCGACGACGCTCTACCTCTGCTGCCGACTGGTGAGACGAGGATCCACCCAAGCCTGCGGAAACTGGGCCCGCATCCGACGGTGGTGAGCGCACGCGTCCGGCAGAATAGGATCATGCCTTCCACACTGCCGCTCTTCCTCGACTGCGATCCCGGCATCGACGATGCAATTGCGCTGGCCTACCTGAGCTGCCAGAACGACGTCGACGTCATCGGCATCGCCGCCACCGGAGGCAACGTCGCTACCTCACAGGTCGTCGAGAACACCCGCGGATGGCTGTCGCTGGCCGGCCGCAGCGACATACCCGTCCACGCCGGCCACGCTCTTCCGCTGGCACGACAGACTCCGCAGACAGCGCCGGACGAAGGACTGGAATACGCCGACCTCACTCATGGCGAGACCGGGCGCGGGTATGCGCACTTGCCGGCCCCAATCGACCCGGTGAGCTCGGTGTCCGCCGCACAGGCGTGGGTCGATGCAGCCCACGCCCATCCCGGACAGCTCCTCGGCGTCGTCATCGGTCCGGCCACGAACCTCGCTCTCGCCCTCGACATCGACCCGGAGCTGCCGAGACTGTTCAAACGACTCTTCATCATGGGCGGAGCGTTCAACTACCGCGGCAACACCCACCCCACGACGGAATGGAACGTCACCTTCGACCCGGAATCCACATCGAAGGTCCTCTCTGCCTTCAGCACTGCCCACACGAACGGTCGGCTCAAGCATCTGCCGGTCATCGCCCCGATCGAAGCCACCGAAGCCGTGGAGATGACACCCGATCGACTCACTGAAATCCGGAACGGAGCCAAGGCCTCCGGCCAGCCGTGGCAGGCGATGGTGGCTGAGCTGTCCGAGGCGCTGCGCTTCTACTTCGAGTTCCACGAATCCGACGGACTCGGCTACCTCGCCCATATCCACGATCCCTTCGTCCTCGCCTGCGCCCTGTCATGGGCACGACAGACCACCGTCGCGTCGACCGGGGCGGAGCCCGAAGAGCCGAACACCGACGCCCAGGACACGGCCGCCACGGCTCCCGTCAGGGGAGCTGCAGGCCAACTGCCGTGGGCGACAACTCGGTGGGCACCTGTCGATGTCGAACTCACGGGTACACTCACACGAGGCGAAACCGTCGCCGATTGGCTGGGACGTTGGGGCCGTCCCGTGAATGCAGAGATCATCCGCACCATCGACGCTTCTGCATTCCTCGACCACCTCAGCACCACCCTGATGAAAGGACCACTCGCATGACCGCACACTCCAGACAGTCTGGGCAGGGGCCGACCACCACGGTCGGTCCCGGACAAAACCGCAACCGCACCCTTCCCCTCACCCTCACACTGCTCGGCACCCTCATCGTCATCGGCACCTACGTCGCCGTGCTGCTGACCCAACCGGCCAACCTCGGCGTCGACCTCGGCCACACCACTCTGTGGGTCATGCTCGGCTATCTGGGCGGAGGCATCCTGCTCGCCGCCGGCACCCTCCCGCTCATTCCCCGCAGCGTCCTCGCGCTCATCCCGGTCGCGATCGCGCTCAACATCGTCATCGGGCAGATCATCGGCAACTACACGCCCGTGCCCCTCTACCTCGACTCCATCGGAACAGTGCTCATGGGCGTCCTGGCCGGACCCGCAGCAGGAGCATTCACCGGAATCATCTCGAACCTCATCTGGGGTGTGACCCTGAGCCCCAGCGTCATCGCCTTCAGCTCCGGCGCCGCCTTCATCGGAGCCGCCGCCGGTTGGGCCGCCCGACTCGGAGTCTTCCGCACACCCTGGACCGCGGTCATCGTCGGCGCCGTCGCCGGTGTACCTGCCGGTGCCATCGGGGCACCCGTCGCCGCCTACGTCTTCGGCGGCGGACTGGGAGCCGGCACCGGGGGAGTCGTCGCGATCCTCCAAGCTGCGGGCCTCGAGATGTTCAACGCCACGTTCGCCCAGAGCATGGTCTCCGACATCGTCGACAAAGCGCTCATCTTCGCCCTCGCCTATGTCGTCATCCGGTCGCTGCCCAAACGCATCATCGCTCGCTACGAGTTCGCCGCCCACAGTCGGCCCCGTGCGACGAAGACCCGTGGCTCCGGTCCAGCGAAACCGGTCGAAGCGGCACAGCCGACGGAATGAGCTCTGCCTCAACCGACACGCACACCGCGAACGCCGCCCAGGACGTCGGTCCGAAGCGTCGTCTGCACCCGGCCACGGAACTGGTCATCCTTGCCTGCAGCCTGTTGCTCGTCTTCGGAATCCCGTCTCCGATCGTGCCCGCCATCATCTTGGCGGGTTCGCTCGTGACCGTGATGGTCTCACCGATCGTAAGGCTGCGGACATGGGCGATGACTGTGGGGCTGCTGTGCCTGCCGACTCTGGTCGTGCTCATCATCGTGCAGGGACTGTTCTATCCCGGCACCGAAGTGCACGTACTCTGGCAAGCCGGGCCCACCCGCCTCAGCGTGGAAGGACTGAGCATCGCCGTCCAGATCTGGCTGCGAGTGAGCAGCCTGATCGGACTGTGTGCGCTGTTCGGACTCGGCACTGACTCCGCTCGCCTCTTCGACGGTCTGCGTCGACTCCGACTGCCGCCGGCAGTCGCCTATGTCTGTGCCTCGGCCATCGGCCTCATCCCACTGATCGGCGCACGCACCCGACACATCATCGAAGCGAGACAGGCCCGAGGTTGGGCCACCGACTCCTGGCGAGTGCGCATTCGTCTGCTGCCGGGAATCGTCGTCGGACTCGTCACCGCGATCCTGCTGACCGTCGATCAGCGTCACGAAGTGCTCGAAGTGAGCGGACTCGATTCCAGTCCGAGCACGGTCGACCTCCAGGACCACACGGACGGGACGGGGCAGCGCCTACTGCGCATCCTGACTCCGCTCGTGACTTTCGGAATCGTCGTCGCCTCGGTGATCGGAGTTCTCCCGCTGCCGGGTGCCGCTCAGCTGATCGGCGGTGCCTGACATGACCGTTGAGATCACGGACGCGGGCTTCACCTATCACGGGGAGGACACTGCCGCACTGAGCGGCATCAACCTCGACATCACCGGTGGAACCATAACCGCGGTGCTCGGACCACTCGGATCGGGAACGTCGACTCTGTGTCGCATGCTGTCCGGACAGCTCGCTTCCCGCGGCACCACGACCGGCACCATCGACCGAGGCGGCCGGGTGGCCCTGCTCGGAGATGATCCGGAAGCGCAGCTGGGCGGAATGACCAGCCACGTCGGCGATGAGACGCAGCTGGCCTGTCGACTGCACGGATCCGACCCGGCCGAAGCCCGCAGCCGAGCTCGGAACCTGCTCGAACAACTCGGCATCGACGAACTGTGGAGCCGCCGGTTGGACACGCTCTCCGGCGGGCAGAGGCAGCTGGTCGCGCTGGCACGGATTCTTGCATCCGGGCCCGACCTTCTCGTTCTCGACCAACCCGCACAATCCCTGGACCCGCAGATGCGAATGCGTCTGGCGACAGTGCTGCAGGAATTCTGTGACCGGGGCGGGGCGGTGCTCATCACCGGTCATCAGACCGACGAACTGACCCGCATCTGCCGGGAGGTCCTTGTCCTCGATGCCGGACGGCTGCAGACGGCGACTGCATCGACTCCATTCGGCGGCATCTGGGACAGCCTCCTCGACGACGCCACGGACCAACCGAAAACAACGAACCGTCAATCAGATCCGCTGCTCACGATTCGCGACCTCACAGTGGACCGCGGAAGCAGACGCATCCTCGACGGATTCGAGGTTGATCTGCGGCCCGGTGAACTCACCACCGTCACCGGAGCCAACGGGGCCGGGAAGTCCACGCTCCTGCGCGCCCTCCTCGGACTGCTCGACCGGTCGGCGGCCCTGGCGGGAACGATCACGGTCAGCCGCCTCGGCGAGATGATCCGTTTGGACACCCTGCCCGCCCACGCGCGCAGTGCTCACCTCGGGTGGGTGGGGCAGGATCCGGGACTGCAGCTCTCCGCCGCCACAGTGGCGCGCGAACTGCTGCACGCCGCGCCACTTCCGCCACATCGGCGAAGAGACCGCTCTCAAGTGCGCGACCAACGCCGGTCAGATGTGGACACCGTCCTCGCCGAGGCGGATCTGACCGAGGTCGCCGACGAACACCCCTTCGACCTCGACGTGCCCCGACGCAAAGACGTCGTCATCGCCTCGGCACTGATGACCGAAGCGTCGGTGCTGCTGCTCGACGAACCGACGATCGGACGCGACCTGGCCGCGATGACTCGGCTGAATGCGATCATCGAGCGATTCCTCAGCGGAGGCGGTGCCGTCCTGGCGACCACACACGACCAACGGTGGGCGCACGAGTCCGCGCACCACCGACTGCGTCTGGTCGGCGGGCGGGCCCAGCGAAGATGAGCAGGGGAGTGCCGAGCAGCGAAGCGACGGTACTTCGAGGCGATTGCATGGTGCAATGTGACTGTGAGGACCGTCGTCTGAAAGGAACGCAATGCGCGGACCGATAGTGCTGTTCGCCGCCTGGGCCCTCCACGATGCTGAGGAGACACTGACCTTCCCCGCGTCGGCCGACTATGTGGCCGACCTCACCGGAATCGACGCTTTGCGGATGACGACGAAGCAGAGCGTGGCCGCGATCGGCCTGGTCGGGGCTGCGCTCGCCGCTGCCGGAATCCGCGGGGTGCGAACGCGAGGTGACTCCTGGTTCTATCGGTCCTCTGTCGCCGGTCTCGAAGTCCACGTGTTCACTCATCTGCTCTCGGCAGCGGTGGCGCGCCGATACACCTCAGGGGTGCTCACGGCAGTGCCGATCATGTGGCCGGGCGCCGCGTACGCGCGACGAGAACTCGCTGCGCTCGGCAAGCCGCTGACCGCCGCCGACTGGCGTTATGGGGCACCGACCATGGGCGCGGTGGCGTTGGCTGCTCACGTCCTCGTCCGCATCGACTGGTTGTCCCTGCTCAGAAGTCGAAGGAATCGTCTCCGGCGGTCGCAGGGCTGCGCAGCCTCTGCAGATGCAGATGCCTGATCAGGCGGACGTCGGTCGGCACTGAATCTCGTGTCAGGGGCTGCATCTACCGTGAGGACATGGATCAGAACTCGCACCCAATCGATTCCTACAGCATCGAGGAGCTCGACCATCAGCCGCCGATGCCATGGGATCATCTGCTCGCCGCCATCCGTCGGTCCCCTCAGCTCTCCGCGGTCGAGGCGGCCCGCATCGCGCAACACCAGCCCGACGTCACGACCGATGTTCTCAATCCTCTGCCGGCACCTGGCCCACCCACGTGGGACGGACTGCACAGAGTCATCAACACGCTGCACCGGAAGAATCTGCTGCCGGACGATCTTCCGCAGACACGCAGCGCCTCCGTCATACTCACTCATCTCCTCACCGAACTCGCCCTTGCCATCTCCGGCCACCGCGGGCCACGGCCAGACCTCCAAGCGGCATCGGCGGAGACACGGACCGAGGCCGCCCAGGTGCGCTTCGAAATCGAATGCATCACCTGGCTCATCGCCGGAAGACTCGGGGTGAGGACCGCCGCCTCGGGCTCACTCAAGGGGTACCTCAAACACGGCGAGCTCATTCCCGAGTTCTCCCGGGACCGAGTGCTGCAGACGGTCGACACGATCGAAGCCCTCTTCGGCGGTGCGCTCGCCTTCGGAGCCGCAATCCGAGAAGAGACCCCCAGCCTGTTCGAACTCGATGTGCAACTGGCTGTCTGAACCCTGACAAATCGTCCTCAACCCTGGTGCGCAGACACCCACCGGAGAAGAATGGCCACCATGTCCACCTCACCGCGGCGTTGGAGCATTGCCACCGTCTACCCTGATATGTGGGTCGATCCCGACGACGATCCCCGCAACACCGACGGGTACAGTCCCGACGGAGAACTCGCCACACTGCTGAGCTATCTCCATGACTACCGGCTGACACTGGATATGAAATGTCAGGGCCTCACTCCTGAACAGATGGTGAGGCTCTCTGTCCCACCGTCGACGATGTCACTGCTCGGGCTGGTCCGACACATGACCGACGTGGAGAGAGACTGGCGGAACTGGATCACGGACGGCGAACCCGAACCTCCGATCTACGGGAGCTTGGACGCCGCATTCGACCTCAGTGAAATTCCGCCTGACCCCGACGACGCCGTCCTGGTCGACGCCTTCGACCGGCTCGAACAGGAACAGGCCGCCACCGACGCCGAAGTCAGCCGACACGACGACCTCGACACACACGTCGGCCGTGAAGACATTGCGGTGCGTGAGTTCCTCGTCCACCGCATCGAAGAATATGCCCGCCACTGTGGGCACGCTGATCTGCTGCGCGAATGCATCGACGGCAGAACCGGACAATAGGGAGTCAGACAATGAGCCGCACAGTCCAGATCACCGTCGACTGCCACGATCCCGAGAAGCTCGCCCGATTCTGGGCCGAGGCGCTCGGCTACATCATCCCCGGCCCTCCAGGGGTACGACTCGGAGAATATGAGGATCCATTCGCCGCCTGGAAGAAGTTCATCGCCGACCTCGGAATCGAACTGGGTCCCGAGAACATGCGCGCTGCGATCGATGACCCGGACCAAGTCGGTCCCCGTATCTTCTTCCAGACCGTGCCCGAGCCCAAAACAGTGAAGAACCGCCTGCACCTCGACGTTCGGACTGCGCCCGGACTCGACGGCGATGAACGGATGGACTCGCTCGAGGCCGAATGCCATCGGCTGTCGGAACTCGGAGGGACCCGGCTTCGCCGAGTCGACCCGGACCCGCCCCTGGAACACGGATTCATCGTCATGGCCGACCCCGAAGGCAACGAATTCTGTCTCGACTGACCACCGGTTGTGGACGTCTGACCAGATGAGATTGTTCTCAGAAACCTCTGGTGTGAGCCGTTCGCTTGCTAGCGTGGCAGCCATGAAGACGAATCGCATGGCAATGAGTACAGTGGCAGGACTTGCGGCACTCACGCTCGCCCTGGCCGGATGCGGCGGAAGTGATTCCGAAAGCGGATCCGACGAAGCTCAGAACTCACCCGCGGCAAGCGAATCGGCCCCGGCCGGCCCTGCCGAAGACGACGACCAGAGCGCGGCCACCGACGACGACACAGACGATCAGGACGAACAAGACGACGAGAAGAAGACCGCGGCTCAGGACTCGTCCGGTCAGGGCCTCAGTGCCGATGCCGACCTCGCCGAGGATTCGCCGGCGATCAGTGCCGAAGACGCAATCAAGAAGGCGAAGGAGAAGGTCGGAGGCGGAACCGTTCACAGCATCGAACTCGACTGGGACGACAAGGACGAGGCTTGGCAGTACGACGTGTCCGTCCTCGACGGCAAGACCGACCACGATGTCGACATCGATGCCGAAACCGGCAAGGTCGTCAGCGAGGACACAGACGACGCCGACGACAAAGAGCAGGCCATCGACCTCAATGATCCGATGACCTTCGACGACGCTCTCAAGCGTGCGCAGAAGAAGTCCGACGGAAAGCTCGTGAGCTGGAAGCTCGAATTCGACGATGACAAGCAGGAATACCAGTTCGACTTCGAGAAGGGCGGCGAAGACACGGAGGTCACCGTCGACACCGAATCCAAGCGAGTCAGCGTCGATGACTGACTCCGGCCGCCTCACGGTCATCGCCGGACCCATGTTCTCCGGAAAATCCGAAGAGCTGATGCGCAGGGTCCGGCGAGCCACGATCGCCGGAGTCGATGTCCTCGTCGTGTCCCACTCTCTTGACACCCGTTCGGACATCTCGACGATCACGTCGCACACCGGGGTGAATATCCCTGCAGTGCCGCTCGGTGACGTCGCGTCTCTCGCCGAGGCGGCCAGGCAGAAGGACTATGACCTCATCGCCATCGATGAGGCCCAGTTCTTCGGTCAGGACCTCGTCCCCGCAGTCGACGAACTCCTCCGACAGGGAATCGACGTCATCGTCGAAGGACTGTGCGTGACCTTCGACGGGCAGCCGTTCGAGCCGCTGCCGAGCTTCATGGCCGTGGCCGAAGACGTCCTCAGACTCACTGCTGTGTGCACCGTCTGCGGGAAAGACGCTGTGTTCCACCAACGACTGGAGCAGACGGGGAGCCCGATCGGCTCAGATTCGGCGACTGGCGCTCAGAACCCTGCCGCGACTCCGGCCGCGACCACGATCGACGCCAGTCATATCGGTGGGCTGGATACCTATGTCGCGCGCTGTCGGCAGCACTTCACCGGAGCCGGCCAAGAGGCCTAGTCGTCGATGCTGTCCCAGACCTCACGCCAGATCCGCGCGAGATCCGGTATCTGATAGTGGGCGTTCAGCCCGCTCGGCTGCGGCACCACATGCAGCGCCACATCGGCCGGCCACCCCTCGATCAGCGACGTATCCTGACGCCCGAGCTGAGCCTTCGGCAGCCGGTACCCGGTGCGGAACGCGGTGATCCCGGCGATCGCCACCGCAGAGGGCCGGATAGCGGCAAGACGGTCGATGAGGTGAGCCGCACCCTCACGCAGCTCCTGCCGGGAGAGTTCGTCGGCACGCACAGTGGCGCGACCGATGAGGTTGGTCAAGCCGATTCCACGGCTGAGGAGCTGCTGCTCATCCGCGGGATCGAGTCCACACGAAGCATCGACCTGGTGATCGGTGAGACCCGCCTGATGCAGAGACGGCCAGAAACGATTGCCGGGACGTGCGAACGGGGCATTCACCGCAGCCGTCCACAGGCCGGGATTGATGCCGACGATGAGCATCTTCAGTCCGGAGGAATCGGCCGGAAGGATATCGTCGATTGCATTCGGATCGTCCGTCGCGAACGCCGCCAGGTCGTCCTTGGTCGGTTTGCGGCCGCCCAGAGGCGATGGCCGACGATTGCTGACGAATTTGTCCTCACTCACACCTTGCACACTACCGTCGTACCATGAGCCACGATCATGTCACCCCACTGGCTGGAGAATCTGCCGCCTTCCATTTCGGCGAACGGTGGATCGTCGACGCCGGAATCGAGTCGGTATGGGCGGTTCTCGAACGGGTGGATCAGTGGCCGGAATGGTGGACGGGACTGACCGCTGCCGAACGGGTCGGGGTCGGACATGACGATGCAGCCGATATCTTCGTGGCTCCCGGCAGCCGAGCCAGACTACTCGTCCGCGCTCCGATCGGGTGGTCGCTGCGCTTCACCATCGAGGTCGACGAGGTCGAAGCACCCAATCTCATCCGGTTCCGATCAGAGGGCGATCTGCGCGGCGAAGGCCGGTGGACTCTGACTGCCTTCGAGGGTGTGACGGTCATCGATGCGCTGTGGTGTGTGACGACGAACAGAACCCTGATCAGGGCGATGCGACCGCTGTCGGGACTCATGCACGGTGCAGTGATGGCAGCCGGCGAACGCGGACTGCGTCGGCGGCTGTCGGGACTGGGCCGTCACTGATCCGAACCCCCTCAGGTCACGCGAAACTCGAAAAAGACGCCGCCGGTGACGTTATTGTCGAGTTTCGCGTGACCTGAGCTCGTTTCGCGTTGCCGGAGGCTTCAATCCTGCCCCGCCCACGCATCGATGCCGCCGGCAAGGGAACGCAGTCGGACTCCGGCCGGCACCGAACCGGACAGGATCTCGATGGCTTCGGCCGATCGAGCCCCGGACCTGCAGTGGATGACGATATCGACAGGAGCCCTCGACCGGCCGGCGCCACCGAGCACCGACTCAAGCGCCTCCCACCCGCTGTCTCGAATGTCGCCGAGGGGCAGATGCATCGAACCGGGGATGGAGGCCAGTTCGCGTTCCCAGTCCTCTCGCACATCCACGACGACCACATCGTCTTCCCGGGCCCGAAACTCTGCGATGTCGATTTCGTCCACCGTGGGACCGGGGGCCGTGCCGATGGCCGGAACGGCTGCGCAGGCGGCGGCTGCCTCGGTGAGATCGGTGACCGCAGGACGGTCGGGATCGGGGGAGAACCGCAGAGTCGAATACTCCCCGGTCAGCGCCTCATAGCGCAGGAGTCGACCGATGAATGGAGAACCGACTCCGCAGATGAGTTTGATCGCCTCGGTCGCCATCGCCGAGCCCACGGTTCCGCACAGCACCCCGAGGACTCCGCCCTCGGCACAGTTGGGTACCGAATCGGGTTCCGGGATATCCGGGAACAGGTCGCGCAGCATCGGTCCGTGGCCGGGAACGAACGTGCTCACCTGTCCGGCGAAGCGGAAGATCGTGCCCCACACCAAGGGGGTGCCGATGAGTTCGGCAGCATCATTGGACAGGTACCGGGTGGCGAAGTTGTCGGCACCGTCGAGGACGAGATCGTGGCCAGCGAAGAGTTCGAGCGCATTCTCCGGGGTCAGCCGACCCTCGATCGTGTGCACCGCAATATTCGGATCGAGCCGGTGCACGGCTTCGGCGGCTGAGGCGACCTTCGATCGGCCCACGTCGGCATCCCGGTGGATGACCTGACGCTGCAGATTCGACGACTCCACCACGTCATCGTCGATGATCGTGATCGAGCCGACCCCGGCGGCCGCGAGATAGTTGATCACGGGCGAACCGAGTCCACCGGCTCCGATGACCAGCACCGAGGCGGCCCGCAGACGCCGTTGCCCCTCCAGTCCGAATCCCGGCAGGCTGAGGTGCCGGGAGTAGCGTTCCAGCTCCGCAGGGGACAGGGATTCCACGGGTTCGACGAGCGGAGGGAGCGTCGGCAGAGCGGTGGAAGCGGTACTCATTGTGCTGCGACCATTCCGGCGAACGGCGATGATGCCAATGCCAAGGGCCGCTTGGGGATCCTCCCGGCTCCGGCCGCCAGATGTCCGGCCTCGACGGCCAAGGCCATCGCCCGGGCCATGGCGTGAGCGTCGTGGGCGCGGGTGACGGCCGAGGCCAGAAGCACAGCGGTGCATCCGAGCTCCATCGCCAGAGCCGCATCCGAGGCGGTGCCGACACCGGCGTCGAGGATCACGGGCACCTGCGCACGGGAGACGATGGTCTCGATGTTGTGGGGGTTGAGGATGCCCAGTCCGCTGCCGATCGGAGCACCGGCCGGCATCACCACGGCCACTCCGGCGTCCTCCAGGCGTTTCGCCAGAGCGGGATCGTCGTTCGTGTAGGCGAAGACAGTGAATCCGTCGAGGACGAGTTCCTCGGCCGCGGTGAAGAGCTCGATGGGGTCCGGAAGCAGGGTGTCCTCATCGGCGATGACCTCGAGTTTCACCCAGTTCGTCTCCAGGGCTTCCCTGGCCAGGCGGGCAGTGAGCACGGCATCCCGGGCGGTGTAGCAGCCGGCGGTGTTCGGCAGCACTCGGATTCCCAAACGCTGGAGCATGGTGAAGACCGAGTCTCTCGACTCGGCGTCGAAGCGGCGCATCGCCACCGTGGTCAGCTCGGTCCCCGAAGCCACCAGGGCGTCTTCGAGGATGCTCAGGGAGCTCGCCCCTCCCGTGCCCATCACGAGACGAGACGACATCTCCACATCATCGATCGTCCAGCTCATATCAGCCTCCCTGCACTGCGGTGACGACGTCGACGGTGTGCCCGTCGGCCAAGGCGAATCCGGACCAGGCACCGCGACGGATGACTTCACCGTCGACGGCCAGGGCGATGCCCAGACGTCCGCCGTCGGCTGGTGTCCCATCGGGGTTCAGTTCCCGTCCGGTGACGTCGGCGATGAGGTCGAGCGCCGAGGTGGCACCCGGCAGCTCATGGCGAGCGCCGTTGAGGACGATGGTCGGTGAGTGGTCGGGGTCGGTCATGAGATGCTCCTCGTCGAGTAGGCAGTTGCGTGGTTCGGGCCGGCAGTGGTTTCGGTGGTGAAGCGATGTGGGGACACGGACTCGAGCGACCCGTCAGGAGGCCAGTCGGACACGGTTCCCAGGGCGAGTTCGGCGCCGAGTCTGCCGCCGAACGGGGCCAAGAGGATGCCGTGGCGGAAATACCCGGTGCTCACGATGCAGCCGGAATCGATGCGCCCGATCATCGGCAGGTCATCGGGGGACCCGGGGCGGGCTCGGGTGGTGATATCGGTGATCTCCGCGTCGAGGACGCCCGGGACCAGTCGCTGCCCGTCGGCGAGCAGTCGGTGGATCGCCCCGCCGGGGGTGCCGGAGCGACCATCTTCACGGGAACTGGCACCGAGCACGATCTCGCCGTCGGGGCGAGGAACCAGATAGACGGAGCGGCCGTTGACCAGCCCGCGGATGGTGCGGGTCAGCAGGGGAGTCGCCTCGGCGGGGGCGCGCAGCCGCAGCACATCGCCCCAAACCTCCCGGAGCGGCAGCTGCGGGGCACCATGGATCGTGTTGTTGGTGCTGCCGGCGCAGAGGATCACCTGATCGGCCTCCAACCGACGGCCATCGTTGATTTCGACGCCCACGGTCGCCTCGCCGACCCTGACCAGCCCGGCGGCTCGCTGCCGGATGAGGGACCCCGAACCAGTGGACAGGACCGACAGCAGAGCCGCACAGACCCGACGCGGATCGATGGACCGGTCTCCGGAGATGTGTACGGCCCCGGCCACGGCAGGAGACAGCGACGGCTCGACCGCGCGGGCGGCGCTGCCGGTGATGAGCTCGGTGTCGAATCCGGACTGCGATTGTGCTTCGCGCAGCTCCCGCAGGGCCTGCAGGTCGGCCCGGTCGCCGGCACACACCAGGGTTCCGACATCAGAGAAGCCCAGTCCCGCCTCGGCAGCGCTCGCCACCTCGGCAGCGAACTCCGGGTACATCTGCGCCGAGGCCTGCATCAACGGGTACAGGGGAGTCTGCCCCCACACCACCTCGGCGGCGGGAGCGATCATCCCCGCGGCGGCATGGCTCGCCCCCAACGCGGGGAAAGGATCGATGATGGTGACTTCGGCACCGAGGCGGCGCAGGTACCAGGCCGTGGACAGGCCGATGATTCCGGCGCCGACGACAATGACTCTCACAGCTTCTCCCTCCGGCGGCATGATCCGCATCAGGTCTTACGGTCGGCTCCTACGCCCTCTCAGCCTCGTTGGGAGGCTCCCGCGAACTCCTCTACTCTATGACCATGACCACACAGATGCCACCGCGCACCGCAGCACGGCAGACGAAGAGAGCCTGGAGGCAGGCCCGTTTGGCCGAAGCGTCGCTCTACTTGTGCACCGATGCCAGGACCGCTCAGGGAGACCTCGCCGAGTTCCTCGACGCCGCCTATCGCGGAGGAGTCGACATCATCCAGCTGAGGGACAAGAGCATTGAGGCGCGGTCCGAGATCGCCGCGTTGGAGGTCCTCAAGGAGGCCGCCGCCCGACACGGCAAGCTCTTCTCCGTCAATGACCGTGCTGACGTCGCGCTGCTCACCGACGCCGATGTCTTCCACGTCGGTCAAGGCGACCTCACCAGCTCTCAGGCCAGGGCCGTACTCGGCCCCGATGTCATCCTCGGCCGCTCCACCCATTCCCTCGAACAGGCGCTCGCCGCCGAAGCGGACCCGGAGACCGACTATTTCTGTGTCGGACCCGTCTGGGAGACCCCGACGAAGCCCGGTCGCGCAGCCGTGGGAACGGCGCTGCTCACCGCCACCGCCGCCGAGGCGGACAAACCGTGGTTCGCCATCGGCGGGATCGCGGCGGGGGAGAGGCTGGACGCGGTCCGACAGGCGGGTGCGAACCGTGCCGTAGTCGTCCGTGCGATAACCTCGGCTGAGGATCCTGCGGCGGCCGCTCGGGAGCTCAAGGAGGAGTTGGAATGACCCAAGCAGCTGACAGCGCAGCCCAGGGAACCGGTGCAGGCGCGGATCTGTCGATTCTCATCGCCGGGGCAGGTGCCACCGGCGGAGCCTTCGGCACCTATCTGCAGGAGGCCGGACGCGATGTCACATTCCTGCTCCGGCAGGCTCGAGCGGCGACGGTCCGCGCAGAAGGAATGCGCTTCACCGCTCCCGATGCCGATCGGACGAATCAGGTCGATGTCATCACCGCTGAGGAGCTCGAAGCCGCACCACGGACCTTCGACCTCGTCATCATCGCGGTCAAAGCCGGCGGCCTCGACTCGGTCATCGATGACATCGGACCGGCTGTCGGAGAGCAGACGACGATCATCCCGTTCCTCAACGGCATGGCTCAGATCGAGAAGCTGCAGAACAGATACCCCGGACAGGTGCTCGGCGGATTCGTCAAGATCGTCGGCACCATCAGAGACGGAGCCGTCGTTCAGCTCACCGACCTGGCCGTGATGACCATCGGCGACCTCCACGGTGCCCAGGTGCCCGCGCGGATCTCCGACGCTCTCGACGTGCCGGGGTTCAAGCTCCAGACCGTCGCTGGAATCATCGACGGGCTGTGGGAGAAGTGGACCTTCATCGCCGCGGCCGGTGTCGTCACCTGCCTGTTCCGTGCTCCGGTCGGGGCGATCATGGAAGCCGGCGGCCGGTCGCATGTGCATGCCATCGTCGACGAGCTCGAAGCCGTGGCGGCAACGGCCGGACACCCGGTCTCGGAGGCCTCACACGCCATGACGCTGAAGATGCTCACCGAGGACGGTTCGGCCTTCACCTCATCCCTCTACCGGGATGTGACGGCTGGGCTGCCGAGCGAAACGGAGCACATCCTCGGCGACATGGCGCTCAAGGCTGCGGAGCTGGGAGTGCCGACTCCTCTGCTCGACCTCACACTTGTGCAGCTGCGGGCAGGGGAAGCCCAGAAGCGGTCCTGACTTCAGCCGTGCCCGTGCGCAGCATCGCCAGATATGACTCCTGCGGCTGAGTGTGTTCGGTGTCGGTCGAACCGTGGGCTGCGGTGAATGTGACCATGGGGACGCCGTCGATATCATCGAGGACGAGCAGCGTCTCGTAACCGCCAGGGCCCACAGAATGTGAGCTGCCTGAGGGCAGGTCGAAGACGAGCCGCTCCAGCGGACTGTCGGGTTCGGGCGGCCGATTCATCTCCTGAGCCGCGACATCGGCGAACTGCTCGGCAGTGATGAGGTAGGCCTTGGCCGGTGTCGGTCCGGGGACGGAATGGTCGTAGAAGGCCATGCCACCGCCCCAGACTTTCGACTCTCCGGCAAAGTAGATCGTCCCGGGCAGCTCGATCCCGGCCTCTGCCTGGGGGAGGGTGCTGTCTCTGGCGCCCGGATAGGTCACCTTCGCACCGGGCGGTCGCCCGCCCTGCAGATAGCAGGCGAGCCGATCGCGGGCCATGTTCGATCCGTAGCTGACGTACCACACATGTGTTTGAGACATCCTCTCCATCATGACATCTCGGCCTCGGAGATTGTCGAATCGACTCCTGCTGCGGGTGCGGCGCCTGCTGCGTGTGCGGCGGCGCCGGCGCATGCTCTGCAAGCGTCGGGCGAGTTCGACGCTGCTGGTGATGGCCAGGGCGATTCCGATGCCGACGGCGACCCCGAGCAGCGGCCGGTCCTCGAAGAGCGTGCCCCCGATGAGTCCGATTCCCGTCGAATAGAGCGCCCAGGCCAGACTTCCGACTCCGTCCCAGAGCAGGAAGCTTCGGATCGGGAACCCGAGCAGGCCGGAGCCGATGGTCGCCAGACTGCGGCCTCCGGGAACGAACCGACCGGCGATGAGCACAGTCCCGCCTCGGCGAGAGAATGCCGTGTGGGCGGAGTCGAGGAGCTTCTCAATTCGGGACCACCGTCGCCACCGTCCGACCCCGGTCGCAGCGAAACGGCCGACAAGATGAGCCGCCAGATCGCCGAGGAGAGCTCCGGACGCAGCGGCGAGGACGAGCCCTGCTGGGTGCGGCTGCCCCGTCGCGGCGAAGGTCGCAGCGGTGATGAGCAGAGTCTCCGAGGGCACAATCGGCACGAGCGAGTCCAGAGCCGCGGCCAGGGCGATGAGCAGGTACACCCACGGAGAGGTGAGAGAGGCAGTGAGCAGCTCGAGTGCGAGATCCATACTTATCCACGCTAGGCACCGGGCGGGAAAGTCGGTACGCGGTCGGGCACACAGTCGGTGCGGTCGACCGGCAGGTGCCGTTGCGGTAAACCGGAATCCGAGACTGCGGTCGAACCCCCTGTGAGTCGGCGATCGGCGTTGCTACGATCGATTCATGCCCTGGCCGAGCGCGCTGTCCACCCGCCTTCCTCCCGAAGTACGGATGTTCGCTGCGCGGTGGACGCGGTCCGTCCTCGCTGTCGTGTGGGGTGGTCTGCTGTGCCTGCCGCTTGTCATCACCTCCGTTCTCCCGCCCACCTCACGCGTGGCCACGAGAGTCCGGGGCTGGGAACTCGCCCGGCACTCCCGCGGATTCGGACTCGTCCTCGCATCTGCACCGATGAAACGGCGATTCCTGCTCGGCAACGGCCTCGTCGCAGGTCTCGCCATCATCCCCACGGCGAACCTCCTCGGCGGATTCTTCGTCGTCACTCTCGGTTCGCTCTTCCAGGGATTCTTCATCGGGGGAGCCGTCAACATCGGGTTCGACATGTGGTCGATCTCCCAGCCGACGCTGTTCGTCGGTGTCCTCTACGGGGCGGCGAACCTCATCGGAACCGTCGCTCTGGCCGAGGCGGCCAGCTGGGCGCACAGCCGCATCGACGCGCATTTCGTCGAGGTGGAGCGCCCCTTCGCCGTCTACACCCGCATCAGCGAACTGCTGACGACCCGCCGTGGAGTCGTGCTCGCCATCGACGAGGAACGACGCCGGATCGAACGCGACCTGCACGACGGCGTGCAGCAGAACGTTGTGTCCCTGTCTGTGCTCATCGCGCGTGCCAGGCGGGCCTCCGGGCCGGTGAAGACCGAATCCCTGCTCGACGATGCGCTGATCCAGTCCCAGGACCTCATCGACGAGATGCGGGAAGTCGCCTGGCGGGTCTATCCCACAGCGCTGGATGAGCATGGGCTTCGCCCCGTGCTCGAGCGGATCGCCGGGCGCAGCCCCGTACCGCTGACCCTCCAGACCGTGCCGGAAGGCAGATTTCCGGCAGCAGTGGAATCTGCGACCTACTTCGTCGTTCGTGAGGCCGTGACGAACGTCGTCAAACACGCCGAGGCGACCGCGATCACGGTGAGCATCGTCGCCGAGGCGCAGACGGCGCTGACCGTGACCATCTCCGATGACGGCCGCGGCGGAGCCGATCCGCGCGGGGGAGGACTCCAAGGGCTTGCGCGACGGGTCGGTGCCCTCGACGGGAGTCTCAATGTCGACTCCGCAGAGGGCACGGGCACGACGGTGAGCGCTTGGATCCCGCTCGGTGCCGAAGCACAGATGGGCAGCACGAAGAGTGAGAAGAGCTAGAGGTGACCATGACAGAGATACAGACGGAGAATCAGATGCGCGTCGTTCTCGCCGATGATGCGGTGCTGCTGCGCGAAGGCGTCCGCAGTCTGCTCGAAGACGAAGGGATCAGCGTCGTCGCGTCCGTCGGAGACGGAGGCGAGCTGCTGCGGGCGGTCGCCGAGCTGCGACCGACCTTGGCGATCGTCGACGTGCGGATGCCGCCGACCCACACCACCGAAGGGCTGGAGGCGGCATTGGCGATCAAACGGCGTTTTCCGGACATCGGCGTGCTCGTGCTCAGCCAATACGTGCTGCGTGAATATGCGACAGAACTGCTGAGCACCGAGTCGGTGGGCGTCGGCTACCTGCTGAAGAACCGGGTGACCGACATCGACCGGTTCCTCGAATCGGTCCATCGGATTGCCGAGGGCGGAACGGTCATCGACCCCGACGTCGTCCGTCAGCTGCTCACCACCTCGGAGAGGCAGAACACGCTGTCGACCCTGACCCCGCGGGAAAGCGAAGTGCTCGAAGCGATGGCCGAGGGACTGTCGAACCGGGGCATCGGCGAGCGACTCTTCGTCTCGGTCAGCTCCGTCGAGAAGGCCATCAGCGCGATCTTCGACAAACTCGGCCTCCAAGCGGGGGAGACGACGAGCCGCCGCGTCGAGGCAGTGCTCGCCTACCTCAACCGGGAGTGAAAGAATCGGACCGAGAAGCGCCACCTGGGCCGAGAATGAGGAGAGAAATGAAACGCCGACTGCCTGATCTCAAAGAGCTCGCTCCATTGCTCCAGTTCGACCTGCCCCGCCTCGACCGAGTCGCCGCGAGGTTGGAGTCGGCCGCAGACATCTGGGACCTCCGCCGCATCGCCAAGCGCGTGACGCCGACGGCTCCGTTCGACTATGTCGACGGTGCCGCTCTGGATGAGCGGACATTGGCGAAGAACCGTGACGCGCTGGGCAACGTCGAGCTGCTTCCCCGAATCCTCCATGGAGTCGACGCCCCGGACACGTCGACGACGATCGCCGGCACCCGAACCGCACTGCCCTTCGGCATCGCCCCGACCGGATACACACGCATGATGCACTCCGAAGGCGAAGTCGCCGGAGTGCGTGCGGCGTCGAAGGCCGGAATCCCGTTCTCACTGTCGACGATGGGCACGACCTCTGTCGAAGACGTCGCGCAGGCGGCACCGGATTCCACCCGGTGGTTCCAGCTCTACCTGTGGAAGGACCGGCAACGCAGCCTTGACCTGATCCAGCGGGCCGCCGCCAGCGGATATGAGACCCTTTTGGTCACCGTCGACACCCCGATCACCGGTCAGCGTCTGCGTGATCACCGCAACGGTCTGACGATCCCACCCCGACTGACGCTGGGGACCATCCTCGACGCCTCCTATCGCCCCGGCTGGTGGTTCAACTTCCTCACCACCGAACCGCCGAAGTACGCATCACTGTCGAACACCTCCCAGTCCCTGGCGGAGATGACAGCGACGATGTTCGATCCGACTCTCGACCTCGATGACCTGCGTTGGATCCGCGAACAGTGGACCGGGCGACTGTTCGTCAAGGGCATTCTCACTGCCGAGGATGCCCAGCGCGCGCAATCCGTCGGAGCCGATGGACTCGTCGTCTCCAACCACGGCGGCCGTCAGCTGGATCGGGCTCCGGACCCGCTGACGTCACTGGCCGAAGTCCGAGCGGAGGTCGGACCGGAGATGGAGCTGATCTTCGACTCCGGGATCATGTCCGGCACCGATGTCGTCGCCGCACTGTGCGCCGGGGCGGACTTCGTGCTCATCGGCCGGGCGTATCTGTACGGCCTCATGGCCGGCGGTCAGCGAGGCGTCGAGAGGGCGATCGCCCTCATCCAGCAGGAGATCCTCACCGCCATGGGTCTCATGGGCGTCCGCAGCATCTCCGACCTCGGTCCCGAACTCGTCCGGGGCCTGCCCCATGCACCGGCCTCGGACCGGAAGCTGTCGGCCGACTCCCTGTGAGTCTCCGTCAGGCCTGCAGCAGACGTGTGAGCAGTCGGAACTGATGGACCGAGATCTCCGCCGGATCGACGGCCGCGCTGTCGTCCTCCGTCAGTGACAGAGCCCTTTCATCGAAAGTGCGCAGCAGTGAGAACACCGTCAGTGTCTGGAGTTCGAGGGGACAATCAACATCGATCGCCTCGGCCTTACGCCCGACGATGAGTACGGCGCGCACCCATTCTTCGACATGGCCGGCGAGCTCCCGGACCGCGGGCCTGTCCGCATTCGCATAGACGATGTGCCACAGACGCGTGAGCTCGGGGCTCTCCGGCCATGTTCGCGCGATGTTGCCCCAGACCGAGCGTGCTCGGTCCCAGAACCCGTCTGAGAAAGTCTCCGGAGCAGGCGGTGTCCAGAACCGGCGGGCGGATACAGCGAGATCGGCGACGACGAGGGCGAAGAGGTCGTCCTTCGAATCGACGACATGGTAGAAGGAGCTCTTGCTCATCCCGCAGGTGGAGATGATGCGATTGAGCGACGCCTCCTCGAATGTTCGCGAAGCGAATTCTCGCGCGGCGGCGTCAATGAGCGCGGCGCGCTTCTCGGGGCGCATACGCGCCAACGCAGTCTCGGACACGTCGTCAGTGTAGCAATCGCCATCCAGTCTATGGACCATCCGGTCCAGTCGGTGATATCGTGTGTGGACCACCCGGTCCACATTGAGGGTGGAACATTGAACTGGATCGACGAAGGAGCTCATACATGATCACCAGCGTCACGGTCGACGACCAGCTGAAAGACGTGAGTCCAGAAGAGCCGCGCATCCTCATCGTCGGAGCCGGAATCGCCGGAATCACCCTGGCTCAGCTGCTCAGGGGCCGCGGGATGCACCCGGTCCTCATCGACCGCTCGGCCGATTCCGGCCGCATGATCGGCGACAACCGCGCCGGATACATGCTCGCCCTCATGCCGATGGTCGATCCCATCATCGACGAACTCGACTGCCGGGAGGCTTACCTCGAATCCAGCGTCGGCATCGACCGCTATATCGCCCATGCGCATACAGGCAGAGTCCTCAGGCAGGACCGCCTCGGTGACCTGCTGGCCGACTACGGCGACTACCGCGGAATCTCCCGCGCAGCACTGCTCGACGTGCTCACCGCCAGCGACTGCTCGATCGCGTTCGGCACCACAGTGACAGAACTGTCCGAAGTCGGAGCCACTGTGACTCTGGCCCAAGGAGGCCATGGGGGCCAAGATGCAGAGCACGATTTCGATGTCGTCGTCATCGCTGACGGAATGAACTCCCGCACCCGCGGACTCGTGACCGGCAAGACTGCGTTGACCGACCCCGGAAAGAACGCCAAGCCCGCCGCGACAGGCGCCGACGTGCCCTTGTCCGTGTCGGCAGTGGACACGACCTGGGGCGGATGGGTCTGCTGGGCCGAAGCCGATGATGATCAGAGTGCCGTCGATGAGATCTTGGCCGACGGATTCTTCCTCGGAATGTATCCGGTCAAGGATGGAATCGGCGTCTTCCTCGGCTGTCCCGACTCTCGGCAGCCGCTCGGCCCGCGACGATTCGCCGCCGAGGTCCGCAGCCGTCTCACGGTGCTGACGCCGCGGATCGACGCCTGTCTCACCGCGGTCGAGGAGGCGGAATCACCCTTCTTCTGGCCGCTGCGGGATTCACGGGCACACCGGTGGTGCCACGGGCGGACCGTTCTGCTCGGTGATGCGGCGGCCGGGTTCCTCCCCACGGCCGGAATCGGTGCCGGCATGGCGATGGAATCGGCCGGAGTGCTCGCCGGCGAACTCTCCGCCCTGGCCACTCGGCCCAGCACAGCCTCAAGCGCAGGCAGTTCAGTTGCCGCCGAACCGGTGGCCGCACTCGAACGTTTCGAAGCCCGCCAGCGACCGCGTGTCGAGGCTGCTCACGACAATTCGCGGTCTCTGGCCCGACTGATGTTCGGCCGGTCCCGCCTCTTCGCATTCGCCCGCGACCAGGCGTTCCGCGTCATCAGCATCCGCTCCGCGCTCAAGCCGATACTGCAGCTGCTCGAATCCCCACCCGAGCGGATGTGACCCTCCTCCCAGACTGCGTCCCCATCGGCCTCGAACGGGCCCGTGTGTGGTAGGAATGGCCAGGGTCCTCGTGCGCGGACCTGCCGAACCACGAACGAGGATGACCATGGGAATGACAGCCGCCTCGGCGAGCGAAGAACGCCGACTCCGACGGGGGCTGAAGTCTCGCCACCTGCAGATGATCGCCATCGGCGGTGCCATCGGCACCGGACTCTTCCTCGGCTCAGGCGGCACGATCTCACAGGCCGGACCCGGCGGTGCCCTCCTGGCCTACGCCGCGATCGGCATCATGGTCCTCTTCGTCATGCAGTCCCTCGGTGAGATGTCGACCCACCTGCCGGTGGCCGGATCGTTCCACACCTACGGCACCAAATACGTCAGCCCCTCATTCGGCTTCGCCATGGGCTGGAACTACTGGTTCAACTGGGCGATCACCTTGGCCGCCGAACTCGTCGCAGCCGGTGTCATCATGTCCTTCTGGCTCCCCGATGTGCCGTCATGGATCTGGGCGGCGGTCTTCCTCATCCTCCTCGCCGGGCTGAACTTCCTGTCCGCGAAGGCCTTCGGCGAAGGCGAATTCTGGTTCGCCGCCATCAAGGTCACAGCCGTCCTGGCGTTCCTCGTCCTCGGCGTTCTCATGATCTTCGGCATCCTCGGCGGAACCTCACCCGGAATGAGCAACTGGACGACGGGCGAGGCTCCGTTCGTCGGCGGATGGATGTCCGTCATCAGCGTGTTCATGATCGCCGGGTTCTCGTTCCAGGGCACCGAACTCGTCGGCGTCACCGCAGGGGAGTCGGAGAACCCTCGCAAGGACATGCCGCGAGCCATCCGCACCGTGTTCTGGCGCATCATGCTCTTCTACATCGGCGCCATCGCCGTCATCGGGTTCCTCCTGCCCTACACGGACCCCTCTCTGCTGGCCTCGGCGAACAACGAGGACATCACCGCCTCGCCGTTCACGCTCGTCTTCGAGCGCGCCGGCATCGCAGTGGCCGCCGGGATGATGAACGCCGTCATCCTCACCGCGATCCTCTCGGCCGGCAACTCCGGCCTCTACGCCTCCACCCGCATGCTCTACGCCATGGCCAAAGAGGGAACCGCGCCGAGGCTGTTCGCCCGTCTCAACGAACGCGGAGTCCCCGTCATGGCGCTGCTGGCCACCGCCATGATCGGCCTGTTCGGATTCCTCACCGAGATCATGGGCGACGGTGGGGCCTATACCTGGCTGATGAACGTCTCCGGTCTCTCCGGCTTCATCGTCTGGGTCGGCATCGCATGGTGTCACTTCCGGTTCCGCCGCGCCTATGTGCGGCAGGGGCACAATGTTGCGGACCTGCCCTACCGGGCGCCGCTGTTCCCGATCGGGCCGGTCATCGCGCTCATCATGCTCATCGTCGTCATCATCGGCCAGAACGTGCAGGCCATCGTCAACGGCCAGCTGCTCCAGGTCGCCAGCGCCTATGCCGGGCTTCCCGCGTTCCTGCTCCTGTGGGTCATCCACCGCATCGTCACAGGCCGGCGCTCACGCATGGTCGCCCTCGATGACATGGACGTCGAGGGACTTGAGATCAAGGCGTCCTGATCCCTTGGTCGATCCCTCGCCGAGGCGGCCGCGCGGTGGATTCGAACCGCCGAAAAATTATGTTAAGCTAGGCTCACCTAACTACTCAAGAAGGATTCCATGCGCCGTATTCTCGCCCCAGTGATTGCCTCAGTTCTCGTCCTCGCCGGCTGCGGCGGAGGCGCAGATTCAGCCGACGAGGCCTCGGGGCCCACCGTCGACACAAAGTTCGGCGCCGTCGAGGTGCCCGCCGACCCGCAGAAGGTCGTGGCGCTGGGATGGGGCGATGCCGAGACCGCTCTGGCGCTCGGAGTCCAGCCCGTCGGAGCCTCGGACTGGGTCGAGTTCGGCGGCACGGGAGTCGGCCCCTGGGCCGAAGACCTCTACGACGAAGCCCCGGAGATCATCGCGACGATGGAACCCGACTACGAGGCCATCGCCGCACTCGAGCCCGATGTCATCCTCGACACGAACAGCTCCGGAGAGAAGGCGCGCTACGACCGCCTCTCCGAGATCGCTCCCACGGTCGGAGTGCCCGAAGGCGGCGACAACTACCTGACGACGATGGACCAGCAGGTCGATCTCGTCTCCCAGGCGCTCGGCAAGGAAGACGACGGGAAGAAGCTGCTCGACGACCTCGATGAGACCTACGCCGATGCGCGCGAAGCCCACCCGGAGTTCAAGGACAAGTCCGTGACCGTGGCAGCGAAGACCTCCGAGGGCTGGGGTGCCTACGTCGAGGAATCAGGTCGCGTGCAGGTCATGAAGCAGCTCGGCTTCAAGCAGTCGGAGACGATCGCCGGAATGAAGGCGGACGGCTTCTCCGTGCCGATCTCCGAGGAGAACCTCGATCAGCTCGACGCGGACCTGCTGCTGACGTTCCCGATCTACATCGAGGACAAGGATGTCACCGAGGATGCTGCCTATAAGCGCATTCCTGCCGTCAAGGGCGGGCACGACCTCGTTCTGACCAAGGACAATGACGACATCCGAAAGGCATTCTCGCTCAATTCGATCCTCTCGGCGAAATACACCGCGGAGGAGCTCCCGGATCTCATCGCAGACAAAGTGAAGTAAACGGCGGTCTAGTGCAGCTGCGCATCTGCGCAGAACTCACACAGCGGCGCGCCACGCATTCAGTCCGATGTCGATGATGCGGGCGTGCCGCACATCCGGCAGGGAATCGATCGGCAGCCATTCCGCCCGATCCGTCGTCCCATCGACCTCGAGCGTGCCTAAGGTGCCGCCGGTGATCCGCGCCTCGTAGACGACGCGTACGCCTTTGAAGGGACGGTCCGTCGAATCGCTGAAGATCGGATTGCGACGTGCTTCGGTGAAGGAATGCGTGGTCAGAGGGCGGACGATCTCAGCGTCGAACCCGGTCTCCTCTTTGATCTCCCGGACCGTGCCGGCTTCGATGCTCTCGTCGAACTCGATTCCGCCGCCGGGCAGGGTCCAGATCGCGTGCAGTCGGTCCTTTCCGCCGTTGAACCAGCTGAGGAGGATTTCGTCGTCGTCATTGACGATGACCGCGTATCCGGCAAGTCGGGTGTCATATTCGGAGAAGTGCATGACCTCACCCTACCCGCGTCAGCAGTGACCGCCGCGGGAGAAACTCAACAGGGCTGCTGAGATGCAGAACGGGAAGGGCTAGGCTGGGATCGTGACCACCATCAACAGCACTCGAATCGGCGAATCCGGGCGCCTGGTCGTCTTCCTCCACGGCCTGTTCGGCCGAGGCAAGAACTTCACCCGAATCGCCAAGGGCATCGAGCCCGAATTCTCCAGCCTGCTGGTCGACCTGCCCAACCACGGCGAGTCCGAATGGACAGAGACCTTCGACTATGTCGAGCTCGCCGATGCCGTGGCGGCCCATATCGCCGAGGCGGTCGACCCCGACGACCAGCCCGTGCACTTGGTCGGGCATTCCCTGGGCGGCAAGGTCGCCATGGTGCTCGCCCTGCGCCACCCGGAACTCATCGACCGCCTCGTCGTCGTCGACATCGGTCCCAATGCCGGCGGGTCCACCGGAGTCTTCGACCATCTGCTCTCCAGCCTCGCCGCCCTCGACCTCGACCGGATCGAATCGCGCACCGACGCGGATGAGGCGCTGCGGGACCCGATCCCCGAGGCGGCGATCAGGGGATTCCTGCTGCAGAACCTGCGCCCCACCTCGGCGGGGTATTCCTGGCAGCCCAACCTCGCACTGCTGCATTCGAGCCTTGACGTCATCGGGGACTTCCCGGACATGGGCGATGCCGTCTTCGACCATCCGGTCCTCTGGGTTGCCGGTGAGAAATCGGACTACGTCGACCGTGACGACCTTCCGCAGATGCGCAGTCTGTTTCCCCGCACCACCCTTCTCACCGTCAAGGGTTCGGGACACTGGGTGCATTCGGAGAAGCCGCGGGAGTTCGTCTCAGCACTGACGGCATTCCTCAGCCGCCCCTGAAAAGGAATATGCTGTACGCGCTCGACGTTGCCACAGTGGGCACAATTGGACTCAATCTCTCAGGAGGAATGCGTGAGCACTTCGATCCCGGCCGATCCCGCAGAGAAGTTCGCCGAATACGCGGACGGAACCCGACTGGTCAGCACCGATTGGGTGGCCGAACATGCAGGCGATCCCGGACTCGTCATCGTCGAAAGCGACGAAGACGTGCTGCTCTACGAGACGGGGCATATTCCCGGAGCGGTCAAGGTCGATTGGCACACGGAACTCAACGACCCGGTCACCCGTGACTACGTCGACGGCGAAGGATTCGCCGCACTCATGTCCGCCAAGGGCATCTCGCGCGATGACACCATCGTCGTCTACGGCGACAAGTCCAACTGGTGGGCCGCCTACGCGCTGTGGGTCTTCACTCTCTTCGGCCACGAAGACGTCCGCCTCATGGACGGCGGTCGCTCGAAATGGCAGGCCGAGGGCCGCGAGATGACCACGGATAAGCCGCGCCCCGAACCCACCGAATACCCCGTCGTCGAACGGGACGACTCGGTCATCCGCGCCTTCCTGCCCGAGGTCCGCGACAGCCTCGGCGACCTGCCGCTCATCGATGTGCGCAGCCCGGAAGAATACACCGGCGAACGCACCCACATGCCCGCCTACCCGGAGGAAGGCGCGCTGCGCGGCGGACATATCCCCGGCGCGAAGTCGATGCCCTGGGGCAAGGCGGCCAACGAAGACGGCACCTTCAAGTCCGCCACTGAACTCAAGGAGCTCTACACCGAGCAGGCAGGGCTGGGCACCAGCGACGAGGTCATCGCCTACTGCCGGATCGGCGAACGCTCCAGCCACACCTGGTTCGTCCTCAAGCACCTCCTCGGATACGAGAACGTGCGCAACTACGACGGCTCCTGGACTGAATGGGGCAACGTCGTCGGCGTGCCGATCGTCACCGGAGCCGAGCCCGGAGAGGTGCCAGGACGCTGATGACCGAGACGACGACGCCCAAGACCGACGATCTGCCGGAGGCGCTGGCAGAGATCGTCACGGATTTCGCCGAAACCCCGGCCGATGACCGCCTCCAGGTGCTGCTGGAGTTCGCGACGGACCTTCCCGACCTGCCGGAGAAGTACACGGACCACCCTGAACTGCTCGAGCCGGTGCCCGAATGCCAGTCGCCGATCTTCCTCGTCACCGAGGTGGCCGACCCCGAGGCGGGGGAGCGGGCGGAAGTGCGCCTGCACTTCTCCGCACCTCCGGAGGCGCCGACCACGCGGGGCTTCGCCGGGATCCTGCACGAAGGGCTCGACGGAGCTACCGCCGAGGCGATCCTGTCGGTTCCAGCCGACCTGCCCCTGCGGCTGTCGATGTCGGAGATCGTCAGCCCGCTGAGGCTGCGCGGAATGAGCGGAATGCTCTCGCGGATCCAGCGGCAGGTATCTGAGAGGATCGGCAAGATCACAGCCGAGTGAGACGTCTCTCGCTTGGCTGAGGTGGTCCAGTGAGTTACAGTGTGGTTAGCCTGCCCTTAGTCACCTGACCACTACCTCACTCAAAGGACCACCTCGATGACCGGTTCCGCCACCTCTGCCGAGGCGAAACCGCGTATCGACACCAGTCATCCGACCGGTGGGAGCCTGCGGATCAGAAGAGTGCTGGGACTGGTCGCAGCGATCATTGCGCTCATCGTCGTGATCGCAGCCTCTCTGGCGATCGGCGCCAGGGACATGCCGATCTCGGAGGTCCTCCGAGCCCTCTTCTCGCCCACCGGCAGCGACGATCAGCTCGTCGTCCTGGAACTGCGCCTGCCGCGGACCGTGCTCGGCATCCTCGTCGGAATGGGATTGGGCCTGGCCGGCGGTCTCATCCAAGCCCTGACGCGCAACCCCCTGGCCGATCCGGGCATCCTCGGCGTCAACGCCGGTGCGTCCCTGGCGATCACGATCGGGGTCGCGTTCTTCGGGATCTCCTCGATCACCGGTTACATCTGGTTCGCGTTCGCCGGCGCCCTCGTCGCCACCGTCGGCGTCTATGTCATCGGGTCTGCGGGTCGCAGTCGCACGGTCGATCCGATCCGCCTGACTCTGGCCGGAGTCGCCGTCGCCGCTGTGCTCACCGGACTGACCAAAGCGATTCTGCTGACCAACGAACGCGCCTTCGACGCCTTCCGATCCTGGGACGTCGGCGCGATCGCCGGCCGCGATTTCGATACGATCACCGCGATTCTGCCGTTCATGATCATCGGCACCGTGCTCGCACTGGCACTGTCCCACTCACTCAACGCCGTGGCCCTCGGCGACGATCTGGCCGCCAGCCTCGGCACCTCGGTCAACCGCACCCGAGTGCTCTCCATCCTCGCCGTGACCCTTCTTGCCGGAGCGGCAACGGCCGCTGCCGGACCGATCGGATTCATCGGCCTGATGATTCCGCACATCGCCCGGTGGATCGTCGGTCCCGACCAGCGCTGGATCCTCAGCTACTCACTCGTCCTGTCACCCATTCTGCTCCTGGCCTCGGATGTCATCGGCAGAGTCGTGATGAAACCCGGCGAACTCCAGGTCGGAGTCGTCACCGCGTTCGTCGGTGCTCCGGTGCTCATCGCCCTTGTCCGTCGAAAGAAGGCGAGCGGCCTATGAAGACCACCCACTTCGCGGTCCCCGACCGCAGCCTCACCGCGCACCCGCATGCACTGCCGGGGGAGAAAGTCGACTTCGGCCGGCCCATGCTGCGCGTCTTCGGGTTCCGCATCGACCTGCGGGTCGTCATCACCGCCGGTATCATCACTGTTCTGGCACTGGCCTGCGGCTTCGCCGGTCTTATGCTCGGCAAGTTCTCGCTGACTCCGACCGAAGTGTTCCAGGGACTGTTCGGCGCCGCGGAGAAGCGCATCGTCAATACCGTCGTCGGGGAGTGGCGGGCACCGCGCATCATCGCCGGCATCGTCCTCGGCGCCGGACTCGGAGTCTCCGGAGCCGTGTTCCAATCGCTGACACGAAATCCTCTCGGCTCACCGGACATCATCGGCTTCTCAACCGGTGCCTACACCGGCGGCATCGTCACGATCATCGTCTTCGGTACGAGCTTCGTCTCCACCGCTGCGGGCGCGATCATCGGCGGACTCCTCACCGCCGTGGTCGTCTACCTGCTCACGTGGAAAGGCGGGGTGCAGGGCTTCCGGCTCATCATCGTGGGTATCGCACTGACGGCGATGCTCAACGCCTTCAACACCTGGCTGATCATGCGCGCCGATCTCGAGCTCGCCATGGCCGCTGCCACCTGGGGTGCCGGAACCCTGAATGGAATGGGCTGGTCGACGATCGCACCGGCGGCTGTGGCCACCATCGTCCTCGGTCTGGCCTGCGGACTCTTCTCCCGAGATCTCGGCACCCTGGAACTCGGCGATGATACGGCGAAAGCCCTGGGCGTACGCAACGAGCCCATCCGTGCCGTTCTCATCGTCATCGCCGTCGCCCTCGTCGCCGTGGTCACGGCCGCGGCCGGACCGATCGCCTTCGTCGCCTTGGCTGCACCGCAGATCGGGCGGCGGATCGCGCGGGCACAGGGCACCAGCCTGCTGACCTCCGCGGCTGTCGGAGCACTGCTCCTCGTCGCCGCCGACCTCATCGCCCAGCATGCGTTCGGCGACATCCAACTGCCCGTCGGCGTGATCACCGTGAGCATCGGCGGCATCTACCTCATCTGGCTCCTCATCCAAGAAGCTCGGAGGGCATCATGAGCATTCCAAACCCCGCAGGCGCAGCCTCCCCGCTGATCGCCGAGAACCTCGACCTGGCCTATGACCAGCGCCAGATCGTCAGCGATCTCGACGTGAGCGTTCCCGACGGAAAGTTCTCGATCATCGTCGGCCCCAACGCGTGCGGCAAATCAACCCTGCTGCGGGCTCTCGCGCGACTGCTGCCGCCGGCGAAGGGCACTGTGCTTCTCGATGGGAACAACATAGAGAAGATGAAGACGAAGAAGATCGCCCAGCGGTTGGGTCTTCTCCCGCAGTCGTCCATCGCCCCGGACGGGATCACAGTCGCCGAGCTCGTCTCCCGCGGGCGGCACCCACATCAGTCGTTCCTGCGCCAATGGACCGACGCCGATGAAGCAGCTGTGTTGTCGGCGCTGCGGGCGACGAACACCGAAGAGCTGTCCTCACGGCTCGTCGATGAGCTCTCCGGCGGTCAGCGCCAGCGCGTCTGGGTGGCCATGGTGCTCGCCCAGGAGACATCCCTCCTGCTGCTCGACGAACCGACGACCTTTCTCGACGTTGCCTACCAGATCGAACTGCTCGACCTGTTCTCCCAGCTCAACCACGAATACGGGCACACGCTGGTCGCCGTCCTCCACGACCTCAACCAAGCCTGCCGCTACGCCGACGAGATCATCGCCATGAAGAACGGTTCGATCGTCGCTCAAGGGGCTCCGGAGACGATCATCACCTCAGAACTCGTCAACGAGGTCTTCGGCATCGACTGCACAGTCATCGACGATCCGGTCACGGGTGCTCCGATGATCGTGGCGGGAGCACCGAAAAAGACATTCGCGCAGCGCTGACCGGGGTCGACCGGACGACTATGTTCGGGTCTGATCCGAATGCGGCCCCGCCTCGGCGGGCGTGTGCGTCCTATCGGAAGTGCTCTTGCCTTTGAAGAGTGCCTTGACTCCGAAGATCACGCCGACGACGATACCTCCCCAGATCGCACCGAGGATGAGGGAGAAGAACGTGTTGACCAGCCAACCCAGGAAGCCGCCGATGACCGCGATGGCGGCGACGGGCTCTTCGAGGTGGTGGACGAAGCCGTAAAGAGCATGGAACCCGAGCTCATCGGTGCCGACGAGGATGATGTGGCCGCCGACCCACAGCATGGCGAAGGTGCCCACGACGGAGAGCAGAGCGAGCAGCTTCGGCATCGCCCCGACGAGGAACCGACCGAACTTCTGCTGCCCGGGGGAGTCCTTCTTCGCCATATGCAGCCCGATGTCATCCATCTTCACAATGAGCGCGACGGCACCGTAGACGCCGACGGTGATCGCAACGCCGACGACGGCGAGGATGACCGCGCGGCTGGTCAGCGACTCGGCAGCCACCTCGTTGAGGGCGATGACCATGATCTCGCAGCTGAGGACGAAATCGGTGGTGATGGCCGACCGCACGACCTTCTTCTCTGCCGCCTTGCCATCGGTCGACTGTTCAGTGGCCGGGGTCTCCTTCTCATGGTGGGCGATCCAGCCGAGTTTCTCGAAGATCTTCTCGGCGCCCTCATAGCAGAGGTAGGTGCCGCCGACCATGAGCAGCGGGGTGAGGAGCCACGGCAGAAATTGGCTGAGCAGCAGAATGATCGGGAGGATGATGACGAGCTTGTTGAACAGCGATCCCACAGCGATGCGCTGGATGATCGGAAGCTCGCGTTTCGGGTCGACTCCTTCGACGAACTTCGGCGTCACCGCCGCATCATCGACGACGACGCCCGCGGCCTTCGCACCGGCGCGTGATGCCCCCGCGGCGACATCGTCGAGGCTGGCGGCCGAGAGTTTGACGAGCGCGGCGACGTCGTCGAGAAGTGCGATCAGACCCCCGGCCATCTAACGACCGCCGAGCTTGTGAGTTGGGCCGGGCGGCTGACGGTGAAGGTCGCCGAGGTGGTTGTCCGCTGCATCGAAGAGCCGCAGGCGGTCGCCGTCGGGTTCGACCCTCCTGGCTTTGGGCACCCAGGTGAGCATTCCGGGAGCGGCCTTGAGCGTCATCATCGAGGGCTTGATGATGAAGCCTTCAGCTTCCGTAGACCAGGAAGTGACGAGAGCGTTGGCACCGTCGCTGCCGCGCAGTGAGCCGTCCTCGGAGAACTCGAGGAAGGCCCGTTCGTTCGTTTCGGCAATCCAGCGGCCGATGAGTTCCTGTGTCATTTGTCTTCCTTCTCCAGTCCGCCGATGACTTTTCCGTTGCTGTCTTTGACCTTCATGACATCGCCTTCGATAGTCGCCGTTGAGGCTTTGCTCAGCCATGTGTCGACGCCGGCGCATGCTTTCTGGGTCGACATGAAGGAGTCGATGGCGATCTCGTCGCCTTTGACCTTCCAGCTCGTGACGATCGCGTTGCAGCCGTCAGAGCCCTCGAGCGAGCCGTCGTCAGCGAATTCGAGGAACGGGTCGCCCTCCTCCGGTGAGGTCCACTTACCGGTGGGATCGAGCCTGGAGGCGTCGTCGCTGGGGGAGCTCGTTTCGCTGGATTCGGTGGGGGACGGCGAGCCGGGGTTGCGTGGGTCGTTACCGGTGTCGCAGGCGGCCAGCGGCAGCGTGAGAGCAAGGGCAGCGAGTCCGAGGGCGAGCCTCGAGGCGGGTCTTACGGCGGCCAAGGGGCGAAGCTTTGTGTGGTTCGGCATGCCCCTGATCATAACGGCACCGTTTTGAAGCGACCTGGACGAACACAGGACAGCTTGTGTCGTCCGACTTCTGTAAGTTGTGTTCACCTGCGACATTGATGGCTTTTGCATTGCGTCGTGATCAAACCGTAACCTTTCACACGGTTGGAAATCTGACACCGGAGACGCGAACCGCCGAATCGGCGCGAAGTCCGTTGACGGGGTCGGGCAATCGAAGCATCGACAACGATCAAGGGAATCAACCTTATGCAGAAGAAACTCGTGCAGAGTTCGCTGGCAATCAGTGCCGCTGCGGCGCTGAGCCTGAGCGGCGCGCTCGTCGCCTCACCGGCGATGGCTGACAACGCCCCGCAGAAGCTGGACCTCCAGAGTGAAGCCCACGTCCAGAAGGCACTTTCTGGTATCGAAGGCGTCAACGCCTACGGCACCGACGGCAGCGAGCTCAGCATCGGCGTTGCCAAGAAGACCGATGATGTCAAGAAGCTCGAAGAGAAGTACCAGAACATCAAGGTCACCGAGGGCGTCAAGGAACTGAAGCCCTACGCGAAGAATGACCTTGTCGGCGGTGCCGGCTACCTGGTCAAGGCAGGCGAGAGCGGCGGAGCCTGCTCGACCGGCTTCTCCGGCTGGGATGGAGACGGCAAGCCCGTCGTCCTCACCGCCGGTCACTGCTCGAAGATCATCAACGAGCAGACAAACGAGTTCGACGGCGACACCACGGTCGACCAGACCGAGAAGCCCTCGATCTCCGAGGCCAACGGCGGCGAAGGCTTCCAGGCCTCCGGCAGCGGCGTCATCGGCAAGTGGGGCTTCCACAACTTCGGCGGCGACCTCCTCGAAGGCGCCGACCAGAACAAGTGGCCTGAGCCCAGCGAGTCCGACATCGACTTCGCAGTCATCAACGTCGACGAGTCGAAGTACAACGTCAAGAACGGCATCACCGACTGGTCGACCGCCGATTCGGACGATCTGGCCAAGTCGACCACCGAGATCACCGAGGTCGGTGCGCACAAGGACGGCGCTATCAGCAAGTCCGGTCGTACCACCGGTAAGACCGAGGGCAAGGTTCTGCCCCGCTCGGAGTACGACTTCGATTACCAGAATGTCGGCGGTCGTTGGGTCCACGGATTCGGTGTGACTGCTCCGATCGACAAGCCCTTCTCGCAGCCGGGCGACTCCGGCGGCGGCGTCTACCAGGGCAACACCGCCGTGGGTGTCATCTCCGGCGGCGGCGACCTCGATGCGAACACCTCGTTCACCTGGGTTGCCGACCTGGACCACTCGCTCGAGGAGTCCGGCACGGACTTCAACCTCAAGAAGCCGGGCGAGGAGACCCCTGAGGCACCTGCCGCTCCGAAGGCCGAAGACCAGACCATCGAGCCTGAGGGCAAGGTCCAGGGCAAGGCCGAGGCTGGCGCCAAGGTCGAGGTCAAGTGGGAACCCGCTGAAGGTGCTCAGGCAGCCGAGAACGGTTCTGAGACCGTCACGGCTGACAAGGACGGAAACTTCTCCGTCGAGGGCCCCAAGGCCGAAGGCGACTACAACTTCACTGCGACTGCAACCGTCGATGGACAGGAGTCCAAGACGACCGAATTCGACGTGACCGTTGAGAAGGACGAGTCCGAGACCCCTGCTCCCGTCGGGCGTGAGATCAGCGTCGACCCCAAAGAGATCGCTGCTTCCGACTTCGTGAAGGAAGACAAGGGCGTGACGATCACGGTCAAGGGCTTCGACGAGGGCGAGAAGGTCAACCTCGAAGTTGCCAACGGGCCTGAAGGCGTCGAGGGCATCAAGCTGGACGAGACCGCCAATGAGAACGGTGCCGCCGCATTCTCGATCTACGGCACCAGCGCCGAGAACGCCGAGGCCTACCTCGGTAAGTACGACGTCGAGGTCACCGGCGCCAACGACACCGAGGACGAGTCGGCACTGACCGGTACGTTCGAGGTAGTCGCTGACGAAGACGGTTCCGGCGGCGGATCCGGCGGAGACGATGACGGCAACAACGACGGCGGCAATGCCGACGGCGGAGCCGGCGACGGAAACGACGATGACGGAAACGGTGACGGCGGTTCTGATTTGCCTCGCACCGGTGCCGAGCTGACCGGCCTTGCTGCCGGAGCCGGACTGCTCCTCGTGGGCGGAACCGCGGTCGTTTTGACGATGCGTCGCAAGAACAACAACTGAGTGATGTGAAGCCGACCGTCTGACGGTCTGCTGAACTCACCGACGGTGCCCCCGGTCTTCTGACCGGGGGCACCGTCTATTCATGGCGGCGGTCTCCCGGAAGATGCCGGCAAGTCACTTTGTACATCTGCTGAAGTTTCGGTCATTAAGTTCACAGTTTTGGACGTACTTTTTTGGTAGTTCCTGAGTGCGGCCCGTAACCTTATCGTGACTTAGGTCATCAACTTGTGACATTGATCCCTCAGAACAGAGAGACAACAACTTATGCAGAAGAAACTCGTACAGAGTTCGCTGGCGCTCACGGCGGCAACGGCGCTCGGCCTGGGCGGAGCGTTCGCTGCTTCTCCGGCCGTCGCTGACAACGGTCCGCAGAAGCTGAATGTGCAGAGCGATGCGGCTGTGCAGAAGACTCTGGACAAGGCGTCCGGTGTCAACGCATACGGCGCCAAGAACGGCAAGCTCACCATCGGTGTTGAAAAGGCCGACAAGACTACCAAGAAGCTTGAGCAGGATTTCTCGAACGTCAAGGTCGTTGAGGGAGTCAAAGAGCTGAAGGCCTATGCCGGCAACGACTTGGTTGGCGGAGCGGGTTACCTTCTCCAGGATGGCGGACCCGGCGGCGCCTGCTCGACCGGGTTCTCAGGCTGGGATGCTGATGGAAAGCCGATCGTTCTGACCGCTGGCCACTGCGCCAAGATCATCAATGAGGATACTTTCGAGTTCGAAGGCGACACGACTGTCGACGAAACCGAACAGCCTTCCACTGCCCCTGCGGTAGGCGGAAAGGGATTCAAGCAGACGGGGCTCGGTGCCATCGGCACATGGGGCTATAACAAGTTCGGTGGAGAACTCGTTCCTCCGGGTTCAAATGCTCAGCCCAATGAGGACGATATCGACTTCGCGATCATCAATGTCGATGCTTCGAAGTACAACGTCAAGACGGGTGTAACCGACTGGTCGACCGCCGGAGACGACGATCTCGCTGCGAAGCTCGCTACCGATATCACCAAGGTCGGCGCTCATAGTGAAGGCACCGTTCAGAAGGCCGGCCGAACCACCGGGCTGACTGAGAACGAGACTTGGACTGCCTACAACGAGCAATTCGACTTCGTCAATGTCAGCGGACGCTTCGTCCACGGCTTCGGCGTCAAGGCGCCGAAGGGTGATCCGTTCTCCGCGCCCGGAGATTCCGGTGGCAGTGTATTCCAGGGTGAGACTGCAGTCGGCGTCATCTCCGGTGGCGGCCCCACAGAGGACGAGGACGGCAATGAAGTCGACTTCAGCTGGATTGCCGACCTCGACTATTCGCTCGAGAAGTCCGGCCAGTCGATTTCGTTCGAGGACCCGAACGAGGAGCCTCCGGGTGATGATGAGGCAGAGGCTGACGCGTCGGCTGCTGCTGACGGTGAAGATGCAGATGCTTCGGCCGCTGCCGACGGTGAGGACGCAGATGCTTCCGCCGCGGCCGAGGGCGACGACGCAAACGCTTCCGACAACGCTGACGCCGACGCCAAGGAAGCTGATGCTTCGTCCGCTGCGGAAGGCGACGACGCTGAAGCTTCGGCCGACGCAGACGGAGCAGAGTCAGACGCTTCCGCAGCCGCTGATGGCGACAACGCCGATGCATCCGCTGCCGCCGACGGTAAGGATGACAAGGCCGATTCCGACGCTGACGGCGACGAGAAGCCGGAAGCTCCCAAGGTTGGAGACCAGACCGTCGTTGAAGGCGGAAAGATCACCGGTAAGGCCGCTCCGAACGCTGAAGTGAAGCTGACCTGGAAGGCCGCTGGCGATGCCCAGGCAGGTTCCGCTCAGGCTCAGGCCGCACCGGCTGAGGGCAGCGTCACGGTCAAGACCGATGCTGACGGAAACTTCTCCACCGAGGCTCCTGCCGAGGCTGGCGAATACGCCTACTCTGCCACGGTTACCGCTAACGGACAGACCTCGGAAGCAACCAGCTTCACGGTGACTGTCCAGGCTGCCGAAGCCGAGCGCAAGCTGACCGTCGAGCCGAAGGAGGTCGCTGCTTCGGACTTCGTGAAGGAAGACAAGGGCGTGCAGATCACGGCTGAAGGCTTCGAAGAGGGAGAGAAAGTGACCCTCAAGGTTGTCGACGGGCCTGAAGGCGTCAAGGACTATGAGATGACGCAGACCGCCAACGCTGAGGGAGTCGTCGGATTCTCGATCTACGGCACCAGCGCTTCGAACCCCGAGGCCTACCTCGGTAAGTACGACGTTCAGGTCACCGGCGCCAATGACACCGAAGACGAAGAAGCCCTCACCGGCTCCTTCCAGGTTGTTGCCGACGAAGACGGCAACGGCGGCGGCAACGATGGTGACGACAACGGCAACGATGATGGAAACGGTGACGGCGGCGGATCTGATCTGCCTCGCACCGGTGCCGAGCTGACCGGCTTGGCTGCCGGAGCCGGACTGCTCCTCGTCGGTGGAGCCGCTGTTGTTCTGACCATGCGTCGCAAGAAGAACAACTGAAGCACACTCTGACGGTCACTCGTTGACCGAATGAGGAAAGGTGCCCCTGACCAGCTGGTCAGGGGCACCTTTTCTATACTTGAATCACAGTCGAAGTTGATTAGTCCCGAGCCAATTGACGAAGGAGTCAAAACAGTGAGCCTTGAAGACGATCCAGTCGACTACCAGGTCACCGAAGCCGGCATCCTCCTCATTCGCCGAGGCGGCCGTACCGTCATGGAGCTCGGCGGAAAGAAGGCTGCCGCGCTCATCCCCGAGCTCGGCCGAGATGACGACACCGACCGGCACCTGTTGACACGGGCGACCGGAAACTATCGCCACGGCAACGAACAACAGTCTGGTCGGCATTGAATCTGGCTGGACGTTCGTTCAGTTGTTGGTACTGTATGTGATATGAGTCAATCGACCGTCAGTGAGTTCTCACAGGCCACCGCAGTCACCCGGCAAGGCGACCACAGCTTCACCGCCGAACTCGACGCGGGCTGGAAAGTCGCCGGAGCCGTCAACGGAGGCTACCTTCTCGGAGTCGCCGGTCAAGCCCTGCGCACCGTCAATCCGAACACCCCGGATCCCCTCGTCATCTCCACCTTCTATCTCGGACCGAGCAGAGAAGGTCTGGTCGACATCACCACGCGCACACTGCGCGAAGGTCGATCGACGGCGAGCTACGGCATCGAACTCTCCCAGAACGGGGCACCGACGATCTCGGCAATGGCCACGATGGGCAACCTCGGCGAGCTTCCCGATGATGTCGGCACGACAGCCACGCCGCCCCAGCTGCCCCCACCGGAAGAATGCGTCGGTGTCGCCGAAGCCAGCGAGGACTTCAAGAAGGCGGCGCCGCTCATCGAACGGTTCGATATGCGCCTCGACCCGGCCACCGCAGGATTCGCGGTCGGCAAACCCAGCGGTCGCGGGGTGTTGCAGGGCTGGATTCGGTTCGTCGACGGGACCGACCCGGACCCGCTGTCATTGCTGACTTTCCTCGACTCGTTTCCGCCGGTGATGTTCGACCTCGGTCGCTTCAACTGGGCGCCGACGATGGAACTGACCGCACACGTCCGCGCCCTGCCCGCTCCCGGCTGGATCAGCGCGCGACTGTCCACTCGGAACATCGCCGGCGGAATGTTCGAAGAGGACTGTGAACTGTGGGACTCGGCCGGTCGCCTCGTCGCTCAGTCGCGGCAGTTGGCGCGCCAGCCCCGCGGGTGACGCGACGATGACGGCGGATAACCGACCATGACGCCTTCGACTTGTCATGTCTGTGGGGTGCTCTAGAGTCGGGTCAGCACCTATCCGACTGCGAAAGGACCGCGCTCATGGCGTCGCTGGCATCTTTGAGCATCACCTTCGACTGCCTCGATGTGGAAGCACAATCGATCTTCTGGGCAGACCTCCTCGGTGCCGACATCGATCCCGGCGCCAACGAGTTCGTTGCGAGCATCGGGGGAGTTCACAACAGCGAGTCACCGACCCCGGGAATGCTCTTCCTCAAGGTCGACGAACGGGCAGAGGGGAAGAACCCGCTGCACATCGACCTCGACGATCCGCACTATCCGGCGGACGTCGACCGCGCAGTCTCCTTGGGCGCACATAAGCTCGCGTCTTTCGACGAATATGGGATCGAATGGACGACTCTGAAAGATCCCGAAGGAAATCTCTTCGACATCGGTCGGCGAAAACTAGACTGAGCCTCACACACCTGGTTCGAACATCAGGCCGTCTGCATGGTCAGAGAGGCTCAGCATGACCCTGCCATTGACCGATCCGAGCAACTCCCCGAACGAACGTCGTGGGCTCGAAGAATTCGTCGAGTACTTCCGACAGGTGGTCAGACGCAAGGTCGATGGGCTGACGCCCGAGCAGCTCGACCACACCGTGGCCTCATCGTCTCTGACGATCGGCGGCATCCTCCGCCATCTCACGCTCGTCGAGGAGAGCTGGTTCGTCGAAGTGCTGCAGGGCAGAGAGCTGGGGGAGCCGTGGTCGAGCGTCGATTGGAACAGCGACCGTGATTGGGACTTCGAGTCTGCGTCAGGGATGACCGCAGACGAGCTCCTAGCTGACCACGAGCAGGCCTGTGAGAAGTCCCGTGAAATCCTCGCCGAGGTGGCCGACCTTGACACGCTCACCGAACGAGGAGACCGTGACGGAGAGAAGTTCAACGTCCGGTGGATCCTCATCCATCTCATCGAAGAGTACGCTCGTCACGCAGGTCATGCGGACATCCTGCGCGAAGACACCGATGGTGAGATCGGCGACTGAGTCGCGACTCATCTGCACGGGGTGGATCAAATAGGCTGGAAGGTATGACGAACTCCCTGCCGACCGATACCGACACTGCGCCGAAGAGATCCAAAGCGCTCCTCCCGCTCGACCTGATCCGCGGCTTCCTCATCGGCAGTGCCGAACTCGTCCCCGGGGTCTCCGGAGGCACTATCGCCTTGGTCACCGGAGTCTACGACCAACTGATCGATTCCGCAGCGCACGTCGTTGCCGCGGCGAAGACCTTGGTGACCGGCCCCAAGCGTGTCAGCGGAGCACTGGCAGAACTGCGGCGCACCGACTGGTTCCTCGTCATCCCTGTTCTGTTGGGTATGGCCGCGGCAGTGATCACCATCGCCGGTGTCATGGAAGGCTTCGTCACCAGCAAACCCGAACTCTCGCGGGGTCTGTTCTTCGGTCTTGTCGCCGCCAGCATCGCGGTGCCGTTGAGGATGTTGCCGGCCCGTTCCTCACGGCAGCCCGTGCTCCTCGGCGTTCTGGCGTTCATCGCCGCCGCCGCTCTCGCGTTCTGGATGACGAGTCTGGCAGGTGGGGCAGACGTGGAGAATCCACCGCTCATCGCCGTCTTCTTCGTCGCCTCGATCGCCATCTGCGCACTTGTGGTGCCAGGAGTGTCCGGATCGTTCTTCCTGCTGGCAGTGGGTATGTACTCGACCACTCTGCGGGCCGTCGACTCCCGCGATTTCGGGTACCTCGGAATCTTCATGCTCGGCGCGATCCTCGGCCTGGCGGTCTTTGTCAACATCCTGAAATATTTCCTGCACAACCACCGGTGGTGGGCCCTCATCGTCATGGCAGGACTGATGTTCGGTTCCCTCCGCGCGCTCTGGCCGTGGCAGTCATCTGCAGAGGTGGGCGCCGACGGCGAAGAACACGGAGCGGGCGGCCTGCTTGCTCCCGTCGATCCGGTACTCGGTCCGATCCTGCTTGCGGTCCTTGGCGCTGCTGTTGTCGTCATCCTCATCGTCGTCGAGGCGAAATCTGCATCATCGAAGGATGAGGCCGGCGGCGCCGATTCCTCTGGGGCGTGAGCATCGGTAAACCGGCACTCAGCTGATCGAAGGGCGGTCGAGCGCCCGGTCCATGGTGATCGGGTTCGCCTCGGCGGCAACTCACGTAGAGTGAGAGCGACAGCAGTCAGCTTCGAAGAAGGAGAGAGTCAAGCATGGCCAACACAGCATTTCAGGGATCTCCGGTCAAGACCGTCGGCGAACTGCCAGCCAAGGGCGAGCAGTCTCCGGCATTCAGCCTCGTCGGCAGCGACCTCGGCGATGTGAACTCCCAGGACCACTCGGGCAAGCGCGTCGTGCTCAACATCTTCCCCAGCCTCGATACGGGCGTGTGCGCCGCCTCGGTGCGCAAGTTCAACGAACTCGCCGCGGGTCTGGAGAACACCACCGTTCTCTGCGTGTCCAACGACCTTCCGTTCGCCCAGGCTCGCTTCTGCGGTGCCGAAGGCATTGAGAACGTCGTCATGGCATCGGGATTCCGCAGCTCGTTCGGCAAGGATTTCGGCGTGACCATGGTCGATGGCCCGCTCGCCGGTCTGCTTGCACGGTCCGTCGTCGTCCTCGATGAGAAGGGCACCGTAACGTACACGCAGCTCGTCGACGAGATCACGACCGAACCAGACTACGATTCGGCAATCGCGGCTCTGGGAGCCTGACCTCTCCGCGGGCCGATGGCAGACCGGCGAAGTACGAACCGGGCGGGACGCACACGCGTCCCGCCCGGTTGTTCTATATCAGCAGCGCGCCGGTCGAGGTGGTTCGGAGCGCCGGCTGCTGACGAGGAGCAACTGGCGAAGTGCTCACATCTCGACGACTGTGATCGGCAGGGCATAGTCGACTCCGGCGAGTTCTCCACCGCTCGTGGCGATGCTGGGGATCATATCCTTCGGCGCCGGATGATCGCCGAGGGCGTCCAAATAGACCTTGTGTGCCTCAAGCGATCGCACACCACGGTTGACGTGCTCCGCGGTAAGCGCCACGGCGTGGGTGGGCTGGGCACCATTGATGAGCAGCCGATCTGCCTTCCACGCTTCAAGCCCCTCGTCCTTGAGATCGGTGAAGACCCAGGGATTGTCCGCATCGCGAATAGCGTCGACGGTGGCAACTCCGGCGTGGCGGTGGTCGACATGATTGAGCCCCCACTGCACTTGGAGGTCGAAGGTGGTCACGACAACCGCATTCGGGCGGAACTCGCGGATCTTTCGCGCGATTGCCCGACGCAACTCGTGCGTGGGTTCCAGCAGACCATCCGGGAAGTCGAGGATCTCCAGATCGTCGACGCCGACGATATTGCATGCCCGACGCTGTTCCTCGGCGCGCAGCGGTGCCACTTCCTCCGGGCTCATGTCCCGAATTCCTGCTTCTTCTAGGGTGAGCAGAAGATAAGCGACTTCTTTTCCCTCATCGGTCCACTTCGACACGGCTGCCGAACCCCCGTATTCCATATCGTCAGGGTGGGCGACCACGCAGAGCACACGGTTGATATCGGAGTCATCGAAAAGCGGGATCTCAGTCATAAGTTCAGGCTAGGTGCCAGTCGACGCTTGCGCCAGAGACCGGGGACGACCGGAAGATTGGGTACGATGTGGAGGACCTCCCGATCGAGTGAAGGCAGACGATGATGACCAGACCACTCGTAGCGGTGACGCTGGCCCTGGGGCTGACTCTCAGCGGATGTTCGGCATTCCGGGTCACCAGCTCCGAAGATGCAGGGTCCAAGCCGGCGAATGTGGGAATCGGCGACGGGCAGTCACCTTCGCCGACGGGAACCGGCCCGACGATTCCCGACGGGATGAGCGAGACCACTGTCGACCTGGGTGGGCAATGTCCCGTGGAAGTCAGTTTGGCCTTGGGTGCCGACTGGGCGGATGGGTCCGGTTACGACGGCTATCGGCTCTATGAAGCCGAATCAGGCGCAATTATCACTGTCAACTGCATCGATGACGACGAGTCGTCTCCTCAAGAATTGGTGGACAAGGCGCGGGAGAGGATGTTCAGCACCTCGGGATCGTCCATGACCAGTGAGTCCACCGGATCACTCAGCGGTGGAGAGTACTGGGTCTTCCACGGCGCACTGGCACCCGATGACATGCGAGCTGTCGACAAAGAGGACTCCGTGATGTTCGGTGCAGTTGCCGGAATATCTGTCGATGGCAGGCTTTTCAAGGTCAGCGTCGACATGCTTGCGCAAGCCGATGACACAGAGGCTCGAGGCCAGTTCCGACAGATGCTGCCGACGGTCCGCTTTGGCGATCAGGTGCTCAAAGCCCCGGACTTGCGCTGAGGATGCCGACTGCGAGACATGCGTTTGAGCAGTTCTCGGGCCGCTATCCTTCCGGCCCTGGTCGCGCCGACCGTGGAACTGGCTGATCCGTAGCCGACGAGGAACAGCCGTGGATCGTCCTTGACCGCGACCTCGGTTTCCATGGAGATTCCGCCATCAGGTGTGCGCAAGCGCAAGGGTGCAAGGTGTTTGAGTGCCGCTCGGAACCCGGTGTTCCAGAAGATCACGTCGACCTCTTCGACACGGGGTTCGTCGAACGGCGCCCATGATTCGGGTACTGCCAGGTGGTCGCTGGCCGAAGGGCCCAAGCCTTCAGAAGTGGGCGGCAGCTCGGTGTCGCCGAGTCCGGGGAAGTGGACGCCGTGGTGAAGGATGCGGTCGAACATGCCTCGAGACACCAGGACTCCCGAGTCGATTCCTTCCCCGAACTCCCGGCGGATCGGCAGTCCTGTCGTGCGGACGACGCTGGCTGGGGCCAGACCGGACAGAGTTCGTTCGCGAACGGCTCGTTCGACCTCAAGTCCCCATTGGCCGTCGAATTCCCTGGACGTGAAGTTCGGGGGACGGCGTGTGGCCCAAAGAGTGTCGGTCACCTCGGCGAGTTCGAGGAGAAACTGCGTGGCGGAGATTCCGCCGCCGACGACGAGCGTGCGCAGTCCCCGGAAGTCCTCGACGTCACGGAAGTTCACGGTATGCAGCTGGTGGCCCTCGAACTCCGCGATGCCGGGGACGAAGGGGACGTAAGGCTGGGTCCACGTGCCGGTTGCATTGATGAGGTAGTCGCTGGAGAGCGTCACGTGTTCACCGTCGATGGTGGCAGTGATGGTGAACCGTCCCTGTCCGGGCTCTTCGGACCGGACGGTGTCCACTTCAGCCGGGCGGATGACGCAGAGTTCGAGTTCGCGTTCGAAGCGGGAGTAGTAATCGGAGACGACCTCCGAGGCGGGGACGTTCGGGTCGGGACGTCCGAGCGGAAACCCAGGCAGGTCAGAGATGTGGTTGGTGGTGCCCAGGGTCAATGAGTCCCACCGTTCTCGCCAGGCACCACCGGGTCCGTCTCCGGCATCGAGGATGATGAAATCTTTGCCCGGGGCGAGGCCGTCGCGCCACAGGTAATGTGCGGCGGACAGTCCCGCCTGGCCCGCGCCGATGATGACGATAGGCCAATGAGAGTCGATCAGGAGCTCGTTGATTCGGCACACCATGGGGCCATTGTTTCAGGTTTCTCTCGTCAAGGGCTCACAGATCATGGCCGGGCGATGGGCCGAGCCTTACCGACTGAGAATGTCACGGCCTCATCGGGCAGATCGGGCACAGTCCGGCCCGCGGGGATTGGAATAGCAGTCTTCGTCGACAAGGTAGCGGTGATATCGGTAGACCTCGATGCCGATGTCGTTGCTGGCGACGTGAGCGAATCCGTCGATGGGGAGCCAGGGGCCGCCGTCGACCGAGAATTCTCCGCTGAATGTCGCGGTCATCGACGCCGATACTTTGCCGGATTCTTGGTATTCGTGTCCGATCTGGGGTGTGCCGCCGGGCAGTGGCTTCGCCCCCTTCGCATTAGTGGTCGTGCCCGAGCCGTCTCCGAAGTCCCAGTTGAAACGCTCTGGGGTGACTTTGACCTTGACGGCATAGGTCAGCAGGGTCATGTCGATATAGCTGACGTCGATGTCCGTCCAGAAGGCCGCCGGTTTGCCGACGACAGCCCAATCCTTCGGCCAGGCGTAGATTGTGGGAGCCGGTATGTCGAAATTCTGGAATTGCGATTCTGGGATGTGCGTCGGGGGATCGGGCCGAGCCGGAGCGCCGCCACCGCCCCCTCCGCCACCGGGGCCGGGCTCACTCACACACAGATAACCGACCTCTTCCGTCGGGCAGTCAGGCTGTCCGCCGCCTCCTCCGCCGGCGCCACCTCCGCCCCCGGATCCACCGCCGCCGCTGCCGTTGCCGCCTCCACCAGAGCCGCCACCTCCGGAGCCTCCGCCGCCGGAGTCGCCCCCGCCAGGAGATGGCTGGGGTGCAGGGGGTTCTACAACTTTGCACTTCTTTAAGCTGAGTGCACTACATCCTGGCCCGGATTGGACACCGGCAGACGGACCAAAACCGCTGAGCATGATCAGACAGAGTAGAGAAGCTATAAGGCCTATTTGCCGCAAGGCGTACTCCACAAGCTCTGAGACTCGATTTTCCAATCGCTGTTATCCAGCTCAGCAAGAAACCTGACTCGGAGTGGTTCGGGTTCCTGATCAGGTAGTGACTCTCCAACACCCACCTCTGCAAAATTGGAATTATCAAGGCAGGTGAGAACTACGACTTCGTCTATTCCTGAACCTACGTCTTGAATTACTCGATCTTCAATGCGGAACTCGCCTGCCATGTGCTTTTTATTCTTCTTGAGTTCCTTGGAATCCTGTTTAAGGGTTTCAAGCGCTTCCCCTTTTGCTGCGCCATCAATATTTTCAGTTTTCTTTCCGCCGCTTGAAAACGCCTCGTTCAATGTCGTCACATATTCATCCAACGCCACCAAGGCGCCCTCGACGGCCTTCTTTTCCTCTTTGTCGAGGTCAAGGTCTGTTTCGTAGTCGGGGATGGCCACCTCGGCGGGATTATCGGTCGACCCTCCGCCCGGCTGCTGTGCGGGCAGGGTCGACGTCGGTGCGGCTACCGGCGAGTTGTCGGCACAGCCGACAACCGCGACCAAACTCAGCGCGGATAAAACGGCAACGAATAGTTGGGCAGGTCGACGATACGGTCGGGACGATCCAGTTCTCATTCCACGCCTCTGTGGTCTGCAACTGCGGCGCGACCCCGTCGGCCGACACCCGGATTCCCTACATTATTCGACAGGCACGCTTTTTAGAACAGGCGAAGTCCAATCTGTGGATAACTCACGCCCGAGTGTGTGGGAGTACCGACCATTCGGCGACTGCGGCTACTTGTTCGCGGCCTTCGCCGCGGCCTTCTGCTGCTTCTTGAACGCACGCACCTCTTGCAGAGTGACGTCATCGACGACGTCGGCGATCGAACGACGGGCGTCCGCGTCACCATAGGCACCGGCCGCCTCCTGCCAACCTTCGGCCTGGAGTTCGAACTGCTTGCCGAGCAGCGCCAGGAAGATCTTGGCCTTCTGATCACCGAAACCGGGCAGCTTCTTCAGACGTTTGAGGACCTCAGCACCGCTGGGATCACCCTCAGTCCAGATCGCCTCGGGATTCCCGTCGTAGTCGTCGATGATGGCTGCCGCGAGCTTCTGCACGCGTCCGGCCATCGACTTCGGAAACCGGTGCACCGCGGGAGTCTGCGCGAAGACATCGAGGAAATCATCCGGATTCATCTCTGCGATCTCGTCGATATCGAGCTTGCCCATCCGTCCAGCGAGCTTCGCCGGACCCGCGAAGGCACTCTCCATGGTCACCTGCTGGTCGAGCAGCATTCCGACGAGCAGAGCGAAGCGGTCTTCGGCCAAGAGTTCATCGGCCTTCGGGTCTCCAGACAGGAACAGTGAAGTCATGTCCCCATCTTCGCACGCCGCATACGGCTGTCCACGCCCGCTATCATCGACAGATGACCTGCCCCTGCTCCGGAATGCCTCCCGGCACCGCCTACGACGACTGCTGCCGCCCAGCCCTCGACGGTGAAACCTGGCCCACCACCGCCGAGGCGCTGATGCGCTCCCGTTACACCGCCTTCGTCCGAGGCAACGAAGACCACCTCTTACGCACCTGGCATGCCAAGACCCGACCCGACGATGTCGGCGTCGATGACGCCACCACGTGGCTCGGCCTCGAAATCGTGTCCACCACGGGCGGGGGAATCGACGATGCCACCGGCACCGTGCACTTCCGTGCGCGATTCCGGGACCACCTCGGCGATCATGTCCTCGAAGAGAACTCCTCCTTCGTCCGCAGAGCCGGACGGTGGATGTACCTCGAAGCGCTCGAGAGCTGACAACCGGCATCTGCTTCGAACGCTGACCACTGTGTCTATACTGGTGTTCGGCGCTTCCAACGCCCAGCCGAGGTCGTGTTCCCAGCACACCGACCGCATGGCGAAGGGGAGAGAATCCTCGGACGAAACCGGCACGGTGATTTCCTGACCAGGTTTCGTGCTGGGGGAGACTTGGTCGCTTGAGGAAGTGACACCATGACCAAGGACAAGGATTTCAAGAAGCTCGTTCGCACGCGGATGACCGAAACCGGTGAGAACTACACCACGGCCCGCGCCGCGCTGGTCGCCGCGAACCAGGGGCCAGGATCCAACAGAGATTCCCGCACCGAATCCGTCATCGCCCCGGAGATCGCACGGTTTCGGGCGAAGACACTGAAGACGTTCATGCCGGACGGCCACATCGTCGCCATTCCGACGAAACGACGCGCCCTCGTGCTCGTCCTCATCGAGGTCCTCGCCGCCCTCGACCCGGACCAGGTCTACGACGAGAAACGGCTCAACGGCATCCTCGGTGAATTCCATCCGGACTTCGCCCTGCTGCGTCGCGAACTCATCGACTACCGCCTACTCGAACGCAATGCCCACACGGGGGAGTACTGGGTCAACCCGAACCCGCCCACCCATACCGGATCGCAGGCGCAGGAGATGGCCGGGCTCCAGGTTTTTCTGCGCTGAACCGGCGACAGCGTATCCTTGAAGCTCGAACCACAAAAGGGCAGACACGAGGAGCATCCATGGCCTATCACGCCGATTCGACCGATCTCGACGAAAAAGAGATTCTCAGCTGGGACATGTTCGGCCGATCGGCGCGTGAGATGGCGCAGACCATCGCGGATTCCGACTACGATCCCGAGATCGTCATCGCCGTAGCCCGCGGTGGGCTGCTGCCCGCCGGAGCACTGGCCTATGCGCTGGGGCTCAAGCTCTCGGACGCCATCAACGTCGAGTTCTACACCGACGTCCACGAGACCCTGCCCGACCCCATCCTGCTCGCCCCGATGCTCGACGTCGAAGCGATCAAGGGCAAGAAGCTGCTCGTCGTCGATGACGTCGCCGACTCCGGCCGCACCCTGGCCCTCGTCCTCGAACTGCTGCGCAAACACGGCGCGGAAGCCCAGTCGGCCGTCATCTACGCGAAGTCCGCATCGATCATCGACCCGGACTTCGTGTGGAAGCGCACCGATCAGTGGATCGTCTTTCCCTGGTCGGCCGAACCCCCGGTCGAACCCAGCAAGTGAGCTGACCAAATGGAGGAGACACGGGACATTGCGGCCCCGTGCGGACGCGTGCGCGCCTACGTCAGCGATGACGTGATCCGCGCACGGGGCATCCGCTATGCCCGTGCAGGGCGTTTCCTCCCTCCCGTCGATGAACCTCCGGTGGACTTCATCGACGGCGGTCAACCGGGCCCGGCAAGCCCGCAGCTGCGCCGCGACCCGAACGCCGGAATGACCTTCGACCAGCTCGGCGGGCTGCCCATCAGCGAAGACTGTCTGCGCGTGAGCGTGACCATGCCGAAGGACACCACCACCGAGGCGGGGCTTCCCGTCCTCGTCTGGATCCACGGCGGAGCCTACGTCGCCGGTGCCGGGGACGCGGAGATCTACGATCCGCACGCCCTGGCAGCCGAGCAGAACATCATCGTCGTCTCCGTGACCTACCGCCTCGGCGTCCTCGGATACCTCGGAACCGGCCGAGACGAACACCTCAACCTCGGAGTGCTCGACCAGATCTCTGCCTTGCGCTGGGTGCAGAAGAACATCTCCGCCTTCGGCGGCAACCCGGACAACGTTACGATCGCCGGGCAAAGCGCCGGAGCAGACGCCTGCGCCCACCTCATGATCGCCGAAGGCACCGCTGGACTCTTCCATCGTGTGCTCATGGCCTCAGCACCCTTGGGGCTTGCCGGCGGCACCGACGCAATGAACTGGGCGATGGGGAAAGTCGCTGCGAAGATCGACTCTGAAGCCGGCGTCGACGAGATCCTCCGCGCACAGGAGGAGGTGCACAAGGCCGCCCTCGTCGGGGGTCTGCATGCCGGAATGTGCTTCGGAGTCCGCTACGGTCAGTACCCTTTGCCGTCACGCTCGAAGGCAGCCGAGGCCTGGGCGGAAGTCGCCCCGAAATTCGACGTCCTCATGACCCGCACGGAACGGGAGATGGCGTTCTTCGCCGGTTTCGTTCCCGCACTGCGTCGCCTCCACGACCGCACCCTGACCTCCCCGATGCTCGAATCCCTCATCTCCGGAATCACGTCGGCGGTCTACACTCGGGCCGGACGCGAATTCTACGACCGCCACCGGATGTCCGGCGGTCAAGGCGCCCGCCTGCTCATCGTCTCCCGCGGCGACGACAGCTTCTTCGACGCCGCGCATTCGGGAGACCTGCCGCTGATCTTCCCCGGCGAGATCTGGCACGATTCCTTCCTCGACTACGGTGCGACCACCGATATCGCCGGTCCCGAGCTGCGCCGGGTCTGGGGAGAGTTCGCCTCCTCGGGCATACTGCCGCGAGTGCGGGTGCCCGGACTCATCGACATCATGGGCTGAACGATTCGACTGCACGATTGCCGTCTGCGATCCCTGTCTGCGAACCCAGTGCTGTCGCCTTTTCACAACCGCCGTGTCACCGGCGTGCACTACCGTTGGACCATGGACGCTCATCAGATCTCGGCAGCCCGTCTGATCTCCCAGGGACTCATCGGACCTCCACCCGAGTCACCGACAGGAACCGACCTCTCAACCGCCGGCGCAGTCGTCGAGCATCTCGGCTGCGTCCAAGCCCAAGCTCTCGGCGGTGCACTGGTCTCCATCGCCCTGCGCCTAGGACCGGGTGTCACTGACGGTGTGGCCGCGGTCCGTGCTGCCATCGATTCCGGAGAGATCGTGCGTTCCTGGACCCAGCGCGGCACCATCCATCTGACTACGGCCAAGGACCTCGGGTGGATCCTCGGCCTCACCGGGGCACGGATCATGAAAGCCACAGCCAAGCGGCGCGAGTATTTCGGCATCACCGACACCATGCTCGATACTGCAGCGGAACTCGCCACAGCGGCCATCCGGGACCGGGGACCGCTGACGCGCGAAGAGCTCCTCGAAGCCTTCGCTCCCATCGGCGCCGGAGACGAATACGGTCACGCCCGTCACCTCATCACGTCACTGGCGCTGCAGAACATCATCGTCCAAGCGCCCTTGATCGAGGGCAAAGATGACATGAAATATGTGCTCACCGCCGATTGGGTGCCCACACCCACAGACCTGGACACCGAGGCGGCCGACCAGGAATGGATGAGACGCTTCGTCACCAGCCACGGACCGGTCACGGTCGATGACGCGACACGGTGGACGGGACTGCCGAAGACGAGAATGAGAAAGGCCATCCACGCCGGAATCGATGCCGGAGAGATCGCGAGCACCGACATCGACGGCACCGACTACGTCCATGCCCCGGATCTGGAGGACCGACTGGCCGAATGGGAGACGGCAGCGCAGGAGACCATGCTGCTGCCGGGATTCGACGAGATCATCCTCGGGTACAAGGACCGCAGCGCCACACTCGACCCTGCGAATGAGAAACTCGTTGTGCCCGGAGGCAATGGAATGTTCAAGAACACGGTGGTGACCGGCACCCGTGCACGCGCGACCTGGAAACGATCACCCCGCAAGACCGGTCCGCGAGTCCGCGTCGACACCTTCCCAGGGGAGAGAGTTGACCTCGAGTCCGTCGAATCGGTGAGTGCAACCCACCCGGCCTTCGTCTGAGCACGCAGAGACGACCGACGGTGGACGATCGCCACATGCCACCCACACAGTGGTCCGGCCAGGTGGGTGAAGGCGACCGACCGGCGTCGCCTGCGGGCCGAGTTGCCGTCGGGATCGTCCTCAATCCCAAACATCCAGCGACCCTGCGATCGTATGCCGAGCTTGTGCCGGAACTGCGCAATGCCGGCGCGCACTACCGAAGCATGACCACCAGCGTCGACCGTTCCGGTCGGTGGCAAGCCGAACGGCTCGTCAAATGGGGCGCCGAGATCGTCATCATCCTCGGTGGCGACGGCACCATTCGAGCGACAGCGCCGGTACTCGCCGAGGCGGACATCCTGACGTTTCTCGTCCCGACCGGGACCGCGAACGTGCTCAGCCGCCATATCGGCCTCCGATCCTCCCAGCACGCCATCGACCATTGCGTGCACACGATCGCGTCGATCAGCCGTGGCGAAAGGCCGGACCTCCGGAACGTTCCGATCAATGTTGCGGAGTTCCAGACGGCCGACGGCGCTCGGCATCGCAGTAACTTCATCTGTCTCGCAGGAATCGGGGGAGATGCCCGGGCCGTCGCCCACCACCGTGCCTCGCTCGGGCTGCTCGGCTACGCCTGGGGAGCCGCGCGGGCCCTCTTCGCCGCGGACTTCACCGCGAACACGTGGAACACCGCAAGCATGAGGGACGCCGCAAGAGCGGAAGACACCGCAAACACAGGGGAGGGAACCGCCTCGGCGCCGGTGTGGTCGGTGATGGCGTCGAAGGTCGCTCGTCCTGCAGGACCCATCGCCGTGTTCCCCGAAGCGCACATCGATGCTCCGACCTTCTCCAGGCTCACCGTCGGCCCGTTTCCGCACTCACCCATGGCGCGGTGCCGAGCCTGGGCAGGAACCGCCGCGGCATGCCTGCAGGGCAGACCGGACGCCCACCCGCTCATGAACTATCGGCGCACGACCGAGGTGACGGTCACCGTCGAGTCACCGGTACCGGCACAACTCGACGGAGACCTCATCGGCGACTGCCTGGAACTGCGGGTGGCCGCCGGTGAGGAGACACTGCGGGTATCAGCGCCGGCGTCGTGAGGTGCCGAAGATGCCGCGTGCGATCTCGCGTGCCGCGGTCCTTGTGAACTGTTTGAACGCCGAGGACTTCACGACCCGGGACAACAGGTTCTCGTCGTCGTTCTTCGCCGACTTCCTCCCAGAGCCACCGGACTCCTCCGGGAAATCGATCTTGTCCGCTGAGGCGTCGCGACCCTGACTCTCGCCGGGCGCATCGGCAGGAGCTGACTTCTGTTCCTCGGCGTGAGCTTCTGACCCGCCTTCGAGGCGCTTGGCGAGGATCTCGCGGGCGGATTCGTTGTCGATCGCGGTGCCGTACTTCTCATGCTGGGGCGACTCCGCCACAGCCGCTTTGATCTCGTCCTCGCTCATCGGCCCCATCTTCGACTCCGGGGCTCGCATTCGCGTCGGTGCCACCAGGGTCGGAGCACCATCGGGGTCCATGACGGTGACCACGGCTTCGCCGATGCCGAGTGACGTGAGCAGCTCTTCGAGGTCGTAGTCGGACTTCGGGAAGGTCTGCACAGTCGCTTTGAGTGCCTTCGCGTCGTTGGGTGTATGTGCCCGCAGCTGGTGCTGGATGCGCGAACCCAACTGTGCGAGCACATCTTCGGGAACATCCTTCGGCGTCTGCGTGACGAAGAAGATGCCGACACCCTTCGAGCGGATGAGCCGCACCGTCTGCGTCACCGACTGGAGGAAGGCCTTCGACGCGCCGGCGAAGAGCAGGTGGGCTTCGTCGAAGAAGAACACAAGCGAGGGCTTGTCCGGGTCGCCGACCTCAGGCAGGTCCTGGAACAGGTCGGCCAGCAGCCACATGAGGAACGTGGAGAACAGGGCCGGCGACTGACTGAGTTTCTGCAGTTCGAGTACAGAGACGATTCCGGCGCCGTTGTCGTCGGTGCGCAGCAGATCAGCGGTGTCGAATTCCGGTTCGCCGAAGAAAACGTCGCCGCCCTGGGCGGCGAGTTCGGAGATTTTGCGCAGGATGACGCCGACGGTGGCCTTCGACGCTCCGCCGATGCCTTCGAGATCGGCTTTCCCTCATCGGAGGTGAGGAAGGTGAGGACGGCTTTGAGATCGGAGAGGTCGAGCAGCGCCAGACCTGCCTGATCGGCATAGTGGAAGACCAGAGAGAGGACGGATTCCTCAGTGTCGTTGAGTTCGAGCACCTTTGCCAGCAGGATCGGCCCGAACGAGGTGACCGTCGCTCGCAGGGGAGTGCCGAGCCCCGAATCACCCAGAGTGCAGAACTCGGTCGGATTGGGCCGCGACTGCCAGTCCTGACGGGCGGCATCGAGGCGCTTGCGCAGCTTGTCGGATTCGACGCCGGCGGCGCCGATGCCCGAGAGAGCGCCCTTGATATCAGGAGCGAACACGGGCACTCCGGCCCGGGACAGCTGCTCGGCGAGTACCTGCAGGGTCACGGTCTTACCGGTTCCCGTGGCACCGGCGACGAGGCCGTGCCGATTGAGCATGGACAACGGAATGGAGATCGGGGTCTCCTTCGAGGGTTCTTCACCGTCCAGGGCGACCCCAAGATCGAGTGTCGCGCCGTCGACGGTGTATCCGTCTCTGAGTGTCTGCAACGCCTGCTCAGTCATGAGTCAATCTTTACGCAGCGGCACCGAGCTGGTGGAGGAATTCTGCGTGGATTCGTCCGTCCGTGCCCAATTCCGGGTGGAAGCTGGCACCCCAGACCGACCCCTGCCGGACGCGGACGGGTACGTTGTCGTGACGGGAGAGCACCTCGGTGCCGGGCCCGAGCTCGAGGATCTGCGGGGCCCGAATGAATGTGCCCTCGACCGGTTCGTCCAGCCCGCGTACGGTCAGCGGGGTGGTGAAGGACTCGCGTTGACGACCGTAGGCATTGCGGGCCACGGTGACATCGAGCCCGCCGAGGCGGTCATACCCACCCAGCGAATCGTCGCTGAGCCGGTCGGCCAGGAGAATGAGTCCGGCACAGGTGCCGAAGACCGGCAGACCGTCGGCCATGCGTTCGCGCAGAGTCGCGAAGAGATCCGTGCCGGCGGCGATGCGCACCATGGCCGTGGACTCACCACCGGGCAGAATGAGCGCATCGAGGCCCGCGAGGTGTTCGGACTTGGTGACTTTGAGGGTGTCGGCCCCCAGGGAGCCGAGCATGAGCAGGTGCTCACGGAAGGCTCCCTGGAGGGCGAGGACGCCGACTCTCACCAGCCGCGCTCGGCCAGGCGGTGCGGTGCGGGGACGTCGGCGACGTTGATGCCGACCATCGCATCGCCGAGTCCGCGGGAGGCGTTGGCCACGGCCTGCGGGTCATCGAAGTGCGTGGTCGCCTCGACGATGGCTTTCGCGCGGGCCTCCGGGTTGCCGGACTTGAAGATGCCGGAACCGACGAAGACACCGTCGGCGCCGAGCTGCATCATCATCGCTGCATCTGCAGGGGTGGCGATGCCGCCGGCGACGAAGGTCACGACGGGCAGACGACCGAGGCTGGCGACCTGCTTGACCAGGTGGTACGGGGCGGCGATCTCCTTGGCCGCGACGTAGAGCTCGTCTTCGCTCTTCGCTCCCAGCGCACGGATCTCTGAGTTGATGGTGCGCAGGTGGCGCATCGCCTCGGAGACGTCGCCGGTTCCTGCCTCGCCTTTCGAGCGGATCATCGACGCGCCCTCCTGGATCCGGCGCAGAGCCTCACCGAGGTTGGTTGCACCACAGACGAACGGCACCTTGAAGACGGACTTGTCGATGTGGTTGACGTAGTCGGCGGGGGAGAGGACCTCTGATTCGTCGATGTAGTCGACACCGAGCGTCTCGAGGATCTGAGCCTCGACGAAATGTCCGATGCGGGCCTTGGCCATCACCGGGATGGACACGGCGCTGATGATCGAGTCGATGAGGTCGGGGTCGCTCATCCGGGCGACTCCACCCTGTGCGCGGATGTCGGCGGGGACGCGTTCGAGGGCCATGACGGCGGAAGCACCGGCCGCCTCGGCGATGCGTGCCTGCTCTTCGTTGACGACATCCATGATGACGCCGCCTTTGAGCATCTGAGCCAGGCCGGTGTTGAGCAGGGTCTGTGTTTCGGTCATTGTGGTGTAGATCCATTCACTGTCGCGGAGTCGATCCGGGTCGCCACGGGGAACAGAACAGAGGGATCTCTGTCTGCTGCCGGAGGTCGGAGGGATCGTGGTTCTTCGGGGTGAACGGCCGTTCTCGACCAGCCTAAGCCGATGAGTGGCTCATTGAGAGAGCCAGTAATATGCAAGTATTTTAGGCCAGATGAACGTGATCGCTCTAGGATCGACTCATGGTCACGAAGGCACAGGACGGCACTCAGGCCGAGGGCATCGCTCTGCCGGTGAACGTCGACAAGGGGCTGTCGACTCCGTTGCCGGATCAGCTCACTCAGGAGCTGCGTCGTCTGATCTCGGACGGGACTCTGCGGCCGGGGGATGCGGTGCCGTCAAGCCGTCGGTTGGCCAAGCATCTCGGAATCTCTCGCGGCAGTGTGGAGACAGCGTATGCGCAGCTTGCCGTGGAGGGATTCCTCATCGCCGCCGAGCGTTCGGCCACGCGGATCAATCCCGACCTGCCCGCCGCCTCGACGACGGTGGGCTCCAAACACCGAGTTCCGGACTCGCCGAGGCGGCGCCTGCGCAACTATGTCGACCTGCGCCCGGGGTTCGGCGGTGACTATCCTCTGCGCGAGCCGGCCTTTCGCAGGGCCTGGAGGGAATCACTCGACCTCGACCCGGGCCCGATCGATCCCTTGGGTCAGCCCCGAGCCCGGTGGGCGATCGCCGACTATCTGCGGCTGACTCGTGGGATGGCCGTCGACCCCGACGAGATCATCCTCACCAGCGGGTCTCGCGATGGTTTGCGGCTGCTGTTGAGTCTCGGAGTCTCCGGATCCATCGCCGTGGAGAATCCCGGTTTCCCGGGTCTGCGCCAGGCGATGACCGACCAACACCTCGTGCCCCTGGACTTGGTCGGCTCTTCGCCGGCACCGGCCGATGTGTCTGCGGCCGTCGTGACACCGAATCACCAGTTCCCGCACGGAACACCGATGCCGGTCGACCAGCGTGCCCGCCTGCTGAATTGGGCGGCTCGGGGAGACGTCCTCATCGTCGAGGACGACTACGACAGTGAGGCCCGCTTCACCCGCACAGTGCTGCCGACCCTCTTCGACCTCGCATCATCGACTGGCAGCAGCGCTCAGGTCGTCCACATCGGTACCTTCTCCGCTCTGCTGACCTCGGCCGTATCGACCGGATACGTCATCGCTCGCGGACCGATCTCGGAGGAGCTCATGAGCCTGCGCGCGGCACTCGGACCGGCGTACTCTCCGATCCTGCAGATGGCCATCGCCTCCTACCTCGGCTCCGGTGGGCTGCGTCGCCGCATCTCCCGGGGACGGCGGCGACTCCGGGCCGCCGAGGAGGTCGTGTCCGAGATCGGCCCGATCCCCGGTCTCGTCCACGAGGGACGCACCCTCGTCATCGAAACGTCTCAGACACAGGCTGCAAGCTTGTTGATGGACCTGGCCGAGCGCGGCATCCTCGTCGCCTCGTTGGCTCGCGGCTGGACCGGTGGTGACGAGATTCGACACGGTCTGGTCATCGCCCATTCGAACGTCGAGGCCTCTGTGCTGCGAAAGGCCCTGGGAGAGGTGAAGACCCTGTTGAGTAGGATTCAGTCATGAGGAATTCCGGATTTGCAGTCGACGGCATCATCAAGCTGCTGCTGGCCGTGCTCGGCTTCATCTTCATCGGCGGGCTCGAGGACTTCTTCCTCGCCCCACGCTGGTTGGTCATCACCGCGCTGGTGCTGCTCTTCCTCAGCGCCGCCACCCAGATCTCCTATGCCGTGACCAAGGGGGAGAAGCGCTACCTGAAGTTCCCGATGGTCTTCGACGCGCTTCTCATCGTCACGGTCGTCGTCGGCCTCATCCTCGCCGCTGCGAGCAACCCCGCTGGCGCCTGGATCCTCTTCGGGCTGGTCGGAGTGGGCTCGTTGGGCATCGCTGTGGTCTTCACGACCGGCGAGAACGGCCCCTCGTTCAGCGAAGACGAGCCGCAGAGTTCCTGACCGCTGCCGCACGCCGCTCTCCGCCGATCAAGCTTTCCCGCACGGCGTTCTCCACCGATCAAGCGTTCCCGCAAGCCGCTTTCCGCCGATCAAGCGTTGGCGCACATTCGTGGACGTCTACGGGTACATATCCGCGGCAGCGCTTGATCGGCGGGGAATTCTCGCTGTGGTGTGACGGTGCGGTCAGCGGTTGAAGGCGATGGCCGCGATATGGCCGTCGGGAATGCCGGCCTCGAGATCGTGGATGTCGACATCCGGATGCGGTGAGTTCGGTTCCGGCCCGGCGCCGATGTAGTCGAGACCGGGGTCGCGAGCCAGGCCCGTGCTCAACGCCTTGAGAAAAGCTTCGGTGCGCGCCCACACACGGACGAAGCCGGCAGCGAAGGCGTCATCGGGAAGTGCTTCGAGCTCAGCGCGTTCTCTTTCATGGAGCAGCTGCCACGCCTCCAGCGCGACTTCTCGCTCGGGGATCGCTTCGACGTCGAGTCCGACCGGATCTTCGGAGACAGAGACGAGGACGAGGCGACGAGACCTGGACACCGAGAACTCGCACTCGTCGTGACGCGGTTTGCCCGCCGAATCGAGACGGATCTCGATGGCAGCGGGATCCTGATCCAGATGCGCCCCGAGCACATGGCGGAGGACGACACGGCCCGCAGACCAGGTAGCGGCCGCCTCGGCGTCGAATTCCTTCGCATAGTTGCGTTCCTGCTCGGTTAGCACGGAATCGTCCTCCCGCGCCCAGGCCGCTTCGGCCGAGGTATCGGCGAGGATGAGGGTGACGGGCAGCTCGGTGGGCAGTTCGGTGAAGCTGGGGTGATGCGCCATCGATCAGCGGCCCAGGGCCTTGTTGATCTTCTTCAGTTTGCGGTTGAGCACGTAGATCCGCACCGAACCGATGATTCCGGCGATGAGGATGCCGCCGATCGCGGCGAAGAGCATCGCCACGCCCAGGGGCAGTTCGAACTGCCAGCCGAAGTACTTGAACTCGGCCGGAACATTGTTCTGCAGAATGAAGATGAGCAGCAGGACGACGATGAGGGCGCCGAGGATGAGGGGGCCCCACATTCCCGCCGACATTCCGGATCCGGCCTTCGTCGACGGCAACTCACCAGTGTGTCCCGTCGGAGGCTGAGTCTGCTCACGCTGCTCGTGCGGGGGAATCTCCCGGGTCTTGTCCACCGCAGCTGTCTCGCCTGTCGCGGGAGTATCGCTGCCGAGGACTGAATCGGTTTCGGCCAGGAGCTCTTCGGGCGTCTGCGAATCGCCACGCGGGTCTTGAGTACTCATGTGCCCATCATATCTGCTGATGGGGCGCATGAGGCGGGTTTGCAGAAAGAGTCCCGGCAGCGGCTGCCGGGACTCTTTCTCAGGTGGTGTCGATCAGTTGATCAGACGGTCTTGCTCAGCGAGGAGATGATCTCATTGAGCGTGGCCGAGGGCCGCATGACGGCTTCGGTCTTCGCATCGTTCGGGTAGTAGTAGCCGCCCAGGTCGACCGGGCTGCCCTGAACCTCGAGGAGTTCGGCCACGATGGCGTCCTCCTTCTCGGACAGTGCCTTCGCCACCGGTGCGATGGCCTCGGCCAGAGCTTCGTCCGAGGTCTGCTCGGCCAGCTGCTGTGCCCAGTAGAGGGTGAGGTAGAAATGGCTGCCGCGGTTGTCGATCTCGCCGACCTTACGCGACGGCGACTTGTTCTCTTCGAGGAACTTGCCGGTCGCGGCGTCGAGGGTGTCGGCCAGCACGCCGGCACGCTCGTTTCCGTGGACGTTGAACTCGTGGCGGAACGATTCGGCCAGTGCGAGGAACTCACCGAGGGAGTCCCAACGCAGGTGGTTCTCTTCGACGAGCTGCTGAACGTGCTTCGGAGCCGAACCGCCGGCACCGGTCTCGAACAGTCCGCCGCCAGCGATGAGCGGAACGACGGAGAGCATCTTCGCCGAGGTGCCGAGCTCGAGGATCGGGAACAGGTCAGTGTTGTAGTCGCGGAGGACGTTGCCGGTCACCGAGATGGTGTCCTTGCCCTCACGGATGCGGTCGATGGAGAACTGAGTGGCCTCCACCGGGTTCATGATGCGGATGTCCAGGCCCTCGGTGTCGTGGTCACGCAGGTACTCCTCGACCTTCGCCTTGATGTTGCGGTCGTGGGCGCGGGTCTCGTCGAGCCAGAACACGGCCGGAGTCTCGGACAAGCGGGCACGGGTGACGGCAAGCTTGACCCAGTCGCGGACGGGGATGTCCTTCGTCTGGCACGCGCGCCAGATGTCACCGGCAGCAACCTCGTGGCTCATGAGCACATCGCCGGCGGAGTTGACGACCTCGACGGTTCCGGCCTCCGGGATCTCGAAGGTCTTGTCGTGGCTGCCGTACTCTTCGGCCTTCTGCGCCATGAGACCGACATTGGGCACGGTGCCCATGGTCCGCGGGTCGAAGGCGCCCTTGGCCTGGCAGTCCTCGATGACGGTCTGGTAGACGCCGGCGTAGGAGGAGTCGGGGATGACGGCCAGGGTGTCCTGGGTCTGGTCATCCTTGTTCCACATCTTGCCGCCGACGCGGATCATCGCCGGCATAGAGGCATCGACGATGACGTCGGAGGGCACGTGGAGGTTCGTGATGCCCTTGTGCGAGTTGACCATGGCCAGGTCGGGCCCGTCGGCCAGTCCCTTCTCGATTCCGGCCTTGACTCCGGCGGCTGCGTCGGCAGGCAGGGTGCCGAGCCCGGCGAGGATGGCGGCCAGTCCGTTGTCGGAAGTCAGTCCCGCCTCTGCGAGGACGTCACCGTACTCGGCGAAGACGTCGGGGAAGAAGGCTTCGATGACCTTGCCGAAGAGGATGGGGTCGGAGACCTTCATCATCGTGGCCTTGAGGTGGACGGAGAAGAGGACGCCGTCGGCCTTGGCCGCGGCGATCTGGTCCTTGACGAATTCGTCGAGGGCGGCGGCGTTCATCTTCGTCGTATCGATGATCTCGCCGGCCAGAACAGGCAGGGACTCCTTGAGGACCTTCGTCTCTCCCGCAGCGGTGCGCAGGCGGATCGACAGGGTGTCATCGGCCTCGATGATCACGGACTTCTCGTTGTCGCGGAAGTCGTCCGAGCCCATGGTGGCGACGCGGGTCTTCGAGTCGGCCGACCATTCGCCCATCGAATGCGGGTGGGCCTTGGCGAAGTTCTTCACTGCCTGCGGAGCGCGACGGTCGGAGTTGCCCTCACGCAGCACCGGGTTGACGGCCGAGCCCTTGACCTTGTCGTAGCGTGCCCGAACGTCCTTCTCCTCATCGGTCGAAGGCTCTTCCGGGTAGGCGGGCAGGTCGTAGCCCTGGGACTGCAGTTCGGTGATCGTCGCCTTCAGCTGCGGGACGGAAGCCGAGATGTTGGGCAACTTGATGATGTTGGCATCGGGGGTCTTGGCGAGATCGCCCAGCTCCGCGAGTGCGTCGCCGACCTGCTGGTCCTCAGGCAGACGGTCGTTGAACTGGGCCAGCACGCGTGCGGCGAGAGAAATGTCCCTGGTCTCAACCTCGACACCGGCCGACGTGGCGAAGGCTTCGATGATCGGCTTGAGCGAGTACGTCGCCAGAAGCGGCGCTTCATCCGTGCGCGTGTAAATGATTTTAGCCATAGTTAAGGACCACTCCGCATCTTCTTGGGGTTTATCGCCCTCCATCCTACCTTCTGGGCCATTTCGGTAGGCGGCCCCGGCCGATGATGGTGCTCACATTCCCACGTGGCACCCGGTAGTCTTCTGTGTCGGCACGGACAACAGAAAGAGGACGACATTGGCCAAACTCTACTTCCGGTACGGGGCGATGAATTCCGGCAAGTCGACCGCTCTTCTGCAGGCGGCCTTCAACTACGAGGAACGTGGCCAGCGCGTTCTGCTGGCCAAGCCGCTGATCGACACCAAGGGCGCGTCACAGATCGTGTCCCGATTGGGCGTCACCCGTGAGGTCGACTTCGTCATCCCCGCCGACGGCGACGTGGAGCGGATCTATGCCGAACATGCCGACTACGTCGACCACGATGCCCTCATCGAGTCCATCGACGCCCCGAAGACCCCGGTCGCGTGCCTGCTCATCGACGAAGCCCAGTTCCTCAGCCCCGTCCAAGTGGATTCGCTCATGCGGATCGCCACCACCGCCTCGGTGCCGGTGATGTGCTACGGGATCCGCACCGACTTCCAGACGAAGGCATTCCCCGGTTCGGCGCGGCTGCTCGAAATCGCCCATACCCTGGAGGAACTGAAGACGATCTGCCGCTGCGGTCGCAAAGCCATGTTCAACGGCCGCCTCGTCGACGGACAGTTCATCTTCGACGGCGATCAGGTCGCCATCGACGGCAATTCCGTGACCTATGAGTCGCTGTGCCCGAGCTGTTATCTCGAGTACTCCGGCGGTAGGCTGTCAACGACAGACTCCTGACCGATCCCGACACAGCTTCCCCGTCGAATCCAACTCATCGACGACCGTCGTATCCCGTCGAAATCCGTTCGCACTTTCAGTTCCCAAGGAGCCTCCATGCGCATCGCCGTCCGTGCCTTCAACGACAATCCCGGTTCCCCCGTCCTCGTCTTCGGCAACGCCCTGGGCACCCGGATGCCCCTGTGGACGTCCGTGGCCGCGCGCCTGGCCGATGACTTCCAGATCTACCTCACCGACCTTCCCGGACATACCGTTCCTTCCGGTGATTCCCTCGCCGAGGCGGCCGCCCCGCTGACGGTCGAAGCGCTGGCTTCCGGTGTCGTCGAGTCCCTCGCCGAGCTCGGGGTGGAGTCCTTCACCTACTGCGGAGTCTCGATCTCCGGTGCCGTCGGTCTGACCCTCGCACTCAACCACCCCGAAACACTCACCGGACTCATCGCCTGTGCGACAGCGGAGAAGTTCGGCACCCCGGAATCCTGGGACGAACGCATCGGCGAAGTCCGCGCCGACGGCACCAAGGGACTCGTCGATGACACCGCCGACCGGTGGTTCGCCGCCGGATTCCTCGGCGAGGACATCGCCACCGGTCACCTCATCCTGTCCGACCTCGCCCTGGTCGATGACGACGCCTACATCGCGGCCGCCTCGGCGCTGAAGAGCTACGACCTGAGCGGAAAGCTCGGCTCGATCGGCACCCCGACGCTCGTCATGGCCGGGGCTCAAGATCCCGGTTGCACACCTGAGGCGATGTCGGAGTTGGCCGAACAGATCGAGGGCGCACACTTCGTCACGATCCCGGACTCGGCTCACCTGCCGATGGTCGAACACCCCGAGATCGTCGTCGACCACATCCAGGAGTTCTGCGGCCAGCTGTAGGAGCGACTGCGGCGAAAGGCCGCGAAGCATCCATGCGCTCACGGAGCGTGGGCGATTCTCTTGGTAGAGAGACCACATCTGGAGTAGGCTGTGCAAAAGCACAGGCACACCTGCTCGATGAGGAGTGAGAATGTCCCCGCGCCCGAATTCCGCTGAGTTCACATCCACTGAGATCGACATGCGTTCTCCCGGGGAACAAGAGCCCGGAATCAGCCGCTCAACCCTGCGAATCCGGTGGATCGGGTTCCTGCTCGGCCTCATCTTCTCCACGCTGGTCTATGCGATCATGCCTGCCGATGTCGGGCAAGCCGCCAAACTGACGGCGGCGGTTGCGGTGCTCATGGCCGTCTGGTGGATGACTGAGGCGCTGCCGATCGCGGCGACGTCCCTCGTTCCGCTCGTGGCGTTCCCCGTCCTCGGAACCGACGTCGAGATGGAGACGGTCGGCGCCTCATATGGAAATCCGATCATCTTCCTTTTCCTCGGCGGCTTCCTCATCGCCTTGGCCATGCAGAGATGGAGTCTGCACCGTCGCATCGCACTCGTGACGCTGAGCATCATGGGCGACCGACCGGGACCGATGATCGCCGGATTCATGATCGCCACCGGGTTCATCTCGATGTGGGTCTCGAACACGGCGACCGCGGTGATGATGCTGCCGATCGGAATGTCGGTGCTCATGATCGTGTCGAAGGTCGTGGGCACGGCGCTCAACGAAACTGCGGACCCGGACAGGGATGTAACCGAAGACGTCGACGGTGCAGCCGAGAGCTCGAGCGAAGGCGGCGATGAAACCGGGATCGGCGCGGTTGTGAAATCGAATTTCGGCACCGCCCTCATGCTCGGAATCGCCTACTCTGCATCGATCGGGTCGTTGGGCACCATCATCGGCACTCCTCCCAACCTCTTCCTCATCGGCTACCTCAAAGACAACCACGACATCTCCATCGGCTTCGGTCAGTGGATGCTAGTCGGTGTTCCGCTGTCGGTGGTGATGATGGCCATCGCCTGGTTCCTGCTGGTCAAGGTGATGTTCAAACCGGAGATCGACAAGATCCCCGGCGGACGTGAACTCATCCGCGAAGAACTTTCCAAGCTCGGTCCCATGTCCACCGGGGAGAAGCTTGTGCTCGCGATGTTCGTCCTGGCCGCCGTCAGCTGGATCTCTTTGCCGCTGATCTTCGAAGAACCGCCGATCAGTGACGAAGGCATCGCCATGGTCGTCGGTCTTCTGCTCTTCCTCATTCCGGGCGGGGCCAACCGCGGCGTCCGCCTCCTCGACTGGGAGACCGCAGAGAAGCTGCCCTGGGGAGTCCTCCTGCTCTTCGGCGGCGGACTCGCTCTCTCCGCTCAGTTCTCTGAGTCGGGTCTGACCGAATGGATCGGCAAGACCACGAGCGGCCTCGGAGTTCTGCCGACGGTCCTCGTCGTGGCCATCTTCGCTGCCATCATCCTCTTTCTCACGGAACTGACTTCGAACACTGCGACGGCGGCGACGTTCGTTCCCGTCGTCGGGGGAGTGGCCATGGGACTCGACCTCGACCCGCTGCTGCTGACGATTCCCGTCGCCTTGGCAGCGACGTGTGCCTTCATGCTGCCGGTCGCCACCCCGCCGAACGCGGTCGCCTTTGGTTCTGGCTATGTCACCGTGGCTCAGATGGTCAAGGGTGGGCTGTGGCTCAATGTCATCGGCATCGTGCTCGTCACTGTCACGGTATATCTGCTCGCCGTTCCGGTATTCGGTATCACTGTCTGAACTCGGGCGGAACTGGCAGACTGATGTCATGACTGAGCTGTTCGAACCGCTGACCCTGCGCGGAACCGAGATTCCCAATCGCATCTGGCTCGCCCCGATGTGCCAGTACTCCTGCGAAGCTGAAGACGGCATGCCCGGCCCTTGGCATCTCGTCCATCTCGGTGCCCGGGCGCAGGGCGGATTCGGGCTCATCCTCACCGAAGCCTCCGCAGTCGTCCCCGAAGGTCGAATCTCACCACAGGACGCCGGAATCTGGAATGACGACCAGGCAGAGTCATGGTCGGCCGTCGTTGACTTCGTCCACTCCCAGGGCAGCATCATCGGCATTCAGCTCGCCCATGCCGGCCGCAAGGCCAGCACCTATCGTCCTTTCACCGGTGAGCCGAAGGGCAGCGTCCCCGAGTCCGAGGGCGGATGGTCGACACTCAGCGCTAGCCCCATCGCTTATCCGCAGCTGGCCGAGCCCGTGGAGATGACGAAGGGCGACATCGCCGAGGTGGTCGCGGCCTTCGCAGCCGCGGCTCGCCGTTCGATCGACGTAGGGTTCGACCTCGTCGAGCTCCATGCCGCCCATGGCTATCTGCTCCATTCCTTCCTGTCACCACTGTCGAACCAGCGCGGCGACGAATACGGCGGCGATCTCGCCGGCCGGTCCCGACTGCTCCACGAGGTCTATACGGCCGTGCGCGCCGAAGTCGGTGACGAAGTGCCCGTCTTCGTGCGCATCTCGGCAAGCGAATGGACAGACGGCGGTTTCGACATCGCCGAAGCCGCAGAGGTCAGCCGTGCGCTGTCGGAGGCCGGAGTCGACCTCATCGACGTCTCCTCCGGAGGCAACTACCCGGTGCGGATCCCCATCGGCCCCGGCTACCAGGTGTCCCTGGCCGCAGCGATCCGCGCCGAAGGAGCCTTGGCCGGAGCCGTCGGACTCATCACGGATCCGAAGCAAGCCGAGACCATCCTCAGCACCGGACAGGCCGATGCGATCTTCATGGCCCGCGCCGCTCTGCGGGAACCTGCCTGGCCGCAGCGAGCCGCCCATGTCCTCGGAGTCGAACCCGGGCCCTACCCTCCGCAGTACACCCGCGGAGCCTGGTGACCTGTCCCTGAACCGTACGCAGCATCAGCACAGATTGAGGAGTTTGGAAATGCACACGATCGAAACCGAGCACGTCATCATCCGCTCTATCGCGGTCTCCGAGATGGCTAACAACGTCTATCTGCTCACCGCCAAAGAGACCGGTTCCCAGGTCCTCATCGACGCCGCCGATGACGCCGAGGCGATCACCGAACTCATCGGCTCAGGAGCGCAGGACACCGAGGCCGACCCGAAGCTCAGGGCGATCATCACCACGCACCAGCACTGGGATCATATTCGGGCGCTGCCGGCCACCTCGGCGAACTATCCGGAGGCGATGACCATTGCTGGGGCTGCGGACGCGGCCGCCATCACCGAGGCGGAAGGAGTGGAGATCGCGCATTCCGTCGATCACCTCGATGTCGGGGACTTCGGCGGATTCGTCCTCCAGGCAATCGCTCTGCGCGGGCACACCCCCGGTTCGATCGCACTGCTTCTGCGCGACGGGGGCCAGACGATCCTGTTCTCAGGTGACTCGCTGTTTCCGGGCGGGCCGGGCAAGACCTGGTCGGCCGAGGACTTCACATCGCTCATGGACGACCTCGAGGAGCGGGTCTTCGGCGAACTTCCGGACGAGACTCTCGTTCTGCCCGGACACGGGGACTCGACGACCCTGGGCGAGGAACGTCCGAAACTGGGGGAATGGCGCGAACGCGGCTGGTGACCGCAGTTCGGCCGTCAGCGCGGCAGTGCTGCGAAGCCGAAGAGCGCCCAGACGATGGCGAGGAGACCCATGGCGATGATGCCGACGTTCCATCTCGTCTCGATGACACGCTGCCCACCGGGGTTGGCGAGTTCTGCGTCGCTGAGCGACGAATAGCGCTCGAGCACGGTGTCGACGGCCGGGCTCGGATTCTCGACGAGCCGCCGCATACCGTGCTCGTCCTTCTCCCACTTCTTGCCTTTGCCGGCCAGCGGCCATGAGGCGAACTTCCTCTCATGGGTGCGCACGCTCAGACCGAAGTGGGTCTCGAAGCCGTCGACGAGGTTCCACGGGATCGTCACGGTCTGCAGCGGATTGACTAAGATGAGCTGCTGTCTGTGCAGTTCGACGCGGGGAAACCGATAGCAGACGAAGACCAAGGTGCCGACGGCCAAAGGGATGCCCGCGGCGGCCAGACCGCGCAGCGTGAAATCTCCGAAGAGGATGGAGAGCACGCCGAAGGCGCAGAGCCCTCCGACGATGAAGAACAGGGCCGTCGAACTCGTCGTCCGCACGACGGTCGGCTCGGTTTGATTGCGATTTATCTCACTGCCAGCCACCTGATCATCCTATCCATTGAGACTGAACAAAAGTTGTCTGTTCCCTTGGTTTCGAAACGGTAACGATTCCGAAATTTGCTCATTATGTGGACTCCGTCACAGTCGCCGGTGAATTAACTTTGTTGCAATCCATGTGAAAAGCATGAACGCGGTCACATGCGCGTCGGCTTCTGCCGTCCCGCTGGACGTGACCGGAATGCACTCCGGTTTGGGGTGCAAGTACGAGGGTGACTCGCCCTAGATGTACTGACCGGACACGTTGATTGATTGTCAGATCGCGGAGAGCCGGCTCCGCCTCAATCTCTGAGGATGTCTTCTGGCTCCGTCTGGTCAGCCGGGTATCTTGACCTTGTCAGCGGCGATTGGAGCAGGCATGGCTCAGCAGTACCTCGGCCCTGCGATGGGTGTGGTCTCCTTCTCTACCTGGTCGGAACTCGTTGAAGCAGCCGCGGGCGGTCTTCTCGAGGAGTCGGTCTGGTGCGAGTTGAAGGAGATGGCGACCCCGGCCGGAACTGCGAAGAAGGATGCCAATCTGGAGATGGCCCGCGACCTTGCCTCGCTCAGCGTCGACGGAGGGCTACTCATCTACGGGGTGCGCGACAGAGACTTCGAGGTCGTCGGCTGTGACACTGCCGGACTCGCCGACCGGATTGCCCAAGTGTCCGCGACTCGGATCCACCCACCGCTTTCGCCCACCATCCAGCCTGCACTGGTCCATCCCGACGATGACGCCCGGGCGGTCCTGGTCGTCCAGGTTCCCCCATCACCCTTGGCTCCCCACATGGTCGACGGCAGCTATTGGGGCCGGAGCAGCAACGGCAAGCGAAAGCTCGACGATGCAGAGGTGCGTCGGCTCTTGCTGCAGCGTGATCGGGGCGAGGACGCGTTCCTCTCCCGCCTGACAGGGATGGAGGCTCGTGACCCGCTGGTTGACTACATCGAGGGTCACCCCACTGGCAACGGACACATCTACCTTGTGGCCGAACCCTGTGTGCCGGTGGTGCGGAGCGAGGAGCCTCAGGGCTCGGCCGCTCTGCGCCAAGGGATCCGGCCGAGTGGCTGGCCCGGAACGGTGCCGGACTGCACGTATCGGGCCTTCGACCCCAAGGGTGAGGCGTATGCGTCGATCCCCGCGCATGGCGATCCTGTACGAAGCCAGTACGAGCGTGGGCTCTGCCACGTCTTGTTGAAGGACGACAGCTCCATCGAGGTGGTGTCCGGCGGTGGGACCGCGGAGTACGAGACCCAGCCAGGAAGACCGGCGAAGTTCCTGTTCGCTGGGCTCATCTCAGCACTGGCAGTGCAGACCCTGCAGTTGATCGAAAGCCGGTCACTGACTTGGGGATACACCGGGCCATGGCGGATCGGTCTTCGGGTGACCAAGACTCGCGGGACCATCTACAACAACAACGACGTCTTCAATCAAATGCCCACTTTCACAGCGGACGAATACATCAAGACCACGGTGGTCCAGGGCGTGGACACCAAGCCGCTCGAACAAGCCCAAGGCCTCCTGAAGGGGCTCTATCGGGGACTCGGGATCGAGTCCCAAACGGTCGACCAGATCGCCAACTAGGTTCGCTGCACCTGGGTGCCGGTCAAGCGCGAGAACGGCGGCTGGTTGCCGCAGGCGGTGTGGGGCCTGTGGTGGTTGTAGTAGTGCAGCCAGCCTTCGAGTTCCCCGCGGCGTTCCGTCTCGGAGGTGTAGCAGCGGGCGTAGGCCCAGCCGTCGGCCAGGGTGCGGTGGAAGCGCTCAATCTTCCCGTTGGTCTGCGGCCGATACGGCCTGGTGCGCTTGTGCCCGATGCCCAGTTCGGCGCAGGTGTCTCGCCACAGGTGTGAGCGGTAGGCGCTTCCATTGTCCGACAGGACCCGCTCAACGGTGACGCCACGCTGGTTGAACCATTCAACGGCCCGAACGAGGACGGCGGTGGCGGTGAGGGCGGTCTCGTCGTCGTGGATCTCGGCGTAGGCCACCCGGGAGTGGTCGTCGATGACCGTGTGGACGTAGGCCTTGCCCATCAACGGGTCCCGCCACTTGTTGCGCGGCTTGTCCGGTGTGGCGGCTCGGTTGCGGACGCCTTGTGGTCGGCCGACGTAGCGCCAGCCGCCGCCGTCGGGGATGTTGCCGAGCTTCTTCACGTCGACGTGCAGCATCGCGCCGGGGTGGTCGTGCTCGTAGCGGCGGACGGGCTCTCCGGTGGCGCGGTCGACGTGCGAGAGCCGGTTCAGGCGGGCGTCGGCCAAGATCCGGTGGACAGTGGACGGGGCGATCCCCAGTCGACAGGCCAACTGGACCGGGCCTTCGCGCAGGCGCAGCCGGAGCTGGATGCAGCGCTTCGTGGTGCTGTGGCTGGTCTTGTTCGGCGACCGGTGGGGCCGTGAGGAACGGTCCTGCATCGACTGGCCGGCTCGGTAGCGGTCGGCCCAGCGCTTCACGGTCGGCCAGGAGACCTGGAAGCGGGCGGCCACTTCACTGATCGGCCAGCCCTCGTCAACGACCAGACGAGCGACGATCAGTCGGTGCCGGGGGGTGAGAGCTGCATTCGTGTGGGTCATCGAAGACTTGTTCCTGGTGTTGACGAGGTGTCGAGGTGTACCGAGTCCGCCCGGTTTGGAGCCCGTGGTCAGGCCGTGTCTTGCTCACGGCGGTTGGTGCGTCTGGCCGCGAGGCCGACGCCGCTCAGGACGACCGCGAGCCCGATCCATTGCAGGGTCGAGGGTTGCTGGCCGAATATGGACCACGCCCACAGCATCGTTACGGGCGCAGTCAGGTAGAGCAGAGTGCTGGTCGTGGTGGCTCCCACCTGGCGGAGGCACCAGATGAACGTGGCGTAGCCACCGAGGCCGGACAAGAGCACCAGCCAGCTGATCGCCAGCACCAGTGTCCCCGTGACCTGGAGACGAAGCCCGTCGGTCAGGAGGGCGGCGCCGCTGAAGATCACGGCGGCCACGCTCACCTGCACGGTCAGACTGATCACCACTGGCACCTGGGGCTTCCACGAGCGTTCCAGTAGGGAAGCCATGGACAGCCCCAGCAGGCTCATCGCCACCAGGCCCACGCTTCCCGCCCCTGCCGTGCTGATGCCTCCCACGCTCAGGCTGACGCCGCCCAGGGCGATGAGCAGGCCAAACCACTGGAGGATGCGGACCCGATCGCCGAAGATGATCCGTCCCGCCGCGGTCACGATCAGCGGCTGAAGTGCACACACCAGCGCAGACAAGCCGGCATCCAGCCCCTGCCCAGCGGATAGGAAGACACCGCCCAGAAAGACCACGTGAGACAGGACGGCCAGGACGACCTGCTGCCACAACTCGCGTCGACTCAACGCGCGGAAAGAATGACGCAGCGAAGGAACCAGCAAACACCCGACGAGCAGAACAAGGGCAGTCACCAGATAACGCCACGCCAGCAGGGGCCACGTCCCCACACCTATCCGGTCCGCCAGCGTCGCCCCGACGAACCCGGAACTCCACGCCACCACGAACGCCACACACATGACCCATCGCATCCGATTAGATAAACACACCGGTCGGTATACTGTCAGTGCACTCAAGCCAGCTGAGGGGACGAGACCATGGACATTGACCTTGAGGTCTTCGAGCCTGTCGACACCACACCGGTCGGTCATAGCATCCTCGATGCTGCTGCCGAGCTCTTCCGTGACCGCGGGATCACAGCCACCGGTGTCGACAGCATCGTCGAGCGTGCAGGAACCACAAAGAGGACCTTGTACCAGCGCTACGGATCCAAGGATCGGTTGGTGGCCTGCTACCTGCAACAACGCGCGCACGCCTGGCAGGGCGAACTCCTGGAAGCGTTGACCGGCGCATCCCCAGCCGAAGGCCTGGACGTCGTCTACCGGCACACTGCCCAGTGGGCGACCGGCACCCCCCGTGGTTGCGCTTTCGTCAACGCATGGGCCGAGATCGGCGCTAGCGACCATGAGGCCGCCGATTTCATCCGGGCGGAGAAGGCCTGGATGCTGGCCTTATTTACGCAGATTGCTAGTGGCGACCAGAACACGGGGACCCTGCTGCACCTGCTCTATGAAGGCGCACAGGTCAGCGCGTCAATCCAAGGAGACCCGAAGGTGTTCACCCAAGCCTGCGCCGCATCACAGGAACTCCTCGTCCGACGGTGAGGAGTTCTCCCGCACGACGAGACCGAATCGCGTTTCGCTCCTCAACCAACGTGTCCGGTCAGTACACCTAGAACAACAAGGAGAGAACGTGAACAAGCGCTTCCTCGCGGCCGGCGCCTCTGTGGCTGCCGCTGCAATGGTGCTCACCGCCTGCACACCCCCTGGCGGAGGCGACGACAGTGAATCGTCGAAGAACTCCCAGCTGAACATCGGCTGGAACGAATCGTTCCGATCGATGAACACACAGACTGCCAATGGCAACGCTGTGTCGAACGCCATTCTCACGTACATGATGAATGACAACTTCGGCTACTACGACGACAACCTCGAGGTCCAGGACGGCGCGCTTGGCAAGCTCGAGAAGGTTTCAGACGACCCGTTGAAGATCAAGTACACCTTCAACGACGAGGCCAAGTGGTCGGACGGCACCCCTGTTGACGCAGCGGACCTCGCTCTGACCTGGGCGGCCACGTCGTCGAACTTCAACACCGTCGAATCGAACAATAAAGACGACGGATCGGTGAAGGAGAACGACGCGAAGACGGTCTATTTCGACTCGGCGTCTATCGGCCCTAAACTCGTCAAGGACTTCCCCGAGATCTCTGACGACGGTAAGGAAGCCACTTTCGAGTTCTCCAAGCCGTTCGCTGATTGGCAGACCGGATTCGCCGGCATCGGGCCCAACGGAGTGGGCGTTCCCTCCCATATCGTTGCTAAGAAGGCTCTCGGGATCGACGACCCGGAGAAGGGCAAGGAAGCGATCCTCAAGGCCATCAAGGACAAGGACACCGAGAAGCTCTCGAAGATCTCGAACACCTGGAACACGGGGTTCGACTTCACCTCGATGCCGGATGACGAGGACCTGCTCGTCCATAACGGCCCGTACAAGATGACGAAGTTCGAAGAGGGCCAGTATGTCACCCTCGAACTCGATGACAAGTACACCGGCCCGACCAAGCCGAAGGTCAACACCGTGACCGTCCGTTACAACGGAGATCCGATGGCAATGGTCCAGGCGATCGAGAACGGCGAGGTCGACTTCACCCAGCCGCAGGCGACCGCAGACGTGCTCTCTGCCGCCGAAGACATCGACGGCGTCAACGTCGATGCTGCCGACGGTGCCACCTATGAGCACGTCGACTTCACTTTCGACAACAAGGGTCCTTTCGACCCCGAGGCCAATGGCGGTGACGAGGAGAAGGCGAAGAAGGTCCGCCAGGCCTTCCTCAAGACTCTCCCACGGGAAGACATCGTCGAGAAGATCATTAAGCCCCTCAATGACAAGGCCGTCACTCGCGACTCCTTCAATCAGGTTCCCGGCTCCCCAATGTACGACGAGATCGTCAAGGGCAACGGTATGGAAGATCTCAAGGAAGTCGACGTCGACGGTGCGAAGAAGCTGCTCAAGGAGGCCGGAGTCTCCAGCCCGACGGTTCGCGTCATGTATGACAACACGAACTCGCGTCGTCAGCAGGAGTTCCAACTGATCAAGGAATCAGCCGAGAAGGCCGGCTTCAAGATCAAGGACGTCGGCGATGCCAACTGGGGCACCCGCCTCGGCGACGGTACCTACGACGTCTCGTTGTTCGGCTGGCAATCGGAGTCGACCGGTATCACTGATTCTGATGCGAACTACCGCACCGGTGCTCAGAACAACTACGGCGGCTACTCGAACAAGAAGACGGACAAAATTCTCGACAAGATCGTCGGAGCTCCCGAATCCGAGCATGCGAAGCTGTCCACCGAGTTGGAAAAGCAGCTGACCGAGGACGCTTTCGGCGCACCGCTGTTCCAGCATCCAGAGCTCGTCATTTACCGGGACAAGCTGAAGAATGCCAAGTCGACTACTGTTTCGCCGACAATTTTTTGGAACTACTGGGAGTGGGAAGTCAACTGATCCGCGTCTGACGCGATCGGTTCTTCTCCAGCCTTGTTGCTGTGGGGATCACTGTGTGGTCCCCACAGCGGCGTTTTCGGAAGATTGAAACGGAAGCCCCATTATGATCAGATTCATCCTCCGACGATTGCTGTCGACGGCGCTCGTGCTTCTCGTCGTCACCTTCGTCCTCTACCTGCTGCTCAACGTCGCCCTCGACTTCTTCTGGGATCTTCGTTCGAGCACCTCACCGAACATCGAGGCTCTCTACGAGTCGCGTCGTCGTCTCCTTGACCTCGATACCCCTGCGATCGTTCGCTACTTCAAGTGGCTGGCAGGAGTCGGCGGCTGCGCCATCGGCCAATGTGACTTCGGCATCGCCTGGAAGTCCGGCCAAGAAGTCACCGAACAGCTGCAGGGCGCGATCATCAATACGATCAAGCTCATCACCGCCTCGACGATCGTTGCCATCATCCTCGGCATCGCCGTGGGCATGATCTCGGCGATCCGCCAGTACTCTGGCTTCGACTACTTCATCACCTTCGTCTCGTTCCTCCTCTATTCGCTGCCCGTCTTCTGGGTGGCGGTGCTGCTCAAGCAGTACGGAGCGATCGACATCAACAACTTCATCAACGATCCGACCTTGGAATCCTGGTGGCCGATCATCATCGGCTGTGTGGCCATGGGGCTGTTCTGGATGGGTGCGCTCGGCGGCAGCGCGAAGCGTCGCGTGATCACCTTCGTCGCCGCAGCAGTCATCACCTTCGGCACCATCTACTACATCCTCGCCAGCGGCTGGATGCAGCACCCGACGATCGGCCTCCTCGGCGTGGTCGTCATCGGCGCCGGTGCGGCCATCGTCATGACGTACCTGTCGACGGGCCTGAAGAACCGCCGCGTGCTCTATGCCACACTCAGCACGGTGGCCGTCGGCGCGCTGCTCTACTGGCCGCTGATGAACCTCTTCTACTACGTCGACATGAACTGGCTGTGGATGTTCGGGCTCTTCATCGTTGCGATCGCCGTCGCCGTCGGCATCGGTCTGGCATTCCGCGGCCCGGATCCCTGGGATACCGCGCGCACGACGAGCTTCACGGCCATCATCGTGGCAGTACTCATCTTCGCCGACAAAGTGCTGCAGGGCTGGCAGGAGTATTCGGACGACCCGGCCATCAACAATCGTCCGATCGCGACGATCGGTGCATCGGCGCCGAATATCGACGGCGACTTCTGGATCACGAACCTCGACTCGTTCACTCACCTGCTGCTGCCGTCGATCGCTCTCGTCCTCATCTCCTTCGCCTCGTACACCCGTTATACCCGCGGTTCGATGCTCGAGGTGTTGGGCCAGGACTACATCCGCACGGCACGAGCCAAAGGTCTCAACGAACGTACGGTGATCATGCGGCACGCTATGCGCAATGCGCTGCTGCCATTGGCCTCGGTCGTTCCCGTCGACATCATCACGATGATCGGCGGCGCCGTCATCACGGAGACGATCTTCGGCTGGAACGGCATGGGCAAGCTCTTCATCGACTCGCTGAGACAGGCAGAGCTCGACCCGGTCATGGCCTACATCCTGATCACAGGCCTGCTCGCTATCATCGCCAACCTGGTCGCGGACTTCCTCTATGCCGTCCTCGACCCGAGAATCCGAGTGAACGCATGAGTACTGACAACGACAAACAGAACGCTCTCGCCCTCGACGAAGTCGGGGACAACGCGATCGAGTCGAAGGAAACCGAGGGTCTCTCCCAGGGCAAGATCGTCCTGCGCAAGTTCCTTCGTCACAAGGGCGCGATGATCTCCATCGTCGTCCTTGTGCTCGTGGCCATCTTCGCCTTCAGCGCACAGGGATTTGCGGGAATTCCCGGTTGGTGGAAGTTCAGCCATACGGCGTCCGGGCCCGTGGTCAACCCCGGCGGAGCCCCGACCTGGTCGTTCGCGAACTTCTTCTCACTCGGCGATCACCCCTTCGGTCAGGACGAGATCGGTCGTGACAACTTCGCCCGAGTGATGAAGGGGACGCAGATCTCTCTCGTCGTCATGTTCATCATCGGCATCGTCTGCCTGATCATCGGCACGGTCATCGGTGCTGTTGCGGGCTACTACCGCGGTTGGGTCGATTCGGTGCTCATGCGCATCACCGACGGCTTCGTCATCCTTCCTGTCATCGTGGTCGGATCGATCCTCGGCGTCTTGGTCGGAGGTGCGAACGGCCCGCTCCTTGGTGTGGCGCTGGGTTGCATCCTCTGGGTGGGTCTTGCCCGTCTCGTCCGCGGTGACTTCATGTCGCTGCGCGAACGGGAGTTCGTCGATTCGGCCCGCGTGGCCGGCGCCAGCGACTTCCGGATCATGTTCAAGCACATGCTGCCCAATGCTATGGGCGTCATCATCGTCAACACGACGCTGATCATGAGTCAGGCGATCGTGCTCGAAGCCTCGCTGAGCTACCTCGGCTTCGGCATCAAACCGCCCGGCATCTCGTTGGGACAGCTCATCAGCGAATACCAGACCTCCTTCGCCACTCGTCCGTGGCTGTTCTGGTGGCCCGGCCTGTTCATCATCGTCATCGCTCTGTGTGTGAACTTCATCGGCGACGGTCTGCGCGACGCGTTCGATCCGCGGATGAAGACCATCCCGAGCTGGAGGAAGATGAAGAAGGCCGAGCGCATGGCACAGAAGGAGGCGAAGTGATGGCTGAGAAGAAAGCAGACGCCCAGTCGAAGAAGGGCTCCCCGATCCTCGAGGTCAATGACCTCGGAGTCCAGTTCTGGGTCAGTGACGAATGGTGGATGGCCGCCGAACACCTCGACTACACGGTCAATGCCGGCGAGGTTCTGGCGATCGTCGGCGAGTCCGGTTCGGGCAAGTCGCAGTCGAGCATGTCTCTGCTCGGTCTCCTGCCGAGCAACGGCCGTGCGACCGGCTCAGCCAAGCTCAACGGACGTGAACTCATCGGCATGCCGCCGGAGAAGATGCAGGCCGTGCGCGGCAACGACATCTCCGTGATCTTCCAGGAGCCGATGACTGCGCTCAACCCGGTCTACACCGCTGGGTACCAGATCGTGGAGACGCTGCGCGTCCACCTCGACATCGGTCCCAGTGAGGCGAAGCAACGGGCGCTCGAGCTCATGCGGCTGGTGGAGATTCCTGATCCGGAGGATCGGTTCCATTCGTTCCCGCACCAGCTCTCCGGCGGTCAGCGTCAGCGCATCATGATCGCGCAGGCACTGGCCTGCCAGCCGAAGCTACTCATCGCCGATGAGCCGACTACCGCGCTCGACGTCACGGTGCAGGCCGAGATCCTCAAGCTCATGCGCGAACTGAAGTCGAAGCTCGACGCGGGCATCATCCTCATCACGCACGATATGGGCGTGGTGGCGGATATGGCAGACCGCATCATCGTCATGCGCGCCGGCAAGGTGGTTGAATCGGGTACCGCGGAGGAGATCTTCTACAACCCGCAGCACCCCTATACGAAGCAGCTCCTCGAGGCTGTGCCCCACCTCGGCGCGGGAACCGACAGCGAAGCATTCGGCGGCAGCATCGACGATGTCGAAGCCTCGCTGTCCGATATCACCTCCGATCAGGCGTCGCACGCCGATGACCCGGTCGGCCAGCCGGACGCCGGGGCCGGCGGCGAAGGTCTCTCCGAGGCAGGGGCCGCCGATATGGCCGTGGCCGAGGCGCGTGCTCAGGTGACCGCGCAGGACCGTCCCGAGATCGAGATGGACTCCACGGAGACGTACTACCATCCCGGTTCGCAGGCGGACTTCTCGAAGCCCTCTGCCCTGCAGCTGCGCGATGCCGCGATCGAGTACCCCGCGATCGGACGGAAGAAGGCCTTCCGCGCCGCTCACCACATCAATCTCATGATCGCCCCCGGCGAAGTCGTGGGCCTGGTGGGGGAGTCGGGGTCGGGTAAGACCACGATCGGACGCGCAGCTCTGGGACTGCTGCCCACCGTCGAAGGCGACATGGTCGTCAACGGCACGAGCATCAAGGGCCTGAGCAATAAGCAGATGAGGCCCCTGCGCAAGGAAGTCGGGATCGTGTTCCAGGATCCCGGTTCCTCGCTCAATCCGCGACTGCCGGTCGGGGAGTCGATCGGTGAGCCGCTCTACCTCCACGAGGGGATGAAAGGGCCGGCGCTGAGCAAGCGGGTCGAGGAGCTGCTGACTGCGGTCGAACTGCCCACCTCGATGCGCAACCGCTATCCGCATGAGCTCTCCGGCGGTCAGCGTCAGCGCATCGGCATCGCCCGTGCCCTGACCCTGCGACCGAAGCTGCTCATCGCCGATGAGCCGACATCCGCGCTCGACGTGTCCGTGCAGGCGAAGGTCCTCGACCTGTTCGAAGGCCTGCAGAAGGAATACGGTTTCGCGTGTCTGTTCATCAGCCACGACCTGGCCGTGGTCGAACGCATCGCCGAGCGCATCGCGGTGATGCGCCACGGCTACCTCGTCGAGATCGGCAAGTCCTCACAGGTCGTGTCGAACCCCGTCCACCCGTACACACAGCGTCTGCTGTCGGCGGTTCCGGTTCCGGATCCGAAGGAGCAGCGCAAGCGTCGGGAGGCCAGGGACGCGGTCCTCGAGGCCACGATGAACGCCTGAGTGCGCCCAAGCTGACGGCCACCTGCACGCGGAGCGTGCGGGTGGCCGTATAATTGTCTGTTGGGTCCGGGCTGGACCAATCTCTCTATCTCAAAAAGGTTCTTGATGACTGAAGCCATCACACGACGGGAAAACCGCCGAAACGTAGCAATCGTCGCACACGTCGACCACGGCAAGACCACGCTGGTCGATGCCATGCTCCGGCAGACCGGTGTGTTCAGCGAACACGGCGACTTCGCCGAACGCGTCATGGATTCAGGCGACCTCGAACGCGAGAAGGGCATCACCATTCTCGCGAAGAACACCTCCGTCCTCTACAACGGTCCCTCGGCCGGCGAGGACCCCATCGTCATCAACGTCATCGACACCCCGGGCCACGCCGACTTCGGCGGTGAGGTCGAGCGCGGACTGTCCATGGTCGACGGCGTCGTCCTTCTCGTCGACGCATCGGAAGGTCCGCTGCCGCAGACCCGCTTCGTCCTGCGCAAGACGCTGGCCGCGAAGCTGCCCGTCATCCTCGTGATCAACAAGACCGACCGTGCCGATGCCCGCATCGACGGAGTCGTCGAGGAAGCTCAGGACCTGCTCCTGGGTCTGGCCTCCGACCTCGCCGACGAAGTCCCCGATCTCGACGTCGACTCGGTCCTCGACGTGCCCGTCGTCTTCGCCGCCGCGAAGGCAGGTGCCGCCTCCCTCGAACAGCCCGCCGATGGAGCGGTCCCGGACAACCCCGACCTCGAACCGCTGTTCAAGACCATCCTCGAGACGATCCCGGCACCGGAGATCAACTCCGACGGCATCCTCCAGGCACACGTCACGAACCTCGACGCCTCGCCGTTCCTCGGCCGCCTGGCTCTGCTGCGCATCTTCGGCGGCACGCTGAAGAAGGGCCAGCAGGTCGCCTGGGCTCGAGGTGACGAGATCAGCTCGGTGAAGATCACCGAGCTGCTCGAGACCCAGGGCCTCGACCGGGTGCCCGCCACGGAGGCCTCGGCCGGTGACATCGTCGCCGTCGCCGGCATCCCCGACATCATGATCGGTGACACACTCACCGACATCAACAATCCGAAGCCGATGCCGGCGATCGTCATCGACGATCCGGCGATCTCGATGACCGTGGGCATCAACACCTCCCCACTGGCCGGCCGTGAGAAGAACACGAAGGTCACCGCCCGCATGGTCAAGGACCGTCTCGACCAGGAGCTCGTCGGCAACGTCTCGCTCAAGGTCGTCCCGACCGAGCGGCCCGACGCCTGGGAGGTCCAGGGCCGTGGTGAGCTGGCTCTGGCCATCCTCGTCGAGCAGATGCGCCGTGAAGGATTCGAACTCACGGTCGGCAAGCCTCAGGTTGTGACCAAACAGGTCGACGGCAAGGTCCATGAGCCCTTCGAGGAGCTCACGGTCGATGTGCCGGAGGACTACCTCGGCGCCGTGACCCAGCTGCTGGCTGCCCGCAAGGGTGTCATGTCGACCATGACGAACCACGGCACTGGCTGGGTGCGGATGGAGTTCAAGGTTCCCGCACGCGGCCTCATCGGATTCCGCACTCGGTTCCTCACCGAGACCCGCGGCACCGGTATCGCGAACACGATCTCGGCCGGATACGGACCGTGGGCCGGCAACATCGAGTTCCGCATCAACGGATCTCTCGTGGCCGACCGCGCGGGAGCAGTGACCCCGTACGCGATGATCAACCTGCAGGACCGCGGAACCTTCTTCGTCGAACCGACCTCCGAGGTCTACGAAGGCCAGATCGTGGGCGAGAACTCGCGCGCTGACGATATGGACGTCAACATCACGAAGGAGAAGAAGCTGACGAACATGCGTTCGGCTTCTGCTGACAGCTTCGAGAACCTCACTCCGCCGCGCAAGCTGACTCTCGAGGAGAGCCTCGAGTTCGCTCGTGAGGACGAGTGCGTCGAGGTCACCCCGGGTGCCATCCGCATCCGCAAGGTCGAACTCGATCAGAAGGAACGCGCAAAGCTCTACGCGAAGATGCGCCGGCAGAACGCCTGAGCCGGAATCCTCGATCCGGCAGCACCGAATGACCTCGAGCACCCAGGAACCAATGACTGTTACGCCACGCGTCCTCTTCGTGCACGCTCATCCCGACGATGAGACGATCACGACAGGCGGCACGATCGCCGAATTGGTCTCCGAGGGTGCCGAGGTCATGGTGCTCACCGCCACCCGCGGTGAGGGCGGCGAGGTCATCCCCGCAGAGCTGAAGCGACTCGAGGGCGACCGGGCCGGTCTCGCCCGGGTCCGGGAGCAGGAGATCGCCGAGGCGATGCGTGCTCTCGGCGTGCGCATGCACACCTTCCTCGGCGGGACCACGCGCACCTTCGAGGATTCGGGCATGGAATGGGGACCGGACGGTCACGCTCGACCCGCGTCATCGATGACCGACAATGCTCTGTGCGCAACTGACATCACGACGGTGGCCAGACACATCGCCGCTGTCATCGACGCCTTCGAACCGCATGCGATCATCACCTATGCCGCCAACGGGGGCTATGGTCACCCCGACCATGTGCGGGTGCACGAGGCCACGACTGCGGCATTCGACTTCGCCGAATGGCGGACCGGTCGGCTGCTCTACGTCGACACCCCCACCGAGGTTGCCCGCCGTTCGTTCGACCCGCACCAGGCAGGCTTCGCAGGCACCGGATTCGCCCCCGTCGACACGATCCCGGCCAAACCGCCGGTCGGCCAGATCGTCATCGACCAGGACGTCAGCGCGGTGCTGCCGGCGAAACGGGCAGCACTGGAGGCCCACCGCACCCAAGTGAGTGTCGCCGGCGGCTTCTTCGCCTTGTCGAACGGTGTGGGTCAGAAGATCGGCGACCGTGAATACTTCTCTATCGGAGCCGGGGCGCCGATCCCGTCCGAGATGCTCAACGCCGGTTTCGCCCCGCACGTGCTCACCGGCCTCGACATCGCAGCTGTCGAAGCTCAGGAGAATACAGCGGCTCAGCCCCTGCGACGAAGTCGCGCACCGCGGAAGCCGGGAATCTTCGCCTACCTCCACTCCGCTGTGCTCGGACTGCTCATCGCCTTCCTCGGCACCATGCAGCACCTCAACGTCACGGTGGTCAACCTCGGTGAGACCCCGATCATCCTGCCATGGGGGCTCGTGCTGGCCCTGGCTCTGGCCGCGGCCGGGCTGTGGCACCTGAAGTCGATGTATCGCAGCAGCGCTCCGATGTTGGTCGCCGCCGTGATCATCGCCGTACTGTCCTTCGTCTTCGGCCAGCCCAAGTGGCTGCCCGGCGCCGATATGATCGTCACCGGACTGCTGCGTTCCGTTGTGTGGCTGCTCGGACCGATGGTCCTGGCTGCTGTCTTCTCCTTCATCAACGTGCGCGGGCACGATCGCACTCGCTAGACTCGTGCGAACCGCACCGAATCAGTCGTTATCGACACCCTCGGGAGAATGATGCCGACCAATACCATGTCCGACGGAACCTCGAACGCCGGCGGGCCCGACCCGTCCGGCAGCGCTGCCCGGAAGAAGATCTGGCCCTTCATTCTCCTGGCCGTTCTCGTGCTGGCCGCCATCTACGTAGTGATCGGCTTCTTCAGCGGTCGTATGCTCGCACCGGGAACGACCGTGGCCGGAATCGACATCGGCGGCAAGTCCGCAGCAGACGCCGAGAACACCCTGCGCAACGACCTGCGCGAGGACGCGGAGAAGGCCATCGTCTTAAAGGCCGGAGAGCCGACGGCGAAGCTCGACCCGGAGAAGGCCGGAATCACCTTCGACTCGGAAGCGACAGTCGAGCGCATCACCGGCTTCAGCCTCGACCCCACCGTCATCTGGAACCGCCTGTTCGGCGAAGACGAGGTCGATCCCGTCATCAAGGTCGACGAGGAGAAGTTCGACAAGGAAACCGCGAAGGTCACGGAATCCCTGGCCGTCGATCCCAAAGACGCCGAACTCGAGTTCGACAAGACCACACCGAAGGTGAAGGACGGCAAGAAGGGCCAGACCGTCGACACCGCCGCCGTGCGCACCGCCGTCGCCGATCATTGGCTGCGCATCGAGGATGCTCTCCCGGTCAGTCCGACGAGCGTCGATCCCGATATCACCACGTCCGAAGCCGAAGACATGGCCGACGGATTCGCGAAGGACGCCGTGAGAAAGGACCTCACTATCACGGCGAAGCCTGCGAAGGATGCGGACTCGGAGGTCAAGGGCGGTGATCTCACCGTGTCCCCGAAGACCGTCGCGAAGACTCTGACGTTCAAAGCCGAGGACTCGAAGCTCAAGCCTGTCTTCGATCAGGAGGCTCTGCAGAAGGCCGTGTTGGCCGCGAACAAGGACATCGGACGACCGGCCGAAGACGCGAGTTTCGAGATCAAGGACGGCAAGCCCGAGGTCGTGCCATCCCGCAATGGAATCGGAATCAAGGCCAAGGAACTGACCGGCGCGGTCACCGACGCCATCAACGGCAAGGAGGACAAGCCCAAGGTGACACTGGCCTCGGTCAAACCCGAGTTCACGACGAAGGACGCGAAGAAGGCCGATGTCTCCGACACCGTGTCCCACTTCTCCACCGGCTACAGCTCCGAACCCAACCGCGATACTAACCTGCGGGTGGCTGCGAAGAGGGTCTCCGGCACGGTTCTCAAGCCCGGTGAGCAGTTCTCCCTCAACGAAGCTCTGGGCCAGCGCACCGCCGCAAACGGCTACAAACCTGCCGGCGTGATCGCCGAAGGGCAGATGAAGGAAGACTACGGCGGCGGCGTCTCACAGGTGTCGACGACCCTGTTCAATGCGGCGTTCTTCGCCGGCTTCGAACTCGACGAACACCAGGCGCATTCGCGCTATATCTCCCGCTACCCGGAGGGCCGCGAGTCGACCCTCGACTGGTCATCGATCGATATGAAGTTCACGAACAACTCGAAGACTCCGGTCGTCCTCGACATGTACCTCAAAGACGGAGAGGTCCACGCGAAGGTCTTCGGCGTCAAGAAGTACGATGTGACGGCCGACGCCTCGGATCGGTTCAACCACACGTCACCAGGGTCGGTCACCGAAAGCGGGCCTTCTTGCTCCCCTCAGTCGCCGAAGGGCGGCTGGTCGATCCGGATCACCCGGACCATGAAAGACATCGCTTCGGGTCAGACCACGAAGGACGGCTTCACCACGGTCTACCGGCCGGTGAACAAGGTCGAGTGCAAGGGCTGAGCACTCCCCGCGGGATTCCGGCCGGCTGACCGGTCAGCGTGCCTCGGCGTACCAGGACCGGTGACGCACTGTGGCGCCGAGAGAGGCGAAGAGACCCAGCGATGCCTCATTGCTCGACTCGACGTCGACAAGGTAGGACCTGACCCCGCGTTGAGCGAGCAGTGCTGCCGCGGCTGCGGCCACCGAACGTCCGGCACCGCGTCTCCGCAGATCGGGACGGGTGATGAGGTTGGTGATGACAGCCCATTTGCTGCGCTCGACCACCCTGCAGGCCGCCACCATGGTTCGGGATCCATCGGGATGCTCGGCATAGGCGGTGACGAACTCACACGGCTGATCGGCTTCGATGAGCGTCTTGAACGCCTCAGCCGAACCCGGTTCCTCACCGGGGGTGCGCTGCGACGTCCATGCGGCGAAATGCTCGGAGGTCGGGGCATCGGAGACGTCGACGATCAGCCCGGCCGCAGGCGCCTCGGCGGGGGAAGATGCACCGCCGGCTGCCTCCGCGGTGGCGCCGGTGAGCAGAAGCGTGGCCTCGGAAGGGGTGTAGCCGCGAGCCGAGAGCAGGGGAGCGAGCCCCTCACATTCTGGTGCCAGCGTCGAGGAATCGTCAGCGGAATAGATCTGGACGCGGCTCGGCCTGCCTCGGGCCCGATACCACTCCTCGACGGCATCGAGTCCCTGTTCCCACCCGAGCCCGGTGTCGGTCACGGGCAGGCAGGAATTGGCGCGCCGGGTCGCGGATTCCGAATGCCGCAGCAGCCAGCCCTTCTGCAGCAGACTGACCTCGGCGGCCGCCTCGGTGCCTTCGTTGCGCAGATTCTCCACGTGCAGCCAGGACACGTCGTGAGGAAGCCAGGCGGCGGCCGAGATGCGCCGCAGATCCACGGCGGAGACGATCTCATGCGTGCGCCCGGCCTTCGTCGGAGCCGGGGGCACCTCGTGGACGAGGAGGATCTGGTCGCGAGCGATGCGCAGGGGACCGCGCTTCGTATCGATCTCGAGCCCCGCCTCGTCGACGGCTGTGACGACGCCGAGGGCATCCGACGTCGAATGGGTGTCACCGGGTGCGAGCGAATACCGCACGACCACTCGTCTGCCGGGCTGCAGATCGTCCACTTCTGGCCTTCCTCCGCGAAATTGATGCCCTCCCACCCTATGACACGCACGTCCCGGTCGGGTACAGGCGTGGGCGGGGATGTCAGATGCAATGCGAATCACTTGAGACCGGTGGTCACGGGAATCGGGCGAAGGCGTATTGTGGGATGTATATGCGCACCATCTGTGAGTCTTTCGAGGAGTCAGCCCAGTGACGTACATCATTGCCCAGCCCTGTGTCGACCTCAAGGACAAGGCCTGCATCGACGAATGCCCCGTCGACTGCATCTACGAGGGCGAACGCAGCCTGTACATCCACCCCGACGAATGCGTCGACTGCGGTGCGTGCGAACCGGTATGCCCCGTCGAGGCCATCTTCTATGAGGACGATGTGCCCGATGAGTGGGAAGACTACTACAAGGCCAACGTCGAATTCTTCGATGACCTCGGTTCGCCCGGCGGTGCCGCGAAGCTCGGCAACACCGGCAAGGACCATCCGATCATCTCCGCCCTGCCGCCGCAGAACCACGACGACTGACCGATGACGAACGCCTTCGGACTCAACCTCCCGGACTACCCCTGGGACCGTCTCACGGAATACCGTGACCGGGCCGCCGAGCATCCCGACGGAGTGTGCGACCTTTCCATCGGCACTCCGGTCGACCCCACCCCCGAGGTGATCCGGCGTGCGCTGTCGGACGCAGGGGATGCGCACGGCTACCCGACGACTGCCGGCACAGCACAGCTTCGTGAAGCCGTCGCCTGGTGGTACGAGAACTGGCATTCGGTTCAGCTCGATCCCGCCACGGAGATCCTGCCGACTGTGGGCTCGAAGGAGCTCGTAGCCTGGCTGCCGGCCCTGTTGGGACTGCGCGAGCGAGGACTGGCCGTCGCCTGTCCCTCCGCCGCCTACCCGACCTACGAGATGGGTGCGACGATCGCTGGTGTCGAATGCCGCCGCCTCGACGCCGCGCAGATCGTCGACGGGGAGTCATTGGACGGTGTCGGTCTGCTGTGGATCAACACGCCGAGCAACCCGACCGGTGAGGTCCTCGACGTCGACACCCTCGCCGAGGTGGTTCGCCGTGCTCGTGCCGCCGGAGTCGTCGTCGCATCAGACGAATGCTACGGACTGCTCAATTGGGAATCCGATGAGCCGGCGCCGAGCGTACTTGCGGCCACGGGGGAGTCGAACGCCGGTGTGCTGAGTGTGTACTCGATGTCGAAGCAGTCGAACCTCGCCGGCTACCGCGCGGCGTTCGTCGCCGGTGATGCCGAGCTCATCTCCGATCTCACCCGCTCACGCAAGCACGCGGGAATGATCGTGCCGTTCCCGATTCAGGAAGCCATGGTCGCCGGACTCCGCGACACCGAACACGTGCTGGCGCAGAAGGAGACCTACCGGTCACGGCGCGAGCAGCTGCGAACTGGCCTCGAAGAGTACGGATTCCGCATCGACCATTCGACTGCCGGTCTCTACCTGTGGTCGACCGCGGACAAGAACTGCTGGGAGTCCCTGGCTGACCTTGCCGAACTCGGCATCGTGGCGGGTCCCGGCGAGTTCTACGGAGCGGCGGCTGCCGACCATGTGCGGATTGCGCTGACCGCCACCGACGAACGCATTCGAGCCGCGGCCGAGCGTCTTCGGGCTGCTGCGAAATGATTGCGGGGGTGGGACACCGTGCGCGGAAGTTGCCGGTTTCCGAGCGTCCGCTAAGTTCCTGCTCAGACTTCATTCAGGGCGAAAAACTGTTATCTGCCCTGTTCAGACGTATTACCAACCAGTAAATGAAGCGTGCAGTGATTTTTTGATTCCCGCAGTTGTCGGTAGTCTTTTAAAGAACTGTGCAAAACACCTCAGGAAGTTCTTGGGGTCGGTCAACGGTGAGGAGATCGAATGACTTCGGAGGCGAACCTCAGGATCGCTGATACGGAGCTGACACTGCCCGAGGTGTCAGCAACAGCGGGCAACAACGGATACCGTATCGGTTCTCTGCTCAAAGAGACCGGCGCGGTCACATACGATCCAGGGTTTGCCAACACTGCAACCACCTCGTCGTCCATCACCTACATCGATGGTGACAACGGTGAGCTGCAGTACCGCGGTTACCCGATCGAACAGCTCGCGGAACAGTCGAACTTCGTCGAAGTCTGCTACCTCCTCATCTACGGTGAGCTGCCGACTCAGGAACAGTACGATGCCTTCGACGCTCGCCTGCGCGGACACACCATCGTCCACGAGGACCTGCGGCGCTTCTTCCGTGCGTTCCCGTACGACGCTCATCCGATGCCTATGGTTGCAGCTGCCGTCGCGGCTTTGTCGACGTTCTACCAAGATGACCTCGATGTCTTTGACGAAGACCAGATCGACACCTCGTCTTTCCGTCTGCTCGCGAAAATGCCGACCATCGCGGCACTTGCGCATCGGAAGAACATGGGCCTGCCGGTCATCCACCCGGATAACTCGCTGAGCCTCGTGGAGAACTTCCTGCGAGTGAACTTCGGCGTTCCCGCTGAGGAATACGAACCGGATCCGCTGGCGGTCAAGGCCATGGATCAGCTGTTCATCCTCCACGCCGATCACGAGCAGAACTGCTCGACCTCGACGGTTCGCCTCGTCGGCTCGTCGCAGGCCAACGTGTTCCAGTCGATCTCGGCCGGCGTCAACGCTCTGGCCGGACCGCTGCACGGCGGCGCGAACTCCGCAGTGCTTGAGATGCTCGAGCAGATCGCGGCCTCCGATGACGGACCGAAGAAGTTCATGGAACGCGTGAAGAACAAGGAAGACGGCGTTCGTCTCATGGGCTTCGGTCACCGCGTGTACAAGAACTACGATCCGCGCGCGAAGATCATCAAGAAGACGGCTGACGAGGTTCTCGCCCGGTCCGGCGGCGACCCGCTGCTCGAATTGGCTCAGCAGCTCGAAGAGATCGCGCTGGCCGACGACTACTTCGTCGAGCGCAAGCTCTACCCGAACGTCGACTTCTACACGGGCCTCATCTACAAGGCTCTCGGATTCCCGACGAATATGTTCACCGTGCTCTTCTCGGTCGGTCGCCTGCCCGGCTGGATCGCCCAGTGGCGCGAGATGATCAAGGACCCCGAGACGAAGATCGGCCGTCCCCGCCAGATCTACACGGGCGAATACAACAGGAACTACAAGGACATCAGCGAACGCTGAGTCCCGGCGGACGCAACGGCGTCGGAGCAGACTCGTCTGCCCGGCGCCGTTGTGCATTCACCCCCGGCACAGTCGTAACTTTCCAGGTCCGTCCCGCGCTGCCGCCCTTTTCCCGCCCGCACCGGTTGAGCCACTGTGCGCTGGTGTTGGCTTCTCCTACATGTACTTGGGCATGCGTCACCGTTGGTGCCACAACCTCCTGCAGGAACGCGTTGATGTGCCAGTGCCGGTGGGGTATGCGGGGCTTCCTGGCGAAGAACCGTCGAAGGCACGCTGCTGCTGCAGCTGCCAGCGCCCTCGCCGCTGGTGGCTGTTCATACAGCTGCTTGAGCATCCATCACCCTTCGTGCCACAACCTCCTGCAGGAACGGGGCGTTTTGGCACGCGCGAGATGTTTTGCCACCAGCAGGGTGACTCGCCGCGAAGAGCGTGGGGCGGCTCAGGCGAAGCCGCAGAAGTGGTGGATAGGGATTGACTCGGAGGGTGAACGCACGGGCGTGAATGCGCTGAGGGCGCGTCCACATGATGTGAACGCGCCCTCGGTTGCTCAGCGCAGGCGATTCGGCTACAGCCAACTCGCCAGCTCAGCGCTACGACGACGCAGCGCCGAAGCGCCGTAACGCCGCAACTCCGCAGTGCCGCGGCGCGGTGTCGCTGCGAACAGCCAGCCTGGCGATCAGTGCAGGTCGGGGTTGAGCTCGATGCCCTTTGAGTCGCGAGCGATCGCCTCGACGGTGCCGGTGACCGAATTGCGGCGGAAGAGGATGTTGTTCTTCCCGCTGAGCTCGGCGGCCTTGACCACGGCATCGTCTTCGCCGGGGACCGTCACGCGAGTGCCTGCAGTGATGTAGAGACCGGCTTCGACGATGCAGTCATCGCCGATGGAGATGCCGACACCGGCGTTCGCGCCGAGGAGGCTGCCCGAGCCGATGGAGATGCGGTGCGTGCCGCCGCCGGAGAGCGTACCCATGATCGAGGCTCCGCCGCCGATATCCGATCCGTCTCCGACGACGACGCCCTGGGAGATGCGGCCTTCGACCATGGCCGAACCGAGCGTCCCGGCATTGAAGTTCACGAAGCCTTCGTGCATGACAGTGGTGCCGGGAGCCAGGTGAGCGCCGAGGCGGACACGGTCGGCGTCGGCGATGCGCACACCGGAGGGGATGACGAAGTCCGTCATCCGCGGGAACTTGTCGAGCCCGTACACGGCAACAGGGCCGCGGGCGAGGAGCTTGGCGCGAGTGGCCTCGAAGTCCTCGGGGGAGCAGGCGCCGAAGGAGGTCCACACGACATTGGCGATATGGCCGAAGATTCCGTCGAGGTTGACGTCGTTGGGGGCCACGACGCGGTGGGACAGTGCGTGCAGACGCAGGTAGGCGTCGGCAGCCGAGGCGGGACCGGCGTCGAGATCGATCGTGGTGGTGACGACCTCTGAGCGGGTGCCGCGAGCTTCATCGGTGTCCACCAGGGCGTCGAGACCGTCGTCGGCGGCGCGAGCGGTGGCGGCCGCCTCGGCGGTGTCGTGGGTATCGCCGGTGCTCAGTACCGGGTACCAGACGGAGAGGACGGTGTCGGAATGGATCGTGGCGAGTCCACGTGCGGAAACGATGCGTTCTGTCATGCCTCAAGCCTAGACGGTGGCGCCGTACTAGGCTAAGAGACATGACTGTCGATCCATCTGCTGAGACTGATGCCATATTCGCGCCCGCCGGCGACCTCGGCGAGTACCTGTTCGCCGCGGTGGGTGACCCGGCTGAACTCACCGGCCGACTGTGCGCCATCGAATCCGTGTCCGGGAACGAAGCCGCCCTGGCCGATGCCGTCGTCGCTGTGCTGGAGAGGATCAGCGGGGGTCCGGGGCCGGACCTGGAGATCCTCCGCGACGGAGACACCGTCATCGCTCGCACGGACCTGGGTCTGGCCGAGCGCATCGTCGTCGCCGGCCACCTCGACACCGTTCCCGTCGAAGACAACCTTCCGCCCGTTCGCACCCACATGTCCGGAGACGAGTACCCCGATGATGAGGTCATCTGGGGGCGGGGCGCCTGCGATATGAAGGCCGGAGTGGCGATGCAGCTGTCCACCGCGGCCGCGGTGACCAATCCGAACCGCGATGTCACCTGGGTCTTCTACGACCATGAGGAGGTCGATGCCTCACTCAACGGACTCGGCCGCGTCTCCCGCGACCATCCTGATTGGCTGGCTGGTGACTTCGCGATCCTCGGCGAACCCTCGAACGCCTCCGTCGAAGGCGGCTGCAACGGAACCATCCGCGTCGACGTCACCACCACCGGAGTCCGCGCCCACTCGGCCCGTGCTTTCATGGGCGTCAACGCCATCCACGCCGCCGCCGAGATCCTCACCCGGCTCGCCGAATTCGAGACCGGCACCGTCACGGTCGATGGGCTCGACTACCGCGAATCCCTGTCCGCCGTGAACATCCGCGGGGGAGTCGCCGGCAACGTCGTGCCCGACGAGTGCGTGGTGTCCGTGAACTACCGCTTCGCTCCGAGCAAGTCGGCCGCCGAGGCGGAATCCTTCCTGCGCGAGCTGTTCACCGGTTTCGACGTCGTCGTCACCGATGCCGCCGAGGGGGCCCGCCCCGGACTCGACAGGGCGATCGCCCAGGACTTCATCGACACACTCGGACTGTCCCCGGCACCGAAGCTCGGCTGGACGGATGTGTCCCGATTCAGCGCACTCGGCGTTCCGGCGGTGAATTTCGGTCCCGGCAACCCTCTGTACGCCCATAAGTCGGATGAGCATGTGAGAGTCACCGAGGTGGAGCAGGCCACCGCAACTCTGCGCAGCTACCTTCAGGGCCGGTGAACGAGATGACCAGAGCGACAGACGACGTCGACGGCGAGCTTTCGAGTGCTCCCGGGCGCCTTTCTGCCGACGATCCGACAGGCGACCGGGGAGACGACCCAACAGGTGACCCGGGCTTCTACAGCAAGGGTCCGCTCCGGCTGAGCGGTGACCAGGTGCCGGAGACGACGACAGACCAGCGCCTCCTCGAATCGAAGTCGGGCACCGACTGGGCGCATGAGGACCCGTGGCGTGTCATGCGCATCCAAGCCGAGTTCGTCGAAGGATTCGGCTCGCTGGCGGAGATCGGACCGGCAGTGTCGATCTTCGGCTCAGCCCGTCTGAAAGCCGGCACCCAGGCCTATGCGGACACCCGCGAGATCGCTCGCCGCATCGCGAAGAACGGCAATGCGATCATCACCGGCGGGGGCCCCGGAATCATGGAGGCCGGCAACCTCGGTGCCTGCGAGGGCGGGGGAGTGTCCATCGGGCTGGGCATTGAGCTGCCCTTCGAGACCGGACTCAACAAGCATGTCGAACTCGGCGTGAATTTCCGCTACTTCTTCGTCCGCAAGACCATGTTCCTCAAATACTCGCGCGGATTCGTCGTCATGCCCGGCGGCATGGGTACTCTGGACGAGCTGTTCGAGGCCTTCACCATGGTCCAGACCGGCAAGATCACCTCATTCCCGATCGTGCTGTTCGGGACCGACTACTGGCGCGGGCTCGTCGACTGGATGCAGAACACTCTGCTGGCCGCGGGGACGATCAGCGAAGCCGACCTGCACATGTTCACCCTCACCGATGACATCGACGAAGTCGTCGCCGCGATCGGACCGGGACGCGGCCAGGAGTCGGCCGCGACGAATCCTGCGAACGGCCGACCATGAGGGGCGACATCTCATCAGTGCCGGAGGGCGAACGGTTCGATCTCGCCCGGGCTCGGCCCGGAACCCCGGCGATCATGGCCGTGATCAACCGCACCACAGATTCGTTCTACGAATCCGCTGCCACGCTCGAGGAGGCGATCACGGCAGTGGAGGCGGCCGCCTCGGCGGGTGCTCAGATCGTCGATATCGGGGGAGTGCGCGCCGGCCGCGGACGGGAGATCTCCGTGGCCGAGGAGATCGACCGCGTGTGCCCGACCGTCGAGGCCGTCGCAAGATCCCACCCGCACGTGCTCATCAGCGTCGACACCTGGCGTCATGAAGTCGCCGAGGCCGCCTGCCGGGCCGGTGCGGGACTGCTCAACGACACCTGGGCCGGGATCGACCCGAAGCTCGCCGAGGTGGCCGCCCGACATGATGCCGGCATCGTCTGCTCCCACACAGGGGGATTGGATCCGCGCACCGACGCCCACCGCAACCGCTATGGCCTGCAGGCCGGTGACGTCGTCGATTCCACCTTGGCAGGCGTCATCGACCTCGCCGAGGCGGCGCGTGCAGCAGGGGTGCGCGAAGACCGGATCATCATCGATCCCACTCCCGACTTCGGGAAGAACACGTACCACTCGCTTCGTCTGCTGCGCGAACTCGACCGGTTCGCCGCGACCGGCTATCCGGTGCTGCTGGCGATCTCACGCAAGGATTTCGTCGGTGAGGCCATCGGTGAGGTCGCCCCGTCGGACCGGTTGTACGGAACGATCGCCGCGACCGCGCTGGCCATCGAGAAGGGAGCCGCGATGATCCGCACCCACGATGTCAAGGCTACTGCCGACGCCATCGACGTGACCGTGGCAATCACCGGTGAAGCGGCGCCGAGACACACCGTGCGCGGACTGCGCTGAGCATTCCGTGCAGGCGCCTATGTGAAAATGGGGGCATGCCTCTGTGGATTGTCATCGGTGTCGCAGCTGCGGTCTTCGTCCTCGTATTCGTCGTCGCAGCGACCTTCAACGTCTTCTCTTCAGAAACCGTCGACGAGGCCGAAGAGAGCTGGACCGGGCTGCCGGCGGAATTCACCGTCAAGGACCTGGAATCGGTGCGGTTCCGGCCCGCTCTGCGCGGCTACCGGATGGAAGACGTCGACGCGGCCATGGCGATGCTGCGGGTACGCCTGAGCGAACTCGAGACCGCAGCCGCCCCCGCCGAGGCGGCACCGCCCACCAGCCCGACAACCGCACCTGACGGACCGGAAACGGCTGCCGGACCACGATGAGCCGCCCCGCAGACCTGCCAGGAATCACCCTCGCCCCCGAAGTCTTCGACTCCTCCCGTTTCAGCCGCCTCGGCGCACTGTTCATGGCTCTGCCGGTATGGCTGCAGGCCGTGGCAGTGTACTTCGCCTCCCGTGTCGTGAGCATGTCGATCTTCGCCGCAGTCCTCAAACGGCAGGACCCGGCGAACTGGTCGTCGTCGCCTGTGACGACGACGCTCAATGACTTCCTCAACTTCTGGGACGGCGGCTGGTACGGGCGCGTCGCCGAAGAGGGCTATCCTCGCATCCTGCCCGTGGACGACTCCGGAGCGGTTGCGGAGAACCAGTGGGCGTTCTATCCGCTGCACCCCTCGATCGTGTCCACTCTGGCCGATCTTACGGGGCTGAGCTACGAGGTCATCTCGCCGATCGTGTCCACGATCGCCGCCGGTTTGGCCTCGATCGTCATCCTCCACCTCTTCCGGAAGTACGTCGACGACGGTCAGGCGCTGATGGGTCTGGCGCTCGTGATGTTCTTCCCGCCGGCCGCGATCTTCTCCACCGGCTATGCCGAATCACTGACCCTCCTGCTGCAGGCATCGGCGCTCTTCCTCGTCGTCGAACGCCGCTATCTCACCGCGCTGCCGGTCGTGGTCTTCATGGATCTGTCGCGACCGATCGGTGTGGCGTTCTCGTTCTTCATGCTCTTCCACCTCATCGACCGCTTCCTCCGTCGCCGCAGCGATCCGTACCCGACCGGCGAAGTGATCCGGTCCTGGACCCTGGGCGTGCTCTCCTGCGCAGCGGCCCTCATCCACCCGATCCATGCCTGGTGGGCAACGGGATCGCTGACGGCCTACACCGACACCGAGGCGGCCTGGCATACCGGTGAGACCATGTTCGTCGTCCAGTGGGTGGCACGGTCGATCAGCCTCATCGGTCCGCTCGGTCCGGTGCTGCTCGTCATCGTCGTCGCGGGAATGCTTGCGCTGATCTTCTCCCCGGCTGGAGCGCATATGGGGCGGACGCTGCAGCTGTTCTGCCTCGGCTACGGCCTGTATCTGCTTATCTTCTTCAATCCGCAGACCTCCACCCTGCGTCTGCTGATGCCGTTGTTCCCGCTGGCCCTGACGCTGTCGCTGGTGCGCTCACGAGGCTATCGGGCCGCGATGCTGGTGGCCTATATCCTGTTTCAGATCGTGTGGGTCGCCTACCTGTGGCACTTCACTCCGCCTGCTGATCTGCCGCCGTGACCGTCCGGTGGGCGGGAGAGTTACCGGGAACGCGCGGATCGTGGAATAATCGTAGGTACATCATTCGGTCCACCTGGTGTGAACCGTCTTTGAATGACCACGGAAGGAAGAGCCCATATGGCAGCCCAGAAACCCCGCACCGGCGACGGACCTCTGGAAGTGACCGAAGAAGGCCGAAGCATGGTGATGCGGCTTCCAGTCGAAGGCGGAGGCCGTCTGGTGATCGAACTCAGCAGAGATGAAGCCACCGGACTCCACGACACTCTCGCCCAGACCCTGAAGCTCTGAGCCGACGGCCGCAGAACACGGCCGGACGGAGACACACGAACAGCAGAGACTTACCTGTAAGTCTCTGCTGTGCTCGCTTCACCGGGTCTTCTGCAGCAGCAGCAGCCCTTCTCCGATGGGCAGCAGCACCCGCTCGAGGTGCTCCTGTTCGGCGATGCGATTGAGCATGCTCCGTGCGGCCTGGGTCCGGGGACTGCGATCGACGGGATCGGCGACGGCGCCCTTGAGCAGAGTCTTGTGGATGACCAGCAGGCCCTGGGCATCGAGCAGTCGGAGAGAGGGTTGGATCATCCTCTCCAAGTTGCCCGGCTCCACGTCGATGAAGACCATGTCATAGGCCGAAGGCGCAAGGCGATTGAGAACCTCTTCGGCCCGACCGCTCATCAGCCGCAATCGCCCCGGCCGGATTCCGGCCATGTCGACGAGGTCACGAGCTGCGCTCTGGGTCGTCGAATTCGTGTCGATCGACGTCAGTATCCCGGCGGTCGGCATCCCGCGCAGAAGTGACAGCGTCGACGTTCCCACACCGGTACCGACCTCGACGGCCGCGACCGGGGTGAGCAGTCGGGCCAGCAGCGTCAGCGTCCTCGCCGTGGTTTGGGACACCGGTGCGATCCCGAACTCATGAGAGTGGGTGCGAGCGGCGTCGAGCAGCGGATCGGGACCGTTGTACTGTTCTGAGAAGGTGAGATCACCTGCATTTTTGCGTGCCAACCGGCCCCTCCCTTCTGGTGCTGAGTTCTCCCAAGTCTAACCGCAATCGGGGTCGATTCCGTGGCTGCGCCACAGCCCATCGAGTTCTTCGACATCGAGGAATGCCGCGCGTTGGACCCGCTCATGAGAATGCGGTGTGCCCTCCTCTTCCCAGTGGACGCGGGCGCGGGCGAAGATCTCGGGCGGTAGGATCCCCGCCGCGTTGACGACTCGCCACCAAGTGACGTTCGATCCGAATTCCCGCATCACCCGTCCGACATAGCGGGGTGAGCAGTCGGCTACGGCGCCGACTGTCCCGTAGGCGACGACGCGTGCGGCGGGTACGAGTTCGATGATGCGCAGCACCCGTTCGACGGCTATCTCGTCCACTGCACCTCCCGGCAGGATCGGGATGTCGAACCTGAGCTGACCATGAGTCGATGCTACCGCCGTCCACGGTAGACTTGAGGCCATGTTCGGTATCAACGGCACCGAAATGGTGATTCTGGTCGTTGTGGCGTTGGTCGTCATCGGACCCAAACGCCTGCCCGGATACGCTCAGAAGCTGCGTGATTTCGTGCGGCAGATGCGTCGCATGGCCGAAGGCGCGAAAGACAGCGTTCGACGCGATTTCGGCGACGACTTCAAGGATGTGGACTGGCAGAAGCTCGATCCGCGCCAGTACGATCCGCGCCGCATCGTACGTGAGGCACTGGTCGAAGAGGATGCGGCCATCCGCGAGTCCAAACGTCAGGAACCGGCCTCTCAGCAATCGTCATCGGCTGAGTCCTCCGGTGCTGCCCTGTCCACTCAGACCGACACCGAGGCGGCCCCCACCCGGGAGCAGTCACCCATCGAACGGTTCCAAGCTCAGGCCAGCCTGCGCGACCGTTCCGCTGCGGCACCGTTCGATCCCGAAGCCACCTGAGCCACCCCGTAAGCCACCCTCGAAGTCACCTGGGGCTGAGGCCGACGGCGTCTGTTGGGAATGTTGCATTCCCGCCTCCGTGCAAGCGTCAGTGGCTCAGTTCTTCATCACCGCGGGATGTTCGGGATTCGAGCACAGCTCATCGCCGTATCCGCGGCAGAAGTACGACCCGCCCTTCTTCCACTCGATCCCGGAGAAGAGCTCTCGCACCGTCACTGGGTAGAGGCCTTTGTCCGCCACGGCCGAGAACACCTGCGGGGCAGCCTTCGCGGTCGACGGATGGATGGAATGCATGAGCACGATCGATCCGGGGCGAGTCAGTGACTGCACGCGTCGGACCGTCTTCTTCGCATCTCTGTGCTGCCAGTCTCCGGTATCGACGTCCCAGATGATCGCAGGGCCGCCCAGAGCGTGTGCTGAGCGTTTGTCGAGGGCACCGTACGGTGGACGGACGAGGGGCTCGTCCTTCACTCCGACCGAGCGCAGCGACCTGTCGGTCCGGTCGAGCTCTCTGCGGAGCGTCGCCGATGCGGTCTTGTCCATCTGCACATGCGAGAACGTGTGATCGTCGACTTCATGGCCAGCGGAGATGATCCGCTCGGCCACCTCCGGGGAACTGTCTGTGTTCTTCCCGAGGAAGAAGTATGTCAGACGGATGTTCGCCTCATCGGCTGCGTCGAGGATCGCCTGTTCGGTCTTCGTCTCTCCGGGACCGTCATCATAGGTCAGCGCGACACAGGGCAGCAGCGCACAGGAGAAGTCGGGGGAGCGCAGATCGAACGGCTGCGGCAGTTCGAGACTGCTGTGCAGCGCCTTCTGGACTCGGTCGCCGATCGAGGACAGATCGGTGTCGGAGACCGCAGCGTCATTGATCGTCAGCGTGCCGGTGTCATCGGCTCCGACAGCTGCCGGGTCGACCGGTGCGGCGAAGAGCCGGCGGGCATTGACTGTGCTGTCGTGGGCGAGATCGGTCAGCAGCAGTCTTGTCTGCGGATGCGGCGACTGAATATCGACTGCGGTGACGACGAATTTCCCGCCGCTTGCCAGCACCCTGGTGCTGATGTCGATGGCACGCGGGTCTACTCGAGACGCTGGCGCGTCAGCGATGCTGGTCTGTGCTGGTGTGAAAGCCGTCGTCGACCACCTGTGGACAGGTGCTGTCTGAACGGGATCGAACGCGGCGCGATCGGCGAAGCCTCCGGAATCGTCGATCAGGGACAGCACATGATCTTCGATCGCCGCATTCAACGAGGCGGCCGTGGGCAGACCGAAGGTGTGGACGTCCAGTCGAGGCGTGCGTTTGTCCGAGACGAGCGCGTAGCTGCGCAGCTCTGCGGAGAGAGCGTCCCGGTTCTCGGCGGCGATCGTTCGCTGCGCGGGTTCCACCGACCGTCCGGGGGTGGGGTCATCTCGAAGCGCAGTGACGACAGCCCCGGCCAAGAGGACGAGAGCGGTCAGAGCGCTGAGGCCGGCGAAGACAGAGTAGACGAGGGTATCGCGAGGGGAGAGAGGAGACACCGACTCAGACCGGGCTCAGTCCCAAGGATCTGCCGGACAGGCCGCGACTGCGTCGCCGCAGCGACTCCGCAAGGGTGTCGAAAGCCCTTGCCGCAGGCGAATCGGGATTGCCGAGCACGACCGGGGTACCCGCGTCCGAACCTTCCCGCAGACGAGTGTCCAAGGGGATCTGAGCGAGCAGCGGAACCTCCTGGTCGAGGGTGGCGGCGAGGTTCTCGGCCACGCTGGCGCCTCCGCCGGAGCCGAACACCTCCATCCGGGTGCCGTCGGGCATCTCCATCCATGACATGTTCTCGATGACTCCCGCCAAGGTCTGCTTCGTCTGTGTGGCGATGGATCCCGCGCGTTCGGCTACCTGGGCGGCCGCCGACTGCGGTGTGGTGACGACGAGGAGTTCGGATTCGGGCAGCAGCTGAGCCACGGAGATCGCGATATCGCCCGTGCCGGGAGGCAGATCGAGCAGGAGCACGTCGAGGTCGCCCCAGAACACATCGGTGAGGAACTGCTGCAGAGCGCGATGGAGCATGGGACCGCGCCAGACGACGGCCTGGCTCGGCGGGACGAACATGCCGATGCTCATCACCTTCACGTCGTGGGCGACCTGGGGCAGGATCATCTCATCGACTCGGGTCGGCTTGCCGGAGAGACCGAGCATGCCGGGGATGGAGAAGCCGTAGATATCGGCATCGACGATGCCGACGCGCAGGCCCTTGTCCGCCAGGGACACGGCAAGGTTCGCGGTCACCGACGATTTTCCGACTCCGCCTTTTCCGGACGCGACGGCATAGACCTTCGTCAGCGATTCCGGGCGATTGAAGGGGACATCGCGGGCGCCGGAGCCCTGCAGCTTCTCCTTCATCTCCTTGCGCTGTTCGGGCGTCATCGTGCCCAGAACGACAGCCACCTCGGCGACCCCGTCGACACCGGCCACCGCAGCCTTGGTGTCTTTGGTGATCGTGTCCTTCAGCGGGCACCCGGCGATCGTGAGGAGAACTGTGACGGTGACCTTGCCGCCTTCGATCACGATCGATTCGACCATATCGAGTTCGATGATGCTGCGGCGGATCTCAGGGTCGATGACCCCGGTCAGCGCCTCTCTCACGGCGTCCTCAGAGGGACCAGTCATGCCCACGTCCTTTCCTTCCCGGAACAGTGCTCCCGGGCCATCAACACTACCGCTTCGGCGGGCGTCTCGTCATCCGCCTCGAGGGCCGCCTCGGCGCTTTTCGGAGGCCCGGGGATCGACCTTGTCGGTCCCGCTTTCGTCCTGTCTTTCCTCCTCGAGCTCCTTGAGCAGATCCTTGAGCTCGGAGCGGATGAAGTCACGAGTGGCGACCTCACGCATGGCGATGCGCAGCGCCGCCACCTCTCGTGCGAGGTACTCGGTATCGGCCAGGTTGCGTTCGGCGCGCTGCCGATCGTGTTCGAACTCGACGCGGTCCCGGTCGGTGCTGCGGTTCTCCGCGAGCAGGATCAGCGGCGCGGCATAAGAGGCCTGAAGGGACAGGATGAGGGTCAACAGGGTGAAGTTGAGCGACCGCGGGTCGAACTGCCACGATTCCGGCAGCAGGGTGTTCCACAGCAGCCACACCGCACAGAAGACCGTCATCCCGACGAGGAACGCGGGAGTGCCCATGAACCGGGCGAAGGCTTCGGCTCCGCGTCCGAAAGTCTCGGGGGAGACGGTGAAGCTCGGCAGTCGGCGCTTGCTCGACCGCGGAATCTCGAAATCATCGACGGCCATATCTACCCCCTGCTGCGATCGTCTCGACCGGTGGTTCGCCAGTCCTCGGGCAACAGCTCGTCGAGGACGTCATCGACGGTGACCACACCGACGAGGCGATCGTTGTCGTCGGTGATCGGCACCGACACCAGATTGTACGCGGCCAGCAGCTTCGCCACCTCGCCGAGCGGAGTCTCCGGCGACAGCGGCTCGACCTCGGTGTCGAGCATGATGCCCACGGCCTCGTGCGGCGGATGACGCAGCATCTCCTGGATGTGGACGAGCCCCAGATATTTGCCAGTCGGGGTCTCCACCGGCTGCCTGCAGACGAAGACCGCGGCAGCCAGCGCCGCAGGGAGGTCTTCCCGTCGGACATGGGCCAGCGCCTCGGCGACAGTGGCTTCCGGGGTGAGGATGACCGGTTCGGTCGTCATCAGACCGCCGGCTGTGTCATCGTCGTACGCCAGAAGCGTACGCACATCTTCGGCCTCATCCGGTTCCATCAGAGTCAGGAATCGTTCGGCCTGTTCATCACTGAGCTCGCCGAGGAGGTCGGCCGCATCGTCTGGAGCCATCTCTTCGAGCACGGTCACGGCTCGTTCGGTTTCGAGTCCGGTGAGGATCTCGATCTGGGTCTCGGCCGGCAGCTCCTCGACGACATCGGCAAGGCGTTCGTCATCGAGGGCTCGGGCCACCTGGAGGCGGCGAGCGGCGTTCATCTCGAAGAGCACATCGGCGAGGTCGGCAGGCTTCGTGTCCTGATAAGCGGCGATGAGCTGCGTGGCTTCCTGATCGACCTCGGAATCCACAGGATGGTCGGCATCCGTCCAGTCGATCTGCTTGGTCTCGCCGCGGCGTCGGAACGCGGCGAAGGCGCTGCGTTCGGGCACACGACGCACGAACAGTCTGGTGACCTCCCAGTCCTTGTTCACCTGCTGTTCGATGCCGACGTCCTCGACGAGCACCGGTGAGTTGTCCTCGCGCAGACGAAGCCGTCGGTCGAGCAGGTCATTCATCACCAGGGTCTCGGATTCACGCTGTTCGAAGCGGCGCATATTCACCAGGCCGGTCGTGATGACCTGGCCGGAGTCGATCGCGGTGACCCGGCCCATCGGCACGAATACGCGGCGACGGCCCGGCACTTCGACGACGAGGCCGATGACTCGCGGGAACTGACGCATCGTCGCACGATAGACGACGACGGCGTCACGGACACGGCCCACCTGATCGCCGAGAGGGTCGAACACGGGGGCGGAGACGAGTCGGGCGACGAAGACTCTTTTCGGTGGACCACTCATGTTCTCAGACTACGTGGTGCGTGGAGTCTTCAGTGACCGCCTCCATGAATTGAATAGAGATCACATTCGCGGGCGGTGAACGAAGTGGGCGTCGGGTTCCACTCGGCCTCTTCTCCTATTCATCAAGCCGTCCTGTCTGCGTCATCTCGTTGTCGCCTCGTCTCCCTAGGGTCATTTCTCGGCAGAACCCGCCATAGTCGAATACAGGAGAAATCCATGCAGACACGTCGAATCCGCCCGCGCACCGCTGCCGCAGGCTTGGGAGCCTGTGCCGCGCTCTCGCTCTTCGCCCCGCTTCTCTCGCCGACCTCGGCGACGGCCGCGGACGCACCGGCTGAACTCTACGAAGGCCACGTCCAGGTCGACCGCGACAAGGCCGACGATCCGAAGAAGTTCACCGGTCAGGTCTTCGACGACGTCAACGAGAACTCGAAGCTCGATGGTGATGAGCAGGGCATCTCCGGTGTTGCGGTGAGCAACGGAGTCGACGTCGTCCAGACGGACGGAGACGGACGCTACGAGCTGCCCGTGCGAGACAACATGACCGTCTCGATCACTCAGCCCTCCGGCTGGCAGGTTCCCGTCGATGAGGACAAGGTCGCACAGTTCAGCTACAACCACCTGCCCGAAGGCTCCGGTGACCTCGAATACGGCGGCATCGAACCGACCGGGGACACGCCGAAGGCCGTCAACTTCCCGATGATCGAATCGCAGGCCTCGGCGAAGGGCGAGCAGAACTGCCCAATCGCCTCCGACACCCAGGCCTATGACAAGACAGAGATGGGCTACGCCCGCGACGGGGCCGTCGGAGACCTCGCCGACCGCAATGACTACGGCGCCTGCGGAGTGCTGCTGCTCGGGGACAACGTCGGTGACGACCTCAGCCTCAACGATGAACTGCGCGATATCTACTCCCAGATGAACGGACCCGTGCGCGTGGCCCCGGGCAACCATGACCAGGACTACGACGCGGTCGACGACGCTCACGCCCTCGACACGTTCCGTGACCAGTTCGGTCCCTCATACTTCTCCTACGACGTGGGCAAAACCCACTTCGTCGTCCTCGACAGCATCGAATACGAGGGCAAGGCGAACAGGAAGAAGTACAAGGAGAAGATCAGTCAGGATCAGCTGACCTGGCTGGAGAACGATCTGAAGAACGTGCCGAAGAACGCGCAGGTCGTCGTCGCCACCCACGCGCCGATCCTCACGCACAAAGAGGTCGTCGTCGACAATGCGAAGGACTTCTACGACGTCATCTCCGACTACCCGAACGCCGTGACCGTCGGCGGACACACGCACACTCAGGAGAACCTCGTCGCTGGCGAGACGCGGAAGGAATGGGCTGCAGCCGGGATCGAGAAGCTGCCGAATACGCAGATCGTCGCCGGTGCCGTCTCCGGCGACTGGTACTCCGGCGGCCTCAACGCCGACGGGCTGCCGTACTCGTTCACTCAGGACGCTTCGGAACCGGGCGTGCTCACCCTCGAATACGACGGTGCTTCGCGCAGCGAACGCTACACCGTGCGCAACGAATCCGACGACCATCAGCTGCTGCTCGGCGTGAACTCGCCAGAGTGGCGTGACTGGGCGCAGAAGGCCCAGGAGTGGCAGGACGCGGACAAGGAGGGCACTGCTCCGAAGGAGATCTCCGAACGCGTCGTCACCCGCGAGGACCTCAAGCAGGGCGAGACCTGGCTGACCTCGAGCTTCCTCGCCGGCACCTCGGACGCACGAGTCGAGGTCAGCTTCGACGGCAAAGCGCCGAAGCAGTCCGAGCACACTCAGCCGGGCAAAGGCGAAGCCCTGGCCAAGGGCTGGGAATACACCGATCCGTACACGGCGTCACAGAACCTGCGCACCTCCGGCAATGTGGGCCAGTCGAGCTCGCACCTGTGGCGGACCGAAATCCCCTCGAACCTCGACCTGGGCACCCACACCGCCGAGGTGACCGGAACCGACCGCTACGGTCGTGACTTCACCGAGTCGGTCCGGTTCACCGTGGTCGAGGATGAGGCCGCCGCGAAGACCGAATCGCAGAAGCTGCTGCGTCAGGATGGCTTCGATGCTCAGCAGAAGAAGGAAGTCCGAGACCCGAAGGGTCTCGACTCCGAAGAGGCTCAGTCGGCTCGCAACGACTGACCGCTGAAGAAGGAGCTGCAGCTCCGGGCAGGTGTCGGATGATGGCGCTTGGAAGCTGCGGAGAACTGCGAGGAGCGGGGCCCGCCGAACGGCGGGCCCCGTCTCCGTGATCAGAGAGCGTTGAACTCCGAGGTGAAATCCGGTGCGATCTCGCTCAGCGTCGGCGGCTGCCCCCAAGCGCTGTCGACGGGTGTCGCCGAAACATGGGCGTCGAGGATCGCCAAGCTCAGCGCATCGGCCGCCGCCGCGGAGATCATCACGAGCTCTCGGGTGGCGGCGTCACGATCGGTGGGCAGATCCTGCGCTCCGGTGGCGATGCCGAAGACCGTGTCGCCGTCGAAGAGGGTGTGCGAGGGCTGCACAGCTCGCGAGATGCCCGCGTGCGCACCCGATGCCATCCGCGTGATCTGCGCCGTATCGAGGCGTGCATCGGTTGCGACGATCGCAATCGTCGTGTTCTTCGCGGCAGTCCCCGGGGCCGGCGGCGGAGTGGCGGGGAGACTCAGCACCTTCGGCAGATCGAGACCGATCGAGCGCAGCAGCGGGTCCAACCACAGACCGCCCGACGGCGTGCCGATCGTTCCCAGCGAATTCGCCACTACGAGGGCCGCGACTGTGGTTCCGCTGGGCAGCCGGACGGCATAGGATCCGAGCCCGCCGCGCACACTCTGGAACCCGGACCGGGCTCCGACGCCTGCCCCGATGCTGCCTCGGACCTCGTCTGTCCTCCCGGACAGCGCCGCTCGTGTCGCCTCGGCCCCTTCGTCCGGTCTCGGCGGTGACACGGAACCGTTTCCGCGGCCGAGGTCGAAGATCGCGGCCGCGGGAACGAGCGGAATGACCGCATCGGCAAGTCCGGGAGCAGGGAATCCGAGCCCCGCCTCGGCGAGGGTGTCTACGACTCCGGAGACGGCACCCAGCCCGAACGCGGATCCGCCGGTGAGGACGATGGCATCGGCACCATAAGAATGTGTTCCCGGCGCAATGACATCGGTCTCACGGGTGGCGGGACCGCCCCCGCGGACATCGACGCCGACGGTCGAACCAATCGGGGGCAGCACGGTGGTGATCCCCGTCAGCCGGCGGTCGGTGAACTCACCTGCATGGCCGATGCGGATACCGGGGATCTCGAGGACTCCGCCCCCGCGGAACGGGCCGGGCCGTGCCTGGGGGCGCGAACCGCGCGCGGTCTCCCAGGTCATCAGCGGTCCTGGGGCCGGCTCTGCACCCAGGCCTCGATCTCGGCGCGGCTGCGGGGGAAGTCGCCCGAGAGATTCTCCACTCCGTCGGCGGTGACGAGGACGTCGTCCTCGATGCGGACACCGTTGCCGCGGAACTCCTCGGGCAGGAGCAGGTCGTCTGACTTGAAGTACAGTCCGGGTTCGATGGTGAAGACCATTCCCGGTTCTATAGTTGCGTCCAAGTACATCTCCGCTCTCGCCTGTGCACAATCATGGACGTCGAGGCCGAGGTGATGACTGGTGCCGTGGACCATCCACCGACGGTGCTGCTGTCCTTCCGGTGACAGCGAAACGGCGGCGGAGACCGGCAGCACACCGAACTCTTCGAGACGCTTCGCGATGACCTCCATGGCTGCCTCGTGGACCTCACGGAACTTCACAGGACGGTTGGGGTGCTCTGCGGCCACAGCGAACGCGGCATCGGAGGCATCGAGCACGGCATCGTAGATCTTCGCCTGCACCGGAGTGAAGGTGCCCGAAACGGGCAGGGTGCGGGTGATGTCCGCGGTGTAGAGCGAATCGGCTTCGGCTCCGGCATCGACGAGGATGAGGTCACCGTCCCGGACCTGACCGTCGTTGCGAATCCAGTGCAGGGTGCAGGCATTATTGCCCGAGGCGGCGATCGTGTCGTAGCCGACCCCGTTGCCGTCGGAGCGAGCGGCGGTCTCGAACGCGGTCTCGACGACACGCTCACCACGACGGTGTCCGAGTGCCTTCGGCAGCGCAGCCACCACGTTGTCGAAACCGGCGCGGGTGATGGCGACGGCTTCGCGCAGCTGCGCGATCTCGTGGTCGTCCTTGATCAGGCGCAGCTCGGAGAGCAGCTGGGCCAGTTCGGCGTCTCCTGCCTCGGACGTCTCGAGATCGGCCTGGACCTGGGTGCGAGCCAGGTCGATGACTCCGTCGATGCGGGCGTCGGCATGTCGGACGAGGCGCACGGAGATGGCCCCGAGGTCCTTCGTGATGGCGTCGTCGACGGTGGCGGAGCTCTCCGTTGCGATGCCGGTCATGGTGGACATCGCTTCGAGATCGGCACGCGGCCCGACCCAGTACTCTCCGTAGCGGGAATCGGAGAAGAACTCTTCCGTATCGGCACCGGCGCGGGGACGGAAGTACAGCGTCACATCGTGGCCGTCGCCCTCGGGTTCGAAGACGAGCACAGCGTCGGGTTCGGAGTCGGCTTCCAGACCCGTGAGGTGGATGAACGCGGAATGAGCGCGGAAGCGATAATCGGTGTCGTTCGAGCGGACCTTGAGTCCGCCGGCTGGAACGACGAGCCGTTCGCCGGGGAATGCCGCCGAGACCGCGTCCCGACGGGCTGGGGTGAAACTGGCGGCGGCGAGAGCCTCGGCGTTGAGGGGAGTGCGATCCCAACCGGAGGCGACGAAGTCGCGGAAGGCGGCGGAATTCGGGCGATGCGAGCGGTTGTTGACGCGGTCTGCGAGGTCCTGAGTCGAGTCTGGGGTATCTGAGTTCTGCTCTGTCATGCCGCCAGTCTAGACGGGCGGAGTGACATGGTGTGTACACGGGGAAGTCGGAACGACAGATGCAGATAGACTGTGACCATGGTCATCGATCTCCACGTGCACACCGCATTTTCGGACGGGACCCAAACCCCGTCCGAACTCATCTCAGAAGCCTCGATGGAGGGCATCGACGTCGTCGGACTCACCGACCACGACACCACCGCAGGTTGGACCCTTGCCGAAGATGCCGCCCGCGTCTACGGGCTCGGCCTGGTGAGGGGAATGGAGATCTCCTGTCGCTACGAGGGTATCAGCGTGCACCTGCTCTCCTACCTCCACGACCCGTACGATACGGGGCTGGCCGAGGTCGTGCAGGAGACGAGGCGGGCGAGACTCGATCGCACTCGCCTCATCATCGAACGATTGGCCGAAGACTATCCGATCGACATGGATGCGGTCCTCTCCGTCTCGGGAGAGGACGCCACGATCGGACGTCCGCATATCGCCGATGCGCTGGTCGCGGCCGGCGTCGTCGAGTCCCGCACCGAAGCGTTCTCGTCGATTCTGTCCAGCCAGGGAAAATATCATGTGTCCCTGCCGACGATCGATCCGATCACCGCGATCGGGCTGATTCGGGGGGCCGGGGGAGTCTCGGTCTTCGCCCATCCGCGCGCGGCCATGCGCGGTCGGGTAGTGCCCGATTCGGCGATGACCGAATTCATCGCCGCCGGTCTCGACGGACTCGAGGTCGACCATAGGGACAACCCTCCGCAGGAGCGAGAGGCGATGCGACGTCTGGCGCATGAGCACGACCTCATCGTCACCGGCTCCAGCGACTATCACGGCACGGGCAAACCCAACCGCCTCGGCGAGCACGTCACTTCCGACCATATGCTCGCGAAGCTGCTCGAGCGTGCGGCTTCACGGCCCGGCGGGGTCGACTACATCCAGGGCTGAGCCCGGCTCCGAGCTGTGCCAGCCTTCATCTGGCGGCTGAGATCAGCCGAGGATTCGGCGGAGATGGAGTTTTCCCCACGCGAAGCTCAGCGCGTACGACAGAGCCGCCATCAGCGCGAGCAGACCCACATACTGGATGACGAGCAGGATCGGTGCCGCATCGACGTCGAAGAGGCGTTCGAAGAAGAGTTCGAGGAAGAACACGTGGACGAGGAATGCACCGAATGATGCCGTCGCCATGGTCGTGAAGACCTTCTTGGCCCGCTCGCTGAGGCGGATGCGGGAGACGAGGAGGATGACGCTGACCGCGAGTCCGACGATGAGCGGGTTCGCGTTCTCGATCGGATAGGACCGTCGCGACTCCCACCACAGCACGCCGAGTGCCGAGACCGCGAAGAGCAGACAGAACATCCAGATCGGCGGCCGAAGCTCATGCGCGTGATGGATGACGAAGGCCCCGATGACGAAGTACACGACCTGATACGTCGCGAAGCCCCACTTCCACGCATCCTGGTCGGAGCCGATGATCTCGAGGAAGAACGGTGCCCACACCGTCGGTCCGGCGAGGACGAGGGCCAGGGCCGCGAGCTTCCACGGTCGCTGTCCCTTCCAGAACAGGACGAGTGCGCCGAAGACGAGGATGAGCGGAATGTACGCGTAGAGATACCACAAGTGGAAAGCCGGGCGACCGGCCTCGAGGAAGGTGCGGACGAGGTCGTGCCGCACGTCGACCTCATCGGTGTCAAAGAGGTTGAAGCCGAGCACGAAGATGACCGACCAAGCGGCCAGCGGAACGACATGCCGGACGATGCGGTCCCACATCTTCGCTTCGGTGCGCGGAGGTGCACCGGCGAGTACGGCCCAACCGGCGATCATGAAGAACATCGGCACGGCCGAGGGATTGACCGCCTCGGCGAGATGGCCGAGCCACCAAGCGTCGCTGCCCTCATCGGATCGGCCGATGAGGACGCCGCCCGAATGGCCGATCATGACGGTGAGTCCGGCGAGCACTCGCATGACATCGACGTCGTGGCGGTGCGCTTTCGGAGCCTTCGGCTTCGCAGTCGGGGCAGGTGCCGCCGTCGGCTTCTCGGACGGGGCTGGTCCGGCCTTCGGCTCGGCGGGGGAGGTCGATCCGGGTGGGAGCTGCGGGGGACTCGTCGTCCAACCGGCGTGAACCGAACAATGACTCACTCTCGTTCGTATTTGATGACATGGCGTCCGAACATCATCGGTCACAGAATTGAACGGGATCGGGGGTCGAATTGAACACAGGATGAACGAAGGGCCCCGACCGGGTGGTCGGGGCCCTTCGTGCAGGCAGTGCGGGGGAATCGCTCGCGCCCGCGGAGGGATCAGCCCTCGCTGGAGTCGGTGGCCGGGTGGCCGCCCTGACCCGTCTGGCCGCCCTGTGCGCGGTTGACCGGCTTGCCGCCGCGGGTGCGGCGACGGCTGCGCTGGCGGCGTGGTTTGCGGTCGTCGCTACCGGAGTCGGAGGAGGATTCACGACGGTCGGATGAGTCGCCTCGGCGAGAGTCGGAACGGCCACGGCCCGAACCGCGACGATCGGACCCACGGCCCTTGCGCTCACCGGTGGACTTCTCGTCCTCGCCTTCGGGGTGCTGACGCGGCAGCCGGCCCTTGGTGCCCTTCGGGATGCCGAGGTCGGAGAAGAAGTGCGGGGACGTCGAATAGGTTTCGACTGGTTCGTCGAAATCGAGTCCGAGGGCCTTGTTGATGAGACGCCAGCGGGGCATGTCATCCCAGTCGACCAGGGTCATGGCGACACCGGAGTTGCCGGCTCGACCGGTACGTCCGATGCGATGGACGTAGGTCTTCTCGTCCTCAGGGCACTGGTAGTTCACGACATGGGTGACATCGTCGATGTCGATTCCGCGGGCCGCAACATCCGTGGCCACGAGCACGTCGACCTTTCCGTCGCGGAAGGACTTCAGAGCCTTCTCGCGCTGTGACTGACCGAGATCGCCGTGGAGAGCCTTGACCGCGAAACCGCGATCCTCGAGTTCGGCGGCGAGTTTGTCGGCGGTGCGCTTGGTACGGGTGAAGATGATCGTGCGACCACGGCCCTCGGCCTGGAGCATACGCGCGACGAGCTCGGATTTGTCCATCGAATGGGCGCGGTAGACGAACTGCGTCGTGTTCTTGCCCGTCAGCGACAGGTCCTCATGGTCCTGGGCGCGGATGTGGGTGGGCTGGTTCATGTAGCGGCGGGCGAGGGTGATGACCGCCCCCGGCATCGTCGCGGAGAACAGCATCGTCTGCCGGTGGGCGGGCACCGCGTTGATGATCTTCTCGACGTCGGGCAGGAAGCCGAGGTCGAGCATCTCGTCGGCTTCGTCGAGGACGACGGTGCGGACGCGGTGGAGCTTGAGGATCTTGCGACCGTAGAGATCGAGGAGGCGGCCGGGGGTGCCGACGACGACGTCCACGCCGGACTTCAGCCGGTTGATCTGCGGATCGAAGTCCATGCCGCCGTAGATGGTCATGATGTCGATGTCACGCTGCACCGAGGCGGTGACGAGATCGGCCGCGACCTGCTTGGCCAGCTCACGGGTGGGAACGACCACGAGGGCCTGCGGCAGCCGCGGCTCCTTGGCATCGCCCACGCCGTCGGGAGTCGAATCGGGGTCGGAGGTGACCGACGAGTCCTCGGTCTTGCCGACGACACGCTGGAGCAGGGGGATTCCGAATCCCAGGGTCTTTCCGGTACCCGTCTTCGCCTGCCCGATGATGTCGGCGCCCGACAGTGCCACGGGCAGTGTCAGCGCCTGAATGGGGAAGGGGTGGGTGATTCCTGCCGAGGCCAGCGAGGCCACGATCGGTCCGGCGACTCCCAGCTCCGCGAAATCCGCTTCTGTCTCCGCCATATTCCAAACTCCTTTTAGCGCGTACGCGCTTGTCATGGTGCGAACCGGTAGTCTTGAACTATGCCCGATTCTGTCCCATTGGCCGGTAATGATGCTGCAACGCTCGCACTTCTGGCGTTCGGCGAGCTGACCGGTTTCGAACGTATGGCCACAAACGCGACGACCGCAGCGGATCTGGATGACAAGGTCACCCTGGCGCGGCTGGCCTCTCAGTCATTCGCGAACTTCGAACAGCTCTCACAGCACATCGATCAGATGGGCCAGGATGTGATCGAGCTCTGTCAGCATTTCGAACCGACCTTCAGCACTCTGGCTGAAAGGACTCGTCCTCGCGACTGGTACGAAAGCCTCATGAAGGGATTCGTCTTCGACGGAATCATGAATGATTTCTACCGCACGGCGGTGGACGAACTCGCGGAGCCCGGATACAGCCTGGCTATTGCAATTCTCGATGATACACGTGCCAGCGAATATGCGCGCAATCGTCTGACAATCGAAGTGGCCGTCGACACACAGCTGGCCTCGCGGCTGGCCCTGTGGGGCCGCAAGCTCGTCGCCGAGACCCTGGGGCGAGCTCGCAGTCTGCTCACCGATCCGTTCCTCGGCCTCGACGAAGATCTCGTCGTCGAACTGATCCCGGCGGTGACTTCGAATCACTCGAAGCGGATGTCGGCGCTCGGTCTCGTCGCCTGATCACACGATAGACGCCTGCTGCGGCGGCTGAGCACGATTCCGCGTCGGCAGCACGATCCTGCGACGGCCTCGCGATCCGGCGACGGACTCACGATCCCGCGAGGGACGCAGGATTCCGCCGCGAACGCGGAAGGACCCCGGTCACGACGACCGGAGCCCATCTGTTCAAGCGTGCTGCTCAGGCGCTGAATCCCACGCGACGTGAAGTCTCGGCACCGATTTCGAGGTAGCCGAGCGAGGCGGAGGGAACGTAGACCAGACGGCCCTTCGTATCGGTGAAGGTCAGCAGCCCATCGGACTGGATCTTCTCTTCGATGCGGGCGGCGAGAGCCTTCGCATCCTCGTCCGTTTCGAGGGTGATCTCGCGCTGAGTCTGCTTGACGCCGATCTTGATTTCCATGGTGCTCCTTGTGCCGATGCTCGGTGATCGATGACGGATTGGACTGTGTTCAGCTTAACGTCCGCAGGCTTGGGTTTCTTCCCCATGGATTCCGCTGAAGGCTGAGCGGCCGGTGGAACGTCAACGATCCGCGAACGACCGCAGTCCGCCCCAACTCATCTGGGTGAGCAGTTCGACGGCTGTGTCGACGTCGACACCGCGATGAGAGTCGATCTGCTTGACGACGACCTCGGCGGTGCCGATGAGAGCCCGGCACAGCAGCTGTGCCTCATCGTCGCTGAGGCGGGCGAAGTTCTTCAACGCCGACACGACCCGCGTCGCCGAACTCTCCCGCAGCGCGCGCAGCTTCTGTTCGGCCTTCGGCTCGTAGACGTCCGAATTGAAGATGATGACGAACTCTTCGCGGTGTGAGACCACGAAGTCGAAATACGCGCGATAGGTCGCGTGGACCTGCTCATGCGGATCGGTGGTCGATCCCAGAGCTTCGGCGAGCCGAGAGTCGAGCAGCGCCGCCGAGGAATCGATGAGCGCCAGGTAGAGTTCCTGCTTCGAATCGAAGTGCTGATAGAGCACGGGCTTGGACACACCGGCTGCCTCGGCGATCATGTCCATCGAGGTCGTCCGATATCCACGGGTGGCGAAAACGGAGCGTGCGACTCCCACTAATTGGTCGCGGCGCTGGTCACGGGGCAATCTCTGTTGTGGACTCGACATTCTTCAATGCTACGCGAAGACAGGCTGTGCACCGGGCATCCGCGCTGTCACTTTGACGACGCGCCGGTCAGTGGCTGGGAAGTCTCATGTCAGCGGGCCGTGATGGAATACGAGTATGGATGAGATGACGCAGCGGATGGGCAGCACCCTGCTCTCCGGCGGCTGCCTGAATATCATCGGGCGGCCGGGAACCGGGAAGACGACTCTGCTCGAGTCGCTCTATGCACAGCTGGTGTCGACGATCGACCCCGCCTCGGTCCTCGTTCTCACACCCGACCGTGATCACGCCGATGTGCTGCGCAATCGTCTCGAGCTGCCCGCTGACGCGGTTCTCTCCTCCGCCCCTGCCCGCAGTCTGGCGTCGTTCGCGTACGGGATCGCCCGGGCCGCACATACGACGCGGACCGGGGAGGACCTCGAATTCATCTCCGGTGCCGATCAGGATGTGTTCCTCGCCGATCTCCTCGCCGGTCACGAACTCGGTCGTTCCCGCGGCCCGGCGTGGCCGTCGGAGATCACCGCCGAGGTGCGCTCGACCTCGGCATTCCGAACCGAGGTCCGCGATGCGCTCAACCGAGTGATGGAGTTCGATTTCGGAATGCGCACGCCCGACACGTCGCCGGAGATCGCGGAGCACGTGTTCGACTTCGGTCGCAGCGCCCTGGATCGTGCCCTTGCCGACAACCCCGACCCTCGGTGGCAGGCCGTGGCTGAGATACTCGACGAATATCTGGGCATCATGTCCATGCCCGGATACGGGGGCGTCGACTCCGCGACGGTTCTCGCCCTCGCCGCTTTCGAGATCCTCCGCGAACCCGCCGAGGTGACGGCCGGACGTTCGTGGACGTTCGCCCCCGACCGATTGCCCACAGTGGTTCTGGCCGACGGGGTCCAGGACTTCCCTGCCGCCAGTTGGGGAATCCTCGAACAGCTGCGCGCCAGGGGGAGTGCCGTCGCTCTGTTCGGCTCGCCCGAGACGGTGACCGGACGTTTCCACGGAGCCGACGCGTCGATCATCGATCGGGCGACGGCCGAGGTCGGCTTCGAAACGGTCGTGCTCGATCGTCAGTGGGATGTCGACCCTGCATTGGCGACGACCATCGACGGCTTCGGAGCCAGGATCACCACGCGCTGGTCGACCGGTCATATGCCGCGCCCACGTCCCCTCGAGGATGCTGTTGATTCTGCGGCTTCCGCTGAGGCGTCAGCGAGCGTGCCGCAATCAGCTCCGACAGCGGAACCTGTTGAAGGGCTGTCTCCCGTGTCGTCCGAGCCTGCCGTGGAGACGCACGTATTCGAGGGCAGTGCGTCCGGACACCGATATCTGGCCCGTCGGATCACGAACTTCGTCGAACAGGGGCACAGCTGGTCCGATGTCGCACTCATCTGCCGCAATTCGTCGAGTGCTCGTGCGATCGCCAATGAGCTGAGAGCCTCAGGGGTCTCGATCGCCACTCTCATGCAGCCGCTCAATGTCGACCCCGCGACCGCACCGTTGTTGGACCTGCTTTCGACCGCCCCTGATTTCGACGATGACGAGTCGATCGCCGACCTCGCTCTGTCCCTGGCCGGCAGCATCTACGTCCGCCTCGACCCCGTGCAGATCCGCCGTTTCCGACGAGCAGTGCGCAGACAGTTCCCTGCATCCAGCAGCACGGCGTCGCTGGCTCAGGCACTGCGCAGCCCGATCGACGATTCGTCCCCACAGGGACTGGCCACGATCTCACGGATGCTCCACGCCGCTGCTGAGGTCGGCACCACCGACCCCCACCAAGCGCTCTGGAGCATCTGGAACGCGGCCGGAGTCGCTGAGAAATGGCAGATCGAAGCCCTGCGCGACCCGGAATCGGTGACCAACGGCTATCTCGATTCGGTGCTCCGGCTGTTCGCGCTGGCCGAGAAGATCGCCGACCGCGGCGGTTTCACCGCTCGCTCGTTCGCCGGCATCGTCGCCGAACAGGACATCGCCCAGGACTCCCTGGCCGATACCGCAGGATTCGCCGATTACGTGCTGGTGGGCACCCCGTCCTCACTGGCCCATGTGCGTGTGCCTCTGGTGATCATCGCCGAAGTCAACGAAGGCGTCTGGCCGAACCCGAAGCTGCGCGGCGGAATCCTCGGCCTCACCGATCTCACTGCGGTGCTCGCCACGGGCGAGACAGTCACCGGTGACCCCGGCTACCACGCGCATGCGAAACGGACGAATCTGCGCGAAGAGGGCGAGCTGTTCTTCACCGCGCTCAGCCGAGCCCAAGAGCACGTGATCGTCACCGCCGTCACCGATGCGGAGACAGAACCGTCCCCGTTCTTCGATGTGCTCGCCGCAGGCTCCGCCAAAGGCACCGAAGCGGCCGACGGCTATGCGATCACCCACGAGGATGAGCTGCCTCCGCTGACGGTGCCGGAGATGGCAGCACATGCCCGCGCTCATCTGCTGCAAACGGCGGCCGCGGCCGATGTCGAAGCTACGGGGTCATCGTCGGCACTCGTGGACGCCACCACGACTGAAAGCTCCGAAAGCTCTGCGATTCCGGACGCGGACACGCAGTCATGGGCGGCGCTGATGCGGGCGCTCTCAGCTGGCGGCGGGGCGGTGGGGTCACCGACGCAGTGGCGCGAGGCTGAGGACATCACCACGAATGAGCCGCTCTTCACCGACTCCGATACGGTTCGCGTCTCACCCTCCCAGGTCGAAGCATTCACCGACTGCTCTCTGCGGTGGTTCCTCACCCGCAACGGCGGTGACCGCCCGATGTCGACAGCCCAAAGTCTCGGAACCATCATCCACGCCGCCGCCGAGAACTATCCGGAGGGCCCCACCTCCGCGATCCGCAGCTTCGTGGAAACTGAGTTCGCGTCCTTGCAGTTCGACGCAGAATGGGAACGCGAACGGGAATTCGACGTGGCGATGAGCATGGCCGACCGCCTCGGCGACTACATCAAGAAGACTCCGGACCGCCTCGTCGGAGTCGAAGCACAGGTCTATGCGGTCGGTGTCGACTCGAACGGACGCGAGTGGAAGGTCACCGGACGCCTCGACCGAGTCGAGGAGGTCAAGGGCGGACTGCGCATCGTCGACTTCAAGACCGGCAGGAACGTCGTCGCCGGCAAGGAGATGGACCGGCATGCGCAGCTGGGTGTGTATCAGGAAGCCATCAATTCCGGGACCATCAGGATCGGAGAGGACCAGGAGCTCGACGCACACGCTTTCGGCGCTGAACTCGTCTTCCTGCGCAAGTCGGCTCGCACTGTTCGGGAGCAGTCGGCGCTCGACGTCGATGAGAATCCCGACTGGGCGCGTGAACTCATCGACGACGTGTCCGGCAGGATGCGTGCCGCGAGCTTCCCTGCACGGGTGGACCCGCAGAAGTGCAAGTCGTGCCCCGTCCGATCATCGTGCCCGGCGATCGGCCCGAAGATGTTGGAGGAGAACTGATGCGCTTCACCGCCGAGCGGCTTGCCGAGCTCACGGCCGCCGACCCTGCCCAGGCCTTCCCCCCGAGCCCGGAGCAGAAAGTGATCATCGAGGCCGACCCGGCACAGTCGATGAAAGTCACCGCCGGGGCCGGATCGGGAAAGACCACAGTCATCTCGCAGCGCGTGGTGTGGCTGGTCGCCAATGAGTTCGTCTCTGCCGAAGAGATCCTCGGCCTGACCTTCACCCGCAAAGCCGTCGGAGAACTCGGCGGACGCATCCGAGTGCTTCTATCGCGTCTGCGGCACAACCTCGGCCGGGGTCAGGACCTTTCCCTGCCCGGTCTCGACAATCCGACCGTGTCCACATACAACTCCTATGCGGCATCCCTCGTCAGCGAACACGGGGTGAGCATCGGCATCGAACCCGAAACTGTCCTCCTCGATGACGCCGCGGCACACACCATCGCCGGGAATCTCATCGATTCGACGCCACCCGACGAGATCCCCGGCGATTTCTCCCGCGAGACGATGATCGCCGACGTCATCGCCCTGGCCGGGCAGATGAATGATCACGGTCGTGATGTCGACGATGTCACGGACTATCTCGAGCAGTGCCTGGCTGCCCTGGTGTCCAGCAAGGGCAAACCCGTCGATCCCAACGGACGACGGGCGAAACTCGAAGCGAAGATCCGAACGGCCCGACTTGCTGATGCCTATATTCGCGCGAAACGGCGCAATCTGGCCATGGACTTCTCCGACCAGGTGCGTTTCGCCCAACGCATCCTCGATGAGGTGCCCGCCGCGGCCGAGGCCGAGAGAGCCAGGTGGAAGATCGTCCTCCTCGACGAGTTCCAAGACACCTCGGTGGCTCAGCTGAAGCTCTTGCGCGACCTCTTCCGCTCCACCGCAGTGACGGCAGTCGGTGATCCCCGCCAGGCCATCTACGGTTGGCGCGGCGCCAGCGCCGACAACATGGTGCGTTTCTCATCGGACTTCCGCGACGTCGAATCCCTGTCGCTGAGCACCAGCTGGCGCAACGATCGCTCGATCCTGCAGGTGGCCAACCGCATCGCCGCCGGACTCGCTGACAGCAGCGAGTCCCCGCTGTCGGCCCGCGACGGTGCCGGTGAGGGCGAAGTCAGTGTCGAAATCAGCTCGGGTGCCCATGATCCCGATTTCCTCACCGTCGGCCTGCGCGCACTCACGGATTGGTTCCACACGGTCCCCGCAGGTTCCTCGAAAGCCGTGCTGTGCCGCAAACGTGCCCACTTCGCGCCGGTCGCGGCGGCGCTGGAAGCCGCCGGATTCGCTGTGCATGTGCACGGTTCCTCCGGGCTGCTGACCGACCCCTTCGTCGCAGATCTGCGCGCGGTGCTCACCGCTGCTGTCGATCCGATGGCCGGCGACGAGATCATGAGACTCGTCAGCGGACGGATGCTCGGCCTCGGTGCAGGCGACATCGCGGGGCTGCAGGCCTTCACCCGTCGTCAGGCCGAGAGGCGAGCGTCCGAGCGAGCCGAACCGGCCGCCGAGGAGGTCATCGCCGAAGCCATCGACCAGGCGACGATCGTCGAAGGCATCGATGAGCTCATCGAAGTGGGGCGCGTCCTCGACCAAGGAGCGCGGACAGCTGCCGACAGGGGACTCATCGCCGACTATCAGCAGTCCGGCCTGAGCTCGGAGGCACTGCATCGTCTGGTCAGGTTGGCTCGCGCGCTGCGGGCCACCCGCTCGGGAACCGGCACCGTGGCTTCGATCATCCGCACCGCGATGTCCGAGACCGGAATCGATTCGGATATCTGGGGTCTCAGCGATTCGCTGCGCAATCTGCACAGAGCCTCCGTCGACGCATTCCTCTCCGCGGCCAGCCAGTACTCGGCCACCGATGACAAACCCTCGATCACAGGCTTCCTGTCCTGGCTCAGTCTCATGGAAGCTCATGATGCGCTGAGCGTCGCCGAGCCGACGACGGCAGCCGATGCGATCAACATCATGACCGTCCATGCCTCGAAGGGTCTGGAGTTCGACGCCGTCGCCGTTCCGTCTCTGGTGGTCAAGGACTTTCCCACCGAGCCGCGGGACAAGGAAGGGTGGATGGATCGCTCGGCTCTGCCGTACCCGTTGCGCGGTGACCGCGCACACCTCGTCGACTTCGACCTGCGGGAGGCCGAATTCGAGACGAAGAAGGCCCTGGATGAGTGGATCGGAGACTTCATCCGTCCACGGATCGCCGACGCGCACGAGGGGGAGGAGCGACGCCTCGCCTACGTGGCGTTCACCCGTGCGAAGAGGCATCTGTGGCTCGGGGCGGAACTGATGGGTTCGCGTGCGGTTCCCGACGACCCCTCGCCCTTCCTCGCCGAAGCGATCGACGCCTTGGGCCTCGAAGTGGAGATTCCGGAGCCTGCCGACGACACGGCGGAGGACCGCATCGAGACCACTCCATGGCCGGTGCCGCGCACGAAGCAGGTCGCCGCCGCACAGCGAGCAGCCGGTTGGGTCGAAGCGAGCCCGGACGTCAGCTTGGAGACCTTGGCAGAGAATCCGGGAACGATCGGGCGCTTCGCCGCTCAGGCTCTGCGCATCGGGGACCGGCCCGAAGCGGTGTCCGCTGCGGGCATGCCCGACCGTCTGTCGGCAACGGCCCTGGTCGCATGGAGGAGGGACCCGCAGGGTTTCCGTACGCAGACCCTGCGTCCGATCCCGGCTCCGCCCAGCCGGGCGGCCGAGATCGGAACGAGCTTCCATTCCTGGGTGGAACAGCACTTCGGCCAGTCGAGCATCGATATCGGCGAAGACGAATCGGTGAGACCGATCGACGCCGCGACGGTCGAACGGCTGCAGGCGACGTTCTCAGCCTCCGAGTTCGCGACGCGTCGGGCCGACCATGTGGAGATGTCCTTCGAACTCGTCCTCGGCAGATTCCGGGTGCCGGGGAAGATCGATGCGGTCTTCATCACCGGGGACCATGCCGAGGTTGTGGATTGGAAGACCTCGAAGAAACCCGATGCGGCAGTGCTCGAAGTGATGAAATGGCAGCTGGCGCTCTACCGGTTCGCGATTCTCAGGGTGCATCCGGAGATCGCCGAGGTGACGGGGACGTTCTACTTCGTCGGCAGTGATGACATCGTGCAGTTCACCGATCTGCCTGATGAGGCCGAAGTCGTCGAATGGCTGAAAGCCAACGACATGGGCTGAGATCAGCGGATCCGGCCGGTCTCTTCCCCGTCATCAGTTTCGTCGGTGTCCCGAGTCGGCTCGGTCCGCACCTGCGATCCCGGCTCGGAGTCGAACTCCGAATCGTCATCCGAGGGCGCCGACGGAGGCTGAGCTCCGGGAATGAACACATCGGGGGCTGCGGTCTCCGTGATCGCGGCTTCCACGTCGGGAGCATGAGCCGCTGCCGGAGCAGAGGAACTCGGGGCCACTCCGCGAGTGTCTCCACCGTCTGCAGGTTCGGTCGCGGACTCAGAAGTCGGTTCCTCAGCAGAGGCGGATGCATCGGCGGAGGAACCGAACAGGACCTCGTTGAACGAGCTGAGGAGCCCGGCGGCATCCTCGACGGCGGTCTCATCCCCGGAGTCGACCGCCTCGAGCAGCCAGTCGAGCACCGCGAATTCGGCCAACAGCTCGGCGCGGGCAATGACATGCTCATCGGCGCGGGGCCGGGAGTTGCGGTACTCGTCGTAGAAAGTCGGCAGGGCGGCAGGATCGATCAGCGCGGAGGCCGCCGCCAGATCGATGGCCGGATCTGCGACGCGCAGACGACCGATCTCGGCGAGTGCGAGCACTCGCTCCTGATCGGTATAGACGCTCGTCTCATCGAGAGAGCCGTGGATGGGCGTGGCGAGGAAATGCCAGAGCGCCACCTTCTCGAATTCCTCCTCCCAATGCTGCAGCAGAGACGACGGAACTCGTCCGGTGCTCGCCGCCTGATCGAGGCGCTCAAGGATGAGGAACTGTGATCGAGAGGGATCCTCCACCGGGAAACCGGCATCGGCGACGGGCTCGGGCGCAGCCGAATGCAGAGTTGCAAGAGCCTGTGCCAACGAGCTGGCCCGCGCGGTGTCGGAGATGGGCACATCTCCCAGCGGCGCACCCGGCAGCGGATCGGCCAGTGTCACAGTCGTCGGGGACGACGTGTTGAAATAGTCCGCGTCCACCTCGGTGATGGCCCGCAGACGCGGCCATACGAAGTCAGCGTGTGGATACATGGACTCGTAGATTCGTCCCGCCTCGGCTGCTGAGCCGATGTCTGCGGTCCTATCGAGCTGGGTCTGAGCCGTTGCGACGAGCTGCTGATCGTCATCGCCGAGCAGGACTCTGACTCCGGCATCCAGCGGCGGCAGGGGTGTCCATGTCGTCGGGACGAAGCCGTCGAGCATCGTCGCCGCGATCGCAGTCAACTTGAGCGCCTTGGTATCCACCTTCCCCAATCTACCGTCTGGGTTCGGCTGAGACACGGGACTCGCTGTCGAGCGTGTCTGCCGAGGGGACTTTCGGGTTCTGCCAGGCATTCACGGCCACGGTCGTGGTGTCAGGACGCTGAGATATCGTGGAGTTCATGAAGCCATTGCCTCCTGTGCAGCCGATCAGCCTCGCCCGACACGGAATCGATCGTGACCATCTGACTCGGGGCCGAGACGGGGATCTCAGCGAGATCTGGGTCTCCGGAGCCCGGGCCGTCTTCGAACACCGCGGGACTCTGCTCGTCGGCGGCGGCGGCCTCTTCCTGACGGACCGCGAATCGGTGCCGGAGGGGCAGACAGAGGTCTACCTCGGCTGTGACCCGCAGGGCGCCCGCTATATCGGAGTGTCCTTGGACGACGAGGGGCGCAGTCACCTCGACGCCCGACTGGATGCATCGCGTGCACGGGACGCCACTGACTGGCTGACCGCACCGGGGGAGGGCATCGACAGCTCCGAACCAGTCTGGCTGCCCCTGCGTCACCTCGCCGAATCCCTCGACGATGTGCAGGTGTCCCTGGCCTGCGAGATCGTCGGTCTCGGCAACTGGCATCGCGCGCACCGGTTCTCCCCGCGCACGGGCACCCCGACCGCCCCGGTCATGGGCGGATGGGTCCGACGTGACCCGGAGACCGGCAGCGAACACTTCCCTCGCACCGATCCTGCCGTCATCGTCGTCATCGTCAACACCGATCGGGACGGTGTCGAACGTGTCCTGTTGGGCAACAACGCCGCCTGGGAATCCGACCGTTACTCACTCCTGGCCGGATTCGTCGAACCGGGTGAGACCCTCGAGCACGCCGTGATCCGCGAGATCTGGGAAGAAGCTCATCTCGAAGTCACCGACCCGCGGTATCTGGGCTCCCAACCGTGGCCGTTTCCCTGTTCGCTCATGCTCGGCTTCTCGGCCGTCGCTCCCACCCGAGACTTCGCCGCCGACGAGGCGGAGATCGCCTCGCTGCGCTGGTTCACCCGGGCGGAGCTGCGCGCTGCCATTGCGAACGGCGAGGTGCGCGCTCCATCGACGATCTCAATCGCCGGTCAGCTCCTGTACAGCTGGTTGGACAACGCATGAACGCTTCGGCCACGGCCCTGCTCGAGGCCTTGGACGAGGAACAGCGCGCCGTCGCCACCCATTTCGACTCACCGGTGATCGTCCTCGCCGGTGCCGGCACCGGTAAGACCCGCGCCATGACGCACCGGATCGCCTTTGGAATTGCGTCGGATGTGTTCCCTGCCAACCATGTCCTCGCGCTGACATTCACCGCCAAGGCGGCGGGGGAGATGCGCTCACGCCTGCGCGGACTCGGAGTCCCCGCGGTCCAAGCCCGCACGTTCCACTCCGCAGCGCTGCGTCAGCTGCGATTCTTCTGGGACCGGTTCGCCGAAGGAGACTTTCCGCGGATCATCGAGAACAAGGCGGGCATCATCGGCTCGGTCATGCAGAGCCTCGGGTTGGAGACCAGTCGGGAACTGACCAGAGACGTCGCGTCGGAGATCGAGTTCGCGGCGTCGTCCCTGCTCGGCGTCGACGACTATGCGACGAAGGCAGCGGCCCGGGACCTCCCCGGTCAGCTGAGCGTCGACGATATGGTGCGGATCTTCGAAGCCTACGGGGAGGCGAAGACACGGGGACGGCTGCTCGATTTCGATGATGTGCTCCTCGTGCTCTCGGGTGTTCTGGCCGAGTATCCGGCGATCGCAGCCGAGATCCGCGAACAGTACAGGCACTTCGTCGTCGACGAATTCCAAGACGTCTCGCCGCTCCAATACGATGTTCTCTCCCGGTGGCTGGGCCCCCGTGACAATCTCTGCGTCGTCGGCGATCCCGCTCAGACCATCTATACCTTCGCGGGAGCCGATGCGAGCCTGCTCGGTTCGCTCAGCACGTCGATGCCCGAGGCCAGAACGATCCGCCTGGTGCGCAACTACCGGTCGTCCCAGGCCATCGTGTCCACCGCGAACAATCTGCTGCGACACACCTCTCGGACCGCGCTGACCTTGCGGACCGACAACCCGATTGGCCGCCAGCCGCGCATGGTGGAGTATCCGACCGACGAGGCCGAGGCCACCGGGGTCGTCCAGGCTATCTCGGCAGAGATCCAGGCCGGACGTCGTCCGCGCAACATCGCAGTTCTCTTCCGCACGAACGGACAGAGCCCCTCCTACGAACAGGCATTGGCCGCAGCCGGGATTCCCTATGTGCTGCGCGGCGGAGAGCGCTTCTTCGCGCGGAAAGAGGTCAAGGAGGCCGTTCTCATGCTCAAGGCCGCACGCGCGACCTCGAGCGGACAGCGTCTGACCGAAGCCGTGACAGAGGTTCTCGCCTCTCTCGGATTCACCCGAGAGCCGCCGGCCGCCGGGGCCGGCAGACAGCGTTGGGAATCGCTCAAAGCCCTCGTCGACCTCGCCGAGGAGCATCAGCACGGTCAGGAACTCCCTGTGCCGATGGAGGTCTTCCTCAGCGACCTATCGGATCGTGCCGAGCACCAGTTCGCCCCGGACATCGAAGGCGTCACTCTGGCGTCGTTCCACGCAGCGAAAGGCCTGGAATGGGACAGCGTGCACCTGGTGGGTCTCAGCGAAGGTCTGCTGCCCATCAGCTATGCCCAGACGCCTCGAGCCATCGCTGAGGAACGCCGCCTGTTCTACGTGGCGCTGACGCGTGCAGGCACGGACCTGCGGATGAGCTGGTCGCTGGCCCGGTTCGACTCCAAACAGAAACCGAGAAGGTCGTCACGCTTCCTCGCTGAACTCGGTCAGTCCGGACCGACGATGGGAGATGGCCGCACAGCGTCGAACTCTGCGGCGCTCAACCGCTGCCGCGGCTGCGGGAGGGCATTGGTCTCGCACATCGACCGTGCAGTCGGACGATGTGCGGACTGTCCTGCCGACATCGATCTCGAACTGCTGGACCGTCTGCGCCGCTGGCGGGTGCGCATCGGAATGGAGCAGGGACTGCCGCCGTATCTCGTGCTCACGGACACCTCGCTCTCAGTCATCGCGGAGGTCCGTCCCCGCACCCTCGACGAACTTGCGCGGGTCCCCGGAATCGGTGCGACGAAGCTCGAACTCTACGGAACTCACCTACTGGGTCTGCTCGGCGACTGACCCGAAATCCGGGATCGGCGTGCGACACTGGCAGCGATCGTGGAAGGTCATTCCGCTATCCGTGACCTCGCCGGCATCCAAGGTGACCACGCGTCGGATCGGTGGTGTTTCGGTACGCAGCAGCGCCTGACGAAGCATCTGAACAACATGCGCCGAACCGAGGAAGCGTGCGGCGGGATCGCTCAGGCTCTCACGCTCCGGCAGGGCACGCAGACGCGGATGCTGATCGAGCCAACCGGCATCGCTGTCCTTCCGATGCAGGCAGGAACACACAGAGCACGGTGTCGAACCGGGCCGGATGAGTCCCGTGATCTCCACAGACTGCTCACCGAGGACGACCTGACAGTGGTCGACTTCGCGATCACTGAGCCACATGGCGGAATTGAGATCCGGAACCAGGTGAGAACTCGTGACCACTACCGGTGAAGCCATGAGATCGAGCTCCTCGACACGGCGAGCCGCGGCGACGGCGAATCCGAGAGCCGCCAGTTGCCCTTCGACATGGGAGCGCAAAGGACCCGTGACCAGCACAGGCCGGGACCCGAGGACCTGGGAGACCCGATCCGGCGACCGATTGAATATGCGCGCCGCGGCGAAAACCGGGGACCCCTTCGGCACGGCGCCGCCGTCCGCGTCGGCCGGAATGAGGACACCCGCCTCGCCGAGGAGGGTGATGAGGGAGCTCGCCCTGCTGAGGTCGACCCCGAGTTCCTGAGCGCGTGAATAGAACTGAGCCGAGCCGATCCCGAGACGGAGATCTTCGATGAGACTGGCGTCACCGAGCAGCAGCCCATCGATGAGCACAGGGTCATCCGCGCCGAACTGGATGCACGAGGGCGAACGCCATGTGATGGGAACACTCGGAAAGATTCTGAACATCTCGGCCCCTTCGCCTCGCCATCGTGGAGACTTCCACAGTAGTGAACGAGAGACAGAATGGCCACGGCAGGAGAGAAGCTGTGGACAACCCTGTGGAAAAACGGCTGAGGACAGACCGGAAACTCGTCCCGGCATGCCCTCAGCCGCATAGTGCCCCAGGCGCTCGCGAGGACTCGTGCGGCTTCCCCTTCCGCACGCATCCTCGGGTTTTCCGGGGTCAAGCATAGAACTTATTCCGCAAAAGCCTCCGCGTCAATGCACCGTCATGCACAGACACGTCAACAGCCTGTGGATAACCTGTGGGAATCGCCGTGGAGTCTGTGGAGGAAAGGTGCCTTGAGTGACGGTGTGGCTGTTGATAAACATGCTCCCGGGTCGGATCAGCTCCCGTTCCGCGGGGACTGCGATCACCGAGGCGGCTGTGGACGGGGGATCTGCCCTCAAAATTTCGGCAGACTCAGCAAACTCACAAACTCTGAAGGCTGTCCGTCTTCAGAGCCGCTTCAGGGACGCCGCCACGCTTCCATTGACACTGTCACCGCGTCAGTGCGGTTTCCTATGATGGTTCGGTGAGCAGAGCACAGCGGTGGAATGAAGAAGAGGTGCTGCGGGCGATCGCCCGGGGCGAGATAGAAGTGCGTCGATCGGCGCGGCGGAAGAAGACGGTCGCCGTGTCGAAGGAAGTCGAGACCTACGTGCTGCGCACTCCCGTTCGGTACAGCGTGGAGCGCAACATCCGTTCGCTGACGGATCTGTTCAATCGCCTCTCCGCGCGTGATCATTCGTCGGATGCCGACCTCGCCGAGCTGGCTGAGGAGATGAGCAGTCGCTTCTTCGGCGGCAGGCTGCGACCGACGTCGATCCGTTGGGTGACGAACCAGAATGTCAGCAGATGGGCGTCAACCACGACGTCGACGGGTGACATCCGCGTTTCTCATCGCCTGCGGGCCGTGCCGCGCTGGGTGCTGGAGACGGTCGTCGTCCATGAACTCGTCCATCTCCAGATCGGTCCGCACTCGAAGGAATTCCATGCATTGGCCGATCGCCATCCGCGGCAGTCCGACGCAAAACTCTACCTCGAAGGATTCAGCGACGGGGAGCGATTCAGGCGCGGGAGCTGAGCGCTGACACAGCGGAGCGAAATAGGCCCGGCAGCCGGTCCGGCAGGTCGGGCATGAGGTCATCGGGCAGTCGGTCCAGAGGAAACCATGCGACGTCGAAGGACTCGTCCGAAACATTCGGCGAATCGTCAGTCGAAGCCTGGGCTGCGAACACGACGTCGAAGTGTCGGGTGCAGGTCCCGAATGCGGCCGAGAGGTCATGCACATGCAAGTCGATGGGATCTGCAGTGACTCGCGTGAGCGGGCGCAGACCGCTTTCCTCTTCGGCCTCTCTGCGAGCGGCATCATGGAGCGAGGCGTCGGCAGATTCGAGGTGTCCGCCGAACTGACCCCACAGGCCGGCCTTCCGGTGGTGGTTGAGGAGAACGGCCTCGGTGACCGGATCGATGACCAGACAGCTGGCTGTGAGGTGGTGCTCACCCCCGGAGCGGTGCAGGGAATCGACGCCCTGCCGGTTGAAGAGCTCCGCGAAGGATTCGGAGAATGAGTTCCGCGGTCCGCGCTCGACTTCCTGCCGGGCGGTTTCGAGATCGATCATTCAGCGATCGTCGCGATCGTCCGAGCTGTCGTCGTCGGGGCTGCTGTCGTCGGTCGGCGCAGTGTCGTTGCGATCCGTTTCCTCGGATTCTGATTTCGCTTCGCTGCCGCCGGCTCCCTCGAGGCCCTCGGCGAGGATGCGTGACAGGGCCTCATCGATGCTCGATTCATTGGTCCATTCGGCCTGACGTCGCTCGGAATAGCCCAGCGGGTCGTCCAGGTCCTGCGTGGTCGGCAGCAGATCCGGATGGGAGAACACGCGATCGCGGGCTTCGGCGCCGCCCTGCGTCTCGAGGTACGCGAAGAGCGCGGCAGCATCTCGGAGACGGCGGGGGTTGAACTCGAGGCCCACGAGGGTTGAGAAGGTCTTCTCCGCCGGTCCCGCGGTTGCCCGCCGACGGCGAAGTGCTTCGCGGATCTGATCGCGACCGGGCAGATGCTTGCACGCCTCATAGACGACAACGTCGACCCACCCGGCGATGACGGCGAGGAGGTTCTCCAATGACGTCAGCGCCTTCTTCTGATCGTCGGTCGTCGGCGGGTTGAACAGTCCCTGGCGGATATTGTCGCTGAGGTCGGAGATGTTCGACGGATCGATGTTCGATGCCATGTCCTCGATCTGCGAGGTGTCGACCTTCAGCCCCTGCGCATAACGAGTCAGGGCAGTCTCGACCTGGGCGCTCAGCCACGGGGCGCGCTCGAACAGAGCGAGGTGGGCGAGCTCCTGAGCCGCGAGGTAGATGCGGACCTCGGAGACTTCGACGTCGATCTCGGAAGCGAACGTCTCGACGTTCTTCTCGATGACCACGGCAGTGTCATGGGGGAGCAGCGGGAGTCCCACCTCGGTGCCGGTGAGGACGCTTTCGGACAGCGCGCCGACGGCCTGTCCGATCTGCATGGCGAACATCGAATCGCTCATCGATCCGAACATCGATGATGCCCCTGCGAGAATGCCCTTCATCTCGGCCGGGACCTGGGACTCGAGCGTGTCCGTCAGGGCCGAGGACATGTTCTCCTTGATGGGGAGCACGAACTTCTGCCAGCCGGGCATCGTCTCCTTGACCCAGTCGGCTCGGCGCAGCGGACGGGCGGAGCGGTTGGCGACCGAGAGTTCGGTGGCCTCGGCGAGCCAGAGCTCCGCCAGACGGAACGCATCGGTCGTCGCCCGCTCGGCGTCCTCGGACACAGAGGGGTCGGGAGTCGGAACCGCCTTCTGAGCGATCGACACTGCCTGGGCCTGCGAATCGGCACCCTGTCCGAAGAGCCCCTGCATCTGATTCATAATCGTGGACATCATCGCCGGATCGATCGAGAAGCCCTGCGGCATGCCCGAACTGGTCTTGTCGTCTCCCTGACCGGATCCGGGACCATTCGCACCGAAGAGCATTCCGAAGATCTGCTCGAACGGATTCTGCTCGTTGTTGTTGTCATCGGTCATTGTTCTACAGCCCCCAAGAATCGGTTTGACATCAACGTTAACGGTTCCGAATGTGCGAAGCTTCCCAATTCCGGGAGGTTTCGCAGGATGTTCGCACCGGGCGAAAGGAGTCTGTGAAACGGACGCTGAGGTTTCAACTAGACTGGTGGGGCGGTGCAGCGAAAGGATTACATGACAGAGAATGCCCCTCGGGCCGTGCCGGCGTCATCGGCACCGACACGCGGCACCAAACGACGTCGGACTCCACGTCTGGCCACGACCTCGGGCGTTCTCACCTACGTCTTCATCGCGCTGGCCGTGCTTCTGCCGGTTCCGTACATGCTTCAGCTGCCGGGACCGGTTTTCAACACCCTCGGCGACTACCAGGGCGACCCCATGATCAGCGTCTCCGGAGCCAAGACCTATCCGACTGCAGGCCGCATCGACATGCTCACCGTCGCCGTCAGCGGCGGACCCGGTCGCGACATCTTTGCCTCTCAGGCACTCGGCGCCCTCATCAACGGCGAACAGACCGTCGTCCCCACGGAGGCGTACTACCCGCTGGACACCACTCGCGAGGACGTGACCGAATCGAATGCGGTCGAGATGTCCTCGAGCCAGGATGTCGCCATCGCCGCCGCCATGGGCCAGATGGACAAGTCGTACTCCGTGCATCTGTCGGTCGATGACGTCGTCGCCGACGCTCCGGCTCAGGGCAAGCTGCGCAAGGGAGACCGACTCATGTCGGTCAACGGCAAGAAGCTCGATTCCGATCCCCAGGCCGCGCAGATCATGAGCAGGACAGTCCAGGGGACGGACTCCGTCGAGCTCGGCATCGAACGCAACGGGAAATCGAAGACGATCTCCCTGACTCCCGCGAAGGTCGACGACCGCAAGGCAATCGGCATCACGATGAAGCAGGACTTCGAGTTCCCCGTCGACGTGAAGTTCAACGTCGACGGCGTCGGCGGTCCCTCAGCCGGGACGATGTTCGCTCTGGCCATCATCGATGAACTCACTCCCGGTGCGATGACAGGCGGCAAGCATGTGGCGGGCACGGGAGAGATCACCCCTGACGGAACGGTCGGCCCGATCGGCGGTGCTCGCCAGAAAGTGGCCGCCGCCACCGAGAAGGGAGCGACGCTGTTCCTCTCGCCCGCCGACAACTGTGCGGAGGTCATGGCCGCCGCAGACCAATCCAAGATCACGGTGGCGCGCATCGACACGCTCGATGACGCGCAGACCACCGTGGAGCAATACGCCGCCGGCAACACTTCGGACCTGCCGAAATGTCCCGCCGATGGTGCCGACAACAATGAGAAAGGGCAGTAGTGAGCACCTCGTCCTCACCCACCTCCGCACGCATGCCGGCGAATCGGCCAAGACGTTCGCCGCTGCTGCTCACCCTCGTGTCTGTGGCGATCCTGCTGATCGCCTTCATCGCCTTCACCCAGGTCTACACCGAGGTACTGTGGTTCCGCCAGATCGACGCAGCGAACGTCTTCCGGACCATGTGGCTCACCCGCGGACTGACATTCCTCGGCGGATTCATTCTCATAGCCGTTCCGGTCTGGCTGAGTCTCCATCTGGCCTACCGCCATCGTCCGGTCTACGCGCCGACGACTCCGCGACAGGAGAACCTCGACCGTTATCGTGAGGCCATCGAGCCTCTGCGTCGGGTCGCGACGATCGCGATTCCCGCGGTCATGGGTGTCCTCGCCGGCATCACCGCCTCGGCGAACTGGAGCACGATCCTCGAATGGATCAACTCGACGTCGTTCGGCTCCAAGGACCCTCAGTTCGGTCTCGACAAGTCGTTCTTCGTCTTCGTCCTTCCTGGCCTGCGCCTCATCGGCAACCAGCTGGGCATGGCTCTGCTTCTGGCGCTCATCGCCGCCCTCGTCGCCCATTATCTCTTCGGCGGAATCCGTCCGGGCGAGCAGAAGGGCGTCATCCTGACGAAGGCCGCTCAGTGGCAGCTGGGCATCACCGTGGCGGTTCTCGTCATCGTTCAGGCTGGTCGGCTGTGGCTCTCCCGCTACGATCGGATGACCGCTGCCGGCGGGATCGTCCCCGGCGTCACCTACGTCGATGATCATGCCGCCCTGCCGGCCATGGCGATCGTTGCCATCGCCGCCGTCCTGGTCGCACTGCTGTTCGTCTATACCGCGTGGAAAGGCAACTGGCGGATCTCGATCATCGCCACGCTCACCCTCATCGTGCTCGGCGGCGTTTCGATCATCGCGTACCCGGCCCTGCTCCAGCAGTTCCAGGTCAATCCGTCGCAGCAGAGCAAGGAATCCGATTACATCCAGCACAACATCGACGCCACGCGCGATGCGTTCGACTTCGATGACATCGAGGTGACTCCGTATTCGCCGAGCACCACTGGCAAGAAGGGCGACCTGCGCAAGGACGCAGAGACCGCGGCGTCGATCCGTCTGCTGGATCCGAACCTCGTTTCGGATACCTTCCGGCAGCTGCAGCAGGTGCGACCGTATTACTCGTTCCCGCAGAAGCTCGACGTCGATCGCTACAAAATCGACGGGGACATGCGCGACACCGTCATCTCGGTGCGCGAACTCGCCCCGAGTTCGGTGAACAACCAGAGCTGGTTCAACCGGGCGATCGTCTACACCCACGGATTCGGTGTGGTCGCAGCCAACGGCAACCAGCGCAACCCGGACGGCGAGCCGCTGTTCATGGAGTCGGATATTCCCCCGAAGGGCGAGTTCCCCGACTACGAGCCGCGTGTGTACTTCGGAGAGTCATCTCCGGACTACTCGATCGTCGGCGCCCCGAAGGATGCGACTCCGCGTGAGCTCGACTACCCCTCCGATGAGAAGAGCGGCTCAGGCCAGGTCAACAGCACCTTCTCCGGTGACGGCGGACCGTCGGTGGGCAATGTGTTCAACCGCCTCGCCTACGCCCTGAAGTTCCAGGACGAGCAGATCCTTCTCTCGGACGCGCTGAACGACGAGTCCCAGATCCTCTACGATCGTCACCCGCGTGAGCGTGTCGAGAAGCTCGCACCCTTCCTCAAGGTCGACGGCGATCCGTACCCGGCCGTCGTGGACGGGAAGATCAAGTGGATCCTCGATGGCTACACCACTGCCGAGGACTACCCGTATTCGACACCGCAGCCGCTCCAGCAGGCCACCGAGGACTCGACCACGGCGTCGGCTCCGAATTCGGTGGCGACTCTGCCGGACGATGAGGTCAACTACATCAGGAACTCGGTGAAGATCACCGTCGATGCCTATGACGGTTCCGTCGACATGTACCAGTGGGACAAGGACGATCCGGTTCTGAAGACCTGGATGAAGGTGTTCCCCGGACTCATCAAGTCGTCGTCGGAGATGTCCGGTGACCTGATGAGCCACGTCCGGTACCCGGAAGACATGTTCAAGGTCCAGCGCGACCTGCTCACGAAGTACCATGTCACCTCCGCCAGTGAGTTCTACTCCGGTCAGGACTTCTGGACCCTGCCGACCGATCCGACGACGAAGGCGAGCAGCGGACTGACGCAGCCGCCGTTCTACATGACCCTGCAGATGCCGGGCCAACAGGCCCCGTCGTTCTCGCTGACGAGCTCGTATATCCCGGCTCGATCGTCCGAGGGGCAGTCGAGAAACAACCTCACCGGCTTCCTCTCTGCCGATGCCGATGCCGGCAACAAGAAGGGCGAGACAGCCGGGGGCTACGGCAAGCTGCGGCTGCTGCAGCTTCCGCGCAACACCACTGTGCCCGGACCTGGTCAGGCTCAGAACAACTTCAATACCGCACCCGATGTGCAGCGCAGTCTGAACCTGCTGCGTCAGGGTGAGTCCGAAGTCGAGAACGGCAACCTGCTGACTCTGCCGATCGGCGGCGGTCTGCTGTACGTCCAGCCGGTCTATGTCCGGTCCGCCGGTGAGACCTCCTATCCGCTGCTGCAGCACGTGCTCGTGGCCTTCGGTGAGGACATCGGGTTCGCCCCGACCCTCGACGAGGCGCTCGACCAGGTGTTCGGCGGAGACTCCGGCGCCTCGGCCGGCGATGCCGGAACCGAGGACAGCGGAGATGGCGAGTCGGGATCGACCTCCGGCGGAGAGGACGCGGATTCGAAGTCCGGCTCGCCGGACAAGGCTCTCAACGACGCTCTGCAGGAGGCGAAGAAGGCCATGGAGGACTCCGATGCCGCGCTGAAGGACGGCGATTTCGCGGAGTACGGAAAGGCTCAGGATCGTCTGAAGAAGGCACTTGAGGATGCCGTCGCCGCTGACCCGTCGCTGGCTGAGGATGCGGCGGGCAAGGAATCCTCCGCTCCCGCCTCGGAGCCGGCTGACGAAGGCGGCGACTCGGGCAACTGAGTCTGAGGCGAACCGGTACGGCGCTGTGAGGCAGTGCTGACCGAGTTCGGACTTGCCGCGAAGAACGCCCCTGGGACATCCCGGGGGCGTTCGTCGTTCTCACTGGAGTAATTGAAACTCGGCATTCGCGCCCTTTGCTCCCGAACGCAAGGTACAGACATCGTTCGCGGCGCGGTCCACCTGAGGCTCAGCTTCTGCCGGGAGAAATGCAAGGCGCTCCGCCAATCCGGCTAATTGCTACCTGACGGCGGCGCAGCAACCTCGCGCTGTGAGTATTGACAGTGGCTGGTCTGGGACTGGCTGGCAGAGTAGGTGTTGGCCTCTCCGTCCAGTGATCGTGACTCCACCTCGCGCTGACCCACACCGTGGTGTCTTGCCCT
>NZ_FXYX01000036.1 GCF_900169265.1 Brevibacterium iodinum ATCC 49514
ACATGGTGGCTATCACGCGGCTATCTCACCATCAGCGGTCCCAGGAATATATGGCGAAACGGCTTGGTGAGGGGGAGACGAAGAAGGAGACGATCCGGTGTATGAAGCGTCACGTCGCTCGTTCTGTGTATCGGATTCTCGAGGCCACGAAACCGATCGGCCAAGCCGCTTGACAGACATAGAAGGATCCCGACGGCGGCTCAGCAACCTGGCGCCAGGTTGCTGAGCCGCCGTCGGGTAGCAATTAGGAGTTGAGGGTGGCGAAGAGGTCGACCGTGTTGCCGTCGGGGTCGGAGACCACAGCGTAGCGCTGTCCCCAGAACGCGTCCCAGGGTTCGTGGACGACTCCGGCCACGGGATCGCTTCCCCCGTCGCCGCGCCCGGTGAGCTTGGCGAATGTCGCATCGACCGCCTCGGCGGTGGAGCAGTCGAAGGCCAAGGACATCTTGTTTCCGCCGGTCGGGCGGGTCCATTCGGGATCGATGCCGAGGACGACCGCCTCGGTGTCGAGGAGGATCCGCAGGGATCCGGAGGAGAACTCGGTGTGTGGGGCGTCCGGGCCGCCGTCGGCGAGCTCGAGGCCGAGCGCGGAGTAGAAGGTGATGGCGGCGGGCATGTCTGCGGTGATGATCGAGATCGCGTCGAGTTTCATGACTTCAGACTATGCGGACGTGCAGGGAGTCGGCTTGAACGAATCGGCCATGATCGCGCGTCCCCCGGGAGGTGCTCGCTGCTGTCGGGCGGGCGATAGGCTCATACTGGGTGGGCTGAATGGTCACGCCCGGAGCCGATTCTCGTGACTATTTCTCCCACCTAAGCCAATGGTCGGGCCTCAGCCCTGCAGGTAGGGTTCGAAGACTGCGCGCAGCTCGGGCGTCAGCGGGGTGGGCTTCTGCGAGTCCCGATCGATGTGCACGAGCACGCAGTCGTGGTCGAAGACCTGACGCCCGTCCTGGTCACCTCGGGTGTTGATGGTGAATGAGGAGTTGCCGAGCTTCTTCACCGTCACGGTCATCTTCAGTTCGGGGCCGTACATAACGGGCACGAGGTAGTCGATGGTCTGGCGGGCCACGAGCAGTCCGCCTCCGGTGATGTGTCCGGCCCGGATCTCGTGCATCCAGCGCACGCGGCATTCCTCGATGAGGGTAATCATCCGTGCGTTGTTGACGTGGCCGAGCAGGTCCTGATCCGACCAGCGCACTTCGGGTGAGAGTTCGAAAGTGGCCATGACTGCCTCCAGGAGCTGATTGGGAACGAGGTCTGAACGATCGTTCCATAGTTAATCAGGTGGCCGGCGCCAACGGAAATTCTCAGTGCCTTGGTACTGTCCGGAGCGGCCTTGGCGGAGCCCGGGCCCAACTGCGTTCAGCCCCGGCGGCGCACGCTCTCCTCGACCATGCGCTGGATGGCTCCCGAGTTCCCGCAGGCGCTGTAGACATCGGGGGAGATGCGGCTGCCTCGACCTCGGTGCTGGACACGGGTGGTCGGGTCCGCCTCGGCGTCGGCTGCGGCCCGAGTGAGCAGATCTCTGGCCGAGGCGGCCTCGTCCGCGGTGAACCAGAAGCTCGGTCCTGACGCTGAGATCGAGGCGATGACGTCCCCGTGGGCCCCGTGGGCCCCGTGGGCAGTTCGTACGGGAGCGGACACCGCGGTCAACCCGACCTCGAGCTCATCGTCGACGAGCGCGAATCCGGTGGCGGCCACCTCGGCGACCTGGGTGATCTCGGCGAGCTCCGCGCGGGCGATGATCCCGAGGATCGTCGCGGCCCGATCCACGGATTGGACGCCGCCCGAGCTGGCAGCTTTGATGCTCATTTCGAAACTGTCACTCACGACGCGCAACCCGGCCAGAGTCTGAGGGCGTGGGGTAGGGTGAGTGCGGTCGGTGGGCCTCGATACCGCCGACTCCCTTTCCCCGACGGAGCTGAGCACGATGAGCAATGGGACCCAGTCGATCGACCGGGCGGCAGAGATTCTGTCGTTGGTCGTGAGGTCCGACGACCCGATCTCCTATACCGAGGTGGTCGAAGAGACCGCTTGGGCTCGGTCGACGGTCTCGCGCCTGCTCTCCGCCCTCGAACGCAACGGTCTGGTCGAACGCGACGGTGACGGCCTCTACCGCGGCGGATCACTGTTCGCAACCTACGCTTCCCGCTTCGACCGAGTGGAGAACCTCGTCGTCGCGGCCGATCCGACCCTGCAGCGACTCAGCGAGGAGACCGGGGAGACCGTCAACCTCGCCATGCCGGGGCCCAAAGGAGTCGTCCAGGTTGCTCAGGTCGATTCGACCTTCGTCCTCGGCGCCACGAACTGGGCTGATGTCGAGGTTCCGCCGCACTGCTCGGCTCTGGGCAAGGTCATGTTCGCCTATGACGTCATCGCCTTGCCGACCGGCAGGCTGGAGCGGCGCACCGAGAAGACGTTGGGCTCACGCAAGGAGCTGACAGACAATCTCGACACGGTGCGTGATCGCGGATTCGCCATCGTCCACGAAGAGTTCGAGATCGGCCTCGACGCGCTGGCCGCACCGGTGTTCGGTATCGACGGAGACGTCGTCGCGGCCGTGGGAATCTCCGGGCCGACGATGCGCATCGCCGAACACCACGATCGCCTCGGCGCGCTGCTCGTCGATGAGGCGGGACTGCTCTCGCGCACCCTCAGGCGCAAGGTCACCCATCGGTAGACGAGCTGAAAACAGGTGACCTCGCCGTGGTATCTGCCGGAACTCGAAGCGAATATCGCGATGGCGCACGTGCTGGTGTCAGCAACCGAGCTCGGCACCGAATAATGGGCCCACCTGCCGGAGCCGTTCGCAGATTATCGCGGAGTCCCGGTGCACGCCGAGGTGGTCGAGATGCCGTTCCGCCCGAGCGTGAACCCCAACCAGCGCGAGAGTCTGAAGATGCGCGGCCTCGACGCCGCCGTCTGAGCCGACTCCTGTTCCCAAGACCGAGCGCGGTCGCCGTTGCGCAAAGCCGGCGACCGCGTTCGCATGTCCGGATGCGCTCGGATATTCGGGCGCGACACTCGGCTCAGAGCAGCGGCATCACGCACCGTTGGTCCCGAATCCTCCCGTTGGCAATGCCGGCATCCCTCACCCGGATTGGCTTCTCCTACCGATGGCAGACCACCCCTTACCTTCAGCGGCAAACCACCCCGGTGCAAAGGGGTGATATGTCGCTGAAGGTAAGGGGTGCGACCGCCGGTGCGAATTGTGACTGCCGACGCGGAGCGCCACTAGCGGTACGGGATGCGCGATCAGCAGCGCGAAGCGGGGGATCCGCGATCACTTTCCGCGCAGCGCCTTGACCTTCGCGAGGAGCTCGTTTTCGGCATTCGGTCCTGCTTTGACGCCGCGCGGCAGCCGGAAGATGAACACTATGCCGATGGCAAGCCACAGGCCGAACATCGCCCACGACTGCCACGCCAACTGCGCAGAGACCGGGGTGATCGGCAGGTAGAGGACGAAGAGGACGAGCGTGAGCACGGCCGAGATGACACCGATGGCGAAACCGGAGCTGCCCTTGCCGCCGATGCGCAGCGGACGGTCCATCGCCGGTTCGCGCTTGCGCAGGACGAGGAAAGCGACGCTGACGAGGAAGTAGGCGATGACGATCGCCGGCGAACCCGCATCGACGATCCAGCCGAGTGCCGCCGAGCCCAGGAACGGTGCCAGAGCCGAGAGCGCCCCGATGAAGATGATCGAGTTGACGGGGGTGCGGTAGCGCGGGTGCAGCTTGCCGAACCAGGCCGGGATCATGCCGGCCACGGCCATCGCCCACATGAGGCGAGACGACCCCATGAGGAAGGCGTTCCACGAGGTGATGATCCCGGCCAGACCACCGGCGATGACGAGCTTGCCCCAGACGGCGGAGTTGAACATGGCCGTGAGCGCGTCCGCGGTGACGAGGTCGTGAGTGGCCAGTTCCGAGGCAGGCATGGCCAGCGAGGTCATCCAGATGATGATGACGTAGAAGGTGATCGCCATGAGCACCGAGATGACGACGAGCTTGCCGATCTTCGCCGGAGGCAGGTTGATCTCCTCCGCCGACTGCGGGATGACATCGAAGCCGACGAAGAGGAACGGCACGACCGCGACGACGGCGATGAAGCCGGACCCGCCCCCGGTGAACAGCGGCTCGGCATTGGCCGCCTCGCCGCCGGTGAGACCGCCGGCCAAGAGCATGAGGGCGACGATGATGAGGAACGAGACGACGAAGGTCTGGACGAGTGAGGCGACCTTCACACCGCGGATGTTGATCCAGGAGATGATGATCGCGGTGACAGTGCCGACAAGGGCCCAGGTCAGGTACACATCGAAGTCGGCGATCGTCCACAGTTTGACGAATTCGAGATCCGGGAACAGGTAGAGGGCCGTCTTCGGCACGGCCACAGCTTCGAACATGACGACGCTGATATAGCCGCCGGTGATCGCCCACGAACCGAAGAGAGATACCTGCGGGCCCATCGCCCGGATCAGGTAGTTGTGCTCACCTCCGGCATGCGGCATGGCGGCCACGAGCTCGGAGTACACGGTGCCGACGAAGCACATGATGATGCCGCCGACGACGAAGGCGAGGATGGCGCCCATGGTGCCGGCTCCGGACAGCCATTCTCCGGTGAGGACGACCCAGCCGAAGCCGATCATGGCGCCGAATCCGATGAAGAGAGCATCGATCGAGCCGAGGGCTTTGACGAAGCCGTGGTCTCGATCCGTTGTTGCTGCCTGCGGTTGACTCATGAGGTTCCTCGACACTTCTCTGTGGATGGACGAACAGGTGCTGGGCGGTGCCGCGGGCATGAGCCGAATCACGGCAGTTCCGATAAGGCAGAGTAGCAGGATTCTGACCGTTACCGGTGAGTTGCCTGCGCGCGACGCCGAACCGTTGCGATGGTGCTACATTTCGTCTGGTGCACAGCTCACATCGCTCAGCGATCGTCCGCGTCATCGCGGGCTACCTGGCAGCATTGGTCACCGGGACCACTCTGCTCATGACCCCGGCGGCCACGGTCGCCGACGGCGGCATCTCACTGCTCAAAGCCCTCTTCACAGCCACCTCGGCGCTCAGCGTCACCGGACTCGTCGTCCTCGACACCGGTCAGGACTTCACGCTCTTCGGCCAGATCGTCATCATCTGCCTCATCCAGGCCGGCGGTCTCGGAGTGCTCCTGCTCACCGCACTGCTTGCCCTGCTGCTGGCGGGAAAGGCCGGTCTCCGGCTCCGCCAATCGGTGGCTTCGGAGACGAAGAGCGACGCGATCGGCGGCGTCAAGCCGCTCGTCCTGCGCATCACGGCACTGACCTTCGGCATGGAACTCGTGGTCGCCTCGGCGCTGTTCTGCCGGTTCTTCCTCCATTACGACGAACCCGTCACGGCCGCGATCTGGGATGCGATCTTCCACGCGATCTCCGCGTTCAACAACGCCGGATTCGGGCTGCGTCAGGACAACCTCGTCGACTATGTGGCCGACCCGTTCATCTGCGGTCCGATCGGGCTGGCGGTCATCCTCGGCGGGCTCGGCTATCCCGTCCTCATCGAACTCGTCCGGCGGTACCGAACCCCGCTGAAGTGGAGTCTGACCACGCGGATCATGGTCGTCCTCACTCCGGTTCTGCTCATCGGCGGCACCGTCTTCATCGCCGTGATCGAGTGGGACAATGCCGCGACGATGGGCCACCTCGATGCGTGGGGGAAGATCCAGGCGGCGACGTTCCAATCGACGATCACGCGCACGGCCGGGTTCAACTCGATCGACATCAGCCAGATGCACACGGCGACGTGGTTCGGGATGGACGTCCTCATGTTCATCGGCGGCGGACCGGCGGGCACGGCAGGCGGCGTGAAGATCACGACGATGGCCGTGCTCGCGGCGACGACGTGGACGGAGGTCAGCGGCGGCCGGTCTGTCACCCTGTTCGGTCGCCGCATCTCCCGATACGTGCACCGGCAAGCGACGACGGTCATCGTCCTCGCCCTGGGGTGGGTGCTGCTCGCGACGATGGTCATCCTGCTCTGCGACCCGAGATTCGGCCTCAGCCGGGTCCTCTTCGAAGTCATCTCCGGCTTCGGGACGGTCGGTCTGTCGACCGGAATCACCGCGGATCTGTCCGCTCCCAGCCAGATCGTCCTCATCCTCACCATGGCGCTCGGCAGGCTGGGACCGGTGACCGTGGCATCCGGCCTGGCCCTGCGCGAGCGCCCCATCCGCTACGAACTGCCGAAGGAACGACCGCTGATCGGCTGATGGCCGGTCCATCGAGAGCCGAATCAACGACTGCCGACACCCTCGCCGAGGCGGCCCCGCTTTCAGATGGGACGCCAAGTGAGGATGAGGCCCAGAAAGGACAAGACCATGAACGAGAAGAAGAATTGGATGGCGCGGTCCGCGTCGTTCTTCACCGGCGACCCCTCGCCGCTGGCAAAGGACGGGGCGGTGGCCGTGATCGGGCTCGGCCGCTTCGGCGGATCCCTGGCGCGCGAACTCGCTGAGCATGGGGTCGAGGTCATCGGCGTCGACCGTGACGAGTCCGTTGTGGCCGAGTTCGCCGACGTCCTCGCCCATGCCTCCCGCGCCGATGCCACCGACGAAGTGGTGCTGCGACAGCTGGGCATCGACGAGGTCTCCCGCGTCGTCATCGCCATCGGCAGCGACTTGGAAGCGAGCATCCTCGTGGCCTCGCGGATCCTCAAGCTCGGCAATCGGCACATCTGGGCGAAGGCGATCAGCGAAACCCACGCCGAGATCCTCCATCAGTTGGGCATCGGCAACGTCATCAGCCCCGAGAACGACATGGGCCGACGACTGGCCCACCTGATCAGGGGGCATATCTCGGACTTCCTGCCCATCGACGAGGACTTCGTCCTGGCGCGCACCACTCCGCCGGTGCGCACGACCGACGTGCCCTTGGCCTCACTGGGGCTGCGCACGAGGTACGACGTCACGATCGTCGCGTTCAAACGCCGCGGCGGCACCCACTGGGGCATCGCCGATCGAGACGTCACCCTCTATGCCGACGACGAGATCCTCGTGGCCGGCAGCCCGAAGAAGGTGGAAGCGTTCAGCGAATTGGACAAGGACGCCGACGCGTAGGTCGACGTCCTTGGACGATTGCTATTCCCTCGCCGAGGCGGCGCTTGACGTTTCAAGGCCCTTTCGCCGAGGCGACGCCGTGGTCGGGCGCGTAAGCTCGGGGCGCTGCTGAGGGCTTCAGTCGCCGAGGTCGACGACCTCGAACTCGAGGAGGTTCGCCTGCTCGGAGACCGGCTTCTTTCCGCTGGACTCGTGGGCGGATGAGCGGTTGGCGCGCCAGTTCTCGAAGTCTTCGCGGGTCGCCCACTGGGTGTAGACGAAGTACTGGTCCCCGCCGGCCACCGGGCGCAGCAGCCGGAAGCCCTCGAAGCCGGGAGCACCGTCGACCGAATGCTTGCGCTGCGCGAAGCGCTTTTCGAGTTCAGCGCGAGCTGGTTCGGGGACGGAGAGCGCGTTGATGGCGACGACTGACATGGTTGCTCCTGTTCGAGTTGGCAGCTGAGTCACCTCGACCCTACCTCGTTGATCCGAGCGCTGTCTGAGGAGTCCGATTGTTCGCCCGCAGAGTCTCAGGAACGGTCGTGCAGGGGGCAGTCGTGCAGCGGTGCAGGAGCATGGAGGCGATTGTTGGGTCGATCCACGGTGTTCTGGAGGTCGAAAACACCGTGGATCGACCCAACAATTCAGTCGGAAGGTACGACGGGGCGGTCTTCGGCTGTCACGTCGCCGCCGGGTGCTATTCGCCGTCGACGACCTCGAGCTGGGTGAAGATCAGCCCGGGGGAGTGGACGTCGGCTGCGCGACGGATGCGTTCGGCGGTGAGTTCGCTGATCGTGGGGAACTCGGCGTCGCTGGCAGCGGTTGCACCGTCTGTGCCGCCCGCGCCTTCTGCTGCCTGACCGATTGTTCCGGCCCCGCCGGTCCGCTCAGCTCCGCCACCGGCTGCCGCCACCACGGCCCGGGCCGTCTTCGATCGCAGCGGCTCCGGGGTCTGCACGAGCACGAACGATCGCGAACCCTGATCCCGTTCGTTCGCGGCCATGACGGCCTGTGCCGTGGTCCCGGATCCGGCGAAGAAGTCGAGGACGATGGCATCGGAGTCGAAGAACGTCTGCGAGGCCACGAGCGCCTTGACCAGCTCGACCGGCTTCGGATAGCTGAATACCCCGCCCAGGCCCAGCGGTTCCAGATCGTTCTGCCCGCCGAGCGCCTTGATGATCGAGTACATCTTCGAACTCGCCTTCTCCGCCGGCGTCACCCGCACCACCGCATGCTTGCCCTCTGTGCCCCAGGGTCGCAGGATGTACTCGCCCGATGCCAGCTTCGCATCCACCTCGGCGAGTTTCCCCGCACCCTTGACGGCGACGATGTCCTCGTACATCAGCCGCCGCTCGGAGCCGCGCGCATATCGGCCGAAGCCGGCGCGCAGCACATCGGTCTCCACGAGCATCCGCCTGCCGTCGATGACCTCAAGCTTCGCCGGTGACTTCTTCTCCGTGAGGAACGGCCTGACCTGGCTCGCATCGCGGGCCCACACGTGCACATAGTCGTGTCCGCGCACGAAGGAGCGCGCATTGCCTCCGCCCTTCGCGCGCTGATGGATGAGCGTGCCCAGCGAATTGTCCTCACCGAAGATCTCGTGCCCGAGCAGCTGAGCCCACGCGCTCTCCTTGTCGTCGAGGTGGAGGAACAGGACCCCGTCCTCACGCATGAGCTCACGTGCGAGCAGCAGTCGCGGAGTCATGAATGACAGCCAACTGGCGTGATCGTGCCCGTGATCTTTGTAGGTGTGCGCGTTGCCCGTGTTGTACGGGGGATCGATATAGACGACCTTGACCTGCCGGCGGTGCGTGGCCAGCAGGGCGGTCAGCGCGGGCAGATTGTCCCCGACTACGAGCAGATTCTCGTGCGGATCGGGAACGTGAGCGGTACCGTCGACGTCCCGCAGGTGCGGACGACCATCACCGAGGCGGCCGTCCCGTTCGGGGGCACCGTCACCGAGGCGGGACCCTGGTTCCCGCTCACCCTCATCGAGGCCGGGCCCGGTTTCGGAATCCGCAATGAGGCGACGACCGAGGGCGAAGGCGGCGGCCTTGCCGGTCCATTCCAAGACGGTCGTCATCCTTCTCCTTCAACCCGAACGGTGCCAAGATTGCTGTATGAGTATTTCACGAGTGGCCGTCGTCGGTGCCGGCATCCTCGGTGTCGCCGCCCGCGAAGTCACCACGAGGTTCCCCGACGCCGAGATCACCGTCTTCGACAAAGCCGAGACCGTCGCTGCGCATCAGAGCAGTCACACCTCCGGAATCGTCGACTCCGGACTCGATCAGAAGCCCGGTTCGGCCGAAGCGAAACTCACCAAGCGCGGCCTCCAGCTGCTCATCCCCTATATGGCCGAGGCCGGCGTGCCCTACCGGGAATGCGGGCAGCTGCTCATCGCCCAGGACACCGATGAAGCTGAACGCCTCGAAGAGATCTTCGCCCGCGCCAAAGACAACGAGGTCCCCGGCGCGCGGCTGCTCGAACGCCACGAGATCGGAGCCGTCGAACCGGCCGTGAGAGGAGTCCTCGGCCTCTTCTCACCCCATGCGGCCATCGCGGACTTCGCGGCGCTCACCGCCGCGCTCGCCTCCGATGTGCGTGCCGCCGGAGGGACATTTCGCTTCGGCACCGAGGTCACCGACTTCGACACCATGAGCAACGAAGTCCGACTGCGCGGACGCCCGGTTCCGGCAGACGACGCCACGGCCAGTTCTGACGACCGCGACGAGCAGGTCCGCGACCGGCCGCGCACATATCGCGGGGAAGAGGGGCACGACCCGGTCATCGGCATCGGCGATGAGCTGCGCGATCGCTTCGGGCAGCAGGACTGGTTCAAGCAGGCCGAATCGACGATCGGGGAGTGGACACAGAAGCTCTCGGACTCCTGGTCGCGTCGTGACGATCGGCGCTCATGGGATGCGCGCCCCGACAGCGGACAGAATGATGCCCCACACCGCGACAGCTCCGGCCGGGACACTGCCCCCGAAGAGGTGCTCGGCACCTTCGACATCGTCATCGTCTGCGCCGGTCTCCAGGCCGATCGCCTCGCGACCGCCGCCGGACTGGATGCCGAACCGCGGATCGTGCCGTTCACCAGCGACTACTATCGGATCCCGGCCACCGACACCGAGGTGGTCCGCGGCATCATCGGATCCGTTCCCGACCCGCAGGCTCCCTTCACCGAAACTTCGATCGTCCGCGGGCTCGACGACGGGCTCATCCTCGGACCGAATACCTTCGTCGCCCTCGGCCGCGAATCCTACGACCGGCGCGGATTCGACCTCGCCGATATCAGCTCGACCGCCAGAAACAAAGGTTTCTGGAAGTTCGCCGCCCAGACCGCGAAGACAGCGGCCCGCGGAGTCAGACCTTTGGTGAGCAGGACCGCCTTCGTCGACGGAATCCGCCGCTTCGTCCCCGAGGTCGATCCGAACACCGTGACCTCCGGACCTCGCGGAGTCCGTGCTCAGGCGATGACCGCCGACGGCGAACTCATCGACGAACTGGCCGTGACCAGGCGCGGCAGGCTGACCATGGTCAGATCCGTGCCGAAGTCGGCAGCCACCTCGGCGCTGGCGATCGCCGAAACGATCGTCGATCGGGCCTTCGAGAACACGACCCGCTGAGGATCCGCAGCGCGAAGTCAACGCTTCTTCCGTGCTCACCTGGTCGCGTTGATATCGCCGCAGGGTCGCACTGGGGCGCAGACTGCTCATGTGGTAACTTAGCTGAGGCTAACCAAACTTCACGTGAAAGCGATACCGCTCCCGATGGCAACCCGCCCTTCCTCTGTCCTGACCTTCTCCGACCGGCCGATGCGCCGATTTGCGCCTGTCTCCCTCGCGCTCGCCCTCGCTCTCACCGGGTGCGGAGGAGGATCCGCCGAGGATGCAGAGTCAGGGAAGACGGGTGCGGGGAGCGTCGACGACGCCTTCGGCTCCGTCCACATCGCCGGGGCCGAACGCGTGGTCGCACTCTCCGTCTCCGATGCGGACGCAGCGCTGGCGGCCGGCGTGGTCCCCGTAGCGATGACGGAAGCCCCGGTCGAACCGGTGATGCCGTGGGCGCAGGAGACCATCGCCGAACGCGGCGGAGACGACCCGGAGCTCTTCAAGTGGTCGACCGAAGACACGATCCCGTTCGAGGACATCGCTGCGTGGGAACCCGATCTGATCCTGGCGACGGGGACCATCATCGGCGAGGATACTCACGAACAGCTCAGCGAGATCGCGCCGACCCTGGCCACGGCCGAGGAGGGCCACCCCGACAGCTGGCGGTCGCAGGCCGAGCGGGTCTCGACCGTTCTCGACGCGGAGGACGTGGGCGTGGAGGCGATCGAAACGGCGCAGACGGCGATCGATGATGCGGCGAAGGAGCACCCGGATCTCGACGGCAGATCGTTCCTCGTCGCGCTCTTCCACAGTCCCGACCAGGTGGGTGTGCTCTCCGACCGGAACGCAGCCACCGTGCAGTTCTTCAGCGAACTCGGACTCGAACTCGACCCGGTGGCAGACGATATGACGGCGGGGAAGGTGCCCGACAGTCTGTCGTTGGAGAAGCTCGACGTCCTGCAGTCCGACATCCTGGTCGGCTACTTCCCCGACCCGAAGCTGCGAAAGAAGTACGACGGCGTCCCCACCTTCTCAAGCCTGCCGACCGTTGAGGGCGGACATTTCTACCAACCGACCGATGAGGAGTGGCGCGGGCTGCGCTCCGTCTCCGCGCTCGCGCTGCCCGAGATCGTCGGCCCCATCGCTGAGAAGCTCGACAAGGCAGCTGTCGGATCATGACGGAGACCAGCGCGGCCGATGCTCCGGCGGAGCAGAACGGCACGACGCCCGCACTGTGCACGTGGACCGACGGCGGTCCGGACAAGGACTGGACGCTTCGGGTGATTCTGCCGGCCTCGCACATCCCCGCCGAGGCGGCCCCCGGGGTTGAGCGCGAAATCTTCGCTTCCCTCAACGGCGTCACGGACCGACGCCATGTGCCGGGCGGAATCATGGTCCGGCGCTCCGTCCCGGCAGACGTTGTCGACGGGACCGACGGAACCGACGGTGGCGACGGAGCCGATGGTGCCGAGGCGACGATGCACTCGATCGAGCTGACGGTTCCGCGCGGATACCGTGGGGCTCTGCGCTTCCTGCCTGTGCCCCGCGGGCTCCAGGTCGCCGACCGCCCGACCTGGCTCGATGCTCTCGAGCGAGGATTCGTCCCCGCCGGTGACCACGGCCTGCGCGAGGTTACGGACATGCGCAGGACGCAGGTCCTCGAAATCTCCGCACCCGATGCACGGCCGCTGATCTGGACCGGCGGGGACGAACCGGCATCGGAGGTGCACTGGGGGGACGATCCGACATCGCAGGCACCCCGTGGAGCCGGGGACGAGCCGACATCGCAGGCACTCGACGAGGCCGTGGACGGTCGACCGACCACCGAAGAGCACGTCGTCACCCTCGGTTCCTCACTGAGGCGGATCTGGATCCACCGACCGCAGCGAGGTCCCGCCTCGGCGCCGGTGCTCATCGTCCTCGACGGGGAGCGGTTTATTCGCGGGGGATTGCTCACGGGGATCGACGAGCTGGTGTCCCCGCCGTCCGTGGTCATCGCCGTCGACCACGCTCCCGTCGGGGAGTGCGGCCCTGACGAGGACGCGGCCATCGGTCAGCGCGCCGACGACCTCGTGATGAATCCGAGGTTCTGCGACGATGTCCTCGCGCTCGTCCGTCGGACCGCGCCGGACGTCAAAGCGCGGACGATCGTCGCGGGTGCCTCATATGGCGGACTGGCCGCGGCCTTCTTCTCCCTGCGGCACCCGGAAGCATTCCGCGGGATCTGCCTCTCACCGTCGTTCTGGGAATCCGATGACCAGGGGCGCAGGATCTGGGACCTCGCGCCGAGCCGATCCGACGACAGATCTGACGGCACCGACGGGGAGTCGGAGTCCCACGAGTCGGAGCCCCTCGAGGCCGTCGCGCATCCGACATTCTGTGTCGACCACGGGACCCTGGAGACGGTCATTGCAGACTCGGTCGCCGAGGCCACCGAGGAGTTCGCCGCTCGCGGCATCGATATCGTGTCTCGACCGTTTGTGGGCGGGCACGAATACCTGTGGTGGCGCGAACTCATGCTCGTCCGCCTGGCCGAAGCCCTGGCGGAATGATCCGAACGCTCACCAGCCTCGGTCACGGGACACCCGGAGTGGGGGAGCCTCCTCGGCGTGGGATTCCTGTGCCGTCGATCTCTGTCGACGATCAGCCGGAATGGCGTTCGAGGAACTCGTAGACCTCGGTGTCGTCGACGCCGGGCACGGCACCGGGCGGAACCGCGGCCAGCAGGGACGCGTGCATCCGGGCCGACGGCAGCGCCTGGTCCTCCCATTTCTCGGCCAGATCGTTCGGGGCCTGCCGGCAGCAGGACGGATCCGGGCATCCTGACTGCGATCGGACCGGTGATTCCCGACCCTCGAACCAGCGGACATGGGAGAACGGGACGCCGACGCTGATGGCGAAGTCGCCGCCGGGCAGCACACGGGCGGTGCACCAGAACGAGCCGTGCGGGGTGTCGGTGTACTGGTAGTACGGGCTGAACCGGTCCGCGACGCGGAAGACGGTGCGCGAGGTGAAGCGCTTGCACGCGAACTGGCCCTCGATTGCTCCGAGCGGATCGGTAGGGAACGGCAGGCCGTCGTTCGAGTACGCCTTGTGGATCGTGCCGGAGTTGTGGACCTTCATGAAGTGCACGGGCAGTCCGAGGTGCTCGGTGGCGAGGTTCGTGAACCGGTGGGCGGCCATCTCGTAGCCGACGCCGAACATATCGCGCAGATGCTCGACGGAGAGCACCCGCTTCTTCTTCTCCTCCTCGAGCATCGGCACGGCTGAGGACTCGGGCAGCAGGATCGCGGCAGCCAGATAGTTGGCCTCGACGCGCTGCTGGAGGAACTCGTGGAAGTCCTTCGGGGAGTCATAGCCGAGCACATGCGGAGCCAGGCTCATGAGCAGGTGCGACCGCGGATCGAAAGCGGCATCGGCATTGGGCAGATACAGGCGCTTGTTCGCGGTGTCCGAGATCGACCGAGTCGATTCTGGCAGGTCGGAGACGTAATGGAGGCTGAAACCGAGCTTCTCGGCGATGAGCGCTGTCTGCCGCTGTGACACCGTTCCGGATTCGTAGCCGACGAGGTCGAGCAGCTCGGCAGCAGTGGCCTCGAGGTCGGCGAAGTAGTTGTTCTTCTCCCTCATCCGATCCCGCAGCTCCCGGTTGGCCCGCCGTGCCTCCTCCGGGGTAGCGGCCCGTCGCTCCAGAGCCTCGCCGAGCTGCCGCTGAAGACCCACGATCGCCTCGAGGGCATCCGCCGGCAGCGACTTGATCCGCACCTGCGGCAGGCCGAGGGAGGAGTACATAGGGGAGGCCTGATTGCGTTCGGCTTCGAGCTCGAGCGCCTGGCGCTCGTCGATCGGAGCGGGGTCGATGAGCTCGGAGACATCCGTCTTCAGCGCCTTCGCAATCGCGGCCAAGAGCGTGACAGAAGTTTCTCGCTTGCCGTTCTCGATCGTCGAGATCTGGGACGCCGCACGCCCCACTTCGTGCCCCAGCTCGTTGAGGGTCAAACCGCGCTTCTTGCGAAAAAATCGGATTCTTCTGCCGATGCTGAGCGGGTCGGTCTGCTGCTCTTCGCTCTCAACTTCCGCGCCAACGCTGTTCAAAGTGCCTCCCCCGGTTTCTGTGTGCTGGTTCACTCGGTTGAAAAACAGTATGACAGAACCGCGAAATTTCTGAAACCGGAAATATCGAGATTATTCATCCGAAAAAACAATGCGAGAGCGCTTGCGGCCCCCGCAGACTGGATACATCAACAACCCCGAGAGATCGAGAAAGAGAAGGACAATGACTGAGAACACCACGCAGAACAGCTTGCACGATGCTGAAGCCATTCGCCGCGACTGGGCCACCAACGCCCGCTGGTCGGGAGTCGCTCGTGACTACGAGCCCGAGGATGTCGTCAAACTGCGCGGTTCGCTGATCGAGGAGCACACGCTGGCCCGTCACGGAGCCGAGCGCCTCTGGAACCAGATCACCGCCGGCGACATCCACTCCGGTGACTACGTCAACGCACTCGGTGCACTGACCGGCAACCAGGCAGTCGAGCAGGTCAAGGCCGGCCTCAACGCCATCTACCTCTCCGGCTGGCAGGTCGCCGCCGACGCGAACGCCGCCGGTCAGACCTACCCCGACCAGTCGATCTACCCGGCCAACTCGGTGCCGCAGGTCGTCCGCCGCATCAACAACGCTCTGATGCGCGCCGACCAGATCGAGACCTCGGAAGGCAACAAGCAGGTCGACGACTGGTTCGCTCCGATCGTCGCCGACGCGGAAGCGGGCTTCGGCGGCTCGATCAACGTCTACGAACTCATGCGGTCGATGATCGCAGCCGGCGCTGCCGGTGTGCACTTCGAGGATCAGCTCGGTTCCGAGAAGAAGTGCGGCCACCTCGGCGGCAAGGTCCTCGTCCCGACCTCGCAGCACATCCGCACGCTCAACGCCGCCCGTCTCGCGGCCGACGTCGAGAACGTGCCCAGCCTCGTCATCGCCCGTACCGACGCCGAGGCAGCCACGCTGATGACCTCGGACATCGACGAGCGCGACCAGCAGTTCGTCACCGGTGAGCGCACCGCCGAAGGCTTCTACAAGGTTCGCAACGGCATCGAAGCAGGCATCGCACGCGGACTGTCGTTCGCTCCCTACGCGGACATGCTGTGGATGGAGACCTCCACACCTGACCTCGAAGCAGCCAAGCAGTTCGCCGAGGCGATCCACGCCGAGTACCCGGACCAGATGCTGTCCTACAACTGCTCGCCGTCGTTCAACTGGCGCAAGCACCTCGACGATGCCACCATCGCGAAGTTCCAGCGCGAGCTCGGAGCCATGGGCTACAAGTTCCAGTTCATCACCCTGGCCGGCTTCCACGCTCTGAACTACTCGATGTTCGATCTGGCCCACGGCTACGCCCGCGAGCAGATGAAGGCATACGTCGACCTGCAGGAGCGCGAGTTCGCTGCCGAGGAGCGCGGATACACCGCGACCCGCCACCAGCGTGAGGTGGGCACCGGCTACTTCGATCTGGTGTCGACTGCACTCAACCCCGAGTCGTCGACCACCGCGCTGGCCGGCTCCACCGAAACCGCTCAGTTCCACTGAGCCGCACGAGGTTCATACCTCGCTGACCAGCGGGGATGAACCCACTCAGAGCCCGGGGCGGATCGGCAGTGTTTTCACGGGGTTTACATTGTCGATCCGCTCCGTCACACCACAGACGCATCGAAACCCCGCCACGGTCCCACGGGAACGCTCACGATCAATGTAGAGCCGCCTCGGCGAGGACCATCCACAGAACCAGCCACACATTCCAGGCACACTACGACGGGTGAGGAGAAGCCCATGTCTTACATCAAGATCAACGCGCCGCTCGAAACCGGCTTCGGCACCGTCCTTTCGGAGCCTGCTCTGACGTTCATCGCCAAGCTGCACGACGAGTTCGCCGGCACCATCTGCGACGTGCTGCGCACGCGCCGGGCCCGCGCGGCCGAGATGAACGGCGGAACCCTCCCCCGTTTCAAGCCCGAGACCGCACGCATCCGCGCCGACCGTTCCTGGTCGGTCGCCGGATCCGCCGGGGCCCCCGGCCTCGAAGACCGCCGCGTGGAGCTCACCGGCCCGGTCACCGAGGACGAGGTCGTGGCGGCGCTGAACTCGCAGGCGAAGGTGTGGCTGGCCGATCTCGAAGACGCTACGAGCCCCACCTGGGCCAATGTCATCGGCGGACAGGTCAACCTCTTCCGCGCCATCCGCGGACAGCTGCCCGGCGTCAACAATGACAACCAGCCGACCATCGGACTGCGCCCCCGCGGATGGCACCTGCCCGAGAAGCACCTGATCTACGTCGATGACAACGGCCAGGAATTCTCGACCTCCGCAGCGCTGGTCGACTTCGGTCTGTACTTCTTCCACAACGCCCGCTACCTCATCGACAACGGCTCCGGCCCGTACTTCTACCTGCCGAAGCTCGAGTCCTCGCAGGAAGCACGCCTGTGGAACAAGGTCTTCGTCCTGGCGCAGAACATGCTGGGCATCCCGCAGGGCACTATCCGGGCGACTGCTCATATCGAGACGATCACCGCAGTGTTCCAGATGGAGGAGATCCTCTTCGAGCTGCGCGAGCACTGTGCAGGTCTCGAGGCTGCCGGTTGGGACTACCTGTTCTCCGTGGTGAAGAACCTGCGCAACACCACCGACTACGTTCTGCCCGACCGCGAACGTCTGACGATGGACCTGCCGCTGATGAAGGCCTTCACCGACCGGCTCGTGGCCACCTGCCACCGTCGCGGAGCACACGCGATCGGCACGATGTCCAACCTTATGGCCGATCACCCGGACCAGGAGTTCGTGGCCGCCGAGTTCGAGCGCATGCGAGAGGACAAGGCCCGCGAGGCCTGGCAGGGCTTCGACGGCACCTGGGTGGCCGACCCGGCACTGGTTCCGGCGGCTCTGGCCGTGTTCGACGCCGCCCTGGGTTCGCAGCCGCACCAGCTGGAGAACAAGCGCCCCGATGTGCAGGTGACCAGTGAGAACATCCTCGACATCACCGGCCTCGAACCGGTCGTGACCGAAGAGGGTGTGCGCGTGAACATCCGCGTGGCCATCGGATACATGAACGAATGGCTCGGCGGCAACGGGCACGTGGCTCTGGAGAACCAGCTCGAAGACGTGTCGACGGCTGAGATCTGCCGCTCGCAGATCTGGCAGTGGATCCGCCACGAGGTGACCCTGGACAACGGTCAGCAGCTGACCTCGCGTCTGGTGGAGCGCTACCTCGGCGAGGAGCTGGCTCTGATGCAGCGCACCGCCGATGATCACTTCGATGAGGCCGTGGAGATCTTCCGCGAGACGGCGCTGGGCGAGGAGTTCGCCGAGTTCCTCACCATGCCGGCCTACACCGACCACCTGGTCGACCGGGTGTCCAAGCCCACCGAAGCCTTCGTCGCCTAACAATTACTACCTGACGGCGGCCCAGCAACCTCGCGCGAGGTTGCTGGGCCGATCCTTCTATGTCTGTCAAGCCGACGTGGGAATTGTTTCTAGCCCGTTGAGAACCTTGAAAACTCGACGCGCGAGATACCATTTGAGCTTGCGCTTGAGCTCCCTCTTCGACTTCTTCG
>NZ_FXYX01000005.1 GCF_900169265.1 Brevibacterium iodinum ATCC 49514
CCGTCTGGCATCGATCCGGTCGTCCTTGCCCGTGGCGTGCCGGTCGCGAGCATTCATGCTGGCAGCCTCGGCGACCGTATAGCCTGCGTCGGCGACATGGTCGGCCAGGATCGCCCCGTAAGTGCCGATACCCTCGATCACCCACAGGGTGTTCAGGTCCCCGCGAGTACGGCGGCCGACCCACGTCAGGGCTCGTTTGATGCCAGCTTTCGTGGTCGGGAACGTGGCAGTGTCGACGTGCTCACCAGTGTGGGTGAGGACACTGTAGACGTGGTTCTTCGCGTGGGTGTCGACGCCCACGACAAACGCGTATAAATGCGAGATGATAGTCATGACGGTTCGTGATTCTCCTGTGTCAGAGCGGATGAGGTCCGACCGTCGAACGGTCGGCTCCGGTCCGGGAGATAGTCACGTCGAAACACTACTGTGATGAGTCACGTTCGGTCAGGAACGGACAACCTTCTGATCAAGTTATCGATGTGGGCCGAGCCGGTGCCGACCGCCCACCAATCATCAGACAGATCCCGACGAGGACATCGTTCGAGTCAGTAGTTCTGAGGGTCATGATGATCGATGGGACGGTCAGTTCCTACTCTGCCAGCCAGTCCCAGACCAGCCACCATCAATACTCACAGTAGTTCTGGGAGGGATCAGGTGAGGTATTCGCTGCCGGGGCGTCCGCCTCGGCGACGTCCGTGCACCACGACGTACACGCCGATGGCGACCACGACGAGCCCGGCACAGACCAAGAACATTCCGTTTCCGCCTGTGAACGGGTAGAGGACGCCGAGGATCACAGGGCCGATGCCGGAGCCTGCATCGAGGAGGAGGAAGAACGACGCGGTGGCGACCGGGACGCGGTTCATGGGCACGGACTTCACTGTGATCGCCTGCATGCACGGCATCAGCGAACCGAAACCGAGGCCGATGAGCACTCCGGCCAGAACGATCCCCGCCATCGTCGGCCACAGCGCCAGCAGAACGTTGCCGGCTATATCGGCAATGAAGACGGGCAAGATCACCGCATTGTCACCGAGAGTGTCCTGCAGCCGCCCGACGAACAGACGGGCGAACAGGGAGGCCACGGCGAAGGCTACGAAGAACAGGGACGCCGCGGAGGCGACGCCGTGTTCGGCCGCATATCCGGCGAGGAACACCAGCGCTGCCGCATACGCGGTGCCGGCCAGGAGCATGACCGAACCGATCCGCAGTCCGTCCCGGTCGACGAGGGTGCCGAGTTTGAGATGCCATTTCGTGCGCCGCTGATAGTCGCTGATCTCCTGCACGGGCAGCCGGATGAGGCAACAGCAGATGAGGGCGAGGACGGACATGAACGCCGACGCGACGAAGAGCATGGCGAAGTCGAACTCACGGGGCAGGAGGACCCCCAGATACGGTCCGAGCGCCGTCGACAGGGTCGTCGCCGTGCCGAAGTATCCGGTGCCCTCTCCCCTGCGGGAGGCCGGAATGATGCTTTGGATGGCTGTCATGATCGCCGTGTTCCCGGCGCCGAAGGCAATACCGTGGACGATGCGCAGCGCCAGGAGCAGAGTGAGATCACCGGCGAAGATATAGGCCAGGGAGGCGAGCACGGAGACCGCCATGGTGATGATGAGCAGTTTGCGCCGCCCGATGAAGTCGAGATATTTCCCGGTGAGCACGCGAGCGACCACGGCACCGACGACGAACGACGAGGAGGCGAAGCCGGCTGCGGCCTCACCGGCGGAGAACCGTGCTACTGCATACCCTGCCATCGACGTCATGAGCAGATAGAAGACCATCGACATCGTCAGGTTGAGCGCGATTCCGACGATGAAGTCCTTCGTCCACAGCTTCGCTCGTGCCACTGGAGATCGGTCTCACTTTCTGCTGCCTGCGGGGAACAGTGACACATTAGCGGGTTCTCAGCGATTGCGTGGTCCGGTCCACCGCGGTTGTGACTCAGCTCGCGATAGGGTGTCATCATGACTGTGAAGAGAACCCCCTCCGCCGTCGATGCGGTCGCTGAAGACTACGTCGATGACATGCTCGCCCTCTCCCCCTCGCTCGCCCTCTACCTCGGACTCGAAGGTGCACAGGGCTTCGACGACTTCTCACCGGCCGGGCTCTCCGCGGTCAACGATGTCACCGTACGGACCCTGGCCCGCCTCGATGAGGCCGCGGACGGCTCCGACCTCGACGACGTCGACCTCGTGACCATCGATGCGATGCGTGATCGCCTCGGCGTCGACCGCGACTACTTCGCCGCCGGGATCAAGCACGCCAGTCTCAACGTCATCGAATCCCCGTTGCAGCAAGTCCGCGACGCCTTCGACCTCATGCCCACGGAGACCACGGCCGATTGGGAGACGATCTCGACCACCCTGGCTGCCGTGCCCGGCTCGTTGGCCGGCTACCAGGAGTCCCTGACGATGGCGCGCGACAATGGTCGCGTCGCCGCCCGCATCCAGGTCGAGAAGGTCATCGAACAGGCCCGTGCCCTGGCCGAACCTGGCAGCAACTTCGATCGCCTCGTCGCCGGCGCCGATGTTCCCGACGCCCTGCGCTCAGATCTCGACACCCACGCCGAGGCGGCTCGCGAGTCCGCAGCGAAACTGGCCGATTTCCTGGGCGAACAGCTCCTTCCCGCCGCCGGTGACGACGAGGCGTGCGGTCGCGAAGCATACGCACTGTATTCCCGGGACTTCCTCGGCGCCGAGGTCGACCTCGACGAGACCTACGCCTGGGGTCTCGAAGAACTCGAGCGCATCGACGCCGAGCAACGCGAAGTGGCAGAGAAGATCATGCCCGGCGCCGACCTGTTCGAGGTCATGGACGCTCTCAACAACGACCCGCAGCGGACCCTGCACGGCACCGAGGCGCTGCGGGACTGGATGCAGGGTGTGGCCGATGAGGCGATCCGCGAACTCGGCAAGTCCCATTTCGACATTCCCGAACCCGTGCGCACGATCGAATGCATGATCGCGCCTTCGGCCACCGGCGGAATCTACTACACCGGCCCGACCGACGACTTCTCCCGCCCCGGCCGCATGTGGTGGTCGGTGCCCGAAGGCGTCACGGACTTCGCCACCTGGCAGGAGAAGACCACCGTCTACCACGAGGGTGTGCCCGGCCACCATCTCCAAGTCGGTCAGGCCACCTACGTCTCCGACACCCTCAACCGCTGGCGCCGCCTCATGTGCTGGGTATCCGGCCACGGTGAGGGGTGGGCGCTGTACGCGGAGGAGCTCATGGCCGACCTTGGGTTCCTCGACGATCCCGGCGACTACCTCGGCATGCTCGATTCGCAGCGGCTGCGTGCCGCCCGTGTCGTCCTCGACATCGGCTTCCACCTCGGCCTCGAGGCACCTGAGAGCCTCGGCGGCGGGATCTGGAATCGGGTGAAGGCGTGGCAGTTCCTCACCGACAATGTGGCCATGGACCGGTCGTTTCTGGCATTCGAGCTCGACCGCTACCTCGGCTGGCCCGGGCAGGCACCGAGCTACAAGATCGGTCAGCGACTGTGGGAGCAGTACCGTGATGAGGCGAAGGCTGCGGCGGGTGCCGATTTCGATCTCAAGGACTTCCACACCCGAGCGCTGGGTCTCGGCTCGGTCGGGCTCGATACACTGGGCCGCGCCATGAAGCGCTCACAGTGAGATGAAGGATGGGATGAAGTCATCTGAAAGCCCCCAGTCGGAGACCATGCGGGTCACCGAGGCGCTGCGCAATGAGATCATCGAAGGCCACCGTCGACCGGGTTCGCGGCTCGTCGAACGCAACCTCGCCACTGAGCTCGGAGTCTCAAGAGTGCCCATCCGCGAGGCGCTGAAGAAACTCGCCTCGGAAGGGCTGGTGACGAACCGTCCGAACACCTGGTCGACGGTCAGGGAGTTCTCCCCCAGCGACATCGCCGACCTCAACGAGGTGCGCACGGTCTTCGACGTCCTCTCGTTCGAGCTCGCCGCTCAGCGTCATACCCGTGAGGGCCTGGCTCGACTGGAAGCCACGATGCTCAAGGGCCGAGAGCTCGCCGATGCCGGGGACGTCGCCGGTGCCCATCGCTGTGCCGCGGAATTCCATGCCATCGTCACCGAACTCTCGGGCAATGAGCTCCTCGGCGAGATCGGTGCCCTGCTGGATTCACGGATGCGGTGGCAGCTGAGTCAGCATGATGACCTTGCAGTCGTCGCCACCGAGCATGCCGAGCTCTTCGACGCCATCGCCCGCCGGGATCAGACGCTGGCCGGGTCCCTGGCCGGTCGCCATCTGGGAACGAGCCAGGAGCAGCACGACAAGCATTCGAAGCGGTTGGCCAAGACCGTGCCCGAAGAAGGTCAGGGCGACCCTGCCGCCGCCGATCCCGCCGCAGAGGATGCAGAGTCCGTCGTGGTCCCGGCCGCAGAGGATGCAGACCCCATCGCAGCGGATCCGGCCGACGTCGACTGACCGAGCGGCCAGCCGCTGAGCTTCTTCTCACGGGCAGGCGCATAGGTGCGCACCTTCGACGTGCTCAGCCCCAGACCGACGAGAGATTCGGCCAGGCGCACGGCGGCAGCGACCCCGTCGACGACGGGCACGGCGCAGCGCTCAGTGATCGTCGCCCCGAGTTCCGCCATCCCACCGCAGCCGAGCACGATGACCTCGGCACGGTCACGGTCGACCGCCTCGGCGGCCTGATCGGTGATCGCTTCGATCGCAGCCTGCGGATTCTCCTCGAGCTCGAGCACGGCCATTCCCGATGCCCGCACGGACACGCAGTGGGAGTCGAGACCGGCCAGCAGCAGTCTGTCCTCGATGAGCGGGAGGGTCCGGTCGAGCGTGGTGACGACGGAATAGCGGCGGCCGAGGAACATCGCCAGGGCGGCCCCCGCCTCGGTGATGTCGACGACGGGCACGTCCAACAGCTCCTGCAGGCCCTCGCGGCCGTGCTCTCCGTACCCGGCCTGGATCACGGCGTCGAATTCGCCGGGATATTTCAGGACAGCGTCCATGACGCCGAGCGCCGCGAGATGGCTTTCGACGTTGCCTTCGCAGGATTCGGCTCCGAATTCGGGGGTCAGACCGATGATCTCGGTTCCCGCCGAGGCGGCCTGCCGTGCCACGCGGACGATGCCCTCGGTCATGGACTCGGTCGTATTGACGTTGACGACGAGGATTCTCACGATTCGGCTCCGATCAGTGATGGGTCGGGACGGCGATCTCCTCACCGTCGACCTCACGGAAGGTGAAGTCGCGGCGGGCGATGACGAAGTAGATGAGCGCGGCGATCGCAGCCCCGGAGAACCAGGAGAACTCGGAGATGCCGGAGAACGCGGGGACGAGTGCAAAGACCAGTGAGATCGCTGAGGCGGGGATGAAGGCTCCGATAGCTCGCCAGTTGAACCCGCGGTGGTAGAAGTACTCACCGTCGCCGGCTTCGGTGTAGAGCTGGGGCACATTCACCTTCGTTCTGCGCACCACCCAGTAGTCGACCATGACCACGCCGAACAGGGGTGCGAGCAGGGCGCCGAGTCCACCGAGGAAGTAGACGATGACCACCGGTGAGTCATACAGGTTCCAGGGCAGGATGACGAAGCCGATGACGGCGGAGATGATGCCGGCGCTGCGGAAGTTCATGACGACGAGTCCGAAGACGAGCATGTTCACCGGGATGCCCCAGAAGTTGCCGACGACGATCGAGCCGCGCTTCTTCGCGGCCCTCGTGAAGTCGGAGAAGTTGAGCACGAAGGTGCCGTAGATGGACACCCACAACGCGCCTCCGCCGAAGATGTGCGCCCACATCTCCCAGCCGCTGAGCGCGTCGTCGGGCGACCATGCGATGGAGAAGTCGACACGGATGAGCATCCAGACTGCCAGGGCGAGGAAGGTCACGAGGATGATCGGTCCGGCGATGGCTTCGTAGCGGCGGATCATCTCCATACCGTAGCTGACGATGATGACTTGGATGACCCACAGCAGGGTGAAGGGGAACCAGCCGAGCCCGGAGAGTCCGAGGAATTCGGCATCGGCCCATGATTGCAGTCCGGGGAACATCGTCAGCAGCATGACGTTGAGGACGCTCGAGGCCAGGTAGGTCTGGATGCCGAACCAGGCGATGGCGACGATGCCCCGCACCGAGGCGGCCACTGGGCCCCGTGGATGCCGAAGGAGATCCGGCTCATCACCGGATAGGGCACGCCTGTCTTGTAGCCCATGAAACCGGAGAGGGTGATCAGGAAGAACGGCAGGGCCGCACCGACGAGGAGGGCGAGGAGGATCTGCCAGGCGCCGAGGCCGAGTGCGAAGAGTCCGAGAGCGAAGCCGTAGTTGCCCAGAGAGTGCACATCGTTGGCCCACAGGGTGAAGACGCTGTAGGCCGTCCAACTGCGCCCCTCCTTGCGGGACGGGGCGAGATCGGCGTTGTAGAAGCGCGGACTGATGCGATGAGCCGCCAACTGTTCGGGGCTGGGCCCTAGGCGTGTGGGCGCTGGCGCCTCCGCCGATTCGGTCTTCCTCATACAGTCCACTCCTTGGATCCGGTCGACGCCCCAAATGGGATACCAACAAAGTCAACACAGCCCTGCGGCACCGTTCATCTGTTCGATTCAGGGCAACCCGGCTCACACCCCACTGGCAATGAATCGGGCCGGGCGATTTCACTGCACCCTTGCATATGCGGCCGCAACCGCACCCGGCCCGCTCGGGGACGCGACCGGGGAACGGTCGAACGAGCATTACGCTCGATGGCATACCATTCATTCTCACCGTGGGCGTTCCCGCTGGTCATGTCCGCTCCGCCTCGTCATACGCGCAGTGCACTGCTCTGGACGGTCAGCGCTGGTCGCGGGCCTCAGTCTTCGTGCTCGACGTCCTTGGCCGTCGGGTCCCAAGCGACGATGCCGACGGCGATCGTGCCCGCCAGCGGTGCGCAGGCGACGATCCAGAACACTCCTGTGCCCAGCGAGGCTGCAAGGATCGGGAACATGATGAGTGAGACGATCGAGAAGGCACGCAGGACCGATTGGTTGAAGCCGATGCCGATTCCGCGCAGCCGGGTCGGATACGACAGGGTCGCATAGTTCATGAGGTTCGCTCCCGGTCCCCCGGCCTGAGCGAACACGAAGGCCGCGAGCATGGCCACCGCGACGAGGACGAGAGCCCCGTTCGGGATTCCCACGATCGCCAGTGTTCCCAGCGCCAGGGCTTGGATGATGAATCCGACCAAGGTGATCTTGCGCGTGCCGAAGCGGTTGACGATGCTCATTCCGAGCAGTCCGCCGATCGTGCCGAAGCCCAGGTTGATGACCAGCGAGGCGATGATCGTCACCAGCGGGGTCTGGTGGAAGAGCGTTGTGATGATGAGCGGTGTGCCGTACGCGACCGCGTTGTAGCCGAAGGTCGAGAACACGGACACGCAGAGTGCGACGATGGTTCGCACCCGGTAGCGCGGGGAGAAGAGTTCGGCGAAACCGCTCCAGCGACCGCCCTTGACGGGAGTCGCTGCATCGTTTGGAGTCTCCCGGTCGGCGGCAGGAGCAAGTTCGACATTGAGATTGTGGTGGGTGCGCATGACCTCGACGGCGCCCTTCAGGTCGCCCTGGTTGGCCAGCCATTCTGGAGATTCGGCGAGGTAGCGGCGGCGGACGAGGAGCACGATGAGCGCGGGAACGGCGCCGAAGCCGACGACGAGTCGCCACAGGATCGCGTGCTGGTCATAGGGCAGGGTGATGAAGATGATGAGGACGATGACATAGCCCATACCGGTCGCGAAGTACCAGGCCGGTGACCAGGCGTTGACTCGCTGGGACCGGTTGCCCTTGCCCTTGAGCTTCGAGAATTCGGCGAGGAATGCCATAGCCACCGGCAGGTCGAGGCCGACGCCGATGCCCATGACGAAGCGGAAGACGATGAGCACCCATTCGTTCGGTGCCACCGCACAGCCGATGGCGGCGATGACGAAGAAGACCATATCGGCCATGAACAGTTTGTAGCGGCCGAATCGGTCGACGAGGTATCCGCCGAAGAGTGCGCCGATGACGGCTCCGACCATGATCGAGGCGTTGACGAGGCCGGTCATGAAGCCGGAGAGCCCGAACTGCTCCTTGATCGCCGTGATGCCGAAGGCCAGTGAGGAGAAATCGTAGGCATCCATGAAGATTCCGCCGAGGGCGAGGATGATGACGGCTTTCGTCTTGGTGCCCTGCGAACCGAATTCTGCGAGGATCGCGTGGATGTCGGCGGCCGATCTCACGAGGCGCTTCTGCTGCGGCCCCGCCTGCTCGGTTCCGGTGGATGCGGGTGGTGTCTGTGCCGCGTTCGCGGCGGGATCTGTCGAAGTCACAGTCGTCAAGTATGGTGGCGCTGCGGCTGAGAACTGTCACCTGACGTCACAGTTCGTCACGCACAGGATCGCGTCAATCGAGGCTGTGGCCGCGTCTTTCGGGGATGAGGAACATGGCGAGGAACTGGATGACGTAGATCGTCGGCAGCAGAGCCAGCGCGAACCCGAACCCGAGGTGGCCGGCGAGCAGAGCGATGACGACCGGGGCCAGTCCCCCGACGGCGCGGCCGATGTTGAAGATGACGTTCTGAGCCGTTGCTCGGATCGCCGTGGGATAGAGCTCGGCCAGCAGCGCCCCGTGCCCGCCGAGCATGCCGTTGGCGAAGGCGCCCATGAAGAGTCCTCCGGCCAACAGGGCTGTCGGGTCCGTGAACTGACTGTAGGCGAGGATCGAGACGATGGCTCCGGATTGGAAGATCCAGAATGCGGGGCGGCGGCCGAGTCGGTCGGCGACCTGCCCGAAGATGAGGATTCCGGCAAGCATGCCCATGACCGTCACCGCAGTCCACAGCGAGCCCTTGGTGACTCCCAGATCCATCTGCTCGGACAGGTAGTTCGGCAGCCAGGTGATGATCCCGAAGTAGCCGAAGTTCTGCACGCTGGTGAGGATCGTCAGGGCCAGGGTGATCTTCACGGTCTCCCGGTCTTTGACGAGTGCGGCGATCTTCGCACCGAACGACTCCGGCAGTCCGACCTGACCGGATCCGCCACTGATCTGGGCTGCGTCTCGGTCGGCATCCTCGGCGAGCTTCTCCGTGTACTTCTGGGCTTTGACGAACGCTTCGGGTTCGTCGATTCCGCGGCGGATGATCAAGGCGAAGATCGCAGGGAAGAGCCCGATGACGAACAGTGCCCGCCAGCCCCACAGGGCGATGACGGGAGCCGAGACGACGGCTGCGGCGAATACGCCGAGCTGGAAACCCACTCCCACCCATGATGTGGCCCGCGCTCGCTGGTCGGCACGCACCGCCTCGGCGGCTAAGGCCATGCCGATGCCGAACTCACCGCCGATTCCGATCCCGGCGATGAACCGGTAGGCCGCGAGATCCCAATACCCCTGTGCCAGCGCCGACAGTCCGGTGAACACTGCGAAGATGAGGACCGTCCAGGTGAGCACTCGCACCCTGCCGTGCCGGTCGGCGAGCGCCCCGAAGACAATTCCGCCGACCACGGCGCCGAGCAGGGTGATCGTCGACAGGGACCCGGCTTGCACGTCGCTGAGCCCGAAGGAGGTGATGATGCCGGAGAGCGCGAAGGACAAGATGAGGAGGTCGAATCCATCGAGTCCGTAGCCGACGGCTGCGGCGAAGAGCGCTTTGCGCTGGTATCCGCGATCCGCGGACGTGTCTGTGGTGGTCAGCGGTAACGGTGCGCTCATTCGCGGTCTCAGTTCGGTTCACGGTGCGGAAAACGGCCGCAGACCATTATGCCCCACGACCATTTTCGCGTTTATCAGTCTTCGTCTGTTCAGACGCGAGCACCCTCGCCGAGGCGGTACTTGGCACCCGTGTGGTCCTCGGCCAGGCGGGGACCGGCGCCGGTGAGCTGCTCGCGCACCGTGGCACCTGCGGTCGGTTCGGGCAGGAGTCCGCGGCGGCGCAGTTCGGGTGAGACGTACTTCGTGAAGCGTTCGGCATCGGCCGGGCGCACGGCCGCGGCGATGTTGAATCCGTCGATATCGGCTTCGGTCATCCATCGTTCGAACTCGTCGACGATGGTCTCCGGCGATCCGGTGATGACCGGTCCGCGTCCGCCGAGGGCGACGAACTCCGCGAGGTCCCGAATCGTCCAGGGTTTGTCTCCGGCCATGGTGGTGAAGGAGGCGAGCGCGGATTGGTTGGCTTCGGTCGAGACGTATTCGAGGGTGTCTTCGGGGTCGGCTCCTGAGAGGTCGACTCCGGTCCATCCGCCGAACAGGGACAGCGCGGATTCGGTGTCGACGTAGCGGCGATAGTCGGCCAGGCGAGCCTCGGCGGCTTCGTCAGTGTCGTCCACGATGACGGTGGCCAGAGCGAAGATCTTCACCGCGTCACGGGCGCGTCCGCGCTCTTCGAGTCCGTCACGAACCTTGTCGACCCAGCTGCGCAGGATCTCCGGGGTCGGTCCGGAGAAGAAGATCGCCTCGGCGTGGTCGAGCGCGAATTCCTGGCCGCGTTTGGATGCACCGGCCTGGAAGAGCAGCGGGGTGCCCTGCGGTCCGGGGACGGCGAGCGCCTGACCGGGGACGGTGAAGAACTTGCCGTCGTGGCCGATGTCGTGGACCTCGTTCGGGTCGACGAAGACGTTGGCGTCGGCATCGGCTTTGAGTGCGTCCGGAGTGATCGAGCCCTCGAACAGCTTGTACATGACCTCCATGAACTCATCGGCCCGGTCGTAGCGCTCATCGTGCGGGATCTGGCCCTTGAGCCCGAGGTTGCGGGCAGCGGAGTCGACATAGCTGGTGACGATGTTCCAGGCCACACGCCCGTTCGTGAAGTGATCCAGGGTGGTCAGGGTGCGGGCGAGCAGGTAGGGCTTCTCATAGGTCACCGAGGCGGTCACACCGAATCCCAGCGTTGTCGTGGCTGCGGCCATGGCGGGGACGGCGACGAGGGGGTCGAGCAGCGGGAACTGCACTCCCCCACGGTTCGTGACATCGGCATTGCCGCCGTACACGTCATAGACGCCGAGGATGTCGGCGAGGAAGAGAGAGGAGAATCCGCCGTCCTCGAGGGTCTTGGCCAGGTCGGTCCAGAAGGACAGCTGGGTGAACTCGTCGACTCTCGATTCCGGGTGGCGCCACATTCCGGGTGACTGGTGGACCGGGGTCATCATGTCGAAGGCATTGAGCAGGATCGGTTTCGTCATGGGAGTCTCCTAATCATGGTGGTGCGATGGGTGCGGGCCGACGTATCGGCGGGTGAGTTCAGGCCGCGGTGCGGGCGAGCGCTCGGGCAGGATCTTTGGCGCCGATGGCGGCGATGAGCGAGAGGACGCACAGGAGGGTAAGGTAGCCGCAGATGAGCCACGGCGAGTGGCCGCCGGCGACGTAGAGCAGGGCCGCGACCATCGGCATGATTCCGCCGCCGATGACGGTGCCCAGCTGGTAGCCCATGTTCACACCCGAGTAGCGGATCTCGATGGGGAACTGTTCGGCGAACCAGGCCGCCTGGGGACCATAGACGGCATCGTGGGCGAGATTCATGCCGAGGATGACGACCAGGGGCAGCAGTCCCAGTGGGCCTGCGTCGAGGAAGGCGAAGAAGAACCAGCCGAATACTGCGATGCCGATGAGTCCGAAGATCGTCACGGGCTTGCGACCGATCCGGTCCGAGGCCCACCCCCAAGCCGGTCCGGTCACCAGTCCGACCGCCGAGGCGATCATGACGGCTGTGACTCCCGAGGTCGAATCGCCGCGATTCTCCGCCAGGTAGCTGAGCATGTAGACGGTGATGAGGTAGAAGACGCTGTTCTGTGCCAGCCGCAGTCCGATGGTGACGAGCAGGACCCGAGGATGAGCGGTCAGCACCTCCCGCAGCGGTGCTTTGGCGACCTTTCCGGAATCCTTGAGCTCCTGGAACTCAGGTGCATCGGAGACGCCGAGGCGGATCCACAGTCCCAGTGCCACGAGCAGCGCGGAGGCGAGGAAGGGGATGCGCCAGCCGAAGGCCTCGAACGCTTCATCACTCATCAGGTTCTGGACGAGGAAGAAGGCGCTGGTGGCCAGCAGCATTCCCGCCGCCGATCCGATCTGAGTGAAGGATCCGAAGAGACCGCGTTTGCGGGCGGGTGCATGTTCAACGGACAGCAGAGCCGATCCGCCCCACTCGGCCCCTGCCGACAGGCCCTGGACGATACGCAGAACGACGAGGGAGACAGCGGCCCACCAGCCGATGGCGTCGAAGTTCGGGACCAGGCCGATGAGCGACGACGCCGTCCCCATGGACAGAAGGGAGACGACGAGCAGAGCCTTGCGACCGACACGGTCGCCGAGGTGGCCGGCAACGATTCCGCCCAAGGGCCGAGCGAAGAATCCGACGGCGAGAGTAGCGAAGGACGCGAGTCGGCTGCCGAGCTCACTGTCGGAGGGGAAGAACTGGACGTTGAAGATCAGTGCCGCGGCGGTGCCGTAGAGGTAGAAGTCGTACCACTCGATCGTCGTCCCGGCGAAGGCCGAGGCCAGCACCCGCTTCTTTCCGGACAGGAGCCGCTGCGGCGGGTCCTGGGTGCTCGGTGCGGTGACCGGCGTCTGCGTCATAGGGTTCTCCTCTGCGGCGGGGTTCGGGCGGCTCGTTGCCTGACGAGCGCATGATTCGCTGAGCAATCTATGCCCGAACCCCGTCACCGGCCGCACGCTTCCGTCACGCCCCGACTCTCAGCGTCATATGCGGTCATAAGTCGTCTTCATATGACCTCGGCCACGACACCGGCGCTTCCGCTTTGCAATGATCGACCTCAACGACATCGACAGACGAACCCACGCTCTTGGATTGCTCAACGGATCAGCGGGCGTCATCGCATCAGCTGGTATTTGAGACGCCGACGACCATCCGAACACAGAGGTGAAGGAATGACGCTCTTGGCAGACCGCACCGCACAGTCACCGGCCCCGGTGACCCCAGCAACACCCGAGGCTCTCCGCGAGGCCTTCTCCCATTTTCCCCAGGGAGTCGCCTTCATCGGCGCCGAAATCGATGCGGCGCCCCTGGGCCTCGTCGCCTCCACCCTCACCGTCGGCGTCTCCCTCGACCCACCCTTGGTCAGCGTCGCCGTCCAGAACACATCGACCACCTGGCCCGCCCTGCGGCGAGCTCCCGAGCTGGGGATCTCTCTGCTGGGCACCGACCAAGAGCACCTGGCCAGGCAGTTGGCGGCGAAGGATCGCAGTCGACGATTCACCGGCGTCAGCCCTGAGGTCACTGCCGGAGGCGCACTGACGATCCCCGGCAGCTCAGCGTTCCTCTGGACCCGGCTCTACGATGAGGTCGCGGCCGGCGACCACACCGTGGCCCTGCTCGAGATCCTCGGCACTCGCAATGGCGACGGACCCGAGGCCCTGGTCTTCCACCGCAGCGAGTTCAAGGGGCTGCGCGTTTCCTGACCTCGCCTGAGTGTAACGCCCCGCCCTTGACTCACATTCGAACTCGTGTTCGAATGATTTTATGCGGTGGAACGAAGCGAGCGACAGCACCGACCCCAGCACACCTGTCCTCTTCGGGACGAAGGGACTGGTCCGGTCGGTGCAGACGCCGGAATTCTCAGGAATCACCTTCCACGAGGTGCTGGCGAAGTCGGCACTGAACAAGGTTCCCCAGTCCAGCTCGATGCCCTTCTCCTGGACTGTCAACCCCTACCGCGGCTGCTCACACGCCTGCGTGTACTGCTTCGCCAGGAACACTCACCGCTACCTCGATCTTGATTCCGGGACGGACTTCGATCGCCAGGTCGTCGTCAAGATCAATATCGCCGATGTCCTCGCCGCCGAACTGGCACGCCCGAGTTGGGCGCGAGACCATGTCGCGCTCGGCACGAACACCGACCCCTATCAGCGCGCCGAAGGCCGCTACTCCCTCATGCCGGGGATCATCACCGCACTGGCCGAACAGTCGACTCCGATGTCGATTCTGACCAAGGGCACGCTGCTGCGACGGGATCTGCCTCTGCTGGCCCGCGTCGCCGAAGACGCTCCTGTTGAGATCAGCATGTCGATCGCCGTTCACGACGACGCTCTGCAGCAGAGCCTCGAACCCGGCACGCCGACGACGAAGGCCAGGCTGGCCACCGTGCGCGCGGCTGCAGAACTCGGGTTCGATGTCACCGTGTTCATGATGCCGATCATGCCGAAGCTCACCGACTCCCGTGACCACCTCGAATCCGCTCTTCGAGCGATCAAAGGCGCCGGAGCCGCACGAGTCGTCTACGGGGCGCTGCACCTGCGCCCCGGCGCCCGCGAATGGTTCTTCGAATGGCTCGAACGCCACCGCCCCGAGCTGCTCCCCCGATATCGCAGGATGTACGCCGGCTCATCCTACGCCTCGACGGAGTATCGTCGGTGGCTCAGTGAGCGCATCAACCCCCTCATCGACCGCTATGACCTGCGCGGACGCAGCGATGACGACTACCCTGCGACTTCGAGGATGCGCGGCCGCCCGGGCTTGAGCCGAACCCCGCAGAAGGCGGGCGAGCCAGCTCCGACGCAGCAGCTCGCCGCCCCATCGCAGCAGGCTCTGTTCTGAGTCGGACCTGCGGAATAACCATGAGATGGGCACGGTTGGCATTGATATGAAGATCGAGATCTGGTCGGACATCGCCTGCCCCTGGTGCTATATCGGAAAACGTCGGTTCGAGGATGCCCTCGACGGCTTCGCTCACAGGGACGACGTCGACGTACAATGGCGCAGTTTCCAGCTTGATCCGAGCCTGCCCGATCACTTCGACGGCACCGAGACCGAATACCTCAGCCAGATGAAGGGCATGCCCGCCGATCAGGTGCGGCAGATGTTCGACCATGTCACTCAGCAGGCCGCCGGAGTCGGCCTGAACTATGACTTCGACTCGATCGTCGTGGCCAACAGCTTCACCGCCCATCGCTTCCTCCACTTCGCCAAGACCCACGGACTGATCTCCGAGGCCAAGGAGATGCTGCTCTCGGGCCACTTCGAGAAGGGTCGCGACATCGGTGACGTCGACTACCTCGCCGAGGTGGGAAGTGAGATCGGCCTCGATCCCGACGAGGTCCGCCGAATCCTCGCAACCGATGAATTCTCGGATGAGGTACGGGCCGATATCAGTGAGGCCCGTTCGCTCGGCGCCAATGGAGTCCCGTTCTTCGTCATCGACCGCAAGTACGGCATCTCCGGAGCCCAACCGGCGGAGGTCTTCTCTCAGGCACTCGAGACGGCTTGGGACGAAGGACGGAAGCTCACGGTGCTCGCGGACACTCCACAGTCAGCGGATGACTCGACAGAGGATTTCTCCGTCGGCGCCGCCTGCGGCCCCGACGGCTGCAACTGACCAAAACACCCCCTATTGCTACCTGACGGCGGCTCAGCAACCTCGCGCGAGGTTGCTGAGCCGCCGTCAGGTAGCAATAGGGGGTTGTTCGTTGGGGGTGGGGCTATGATGAAGGCACTATGGTCAACTCCGCGTCGGTTGAGAACATCATGAGCAGCACCGGCCTGTTGGAAGCCGGCCTGCTGCTGGCCAGCTTCGTCCTGTGTTCCCTCATCGGCTTCGAGCGGCAGTTCAGACAGAAGGCCGCCGGGTACCGCACCCACGTGCTCGTGGGCATCGGCACCTGCGCTTTCACTCTGATCTCCGCGTATGGATTCGCCGGAGTGCTCGAGAACGACGTCCGCCTCGACCCTTCACGGATCTCCGCGCAGATCGTCTCCGGAATCGGCTTCCTCGGCGCCGGAGTCATCTTCAAAGGACGCAACATGGTCCGCGGACTCACCACCGCCGCAACCATCTGGGTCACCGCGGCCGTCGGAATGGCCTGCGGTGCGGGAATGCTTCCCTTGGCCACGATGCTCACTGCCCTGCACCTGTTCACACTGTTCGTCATCGCGCCTCTCATCCGCAAGATCCCCAACAGCGACCACCGCAAACTCCTGCGCATCACCTACCGCGACGGGGCCGGTGTCCTCCGCGAGATCCTCGCTCTGGCCGGCCGAATGGGTTTTGCGAATACCATCGTCGATTCGCGCCGCTTCGAGTCCCCCGACGAGACGCGGATGGTGCAGGTCGATGTGAGGTTCGACGGAAGCGGTCTCTGCACCTGCTCGTCGCCCCGCTCATGGAACTGAGCGGCGTCGATACGGTGAGCATGCGCGAAGATCGCGTCCACTCGGTCGATGACGACGGCGATTCCGTCTGAGCAGCCGACGAACTCAGAAATCGACGCTGGCGAGCACTGCTTCGATTCCGGCCCGTACCCGCAGCCGAGAGGATTCGCCGAAGACGGTCGCCTGGACGACGGCCCCCTGGATCATGGCCAGCAGCCCCGGCACCATTGCCGAAGCCCGAGCCCGCGCGGCTTCAGCGTCCGCTCCCCGCTGATCCTGCAGATAGGCAGCAAGATAGACGGTGAATTCTTTGATGAGCGACTCGAATACCCCACCGGCGAAACTCGCGAACTCCTTGTCGTAGGAAGACTCTCCCCAGACCTGAACCATGACCGAGGCGAACGGATTGTCGATGAGCAGGGAATCGATGAGCTCGACGAACACCTCGGCAGGAGCTGCCACCTCACTTCCGGACTTGGCCGCCTCGAGCACCGCCATGCGCGGCTCCATCACCCGGCGGGCGACCTCGATCATCAGGTCTGCCTTCGACGCGTAGTAGACGTAGACCGCTCCGGCAGACAGCCCCGCTTCCTTGACGATGTCGGCCATCGACGCACCGGCGAACCCCCTTCGTGCGAAGCAGGCCAGCGCCGCATCCTGAATCCTGGCACGCATCGCACTCTTGTGCTCCTCGGTGACCTTCGGCACATCTCCCCCAGAAAACGAATAACCAGATGCAGAAGGCTCACGAGGCCGCTGCCTCCGGTCAGGACCCGCCGCAGGGCAACCCAGCTGGAGACGACGCCGGTCCGGCCGCCTCGGCGATGGAGGTTCCGCAGGTGAAGATCACCGACGTCGTGCCGCTCTCCGACGACGATCCCTCCGATGCGGGCCTGGCCATCGCGGGTCTGCCGTTGACCCTCGGCGGCATCGTCGGCGGTGTGCTCACCAGCATGGGCATCCGTTCACGGCGGATGCGCCTGGTCGGCACCATCGTCTACTGAGTCGTCGGGGGACTGGGGCGATATCGGTCAGTTCTTCGTCCCCGGAGCGGCCGGCACGCTGCTGCGCGATCTCTCCTACTTCCGAGACGCGCCGTTGGCTCTCCAGTGGTGGGTGCTCAGCGCTTGGCTGGTCGTCGGCATCGCGCTCATCCTCGTCGGCCACGTCATCGCCCACAGGAAGGCGCACACGGCCGCCCACTGACAAGCTGCCGCGTCGTCGGACTCCCATCGACCCTGGTCTTCACTTCATGTGAGGACTAGGCTCGGTGGGAGTCTGTGGTTTCCTTTGTGGAACCGAGAGGATGACATGGTGGCATTTTCCGATGTGACGATCTGCCGCACCTGCGGGGTCGAGACGACGACGCCTCCACCACAGCTGTGTCCGATCTGCGAGGACGATCGGCAATGGGTTCCTGACTCCGGCCAACAGTGGACGACTCGGGCAGACCTCGAATCCGAAGGCCACCGCATCACCACCACGGAGCGGGAACCCGGTCTATTCGCCATCCGCGTCGAACCGAAGCTCGGGATCGGGCAGACCTGCTATCTCGCGTGCACCGAATCCGGCAATGTGCTCTTCGATGTCCCCGCCTATATCGACGCCGAGGCGGTCGCGGCGGTCCGGGACCTCGGCGGAGTTGCGGCGATCGCCGCCAGCCACCCGCACATGTTCGGCACCCAGTTGGAATGGAGTGCCGCATTCGATGGAGCTCCCGTCTTCGTGTGCCGGGCCGACCTCGAATGGGTGCAGCGGACCGGCCGGGCCGTCTGCCCCTATTTCCACGAGGCGGAGCCGGTGCCGGGGGTGAGGCTCCGGAGGACGGGAGGTCATTTCCCCGGCAGTGCGGTGGCAGTCTGGACGGGCGCCGACGGCGCCGGGGTCATGCTCAGCGGCGATTCGATCGGTCCGGTGGCGCGATCGGGGTGGGTGACGTTCATGCGCAGCTTCCCGAACTATCTGCCGTTGTCGGCCGCGGTCGTCAGGCGCATCGCCGCCTCGGTGATCGATCTCGACTTCGACCGCATGTACGGCAACTTCGGTCAGTCGATCGGCACTGATGCGTATTCTGCGGTGCAGACATCGGCGGAACGCTACGCAGAATGGGTCTCCGGCGATCACGATCACCTCACCTGAGTTCTCAGCGGGACCGGAACTGCGCGGTGACGGGGCAGTCGAAGGGGTCTGCTTCGCCGAGGCCCACCCGGTTGAGGTAGGCGATGATGATCTTGTAGGACTCGAGCAGGGTCGTCTCGGTGTAGGTGATGTCCTTCTGGCGGCAGTATTCGCGGACCATCGGCTGCACCCGGTGCAGGTTGACGCTCGGCATGCTGGGGAACAGGTGGTGTTCGATCTGATAGTTCAGACCGCCCATGAGGAATCCCATGAAGCGACCGCCGGAGATATTGCGTGACATCAGCGTCTGACGGCGCAGGAAGTCGATCTTCACATCTTTGGGAACGATCGGCTGGCCCTTGTGGTTGGGGGCGAATGATCCGCCCATATGCACGCCGAAGACGGCGAGCTGGACGAGGAAGAAGACGCTGCCGATGAGGGGACCTGCCGCCCAGATGGCGAGCGCGGGGAGCCCGATGAGGCGGATTCCGATGAGGACGCCTTCGATCCAACGGCGTTTGATCGACGACTGTCCCCGGACGATGGCTTTGACGGACTCGACGTGCAGCTGGAGGCCGGCCAGGGTCAGCAGCGGCAGGAAGAACCAGCCCTGACGTGCGGCGAACCATTTGGCCAGGCCTGTGCGTTCACGTGCATCCTCAGGAGTGAAGACGAGGGCGCCGGGAGCGATGTCTCCGTCGACTCCGGCCTTGTTCGGATTGGCGTGGTGAAGCGCATTGTGCTTCTTCAGCCACCAACCGTAGCTCAGTCCGATGAAGAGGTTGCCGATGATCGTCGACACCCACTCCCCCACTTTTCCGCTGGTGAAGATCTGCCGGTGTGCTGCGTCATGGGCGACATAGGCGGTCTGGGTGAAAAGTGCGCCGAATACGACTGCGGTCGCCATCTGCCACCAGCTCTCACCGATGAGGAAGAGCATGGCGAAGGATGCAACGTAACCGAGTCCGAGGAGGACGAAGCGCAGGGTGTTCCAGCCCGGCCGCCTGGCCAGCAGGCCCGCTTCTTTGACCTGCGCCATCAGCGCGCTGAAGTCGCTTGTGAATTCCTGTTCGGCGGTTCCCCTCTTCGCTCGCCTGCGCTCGAGCACTGCGGCCCGCGTGGCCCGATCCGGTGCCGGAGCCGACAGTTCGGTCGCAGTTGGGGAAGACGGTTCTGAGGTCATGCGGTCAGACGGGTTCATGGTTCCCACCTTATGGATGTCCGCACCGTTTTTCGTCACCCCTGGGAGCCGTTCTTCACCCCCTACTCGGGTAGGGGGGTCCGAGCTGAGGACAGGTGCAGAACTCAGCTGTTGGGGACGATGAGACCTGATTCGTAGGCGGCGATGACTGCTTGGGCGCGATCTCGGGCATCGAGTTTGTACAGGATCCGGGAGACGTGGGTCTTCACGGTCTGCACTGCGATGTCCAGACTCGCCGCAATCTCCGTGTTGGACGCTCCGCGGGCGACTTGGATGAGGATCTCGCGTTCTCGGTCGGTGAGTTCGGGCAGCGCTGTGCGGTTGGGCTTCTGTCCTCCGGTGGCGAAGTGTTCGATGACCCGTTTCGTCACGCTCGGCGCCAGGAGCGCTTCGCCTCCGGCGACGATGCGGACCGCCTCGGCGAGTTCACTGGGCGGGGCATCCTTGAGGAGGAAACCGCTGGCCCCGGCGCGGATGGCATCGAAGACATAGTCGTCGATGTCGAAGGTGGTGAGCATGATGATCCGGGTCTCGGCATTCGCGGCGACGATCGTGCGGGTTGCTTCGATTCCGTCCATCAGCGGCATTCGGACGTCCATGAGGACGATATCGGGGTCAAGGTCGGCGACGAGATCGACGCAGTGTGCACCGTCTTCGGCCTGTCCGATGACCTCGATATCTGCATGAGCGCTCAGCAGCGCGGCGAAGCCGGCGCGGACCATCGCTTGGTCATCGGCGATGACGATCCTGATCATGGGGTCTCCTTGTCCTTAACCGAAGTGTCCGTGACCGGCGTGTCGGCGCTCGGTTCACCGTCGTCGGTCGAGCGTTCGCGGGGCGAAAGCGGCAGCACTGCTTCGACTTCGAAGCCTCCGTCGGCAGTGGCTCCGCTGCGGACCTCCCCACCGACGGAGGCTGCCCGTTCGCGCATGCCGATCAGTCCCTGCCGGCTGTGCTTCTCGTGTTTCGCGGCCTCGCCGGGCCCGTCGCCGTGGTCGTTGGTGACGCTGATCCAGACGGCTGAGCTGCCACCGCGGATGAGGATGGCGATTGCGGAGTTGCGGGCGTGGCGGATCGCGTTGCTCAGGGCTTCTTGGATGATCCGGTATCCGGCTAGTCCGGTGCTGTCGCGCATGAGGTGGTCGATCGGTTCGCCGCTGCGTTCCACGGTGACCTGCACTCCCGCCTGTCGGGCCTTCTCGATGAGCGGATCGATCTCGGAGAACTTCGGCTGCGGCGCCAGTTCGCCTCCGCCTTCATCGTTGCGCAGCACGCTGAGCAGTCCGCGCATCTCGGTCAGGGCGGTGCGCGCCGAAGTGGAGATGTCGTCGAACTCCTTGGCCACCTCGGCGTCGATCCCCTCATGTCGGAAAGGTGCGCTGGAGGCTTGGATGTTGATGATCGACATGCTGTGGGCGACGATGTCGTGGAGTTCGCGGGCAATCCGGGCTCGCTCTTCGATGGTCACACGTTTCGAGTGCTCCTCAGCGGTGTTCTCCTTCTCCTGCACCAGTTGGGAGCGGATGAGCTGCCATTGCTGGATGATCACTGCCGCGAGGTAGACACCGCCGGCGATGCAGGAGTAGATGAGGATGTTGACGATCGCCCCGTCCGATCGGGAGTCGGCGACGAAGAAGTGGATGATCACTGCGGCGAGCGCTGAACCGGCGATGCTGCCGAGCAGGGCACCGAGTGCCACTCCCCAATGGGCACGGAGTCCGATGATGAGGATGATGACGATCTGAGTGATCATCATCGGCACCATCCACGGCCACGGCACACCGGAGACGAGCGGGCCCAGCAGCGGCAGCACCGTGCATGCGGCGATCGACATGATGGTGCCGAAGAGCGGCCGCAGCATCGACAGCGGCATCGACCCGACGTGGATGATCGTGACGACGAAGGCCAGAGCGACCGGAGCCTCATTGACCGAGACGGCGATCGATGATTCCACCGCCAGCATGACGATCGCGAGCACGATCACTGCGATCCAGGCCAGCGCCTCGGGATTGAGTCGACGGTTCGGGGGCATGAACCTGTCGAAGACTCTTGTGAGCATCACAGACACCGGGTTCCCTTCTGTGATTCCGGCCGATCGTTGCGATCATAGCGCGTGATCGGATTCATCACCTGGGAACGGCGGATGATGGTCAGTCGTGCCGTGGTCAGCCCACGCCGGGAACCGGACCCGCACGGTTCAGCTTTCGCGGGCCTCCCCTGCTCCGCGAACCTCTTCGGTTCCGCGCATCCCCTCGGCCAGGTGCGCGTGTTCGGTTCCCGCGAACTTCGCTCGGCTGCACCATGACAGCGCCAGGTAGGCCACAAAGGAGATGGCAAAGGACGGGATCGTCGCTCCGATCGGGCTCGGATAGGCGTAGGTGAGCACATAGGACGCCAACGCCCCGAGGACCCACACTCCGACGGCCACCCAGTTGACTCCGCGGGTGTAGGAGTAGAGGCCGCCGGAGTCCTTGAGGATGTCGGGTGAGTAGGCACCGCGTTTGATCATGTAGTAGTCGACGATGAGGATGGCGAAGACGGGGACGAAGAACGCCCCGATCATCGTGAGGAAGTCGGTGTACTGGTCGAGCAGGGCCAGCCAGGTCGAACCGATGATCGAGATCGCGCCGAGGATGAGGGCCGTCGGCAGGAACTTCAGCTTCGTCCTGCTCTGTGCGCCGACGACGGAGTTGACCATTCCGTAGACGACCATCGTGTTCGTGGCCATGACCGAGAGGAAGATGACGATGGCCAGCGCCCACCCGAATTCCGCGGCCAAGGCCGTCGGATCGAATTCGGCCGGGTCTCCCCCGTCGAGCAGGATGAAGCTGAACGCGGTGAGACCCAGCAGCATCGCCAGCACGGTCGAGGTCAGGTAGCCCAGACCCGATCCGACGATTCCGGCCTTCTGAGTCACGGCCAAACGGTTGAGGTCGCCGGATAGCACGGTCCAGGAGATGGCTGTGGAGATGACGATATCGAGTGCGAGGACCGGAGTGAACTCGAGCTCCGGCAGGCTCTCGATTCCTGCGTATTCGCCGGGTGAGTGTCCCGTGAACGCGATGACGAAGACATAGGCCATGACCAGCAGGATGAGAAGAGCGAACCAGGGTTCGGCCTTCTCGATCCCTTCGTGGCCGAGGATCGCCAGTCCGACGACGAGCGCCTGGCAGAGCACGGAGAAGAGGATCGGGTTGGAGAATCCCGTCGTCTGGGCGACGACGTAGTTGACGCTGATTCCCGCCAACATGGCCTGCACCCAGCTCCATCCCATGAGGATGATGACGTTGGCGGCGACCGGCAGGAAGCTGCCCTTGGCGCCGAAGGCACCGCGGGTGATGGCCATGGTCGCCAGGCCCGTGCGGGTGCCGATGTTGCCGATGAGCGTGAGCACGATGGTGCCGATGAGCGTGCCGACGATGATGACGATGACCGCTGTGGCGAAGTCAACGCCGGGGACGAACAGGGTTCCGGTCAACAGGGTCGTGACGACGAGGTTCGCGGCCAGCCAGATCATGAACATCCGTCCCCCGCTCAGGGTTCCGCGGATGACTCCGGAATCGTGGCCGGATTCCAATCGCTGTTCCAAACGGCGGTACCAGTTCACTGCGCGACCTCCTCGGCGCCGGGCTTGCTTTCGGCGGCACTGGGACCAGCCGCCGACGAACTGTCGGCAGAATCCGGGACCGTGGAGAGGTGTTCGTGGATGGCGATGAGTTCACCGTCACCGAGGCGGCTGAAGACGATCGATTCGCGTTCCCGGTACGATTCCCGCCCGTCTGCGGTGTTCACGGCCGTATCGACGGTGTGGGAGAAGACGGCTCCGCCGGGGAAGGTCTGCACGAGCTGGTCCGATGAGGCGCAGGCGGCCACTGACCAACCGTCGGCCAACCACGAAGCCCACTCCCTTTCATATTCCGCACGAGTGTTCAGGCGTCGCGTTTCGGGGTGGAAGACGAAGGAGGCGTCCTCGGCGAATCGGGAGAAATACGACTGAGTGTCCGTGGCGGCGAAGGCATCGACGATCGCCGAGGCGGCCGTGAGCACATCGAATTCGCTGGGCTCCGGTGTGGATTCGTTCATGATCGACGGCGACCTTTCGCAGACTGAGAGTAGGAGGATGCCGCACTGAGTCCAAACGACTCACGTGCGGCCCGATGAAGCTGAATGTCACACTAACGGGTCTGTGATCGTCCGCACTATCCGCGGTGGATGAATTCTGCCCTCAGTTATACGAAGCGGCGAATCGGCGGCTGAGTCCTTCCGCTGAACGTCACTGTGAGTTCATATGCCGAATGGACCTGATCGCACCAGGTGACATGCATTAATTTGAGCCGCATGCCCATGTGCCGCCGGACATTCCCCGGCTGACGTTCGAAGGAGAAGCTGAACCCATGAGTGCAGAACTGATCTGCGTAATCGTCCTCGGACTGATGTTCGTCATCGGAACCTGGCGGGACATCAATATGGGCCTGCTCGGCTTCATCGCGGCCGCGGGCGTCGGCGGCCTCGTCCTGCACCAGGCGCCCGAAGAGTTTCTCGCAGGATTTCCCGTCGACCTCTTCCTTACGCTCGTCGGCCTGACCTACCTCTTCGGCTTCGCCCAGAACAACGGCGCGATCGAAGTGATCGTCCGCTGGTGCGTGAAGCTCGTCGGCGGGCGCATCGGACTCATGCCCTGGATCTTCTTCGCACTGACAGCTGTCCTCATCTCGCTCGGGGCGCTCTTCGCCGTGGCCATCATCGCACCACTGGCGCTGTCGTTCGCGCGGCGTCATAGGATCAATCAGTTCATGATCGGTCTGCTCGTCGTCCACGGTGCCCTGGCTGGCGCGTTCTCGCCCATCAGCGTCTACGGCATCTTCATCAACGACTATCTGACGAAGAACGGCCTCACCCCTGCGCCGCTGACCTTGTTCCTCGCCCCGTTCATCTTCAATACCGTCTTCGCGGTCGTTGTCTGGTTCGTCCTCCGTCGCCGGCCAGGACTGCGCGCGGAGGCAGATGGGGCTCACCCCCACCCCGAGTCCGAGCCCGACGGCGGAACGACCATCCGTCTCACACGCTCTCAGATCCCGACCCTGATCGGGCTCATCGCCATGGCGCTGTCCGTGATCATCTTCAGCTGGGAGGTGGGCCTGGTGACCATCACGATCTCGGTAGTGCTCGCCGCCATCGACCCTGCCGCCGGCAAGGCGGCGATGTCGAAGGTCTCATGGTCGATCGTCGTCCTCATCTGCGGAGTGCTCACCTACATCGCCGTACTGCAGGAGGCCGGAACCGTCGAATGGGTCTCGGCCGGCATCTCAGCGATCGGTTTACCCCTGCTGGCAGCGCTGCTGCTGTTCTACATGTCCGGCCTGATCTCCGCGCTGGCGTCGTCCTTGGCGATCATCGGTGTCGTCATCGCCCTGGCGGTGCCGTTCCTCGAGTCGGGCGACGTGCATGTCGGAGGGTTCGTCGCGGCGCTGGCGATCGCCGCGACCATCGTCGACATCAGTCCGTTCTCGACCAACGGCGCGATGCTCCTGGCCAATGTCCATCCGAGCATCCGCGACCGCTACTACAGACAGATGATCGGGTACGCCGGCCTCATGTGCCTCATCGGGCCAGGACTCGCCTGGGTGGTCGCCGCGGTGCCGACCGTGATAAGCGGCTGAACAGTCGGGGTCGCGGGAGCCCGCACTATCTCACATATGCCCGGTCGTGAGGAACTTCTCGTGCCAGGACAGAGCCTCGGCGAGGATGTGCGGGGTATGCCGACCGGTTGGGTTCGCCGCGATCGCACGCTCGAGGTAGTCGGTGAGACGGTCCCGGTAGTCCGGGTGGGCGCAGTTGTCGATGATCTTCCGTGCCCTGGCCACCGGCGGCAGTCCGCGCAGATCGGCCAGGCCCCGTTCGGTGACCAAGATCTGAGTGTCGTGTTCGGTGTGGTCGATATGGCTGGCGAACGGCACGATCGCAGAGATCGCTCCCGCTTTGGCCTGCGAGTTCGACACGAAGAAGTTGAGGTAGGCGTTGCGAGCGAAGTCACCGGAACCGCCGATGCCGTTGATGATCGACGAACCGGTCACATGCGTGGAGTTGACGTTGCCGTAGATATCGGCCTCGACCATTCCGTTGATGGCGATGATGCCGAGCCGGCGGATGGCTTCTGGGTGGTTCGACATCTCCTGGGTGCGCAGCAGGATCCTGCCCTTGTACGACTCGATCCGGTCATTGAAGTCCGCTGCCCGTTCTGCCGAGAGTGAGAACGCCGTCGCCGACACCGAAGTGAGCTTTCCGCTGTCGATGAGGTCGAGCATTCCGTCCTGGATGACTTCCGTATAGGCGGTCAGTCCTGCGAACTCGCTGTCGGCTAGATTGCCCATCACCGCATTGGCGACATTGCCGACTCCCGACTGCAGCGGCAGCAGTTCCGGCGGCAGCCGATCTGCGGCGATCTCATGGCGGAGGAAGTCAACGAGGTGGCCGGCAATCTCCTTCGAGTCCTCGTCGGCAGGTTTGAACGGCAGGTTCCGGTCCGGAGCGTTCGTCTCCACCACGGCGACGACCTTCGCCGGGTCGACACGCAGATAGGGGTCACCGATGCGCTGCATCGGCTCAAGCAGTTGGATCGGCAGCCGCTTGGGCGGGCGCCGGGTTCCGTAGTAGACGTCGTGGAAGCCTTCGTACCCGCGCGGATGCCAGTCATTGACCTCGAGAATGACCCTATCGGCCAGGTCGAGCCATGTCTTCGAATTCCCGACGGAGCTGCCGGGAACCAGCAGACCGTTGGGCAGGATCGCCGCTACCTCGACGACGGCGACGTCGAGGTTGCCGTAGAAGCCGAACCACGCCTGCTGAGCCGAATGGCTGAGATGAGTGTCGACATACGCAGTGTCACCCGAGTTGATCGATGCCCGCATCGCCGGATCGGATTGGAACGGCAGACGTTTGCTCACCGCGCCCGCTTCGGCGAGCACTCCGTCGAGTTCCGGTGCGGTCGAGGCTCCCGTCCACAGTTCGACGCGGAAGTCTTCGCCCCGATCGTGTGCCGCCTGAGCACGTGCCGCCACGGCACCCGGCACCGCCTTCGGGTACCCCGAGCCGGTGAATCCGCTCATCGCCACCCGTTGGCCATTGTCGATATGGCGGGCCGCCTCCTCAGCGGTGACGGACTTCTTACTCAGCTCGGGACAGGTGATTCGCGACATGACTCGCAGTCTATCGGGCTGCCGGGTGCCCGGCCGAGGCGGTCCCGCCGTCGTTGCCGCAGCCGCAATGTCCCGCACATTGGGTCTGTGTGGCTTCTCCACTGCCGCCAGCTTCCTCCTGCCGCCGACGATGCGGGTTCTCGATGAGCGGTTCCCGCAATTGCAGACGCAGACGATCGAGGCCGAGCCCGGCAAGTGCTTCGACGACCTGCTCTCCGGAGATGCGGATGTCGGCATCGCCGACACGCGGTCGCAGGAGCTCCACCCGGTGCGCGGAATCCCGATCAGCGGTGACAATTCCCCATCACGACACATCACGGCAGTCACTCGGACCGGAGCGGACGCCCGAGAGACAGTAGCGTTCGCTCTCGAGACGCTCTCAATCGAGACGAAGCACCTGATGAGCCGCCTCAGGGCCGATCTCAGGGACTGAACCCAGAGTTCAGAGAGCTTATCGGACGACTCGGAAGCCGATGTTCGAAGCCGAGGAATCCGGTGTGTTCGAGGAGCGGGCGGCCACCCGATAGCGGTTGCAGTAGGAGTCGTGGCACAGGAACGACCCACCGCGCATGACCCGCTTGTCTCCGGTCTCGGGGCCGCGCGGATCGGACTGCGGGGAATGCTGGTAGTAGTCGCGGGCGAACCAGTCGGCGCACCATTCCCATACATTGCCGACCGTGTTGAACAGACCCAGACCGTTGGGGGCGAAATGCCGGGCCGGCGCGGTGCCGACAAAACCGTCGTCGGGGGTGTTCGACCGCGGGAATTCGCCCTGCCAGATATTGCAGTTCCATTCCCCGTCGATGAGCAGCCGGTTGCCCCATGGATAGCGACGGCCCTTGAGCCCCCCACGGGAAGCGAGCTCCCATTCGGCTTCGCTGGGCAGCCGAGTGCCGGACCACGCGCAATAGGCACAGGCATCGTCCCAGCTGATGTGGACGACGGGATGGTCTCTCCGCTCGTCGATGGTGGATCCGGGCCCTTCGGGCGCTGCCCAGTTCGCTCCGGAGACCTCGACCCACCAGGGCACGCCCGGGGCATGGCCGAGAACGTGCCCCGCTGCTCCCGGATTGGCTTCCAAGAGCATGCCGAACACCGCCGAGGTACCCAGACGTTCTGCCGTCGTGATGAATCCGGTGTCAGCGACGAACCGGGCGAAATCGTCGTTCGTCACACTTGTCGTTGCGATCTCGAATTCGGTGAGGTCGACCCGGTGACGCGGCCCCTCGCCATCGGCAGGATGCCCGTCACCGAAGGGATCGCCCATGTCGAAGGTGCCGCCGATGGTGACGAAGTCGAAGCCGAACTCGGGCTTCGACTCTGAGTTCACAGCGGTATCAGAACCAGAGTGCAAAACATGACTGCCCACCGCCTCGGCGCGGCTGGTCGCCGGGGTGCAGCACGAATGGCCGTCCTGCGCCCTGACAGTACTCAGGTCTCCGGTCTCCATCACGTGTGGGCGCCCCTTCTCTCCGGGTCCGTCTCGATGCTGGGCGGACTCTGGGATCACCCTATGACCTCAGCCGGGGCTGGGGACAGTCCGGGACCTGCCGGTCAGGTGAAGAGGCTGACTCCGCCCGGCCCCACGAGGCAGCCGACGACTATGAGGACGATTCCCCACAGCAGTTGTTTGCGGAAGATCGCAAAGATGCCGGAGATGACGAGGATTGCTGCGATGATCCAGAGGACGAAAGCCATTTGAACTCCTATTTCCATGTGAGACACCTCGGCCGAGGATGGTTCATCCTGCACGACATCTGCCGTCATTCGGGATCATTCCGAACAACACGCCGCGCCGAACCCGATCATGATCGGGGCGTGCCCGCGCGGTGTCTCCGCGGTGATTCGACTCTGACTTCTCACGGTCTTGCCGAAGGGACCTGCGCTCGCCGTCACGATTGCGAGACAGTGGACAGATGAACAGATCAGCTTCGCACGAACCGCTGTTGCATGCTGCCCTCAACGGTGATCGCGACCACCCGGCGACTCCGCGGACACCGCAGTCCATCGCCGCCGAGGCGGCCGCCGCCGTGGCAGCAGGTGCTCAGGTCGTCCACCTCCACGCCTTCGATGCGACCGGCCGGCAGACCTTTCAGGCTGAACCGGTCTCGGCCACCATTCGTGAGGTGCGTGCCGCGTGCCCGGGTACTCCGATCTCTTTGAGCACCGCAGCCGAGATCGAACCCGATCCGCAGGTCCGTCTCACGCTCATCTCCGAATGGACCGAGCTGCCTGACTTCGTCAGTGCCAATCAAGGTGAGTCGGGAATTCGCGAAGTGTGCGAACTGCTCATCGAGCGCCGTGTTCGAGTCGAGGCAGGTCTGCTCAGCCTCGACGATGCAGCGGCATTCGTCGATTCCGGGTTGGCCGACCGATGCGCACGTGTGCTCGTCGAACCCACTGTGACCGGTCCGGATCATGCCTTGGCTGGGGCCGCCGCGATCGAACGGGCCCTTGCCGATGCGGGCATCGATCTGCCGCAGGTCCACCATGGGGAGGGCATCGCCTCCTGGGTCGTCAATGCCCGAGCCATCAGGCGCGGCCACGGCATCCGCACCGGCTTGGAGGACACTCCGGTCCTCATCGACGGCACTCGGGCAACCGGCAACGGAGAGCTCGCTTCGGTTGCCGCCGGTCTCCTCACCGAGCTCGGGAACTGACCCGAGGTCGCACGGACAACGGCTCCCCCGACTAACCTATGGCCATGACTGATTTCCTCAAACTGCGGAAGTCCGCCCCGGACGGCTTCTTCGCTGCCGAGGCCGCCGGGCTGAGGTGGCTGGCCGAACCAGATGTGGTCCCGGTCGTCGAAGTGCTCGAACACGGGCCGGATTTTCTGCGGCTGCGCCGTCTCCGGGAAACCGGTCCCCACGCCGAGGCGGCCGCTGCCTTCGGTCGTGCCCTCGCCCGGCTCCACGATGCGGGTGCTCCCGGTTTCGGTTGGTCACCGGCCCCGCAGTCATTCTTCGGCCCTCTCGACAATCCGTTCGAGATACGTGCCGAGCCCGTCGACTACTTCACCGACTATTGGGTCGGGCAGCGCCTACGACCCCTGACCTCTGCGGTTGCCGGGGATCTCAGAGGTGAGGACCGGGCAACGGTCGCCTCGGCGATCGATGCCATCGCGTCTGGCGCCTTCGCCGGCATCTGCGGTGAGGGTGCGGAGATGCCGGCCCGCGTCCACGGCGATCTGTGGGCGGGGAATCTGATGTGGACACCGACCGGGGTGACGCTCATCGATCCGGCCGCCCACGGCGGTCACCGACTGGAAGACCTCGCGCTGCTCGCCCTTTTCGGAGCCCCGTTTCTCGAGGAGATCTTCTCCGGCTACGAACAGGCCCACCCGATGCCGGACGGTTGGCAGGAAGACCTGCCCGCGCACAGCTTCTTCGCTCTGCTCGCTCATATTCGCCTGTTCGGGCGCGGATTCCTCGGGCAGACGGTCAGCGCCGCCCGGTCGATCATCGCCCGTGCGGAACAGCTGCATCGGTGAGGTCACTTCAAGGAGATCTCCACCGGGTCGGAGAACAGTCCGCCGGCGAAGGTCAGCTTGTTCGGGTCGGCATCTTCGGGCACGTCGAAGACGAGGACACCCTCGGCGGTGTTTCCGGGGTTGATCTCTTCGAGGAAGAGGATGTTGTTCTCGGCCGCATAGATTCCGGCTTCTGAATCCGCAGAGTAGGTGTTGCCGGACTCATCACCGAGTTTGATGTCGTCTTCGAAGAAGAAGTTCGGATCCGATCCGGTGTTCTTCACCGACAGTTCGATCTGGACGAACTGCCCCTGTGCTCGGGCGTTGAGGAATTCGTCGCCGACCTGCGAGACACCATCGTCGACCTTGGCGACTGTGATCTCCCAGTCATCGGCGGCCACCGTGTCTCCGATTCCGTACGAAGCCTCCTCGGCGGGTTTGTCGGCGGCCTCCTCCTTCTTCGTGGACTCCCCCGACTGCTGAGCGTCGGGCGTGCCGCCCTCCGCAGTGCTGGTGTCGTCTCCCCCGCCTCCGATCGCGCTGGCAACGGCGATGATGACGATGATGACGAGCAGCCAGAACCACCAGCGCTTCAGCAGCGGCTTCTTCCGTTTCGCCGGCTTCTGGCCGTAGGGCTGCTGCGGGTAGCGGCCGGCTCCGTAGGCAGGTGCGTTCGGTGCGGGTGCCCACTGCTGGTGGTCGTAGTTCTGAGCTGGCTGCTGATGGTGGGGGCTGTGAGGGGGCTGGTGCTGCGGGGACCATTGGTGCTGAGGCTGTGGTGACTGCGGCTGTTGCGGGGTGTTCTGGGGATTCCGCGAATGGGACATGACGCTCCTTCGAAGCTGGTTCTGGCTGACTGTTCCAGCTTCGTCCCGTCCGCACACCGGCGCGTCCGCAATCGGGCTGGACCGCTCCAGCCGATCGGTTGATCCCGTCCAGCCGAAAGGTGGACTACGTGTGTCAGCCCCCGCGGTTACGATTCTCTTGTGTCAGTACAATCCGTCCCTCGCCGCAGAATCCCGCGCGGCGTGCGCATCGCCGCCAGCATCCTCGTCGGCGTCATTCTCTACCTCTTCGGATTCTTCACCTCGTCGATGGCGGTGACGGCGAACGCCTGGGCCTTCTCCGACGGGGAACTCAACGACACCGGACTCGTCGCCGTCCTGCTGCTGTTCCTCGTGTGGGGGCTCGTCTTCCTCCGTCACCGATGGCCGTGGGTGCCCTTCGTCGCCGGTGGACTGCTCACCGCGGGTTGGGGAGATGCGCTGATGCTGCTCATTGCGATCTTCCACCTCGTCATCCGAGCACCCCGGCGGCAGGCGATAACCGCCTCGGCGGTGGGCACCGGACTGATCGCGTTCTCCACATTGAGGATGTGTCTGGCACCAGCTGAGCACAATCCCTTCGGCATCTTCTTCCTGCCCGATTCGGCTCAGTTCACCGAACTCGAGGCGACCATCCCACCGGAGGATTCGCACCTGGCGATCAGAATCATCACGGTCGCCGCCGGTGTCATCGCACTGTGTACGGCGCTGGGAGTCGGTGCGCTTCTGCGTCGGACTCGGAGGATGAGGGCGGTCGAGTCGATCGCCGAACGCGAAGCTCAGCGCAATGAGTCGCTCACGGCCGAGATCGCGCGGCAGTCGGAACGAGAGCTCTTGGCACGCGAGCTTCACGACACGCTCTCCCACCGACTGTCGGTGATCTCTCTGCATACCGGTGCCCTTGAGGTCGGTGCACGCACCGACCCCGATGTCGCTGCGACGGCGTCTGCTCTGCGGGAGGAGGCCCGTGCCTCCATGGAGGATCTGCGTCATCTGGTGGGTGGTGTGAGGAGCGGAGATCTGACCGATCCGCGGCCGGGCCATGGCACTTCGTCGCCTCCGAGTCGTGCGACGATGTCAGCGATTCCCGAGCTCATCTCCTCTGTGGCCTCCACCGGTACGGTCATCCGCCCGCTCGTCGTCATCCAGGACGTGGACTCATGTCCGCCTGCGCTCGACCGTGCGGCCTATCGCATTGTTCAGGAGGCTCTGACCAACGCGATGAAACATGCACCGAACGTGCCCGTGACGGTGGACGTCGCCGTCTCGGCAGCTCGCGGAATCCAGATCTCGGTGAGCAATCCGCTTCCTCGTGGTTCAGCCCCGGTCGAGGTTCCGCCTCGCCCCCGGTACGCACCGGGGTCCGCGCGAGAACCCGGTGCCGGTGCGCCTGCTCAGAAGTGGGGGCCGCCCGGGACGAATCCTGAGCCGCACGGGGCACACTTGGCGTCGACCGGGTCAGGATCCGGACTCGTCGGCATCCGGGAACGCGCCGAGATGTTCGGCGGCGACGCGTCGATCGGGGTGATCGGCAATGAGTTCCACGTCCAGGTGAGCTTCCGATCTTTCTCTCCTCCGAACTGATCCGCAGCTTGTCCGGGCTGTTTCCGATCTTGTCCGGAATGTTTCGCATTCTGCCGAAACGTCTGCCTGCATCGGACGTAAGAGCTCGGCGGAGAAGCGACTTCAGCGCCTCGACCAGCCGTGGCAGGGGCCTCGGGTATTGTGACGTCTATGAACCAAGCCGCCCCAATCCGAGTCATGGTCGTCGATGACGATCCCATGGTCATCACCGGGATCAGGGGAATCCTCCAAGCGGCCGACGGCGTCGACGTCGTCGCCTCGGCGTTGAGTGGGGAAGAGTCCGTCGAGAAAGCAGGTCTGCATTTCCCTGATGTCGTGCTCATGGATATCCAGATGCCGGGAATCGGCGGGATCGAAGCCACTCAGCGTCTGCTCAACAGTGTACGACCGCCGAAGGTGGTGTCTCTGACGAGCATGAGCAGCGACGATCACCTCTTCAAGGCCCTCGAGGCCGGAGCCGCCGGATACCTGCTCAAGGACATCGGCCCTGTGGAACTCGCCGCCGCGATCCGCAAGGTTCACGCCGGTGAGCCCATTCTCTCCCCGCAGTCGATGCGGCAGGTCATCGCTAAGGTCAGATCGAACTCAGACCATCGACTGCAGAGGGAGGCCGTTGAACTGCTGTCCGGACTCACGGACCGCGAGCGGCAGATCGCCGAACTCGTTGCCGACGGTCTGTCCAATCAGGAGATCGCCGAGGAGACGTTCATGAGTCTGGCTACGGTCAAGACTCACCTCAACCGGATCAACGTCAAACTGGACACGAACAATCGCGTGCGCATCGCTACGATGGTCGTTCGCGCTCGCGGGCACTGATTCCGATAGATCGATCGGCGCGACGTTCAGAGAATCCTCGCAAGAATTCACCATTTCTTTATCCCCCACAGCAGAAGTGATTGTCGACTCCGTCTAAAATCGACTCTGATGGTTGCTGAACCCTATATCGAATCCGAAAAGCTGATCAGCAACCCCTCAGATCGCAGTCAGTGGACAGAACGAGCACAGGGGTTGCTGTCCTGGGCAACCTCAATCTGGGTCTTGGCGATCGCTTGCATCGTCGTCACATTAGCCGCGGCCGGCCCGCCGCGAGTCTGGGACTACAAGCTCAATCGACGGTGGCTCTACCTCTTCGAACCCGATCTCGTCTGGTTCGTTCAGCACATCCTCGACCCCATCGCAGGTCAGGCAGTCTGTCTTCCCGTCTTGGCGATCACCGCGATCGTGCTGGCACGTAAACGTCGGTCCTGGCGACCGATCGTCTTCGCGATCGCCGTCGAAGCGGCCTTCTACCTCGGCATCGGTTCGCTCAAGGTCCTCCTCGCTCGACCGGCGACCACCCTGCACGACCCGCGATTCTTCCAAGGCGGTCTCATCGATATCGGCGGCCGCGGAATCAGCTACCCCTCCGGGCACGCAGCCGAAGCCGTACTCATCTACGGCGCGGTCGCCTACCTCATTGCCAGGTACGGCAAGGTCTCCACCAGAACCGTGCGCCTATTGTGCTGGGGCGTCGCAGCGGTCAGCGTGAACTCCGCGGTCGTGTCCTTCGCCCTCGGCTGGCACTGGGCCACCGACCTCATCGGAGGTCTGCTGATCGGCGGATTCTTCCTGCGACTGCTCATCATCGCCGATCGGCGAATACCTGACCCCAGAACCTGACGGCACTCACAGCCAGGAGTCGTCGAGGTCTGTGAATGTCGTCGCCCCGCTCTCCACGAGATCGAACCATGGTACGGTCTGCGGCAGTTCGTGAGCAAAGAAATACCGCGCCGCGGCGATCTTTCCCCTGAGGAAAGCAGAGTCGCCACGTTCACCGACGGTCGCCTCGGCAGCCATTCCCTGCTGCAGCCACAGCCACGCCACGACCGTGTGTCCCACTGCTTCCAAATAGGTCCACGCATTGTCGAGGGCCGCCGTTGGATCTCCGCTCGCCCACACCGCGGCGGTGACGGATTCGATACGATCGACGGCTGACGTCAGCGCCGCGGTCTCAGCGGACCATTCGGAGCGGTCGGCCGCCTCGGCGAGGGTCTCCCGCATCTGCTCCAGCAGCACCTGCAGACCTGCCCCGGCTTTCATGATGACCTTACGGCCCAGCAGATCCTTGGCCTGGATGCCGTGCGTGCCCTCGTGAATCGGGTTGAGCCGATTGTCGCGGTAGAGCTGTTCGACATCGTGATCGCGAGTGTATCCCGCTCCGCCGAGAACCTGAATGGCGTGGTCGTTGGCTTTCAGGCACCACACGCTCGGCCAGGTCTTGACGATCGGGGTGAGCACATCGAGCAGCAGTGCCGCACGGTCACGCTCGGCCTCGGAATCAGCAGTTTCGGATTCGTCGAGCAGACGCGCGGCATAGAGGATGAGCCCGAGCCCGCCCTCGACGTAGCTCTTCGACGACAGAAGCATGCGCCGGACATCGGCGTGCTCCGCGATCGGGATCGGCTCACCATCGGATCCCTTCGCACCGTCGGGACGACCCTGGCGGCGGTCGCGGGCATATCGGAGGGCATCGAGGTACCCGTGGTAGCCCAGTCCGACCGCGCCTGCTCCGACGCCGATTCGAGCCTCGTTCATCATCTGGAACATACAGGTCAGACCCTTGCCCCGCTCCCCCACGAGGTAGCCTACGGCACCAGGGGAACCGGCCGGAGTGTGCGTGCCCTCACCGAAGTTGAGCAGAGTGTTCGTCGTTCCGCGCCACCCCATCTTGTGATTGAGCCCGGACAGTACGACATCATTGCGTTCACCGAGGCTGCCGTCGTCGTTGACGAGGTACTTCGGAACGAGGAAAAGGCTCAGACCTTTGACACCTGAATGGTCACCCTCGGCACGGGCCAGGACGAGGTGGACGATGTTCTCCGAGAGTTCGTGATCGCCGCCGGATATCCACATCTTCGTGCCGTGGACGCGGAACGCATCGTCGCCGCCTTGGGGATCCGGAACCGCTTTCGTCGTGACATCTCCCAGGGAGGAGCCGACCTCGGGTTCGGACAGGCACATGGTGCCGAAGAACCGGCCGTCGAGCTCGGGCACAACGTACTTCTCGATCTGTTCCTCGGTGCCGTACTCGAGCAGCAGATTGGCGTTGCCCATGGTCAGCATCGGGTAGCTGGCGGTGCCGATATTGGCCGCCTGGAACCAGGCGAAGCAGGCCTTTGCGACCGTCTGCGGCAGCTGAATTCCGCCGACGCTCTCATCCATCGTCGCTGACAGCAGGCCGATGCCGGCGAACTGGTCGAGCGCAGACTTGATCTCAGGAATCAGCGTCACTTCGGTGCCGTCGAACCTCGGTTCATTGAGGTCGGACTTTCGTGCATGGGTCGCGAACCGCTCCTTGGCAAGCTCCTCGCTGGCTTCGAGCACGGAGTCGAAGACCTCACGCGAATGGTCGGAGAAGCGAGGTCGGTCGCAGAGTTCGTCGACCTTGAGCCAGTCGTAGAGTTGGAATTCGATGTCCTTGGCGGAGAGGATGGATTCTGTCGCAGTCGTCAAGACGCCATTGCCTTTGCTCTGTTCAGTCACGAGACCAAACTAGAGCTAAACGTTCGTTAAGTAAAGCGATTCGCCCTCTCACAGTGAAAAGGTTTGGCTATTGATCAGTTGTGAGGTCCGCCAAACGCTCCTCATCTCTGGGTTTCGGCCCCCGCGAGAGCTATAATTCTCTCTAGAATCTGCGTGGGAATGGGGCGAAGGATCATGACCTCAGAAACGCATCGATCATCGAAGTTGGCCGAGACGATCGAAAAGATCTCGAACGCGTTCAAGAGCGCCGACATCGGCCAGGGGCAGAAGGTCGGCTACCGAGAGGACAGCTCCGAAGAACGGCTGCAAGCCACGGCCGAACACGAAGGAGTGAAGCTCTACCGCGATCCCGACGGTTCACATCTCGCTGTCGACGAATCCCACTCGAGTTACGATGACTGATCTCGATCAGCCTGAGAGCTGATTCGTCTGCTCGAGAGAACATCAACAGCCCGGCACACGGCTATCCGCGTGCCGGGTTTCGCTGTGTCCCAGGTAGGATCGCCAGGGCCCTGATGCCACGCCGACAAGTCGGCGGAACAACGATGCTGAAATGAAAGGCAGAGCCTATGCCCTCCCCCGCTGCTTCGCCGGCGCAGACGTCTGATTCGAAGCCGCAGCCATCGGGTTTCCTGCGGATTCTCCGCAATTACCGCTTCCCGCTCTTCATCCTCACAGGGGTGGTCATCGGCGCGATCATCGGCCTCGTCTTCGGGGAACGTGCCACCGTCATCAAACCGTTCGGCACGCTGTTCATCAACATGATGTTCACTCTCGTCGTGCCGCTCGTGTTCTTCTCCATCGCCTCCGCGGTCGCGGGAATGTCCTCGGCCGCGCGACTGGGTAAGATCATGGGCAGCATGCTGGGAGTCTTCGCCGTCACCGGCATCATCGCCTCCATCGTCATGGTCGCCGCGCTGCGCATCTTCAACGCCACCGACGGCGTCCAGGTGGAGATGCATGAGCCGGCAAACGTCGAGGACGTCGGGCCCATCGGCGACCAGCTCGTCCAGACCGTCGTCGTCGACGACTTCTCGAAGATCCTCTCCGCCGAGCACATGCTCGCACTCATCGTCTTCGCCGTCATCGTCGGCTTCGCCACCAGCAGGATCGGCGACGCGGGCAAGCCGTTCGCCCAGTTCCTCAACTCCGGCACCGAGGTGTTCCTCAAGTTCACCTCGATCGTGATGTACTACGCCCCGATCGGCCTCGGTGCCTACTTCGCCGCTCTCATCGGTGACCTCGGCTCCCAGCTCGTCGGGGACTATGTTCGCGCTTTCCTCGTCTACTACCCGGTGGCGATCGCCTACTTCATCCTCGCCTTCACGTTCTACTCCTTCCTCGCCGGTGGCCGCCGAGGGGTCTCTCGGTTCTGGGGCAATATCCTCGAGCCCACGGCGATCTCCTTGGGTACGTCGTCCTCGGTGGCGGCGATCCCGGCGAACCTGCGTGCGGGAGAGAAGATCGGAGTTCCAAGGGACATCAGGGAGACCATCGTGCCGATCGGGGCCACGATCCACATGGAAGGCTCGAGCCTGTCTGCGATCCTTAAGATCGCCTTCCTCTTCGCGGTCTTCCAGCGGGACTTCTTCACCTTCGAGAACATCCTCATCGCCATCGCCGTGGCACTTCTGGCCGGAATGGTCATGGCAGGCATCCCATCCGGCGGCTTCATCGGTGAGCTCATGATCATCACCCTCTACGGCTTCCCTGCGGCAGCACTGCCGATCATCCAGATCATCGGGACTGTCATCGATCCTCCTGCCACCACGGTCAATGCAGTCGGCGATCAGACGAGTTCGATGTTGGTCGCCCGCATCCTCGACGGAAAGGACTGGATGGACAAGGCCGAAGAGGATGATCACGATTCGGTTCCGTAAGCTCAGTGAATCTGTCACACTCCCGAGTTCGCAGATTCAGACGAGGCTCCTTCTGGCCGAATGTCTCGGAGATGTCATAGGAACGCAATAGAACCTCCGTATTTGCGACTCGGCATCTCAGCTTCTGTTCAGATTCGGGCAAAAGGCTCTCACCTGGGCTGACGATACTCGATTCCAGCAATGTTCCCGATCTGGAAGAGGAGAAGTCACCATGCCCGCCTTCATCAGCACTCACGCCGCAAAGTGGGGCGTCGCCGCATTAGCCGGCCTCGCTTCCCTGGGCCTCGCGGTCGGTCCGGCAGCCGCCTCCGCCGATTCCGCGCCCGCATCCAGTGCCGCCCAGGCACCCCAGAGTTCGGGACACCCGAAGGGCGCTGTCAAGTACGCGGACAGACTGATCACTGCCTACGGCATCGGTGATGCCGTGGTCGTGGATCAGCTCGCCACGAAGAACGTCGTCGCTGCCCTCGCCGAGCACAACGACGGGCACGCCAAACGTTGGCATCGCACGTCAGCCGATTCCGGCAAGGGATACACCTGGGTGTCGTACACGAACCTGGACACACATGAGGTCATGAATCTGACAGTGAGAAACGCGATCGCCACGGACAAAGGCCGCGATGCCGTTCGCGAGGTCGAGTTCGTCGGCTGAGGACGACCCGTTGACATCCCGTTGACCAGATTTTGGTCGGCGTCTTGTCATCAGGACTGACCAGCTCGGTAGACTCGGGAACCATGGTCGCCCTGAATGAAGTCCCACGCCGCCGCTACACCGCGGGGCAGACGCCTCTCCAACATCTGCGGCGCCTGTCAGCCGAGCTCGGAGGACCGCAGATCTGGATCAAACGCGATGACCAGCTGGGGCTGACTCAGGGCGGGAATAAGACGCGCAAGCTCGAGTTCCTCATCGCCGACGCCCAGAATCAGGGCGCGGACACGCTCATCACCGTCGGCGGGGTGCAGTCCAACCACTGTCGGCTGACCTTGTCGGCTGCCCGCGCCGAGGGCCTCGACTGTCACCTGATCGTCGAAGAGGATCTCGGGCCCGACGGCACCTCCCTCGGCCCGGCCGGGTCGAACCCGCCGGAGTACACGGGAAACTTCCTGCTCTTCGATCTTCTCGACGCGGATTCGGTCACGGTGCTCGGCCACGGGGCCGACCTCCTCGGCGAGGCTGAGGTTCTGGCTGAGAAGCTGCGCGGCGAGGGCAGGAAGCCTTACGTCATCCCGGTGGGCGGGTCGAATCCGATCGGTGCGCTCGGCTACGTCGACTGTGCCGTTGAGATGCTCGACCAATTCGCCGAGGCGGGGCTGGATTCGCCCACGATCGTCACGCCCAGCGGTTCGGCCGGAATGCAGGCCGGACTCGTCGTCGGCCTCCACAGTGCAGGAAGCGATGTATCGGTCATCGGCATCAACGTCAGCCGGGCACAGGCGGAGCAGGAACCGAAGATCGTCGACCTCGTCGATTCCACGGCGCACTTCCTCGATCTGCCCCCGGTCCCTCGCGCAGCCACAGTGGGACTCGGTGATTATGTCGGGACGGGATACGCTCTGCCGACTCCCGGGATGGTCGAGGCTGTGCGTCTCTTCGCCCGCACCGAGGGCATCGTCCTCGACCCGGTGTATACCGGCAAGACAGCCGCCGGACTCATCGACCTCATCAGATCCGGCCGCTTCTCCTCCGAGGAGGAGGTCATCTTCATCCACTCCGGCGGAGTCCCCGGACTCTACGCCCGCGCCCAGGCGTTTGCCTGAGCACCACTCAGCTCCCACCACCGACGGAAGGCACACAGATGACAGTTTCGACAGCAGACCTGTGGGACGAACGCGGCGACGAGCTCTATTCGATCGCCCTGAACTTCGGCGATTTCGGAGCTAAAACGTCATTCTCCGGACCGGCCCGCACCATTCGCTGCTACCAGGACAACGGACTGGTCAAGCAGACCCTCAACCAGCCGGGCGACGGCGCCGTGCTCGTCATCGACGGTGACGGATCGATCGCCACCGCCCTCATGGGTGACATGATCGCCGAGGCGGGGGTCCGAAACGGCTGGAACGGCGTCGTCATCAACGGTGCAGTCCGCGACCGTGAGGCACTGGCCGAGATGGAGTTCGGGATCAAGGCTCTGGCCAGCAACCCGCGCAAGAGCGCGAAGGACGGTGCCGGTGAGATCGACGTGACCGTGGAGATCGGCGGCGCGACGATCCGCCCGGGAGCGATGGTCTTCGCCGATGCCGACGGCGTCGCCGTCGAGAAGTAGGGCGGCAGAGACTCACCGGTGAATGGTGTCGAAGCTCTGTTCGGCTGAGTCCCAGATGTCGGCAACATCGATCTGGCCATCGGCGGTGAGCTCTTCGACAGTCGACCGGTCGTAGAGGTACGCCCACTCCCCTGCCGACACGACTCCGGTGACCACGAGGATGTCATAGTCGAAACCCGCCCGTGACGTCGCCTGGACGATGTACGCCGTGGCTTCCAAGTCTTTGACTCTGTCCTCGGTCGAGTCGAAGTGGACATGAAGGCGTTCGGGTTCGGTCTCCTGGTTGAAGTCGGGGTTCGTCTCGGATTCGAGACTCACCTCGACGCTGTCCAAGGACTGCGCTACATAGTCCGAGAACTCGGCGGGGGAATCGAAGCCCTGCTCCACGACTTCCAGAGTCGCCGTCGGCGTCGTTTCGGGTTCCGACGACGAGCCGGAATCGGAGCCGCAGCCGCTGAGGGCGATGAGTGCGGCGGACAGGAGCCCGGCGAGAGCAGGGGCGGACTTCGATTCGAACCTCATGGCATCAGCCTATCGGCGGTCGCGTGCTGGTACCGCATCGCCTCGATTGCATAGAGCGTGGTGCTCCGGTCGGTTTCGGATCACCTTGGCGCGGAGCGGAAATAGATCCATCACCTATCTAATTGAACTTTAAACTAGATTGATCTACACTGATACCAACAGCCGATCCGTTCAGGAGAACAGCATGACCACCACCCCCAACCAGGCACCGACCTCCACCGACCGGCAGACTCCCGCCGTCGATGAGAAGCGACTCAGTGCCGCCACCGGAATGGACGCCGTGACTCTGCGCGTCGGCGATCTCGAGAAGATGTCGAACTACTACTCGAACGCCCTCGCAATGGGGCCCCTCGAGGAGACCTCCCGCGACGGCGAGGTCCACCGCGTGCTCGGTCGCGGTACCACCCCCCTGGTCAAACTCGTGGCTACCCCCGGCCTGCCCGGCGTCGACCCCAAGCAGGCCGGGCTCTTCCATACCGCGTTCCTGTTCGACACCAAGGAAGCCCTGGCAGCCACGGTCGCCCACGCCGCGCAGAACACCAACAGCACCTTCGTCGGCTCCAGCGATCACCTGGTCAGCCAGGCCTTCTACTTCACCGACCCCGAAGGCAACGGCATCGAGCTCTACATCGACCGAGCCCGCTCGGAATGGACTCACTCACTTGACGGTGAGGTCCAGATGGATACGCTCTACCTCGATCCGAACCGCTTCCTCGAGCGCCACCTCAACCAGGACGTCCTCGCGAACACTGCCGCCGAGCCCGGCATCGTCGGCCACGTCCACCTGCAGGTCGGCAACATCCCGCGGGCTCGCGAGTTCTACGTCGACGCCCTCGGCTTCGAACCGTCACTGTCGTCGATGCCCGGAGTCCTCTTCGCTGCGGCCGGCGGATACCACCACCACGTGGCCATGAACACCTGGAACAGCCGCGGTGCCGGCCCCCGGGCGGCCAGCCTCGGTCTCGGGGATGTGGCGATCACCGTTCCCGGCCGCGAGGATCTCGATGCACTGGTCGCGCGTCTGCGTGCGCACAGCCTCGATTTCGCTGATGACGGACGTTCGGTGCGAGTCGTCGACCCGTGGGGCACGCAGGTCACTCTGGCCACCGGAACCAGCTCCATCGACGAGACGCTGGCGCGCTGACACTCCGCCGGTGCGAATAGCTCCACCGGTCAGAACACGCTGAGGCGGGTGGTGCTCAACGGCATCACCCGCCTCAGTCGTCTCCGCCGAGATCAGCTCTTGGAATGCACTCGCTCGACAGCCGCCTGCGGATGAAGGTCGAGTCGGCGCAGCAGCTGAGCGTTGAGGGCGACGACGATCGTCGAGATCGACATCAGGATCGCGCCCACGCTCATCGGCAGAACGAACCCGATGGGAGCGAGGATTCCTGCCGCCAACGGCACCGACAGCAGGTTGTATCCGGCCGCCCACCACAGGTTCTGCTTCATCTTCCGGTAAGTAGCGCGAGAGAGCTCGACGATCGAGAGCACTGAACGCGGATCGTCGGAGGCGAGGATGACTCCGGCAGAGGCGATGGCCACGTCGGTTCCCGCGCCGATGGCGATGCCGACATCGGCCTGCGCCAGAGCGGGCGCATCGTTGACCCCGTCACCGACCATCGCCACGCGACTCCCCTCCCCCTGCAGTTCGGAGACCTTCGTCGCCTTGTCAGCGGGATGGACTCCGGCAAAGACACGGTCGATGCCGAGCTCGGACGCAACGGACTGCGCGACCGCCTCGGCGTCTCCGGTGATCATCACGACCTGAGCACCGATAGCATGGAGCGCGTCGACGGCTTCGCGCGATTCCGGCCGGATCTCATCGGCCAGCCGCAGGGCACCGACAACGGCTCCGTCGACGAGCACATGGAGAATGATGGCACCTTCAGCGCGCCAAGCCTCCGCAGCCTTCACCTCTGAGGCATCGTGCGCCTCGAGGAGCCTGGGTCCACCGACCTCGACCGTCTCGCCCGCGATGACGGCTCTGACGCCGACCGCAGGAGACGAGGAGAAGTCGGATGCACTCGGCACGTCGATCCCCCGCTCAGCGGCTGCCTTGACGATGGCGGTGGCCAACGGGTGTTCACTGTCGGCTTCGACTGCGGCGGCCAGACCGAGCAACTCATCCTCGGTCCGCGCGGTCCCGTCGGTCGGTACGGCCTCGATGCCGGTGACCGTCGGCTCACCTTTCGTCAGGGTGCCGGTCTTGTCGAAGAGCACGGAATCGACCGTGCGCATCGTCTCGAGTGCGAGCCGGTCCTTGACGAGGACACCGGCACGGGCCGCGCGCTCGGTGGCGATGGACACGACCAGAGGAATGGCCAGGCCCAGGGCGTGAGGACAGGCGATGACGAGCACGGTGATCGTGCGCACGACCGCCGAGTCCGGCATACCGATGAGCGACCAGACGACTGCGGTGATCACGGCAGCGCCGAGAGCGAACCAGAACAGCCACGCCGATGCCTTGTCGGCGATGCGCTGCGCACGCGACGAAGAGTTCTGAGCATCGGAGACCAGCTTCTGGATTCCCGCCAATGTTGTGTCATCACCGATCGCGGTGATCTCGACCCGGAGTCCGGAATCCGTAGCGACGGTGCCAGCCACAACGGCATCGCCTTCGCCCCGTCGGACCGTGGCGGACTCTCCGGTGACCATGGATTCGTCCATATGGGCCGAACCGTCGATGATCCGACCGTCCGCGGGAACCGAGGAACCGGGACGGACGAGGACGATGTCACCGACGACAAGCTCGCCCGGAGCGACGCTCACCGTCTCCCCATCGACGATCTTCTCCGCCTCATCGGGCAACAGTGCGGCGAGGCTGTCCAGCGCCGAGGTGGTCTGCGCCAGAGAGCGCATCTCCATCCAGTGACCGGCAAGCATGATCACGACCAAAAGGGCCAGCTCCCACCAGAAGTCGAGCTGCGGGTCGAGCAGACCCAACGACGAGCCCCAGGAGGAGATGAAGGCGACCGTGATCGCCAGTGCGATGAGCAGCATCATGCCGGGGCTGCGCCCCTTGATCTCGTCGAGGCCGCCGGTCAGGAAGGGTTTGCCGCCCCAGACATACATGACGGTGCCGAGGATCGGCGCGAGCCATCGGAGTGCACCGAGGATGCCGGTTTCGGGAACCTCGTATCCGACGAGGTGGCCGAACATCGGACTGAATGCGACGACGGGCACGGAGATGACGAGCATGATCCAGAACAGCCTCCGGAACTGCGCGACGTGATCGCCATGGCCGGCATGACTCGCGTGGCCCGAATGGCCGGAGTGGCTCTCGTGATCGGAGTGGGCCATGGTCTCAGTGTGTGCGGAATGGCCTGTCTCAGCAGACTGCATTCCGTAATGAAGATGATTCTGCGGCTTGTCCATACCCATAGTCTATACCCCTCGGGGGTATAAATCAATGGTGATGCCCCTCACATGCAATCGCCTGCAACCCTGGCTCTCACGTCGCAAACGCTCTAGCGTCGAAGAACACCGAATGGCACGGATACGCCCCACGAAAGGACTCATCATGAGGGCAGCACGATTCCACGCTCGCAAAGACATCCGAATCGAAGACATCCCAGAACCCGAACTGCGGCCAGGCACAGTCGCCATCGACGTCGCCTGGTGCGGGATCTGCGGAACCGATCTCCACGAATATCTGGAGGGGGCCGATCTTCGTCCCACCGGCGGGCCACCCGCATCCGATCTCCGGCGAATCAGCCCCAGTGACCATGGGGCACGAGTTCTCCGGCACGATCACCCACCTCGGCGAAGGCGTCACCGACCTGAACGTCGGCCAGAACGTCGTCGTCGAGCCCAACATCATTGCCGAAGACGTCGACACCGGCCCCGGCCAGAGCTATCAGCTGTCGAAGGACATGAACTTCATCGGCCTCGGCGGCCATGGCGGCGGACTGTCGGAGAAGATCGTCGTGCAGCGTCGCTGGGTGCACCCGATCGGCGATATTCCGCTCGATCAGGCTGCGTTGATCGAACCATTGTCAGTCGCCCACCATGCAGTCGTTCGCTCGGACGCCACATCCGGCCAGACCGCCATCGTCGGCGGCGCAGGACCCATCGGCCTCCTCACTGCCGCCGTCCTCAAAGCCAAAGGACTGACCGTCTACATCTCCGAGCTCTCCGAGGCGCGCAAGCAGATGGCACTCTCAACAGGCGTCGCCGACGAGGTCTTCGACCCGCGTGAGTCCGACGTCGCCGAAACCGTCCGCGAGTGCACGGGCGGACGTGGAGCCGACGTGGGATTCGAATGCTCGTCCGTCCCCGCGGTTCTGGACATGCTCCTCGACGCCGTCCGTCCCGGCGGAGTCATCGTCAACGTGTCCATCTGGGGGCACAAGCCCGAGGTCGATATGCCGAAGCTGGTCCCCAAGGAGATCGACCTGCGTGGAACCATCGGCTACTCCGGCGACCACCCGGAGACGATCAGACTGGCCGCCGGCGGCACCATCCATCTCTCAGCTTTCATCACCGCACGCATCGGCCGGGACGAGCTCATCACGGGCGGCTTCGACGAACTCATCAGCAACAACGAGCACCACGTGAAGATCATCGTCGACCCACACGCCTGAGCCACCAGGAACCTCCTCGATACCCTCTAAACGAGCACTACGCAGATTCGAGGGAGCAGATTGTAGATTCAGTCCGCTGAAATCAACATTCCGCTCCCTCGAATTTCTGCATTCACGCACGCGCCTCCGCACTCGCACGCTTGACTCCGCATTCACGCACCCTCTCCGCGGGAGGAACGCACCTGCGCTCGACATTGCATCAACGTGCAGTTATGACTCATACTTGCTCATGCTGTTCAACTTCGCTTCTGATCGTCGACTGCCCTCGGGCATCGCAGGTCGTGTCGAAGTCAATGAGAACCACACACCCTGGCTCGCTTGCGAGCCGGCCTCACCGCGGAGGACCCCATGGACCTGCAACTCATACTGGCGTTGGCCGCCGGCATCGCGACGATCGTCGTCATCGTGCTCGCGACCCGACTCGACGCCTTCATCGCCCTGCTTCTGGCGGCCGTCGTCACCGGCATCGTCGCCGGTCAGGATCTGCTCTCGATCATCGACTCGATCACCACCGGCTTCGGCGACACCCTGGCCAGCATCGGCATCGTCATCGGCCTCGGCGTCGGCATCGGCAAGATCCTCGAAGTCTCCGGAGCCGCCGACTCCCTCGCCCGCGCCTTCCTCCGTGCCTTCGGCAAGGGCCGTGAGCCGTGGGCGATGGGAACCGTCGGCTCGCTCGTGTCCATCCCCGTCTTCTGCGACTCCGGCTACGTGATCATGAATCCGCTGGCTCGTTCGATCGCCCGCGTGAAGAAGGGCGGCTACGTCACCCTCGCGCTGGCTCTCGGCTGCGGTATGACCCTGACTCATCACATGGTGCCGCCGACGCCGGGTCCTTTGGCTGCCACCGGCATCCTCGGTGCCGACATCGGATCGGTCATCCTCGCCGGCATCGTCTTCACCGTGGTTCTCCTGCCCGTGGTCGTCGTCTACGCGCGCTGGATCGGGCCGAAGCTCGAACCCATGCTCAACGCCCAGGTCAAGCATGACGTCTACACCGAGGTCTCGGCCGCCTCGGCGGAGGGCACCAAAGAAGGATCATCCAGGGTATCCACCCTCACGGCCGACCATGAGCACTCCGGCGACAGCTCCACCGACTCCGCGACGTCGCAGGACGCGGCCGGCTCCGCCCCGGGCACCGGCAAGAAGCCGGGCGCCTTCCTCGGCTTCCTGCCGCTCATCGTCCCGCTGCTGCTCATCGTGGCCAACACGGTCGGCACCGCAATCGACAAGAGCGCACAGGGAGAACTCGCCGGCGACGCGTACGAACCCTCCGCCTGGGTCGCTCCGCTGGCATTCTTCGGCAACCCGGTCGTCGCCCTGATCATCGGCCTCATCCTCGCCGTCTACACGCTGCTGCCCCGCGTGACCCCACGCAATCAGGTGCAGAGCTGGCTGGCCGACGGTGCCGCCTCGGCCGGTCTCATCCTCCTCATCACCGGCGCCGGTGGCAGCTTCGGACTGGTCCTACGCGAATCGGGTGTCGGTGACGCCCTCGCCGAGGCGATCGCCTCGATCAGCCTGCCCGCGCTTCTCGTCCCGTTCCTCATCGCCTCCTTCGTCCGGCTGGCTCAGGGATCGGGTACGGTCGCGATGATCACCGCCGCCTCGGTGACGGCTCCGCTCATCGCCCCGCTGGGACTCGATCCGCTCGTGGCCGTCATGGCCTGCACCGCCGGTTCGATGGTCTTCTCCTACTTCAACGACTCCTACTTCTGGGTCGTCACCCGGTTCGCCGGCCTCGACGGAATCAATGCCATCAAGGGCTGGTCGGGAATCACCACTGCCGTGTGGATCTGTTCCCTTCCGCTGCTGTTCGTGCTCGACTTGATCGTATGAGCACCTTCCACCTGCCGGATCCCGGCACGACGGCAGCTTCCCCCTCGGCGCAGGCGAAACCGCGCATCCTCATCGTCGCCGACGATCTCACCGGCGGAAATGCGTGCGGAGCCCTGTTCGCCGAGGCGGGCCTGCGGACGATCACCGTCACCGATACCAACCCGGCCGGCGGCGTCGACATCAGCGGGCTGCTCGATGATTTCGACGCGGTCGTCGTCAACACCGACTCCCGGCACCTGCCTGCACCGCAGGCAAGTGAGCTCTACACCGAACTCATCAAAACCGCCGGGGCCGTCGACCTCGTGGCATGCCGCATCGACACCACCCTGCGCGGCAATGTCGGACCCGCCGCGGCCGCCGCCGTCGCGGCCCGCAGACGGTCTCTCGCCGGGACCGATGGTCCGCCGCATCGCGTACTGGGCCTGTGCGTGCCGGCGTTCCCTGCCGCAGGCAGAACCACCGTGCAGGGGCGACAACTGCTGGGCGGCCGACTGCTCGAACACACCGAGCTCGCCCATGACGTCCGCTCCCCCATGCGCACCTCCGTCATCGAGGACGTCCTTGCCGCCGGCACGGATCTCAACAGCCGCCTCGTCGATATCGCCACGGTGCTGGCCGGTCGGGATGCCGTGCGCATCGCCGTACTCGACGCAATCGGAGAAGGGGCCGACGTGCTCATCGCCGATGCCCTGACCACCGAGCATATCGAGCTCGTCGGTTCCGTCATCGCTGAGATCAGCCACGACCTCGCCGAGGCGGCCACCCCAGAGATCCGCAACCGCGCAGGTCTGGCCGACGATGAGCGGTTGGACTGGGTGACCATCGACCCGGGGCCCGGCAGCCTCGCCCTGGCTCAGTCTCGGCTGCCGGCTCGCGCCGACGGCATTCTGCTCGGCATTTCGGGATCGGCCACCGAGGTCACGCGTGCGCAGCTTGCTGCAGTGGCCGAGGACCCCACGATCACTGTCCTGAGCGCACCTTTGGACGATGCGGGCCTGCCCGATGTCGAGGCCGCACTGGGCCTCATCGATCGGACCGCCTCGGCGCGGGCGATCATCGTCGCCACCGTCCTCGAGACCAGCGACCTGCGCGAACTCACCGATGCTGAATCCGAGCAGACGACACTGCGCCTGGCACTGATCGCCTCGGCGGTCATGTCCGCCATCCCAGTCTCCGGCCTCTACACCACCGGCGGGGACGTCACCGCCACAGTGATGCGCGAGCTCGGCGCGATGGGGATGGAGATCGACAAGGAGATCGTGCCTCTGGCCGTGGGCGGCCGCCTCGTCGGCGGAAGCTCTGACGGACTGCCGATCGTCACGAAGGGCGGGCTCATCGGTGACACCGGCACAGCCGTCGAATGCCTCGAATTCCTGTCGACGACTGCTCGCGTCAGGCGAGACTGAATCGTGCACGACGACCCCAGCACCCCACCCACCGACACTCATCCGGACCATCTGAGGAGACAGAAATGACAGCACCAGCACTCGCCGTGACCGTGGGTGACCCGGTCGGAATCGGACCGGAGATCACCACCATGGTGCTTGCGGAGTTCGCCGGCAGAGACGATCAGCATGGAATCGCTGTGGCGGATCTGGCCGTGATGAAACGTGCCGTCGAGGTCCTCGGACTCGACGTCGAACTGCGTTCCATCTCCGACTGGTCGACCCCGTCGGCCGGCGAAGGCGTCATCGACGTCTTCGACATCGGCGTGCTCGACGATGACCTTCCCGAGTGGGGCGTCGTCGACGCGCGCGCGGGCAGGGCTTCGGTGGCCGCGATCGAGATCGCCACCCAGGCGGCCATGGATCAGCAGGTCGCCGGCATCGTCACCGGCCCCATCAACAAGGAAGCCGTGTGGAAGTCCGGATCGCAGCACCTCGGGCACACCGAGATGCTCGGTGAGCTGACCGGAGTGACGAAGCAGGACACGATGTTCGTCGTGGAGAACACGAAGGTCCCCGACCACAAACTCCAGATCTTCTTCGCCACCCGCCACATGTCCCTGCGCAAGGCCATCGACGCCCTCACCGTCGAGACCCAAATCGACTCGATCGAACGCGCCCATCGTGCCCTGCAGCTCTACGGCGTCTCCTCGCCGAGGCTGGCCGTCGCCGCGCTCAACCCGCACGGTGGTGAGAACGGCGCCTTCGGCGACGAGGAGATCGAGATCCTCCGTCCGGCCGTCGAGAAGGTCAATGCCGGTGGCGCCTTCGAAGTCGCCGGACCGATCCCGGCCGATTCCGTCTTCCATCAGGGGCTGACCGGCCGCTTCGACGGCATCCTCTCGCAGTACCACGACCAGGGACACATCGCGTCGAAGACCTTCGACTTCGATGGGACGATCTCGGTCACTGTGGGCCTGCCCATCCTGCGCACCTCCGTCGATCACGGCACTGCCTTCGACATCGCCGGTCAGGGCATCGCCGATGCGGGCACCATGCGCTCGGCCTACCGGGCAGCCATCGGTTATGCGCCGTTCGTCGACGGCATCCGCGCGGAGTACCTGCCGAAGTAGGCTGAGTCATATGACCGACCGCGGCGACTCAGCTGCGGTCGGCTCCGTGACCGAGGAGAGGAAGACAGATGGCGATCCGATCAGGGACCCAGCGGCGCCGCGAAGCCATTCTCGGCCTGCTCAAGACCGGATCGTGGAGCATCCCCCGCCTGGCCGGGGCCCTCGAGACCTCGGAATCGACGATCCGCCGCGACCTGCGCGATATGGCCGCAGACGGTGAGATCATCCGCACCATCGGCGGAGCCGCTGCCGCAGGGTACGTCGAACCGCCGCTGGGCGAGCGCATGGAACAGCAGGCCGAAGCGAAGGACGCCATCGTCGCCCGCGCCCTCGCACACCTCGACGATGCCCGAGTGCGCACCGTCTTCCTCGATGCCGGATCGACGGCTGTGCGTCTGGCCGAGAGGATCAGGGACCGCAGCGAGCTCACCGTGGTCACCCGCGGCCTCGAGATCGCGCTGACCCTTGCCCATCCTGCCGGACCCACTGTCATCATGATCGGCGGTGAGGTCTCGACCCTGTCCCACGGAACGACCGGGGCGCTGTCGGACCATGCGCTGGCCCGCATCCATGTCGACATCGCGTTCCTCGGCGCTGATGCCGTCGACACCGCTCAGGGGCTCGGCGAACCGAGCCTCGACGAGGCCCGGACGAAGGAGCTCATCGCCGAGCGGGCAGGCGCCGTCATCGTCCTCGCCGACAGCTCGAAGGCAGGCCGCGAGGTCGCCGCCTGGGCACCGATGCCGCCCGGTTGGACGTGGATCGACGAACACGGTGAGCACACGCAGGGCTGACGGCCCGCAGCCGCCGATCCGACCGTTCTCACACCTTCTGTTCGCGCGCCATCTGCCGGACGTAGACAGGAGCGGCAACCAGCGCCGGCAGCATCACGAAGCCCACCGGCACAGCGGTGATGACGATCGCCGACTGCAGAGCCTCCACTCCCCCGTCGCCGAGGCTGATGAGCACGGCCGCTGTGATGCCGATGAGCAGAGCCCAGGTGGCGCGCAGCCTCGGAGAGGGTTCCCCGGAGGTCATGCACGACTGGGACATGGCAAACGACATCGAGTCCGTGGTCGTGGCGACAAAGGTCATCGTCAGGACGAGGAAGCCGAAGCTGATGACCAGCGACAGCGGCAGCTGACCGCTGATCGCCATGACCGCCGCGGGCAGTCCGCCCTCCATGAGCGGCTCCGAGATCGCCCCGTCCGACTTCTGCTCAAGGAATATGCCTGTGCCGCCGAGCACTGTGAACCAGAAGGTCGTGGCCACGGGAGGCAGCACCGTCGTGCTGATGAGCAGATCGCGGACCGTACGGCCCTTGGAGATCCGGGCGACGAAGATCGCCATCAGCGGCGCATAGCCGAGGAACCAGCCGAAGAAGAAGACGGTCCACCCGGACAGCCACTCGGTGTCCCCGCGGTAGAGGGTCATGCTGAAGAAGTCGGTGACGTAGAGGGCGAATCCGTCGAAGAAGCTCTTGACGACGAACCACGCCGATCCGAGCACGAGCACCGCGGCCATGAGGCCGAGCGCCAACCACACGTTCGCGGAGCTGAGGAATCGGATGCCGCGGTTGACTCCGGAGAAGACACTGACTCCGGCGACCGCGGTGAGCGTCGCGATGACGAGGAGCTGGACGGGATAGACGTCGGGGATCCCGAACAGCGAATTGAGACCGTAGGAGACCTGAAGGCCGAGGAAGCCGACCGGGCCGATGGTGCCCGCCGCGACTGAGATCACGCACACGACGTCGACGATCGCAGCGATCGGTCCGGTGGCCGCACGCCTGCCCATGATGGGATACAGCAGGCTGCGGGGGCGAAGTGGCATGCCTTTCTCGGCAGCGCGCATCATGACGATGGCACCCAGCGAGCCGAGAATCGCCCAGGCGAGGAAGCCCCAGTCGATGAAGCTTGTGGCCAATGCTGCAGCCACTGCGTCGACTCCGCCGTCGCCATCGGAGAAATACGGTGGTCTCGAGGTGTAGTGGTACATCGGTTCGGCGGCCGCCCAGAACACTCCCCCTGCCGCGAGCAGGGTCATCATGATCATCGCGATCCAGGAGAAGCGGTTGAAGTCCGGTCGCGCCTGGTTGCCCAATCTGGCCTTCGCCCAGGGAGTGAAGACGAGGACGAGCGCGATGAGGAATGTGGCCAGCAGCAGGATCTGCCAGTACATCCCGAATATCTCGGCACAGGCGGCGAACCCGGCCCCCACCCAGCCCGACATCCGATCAGGGACGATGAGAGCGAGGGCGACGAAGCTCGCGAGGATCCCCACGCTCGCCCCGGCCACGGGCCGGTCGAGGCGGCGGGGGCCGATATGGCCGGGGTCGTCTGTCGCAGGAGGCGGCTCAGCCGACTGATCGGCGGAGACCGTGCGGGTGCTGGTCTGGCTCACGGGTGGCGCTGCCTTCCGTGCCCCGCTGACTCTGCCGTCGGCTGCGGGGCTGTTGGGTATCGATGCTCGTTCCGTCTGGAATCGCAGCGGCCCAGTCTAGGGGACGGAGCACCGAAACGGTCCGGCGGCCGAGGGATTTCCGCTCGAATGTGGGACGACTCACCCGCCTCGGTGGTCTGCCCTGGGACATCCGCGCCGTTCCCGGATGAGTGCGGTCGTCGCCGGTCTCACTCCCCCGCGATCTCGAGCAGCACCTTGCCGATCACGGAGCGGGATTCGAGTTCCTTGATCGCTGCTGCCGCCTGCGCCAGCGGATACCTCGCATGGTTGCGCGGATTGAGGCGCCCGGCGGACACATACTCGGCCACGGCCTGCCACTGTTCGTCGATGAGCGACGGATGACCGACAGTCGCCGCGCCCCACGCGACACCATCGACGGAGATGTTCTTCAGCAGCAGTCGGTTGACCTTGATCGAGGGAATCTCGCCGGCAGTGAAGCCGAGGACGAGCAGCCGGCCGAAGGGTGCGAGCACTCGCGTCGAATCGGTGAAGCGGTCGCCGCCGACAGGGTCGAAGACGATATCGACGCCGCCCGGGAAGATCTCCTTCGTCGCGTCTTTGAAACCGTCGGCGAAGACGACATGCCTCGCGCCGATCTCACGAACCGCATCGGCCTTCGCTTCGGTCGAGACGACGGCGACGACGTCGAGGCCCATCGCCGAGCCCAGCTGCACCGCGGCCGAACCGAGGCCACCCGCAGCACCGTGGACGAGGAGGCTCTGGCCCGGCCGGGCATCGGCGCGCACACGCAGCGCGAAGTCCGCAGTGAGCACGTTCATCGGCATACCTGCGGCATCGGCTAAGGAAACCGAATCCGGCACCTTCACGGTGGCCTCGTCGGCGGCCACAAGGTACTCGGCGAAAGTGCCCGAGCCCGTGATCGCCGCGACCCGATCACCGACGGCGAACCGGGAGCCCGGCCCCGCCTCGGCGACAGTTCCGGACGCTTCGGAACCCAGGGTGAATGGCAGGTCATGCTTGACCTGATACATCCCGCGCGTCTGCAGCAGCTCGGGGAAGGTCACTCCGGCGTAGGCGACCTTGATGAGCACCTGGCCCGGCCCCGGCGACGGGCGCTCCACATCGAGATGCTCCACATCATCGGGCCCGGTCAGAGCGGTGACGCGAATGGCTTTCATAGTTTCCTCGCTAACGTTGTGGCCCACGCGGAACGCTCCGGCTCCGGTGGCGGCGGTCTTCTCACGTCTATCACACCGCGCGGCTATGACCGTGATCACTTTCACGGCTTGACTCTCCCGCCCGGGATGAATACTGTGAACTCTACTGAACGATTGTTCACTCGGGAAGGTCAAGGATGACACAATCACCGGCAGGGTTCGATGTGGACAGCATCGGCAGATGGATCGAGCAGAGGTTCGGGGTCAGCGACTTCGAGGTCGAAGTGATGTCGGTCGGTCGCTCGAATCTCACGTTCGCCATCCTCGTCGACAGCAGTCCGCGCTGGGTGCTGCGCCGCCCGCCCCTCGGCCACGAAGGCGGCAGTGCTCACAACGTCGCCCGCGAAGGCCGGATTATGGCCGCTCTCAACGACAGCAGCGTTCCGGTGCCGACCGTCCTCGACATCGTCGATGACCCGGAGGTCCTCGACGTGCCCTTCGTGTTCATGGATCACTGCCCCGGGTTCCCGATCAACACTCCCTCCGAGTGGGAGTCCATCCCTGCTGAGAATCGCCGCGACTGCGCCTTCGGCATGGTCGACGCCCTGGCGGCGATCCATTCCGTCGACGTCGATGCTGTCGGATTGTCCGATCTGCGTCGACCCGGCGGTCTCATCGACCGACAGCTGCGTCGTTGGATCGGGCAGGTCGAGAAGATCGCGATGCGCGAGACTCCGATCATCCATGAGGTCCACGATGTCCTCCGCGAGGCCATGCCCGACCCTGCGGGATCGCCTGTGGGAATCGCGCACGGGGACTTCAAACCGAACAATATGATCTTCACCCCTTCCGGGACGGTCAATGCCGTCGTCGACTGGGAGCTGACAGCCATCGGTGAGGTGCTCACCGACCTCGGCTATTTCGTCGCCATGCTCACGGTGCCCGAACAGTACACCAGCATCTGGGTGCCCCGAGCCGACGACGGTTTCCCCACCACAGACGAACTCATCGACCGCTATGAGGAAGTCAGCGGGCACGAAGTCCACGATGTCAGCTACTACTCGGCGTTCGCGATGTGGAAACTGGCCTGCATCCGTGAAGGCGTCTACACACGACTGGCGACAGGCAAGATGGGCGACCTCGATCTCGACCCGGACGAGGCCGGAGCCGGGGTTGAAGACCTCGCTCGCCAAGCCCTCGACCTGTTGGAGAGATCATGACCTCGCCCCTGGTCGGCATGCGTGCGGTGGTCACCGGGGCCGCCGGTGGAATCGGCGCCGCTTTGGCCGCCGAGCTCATCGAACGCGGTGCGTCAGTCGTTCTCGCGGACCTCTCCCCCACTGTCGTCGACACCGCCGCCGTACTCGGCACCTCGGCATTCGCGTGGACAGGGGACGTGTCATCGGTCGAAGGAATCGGTGCGCTCATCGATTCTGCCGACGACAGCCTCGGCGGGATCGATCTGTACTTCGCCAATGCCGGAATCATCGGTCCATCGATGCTCGGAGAATCCGACGCCGACTGGGACGCGATCATCGACGTCAACATGCGCGCCCATATCCGCGCCGCGCAGGCACTCGTCCCCCGTTGGCAAGAGGCCGGTTCCGGGTATTTCGTCGCCACCGCCTCGGCGGCAGGGCTGCTCACGCAGATCGGCTCGGCCGCATATTCGGTGACCAAGCATGCGTCAGTCGGATTCGCGGAATGGTTGGCCATGACCTACCGCGACGACGGAATCCGCGCCTCGGTGGTCTGCCCGATGGGAGTGAACACGAATCTGCTCGACGACGCCGGACCCGCCGGCGGCGCCGCCCAGAAGGCCGTGACCTCAGCCGGGACCGTCCTGGAACCCGCCGAGGTGGCCGCCATCGTTCTCGACGCCGTTGAGAACGAGCAGTTCCTCATCCTGCCGCACCCCGAAGTGCTCGAGATGTACCGGATGAAAGGCAGCGACTACGACCGCTGGCTGCGCGGAATGTCCCGATACCAAGCCCGACTCAGTGAACAGTGACACCGAGCCCCACCAGCGGGTGAGACTCGCCTGAGACCAGACCTCACAGCAGTGTGAGACCCACCGAGAAGCAAGGAGCCCACGTGTTGGAAATCAGCGAACGCGGACGCGAGTATCAGGAGCGTCTGAACGCCTTCATGGACGAATTCGTCTACCCGGCCGAGCCGGTCTACGCCGAGCAGATGGCCGCGGCGGCCAGTCCCCACACACAGCCGCAGATCCTCGAAGACCTCAAAGCCGAAGCGAAGAAGCAGGGCCTGTGGAACCTCTTCCACCCGCACCCGGAATGGGGACCCGGGCTGACGAACCTCGAATACGCTCCATTGGCCGAGATCACCGGGCGCAGCCTGGAGATCGCCCCGGAAGCGATCAACTGCAATGCGCCGGACACCGGCAATATGGAGGTATTCACGGTCTTCGGCACGGATGAGCACAAGGAGAAGTACCTGGGGCCCCTGCTCGAGGGCGAGATTGCTTCGGCGTTTGCCATGACGGAGCCGGCCGTAGCCAGCTCCGATGCGACGAACGTCGAGATGAGCATGGAGCGCACCGACGACGGATTCGTGCTCAATGGGCGCAAGTGGTTTGCGTCGAACGCGATGCATCCGAACTGCCGGGTGCTCATCGTCATGGGAAAGACCGATCCCACCGCCGAGGTGCACCGTCAGCAGTCGATGCTCGTCGTGCCGATCGATGCCGCCGGAGTCACCGTTGTGCGCAACCTGCCCGTGTACGGCTACGCCGACCGGGAGGGCCATGCCGAGATCATCTTCGAGAACGTGCTCGTGCCGTTCAAGGACATTCTCAAGGGCGAGGGCGAAGGCTTCGCCATCAGTCAGGCGCGCCTGGGTCCGGGCCGGATCCACCACTGCATGCGTGCCATCGGAGCCGCCGAGCGGGCGCTCGAACTCATGGTCAAGCGCGCAGAATCTCGCGTGACTTTCGGTGAGAAGCTGTCGAATCGGGCGAACATCCAAGACTGGATCGCCGAGTCCCGGATCGAGATCGATCAGGCTCGGCTGCTGACCCTGCACGCCGCGTACATGATGGACAAGTACGGCAACAAGGTGGCGAAGAACGAGATCGCTGAGATCAAGGTTGTCGCACCGACGATGGCGCTGAAGGTCATCGATCGGGCGGTTCAGGTCCACGGCGGCGGTGGCGTCACCGAGGACTTCCCACTGGCCCGGATGTGGGCGCATATGCGCACCCTGCGTCTGGCCGATGGACCGGATGAAGTGCACAAGCGCTCCATCGCCCGCAATGAGATCAGGAAATACCGCGGCTGAGGTCGACTCTTCCGCGATACAGTGAGACCCCACCGGGGCCGCAGCAGTGTGCACGGGCCCGGAACAGCCTGCGAAAGGATGTTCAATGACGAACAATTGGTTTGAGGATCGCCCATGGATCACCACTTTGGGCGATCTCGCTCAGGAGCCCTATGTGCTGCCGGATTCCACGCCCTTGGCCGATCTGGCTGACACGGTCGACGCCCGTGGCGACGAGGAGGGCATCAACTACTACGGATTCACCCTGACCTGGGCGGAGTTCGACCGGTGGTCGACAGCTTTCGCTGCCTTCCTCTCGGCCCAGGGGATCAAGCCCGGCGACCGTGTCGGCATCTATGATCAGAACACCCCCGCGTTCGTGATCTCCACCTATGGGATCTGGAAGGCCGGAGGCGCCGTCGTCCCCCTCAACCCCATGTACCGCGGCGAGCTCGAGCACATCTTCGCCGACTCCGAGGTCAAAGGGCTCATCGTCTCTCAGGCTGCCTATCTCGACCGGGTCAAGGACTATACGTCGGACCTGCCGCTGGTTGTGCTCAGTGATGACCGGAGCTTCCAGACGGATGGCCCTGATGCAATCTATGCGATGTTCGACAAGCTGCCGCGCTTCGAGGACCTGCCGCCGGCCGAAGGACGTTTTGCGTTCTCAGAGGCGGTGGAGGACAACCTCGATACCGATTTCACCCCGCACTCCCCTGCTCCGTCGGACCTCGGTCTCATCGCCTACACGTCCGGCACCTCGGGACGGTCGAAGGGAGCGGCGGCGACTCATGCGAATATCTCGAGCAACTCGCGGTACTGCCTGCGCAACCCGATCCTGGGTCCCGGCGACGGCTATGTCTCGCTGGCTCCCCTGTTCCACATCACCGGATTCATCTGCCAGTTCCTTGCGGCCGTGGCCGGTGGTGCCCGGCTCATCCTCAACTATCGTTTCGAACCCGGTTCGCTCATCGCTCTGTGTGATCGGGAGAAGCCTGCGTACATGGCCGGCCCGGCCACGATCTACACGGCGATGATGGCGCATCCCGACTTCAGCGCCGAGAAGTTCGCATCCTTCAAATCTCTCATGTCCGGCGGTGCACCGCTGCCCGAAGGACTGGTCAACAAGTTCGAAGAGCGTGCCGAGATCTATGTCGGTCAGGGCTACGGCCTGTCGGAGACCTGCGCCCAGGTCGCCACCGTGCCGCATGGATTCCAAGCCCCGGTCGACCCGGACAGCGGGAACCTCGCCTGCGGTCTGCCGCAGCCGGATGTGATGATCCGCATCCTCGATGACCACGGTCAGCCCATGGGCCCCGGGGAGGTCGGAGAGGTTGCGATCTCCGGACCGCAGGTGGTCTCCAGTTACCTCAACAACCCGCAGGCCACCGCGGAGCAGATCCCCAACGGCGAGCTGCACACCGGCGATGTCGGGTTCATGAATGAAGACGGGTGGCTGTTCATCGTCGACCGGAAGAAGGACATGATCAATGCCTCCGGCTTCAAGGTCTGGCCGCGGGAAGTCGAGGATGTGCTCTATATGCACCCGGCCATCCAGGAGGCAGCTGTCGTGGGCATCCCCGATGACTACCGCGGCGAGGATGTGTCGGCTTTCGTCACCCTGCAGCCCGGCGCCGAGGCGACCGCTGAGGAGATCATGTCATTCTGCCGGCAGAAGCTCGCTTCCTACAAGGCTCCGCACCAGGTGACGTTCATCGATCAGCTGCCGAAGACGAGTTCGGGCAAGATCCTGCGACGGACCATCCGCGCCGATGCCGTCGAAGCCGCCCAAGCGGCGAAGGCGGCTGCTGAGCCGACGGCCGCTCCCGCAGACTGAAGGCAGCCGCCTCAAGTTCCGGACGTTCCGTGCCGGATTCTGAGCGGCAGAATTCGACACGGATCGGCCGCAACTCGATCATTCGGGTCACGTCAGCGTCCGTCAGGGGACGCGGGATGCCGGATACTTGTCTGCCTCGCTGATGATCTCCGGAGTCTGTTCGTCGTCCTCAACGATGTCTGCCATCTCCCATCGGCCGTGGACCGGGCGATGTTGGAAGCGATACGCACCGAAGCGGATGGATTTGAATGACACCAGCGGAATCCAGCGAGTGCGGTAGTACCCGCCGCCGGAGCAGCGGACGATGACTTCATCGGCATAGGTCTTCTCGCTCATGACCCCCAGGTTAACGCATGCTTCCTTGTCGACGCCGAGACTGGACGCCGAGGTTCAGCCCAGGCTGACGGTTTCGGCGCCGCCGATGGAGGCGAAGCGGTCGGGCTGACAGGTGAGCAGAATGACCTGGGCCGTGCGGCCGACATTGCCGAGGATGACGTTGAGGGCGGCCAGGCGCTGCTCATCGGAGAAGCCGAAGGCATCGTCGAGGATGACCGGGGCTCCGGCATCCGCATCGACGAGGGTGGCGACGGCGAGTCGGCCGATGAGCGCCAGCTGCTCCTTCGTCCCACCCGAGAGCGCGTCGAAGGCCACGGTGCGTCCGTCGAGCGTGCGGGAGACGATTTCGAGATTCTCGGAGATCTCCACCGACAGCCCCTGGCCGAAGATCACCCGACCCAGCTTCTCGATCGCCTCCTTGAACGGGGCGACGTACCTCCGCTGAGCCTCTTCCTTGTGTGCGAGCACGGTGTCGCGCAGCAGTCGGATCGCATTTGCCTGCCGCTGCATGCGAGCCAGCTTTGACCGAATGGACTCCACGTTCTGCTCTGCGGCTTTGAGCTTGTCGTAGATGCCTTCGGCCGCACGATCATCGATGAGAGCCGAGAGCTGATCGACCTCCTGCCGGTCCTTCTCCTGCTGCTTCTGCTTGCTGTCGACGAGCTGGAGAGCGTTCTGCAGTCGCATCTCGAGAGTCTCCGGATCGGCGGCCTCGTAAGCGGAGCGTGCGGCAGCGGCCTGGGCCTCCAACTGTGTCAGTGTCGCCGCAGCGGCAGTCAGGGCTTCGTCGAGGGACTCATCGGAGTTCGCTTCCCTGTCCGCGCTCAGGCGGGTGCTGAGGTTCTGCAGCGTCGTCGCCGCCTGTTCGCGCGTCGACTGTGCGCGCACGGCTGCCACACGTGCCTCATCCCGGTCGGTGCGAATGCGTTCGAGCCCGGTCCTGGCCGTCTCGACCTGTTCGGTCGCATCGTCAACGGCGGCCGACGTCGATTCGACTCGTGCTTCGAGGTCGTCGATCGATGCGGCGGTTCCGCTGGTATCAGCAGGGTCCCCCGCCAGGTGTTCGGCTCGAGTGAGTGCGGCATCGAGTCCGTCACGGTCGTCGTCGCCGATGAGCACCCGCAGAGTCGATGAGGCTTCGGCCAGCACGGCTTCGGCATCGGTGCGCACCTCGCTGCGTTCGCGTGCCTGTTCAAGTGTGGTCACGCCGAGCCGGTCGAGTTCCGCGTCGAGAATGATCTGCGCGGAGTCGAGGGCCCGGTCGAGTTCGGCCGGTGACTGTCCCGGACGCACGGTGATGTCGACGACGGAGTCGACGAGGATCTGCAGCTCCGAGGTTACGGCGAATTCCTCGGCGGATCCCTTCGACACATCGGTTCCGTCGATGCTCACGGCGGTGTCGCCGAGGCGGCGGGCGACGATCTGTGCGGCGGCCGCGGTCTTCGCGTTCTGCGCGATGCGCAGCTCGGTGAACAGTCCTCCGAGTTTCTCAACGTCCTTCGCGGTCACGATGATCGACCCGATCGTCGCTTTCGCTTCGGCGACACGATGTTCCTGCTGACGGATATCGGTCAGTCTCTTCCGCAGAGTGTCGACCTCTCTGCGTGCGCGGACACGAGCGAGTTCGGCAGATGCGCTCTTCGCCTGGTCCTGCGCGCCGACGAGTTCGGCCTGTCTGGCCTCGAGGCTCTTCTGCGCTTCGGCGAGAGTCGAGTCCTCTTCCTGCTGTGCGGCCGTGACCTTCTCGAGTGCGGCGTCGGCAGTCTTCACTGCCTTTTCAGCCGAGGCGACCTCAGTGATGAGTGCCTGGCGACGGTCACGTGCCTCCTCGGCACGCTGTCGTTCTCTCTGCGCGGCGCTTGCGCGTTCGAGCGCACGGTCGAGTTCGGTCTTGAGCCCGGACACAGCCTGCACGGCTGCCTCAGCGTCTTTGCGTTCGGTCACGGCCGACTCCAGTTGGGCACGCACACCCTTCAGCCGCTCAGTTGCTCGAGCATGTCGGTCGACGAGCGCGTCCATGTCGGCGCTGCGAGCCACCAAATCACGATACTGTTCTTCGGCGGCGGGAAGCTGCTCGGTGAGTCTGCGCAGTTCACCGGTCTCTTTGCCTTTGGCCGTGAAGAACCTCAGGTATTCGGATTCGACTCGGTCGAGGAAGGCATCGTGGTCGGCCGGCTCATCCCCGGCCTCGCCCAGAGCGCCGTGCAGTGCCTTGATCTCGGCCAAGGACGCCTGATCGAGGCTGCGTCCCTGAGCGACGTCGAGGGCATCGAGCAGGTCGACGTCGACGGTTTCGTCGAGGATCGCCAAGAATCTTTCGTGTGCCTCGTTGCCGCTGAGCTGTTCAGGCACAGGCTTGAGAATGCTCAGTTCGGTGAAGGGCTGTTTGATCCAGCGTTTGCTGTATCGGAGTTCGTAGTCCCCGGTGCTCAGGTGCAGGTTGACCCGTGGACCAACGTCGGAGCCGACCGGTTGGGTGTCTTTGACGCTGGCCTTGCGGGAGCTGTCCTTGTCCTCACGCAGCTGTGTGATGGCTTGGTGGATCGAGGACTTCCCGACCTCGTTCGGGCCTTCGACGATCGTCACTCCGGAGCTGAAGTCGACGGTGGCGTCGCTGATGGCGCGGTAGTCGATGAGGCGGATGGAATGGAGTCTCATGAGCCGCTCCTGGCGAATCGGAAGAGCAGGCCGAGTGCGTCTTGGGCCGTGGCTGCTGAGTCGTCGTCTGCTGTGGCTCGTGTGGAGAGTTCGTCGAGGGTCTCCTGCAGGTATCCGCTCAGTCCGAGATCGGCGAAGTCGTCGTCGGCGGCGACGACGGCCAGGTCCATGTGCCGTTCCCAGAGTGAGACGAGGGCGAACAGGTCGGAGAAGTGGTCGAGCTGTTCGTCGAGTCGGGCTTTCGCCGCCGTCGGCAGAGTGCCGCGCAGGATCAGCCACACCGCCGTGCGGTCCTTGTCGGGGACGGCGTTCATCCGCTCTTCGAACTCGCTGACATCCTCGGTGGAGTTGAGGTCGGCTTCGATGACGGTGAAGGCCCACGTGCCGACGTGGATCTTGTCGACCTCGGCCCGGTGGGTGTCGGCATCGATGTCGACGACGAGGACGTTGCCCGGATCGGTCTCCCGCCGAGAGGTCACTTCCGGTGCCCCCGGGTACCAGATGCGGTCGGCGACTTCGAAGGTCGCGTGCCGGTCACCGAGCGCGACGAACTGGGCACGGTCGTCGCGCAGCAGTGCCTGCAGATGGTCGGTGTCGATGGTGGCCAGCGATTCCCGATCGGGGTCGAGGACGCTCACGGCTCCGTGGCCGGCGATGATCCGGATATCACCGGCAGCCACCTCGGCGAGGTCTTTCGTCGCTGCGGCGACGAGATCCCCTTGGGGATGTTTGGAGGACCAGGGGGCGCCGATGATCTCGACCCCGGGAACGACGGTGAAGGGGTCGCTGCTGCGCAGGACATGCACATGCGAGGGCACCCGGGAGGAGAAGGCCTGAGAGTCATAGATCGAGGCGGCGTCCAGGGGGTCGTGGTTGCCGGGAAGCAGCACGACCGGGACGGTGAACGCGTTGAGGACTTCGAAGGTGCGGGCGATGATCGCGCGGTCGAGCTGGTTGGTTTCGAATACGTCTCCGCAGACGAGGACGAACTCTGCGTTCTTCTCGGCGGCGAGCGCTCCGATGCGGGCAACGGCATCGAGGCGGGCACGGTGGAACCTGGGCCGTGCCTCTTCGCTGAGGTAGTGCGCGGTCATGCCGAGCTGCCAGTCCCCCGTGGCGATGAATCTCATCTGCTCCTCCTCGATCGGTCCCATCTTACGGTCGCGGGCTCACCATATCGGCCGCCACTGACATAAGTGATGCACAGCACACTTTGCATCGCAGCCAGAGGTCCCACCTGGGCGGATGCCAACGACGCACCGCGCAGACCTCGCTCGACCAACGAGTTCCGTCCCTCAGCTATACCACCACTCGTCGACTTAGGTTAGGCTAATCATTTGTGAACGCGATTGCACTGACTGCCACCGGCCTCAACCTGGGCTACGACCGCACCGAGGTCGTCCATGACGTGAGCCTGACGATCGTCCCCGGACGGGTCACCGCCCTGCTCGGACCCAATGGGTCGGGCAAGTCCACCGTCCTGCGCTCACTGGCCCGGCTGCACCCGATCACCTCGGGCGATGTCGTCATCACCGAGGCTGACGCAGACACTCCATCATGCACTCTGACGGCCAGAGAGTTCGCCCGTTTCGTCACCCTGCTGTCCCAGTCGCGCCCGCACCCGTCGGGTCTCTGCGTCCGTGAGATCGTCACCTTCGGCCGCCACCCGCACCGCAAGCGCTTCGCCGGGCTCACCGACGCCGATCGCGCTGCTGTCGATCGCGCCCTCTCCCTCACCGGCACCATGGCGATGGCCGACCGTCCGGTCGACCAACTCTCCGGCGGCGAACTCCAACGCGTCTGGCTGGCGACCTGTCTGGCCCAGGACACCGGAGTCCTCCTGCTCGACGAACCGACGAACCATCTCGACCTGCGCTACCAGGCGGAGATCCTCGACCTCATGCGCGAACTCGCCGATGACCACTCCATCGCCGTCGGCGTCGTCCTCCATGACCTCGAACATGCCGCCACCGTCGCCGATCACGTGGTCCTGCTCGAACAGGGCCGCATCCGCTCGGACGGCACCTGCGAAGACGTCTTCACCGCCGAGACGCTGAGCGAGGTCTACGGGCTGCCCATCTCGACACGGATCGATGCCGACACCGGCCTGGTCCGGGTCGAAGCCCTCCACCGACGGACTCGTCGCCCGGCCGCAGCCCTCTGAGCGCACCACCGCACCTTCTGACAGTCACACCCAGAAATCGCACCACCTCATCTCCGATCGCCGATCGGTTCACAGAAAGAACACCATGACCAGAACACCTCTGTCGCGCACCTCGTTCGCCGCCTTCGCATCGGCAACGGCGGTCTGCGCACTGGCCCTGACCGGGTGCGGCACCACCGATACCGACGCACCTGCTGATGCGAAGGGGCAGACCTCCGCATCGTGTGCGGACGACTCGAGCACCACCTCGGCGTCTCCGGTCACCGTCACCGACGACACAGGCCACGAGATCGAACTGGACAAGCCGGCGGCGAAGGTCGTCTCCCTCGAATGGCAGTACACCGAGGATCTTCTCTCCCTCTGCGTCGATCCCGCCGCCGTCGCCGATGCGAAGGGCTTCACCACCTGGGACACGGCGGAGAAGCTGCCCGACTCCACCACCGACGTCGGCACTCGCCAGGAACCCAATGTCGAATCGATCCTGTCGGCCGATCCGGATCTCGTCATCATCGAAACGACGAACCGCAAGGACAAGATCGTCGGTCAGCTCGAGAAGCAGGGAATCCCCGTGATGGCCATGGCCGGCGCCGACGGCAAGGATCCCGTCAAGTACATGAAGGACACGTTCACCACCGTCGCCGAGGCGACCGGTCGCACCGAGCGCGCCGAAACCGTGCTCGCCGATTTCGATGCGAAGCTCGAAGAATCGAAGAAGTCCATCGCCGAGGCGGACCCGGAGACCACCGAATTCGTCTACTTCGACGGCTGGGTCAACGGTTCGAATGTGGCGCTGCGCCCCTTCGGCCAGGGTTCGCTCATCGGCGAACTCGGCGAGGAGCTGGGCCTGAAGAACGCATGGACCGGTGAGGTCGACCCCGCGTACGGATTGGGACAGACCGATATCGAAGGCATCTCGAAGGTCGGCGACGCGAACTTCTTCTACACCGGAACCGAGGACCCCGAGTCCGAGGACTATGTCGAGCTGCTGAAGAAGAACGACATCTGGGCGAACATTCCCGCCGTGAAGGACGACCGCACCACGGCCTTCCCCGCAGGGATCTGGACCTTCGGCGGACCCAAGTCCTCCGAGAAAGCCCTCGACGCCTACGTCGACGCTCTGACGAAGTAATCCGTGGCCTCTCCCCTGACCCGCCAGATGACGCCCAGCCCGACGACAGCGACACCGGAACCGACCGTGGTTCCGGTGCGCGGTCGCGGTGTCGTCGGTGCTCTCTCGACCGCCGCCGCCCTGCTCGGGCTCGTCGCCATCCTCGTCATCGCCTCCGCCTGGCACATCACACAGGGGACCTCGGGCATCGGCATCAGAGAGCTGTTCAGTGCCGTGACCGGCACACTCTCCCCCGCCGAGGATGGCCCCAGTGCCCGTGACATCCTGCTGGGGTCCCGGCTGCCGCGCGTGGGGGCAGGGATCCTCGTCGGCATCGCCTTGGGCGTTGCCGGTGCCCTGTTCCAGTCGCTCGCGCGTAACCCCTTGGCGTCGCCGGACACCCTGGCGGTCACCGGTGGGGCATACTTCGCCGTCACCGTGGTCACGGCCTTCGGCATTGCGATTCCGATCTGGGCCTCGGGCGGGGTCGCCTTCCTCGGCGGTCTGCTCGCCGCGGCCCTGGTCCTGGGTCTGGCTGGAGGCGCCGGCGCGTCGACGACTCGGCTCGTACTGGCGGGCACGGCAACGGCGATGGCACTGCAGGCGGGGACCTCGACTCTGCTCATCCTCTTCGCCGAAGAGACGACGAGTCTCTTCTCCTGGGGTTCGGGCACTCTCAATCAGCTCGACGGCACCGCCGCGCTGCGCAGCATTCCGGTCATCGCTGTCATCGCCGCCGGTGCGATCCTGCTGTCGAGGCGTCTGGATCTGCTCGGCCTCGGCGACGATGCCGCCTCCGTGCTCGGCGTCCCGATTCGGTCGACTCGGACTCTCGGCATCCTCCTCGCCGTTATGCTCACCGCCACTGCGGTGACCCTGGCCGGTCCGATCGGCTTCGTCGGTCTCTGCGCTCCGGTCATCGCCAGGCTGCTGGCCCGCATCGTACCGGGCCTCGGGCGTCATGCCGTGCTCTTTCCGTCCGCCGGGCTCATCGGCGCGATCATCGTCATCGTCGCCGACGCGCTGCTGCGCGCCATCGTCGGCGCCACCGAGGCGATCACCCTGCCCTCGGGAGTCACGACGACCGTGCTCGGGGCGATCGTCCTCGTTCTGCTGGCGCGGTCGATGCGCACGGCATCACCGGCGACGACCACCTCGGCGGCGAATTCGACGGTGATCGGTCCCCGCCGGGCCGGTCTCGTCATCGCTGCCGGCGTCCTGGTCCTCATCGCCGTCGCCGTTCTCGGTCTGCTCACCGGGGAGCGGTTCTACCTCCTCGGCGATGCGCTGCTGTGGCTGCAGGACCGGGCGGCGTCCGTCATCGACTTCGCCTTCGATTCGCGTGCGCCCCGAGTCGCCGCGGCTCTGGCAGCCGGTGCAGCGCTCGGACTCTCCGGCACCCTCGTCCAAGCCAGCGCGCGCAACCCTCTGGCCGAGCCTGGACTGCTCGGCATCACCGGCGGGGCCGGTCTTGGTGCCGTCATCGTCGTCACCCTCATTCCCGGCGCCGGGGTCGGCCTCGTCTCTGCGGTCGGGATCGTCGGTGCGCTTCTCGCCTTCGCCATCGTCTACGGACTCTCGTGGCGGGGCGGGATGAACACGGACCGCCTCGTCCTCATCGGCATCGGCCTGTGGTTCGGCTTCACGGCCCTGACCACGCTGTTCCTCGTCCGCGCAAATCCCTGGGACACTCCGGCCCTGTTCACCTGGCTCTCCGGTTCGACGTACGGACGGACCTGGGCCGATATCGCGCCGGTGGCGCTCGCTCTGCTCGTCGCCGTGCCGCTGGCGTTCGTGTGGACGCGCGAACTCGATCTGCTCGCGCTCGACGATGACACCCCGCGGCTGGTCGGGGTTCCGCGGGAACCGGTACGCCTCGCCGTGCTCATCACGGCGGCCATCCTCGCGGCGGTGAGTGTGTCGGCCGTCGGTGTCGTCGGATTCATCGGTCTCGTCGCTCCGCATGCTGCACGGGCCCTGGTCGGCGCCCGTCATGCCCGGGTCGTGCCCACAGCAATGCTTCTCGGGTCCGTCGGCCTCGTCGTCGCCGACGCCCTGGGGCGCACGGTCATCGCGCCGGCGCAGATCCCGGCCGGACTCATCGTCGCCCTCATCGGCGCCCCGTACTTCGTCTACCTGCTGGCGCGGACCCGCGCGTGAGGATCAGTCCTCGTTCGACCAGTTCGCCGCGTTTTCGCGGATGAAGTCGCGCAGATGCTCGACCACACGGCCGGGCCTGCGGACGGCTGAGCACAGGGCGATCTCACGAGCATGAGCGGGACCGTCCAGAGCCACCTCGGTGATTCCCTCGACCGGGCGCACCGCAGGTGGGATCAGTGCCACTCCCATTCCGCGGCCGACGAATTCGCGGATCGTCGAGAATTCGGTGACTTCGATCTTCACCTGCGAGTCGAAGCCGCTGTCCCGGCACCACTGATCCGTCAGCTCCCGGAGGTTGTAGGTCGCAGGAGTGGAGATGAACTCCTCGTCGGCGAGCCGGTCCAGGCTGATGCTGCGTGCTCCCGCCAGCGGGTGCGTATCGGGCAGGGCGGCGATGATCGTCTGCCGCGCGAGCACCTCATGGTTGACCTCGGGTGGAGGCGGAATGATGATCGCCAGATCGAGGGTGCCCGCCTGCAGGTCAGCGACGAGTTCGGCGCCGTGAGCCTGTTTGAGGTCGAGGCGGATGCCCGGATGTTCGCGGTTGAAGACCGCGAGCAGATCGGGCACCTCACCGGCACCCATCGTCAGGGGAAACCCGAACCTGATCCTGCCGTGTTCGGGATCGGCCGCCTCGGCGAGATCGACCAATGCCGCATCGATCTCCCTCAGCGGGGCACGCACCGCGCCCACGAGATCGATGGCCGCCGTCGTCAGACCGATGGCGCGACCGCGCGGGACGGTCAATGCCATGCCGAGGTGGCGCTCGAGTGCGTGGATCCGTCGACTCATCGTGGACTGGGGTATGCCGAGGGCGGCCGCCGCCTCGGTCAGGTGACCGTCCTGATCAGCCAGTTCGACGAGTTCCCGCAGCGCCGTCAGCGGCGCCGTCCGAGCATCGGATGATCGTTCCATATTCGGATCATACATATCCGATCACTCATTGGACGGATGATTCGCGTAGGCGCATGGTGAGAACATGACCGCTAACCCCACGCACACCAATCAGCTTCCGGATGCCGACGTCGTCCTCATCGGCGCAGGCATCATGTCCGCAACGCTGAGCTCGATGCTGACCCTGCTCGATCCCGATCTGCGGATCCTCGTCCTGGAGAAGGCCACGGACTCAGCCGGAGAGAGCAGCGAGGCGTGGAACAATGCTGGCACCGGACATTCGGGGTATTGCGAACTCAACTACATGCCCGATCCCGCGGACGGATCGAAGCCGCGACACATTGCCGAGCAGTTCCACCTCACCCGGCAATGGTGGGCACATCTCGTTCGGCAGGGCGTGCTCGATCCGACGGATTTCATTCACACGACTCCGCATATGAACCTTGTGTTCGGTCGTGACGATGTCGCTTATCTGCGCCGCCGTGTCGACACTCTGCGCGCCGATCCCCTGTTCGCGGAGATGGAGCACACAGAGGATCCGGACACCATTGCCCAGTGGGCGCCGCTGACGATGGAGGGTCGGGTCGACGACGGCGAACCGATCGCCGCTGCCCGACACCTCGGCGGCACCGACGTCGATTTCGGTGCCCTGACTCGAGCTCTGCTCACGGTCGGTTCCACCGAGGTGCTCACCGGTCACGGGGTGACCGGGATCGAGCGGGAGGCAAACGGATGGTCGATCACGGGTTCGTCGTCGATGGGACCGTTTTCCGTTCGAGCAGGCACCGTCTTCGTCGGGGCGGGCGGCTTCGCGCTCAGACTCCTGCAGAAAGCGAAGGTACCCGAAATCCGCGGGTATGCGGTCCTGCCTGTCGGTGCCGCCTTCTATCGGTGTGCGGCTCCCTCGGTCGTCGCCCGGCATGAGGGCAAGGTCTACGGTCAGGCCGACGTGGGCGCTCCGCCGATGTCGGTGCCGCATCTGGACCGGCGCGTCGTCGACGGCGAGGAGCATCTGATGTTCGGTCCGTATGCGACATTCAGCACGAAGCTGCTCAAGCACGGTCGGCTCTCGGATTTCTTCACGACTGTTCGACCCGACAATCTCCATGTCATTGCCGCCACTGGCCTGCAGAACCTCGACCTCGTGTCATTCCTCGTCAGGGAACTCGCGGCCAGCCCGACACGGAAGTTCGCTCAGCTGCAGCGCTTCTTCCCACGGGCCCGACGCAACGAGTGGACGCTGCTGCCCGCCGGGCAGAGAGCGCAGCTGGTCAAACCGGACCCGAACAAGATCGGCGTCCTGCAACAAGGCACCGAGCTCATCGTCTCCGCCGACGGATCGATCGCGGGTCTCATCGGAGCCTCCCCCGGAGCGTCGACAGCGGTGCCGATCATGTTCGATCTGCTCGAGCGGGCCTTCCCCGCCCAGTGGCACGGCGGCTGGAAGTCACAGATCGCCGAGGCGGTCCCCGACCTCGATCGCACCGACTGGACCACCGAGGATGTCGCCCGATCTCATACCGATACAGACGCGGCCCTCGGACTTTCTCCTTTCAGCTCCGAGTAGCCCGCGCGTATCTCCGCTGTGCGGGCTCGGCCGGCGAACGATGGGTCTGACGACTGCCGACAGAAGTCGCAGATCAGAAGTCTCATCTCGCCGGTCGAGACGTTGGCGGAAAGACACAGTGGAAATCCGCGAGCTTTGTGGCAGGTTGAATTGCATGGCAGGCGTTTCGCCCTTAATGTGACTCACAACACTTACTGTTAGGGAGATCACACATGAGGCGCCTGTCCCGCAATCTCGTCGCAATCTGCTCCACCCTCGCACTGACCGCTGGGCTCGCTGCCTGCGGCGGCGGCTCCGACGAAGCCGGCGGTGCCGGCGACACGATCGTGGCCGAGACCGCCTTCAACCTCAAGACGATCGACCCCCATCGACAATTCGAGTTCACCGGGTCGACGATCGACAACGCCATCTATCAGACGGCTCTCGAGTTCGAGGACGGTGACCTCACCAAGCCGACCGACGGACTCTGCTCGTACGAGATGTCCGAGGACGACAAGGAGATGACGCTGACCCTCAAGGACGAGGACGCGAAATTCTCCAACGGCGATCCCGTCACCGCCGACGACATCGTCTTCTCCTTCGAACGTCTTCAGGGCATCAAAGGCAACCCCTCCTTCTTCCTCGACGGAGTCAAGGTGAAGAAGGTCGACGACAAGACGGTCACGCTCACCAGCGCAGAACCCAACCCCGCACTGCCCTACATCCTCCCCAACTCCTCGATCGGCATCGTCAATTCGAAGGTCGTCAAGGAGAACGAGGGAACCACGGACGAGAACGACGGTGCCGAACAGTTCCTCAATGAGAACTCCCAGGGCTCGGGACCGTACAAGGTGGAGAAGTACGACGCCGACAGCCAGGTCGTGCTGACCGCGAACGAGCACTACAACGGTCCCGAACCGAAGTACAAGCGAGTGGTGCTGCGCAATGTCTCCGCCGAGACGCAGCTGACCGATATCCAGTCGGGTCAGGCGCAGGTCGCCTTCGACCTCAACGCCGATCAGGCGAAGCAGATCGATGAGTCGATGGGCAAGATCTCCAGCCTGCCCTCGACTCGCAGCCTCTACATCTTCAACAACACGGATGAGAAGATCGGCGGCCCAGCAGCAGACCCGGACTTCCGCAAGGCCGTCATGGCGGCGATCGACTACGACAAGCTCACCGACCTCGCCGGTAAGGGATCGCAGCGGATGGCCAGCCTCGTACCGAACGAGTTCGTCGGTGCCGTCCCGAAGGACCAAGCACCCGAACGCGACCTCGCAAAGGCGAAGAAGCTGCTGAAGAAGGCCGGCTACGACGGTGAGAAGGTTCCCTTCCACTACTCGAGTGACCAGGCCGTCAACGGAGTCGACCTCGCGCAGCTCGCCGAGACCCTGCAGGCACAGCTGAAGGAGGCCGATATCAACCTCGACCTCAAGCCGGCCCCGAGCTCGACTCAGCTCGACGGCTTCCGCTCGGCCAAACAGCCGATGGGCATCGGAACCTGGGGCGCGGACTTCCCCGATCCGACGAACTACAACGTCTTCATTCCCGGCGGCGACGTCGCCGATCGCGTGAACTGGAAGGACGACCCGAAGCTGAAGAAACTTGCGGACGAAGCGGCCGAGGCGAAGGGCGATGCCCGCGACGCCGCCTACGCGAAGCTGTTTAAGGCGACCACCGACACCGCGGTGTGGATCCCGCTCGTCCAGCCGGTCAGCACCATCGCCGTCGGTTCGGGCATCACGAAATTCGTGTCCAACGCCGACGTCTCGTTCGACTTCGCAAAGGCAGAGTGAGGATGGCGGAAGCCACCACAGCGCCGCACGATGCTCCTGCCGCGTCCGCCTCTGGTGAGACGGACGCGGCGCAGCGGATCAAACCGCCGAAGCTCCACCCGCTCCTCCGATTCATCCTCATCCGGATCGGGATCTCGATCATCCTGATCTGGGGCGTGACCGTGGTGACGTTCCTGCTCACCAACCTCGTGCCCACCGACCCGGTCGCGGCCATCCTCGGCGACCGGGCGGCAGCAGATCCGGAGATCGTCGCGCAGACACGGGAGAAGCTCGGCCTCGACCAGCCGCTCCTCGTCCAGTACTTCACCTACCTGGGCAATCTGCTCCAAGGAGATCTGGGCGTCTCCAACCAGACCCGCACGCCCGTGCTCGCCTCGATCGGTCAGGTCTTCCCCGCATCGATCGAACTCGGCATCGGAGCGATTCTCATCTCCGTCCTCCTCGGACTGCTGCTCGGTCTGCTCAGCGCTCTCAAACAGAACAGCATCGTCGACCACGCGATCCGCACCCTCAGCCTCATCGGCATCTCGGCGCCGACGTTCTGGATCGCCACCGTCGCCTACTTCGTGTTCTTCTTCCAGCTGCGAGTCGTCCCCGGCGCCGGACGACTCGACCCCTGGATCACCCCGCCGCCGAAGGTGACCGGCCTCTACACCGTCGACTCCCTCTTGGCGGGTCAGATGGCGACGTTCGCCAACGCGCTGGGCCACCTCGTCCTGCCCTCGTGCGTTCTCGCGCTCTTCACCATCGGTCTGCTCACCCGGTTCAGCCGCTCCAGCGTTCTCGACATCATCCGGCTCGACTACGTCACTGCGGCCAAGGCGAAGGGCCTGCCGGCACGGACAGTGGTCTTCAAATACATCTTCCGCGGCGCCTTGGTCCCGATCATCACCGTCGTCGGTCTGGCGTTCGGTTCTCTGCTCTCCGGTGCGGTGCTGACCGAAACCGTCTTCGCCTGGAACGGACTCGGCCAATACGCCTACCGCGGAGCGACGACGCTCGACCTGCCTGTCATCATGGGCGTCGGCCTCGTCATCGGCATCGTCTACATCCTCGTGAACTTCATCGTCGACCTGATCTACGGCTTCGTGGATCCGAGAGTGAGGGTGAGATGAGCATCGGCACCCCGAAACAGCCCACCAATGCCCCCATCACCGAGGCGGCCCGCCGCGATCCCGTCGACCCCGGACGGAAGAGGTGGCAGATCCGCTTCCCGAAGGCCCTGCGCACTCCGCTGGGATTCGTGGGAGCCGGGATCCTCGTGATCTGGCTGCTCGTGGCGATCTTCGCACCGCTGCTGGCCCCGTTCGATCCTCTGGCGCAGAACTTCCCGCGGCTGTCGGCTCCCAACGGTGAGAATCTTCTCGGCACCGACACACTGGGTCGGGACGTGCTCTCCCGCATCCTCGTCGCCGCCCGCACCACCCTGCCCGCCGCGGTGTTCGTCGTCATCTGTTCGGCACTGCTGGGCTCGGTGCTCGGCGCCATCGCCGGATACTTCGGTCGAGCTGTCGACGAGATCATCATGCGCATCGCCGATCTCGTGTTCGCCTTCCCCACCATCATCCTCGCCATGGTCATCGCAGCCGCCCTCGGACCGGGGCTGAAGAACGCGATCATCGCGATCCTGCTCGTCTCGTGGCCGTCCTACGCCCGTGTCACCAGATCGCTGGTGATGACGGCGCGCGGCAGCGAGTACGTCATCGCCGGACGCCTGCTCGGATTCAGTGCGGGCCGATCACTGGCCCGCGAAATCGCACCGAACGTCATCTCCCCGGTCGTTGTGCTCGCCACCCTCGATGTCGGTTCGGCGATCCTCACGATGGCCGGTCTGTCGTTCCTGTCTCTCGGCGCCGTTCCGCCGACGCCGGACTGGGGCGCGATGATCAGCGAAGGAGTCTCTCAGTTCGCGGCCTGGTGGATCGCGTTCTTCCCCGGACTCTGCATCCTCACCATCGTCATGGCGTTCAACTTCATCGGCGACAGTCTGCGCGACACTCTCGACCCGCATACCGCCCAGGAAGTCGGTGAGACGACCTCATGAGCATGATCAGCATCAGAGACCTCAATCTGTCGGTCACCTCAGGGAAGAAGACCACTCATATCCTCAAGGACGTCTCCTTCGACCTCGAAGCAGGTCGCATCACAGGCGTCGCAGGAGCCTCAGGTTCCGGTAAGACCCAGACCGGTCTCGCCGTAATGGGACTCTCCCCTGCAGGCGCGGAGCTGAGCGGAAGCATCGACTTCGATGGAGTCGAACTGGTGGGAATGCCCGCCAAACAGCACAACCGCCTGCGCGGAGTGCAGCTGTCGATGGTCTTCCAGGATCCGGCCTCAGCGTTCCATCCCATGCTCACTGTCGGCGACCAGATCACCGACCACCTTCGCCACCACCAGAAGGTGTCGAAGAGAGCCGCCCTGGCCAAGGCCATCGAGATCCTCGGCCGAACCAGGGTTCCGCATCCAGAAGAAGCGGTGAAGAAATACCCACACCAGTTCTCCGGCGGACAGCTGCAGCGAATCGCATTCGCCTCAGCGATCATCTGCGACCCCAAGGTCCTCATCGCCGACGAACCGACCACGGCACTCGATGTCACCGTTCAGGCGGGCATCCTCCGCCTGCTGCGCGAACTCTGCGACGATCTCGACCTCGCGGTGCTGCTGGTCACCCACGACTTCGGAGTGCTCTCCTCGGTCGCGGACACCATCGTCGTCATGAAGAACGGTGTCGTCGTCGAAACCGGTGAACGGGAGGCTGTCATCACCGCTCCTCAACACGAATACACGCGTTCGCTCATCGAATCGCTGCCACAAGCGGAGGTCTCCCCATGACATCGATCGACCAGTCCCCGGCCACCCCCACCGCTCACTCCCCCGAAACAGGTGCTCCGCTCCTGGAACTCGATTCCGTGGCATGCGAATACAAGCTCGACGGCGGAGGTCGCTTCCGGGCGGTCAACGGAGTGTCTCTGCAGCTGGGTCGGTCGGAAGTGCTCGGACTCGTCGGCGAATCCGGCTGCGGCAAATCGACGCTGGCCAAACTCATCTGCGGATTGGAGAAACTCGCGGCCGGCTCCATCACCTTCGATGGCAACCCGGTCAGAGCCCTCGGTCTGAAGAAGAGAGCGAAGGAACTGCTCGGGATTCAGATGGTCTTCCAGAATCCCTACGCGTCTCTCAACCCGCGCCGGCGCATCCGCGACCAGCTCGACGATGCGCTGGCCCTCAATCCTGAGGGCACGTGGACCGTCGAAACGCTGTTGGACGCCGTCGACCTGCCGACCGACTCCGCACAGCGCTATTCGCATTCGTTCTCCGGCGGACAGAGGCAGCGCATCGCCATCGCTCGAGCCCTGGCTGCAGGTCCGAAGGTGCTCGTCGGTGATGAACCCATCGCCTCACTCGATGCGTTCCTCCAGGCACGGATCGCTCGAATGATGCGCGACCTCGCCATCGACTCCGGGGCCTCGATGATCTTTATCAGCCACGATCTCTCGATCGTTCGCGATATCGCGGACAGAGTCGCAGTGATGGAGGCAGGTAGGATCGTCGAGGTCGGTTCGACGGAACAGATCTGGAACGATCCGAACCATCCCTATACACGGAAGCTCCTCACTGCCATCCCGAAGGTCGACGGCAAGGGGTTCATACCTGGTTAGCCACGACAAGGAGAGGACATGACATGGTGACATTGCTGCAAGGGGCCGAAGTCTTCGCCCCGGAACGACTCGGTCAACAGGATATTCTCATCGAGGGGCAGCAGATCACCTACATCGGTGAGATTCCCGTCGAAGCGGTGTCCGACCTTCCAAATGCCTCTGTCATCGATGCCCGCGGTCTGACCGTCGTGCCGGGGTTCATCGACCCGCACGTCCACATCGCCGGTGGCGGCGGTGAAGGCGGATATGCCAACCGCACCCCGGAGATCCTCGTCAGCGACATCGTCAGCGCCGGGGTGACCACGGTCGTCGGCTGCATGGGAACCGACGGTGTGACTCGCAGCCACGCGGATCTCCTCGCCAAGGCCCGCGGGCTCGAGGCCGACGGCATCTCCACATACATCTACACAGGCAGTTACCAGGTCCCAGCACGAACGCTGACAGGCACCGTCGTCGACGATGTCGTCCTCATCGACAAGGTCATAGGCGTCGGCGAGGTTGCGATCTCGGATCGGCGTTCCTTCCAACCGACGGTAGAAGCATTGGCCGAGCTCGTCAGCCACAGTCACGTTGGCGGACTGCTCAGCGGCAAAGCGGGCGTCACCCACTTCCACGTCGGACCGTACTCGTCGCGTCTGGCCCCTCTCCACCGGCTGCTCGACGAGTACCCGATCGCCCCGCAGGCCGTCTATGCCACTCATATCACCAGGAGCACCGAGCTTCTGGCCGATGCGGTGAGCCTCGCGGCCAAGGGCGCCACCGTTGACATGACCGCGGGATCGACGACCGCAGAGTCGGTCAGAGACTACATCGAACTCGGCGGCGACCTCACCCGACTCACTCTGTCGTCGGACGCCAACGGCAGTCTGCCCGAATTCGACGCAGACGGGCGGCTGATCGGCATGGAAGTGGCCAAGCAGACCACCCTCTACGAAAAGGTGTGGGAGTGTGCCGAATTGCCCGGAATGGACCTGGCTCAGGCCCTCGCCCTCGTCACCTCCAACACGGCAGATGCCCTCATGCTCGGGCACAAGGGCCGTATCCGCAGCGGGTGCGATGCAGACATCCTCCTCACCGATGACCAGCACACCATTCAACTCGCCTTTTCCCGCGGACAGGAGATAGTCCGCAACGGCGAACCCCAGATCCGAGGAACTTTCGAATGAGCCACGACTCAGGCACCACAACGGCCCATACTGCCGACGTCGAGGAGAAGCTCCCGCCGCTGGGATGGTCTCTGGTTCCCCTGGGCGCGATGCTCGTGTTGCTGGCTGTGGGCTACGGCGTCCTCGGCCTCGCCCCGGAGCCGCTGTTGATCCTGTCTGCGATCATCGCCGGCTTGGTGGCTCTGCGCATGGGGTTGACCTGGGAGGATATGCTGCTGGGGATCAGAGAGAAGCTCGATACGGCGATGCCGGCTCTGCTTGTGCTCATCTCCATCGGCATCCTCATCGGCACATGGATGATCGCCGGGACCATTCCGATGATGATCTACTACGGTCTCGGCCTCATCAGCGCGAAGTTCATCGTCCTCATCGCCTTCGTCATCTCGGCGATCGTCTCGGTCATCACGGGAACGTCCTGGGGTTCGGCCGGAACAGTGGGCGTGGCCCTCATGGGCATCGCCACGGGCCTCGACGCCCCGCTGGCAGCGACAGCAGGAGCGATTGTCGCGGGCGCGTACTTCGGCGACAAGCTGTCTCCACTGTCGGATACGACGAATCTGGCACCGATAGCTGCGGGCACCACCCTGTGGGAGCACATTCGCCACATGCTCTACACCACGATTCCAGCCACACTCGTGGCGCTGGCGCTCTACCTGTTCGTCGGCATCAATCAGCAATCGGGCAGCACCGATTCGGACCAGATCAGCGCCGTCACAGGTACCTTGGACGGTCTGTTCTCCTTCAACGTCCTCCTGCTTCTGCCGATGGTCATCGTCCTCGCCGGAGCCGTGCTCAAACTGCCGACGCTGCCGACGATCATCGGATCGTCACTGGTAGCGGGGATCCTTGCGGCGATCTTCCAGAAGGTCAGCGTCGAATCGATCTTCGCCTCGACGGTCGACGGATTCACCCCGGACATGCTCGAAGTCGGGCCCTCAACGCTCGAGAGTCTGGACCCCGATGTCGTCGAGTTGGTGTCGCAGGGCGGGATGGCGTCGATGACCGGTGTCATCCTCATCGCGTTCAGTGCCTTCGCGTTCGCCGGAATAATGTCGCGGTCCGGTGCCCTCGAAACCATTATCCGCTCGCTTCTGAGGTTCGTGAAGCGCACGGGTGATCTCATTCTCTCGACGGTGCTGTCATGCATCACGATGGCCGTCGTGACAGGCAACTCCTACCTTTCGATCATCGTTCCGGGCGAACTGTTCAAGAAGGCCTACGCCGACCACGGACTGGATGCCAAGAACCTCTCACGCACCCTCGAGGATTCCGGCACCGTCATCGTCCCACTCATCCCGTGGTCCTCAGCGGGCGTCTACATGGCAGGAGTTCTTGGGATATCCGTCCTCGACTACGCACCGTGGGCGGTGTTCTGCTACGTCGGCTTCGCGTTCGCCATCGTCCTCGGCTACACCGGGTTCGGCATCGCCAAACGTCGCTGAGACGCCTGATCAGATGGTGTTTCCTGGACGACTCCGGGCCACTGTCAGCCTCGCGTGACCCGCGCAGACTTCCGCTGTGCGTACTCGGCCGGACTGAAGCCGGTGACGCGGACGAAGTCCGTGCTGAAATGCGATTGGTCGAACCAGCCGAAGCGTGCCCCGAGGTCGGCCAGTGTTCCCTCCCAGCCGCGGTCGATCGCTGCGACCGCGTCGATGATCCGCGCCCTGGCCAAGACCTTCTTCACTCCGACTCCGCAGAAGCTGCTGAACATCCGCTGCAGCGTACGCTCACCGATATCGGCTCTCTCCGCGAGGATCTTCAGGCTCACGACCTCGGGGTCGTCAAGGATGTCGAGCACCCGTTTCAGCCGTTCGAACGACGGGGTCATCTGCGGCCGCCAGGACAGCAGCCAACTTTCCACCGAAGCGGCCAATTCGCTGAAGTCGGGCGCCCCGGCTCTCTGCGAACGCGCAAACATCTCGGAGAGTCCGAGGTCGGCATCCAACCTCGGAAACCACAGTTCGGCAGGGACGGTCGAATCACGGATGCTCGCCGGCTTCTCCTCGGAGAACGCCAGTGTCGCACCCGGCTGAAAGTTCACGCCGAAGACTCCGCCGCGTCCGAAGATTCCCACATCGAAGCGCCGCTTGGTGACCGGACCGGTCACCCACGCTCCGGGGCCGTCCACGTGCGCCCGTCGGCTGTTGCCGAACTCGAAGGTCAGATGGATGGTCGGTTCGGACAAGGTCGCCGTCTGATAGCTCTCGCCCTCCGGCAGATCCCATTCGACAGCCCAATAGCGTTTGACGAACGGGCGTAGGCGCTCGGCGACGACACGAACGGACGAATAGCGCGCATGCTCGAGCATCTCCCCCGGCTTGAGCACACGTCCGAAGAAGTGCTGCGGCAGTGACGCATTTTTCCTAGTGACGTCGTCGTCCATGGCACAAGAATGTCAGACATGACTGAAACACAGAAGACCGACACCGCCGCGACCACCGCCGACAACTCCACCACAGCACCCGTCGCCACACTGGCGATGGTCACCCTAGACGCCCCGAACGCTGCCGTTCTCGGAGAGTTCTACTCTTCCGTCCTCGGCTGGCCCATCGCCTTTTCGGACGAGAACTATGCCATGCTCACCGGTCCCAGTCATGCTCTGGGCATCGGCACGATCCCGGACTATCAGCGACCAAGCTGGCCCGACGACGGACGCAAACAGTTCCACCTCGACCTCGCCGCCGACGACATCCATGCGGCAGCCGGTCGCTGCGTCGAACTCGGAGCCACCCGGGCCGAACCACAGCCCGGTGAGACCTGGGTGGTGCTTCTCGATCCCGCCGGTCATCCGTTCTGCATCTCGGACGCAAAGAACTGGGGCTGAGCATCTCCGCAGACCTGACAGCCGAGCTCTCAGCTCCGCCCGACCTTGTCCACCCGCACGATGTAATGAGACCCATCGAGGCCATCGACGAGGATCGTTGCCTCATGCCTCGCATTCCCTCCGGAGACGATCCAGTTGGGCTTGAGCACTCCGCGCAGACTGCTGGCAGGAGTGATCTCGATGCCCATTCCGAGCTTCACCGTCTTGACGGCCTTCGCACGTGCCAATGATCGCGCGGTCCGCTCCGCCTCGACCCGAGTCGGCAGCGGTCCCGACCGCCCGCCGATCAGACTCAACCACTCCGATGATCCCGTGGTGGCCCCGCGAGGGGTGAAGTCGGCGATCATACCCCTTCCCGACACTGCGTTGACGAGCACATCCATCCGCTGCCCCGGCCCGGATGCGCTCCGACGGAAGAGTCCGCGGGTGCGCACATCGAGGGCGGCCCACCAGAACGGATGATGCACCATCCTGACCTCGGCGAGCGCGTCAGGGAGTTTGCGCCGGAAGACGGCGAGCGCCTCGGCGGCGGTGACGTGCGGCTCCATCCGCACCGGATCCTCAGCCCGCAGATCCGGGCCGACCCGGCGACCGGTTCCGATCTCGGCGCTCATCTCAGACGTCCTTCGGAACCTGACCGGCCAGGGAATCGTTCTGACCGGTGAGCATGTGTGCTGGGATCGCGCCGATCTTGTCGGTCTCCTTCAGCGCTTCGAGGACGTGGGCCGGCACCGGATGCGAACGCTGGGTGGCCAGGGAGACGAGGATGAGGGCCAACGTCGAGCACACGATGCCTACTCCCATCGGGTCGACTCCGGTGACGTCGACGAGTCCCGTCAGCTGCCACACGACCGACGACACGGTGCCGGCGATCATCGACCAGATGGCTCCGGGGACGTTCGCCTTCTTCCACCAGGCGGCGGCGATGTAGACGGGGACGAACGCGGCACCGAGCACCGTTGTCGAGAAGATGACCACCTCGGCGACGGCCGGCGGATCGTTCACGGCGACGAAGTAGCCGATCATCGCCAACACGAGGACGGTGAACCGGGAGACCCAGACGGACTGCTGGTCGGACATATCCTTCTTGAAGAAGCGTTGGAACAGATCCTGGCTGGCGATCGTGCCCGACTGCAGCAGCAGAGCGTCGGCTGTGGACATGATCGCAGCCATGATTCCGGCCATGACGATGCCCACGGCGAAGTTCGGCAGCACAGTGTCTGCGACTTCGAAGACCGCGAGCTCCGGATTGTCCAGAGTCGGCAGCAGGATGAGCGCCATGATGCCGACGATGTAGGGAGCCGGGATGAACAGCAGGTTGAAGCCGGTGGCGTAGAGGCTGGCGCGCCTGGCCACCGAGGGCCGCTTCATCGCCATATGGCTGACGTTGACATGCGGCCAGCCCATATAGCCGATGGAGAAGACGAGGACGGCGCCGACGATGACGCCCCATTGGACGGATTCGATCCCGTCCGGGCCCCACATAGTCAGCAGGTTCGGGTTGATCTGCCCGACCGCCTCGTTGCCGGCTGTCCACCCGCCCACGGCCTGCAGACATCCGATGAGGATCCACACCATGCCGATGAGCATGATGATCGCCTGCACGAAGTCGGTGTAGGCCACAGCGAGGTAGCCGCCGAGGAAGGTGTAGAAGACGATGACGCCGACGGCGATGAGCAGCGCCCAGGCATACGGGATGCCGGTGACCATCTCGAGTCCGCGCCCGCCGGCGATGAACTGACTCATCACGTAGAAGAAGATGCAGAACAGAGCGACCGGTGCGGCGATCGCGCGGATCCACTTCGACGGATACCGATGTTCGAGGTATTCGATCGAGGTGAGTGACCCGAGGATCTGGGAGAGCTTGCGCATCCGCCGACCCAGGATCGAGAGGTTGAGGACACCGCCGCCGATGTAGCCCATCGCGTACCACAGAGAGAAGTAGCCCTTCGTATACGCCAGCGATCCCGCACCGAGGAACATGTACCCCGACATCGACGACGACTGCAGGCGCAGAGCCGTGACCGCAGCGCCCAGGCTGCGACCGCCGAGCAGGTAGCCCTCACTGCCCTTCGACCCGATCTTCAGCGTCCACACGCCGATTCCGGCCATGGCGATGAAGTAGATGACGAGGAACCACGTTTCGATGTTCATGCCGCTCCCCCGTTTCCATTCGCCGAGGCGGCCCCGCCGTCTCGTCCGTCCGCTCCGTTCGCGGTTCTCGCCAGGGCCTGATCCTCGGCCACGTCCTCGGCCTTCCATCCGCGGGAGAGGAAGACGAAGACGAGGGTGTAGATCACCCAGATCGCAGGGATGCCGACAATGATGACGACCGTCGCCGTCGGGAGACCGAACACGTTGACCACCTCGTTGTGATGCAGGAATGCAGATGATGTGAGTGAGATTACAAGTTATCGCGAGAAGCCTGAGACTGCCGCGGCGAGTTCGCATGGTGGGACGCGGGACACGACTGTATGACCGGGCTGTTGGCCCGAACTGCCTGTCCGTTCCGCAGCGCGGCCTCACTCGACGGTGAACTGGCGCGCGTGGAGTCCCGTCGCGGCACCCGGAATGGCGGGCCGGCGTTTCGAGGCCTGCACGTTTCCGTCCTGATCGAACGCGGGGCGCGCTGACCGTATGCGTGCCCGCGCTCAGCCCCGTGTGCTCGCATCGCCACTGCCGCCACGTATCGGCAGTGAGTTCTTCGCTGAGTTCCGCTTCCGCCCAGTCGCCGTTGCCGATGCGCACCTGCACCTTCTCGACGTGCTGCGCCCACGCCATGTCTGCGGTGACGACCCGGGCGTCGCTCTTGGGCGGGACAGCGGCCCCGGGGCGGGGCACGTCGATGCGCGAGGCCACCAGCACGTCATCGGAGCTAGAGAGCACCATGTTCGCAACCGAGTGCAGTTCGCCCGTGCCAGCAGGTCTCGGATCGACGGCCACATGCGCTGAAGGCTCCCCGCCGTGTCCTCCTCTCCCCCGATGCTCAGGCCAGGTTTCGACGCAAGCGCACGGCCGCCTCGGTGAGGGTGCTGATGCGGTGCTCACGATCGGATTCGGGTAGCGCCCGAGCCGAACGCAGTCCGTGTTCGAGGAGCACGACGACCTGGTCCGCGAGGGTCTGATCTCCGAGTTCGGGGACCGGCCGGTCCTCGGAGCCGATGGCAGAGAACTCGGCCAGGGCCTCACGGATGGCTGCACGTCTGCTCGGTGACGGTGGGGCCGCCTCGTCGAGTTGGGCAGTGGTCAGAGAGATGATACGGACGCGCAGGCGGCGCATCTCGGTCTCGAGTTCCGCCGCTGCCGTGGTCATGGACTCATAATAGTCCTCTTCGATGGGAACAGCGGCGGAACCTCAGACGATGATCAGGTGTCGGCCACCCAGACGGTCACGGTCTCCTGATAGGTGTCCAGGGCTTCCGGGCCGTTGTCGCGGCCCCAGAATCCGGACTGTCGCAGTCCGCCGAATGGGGTGGCTTCGGTGCCTTCGCTGTAGACGTTGACCGCGAGGGTGCCCACGCGGATCCGGCTCGCCCACCACCGCATTTGGGCGATGTCCTCGCACCACACGCTCGAGGCCAGACCATAGGGTTCGCCGTTGATGAGTTCGACAGCGTCGTCGCGGCTGGTGCGTCGCAGCAGCTGGGTGACGGGGCCGAAGATCTCGCCGCGGCCGAGTTCGCTGTCATCGGGCACGCCTTCGATGACGGTCGGCGGGTACCAGGTGCCGGTGTCGGGGGCGTCGGCACGGGTGTTGAGGACCGCCGTTCAAGGCCGCGCGCGAATTTCGCATGGCGCACCTGCCCACATCCGCGCGCCGCCTTGAACGACAGACATCGACCTCGGGAACGGCCGCCTCGGCGAGGGGTCCTGCCCACCTTGGCGAGGTCCTGCCCACCCCGACCCAGCGGGGACGACGAAGGGCGGACTCCCCTACTCGGGGATCCGCCCTTCGTTCAGCGCTCGAGCGCGACCCACTTGCGCGGGCCGGTCTCGTCTCTCAGTCTCTGAAGTAGGAGATGAGGCGCAGAATCTCGATGTAGAGCCACACGAGGGTGACCATGAGCGAGAAGGCGCACATCCAGGAGTACTTCTCCGGGATCTTGTGCTTGACGCCCTCTTCGATCATCTGGAAGTCCATGATCAGGGTCATCGCGGCGAGCACGGTGGCCACGATGCCGATGACGATTCCGAGCGGCATTCCGAAGATCTCGATGCTGCGGGCGCCGCCGGAGCCGGTGAACATGGCGAAGAAGAAATTGATGATCGAGAAGACCGCGTAGCCGCCGACGGCGATCATCATGAACTTCATCATCTTGGAGCCGTAGCGCACACCCTTGAACTTGAACAGGGCGAGCATGACGCCGAAGACACTCAAGGTAGCGAGCACGGCCTGAACGACGATGCCCGGGTACATGGACTCGAAGATCCCGGAGATGCCGCCGAGGAAGACACCCTCGAACGCGGCGTAGCCGATGATGAGAGCCTTGCTCGGTTCCTTCTTGAATGCGTTGACGAGGCCGAGGACGAGCGCGATGAGCGCAGCAGGCAGAGCCAACATCGGCACGAGCCAGCCGACGACGGCACCTGCGAGGAGGATGGCGAAGAGCACACCGGTCTTCATCATCACATCGTCATAGGTCATCGCACGGTCGGCGACCTGGGGGCCTGCGTTGCGGTTCTCCGCTGCAGGCTGGTTGAACAGGTTGTTGAGCTCCTGATCGGACATGACCGGCTGGTTGCGTCCGGCCTGGGCGCCTTGGTTGATCGCCCGGTTCATCATGGGGTTACTCACGGTCGAGATCCTTTCGATCTGAGTAGAATGTGCGCAGCCGGGAGGCTGCGCGAATGATCGTTCACGCTCACAGTCTAACCGGACGGTCTGGACGGGAACTGAGGATCCCGGCCAACAGCGTCCGACGTTGCACGATCGTGATGCTGTGGTGGACAACACCCGATCAAGCGCGAGAATTCCCGGATCGGCCCATCGGGTGACCGGCTCAGCCCATCTGATAGTGAGTGGCCGCACCCGGTCCCCACGGAATTCCGGTGGCCCACCAGATGAAGAACAGCAGTCCCCAGAAGATGAACATGGCGAAGGACAGCGGGATCGTGAACGAGAGCACTGTGCCGATGCCGGCATCCTTCTTGTACCGCTGGATGAAGCCGAGGACGACGACGAAGTACGGGCTCATCGGGGAGATGATGTTCGTCGTCGAGTCACCGATGCGGTAGAGGGCCTGGGTGGTCTCCGGGGAGATCGACAGCAGCATGAACATCGGCACGAGCACCGGCGCCATGAGCGTCCACAGTCCCGAACCCGAGGTGAGGAACAGTGCGCCCAGCGCCACGAGCAGCCATCCGCCGAGGAGGATGACGAACGGTCCGGTGTTGAGCGCCCCGAAGACCTCGGCACCCTTGATCGCCATGATCTCACCGAGGTGGGACATCTTGAACAGCGCGAGGAACTGGCTGGCCGCGAAGAACAGGACGATGACCGGCACGAACGGCAGCAGCCCCTTGCCCATCATCTCCGGGATATCGGCGGTGTGCCTGATCGATCCGGTGGCGTAGCCGTAGACGATGCCGACGATGAAGAAGCCGAATCCGATGATCGCAGCGATTCCGGCCATCAGCCCCGATTCGGGACCGAATCCTCCGGCTTCGTCGCGGAGGAACGATCCGGCAGGCCAGGCGAGGGCGAACAGCACCGCCGCGCAGATGACGATGGTGACGACGGCGATGATGATCCCGCGCTTCTCGTGGGCCTCGAGGGCCATCTTGACGTCGAAGCTGTCCGGATCGTCGTCGGCCTCCTCGTCGAGTTCGATCTGGTCGGCGCGCTTGGACAGGACCAGCTCGGTCACCAGGGTCACCGCGGCTGCGACGACGAACATGGAGATGAAGTTGAAGTAGAAATTCGCGACCGGGCTGACCGAGTAGTCGGCGTCGATGATCTGTGCGGCCGAGGTCGACAGGCCGCCGAGGATCGTGTCGAGCGAGTTGACCATCGGAGCCGCCGAATAGCCTCCCGAGGTCGCGGCATAGGCGACGAGGCAGCCGAGCAGCGGATTGCGGCCGACGGCTTTGAACGCGAGTCCGCCGAGGGGAATCATGATCATGTAGGACGCATCGGAGGCGATCGACGAGGCGGTTCCGGCCAGGGCGACGATGAATGTGATCCACTTCGGCGAGGCCCCGGCGATGGTTCCGCGCAGCATCGCCGGAATCAGCCCTGACTGTTCGGCCACGGCCACGCCGATGAGCACGATGAGGACGAGTCCCAAAGGCGGGAAGGTGACGAAGTTGTTCGTGGCCCCCGCAACGATCTCACGCAGCGACTCGGTGGAGAAGAGGTTCGTCACCGTCACCTTCTCGTCCGTGGCCGGATTGACGGCGTTGAGTCCGGTGGACGCGAAGATCGCCGAGAGGATCATGACGATGACAGCCAGCGAGAGGAACAGCCAGAACGGGTGAGGAAGCTTGTTGCCGGCCTTCTCGATGATGACGAGGACGCGCATCAGCCAGCTCAGCTCGGAACTGTCTTTCCTCTTATCTGCGGTCGCAGGTGTGGTGCTCGACATCGGTTCTCCTTGGTCGGGGTGGCGCCGGCGAATGTGTTGAGCCGGATTTCGCTCATGTGAGAGCGATCACCTCAAGGTGCAAGTCTCATGGACAATCGGCGTTGTGTCGCGCGAATCTCATATTCCGGATATTCGGAGGTTGCCAGACTCACCTGTCCCCCGCCGAGGCGGTCGTGCGGTTCCGTTCACATCGACGTCGATGAATAGACCAGGGCGCCGACCGCAGGTATCTGCGATCGGCGCCACCTCAGCCGGCAGGCGACTCAGCACCTCAGATCAGGGTGGGCCGCCTCGGCGATATCAGCGCTCGAGGTCGCCCCGGATGAACGCTTCGACGGCCTCGTGGGCGGCGTCGTCGTCCTGCTGCTCCGGCGGCGATTTCATGAAGTACGAGGAGGCGGAGATGAGGGCTCCGCCGATTCCGCGGTCGAGACCGATCTTCGCTGCCCGTACGGCGTCGATGATGACGCCGGCGGAGTTCGGCGAGTCCCACACCTCGAGCTTGTATTCCAGCGACACGGGGGCGTCGCCGAAGTTGCGGCCTTCGAGTCGAACGAAGGCCCACTTGCGGTCGTCGAGCCATTCGACGTAGTCGCTGGGTCCGATGTGGACGTCGCGGTCGGACAGCTGGGCGGAGGTGTTCGAGGTGACGGCCTGAGTCTTCGAGATCTTCTTCGATTCGAGGCGCTGCCGCTCGAGCATGTTCTTGAAGTCCATGTTGCCGCCGACGTTGAGCTGGTAGGTCCGGTCGAGGACGACGCCGCGATCTTCGAACAGCTTCGCCATCACACGGTGGGTGATGGTCGCACCGATCTGGGACTTGATGTCGTCGCCGACGATCGGGACACCTGCGGCACGGAATTTCTCGTCCCATTCCTTGGTGCCGGCGATGAACACGGGCAGGGCATTGACGAAGGCGACCTTCGCGTCGATCGCGGCCTGAGCATAGAACTCGACGGCCTTCTGCGAACCGACGGGCAGGTAGCACACGAGCACATCCGCCTCGGCGTCCTTGAGGGCCTTGACCACGTCGACGGCCTCGCGGTCGGATTCGACGATCGTGTCGCGGTAGTACTCGCCGAGTCCGTCGAGGGTGGGTCCACGCAGGACCTCGATGCCGGTCGGCTCCACATCGGCGAGCTTGATGGTGTTGTTCTCGCTGGCGGTGATCGCCTCGGCGATGTCGACGCCGACCTTCTTGCCGTCGACGTCGAAGGCGGCAACGAAATCGATGTCACCGACGTGATAGTCCCCGAATTCCACGTGCATGAGGCCGGGAACCTTCGTCCCGGGCGACGCGTTCCGGTAGTACTCCACGCCTTGGATCAGGGACGAGGCGCAGTTGCCCAATCCGGCAATCGCGACTCGAATCGATTTCGTTCCCACAATTCTCCTTTGTCTGTTTGGGTTTCACCGAGCGGCGGGAGTGTCCCACGCGGGCGGTTGGCCCTGTAGGGCTTCGCTTCGGCCCCAACTATCCATAATAATCTCCGCGTCAAAATACCGGACACCGGCCTTCGAACGCGGCAGTGCTCATCTCAGCTGACGACCAGAGGTTCGAGGACCAGGTCGGGGTGGTTCTTCTGCACGCCCTGCAGCCGCCACCGGTCGGAGAACAGCGCCAGCAGCTCTCCGTCGGAGCGGTGGAGGACCTCGACCGAGCGTTCCCGTGCCAGGGTCGGCACGCATTCGGGAGTGGTGCGTCGGGCGAGGGAGAAGTTGAGACGCTCCAGGGTGCAGGGAGCGTTGAATTCGTTGGTCATCCGGTCTTCGGCGACTTCGAACTGCATGGGTCCGACGGCGCCGAGCACGGGTGCCTGATCTCCGCGCAGGTCCGAGCGCAGCACCTGGATGACGCCTTCGTGGTCGAGCTGTTCGATGCCGCGTCGGAACTGTTTGTACTTCGAGGAGTCCTTGGCGCGGATGACCATGAAGTGTTCGGGTGAGAACGTCGGGATGCCGGGGAACTCGACCTTCTTGTCGAGGTAGAGGGAGTCACCGACGCGCAGGGCAGAGGCGTTGACCAATCCGACGACGTCTCCTGGGAATGCCTCATCGACGACATCGCGGTCGCGGCCGAAGACCTGCTGAGCGTATTTCGTGGCGAAGGGTTTGCCGGTGCTGGCATGGGTGAGCACGGTTCCGCGTTCGAAGACTCCCGAGCAGACTCGGATGTAGGCGAGTCGGTCGCGGTGGTGGGAGTCCATTCCCGCCTGCACCTTGAAGACGAATCCGGAGAAGGGATCGTCGACAGGGCGGGGCTGGTCATCCTTGTCCAGTCGGGCCTCGGCGGGTGGAGCGAGGTCGACGAGGAGGTCGAGGAGTTTGTGGATGCCGAAGTTGAGCACGGCCGAGGCGAACATCACCGGGGTCGACTTGCCGGCGAGGAAGGTCTCCTGGTCGTGGTTCTGGTCTTCCATCTCCAGCAGATCGGACTCATCGACAGCGGTCGTCCACGCGTCGCCTTCGAGGTCGGCGGCCGCCTCGGACGTGTAGGTGTCCTCACCGGCGATCGTGGCGCCTCCGTCGGTGCGGGTGTATTTCGTGTACTCGCCGCTGATGCGATCGAGGACTCCGCGGAAGTCTCCGGACTGGCCGACGGGCCAGGTGATCGGAGTGGGCAGGAGGCCGGTGCGCTGCTGGACCTCGTCCATGAGCTCGAGCGCGTCGAGTCCGGGGCGGTCCCACTTGTTGACGACGGTGATGATCGGGATATTGCGGTGAGCACAGACTTCGAAGAGCTTCATCGTCTGTGCTTCCAGGCCCTTGGCGGCATCGATGAGCATGACGGCGCAGTCGACGGCCGAGAGCACACGATAGGTGTCCTCGGAGAAGTCGGCGTGGCCAGGGGTGTCGACGAGGTTGAAGACGGCGTCGCGGTACTCGAACTGCAGAGCGGCCGAGGAGATCGAGATCCCGCGATCCTGCTCCATCTGCATCCAGTCGGAGACGGTGGCGCGGCGACCGGCCTTGCCATGGGTGGCTCCGGCCTGGCCGATGGCGCGAGCGTGGAGGGCGAGCGCCTCGGTGGTCGTCGATTTGCCCGCGTCGGGGTGGGAGATGACAGCGAACGTGCGGCGGCGGGACGCCTCGTGTCGGATGTCCTTGACGGAATACTGGCCAGAAGTCACCGCAATATCCTATCGTTCTTCGCGCTCATCCGGCGTGTCCGCTCAGTCACAGTGTGGGGTCAGCTTGTGCCGGGCGTCCGGCGGCCGGAACCATATGTGCGGGGTGGGCGGTGGGCGTTGCATCCAGCGTCCTGTAGGAATCGGCCCATATGCTGGGGGACGATGTCTGAGGAATTCGTCGAATACGCCGGCCGTTCGGAGCCGAAGGAACGCTGGCTCAAAGCCTTACCGCTCATCGTCGCGGGAGTCCTGGGTGCCCCGCTGCTGTGCGCGGCGATCTGGTTCTCCTGGCAGATAGCGCAGACGACGAAGTACCTCTTCGATCTCGGCACCTCCGGCAGCGAGGCGGCCGGGATGGTGCTGCTCAGCCTGTCGGGGGCCTTCTGCCTCATCTTCTATCTCGCGTTCCTCTTCATCGGCACCCGCCGTCGCACGTGGAAGTGGCGCATCTGGTGGAGTGTCGCCACCCTTCTTGCCGCCGGAGCTCTGCCGTTATGGTGGCTCTTCAGCGGATTCTTCGCCGACGTCTGACCCACGCCCGCGGCCGAGACGGCCGCTGCCCCACACAGGTCCTCGCAATTCCTACGTTTGGCGGCAACACCTCCCGCTGGCGACTTCTCCTACAGGTACTCGCGCATCACTCACCCTTCGGGACACAACGCCCCTCTGCAACGAGGCGTTGTGCCGCTGGGGGTGAGGGATGCTCGGGTCAGAGCTGGGCGAGGGCCTTCGCGATGCGCTTTTCCGACACCGGATGTGCCGTGCCCAACGAGTTCGCGAACAGAGACACCCGCAGCTCTTCGAGCATCACTACGACCTCAACCCACTCTGCAGGCAGCGACACGATCAGCTGCGACCACTCGGCCTTCGCCAGTGCCGGGAATCGATTGCCGATCTTCTTGACCACATCGCTGCTGCAGCCGGTGACTCGATCCATGAGCTGCTTGTCACGGATCGGCGAGTCCTGCATTCCGCCGATGCGCACCACTTCAGCCTGCACCCAGCGGGGAAGCTCTCGCAGCATCTGCGGAGTCAACGCCGCAATGGCGGCTGCGCTCGTCCGGGAGGCTCTCCACGCCTGCACATCGGCGAGGTTGGACAGGATAGCCAACGAGGATGCATTCGACACGAGTTTGTCGAGCTCGGTCGCCGCCTTCAGCGCCTTCATCAGGTGCGGCAGCAGCGATGAACAGGTCAGCGGCAACTCGGCGTCGACGTCCTTGCGCAGCCGCGCGAACTCATCGGCGGTGGCCACCCATGACGTTTCGGCCGGCCCCAACCGGTCGACGACGAGACCGCGGATCCCGACACGAATCAGCCCGCCCAGCAGCTCGTCAGCGGTCTTCTGATGACCGGCGAGGATGAGCTTCTCCTGAGTGGTCAGCCCGTCCTGCAGGTACTTCAGCGCATCAGACGTGTGCTGGCCCAGCAGAGTGATGATCGCTTCTCGCGTGGCCAAGCGTGCCTGCGCTGCTGTGTCGAAGGCCACGAGGTCGACCGATGTCGCACGGTCCGCGAGCCCCGGAACGACACCGGCCGCGGCCTGATCGGGATCGGCCAGTTCACCGAACGACCAGTCCGTCAGGCCCGTCTTCGGGGTGAACGCGCTCCGCTTCTGGCGGGCCTTGCGCACCTGCGGCGTGGCCTTCGTCCTCAGAGCAGCCAGGTCCTCGCCGAGACCGACGGTCTTCTTCCCATCGACGACCCGGAAGGTCAGCCGCAGATGGGCGGGAATCCGCGATCGGTCGAAATCGTCGGCGGTGACCGTGATCGGCACGAGATCGTTCAGCCCTCCCCCGCCGGCGCGTTCGCTCAGATGCGCGGCGAGCACGTCCGGCAGGCTTCCCTGGTACGGGGTGAGCGCCGGCAGAATCTCGCGGGCGACGTCGGGAGCGGGAACGAAGTAGCGGCGTTTGCTCTTCGGCAATGACCGGATATAGGCGGCGACGAGTTCTTCGCGCAGCCCGGGCACCTGCCAGCTGAATTCGTCCGCGTCGACCGCGGGCACCGCCTCGGCGGGGATCTCCACGGTCACCCCGTCCTCAGTGCTGCCGGGGTCGAAGGAGTAGCGCAGCTTCGCCCGCGTGCCATCGGCCAGTTCCCATTCCATCGGGAAATCCGAGGCCACCGAGGCGGTCAGCTCCTCACTGTCGTCGCTGAGCAGCACCGAGGTGGTGAGGTCGAGCAGGTGCGCGTCCCGCCGTTTCTGCTTCTTCCACCATCCCCGGAAATCCGCCGCCGAGGTGATCCCCTCCGGAATCCGTTCGTCGAAGAATTCGTAGAGGGCATCGTCTTGGTCGAGCACGCGACGGTTCCGTGTCCGCGACGCCAGTTCCTCGGCCTCGTCGATGACGGCCGCGTTGTGTTCGAGGAAGCCGAAGCGTTCGTGCCAGTCGCCTTCGATGAGACCTTTGCGGATGAACGCGTCCCGGGCGGCCTCGGCGTCGATGGTGCCGTAGCCGACGCGGCGGTCGCTGACAAGTGTGACCCCGTAGAGGGAGATCTTCTCGTAGACCATCGACGCGCCGGCCTTCGTCGACCAGTGCGGATCCGAATATTGGCGGGTGACCAGGTCACCGGCGGCTTCGACGACCCAGTCCGGATCGACCGCGGCGACGGTGCGGGCCCACAGTCGGGAGGTCTCGACGAGTTCGGCAGCCATGACGAAGTCCGGATTGACCTTGAAGAGTCCGGATCCCAGGAAGATCGCGAACCGGGTGCCGCGAGCTCCCTGATAGTCCTTGTGCCGCTCCGACCGTGAGCCGATCATCGTCAGCAGACCGGTGAGCAGCGATCGGTGGATGGCGGCGGCATGCGGGTCGAGTTTGGCGGCTGCCACCTGCTTTCCTGTGTCCCCGGCCGGACCGGTCGCTCCCTGCTTCTTCGCACTGCGTTTGGCGGCGCTGAGTTCGGCGAATCCGATCTTGCCGTTCGCACCTCGTCCGCCCTGAGCGCTTCCTTCGCCCCGACCGCCACGAGCGCCCTGACCGCCACGAGCATTCTGACCCTCACGACCACGACCGCTGCGACCGCCTTGACCACGGTCGGAACCGTCACCGGACCCAGCAGCATTCGTCTTGCCGCCCTCGCCATCGAGCGCGGATCCGGCAGTGTCGGCATCGTCGCCCGGCTGCCAGACGGATTTCTCGATGCGAATGCCGGCCGAGCCGAGCAGAGAACGCAGCTGACCGACGAGGTCCTGCCATTCGCGGATGCGGACGAAGTTGAGGAACTCGTCCTTGCAGCGGCGACGGAACTTCGAGGATCCCATGTCCGCCTGCAGACTCTGCAGGTAGTTCCACAGGTTGAGGTAGGACAGGAAGTCACTGCCTCGGTGGGTGAATCGGGCGTGCTTCTCATCGGCGGCGGCTCGGACTTCCGCCGGACGTTCCCGGGGGTCCTGGATGGACAGCGCGGCGACGATGACGGTGACCTCTCCCCCGCAGCCGGCCTCCGCCCCGGCGATGACCATCCGCGCCAGGCGGGGGTCGATCGGCAGCACGGTGAGTTTCCGACCGATCTCGGTGACGTGGATCTTCCCTGCCGAGTCGCTGGTCAGCGCCCCGAGTTCGGTGAGCATCGTCCGTCCGTCACGGACGGCCCTGGCCTCTGGCGGGGTGAGGAATGGGAAGTCGAGGATCTCCTGATCGCTTGCGGCGAATCCCAGTGAGGCCATCTGCAGGATGACGCTGGCGAGGTTCGTGCGCAGGATCTCCGGATCGGTGAATTCGGGACGCGAGTCGAAGTCGTCTTCCGAGTACAGGCGGATGCAGATGCCGTCACTGGTGCGCCCGGAGCGGCCTTTGCGCTGGTTCGCACTGGCTTGGGAGATCCGCTCGATCGGCAGTCGCTGCACCCGTGTGCGGTTGGAGTAGCGGGAGATGCGGGCGGTGCCGACGTCGATGACGTATTTGATTCCGGGCACCGTCAGCGAGGTCTCGGCGACGTTCGTGGCCAGGACGATGCGAGGTCGTGAATGGGGTTGGAAGACCTTCTGCTGCTCCCCCGCCGAGAGTCGGGCGAACAGCGGCACGACCTCCCAGCTGCTCATCCGCGGACGTCTGCGCAGGTGGTCACTCAAGGCGTCGGCGGTGTCGCGGATCTCCCGTTCGCCGGAGAGGAAGACGAGGATGTCACCGGGTGCCTCGGCTGCGAGTTCATCGACGGCGGCGATGATTCCGTCAGTCTGCTCCTCGACTCCGGTCTCGTAGTTCCCGGATTCGCCGGGCCCGTCGACATCGTCATCGGCAGGATCGTCCCCGAGTGGCCGGTACCGGACCTCGACGGGGAAGGTGCGGCCTTCGACGGAGATGATCGGAGCGTCGGCGAAGTGAGCGGAGAATGATTCGGGGTCGATCGTCGCCGAGGTGATGATGACCTTGAGGTCGGGACGTCGGTCGAGCACTTCCTTGAGATAGCCGAGGAGGAAGTCGATGTTGAGGCTGCGTTCGTGCGCCTCGTCGATGATGATGACTTCATAGTCGCGCAGCAGTTTGTCGCGTGAGAGTTCGGACAGCAGAATGCCGTCGGTCATCACCTTCACCCGGGTGGAATCGGCGACCTGCGCGGTGAACCGCACCTGGTAGCCGATGGTGTTGCCGAGTTCTTCGTCGAGTTCGTCGGCGATGCGCTCGGCCACGGTCCGGGCGGCGATGCGCCGCGGCTGGGTGTGGCCGATGAGTCCGTCGACCCCGAGGCCGAGGTCGAGGCAGATCTTCGGCAGCTGGGTGGTCTTTCCCGATCCCGTCTCACCGGCGATGATGACGACCTGATTGTCCCGGATCGCCTCGGCGATCTCGTCCTTCGCCGCGGTGACCGGCAGATCCTCGGGGTAGGTGACGGTGACCGGATGAGCAGCGCGGGCGTCCTTGAGCCGGGCTCGGCGCTGCTGATGGTGCGCTGCCGTGGTTCTGCGTCGCTGCTGCGAACGCCCACGTCCGTTCTTCCCGCGCCGAGGCGGCCGTCCTGGATTCGTGTTCGCTGAGGTCGTCGACGGGGTCGGGTTCTCTTCTGCCATTGCGTCTCCCAGCTTAGCGGCAATGCCCAGACTCGGCCCCGCCCAGGCGGGTTACTCCCCGCCGCCCCAGAGTGGGGCGAGCGCCGAGTAGAGCTGCTGGATGCCGAGGATGATGAACAGCAGTGCTGTGATCGCCAGAGCGATGTTCGTGTGCAGCTTGTTCGCCCATTCCTTCGGGATCTTCTTGCCGTTGAGGAGGCCGAGCAGGGTGACCGCGAGGAACGGCATGAACAGCGAGCCGAGGACGCCGTAGGCGAGGATGAGTCCGATCGGTTTGCCGAGGATGAACAGCAGCATCGGCGGGAACGTCAGCCACAGCACATAGAACTTGAAGTACTTGCCGCCGGTCAGGGTGTCGGGGTGCCCGCCCGGCTTCTTGCGCATATGCCCCCAGAAATCAGCGAACATCAGGGACACTCCGTTCCAGACTCCGATGATCGAGGAGAAGGAAGCGGCCCAGAATCCGACGAGGAAGCCGATGCCCACGACCTCGCCGTAGCGGGCTTTGAGGACGTCGGCGAGGTCGAGCAATCCCTTGTCCTCGGCGGAGATCGAGACTCCCGCGGCACGGACGACTTCGGCACCGACGATGAGCATGGCGATGACGAAGATGCCGGTCATCACGTACGCCATCGAGTTGTCGATGCGCATCACCCGCATCCACTTCGGGGTGTGCCAGCCCTTCTCGCGCAGCCAGTAGCCGTAGGCGGCCAGAGTGATGGTGCCGCCGACTCCTCCGGCGAGCGCGAGCGTGTAGATCACTCCGCCCTCGGGGATGATCGGGAGGAGACCGGTGAGCATTTCGGGAATGTTCGGCGCAGCGATGATTGCCAGTCCCACGACGGTGATGAACATGATCCCGACGAGGACGGCGGTGATCTTCTCGAACACGGCGTAGCGGCCGAACCACACCATGGCGAAGCCGGCCAGTCCCATGAGCACCGACCACACTGTGAGGTTGAGTCCGGGGAAGAGCGCGGCCAGCGGCAGCGCCGCCGAGCTCATCGCCGTGGCTCCGTAGACGAACCCCCAGATGATGATGTACGGCCCGAAGTACCACGTGGTCCAGCGGCCGAGCGATCGCCACCCCTCGAAGATCGTCTTTCCGGTCGCGAGGCTGAACCTGCCGGCTCCTTCGACGAGGACGATTTTGAGGATGACGCCGACGATCACTGCCCACAGCAGTCCGTAGCCGAACTGGCTGCCGGCCACCAGGGTCGCCACCATATCCGCGGCACCGACGCCGGTGGCCGCGACGACGAGGCCGGGACCGATGACCTTCCATTTGGCCGGGCCGGAGGCCTCTTCGATTCCGGAAACGGTCTCTGCGTCGCTCGCGTCGCCGGGGCCGGAACCGTTCGACTGCTCACTCATGGAGTTATTCGCTCTCATCTTCGGCTGCGCACTGACTCACCGTGGTCGGGGATCCTCCATCGGGTTCTCCTGCACATCGGCGGCGCAGCGGTCTCAGCATGTCCACAGTCATGATAGGTGACAACGGTGATTGCATGTCACCAGTCCCACGCCGTCTACGGTTATCCTCGAAGAGTGAGTGAGAACAATTCATCGCAGGACTCCCGCAGTCGCATCGCCCGACGGGTCTTTCCCGACGGAGTCGACCCCGATCCTCGCTTCACCCTGGCCAACGAACGGACCTTCCTGTCCTGGATCCGCACCGCGTTGGCGTTCATCGGCGGGGGAATCGCCGTCGAGGCCTTCACCTCGGAGATCTTCAGCACCGGTCTGCGGGCGACCCTGTCGATCGTGCTCATGCTCATCGGCTTCATCCTCGCCGCCGGTGCCGCCGTCCGCTGGCATCGCATCGAATCGGCGATGCGTCGCAAGACCTCACTGCCGCTGCCGCTCATCATCCCCATCGTCAGCCTCGCCTCGGCGCTGGGTGCCGGTCTCCTCGTTCTAGTGTTCGCCGGCCTGCTGTGATGCCGACACGCTCACCGCGACCGCAGCCGCATGACGATCCGGCTCTGCAGCCGGAACGCACCGTCCAATCATGGCTGCGCACGAGTCTGACGATGACGGTCGTCAGCCTCATCTTCATGCGATTCATCCACGTCTTCCAAGGCTGGTCGGTGGCGCTCTTCGTCGTGTGCATGGGCATGGCCATCGTGGCCATCGCCATGCAGGTCAGACGCTACCGGCTAGGTTCGGTCTCGATTCGGGCCGAACGCGGCCGACCGTCGCCGTGGGCGGTCATCTTCCTCACCACCTCGGTGTGCCTCATTTCGGTGCTGAGCATCGCCTCGGTCATCAAGATCAGCCTGTTCTGAGGCTCTCCACCCGCTCAACTTCCCAGACCTCCTGATCGGCATCCCACCTGCTCCCGCCCGACATCGCGCACACCTGCTGCGCATGCCGCGTTATGAGACCGCCGTCCGGTCCGCTGAACTGCACGCCTAAACTGGTGCGCATGAAGGATGCACGCGAAGTCTCCACCGCCCCACTCGTCGCCGTCGGCCTCATCGGCGGCTTCCTCACCGCCCGCGAGACCGGGATCCGCCCCCTCGGCGGAGTCGTCCTCGCCGCAGCGGGTGCCTACGCCGCCCGCTCCTGGTATGTGAAGAAGGGCTGGCCCGCCGCCACCGGACTGAGCTTGGCCTACCTCGGCGGGTTCGGCGCTTCCCATCCCCTGGCGAAGAAGATCGGCGCATGGCCGGCCGTGTTCGCCGTCAGCGCGGTCAGCGCCGCAGCGTCCTATGTCGTCTCCGATATCGCCGGGGCGGATTGACCCCACCCCCGAGGAGGCTCGACCTCCGCACGCCGCCGCCGGGTCCGTCCGGCAAAGACCCCGACCGTCCCGAACTGATACCCGGTCTACGGCACTGACATCAGCCGCACCAGACTGACCGCAGCACTCCCAGACGCTGGAAGCGAGGACCCGAACAGCCCATGCTGGCCGTATTCGAAGGTTTCGCCGTCATCTCCGGAGTCATTCTGGTCGGGTTCGTCCTCGGCCGCTCCGGCGTTCTCGGTCCGCACGGTCAGCAGGTCATCGCGAAGCTCGTCTTCTACGCCGGCACCCCTACGCTGCTCTATGTCACAGTCTCCGAGACCGACCTCGGGCTGATCTTCAACACCGCCCTCTTCGCCACCGGCGGCTCGGCACTCATCGTCGGCGCCGCCCTCTTCGTCCTCACCAAGTGGATCAGAAAACGCAGCACCGGTGAGGCGATGTTCTCCGCCTGGGCGACCAGCTACGTCAACATCGGCAACCTCGGCATCCCGATCGCCGCCTATGTCCTCCGCGACATCGGCTACGTCGCCCCGGTCCTGCTCTTCCAGCTGCTCGTCCTCGCCCCCATCGGCATGGCCGTGCTCGACGGAGCGGGCAAGAAACAGCATGATTCGCACTGGTACTCCGCAATCCTCCAAGTGCTCAAGAACCCCATCGTGCTCGGAGCCGCAGCCGGTGTGGCCGCCTCGGCGACGGGCTTCGAGCTGCCGCGATTCGTCTTCGAACCCATCGACATGATCGGCGCGACCGCGGTCCCGGGTGCCCTGTTGGCGTTCGGCATCTCGCTCAAGGACGGGTGGGGAATCCCCGTGAAGGGCAGCCGCGCACAGCTGAGCTACATCACCGGTGCCAAACTCATCGCTCAGCCGGTCATCGCCTGGGCCATCGGCGGCCCGCTGCTCGGCTACGACGGGGTCGACCTCTTCGCCATCGTCGTCACCTCCGCCCTGCCGACCGCGCAGAACGTCTACATCTACTCGATGCAGTACCGACAATCCGAGGCGCTCATGCGCGATGCCGTCTTCATCACCACCGTGCTCTCGGTTCCGGCTCTCGTCATCATCGCCGCCTTCCTCGGCTGACCCTGCGAAATCGGCAGCCGTGGCGTGTCCTCCCGGACTAGGACCCTGTGGTCACTGACAATGGGGATGTGTCCAGAGACGAGAAGAACGAGACCGAAGACCTCCTGAGCAGGCGGATGAGTTCAGGGTCTGCCAGTGCTGCCGACAAGCAGTCGCAGGCCCCTCTGGAGGCGGCCAATGATCCCTCGACCGACACCGAGGCGTTTGATCCGATCACGGATCCCATCGCCGAGGATGCCCCCAAGCATTCCGCGGATGCGAAGCCCTCGACGGGCCCGGTGAGGGTGACTCCCGCCCATTCTACGAATCCGGCCTCTCAGCCCGCGACCTCGAGCACGCGTACCGCCGAACAGAACGCCGCGCAGAAGCCCGCCGGCACGGATTCGGCCGCCGTTGCATCGACGGCCGGGTCATCATCCTCGACCGATACCGGTGCCACACGCGAAGTGCCGCAGAATGCGCGCACCGCGGTGATGAGCGAAGCCGATTGGGCTGCGGTGTCGAAGGCGGCGACGTCGACCGATGCCCGCGACCCCGAGGTGCCGGAAAGACGCCGGTCCGTCCTCGATGTGATCGGCACGATCTGGATTATGCTCGCCACCCCCTTCGTCCTGTTGGCTCTGGCGGTGCGCTTCGTCGCCTCGGGGATCTTCCTCAAATTCGAGTACTTCCGGCCCGGATTCCCGGCCGATCAGTTCGGTTTCAGTGCCGCCGACCGTGAGCACTACGGGACTTACGTCATCGACTACCTGCACAACTTCGATTCCCGGCGCTACCTCGCCGATATCGTCATGCCAAACGGTGAGCCGATCTTCATCTCCGACGAGCTCAGCCATATGGCTGACGTCAAGGGTCTGATCTCCCTGCTCTACCTGGTGGCGCTCGTCGGCATCATCGGTTCTGTGCTGTTCGGCATCTACATGTGCCGCAAGAACGGATCGGGCATCCATGCAGGCGTGCGTCTGGGGTCGATCTTCAGCATCATCTTCATGGCCGCTGTCGCCGTTGTCGCCGTCCTCGGCTGGGACAGCTTCTTCCGCGGGTTCCACAAGGTGTTCTTCGCCGATGGGACCTGGGAGTTCTACGCCGATGATTCGCTCATCCGCCTCTTCCCGCCTCAGTTCTGGGTCGATGCGGGCATCGCCGGCGGCGGGCTCTTCGTGCTCCTGGCGATCATCCTCTTCCTGCTCAGCTTCACCGGTCACAAAAAGCGCCGGGCGCTGCGCAAGGCACGGAAGGACGCCGAAGCAGAGATCTGATTCGGTTTCGCCGCAGTCAGGAGCATCGGCCTCCGGCGGCACAGCGGCGCGTCACTGCACAGCGGGTTCGAGCCCCGCTCCACGGTTCCGGCCGGGTGGTCTTTCCCCTTCCACCCGGCCGAATTTCTGTCCGAAATCATCCGCGTATGAGACCAGCGATCTCCGATCCCCCGATCACCGTGTCTCGGCTGGGGTGTCTCCTGTGGGTGGATCCACATCGATTACGGAGCGGATTTCGCGGTGGAACCACCCACAGGAGACAGGCACGCTGCCCGGACCACCGATCCCCCGCCTCGGTGACGGTGGACGACTGCTGACTAGTCGTCGACGGCGTCGCGGCCGCGGCGGACCAGAAGCGGGTCGGCTTCGTAGACGACCGCGGGGTCTTTGTCCTCATAGTCGAACTGGTTGAGGAAGTAGCGCATCGCGTTGAGGCGAGCGCGCTTCTTGTCGTTGCTCTTGATCGTGATCCAGGGAGCGTGATCGGTGTCCGTGCGGCGGAACGTCTCTTCCTTCGCCTTCGTGTAGTCGTTCCAGCGGTCGAGAGACTCGAGATCCATCGGTGAGAGCTTCCACCGCCGCACCGGGTCGATCTGACGGATCGCAAACCGGGTCCGCTGCTCTCTCTGGGTCACGGAGAACCAGAACTTCGTGACGTGGACTCCGGAGTCGATGAGCATCTTCTCGAACACGGGAGCCTGTTCCATGAAGGTCTCGTATTCGTCCTCGGTGCAGAATCCCATGACCCTCTCGACGTTGCCCCGGTTGTACCAGGAGCGGTCGAACATGACGATCTCCCCGCTCGTGGGCAGGTGGGAGATGTAGCGCTGGAAGTACCACTGCCCGGCTTCGCGGTCGGAGGGTTTGTTGAGTGCGACGACGCGAGCGGCACGCGGGTTGAGGTGTTCGGTGAAGCGTTTGATCGTTCCGCCCTTGCCGGCAGCGTCTCGACCTTCGAAGACGATGACGTGTTTGGCGCCCGTGTCCTGACCCCAGTACTGGAATTTCAGCAGTTCGACCTGCAGTCTGTACTTCTCGAGTTCGTACTCTTCGCGGTCCATCTGTTCGTCGTACGGGTACCCTTCCCGCCAGGTTTCGACGGCCCGGCCCATGGGGTCGATGAGGTGCGGATCCGTGGTCTGACTGTCCTCGACGGTGTACCCTTCGAGGCGGAGTTTGTCGATGTACTCCCGCAGATTCTCTTGGAACAGATTGTTCACGAGATCCTTCCCTTTCGCTGTCGACACCGAGGTGTGCCTCGTGCACGATAATGCGCCGAGATGAACATCAGGTTATGCGATCGACGTCGCGTCGCGGGATGATTCCGACGCTCAATAGTGGGGCGAGGGCGATGAGTCCGAAGGACAGCGGATAGCCGAATGCCGTCACCAGGGCACCGAATCCGGGGCCGAGCAGGGCCGACATGACGAACTGTCCCGTGTTCTGAGCTCCCAGCGCCTTGCCCGACCATCGTGGTCCGGCGGCTTCGGCCACCGAGGCGAAGGCCAGTCCGTTGTCGGCCACGGAGACGGCCGAGGCGAGGATGAAGACGACCGCGGCGACGGCGGACAGCTCGGTCAGCGACAGGATGGCGATGGCCACCACGAAGATCGCGGCGGCGACGGCGACGATGCGCATGAGGCCGACGCGGGATCCCGTGCGGTCGGAGAGCGCGCCGACGACCATACGACCGACCGCGCCGACGATCTGCGCGATCGCGACGATCGCTCCGGCGGCGCCCGCGCCGATCCCCTGGACGACGATGAGCCAGACGAGTCCGTAGGTGGAGAACGCGAACTGCGGGACGACGAGGAGCGCGGAGACCGCGTGGATGCGCCACAGGAAGGAATCGCTGCGGTAGGGATTGATCGCCGAGGCGGCGCTGGGCTCCCCCTCCCCCGCCGAGGCGGTGCCCGGTCCGTCCTGTTCGTGGCGTTCTGTCGCCGGTTCGGTGTCGCGGCCGGGGTCGGCCACCTCGGCGCGGGTGGGGATCTGGTCCGGTGGGTTGCGAATGAGGGCGAAGCAGACGAGGGCGAGGACGCCGGTCACGGCGGCGACGAACCAGAGGTAGGCGGGGAATCCGCCGGCCGCGGCGATCCCCGGGATGGTCACGGCGGCGACGCTCGTGCCCAGGGGTTGGGACATCTGGCGGATGCCCATGGCCAGTCCTCGGCGGTGGCGGGGGAACCAGCCCATGACGACGCGGCCGGACGCCGAGTTCACCGAGGCGGCTGCGGCACCGGAGGCGGCGATGACGATGACCATCCAGATCGGCGAGTCGACGACGAGGACCGCGGCGGCCGAGAACACAGTCGTCAGCCCGATTCCCAAAGTCATCGCCAGACGTTCGCCGAAACGGTCGGCGAAGGCGCCCCAGGCGATGAGGGTGAGGATGAGTCCGAAGCTCGGTGCGGCAGCGACGGTGCCGGCCTGGGTGAGTGTGAACCCGAGGTCGGAGTGCATGTATGGGATGAGGAAGGCGGGTCCGGCGATCGCGATGGTCGCCGCCATCTGCGTGAGGACGCCGACGACGAGGATCACCCAGGCCTGTCTGGTGGGTCCGTTCGTCGTCATCGCTCCAGGTTAGCCGTGTGCCCGGATCGTCCGCGGGATGTCTCAGATCGCGGTGGCCGGGCTTTGCCGATAAAGTGTGTTCTGAGCATTCCCCCTATAGCCCAATCGGCAGAGGCAGTCGACTTAAAATCGATTCAGTGTGGGTTCGAGTCCCACTGGGGGGACCATAGATATTTGAGCTGACCTGAGACGTTTCGCAGCGAGGACCAGGCTGATTCCTTCACCGCCTCTGCGATCAGGACAGGCGCAGCCACCCAGGTGCCCGGGCAGTGAACTCGATCCGATCGAGCCTGTCTCCGACTCCCGCGGGAATCGCTCCGAGGACAGGTGCCATCGCCGACAGTGCAGCCCAATTGTCACGGTCAACCGGAGACGCCTTTTCGGGCCACGAACCGATGATGATGCCGGTGGTCGAAACCCGCCGTCTCCCAAGGGCTTCAGCGGTGAGAGCAGTGTGGTTGAGGGTCCCTAGGCGGGAGCGGACGACGATAACGGCACCGACCGAGTTCTCTCCTTCCGACAGTCCGGCTGCGATGTCTGCGGCGGTATGCTCTCCGAAATCGACGAGGACTCCCCCGGACCCTTCGATGAGGACGTGGTCTGCATCGGTTCGTGCGAGTGCCCTACGTATGAAGTCCACGTGCTCGGCTGCGCTCGGCAGATTCGAGACGCTGTCGGCCCCTGAGGAGTCCGGGCCGGACGGTACGGCGCCAACTGATTCATCATCGACCGACTTGAACCCGTCCCATTCGGCTTTGGCGGCGGGAACCGGAGCCATCGGCAGACGGAGGGTGATGTTCGTGAACCCATGGATGCCGGTCAGCCGAGCCACTGCCTCCGCGTCGGATTCTGTGACGACGTCGCTGTAATCGGACTCGAGCTGCTCACGTTCAGGATCGTCGGCCCTGATATGCCCCGTCTGGATCGGCTTGCACATGATCACTCGACGTCCAGCCGCATTCAGTGCCGCGGCCAACGCCGCGGTGGCGATGGTCTTGCCGACGCCGGTGTCCGTTCCCGTGACGAGCATAAAGCGCGGGATCATGCCGCCGACTCCGCAGCGAAGATTTCGGTGATCGCCCGAATGCGCTCACAGGCATAGGCCAGCTCCCCAGGGCTGAGCCCGGCACGAGCTGTCAGCCGCAGACGCGTGATGCCGTCGGGCACCGAAGGTGGGCGGAAACAGCCGACGAGGATGCCCTCCTCGCACAGCAGCTCGCGCGCCCGGACGCCTGATTCCGGACTCGGCATGGGAACGGACAGCACGGCACCGGCCGGGACCGGCACATCAAGTACGGCTGCCAGTTGTGCGCGGGCCGCCTTCATCGACGCCACCCGCTCAGCGGTAACGAGGTCGAGAGCGGCACGCGCTGCGGCCGCCATGGCAGGGGAAAGACCGGTGTCGAAGATGAAGGTGCGAGCCGTGTTGACCACAGCATCTCGGACGAGACCGGCTCCCAGCACAGCCCCTCCCTGGGAGCCGAGCGCTTTCGACAGCGTGGCGGTGACCACGAGGCGGTCGCGGAATTCGCTCACCGCGGCGGCCGCCCCCATTCCGACGGCTGTCTCGGCGCCGGTCACACCGATCCCGTGCGCTTCGTCGACGAGCAGCAGAGCGTCGTAACGAACGCAGAGGTCAAGAAGACAAGGCAGGTCCGCGGTGTCACCGAATACGGAGTACACGGATTCGACGACGACAAGCGCCTCTGACTGCTGACGACCAGCCAAAGCGGCTTCAACGGCGTCCAGGTCGTTGTGGGCGACGATGCTCGTCGGAGCTTTCGCCAGACGGCAGGCATCGATGAGTGACGCATGGTTGTGGGCGTCGGAGATGATGAGAGTATCAGGACCGGCCAGAGCAGTGACGGCGGCAATGTTAGCCAGATAACCGCTGGAGAAGGTCACACACGCAGGGTGCCGCAGCCGTTCGGCCAGCGCAGCTTCCAATCGGTGGTGGACGTGTGTGGTCCCGGTGACGAGTCGCGATGCGCTGGCCGAGGTGCTGCTGCGTTCGATCTCCTCGATCGCTGCGGCACGCACCAGCGGATGCGCCGAGAGCCCGAGGTAGTCGTTCGAGGCGAGGTCGAGTCCGTCGAGCACGAGGTCACTGCGATAAAGACCGGCAGTACTTCGGCGCTCGGCGGCGGCGGAAAGGCGGGAGAAGAGGGCGTTCACGATGCAACCTCGAACTCGCACCCATCCCCGTGTGCCGCGGCTGCCGCGACAATCGCCTTCGTGATGGTGTCCACCACCGCCGGAGTCGAGATATAGGGAGGCATCGTATAGATGTGCTGCCGAAACGGCCGCAGCCACACCCCGTGGTCGGAGGCTATGCGCGTGGTCAGCGCCACGTCGACCGGGCGGTCGAGTTCGACGACGCCGATGCCACCGGTCACCCGCGCCTCGATGACATGATCCAGTCGCCTGGCAGGAGCGAGGCCCGTTTCGAGGGCCTGAGAGATCCGTCCAATGGCCGGCTCCCAGCCGCTCGTCTCGTCATCGATGAGGAGGCCGACCGACGCATTTGCCGCAGCACACGCCAGGGGATTCGCCATGAACGTGGGCCCGTGCATGAGCGCCCGGTGGGACGAAGTGGTGATGACGTCGGCAACCGTTCCACTGCACAGCAGCGCCGCCAATGTGAGATAGCCGCCGGTCAGAGCCTTGCCCAGGCACATGACGTCCGGGGTGATCCCCGCGGCCCGACAGGCGAAGTCAGAGCCCGTGCGTCCGAAGCCGGTGGCGATCTCGTCGGCGATGAGTACGGCATCGATCTCGGTGGCCAACCGCCGCAGTGACTGCAGGGCGGCGGGGTGATACGGGCGCATGCCTCCGGCACCTTGGAAGAGGGGTTCGACGATGATGCCGGCGATCTCTGCCCCGTGCGCATCGACGAGGTTTTCAGCCTTGACCAACCATTCGTGCACCTCGGCAGCGGACGCCTCCGGCAACGGCGGACGAGGCAGGAACAGCTGGGTTGCGAGCAGCCCGGCGAAATCGTTGTGCATTCCCCCAACTGGGTCGCACACGCTCATCGCCCCGGTGGTGTCACCGTGGTAGGCACCTTCGAGGGCAAGGAAGCGCCTGCGGTCGCGGCCGCGGCCGCGGGCCAGCTGGTATTGGACGGCGAGCTTGAGCGCGACTTCGACCGAGACCGAACCCGAGTCTGCGAGGAAGACATGGTCGAGTCCGTCCGGTGTGACTGCGACGAGCCGCTCGGCTAGTTCGACGGCCGGTTCATGGGTGAGACCGCCGAACATGACGTGCGAGAACGATCCGATCTGGGTGGTCAGTGCCGCATCCATGACCGGATGCTGGTATCCGTGGACGACCGACCACCACGAGCTCATCCCGTCGAGCAGTCGATGCGTCGATCCCGAAGCATCGCGCAACTCCACATAGGGCCCATCTGCGCCGGTGACCGAGAAGTGCGCGCCGGCGTCGAGCGGACCGTAGGGGTGCCACAGCAGGCCGGAATCGCGCTCGAGCGTGCTCGTCGGCATCCGTAGTCCCTCCTCAGACATTGGGCGTGAGCTCTGTGCCCGCGCCGCGGCGCCGGATCGTCGGAATCATGACTCCGGAGTCGTCGGCTTCTTGACCAGCCGTCGGCAGAGGTTTGCCGCACGGCAGGGTGCTCGCGGTCTTTGCTGCCTCAGCGGACGTTCCGTCGCTCTTCATGTCACCGGGCGCCACCTCGGCGAAGGCGGCCTGATGGGCTGCCCGGTGAGCCTTGAGCTCATCACGCAGTCGTTCGGCACTCTCTGCTCCGACGATCTCGAAGCCTCCGTCGACAATCATGTCGAGGTCTTCCTCGGCGGCCTGCCCCTCCGAGGTCAGATAGTCGCCGAGGAAGAGCGAATTGGCCACATGAAGCGACAGCGGCTGCAGCGTACGCAGGTGCATCTCCCGACCTCCGGCGATGCGCAGCTCGCGGTCCGGGCACAGGAATCGCACGGCGCAGAGAATCCGCAGGCAATGCTGCGGGGTCAGAGTCCAGGTTCCTTCGAGCGGTGTGCCGTCGAAGGGAATGAGGAAGTTGACCGGGATCGAATCGGAGTCAACGGCCTTGAGCGATTCGATCGCCTCGATGATCTGCTCGTCCGTCTCCCCCATTCCGACGATCAGCCCCGAGCACGGGGAGAGCCCTGCACCACGCGCCTTGTCCACGGTGTCGACACGGTCGGCGAACGTATGAGTCGTGCAGATATCGGGGTAGAGAGATTCGGCAGTGTTGAGGTTGTGGTTGTACGCGTCGACACCGGCGTCCTTGAGTCGCTGTGCCTGACCGTCCTTGAGGAACCCGAGGCAGGCGCAGACCTCGACGTCGGGACTGGATGTCTTGATCTCCTCGACCATCCCCGAGACGCGCTCGACGTCCCGGTTCGAAGGACCGCGTCCGGACGCGACGAGGCAGACCCGCGAGGCTCCCCCTGCCAGACCGAATTCCGCCTGCCGCTTCGCCTCATCCTTCGGCAGCCATGAGTACTTGAGAATGTCGGCTTCTGAGCCCAATCGCTGCGAGCAGTATCCGCAGTCCTCCGGGCAGAGTCCCGATTTGAGGTTGACGAGGTAGTTGACCTTGACGCGATTGCCGAAATGTTCGCGGCGCAGCCGGGAGGCAGCGGCGACAAGGTCGAGGAGGTCCTCGTCGGACGACGACAGGATCGTGCGGGCATCGGAGGCGGTGGCCGGATCGCCGGCGAGCACGCGCTCGGCGAGTGTTTGATAGCTATCCATGTTGTCATTATTGAACACTGTTCAATAGAGTGCCAAATCACACTCTCCGCCCGAACAGGCAGAATGGTGTTATGACCTTCGTACTTCTCACCGCCGGCGATCATCCTCTGTTCGTCGACGGCACCGATGATCCGAACCTCGCCGAGGCGGCCGGGCCCGCCGTACTCATCGCCGTCGACAGCGCTGCCGACGACTCCAACTCCGGCCCGGACATCGGCACCGAGGCGCCGTCGCTGAACGCATGCATCGACGCCCCCTACCGTCCTCTCGCCTACCGTGAGTCGGGAGCCGACTGGTCGGACATTGATTTCGAGGCCGCCGATCATTGGGTGCAGATGGGACCGGAGCTGCGGCGCCGCCTCGTCGAGGATCACCTCGCGACGCTCGCTGTCGGAGAGTTCAAGGTGGCGACGAACAACGGCAGCGCCTCGATCATCACGAACAACTGGGTGTACTCGGGCTCACCGCGCACCTACCGCGCCGCGGGCCGCCTGAGAGAGCTCATCACCGTCCTCGGCGAACTCACCCGCAAGGCCGATCAGCGCGCCTGAGCATCATCGATCTCGGCCTGGCGATCACGATTGTCGATCAACTCGGCGACATTGCGCTCGGCCCACCTCCGCAGCGCGGTCACGGGAGCCTGCAGCGAGCGACCGAGATCGGTGAGCGAATACTCCACCCGCGGGGGCACCTCCCCAAACGACTGCCTGGTCACCAAGCCGTCGGCGACGAGTGATCGCAGCGTCGAGGTGAGCACCTTCGGGGTGATGCCCCCGATCGCCTGTCGGATCTCGCCGAAGCGCTTCGGGCTGTCATCGAGGATCTCGATGATGAGCACCGTCCACTTGTCACCGACCCGATCGAGGATGACTCGGGTGGGGCACTCCGGATCGAAGGCATCGCCTTCCCAAGAATCTCGGATTTTCATGTCCCAATAGTATCTTTGAGGTACTCCCTTTCCAAACGATAGTGTCGAGATGTCATCACAGAAGAAACCACCTCGGCGCCGCGAACCCGACGCCGCAGCAGAAAGGGACACACCATGAAGATCGCACTCTTCGGAGCATCCGGAATGATCGGCTCCCGCGTCACCGCCGAGGCGGCCGGCCGCGGCCTCGACATCACCGGCATCACCCGCTCGGGCACCGACGTGCCCGGTGCCGCCCGCAGCATCAAGGGCGATATGGCCGATGCCGAGTTCGACGCCCGCATCGCCGCCGAACACGACATCATCGTCTCCACCACCGGTCCCAGCCGCACCGGCGGGGACCACCAGGAGTGGCTCGACGCCCTGAAGACCTTGGCCGAGAACAGCGGCAACACCCGCATCTTCGTCGTCGGCGGCGCCGGTTCCCTGTGGGTCGGCGACACCATGCTCAAGGACACCGAGGACTTCCCCGCGATCTACAAGGCCGAATCGGAGACCGGCACCCGAGCGCTCGAGCTGCTGCGGACAGGCAACTGGTCACCCTGGACGCTCATCTCCCCCGCACCGGAGATCGCCCCCGGGGAGCGCACGGGTTCGTACAAGACCGAGCTGGAGGTCCCGGCCGGTGACGCAATCTCGGCCGAGGACTTCGCGGTCGCCATGGTCGACGAGATCGTTGAACCGAAGCACATCGACGTCCGGTTCACCGTCGCGAACTGACCGAACTGACGGTCGATGACCATGCGCGGCGGCTCCCGACGCCCAGAGAAGAGCCAGCCACTCGCGGTCATGCGAACATGACAGCGCCGGGGATGCACAATGCATCCCCGGCGCTGTCGTCTCATCAGGGCTTGTCGCCGGATGGCACCGGCTGCCTCGAGTCAGGCCTTGGCAGGCTCCTTCTTGGGAGCCGGCTTCGAGTTCGCGGCTTCGACGAAGTTCTTGCGCGGAACGTCGAGATCGGCCAGCGGCATGGCATCGCGGCCGAGCACAGCGCTGAGGAGCCAGTTGCCGAAGACCCGAACCTTGCGGTCCATGGTCGGGATGGCGTAGCCGTGGTAGGCGCGGTGCATGAGCCAAGCGAGGATTCCGCGGGCTTCGAAATCGCCCATCTGTGAGACGCCCTTGTACACGCCCAGACCGGCGACCGTACCGATGGTCTTGTGGAAGTACTGCTTGAACTCGGTCTCTCCCCGCAGTGCGGCGAGCACATTGGCTGCCAGCACGGGGGCCTGGCGCACGGCGTGCTGAGCGTTGGGCACGCAGAAGCCTGCCACTCCGCCGCCGGACAGGTCGGGAACGGCGGCGTTGTCGCCGGCGGCCCAAGCGCCCTCGACGACACCGTCATCGCCCTCGACCCGCAGATCGGCGCGTACGGTGACATTGCCGCGTTCGTTGATCGGCAGGTCGGAGTCGATGAGCACCGGGTTGGCCTTGACACCCGCGGACCACACGATCGTGTCAGCGTCGAACTCTTCACCGTTCGAGAGCTTGACGTGCTTGTCGGTGCAGTCCTGGAGGAAGGTCTCGAGGTAGACGTCGATTCCGCGTTCGCGCATGTGCTCGACGACCCAACGGGCCTGAGCTTCGCCGACCTCGGGCATGACGCGGCCGAGGGCCTCCACGAGGACGAATCGGACATCGGCTTCGGTCAGCGTCTCGTACTGTGCGATGGCCGAACGGACCATGTCCTCGAGTTCGGTCAGCAGCTCGATGCCGGCGAATCCGCCGCCGACGAAGACGAAGGTCAGTGCCTTGCGGCGCTCTTCGTCGTCCTCCATCAGAGCGGCGTCGGCCAGGCGGGAGAGAAGGTGGTCGCGCAGGGCGACAGCTTCTTCGATGCGCTTGAGCGCGATCGCGTTCTCCTTCAGGCCCGGGATAGGCAGCGCACGGGCAACCGAACCGGAGGCGAGGACGATGTGGTCGTAGTCGAGTTCGAACGCTTCATCGTTCGCGGGTTCGATGGTGGCGAACTTCTCGGCGTGGTTGATCGAGGTGACCTTCGCGGTGATGACCTCGGCACCCGGGAGGTTGCGGCGCAGCGGCACCACAGCGTGACGAGGCTCGATCGATCCGGCTGCCACCTCGGGAAGGAACGGCAGGTAGGTCATGTACGGGTTGGGATCGACCACGGTGACGGTGGCTTCGCCCCGACCGAGGTTCTTCAGCAGATTCTGAGCGGCGAGCAGGCCGACTGAGCCGCCACCGACGACGAGGATTCGTGGACGCAGTTTTGAGTTTCTGATGAGTGCCATAATCCCATGCTAGACCCTTGTGAAAACTTTCACTAATTGTTTGTCTCACGGACTCGAACGCCCCAGATCAGAGCAGTCTGTGCACCTGGTCTCAGCGACGACGGCGAGCGAAGGCGACGATCGAGATGATCATGAGGACCAAGGCGATGAGGGCTCCGGCACCGAGGACGGCGAAGCCGAGCATCGGCGTCGACTGCGTGGCGACGATATCGGTCGGGGCAAGAGCCTTCGGGCTCTCGGTCTCGTCCGAGGCGGCGGTTTCCGTCTCCTCCGCCTTCGCATCTCCACGGCGATGCATCTTCACCCAGTCTGCCAGCTCATCCTCGGCGGAGGACACGTTCTTGGGCACTTTCGCTTTGACTGCACCCGGCGGATCGACGCGACCCCAGCCGACGATCGGGTCGGGCTTGCCCTTCTTGCTCACGCCCTTATGACCGTCCACAGGTTCGGCGCTCGACTGCAACTTGGCCCGGACCTCATCGGCGCTGAGATCCGGGTTCTCCGAGCGGATGAGTGCGGCGACACCGGAGACGACCGGTGAGGCGAACGAGCATCCCTGCCCTTCGGCGTAGCCGCCGCTGTAGTACGGAATGGGAATGTCTTTGGCCGGCCCCATGAGATCCACGGCAGTACCGGGCGCGGTGGAGTCCTCGAGGACCTTGCCGTTCTTGTCCAGTCCGCCCACCCCGATGACGCCTGGCACCGTCGACGGCGACCACGCTTGGGTCGCTCCCTGGGAGGCGTTGCCGACGCAGGCGACGATGAGCACGTCCTTCTTGTAGGCGTAGGCGAAGGACTCGTCCCAGCTCTCCGGCCAGCCCGGATCGTCCCAGCCCAAGGACATATTGATGACCTTCGCCCCGGAGTCGACGGCCCAGCGGACGGCCTCATCGGCCTGTTCGCGAGTCGAACCGGATTCCTTCGGCCGGTCGGGGCCCAGCCACATCGACGCCGACAGGATCTCTGCGTCCGGGGCGACGCCGGTCGGCCCGGCACCGACTCCGCGGCCGGCGATGACTCCGGCCACGGCAGTCCCATGGTGGATCGTGGTCTTCCCACCGATCGGGGTCTTTCCGTCTTTGCCCAGGCCGCTGAAGTCCTTGGACTTCTTCACGACGCCTTTGAGGTCTTCGTGGTCGGTGTTGACGCCGGAGTCGATGACCGCGACCTTGACGCCCTTGCCGGTGGACTTCTTCCAGACCTTGTCGATTCCGTAGTCCTTGATGAACCACTGGCCGGGTCCGGCCTTCGGCGCGGCCATGACGGGTTGGGTGGTGCCGACGACGAGCCCGAGGACGACGGTCGTGACGGCGAGGAGACGGGCGGCGGCTCTCACGAGCTCGTCAGCGCGAGGTCGAGCGCGGTCCCGTCGAGGATGTCGGTTTCGGAGATCCGAATATCCAGCGATCCTCCGGCGGCTGTCACAGCTTGGTCGAAGCGAGCGACGATCCGGGCGAAGAGCAGCGATCCCGCGCCGATGACATCGACGCGTCCGGGGTGCATATACGGCAGGTCTGTGCGCTCTTGGCGGTCCATGGCCAAGAGCTTGCGGGATTCTTCTGCCACATCCGCGACGCTGATGTGCGCGCCGTGGATGCGCTCTCGCTGGTAGCTCTCGAGTCCGAGGATGCCTGCGGTGATGGTGGTGACGGTGCCGGCGACGCCGATGAACGTGCGCGGGGCTGAGAAGTCGACGATCTGCGCAGCCTGGTCGAGCTGGCCGTCGATGTCGGCAAGCGCTGCCTGGATCTGATCCTCGGAGGGAGTCTCGACCGGCATATGGCGTTCGGTCAGACGCACCGAGCCGATGTCCATGCTCAATGCCGCTTGGACATCCTCGCGGCCGAGGACGAGTTCGGTCGACCCGCCGCCGAGGTCCATGACGACATACGGCCCGTCAGCACCCGTGAGGTTCGCGGTGGCGCCGAGGAAGGACAGTCGGGCTTCTTCTTCACCGGCGATGACGTCGGGGACGACGCCGAGGATCGAGACGATCCCGGCGAAGAACTCATCACGGTTCTTCACGTCGCGGCTGGCGGAGGTCGCGACGAATCTCAGCTTCTCCGGCTGGTACTCGGCGGCCACCTCGGCGAATTCCTTCGCCACGACGAAGGTGCGCTCGAGCGCTTCCGGGGCGAACTCGCCGGTGGCGTCGACACCTTGGCCGAGGCGGACGATCCGGGTTTCGCGATGCAGGTCCGTCAGGGTGCCGTCGGCGGCGACATCAGCGATGAGCAGGCGCAGGGAGTTCGTCCCGCAGTCGAAGGCAGCAACACGCATAGCAGTCCTAATCGGTCGGTTCGGTAGCGGCAGCGGCCTCGGCCACCGGTGGCACATCGGTCATGAACGACAGAGCACGATCACCGATCGGATTGACCCCGGGCCCGGCGGACAGGGAATGGCCGACGAGGGCGTGGAGGCATTTGATCCGGTTCGGCATTCCGCCGGCGGAATAGTCCTTGATCTCTTCGACCTCCGCCAGGCCGGCTGTGGCGCCGATCTCCGAACGGACGTCGAGATAGGCCCGGTGTGCGCCAGCGTAGGCGGTGGCGAGCTCTTCGTCGTCCCCGATCTCCGCGGTCCATTCGGCCATGATTCCCGATGCTTCCAGGCGTGAGCATTCGGCCACATAGGCGGGGTGGGTGAGGTAGAAGGTCGTCGGGAACGGTGTGCCGTCCTCGAGGCGCGGAGCGGTGGCGACGACGAGTGGTTCACCGGATGAGCTGCGGGCGGCGATGCCGACGACGCCTCGGGGAATGCGTCCGAGTTGGTCTTGGAGGACAGCGAAATCCGCCTCGGTGCACTCTGTGATCATCAGCTCTTCTCCACGGTGTTGCCGGTCTCCTGAATGGACTCCAGCAACTCAAGGTACCAGGCCTGCTTGCGAACCGGCCGTTCGGGCTCGGATTCCTCGTCTACGGCCTCCTGATTCGTGACGATGACCGCGTTCTTGCCCTTTTCCACGTAGTACTGGTCTTCGCGGGCCTTGCGCTTGATGTAGGCGGGGTCCCTGAGGTTCTCGTTCTTCTCTTCGAGGCTCTTGACCTCGGCTTTCGTCGTCTCGATCTCGTTATTCAATGCCGCAATCTGCTGGGCTTGCTTGAGCGCGGAGTTCAGGGGCGAGAGGAATGCGAGGAGGACGGCTGCGACGACGAGGAGGAAGATGCCCGTGCGCACCGACATGCGGCGGCCACGCGCGTCGGCGTCCATGCCGGCATCGGCTTCGATGACCGGTTTCGGGCGTCGACGAGGGGTGGCTTTGCCAGGAGCCGATTTCGGGGCACTTCGTCTGGGCTTGCTCGGGACCATGCTTCTTTCCTCTGCGACTGGGGATCAGGGAAGAGTGTCGCAACATCTCCAAGTGTGCCGTGTCCGCATTCCCCGCGCGAGGATTTCGGGCTCGTGGCGTGTTCGATTCTCACGTATCTTCCATCACGTCTCACGTCCGGCCCGCTATTCCCCTGCGAGCAACTCCCACCTCAGCCAGTGCCCGCCCCAGGAGCCATCTCGGTCTCGCCGCCTGCAGGCATCTCTCGCCTCCGCCGCTTCCCCCTCCCTGCAGTCCGAGCCCCTGCAATCACGACGGTACCCCTCACCCTCGGCGGCAAACCACCTCGCTCCTGCGGTGCGTAATGCGCCTCCGGGTGACGGATGCCCGCAGATTGCCACCGGCGATCACCTGGACTGCGACCAGTCATCTCGCGAGAGCTCCGCCCGATCAACGCCCCATCCACAGAGTTATCCACAGAAGTGCAACCATTTGTTGTCATCTGAAGTGGTTTATTGCATTTTATATGCATGTATAAACTATTGAGCACCGATGACATCCTTCGGCTCGGATTCAACCATGGCGACATCGTGCGCGCCCGCAGATGTTGCCTGCGTCGGCTGTCCCGGGGCACATACCTGGTCCGACGCGTCTGCGAACTGGACTTCCATCGCCCGCTGTGGGCGAGTATCGACCAGCAGATCCACCAAGTATTCGTCGACCACGGTGACATCCGCGACGAAGTCAATATTCTCAACGCTTCTCTTGCCGCCCATTTCAGCCACCGTGCCGATCAGAGAACTGATGAGTCCAAGTCCGATCCACCGGAGGAGATCTACTCCCACATCTCCGATGCGCTCATTCACGGCCTGCCTGTCGCCTACCCTGTCACTCATCAGATCGAGGTTGTCAGGCCCGGTGTCAACCGCCGGTTCAAAAGCATTCAGGTCCGCGGCAGTCAGATTCCGAAAGCACATCGCGCCACAATCGCAGGCGCCGAGGTGACCACGCTCGAACGCACACTCATCGACGTCGCCCGCAGCTACAACCTCGATGTCTCCGTGCCGATGTTCGATGATGCGCTGCACCGCGAGCTGACAACCAGAGAGATCCTCACGACGCTCGACCGATGCCTGGAGAAGCGCAACTCCGCGAAAGTGCGATTGGCCATCGATCTGTCTGATTATCGTCGCGAATCCCCTGCCGAGGCGGTCGCTGCGGTGCGATTCTACGAACACGGGATCACGGGGCTCGAACCCCAAGTCACATTTCACGCCGAATCATTGAGGCGCGATATCCGCGTCGACTTCTGTCACCGCCGGGCTCGTCTCATCATCGAGATCGACGGCATCGGCAAACTCTATCTCGGTTCAGGTGTCCCCCGCCACGAGCTCGAACAGGAGCGCCGCCGCGAGCAGTGGCTTCGCGACCAAGGTTGGCAGGTGATTCGGATCAGTTGGAAGGAGCTGTTCGAGGAGGCGAAATTCTATGACATCCTCTGCGCCATCCGCCGTACGCAGAACGCCACCGCCTGATTCCCGTCGCGGGCATCTGTGCCGCAGGTGCATCGCGGACCGCAACGCACCGCCGCACCTGGCGGCACATCGCTGCATAGGGCGAGGGATCCCGCACCGCGGCTGTCATTCACCCCTATTTCGTCGAGCGCACCGTCTCCCATGGTGCGATTGGCAGAGTTTCATCCCGCACCGTTGCCGGCAACTCCTACAGGTGCTCGGCCGCCCCTCACCCGCAGCGACTCGTCAGAGTGGTGCACCGGTGCAAATTGCGAGAAACGCGAGACTCAGCCGCCAATGGGCGGATATGAGACCACCGGTGACGGACGGTGGCTCGGAGAGCCGGGCCCTGCAGCGGAGAATCGTCGCGATGAGGAGACTGCGCAGTGAGAAGTGCAGCCCCGAAAGGACGAAGACCCGAAGGCGGGAAGACTCGAAGCGAGAATCCCCGGATGAGGGAGGGCCGAAGCGGGAAACACCGAGGCGGGGCCGGGGGGTCGTTGCGGTCGTCCGGCCCCGCCTCGGGGAGTTCAGAGCCCGGATGGCCTCAGGCTTCGAAGCGCGGGAAGGCGCTGCGGCCCGCGTAGCGTGCGGCATCTCCGAGCTGCTCTTCGATGCGCAGCAGCTGGTTGTACTTCGCCACGCGCTCCGATCGTGCCGGGGCGCCGGCCTTGATCTGACCGGCGTTGGTCGCCACGGCCAGGTCGGCGATGGTCGTGTCCTCGGTTTCGCCGGAACGGTGCGAGATCATCGTGGTGTAGCCGTTCGTCTGCGCCAGCGACACAGCGTCGAGGGTCTCGGTCAGGGTGCCGATCTGGTTGACCTTGACCAGCAGCGAGTTCGCCGTGGCGTTGTCGATACCGCGCTGCAGACGCTCGGGGTTGGTCACGAACAGGTCGTCGCCGACGAGCTGCACCTTCGAGCCGATCGCCTCGGTCAGAGTCGCCCAGCCGTCCCAGTCGTTCTCATCGAGGGGGTCCTCGATCGACACGAGCGGGTACTTCGCCAGCAGCTCTTCGTAGTAGGTGGCCATCTCCTCGGCGGTCTTCTTGCTGCCTTCGAACTCGTAGGCTCCGTCGGTGTAGAACTCTGAGGACGCCACGTCGAGGGCGACTGCGATATCGCGTCCGGGACGGTGCCCGGCGATGTCGATGGCCTCGATGATGAGGTCGAGCGCCGCGGCGTTCGAGTCGAGGTTCGGAGCGAATCCGCCCTCATCGCCGAGTCCGGTCGAGAGTCCGCGTTCCTTGAGCACGCCCTTGAGCGCGTGGTAGACCTCGACGCTCCACTGGAGCGCTTCGTGGAAGCTGGCGGCGCCGATCGGGGCGATCATGAATTCCTGGATGTCGACGTTCGAGTCGGCATGGGATCCGCCGTTGAGGATGTTCATCATCGGCACAGGCATGACGTGCGCATTCGGTCCGCCGAGGTAGCGGTAGAGGGGCAGATCGGCCGAGACCGCTGCCGCGCGGGCCACGGCCAGCGAGGTGCCGAGCATCGCGTTCGCGCCGATGCGGGACTTGTTGTCGGTGCCGTCGAGTTCGATGAGCGCCTGGTCGACGAGACGCTGATCGTCGCTTTCGAGCCCGACGATGACTTCGTGGATTTCGTCGACGACAGCGTCGACAGCCTGGGTGACGCCCTTGCCCAAGTAGCGCTCGGGATCTCCGTCGCGCAGCTCCACGGCTTCGAATTCTCCGGTGGAGGCACCGGAGGGAACGCCGGCGCGACCGACGGACTCATCGGCCAACAGCACTTCCACCTCGACGGTGGGATTTCCCCGGGAATCCAGGATTTCACGGGCGTTTGCGGCAACGATCTCGGCCACTGAGTACTCCTTAGCGTTTGGTTTCACATGGGGAACATGTGCCTGCAGGACAGCTTAATGCACCGCGCGTCCAGGCTCACCCTCGGTCCGAGCCACTGTTGGACTCGGACTCGAGCAGGCATTGCCGCAGTCGCTCGGGCGTCGCCGGGTCCATCCCGTGCGCGAGCAGGTAGGCTTCCACTCCCCCTGGCTGTCCCCCATCCTTCGCCGAGGCGGTCCCGTGCTCGGACTCGATCCGATCGAGGACCTCGTGCATGAGGTCGGGAGGAGCAGCGGTGGCGGTCGCGGCGAGGTTGCCGGAGATCCCGGCGTCGGAGAAGTTCCTGGTGATCGCCTCGAGGAAGCCCCCGGACAGGTGTGTGGAGGTGATCGCATATTCGTCGACGATCTCCTGTCGGCCCACGCCGAGGAGGTCGAGCAGGAACGCTCCGATCACACCGGTGCGGTCCTTCCCGGCAGAGCAGTGGAACACCACGCCCTCGCTGCAGTGTTCGGCGATCAGGTCGACTGCGGCGGCCAGCCGGTGACCGAAGTGGACGATCATGAGGTCGTAGATGCGGCCGAGGCTCCGGTCGCTGAGATCCATTCCTGTCGCCTCGGCGGCGGCTTTCATCTCTTCCCTGCTCAATGGTCGGCTGGGGAAGAAGTGGTCGTCGAAGACGGGCAGCTCGATATGTCGGATGTCGAGGCCGTCGAGCGCATCGGGCAGCTTCGCCCTCTCGCCGATATCGCGCAGATCGATGACCGTGCCGATGCCGAGTTCGCCGATATCGGCGCGCGCCCGATCGCTCAGCTGTGCCAGACCGTCGGCGCGGAACACCTTCCCGGTTCGCACTCTGTTCTCCCCCGCCTCGGTGGCGGGTCCGCCGAGGTCACGGAAGTTGAACGTGCCTTCGATCTCGAGCCTCTCCAGACTCATCGAGTTCTGTCCTCTCCCGCCGCTGCGGCCTTCTCTTCGGCTTTGATCCGGCGGTATTCGCGTTCGACGTCTTCCAACGATGCCATCTCGTCCGTGGGATCGTCGGTGAAGGCCAGGGGGTGACGACGGATGAGTTTGGCCTCGAGACCATCGATGATGGTGCCGAGGCTGTGGCCGTAGGCTTCCCCGCTGCTTTCATCGAGCAGGGCGGAGTGGAAGAGCACTTGGTAGAACACGTCGCCGAGTTCTTCGACGACGGCGGCCCGATTCTCAGCGGTGGGTTCCGCGTTGAAATCCTCGAGGGCGACGATGAGTTCGTCGGTCTCTTCCCTTGCGTATTTCTCGAGGCTCTGATGATCCTGTCGGCTCGACCAGGGGCAGCGTCGCCGCAGAGTCGCCATGGCTTCGATCACCGGTTGCAGTTCCGGTTCGGCCTGGCCCGCTCCCGGTCCGACCGCACTCTGGTGGACCGGGCTCTGCTCGTCACGTTCACCCACGAAATATCCTCCTGTCGGCACGAAAGGCCCCCACCACAGCAGCGGTGAGGGCCGATTCGTCTGTCACTTCGAGAATTTGTCCTTGACCGATGCGCCGAGGTCTTTGACCGACTCGCCGACATCCTTGGCCTTGGCCTTGAGCTGGTCGGTGGCGCCTTCGACCTTGAGCTCGTCGTCACCGGTCACATCGCCGATGGTCTCCTTGGCCCGACCGCCGAGGTCCTCGGCCTTATTCTCGAACTTGTCGTCAACACCCATGGTGATTCTCCTTCGCAGACGGCTGAGTGAAATGCACTTGCTGCGGATGCCCCCGCGCTTCGCACTCTACGCCACAGTCTCGGCTCGTGGGCCGGTCGGCGAAGAACATTCGGAGAGTTCTCACCCGTTCTTCGCGACATCGGCGTCCTTGACCTCGGTGGCTCCGGACGCGACAACAGGCAGGATGTCGTCGAGGAACTGATGTGCCCACCGCAGGATGTCCGAATCGGTCATCTCCTTGGAGTCGAATCCGGCGCCCGCCATCGGTTTCGGGACGAGGACCGAGCGCAGTGCCGGTTTGAGCAGAGACTTCGGATACAGACGCTTGAGCCTGACCACCTGGGAGTCGGAGAGTTCGACGGGTCCGAAGCGGATGAAGTTGCCCTGCATGACGATGTCGTTGACCCCGGAGGCGCGGGCGCGGATGCGCAGCCTGGCGACATCGGCGAGAACACCGACGGGTTCCGGATAAGGGCCGTAGCGGTCGGTGAGTTCGTCGAGGACTTCCTGCAGCTGTGCTTCGTCGGTCGCCGCGGCCAGCTTTCGGTAAGCCTCGAGGCGCAGTCGTTCGTGGTCGACGTAGTCAGCCGGCAGGTGGGCATCGACGGGCAGTTCGATGCGCATGTCAGCCTCGGGTTCGGTCTCCTCGCCGCGAAACTTCGCCACGGCTTCACCGACGAGTCGGACGTAGAGGTCGAAGCCGACGCCTTCGATATGGCCGGACTGCTGACCGCCGAGCAGATTGCCGGCCCCGCGGATCTCGAGGTCTTTCATCGCCACCTGCATTCCGGCACCCAGTTCGGTGTGCGCGGCCAGGGTCGTCAGACGGTCGTGTGCGGTCTCGGTCAGCTGAGTGTCCGGCGGGTAGAGGAAGTAGGCGTAGGCGCGTTCGCGTCCACGTCCCACGCGTCCGCGCAGCTGATGCAGCTGGGAGAGCCCGTATTTGTCGGCGTTGTCGATGATCAGCGTGTTCGCATTGGCGATGTCGATTCCTGTTTCGACGATCGTCGTGCACACGAGCACGTCGTACTTCTTCTCCCAGAAGTCGACGATGACCTGTTCGAGTCGGGTCTCGTTCATCTTGCCGTGGGCGATGGCGATTCGCGCCTCGGGCACCATTTCGGCGATGTGTCCGGCGACGGCTTCGATATCGCGGACCCTGTTGTGGATGTAGAAGACCTGGCCTTCGCGCATGAGCTCGCGTCGGATCGCGGCCTTGATCTGCTTGTCTTCGCGTTTGCCGACATAGGTCAGCACCGGGTGCCGCTCTTCCGGAGGTGTGGCCAGGGTCGACATCTCACGGATGCCGGTCACCGCCATCTCCAGGGTGCGCGGGATCGGGGTCGCCGACATGGCGAGGACGTCGACATTCGTCCGCAGCGCCTTGAGCGTCTCCTTGTGTTCGACGCCGAAGCGCTGTTCCTCGTCGATGATGACGAGTCCGAGTTCTTTGAACCGCACCTCGCCGCTGAGCAGTCGGTGGGTGCCGATGACGAGGTCGAGCTTGCCGGCGGCCAGATCCTCCTTGACCTTCTCCGATTCCTGCTTGGTCTGGAACCGGGAGAGGGCGCCGATGGTGACGGGGAATCCCGAGTAGCGTTCGGCGAAGGTCTCATAGTGCTGTTGGACGAGCAGAGTGGTCGGCACCAGCACGGCGACCTGTTTGCCGTCCTGGATCGCCTTGAATGCGGCACGGACCGCGATCTCCGTCTTCCCGTAGCCCACATCGCCGCAGATCAGACGGTCCATCGGCACGGTCTTCTCCATGTCCGACTTGACCTCGTCGATGGTGGTCAGCTGATCGGCCGTCTCTACATAGTGGAAGGCGTCTTCGAGTTCGCGCTGCCAGGGGGTGTCCGGGCCGTAGGCGTGGCCGACGGTGGCCTGGCGGGCCGAATACAGTCGGATGAGTTCCCCGGCGATCTCCTTGACGGCCTTGCGGGCCTTCGCCTTCGTCGTCTGCCAGTCGGCGCCGCCCATCTTGTTGAGGTTCGGGCTCTCCCCGCCGACATAGCGGGTGACCTGGTCGAGAGCATCGCTGGGAACGTAGAGGCGGTCACCGGGCTGTCCGCGTTTGGCAGGCGCGTATTCGATGATGAGGTATTCGCGAGTGTGCTTGTTCGCACCTCGCCCTGTGGTCCGCTGCGTCATTTCGACGAATCGTCCGACGCCGTGCTGGTCGTGGACGACGTAGTCGCCGGGGGCCAGGTTGAGCGGGTCGACCTGGTTGCGTCGACGGCGGGTGGGCAGCTTGCGCATATCCCGCGTCGAGGTGGCCGCCGCCCGACCGAGCACATCCGCCTCGGTGAGCACGGCGAGTTTGAGATCGTCGAAGACGAAGCCGCCGAAGGACGCGGCCGTCGTCACGGTCACCAGGGCTTCGGGCAGATCGGTCGGGTCGTCGACGAACGAGGCTGGAACTCCGGCTTCGGAGAACACCTCGACCATGCGTCGGCCCGGGCCCTGGCCTTCGGTGAGCACGAGGATGCGCCACTTGTCGTGGATGAGTCCCTTGACGTCGGCGAGGATCGCCTCGACGTCTCCGGCATAGCCCTTCGGAATGCGGGCAGGGACTGAGAAGATGTTCTCCTCGGGACCGGCGAGCTCCTCGTCGGTGGCGAATCCGCCGATCTCCCACCAGGCCAGGCCGATGAGGCGAGCGCCTTCGGCCATCTCGGCCACGGTGCGGAAGCTGGCGGCCGAGAGATCGATCGGGGTCTCTCCCCCGCCGGCCGCTCCGGTCCAGGCGGCCTCGAGGAATTCGTTCGTCGTCTCCACAAGGTCCGCGGCGCGGGCGTCGACGCGTTCGGGTTCGGTGATGATGATCTTCGATCCGGCCGGCAGCAGAGCGATCATCGGCTCCATTCCGTCGGCGAGGACGGCGGAGAGCGATTCCATCCCTTCGACGGCGACTCCGCCGGCGATCTTGTCGAGCATATCGGCGGCGCTGGGCACATCCTCGGCGAGTTCTGCGGCCCGCTTCCGCACCGAATCGGTCAGGAGCAGCTCCCGGCACGGCGGTGCCGACAGTCGCAGGGGTTCGTCACCGTCGTCGGCGGGGATGGAGCGTTGGTCGCTGACGGAGAATTCGCGGATCTCGTCGACCTCATCTCCGAAGAACTCCACGCGCAGCGCTCGCTCCGAGGTGGCCGGGAAGATATCGACGATTCCGCCGCGCACAGCGAATTCGCCGCGTCTGGAGACCATGTCGACTCGGGAGTATGCGAGTTCGGTGAGGCGCTCGGCGAGGTCATCGATCTCGTATTCGTCGCCGACGGCGAGCTCGACCGGTTCGATGTCGCCGAGCCCCTTGGCCAGGGGCTGGAGGAAGGCGCGCACGGGCGCGATGATGAAGGTCAGCTCCCGGCCGGGAGTGGGGTGGGCGAGGCGGCGCAGGACCTCGAGGCGCTGGCCGACGGTGTCCGATCGCGGCGACAGCTTCTCGTGCGGCAGGGTCTCCCAGCTGGGGAAGATCGCGATCGACTCCGATGGCACCCAATCGGCCAGTGCCTGAGCGAGGTCCTCGGCCTCACGCGTCGTGGCGGTGACGATGAGCTGCGGCGCCGAGGCGGCCCCATCGGTGGTGACGGTTCGGCGCAGGATCGACGGCCACAGTCCCTTGATCGCATCGATCGTGCCGCCGACGGTGTTCGCGTCGTTGAAGGCCGCGACGAGTTCGGTGATGGTGGGATTCCGGCGAGTGAGATCAAGTCCGTTGAGCACCCGAACAGTCTAGGCCACACAGCTGACACGACCCATTCGTGCCCTGTTCGCATCGGCCGAGGGGCGCAGGATAGGAAAACATGTGAGGATGAGCATATGGCCATGAAGAGAACAGTCCTTGCAGGATTGGCCGCAGCGGCGCTCCTGCTCACAGGGTGCACGGCCGATGCCGATGACGACATCGCCGTCGCCGAACGGTGGGACTTCCATTCCCGCCCCGAACTCGCCCCGCCGAAGGTCGATATCGACTCCGGGTCCTTCCCCGACGACAACGGAGACCTGCAGACGTTCCTCGCACCGAAGGGACAGACGGCAGCCGACGACAAGTCCTGGGTCGGCGGCCTCATCCTCGACGCCGCCGGTGACCCGGTGTGGATCCGCGATGATGGCGAGCAGATGTGGGACCTGCGCGTCCAGGAGTACCAGGGACAGCCGGTGCTCACGTGGTGGGAGGGTCTGGCCGAAACGCCGCACACCGCCGGTGAGGTCGTCGTCCTCGATGATTCGTATCAGGAGATCGCCCGTGTCGGCATGGGCGGAGAGCTGCCCAAGGACACCTCCGACCTCCACGAGACGACCATCACCGGCGATGACACCATGTTCCTCATCTCCTATGTGAAGACGCAGACGGATCTGACTTCCGTCGGCGGGGACGAGGACGGCTGGGCCTGGGAGGGAATCGTCCAGGAGGTCGATATCGACACCGGCGATCCGCTGTTCGAATGGCGCTCCCTCGATGCAGTCCCCGTCGACCAGACCGAGACGGAGCTCAAGGACGGTGAGGGCACGAAGGACGAGCCCTTCGACTACATCCACCTCAACTCCGTGGCCGAGGACGACGACGGCAAGGCCCTCCTCGTCTCGGCACGCAACACCCATGCGGTCTACCAGCTCGACCGGAAGAGCGCCGACCTCAACTGGGTCCTGGGCGGCAAGGCCTCGGACTTCGAGATGGGCGACGGCGCACAGTTCGCTTGGCAGCACGATGCCCAACGCCGATCCGATGGAACGCTGACCCTGTTCGACAACCACGCCGCACCCCGCCTCGGTGACACCCGTGGTCTGCGCCTCGACGTCGATGAGAAGAAGAAGCGCGCCGAAGTGGTCACGGAGTATCCCGCCCCCGACGACCGTTCGTCGGGCAGTCAGGGGAACTTCCAGGAGCTGCCCAACGGCAATGTCGTCCTCGGCTGGGGTTCGGAGCCCTATGTCTCGGAATTCTCCAAGGACGGAAAGCTGCTGGCCGACCTCACCTTCACCGGCGGATCGAACTACCGGGCCTACCGTTTCGACTGGCATGCCCAGCCGACCGCTCCGCCGACCGCGACGAAGTCTCAGCCGCAGGCGGACATCACCCGCGTGCATATGAGTTGGAACGGCGCCACCGAGGTGGCTTCGTGGAGGGTGCTCAGCGGAGACGACGAGGAACATCTGGTCGAGAACTCCGAGGTCGAGCGCACCGGCTTCGAGACGGCGGCGGACATCACCCCGAACGGTTCGACGATCGTCGTGGAAGCTCTCGACGCGGACGGCGAGTCGCTCGGATCGACCACAGCCGCCCCGCAGAACAGATAGGTCGGGACAGGTCGCGTCCGGCCGAGAAGATTTCGAGGCGATAACGGGCCTAACGGAACGATCACGATTGCTCGCAGGGCCCGGATGTTCGGGGTTCTCCAATCTTCATCACCCACAATTGGAACATGACCGACCACTCCCCCCGTTTCTCCGCCGAGGAATCCCGCCTCCTCTTCGGCCCTGACTCCGCCGACTCCGGATCTCCCCGCTCCGGCCGTTCCGCGAATCCGCCTGTCGCACACCTGAACACCACCGTCGACCGGCCGCATCTGCTCTCCCGGTTCGCTCCGGTGCTGATTCTGCTCGCGGTCATGTGGGTCGTCGAGATCGTCGATGCGATCCTCCCCGCCGACCTCGACTTCTTCAGTCTGCAGTCGTGGAATCCGCTCTCGCTCTACGGCCTGGTGACCTCGCCTCTGCTGCACTCGGGATTCGGTCATCTCCTGGCCAATACCTTCCCGTTCCTCGTCCTCGGCGTCGTCATCGCGTTCGAAGGCAAGCGGCGCTTCTGGACCGTCACGGGCATCACTGCGCTGAGCTCCGGGCTCGGCGCGTGGCTGACGACTCTGCCCGGCCAGCACATCGTCGGTGCCTCCGGCATCGTCTTCGGATTCTTCGGCTACCTCGCCCTGCGCACCTGGTTCACCGATGACCTTCTGCGCAAGATCATCTACTTCGCCATCGGCCTGTTCATCTTCGTCACCTACGGTGCATCGATGATCTTCGGCATGCTCCCGCAGACCAACGACATCTCCTGGCAAGGTCACCTGTTCGGATTCGCCGGCGGCATCTTCGCCGCATGGTGGCTGCACCGTCGCCCGGAGAAGCAGAAGACGGCCTGACGCTTTTCAGCGCCTGACGCCTGTCAGCGTCCGAGACCCGATCAGCGCGAGTGGAACTTCTGCTGCATGTCGGTGAGTCCGTTGACGATGAGTTCTTCGACGCCGTCGGCGAGGTCGGAGACGAACATCGGCAGGGTCGTGCGTTCGTCCTTCATGAATGGGCGCAGCACGTAGTCGGCGGTGTCCTGTCGTCCCGGCGGGCGTCCGACTCCCGCTCGGACCCGCAGATAGTCCTTCGTGCCCAGCACTGAGGTCATCGAGCGCAGGCCGTTGTGCCCGCCCTCTCCCCCGCCGAGTTTGGCCTTGATGACGTCGAAGTCGAGATCCACATCGTCGTGGACGGCGATGATCCGGTCGGTGTCGATTCCATAGAAGTCGGCCAGTGCGCGTACCGGTCCGCCGGATTCGTTCATATATCCCGTCGAGGTGGCCAGGACCACGCGCGGGCCGGGCAGTCCCGGAACGCTGCCGGTCGACAGCCGCCCGGTTCCGACGTTCGCGCGCAGCTTCGTCCGCGTCAGCGTGGTTCCGATGCGGGAGGCGAGTTCGGCGATGACCATCTGTCCGATGTTGTGCCGGGTCGTTTCGTACTTGGGTCCGGGGTTGCCCAGCCCGAAGACCAACCATGCTTCGTTCGACATTGCCGTCGTTGTCCGTCCTGTCCATGCCCGCGAACCGGGCGGTGATGCTTCTGCTCGCCGGTGGGCGAGACACGTGCCGGGGTTCTCCGCTGTGAAACGAATTCGGTGGGCCGCCCACAACAGGCGACCCACCGAACAGCGTAGTCAGTCAGTGCTCCTCACTGCACCTCAGTGCAGTGAGGAGAGAAGATCACTCCTCTTCGGAAGCCTCTTCTGCACCGGACTCCTCAGCAGACTCTTCCTCGGTCGACTCTTCGGTGTCTTCCTCGGCGTCGGACTCGGTGTCCATCGCGATCTCTTCGGAGACGTTGACGATGAGCTGCTCTTCGTCGGCGATGAGCTCGACGCCTGCAGGCAGTTCGACCTGACCGGCCAGGACGTGCTCGCCGGCGGGACGGCCTTCGATGGAGACCTCGATGAGCTCGGGCAGCTTGGTCGCATCAGCCTTGACGGCGATGGTCGACTCTTCCTGCGAGACCATGGTGCCGGGGGCGGCTTCTCCGACGACGTTGATCGGCACATCGACCTCGATCTTCTCGCCGCGCTTGACGATGATGAGGTCGAGGTGCTCGATATCACGACGGACGGGCTCGATCTGGACGTCACGCGCAATGGCGAGGACGTTCTTCGATCCGTCGGTGCTTTCGATCTCGAGCAGTGCGTTGGCGTGCTTGAGAGCCAACATGGTGGCGTGGCCTTCGAGCGACACGTGCACGGGTTCTCCGCCGTGACCGTAGATGACAGCGGGGATGCGTCCCGCGCGGCGGATGCGGCGCGCTGCGCCCTTGCCGAACTCGTTGCGAGCTTCGGCCAGAAGTTTGAAGTCAGCCATTTTCTCTCCTTCGTGGTGAACTTACCTTCGAGCACCACGGCGAAACAGCCTGAGTACCCACGCGAACCTCGAACCCAGTGGGCTCACGTTCGTGGGACAGGACCGCGTCGATCACGGAGACATCAGTCTCCCTCGCCGAGGCAACCCGACTATTCTACGGCACCGTCCGTTTCGGCACCAATCCGAGAGGTCACGGCCGCGGCACATGCGTCGATTCCGGTCTCGGTGAGGAGGATGTCGTAGTGGTTCGTCCCCGGCACATCGACGATGTCCATCTGCGGCCACTGCCGAGCGAAGTCCTCGGTCAGCTCCGGCGGGTACAGACCCGGTTCGGCGGCGACGAGGTCGCGTTCGGCGAAGAGGAAGACCACCTCGGACTGGGAGTCGTCGCTGCCCACCAACGTCTCCAGGGCCTCACGATAGTCGGAGCCGGTGTACATGTCCGCCGAATCGGCCTGCATCGCCTCGACCGAGGTCGAGGGCTGGAACGAGTGATCGTCCTTGGCCGCCAGATCGTAGACGAAGCTCTCGGTCGCCACGGTGTCGAGGCCGTCGACGAAGGCGGGGTGAGCGGCGAAGAACGCCAAGTACTCCTCGACGCTGCCGAAGGTCATCGACAGCCGCTCGGCGGCCGGGCCGAGGACGGCGGCGATGAGGTCATCGGTGTCGAGGTCCTCGTCGTGAAGGTCATCGACGGGACCGTCTCCATGGGACTGCCCCACGGGCAGGGGAAGTCCCCCGTCGATGAGGATGGGGCCGCGGAATCGCCTGGCCGCCTCGGCGCCGGTATCGATGTTCTGCTCAGCCGCCGTGCCTGCCAGGGTCATGGCGACGAACCCGCCCATGGAATGCCCGACCAGAGTGACCGGGCCCTCCGGGGCGAAGGCGTCGAGAACGGCGGTGACATCCTGTGCGTGGGCGGCCATCCCGAACGGACCGGGCAGGGTGCGGGAGTCGGCGCGTCCGCGCAGGTCGGGGCCGATGATGCGGACCCCGGGGAGGGCGGAGACGAGGCCGGCGAAGAACAGGTGATTGGAGGTGATGCCGTGGATGACGCACACGGTGGGCACGCGTCCGGGGCCGCTGGCCACCGGCTCCCACACTCCCACGGACAGCTGCCCTCCGGGGACGTCCACGCAGTACCGGTTGTAATCGTGTGAGGACATCGTCCCTGATCCCTTCGCCGAAGTCTTGCCTCCAGTGTAGGACCTCACGGCAGTCCAGACGATGCGAACCCCGAGCCGCATCGACTCGGGGTTCGCATCAGATCCGGCGCGATTGCGCGGATCACGGGGTCTCAGCTTTCGGGATCAGACCTCGAAAAGGCTCGTGACCGATCCGTCTTCGAAGACTTCGTGCACGGCACGGGCGATCAGCGGGGCGATCGAGAGCACGGTGAGCTTGTCGAAGATCTTGTCCTCGCTAAGCGGCAGAGTGTTCGTGACGATCACCTCTTCGGCCACGGAGTTCGACAGGCGTTCGACGGCCGGGCCGGAGAACACGGCGTGGGTGGACACGACGATGACGCCCTTGGCGCCGGCGGCCATGCAGGCATCGGCGGCCTGGACGATGGTGCCGCCGGTGTCGATCATGTCGTCGACGAGCACGCAGGTGCGGCCCTCGACCTCACCGACGACGCGGTTGGCCTTGGTCTCGTTCGGTCGGGTGATGTCGCGGGTCTTGTGGATGAAGGCCAGCGGCACTCCGCCCAGCGAATTCGACCAGTTCTCCGCGACCTTGATGCGGCCGGCGTCGGGCGAGACCACGGCGAGGTCGCCGGGGTACTTGTCCTTGACGTAGCCGGCGAGGATCGGCATCGCGATGAGATGGTCGACGGGACCGTCGAAGTAGCCCTGGATCTGCGCGGTGTGCAGGTCCACGGTGATGATGCGGTCAGCACCGGCGGTCTTGTACAGATCGGCGACGAGGCGAGCGGAGATGGGCTCGCGTCCGCGGTGCTTCTTGTCCTGCCTGGCGTACGGGAAGAACGGTGCGATGACGGTGATGCGCTTGGCCGATGCACGCTTGAGTGCGTCGACCATGATCAGCTGCTCCATCAGCCATTCGTTGATGGGAGCGCAGTGGGACTGGAGGACGAAGACGTCGCTGCCGCGAACTGACTCGGAGTAGCGGACGTAGATCTCGCCGTTCGCGAAGTTGTAGATGTCGGTGGGGAGGAGTTCGGTCCCCAGATTCTCCGCGACTTGCTCGGCGAGTTCGGGATTTGCCCGACCGCTCACCAGGACGAGCTTCTTATCGCCCGCCGTCGTTATCTCATTCACTGATCCGTTCCCCTTCGGATGCGTTTTCGGCCGCCTGCGCTGCAGGCGTGCCCGGACGGTTTGTCTGAACCCAGCCCTCCAGGTTGCGCTGTGGGGCCACCGAGATGGCCAGCGCTCCTGCAGGGACATCCTTGCGCACCGTCGTGCTTGCACCCGAATAGGCGCCGTCGCCCACGGTGACAGGGGCGACATACATATTGTCCGAGCCCATGCGTGCATGCTTGCCGATGACGGTGCGGTGCTTGTTGACGCCGTCGTAGTTGACGAACACCGAGGCGGCTCCGATGTTCGAGCCCTCCCCGATCTCCGCATCGCCGACGTAGGAGAGGTGGGGCACCTTCGCACCCTTGCCGATATCGGCGTTCTTCGTCTCCACGAAGGTGCCGATCTTTCCGGACTCACCGAGCTTGGTGCCCGGACGCAGGTAGGCGAACGGTCCGACGTTGGCGCCCGGGCCGACGACGGCGAGTTCACCGTGGGTGCGCACGACCTTGGCGTTCTCCCCCACCTCGGTGTCCTTGAGTGTGGTGTCGGGGCCGACGACGGCACCGGCGCCGAGGTCGGTGGCGCCCAGAAGCTGGGTGCCGGGCAGGATCGTCGCATCGGCGGCGATGGACACGTCGACGTCGATCCACGTGGTGTCGGGGTCGATGATGGAGACACCGGCACGCATGAACTTCTCGCACTGGCGGCGGTTGAGCTCCTTGCCCAGGTTCGCCAGCTGGACGCGGTCGTTCGCCCCTTCGACCTGCCACAGATCGTCGGTGGCGGTGGCGGCGACGGACAGACCGGCTTCGCGGGAGAAGCCGATGACGTCGGTGAGGTACTTCTCACCCTGGGCGTTGTCGGTCGTCAGCGATGCCAGACCTTCCTTGAGCGCCGCGGCGTCGAAGGCGTAGATGCCGGAGTTGATCTCACGGATGGCCCGTTCGGTCTCGCCGGCGTCCTTCTGCTCGACGATGCGCAGCAGGGATCCGTTCGCGTCGCGGACGATGCGTCCGTATCCGGTCGGGTCGTCCACCTCGGCGGACAGGACGGTCACGGCGTTGGCGTTGGATTCGTGGATCTCGACGAGGCCGTTGATGGTCTCCGTCGTCAGCAGCGGCACATCGCCGTAGGTGACGACGACGGTTCCGCTGAGGTCCTCGGGCAGCTGGGTGAGCGCACATTCGGTGGCGCGGCCGGTGCCCGGAACCTCATCCTGATCGGCGATGAGCAGGGCTCTCTGGGAGGACACGGGAAGGGAGTCGAGGTGGGCGACGAGCTGATCGCGCTCATGGCGGACGACGACGATGAGGTGCTCGGGAGAGGTTCCGGCCGCCGCGGCGACGGAGTGATGGAGCAGGGAGCGTCCGCCGATGGGATGCATCACCTTGGGAAGAGCCGACTTCATTCGAGTGCCTTGGCCCGCTGCCAGAACGATGACGGCGGTCGGATGAGTCTGCGACATAGTTGAATCCTTCGCATGTCGGGTTGGGCCAGCTCCGCCCATAGGATTCGAACCTATACTGCACGGCTCCAAAGGCCGGCGTGCTGCCATTACACCAGGGCGGAACAGCGTGCACCAGTAGAGGGGCCCGCGCTCACGAGACACCATCATGCCACTACGATTAACTGTATGGAAATTCTACGCGAGATTCTTCTGACCCTGCATCTGCTGGGTATGGCCATCATCGTCGGCGGCTATTTCACCGTCATCCGCTCCCCCAAAGTGATGCCGGGAATGCTGCACGGCGCTTATCTGCAGCTGGTCACCGGCCTGCTGCTCATGGGGCTGGCCGAAATGGGCGATGGCGATGTCAACCATATGAAGATCGGCATCAAGCTGGTCGTGGCGATCCTCGTCACTGTCTTCGCCTTCATCGGCAACAAGAAGCAGAAGGCCTTCGCCGCTTCTGCCCCGGCTGAGGGCGGTGCAGGCGTGAAGGTGGCGAACCCGTCGGCGACCATGGCCCATCTGGTGGTGGCCTTCGCGGTCATCAACGTCATCGTGGCCGTCTTCATCCACTAGCCTTCCCCAATTACTACCTGACGGCGGCCCAGCAACCTCGCGCGAGGTTGCTGAGCCGCCGTCAGGTGGTTCTGAGGGATGTGGAACGGCCGGTGAGCGGCCGGCGGAGGGACCGATCGTGTCGTGTCCGAGCCTGACGGTATCGTTGGGGGCGACATGACTGCTGCAGCTGAACACACCGACCATGCCGCCGGCGCCGACTCCCGAGCGGCCGAACTCCTCACCGGGCTCAACCCCAGGCAACGCGAGGCCGTGATCCACACGGGATCCCCGTTGCTCATCGTCGCCGGGGCCGGATCGGGCAAGACGACGGTGCTCACCCGACGCATCGCCTATGCCCTGGCCACCGGTCGCGCCCACCCCGGCGAAGTCCTGGCGATCACGTTCACGAACAAGGCCGCGAAGGAGATGGCCGAGCGCGTGTCCTCGATCGTCGGTCCCGCCTCCCGCGCCATGTGGGTCTCGACCTTCCACTCCTCGTGCGTGCGCATCCTCCGTCGCGAGGCGAAGGTGCTGGGCATGAAGTCGAACTTCACGATCTACGACGCCCAGGACGCTCAGCGACTCGTCGCCCAGATCCTCAAGGAGCTCGGGCTCGACACGAAGAAGTACGCCCCGCGCGCCGTCCTGCACCGGATCTCCAACCTCAAGAACGAGCTGCAGACCTCCGATGACTTCGTCCCGCGTCCCAACAACCCCGCCGATGAGGTGCTCGCCGACGTCTTCAAGCGCTACACCTCCCGTTTGCGGCTGGCCAATGCCTTCGACTTCGACGACCTCATCGCAGAGACCGTCCACCTCTTCGGCGCATTCCCCGAGGTGGCCGATTCCTACCGTCGCCGGTTCCGCCATATCCTCGTCGACGAGTACCAGGACACGAACCCTGCCCAGTACGCCCTGATCAAGGCCCTGGCCGGTGATGGCGCGGGTGGTCCGACGGGTGCCGAACTCACCGTCGTCGGCGACGCCGACCAGTCCATCTATGCATTCCGCGGCGCCACGGTGCGCAATATCGTCGAATTCGAGAAGGACTTCCCGAACGCGGACACCATTCTGCTGGAGCAGAACTACCGTTCGACGCAGAACATCCTCGACGCGGCCAATGCCGTGATCGCGAACAACGACGACCGCCGTGAGAAGAAGCTGTGGACCTCGGAGGGCTCCGGCGAGCAGATCGTCGGCTGGGTGGCCGAGAACGAACAGGGCGAAGCTCGGTTCATCGTCGACCGCATCGATGACCTCATCGACGAGGAGAAGTACACCTACGGTGATTTCGCGGTCTTCTACCGCACCAACGCGCAGTCACGAGCCATCGAAGACGCGCTGGTCCGCTCCGGAATCCCGTACAAGGTCGTCGGCGGCACCCGCTTCTACGAGCGCAAGGAGATCAAGGACGCCCTCGCCTACCTGCGCGTGGTCGCCAACCCCGATGACGACGTCAATCTGCGCCGCATCCTCAATGTGCCCAAACGCTCCATCGGCGACCGCACCGAGGGCATCATCGCCGACTTCGCCGACCGGGAGAACATCAGCTTCTACACCGCGCTGGGCCGCCTCGACGAGATCCCGCACCTGAGTTCGCGCGCACTGACCTCGGTGCAGAAGTTCTACGACCTCATGCAGGACCTGCGCTCCACCGCCGAGTCCTCCCCGCTCTCCCGCGTCATCGAAGCGATCCTCGAACAGTCCGGATACCTCGAATCGCTGCAGAAGAGCACCGACCCGCAGGACGAATCCCGCGTCGACAACCTCGCCGAGCTCGTCGCCGTGGCGGAGGATTTCGTCGCCACCCGCGAGGCCGCCGCGGTCGCTGAGCCGGACACGCCGAACAGCACCGACACCGACACCGTCACCGAGGCGACCGCCGCCGCAGCTGCGACCGAGGCGCAGACCGATTCCGCCGCCGAGGCAGCCGATCCCGACGTCGATGATGCCGGTTCCGCTGACGCCTCCACCGCTCCGGGAGTCGGCCCCGCGGCCATCGACCAGTTCCTCGAACAGGTGGCTCTGGCTTCGGATACCGATCAGATTCCCGATGCCGAACTCGGTCAGGTCACGCTGATGACTCTGCACACCGCCAAGGGACTGGAATTCCCCGTGGTCTTCCTCACCGGACTCGAAGACGGCGGATTCCCGCACTCTCGATCCTTCGAGAATCCGCAGGAGCTGTCAGAAGAGCGGCGCCTGGCCTATGTCGGGCTCACTCGTGCTCGGCAGCGGCTGCTCGTCACTCGCGCCGAGACTCGCAGCATGTGGGGTCAGCCTCAGTACAATCCGCCGAGCCGATTCCTGTCCGAGATCCCGGAGAACCTCATCAGCTGGGAGAACACGGGCAGCTTCTCCGGCGGATTCTCGGGTGGGTTCGGTTCCGGAGGTTTCGGCTCCGGCGGCTATTCCTCCGGGTACTCGAGCGGCTCTCGCGGCTTCGGGTCATCCCGGTTGTCCGGCAGCGGATCCCGCTCCCGCTCGAGTGCGAGCTCCTCGACGCCGGTCGCCGGATTCCCCAACCGGATCCGTCCCAACCGTGAGGTCATCTCCGTCGAGGTCGGTGAGAAGGTCTCACACGAGTCATTCGGACTCGGCACCGTCACCGAGGTCAACGGCGCCGGCGACAAGACCGTGGCCGTCGTCGATTTCGGTTCGGCCGGATCGAAGCGGCTGCTGCTGCGCTACGCCCCGATCGAAAAGCTCGGCTGATTCCTCACCTGCGGTGGGTACGCGGCTGGACCGTGGACCCACCGCTCTGTGCCGCTCACCCGTCCCGGAGCACAAGAAAGCGCCGAGGAGAACTCAGGTTCTCCTCGGCGCTCATCCATGCCGGACGCGGCTATGGATTGAAGATCATTCGTTGCCGAACTTGCCGTCGGCACCTTCGCGACCCTGATTGATCTGGTCTTCGAATTTTCCACCGGTGGCGTTGTTGGCGGCGTCAGCAGCCTTGTCCAGGCCCTGGTCGCTGATCTCTTCACCCTTATCGCTATTCATGGCGTCCTTGGCTTTGTTTGTCAGATCGTCCAGTCCCATGCTGTCTCCTTTCATCGGAAAAGGTTCGAATCGAACCTCTTGACGCCATTCACCTTGCCACTGTTCCCGGCGTGACGACACCGGTGGCTCTCATTTCTCAGGCAATGCACATTTAGTGTTTTCCTGAGGTCAACCTGTCAGCGGGTCAGGGGCACGAGGAACGCCAGCCCGACCAGCAGACCGGCGAACAGCAGACACGTCGTGATGTCGACGGTCTTCGATCGGTTCACCCAGACTTCCGTCCACGGCGGCGGCATCGCACGGAATCCGGCGAGACCGGCGGGGACGACCGCCAGGACGACAGCACCGAGGCGGAAGTCGATGACGGAGCACGCCGCGGCGGCGGCGACGCCCAGAAGACAGCCGAGCAGCACCCAATCACGCCTGGTGGGGTGCGCGTATCGCCGTTTCCAGTAGATCCATCGCTTCGCGATCGGGCCTCTCCCCCGCCGTGCATGGCGGGGGTGAGGGCGCTTCATCTCAGTGGAAGAAATGGCGGCTCCCGGTCAGGTACATCGTGATGCCTGCCGCCTCCGCGGCCGCGATGACCTCATCGTCTCGGATCGATCCGCCCGGCTGCACCACTGCGGTGACCCCGGCGTCGATGAGGATCTGCAGACCGTCGGGGAACGGGAAGAAGGCGTCCGAGGAGGCGACCGCACCGGCGGCGCGTTCGGCTCCGGCACGTTCGACGGCGAGTTTGGCCGAGTCGACGCGGTTGACCTGGCCCATGCCCACGCCCACCGAGGCGCCGCCCTTGGCGAGCAGGATCGCGTTGGACTTCACAGCCCGTCCGGCCTTCCACGCGAAGTCGAGGTCGGCAAGGACTTCGGGGGAAGCTGCCGGACCGGCGGCCAGGGTCCAGTTCTCAGGCGAGTCCCCTTCGGCCTGGAACGCGTCGCGGTCCTGGACGAGGAACCCACCGCTGATCGGCTTGATCTCGGCGGCGGGCACATCGATGTCACCGAGTTCGAGCAGTCGCAGGTTCTTCTTCGTCGTGAGGATCTCAAGGGCCTCGGCGCTGAATGACGGAGCGGCCAGGCACTCGGTGAAGATCGGCTTGATCGAGGCGGCCAGCTCGGCATCGGCCTCACGGTTCGTGGCGATGACACCGCCGTAGGCCGACAGCGGATCGCATTCGTGGGCGGCCCTGTGCGCCGCGGCCGCGGTCTCACCGACGGCGATTCCGCAGGGGTTCGCATGCTTGATGATGGCCACGGCCGGCTGCTCGAAGTCGAAGGCTGCACGGATCGCGGCGTCGGTGTCCGTGTAGTTGTTGTACGACATCGCCTTGCCGTTCAGCAGCTTCGCACCGGCGATCCCCGCGGTTCCGTCGGAGTACACGGCGGCAGCCTGGTGCGGGTTCTCTCCGTAGCGCAGGTCGGTGATCTTCTCGCCGGTGAGTCCGGCGAAGGCGGCTTTCTCCTCGGTGGCGAGTTCTCCGGCGAACCAGGAGGCGACCGCCGAGTCGTAGGCCGCGGTGTGGGCGAAGGCGCGGGCGGCGAAGGAGCGACGAGCGTCGATGTCGAAGCCGTCTCCGGCGGCTGCGTCGAGCACCGCGGAGTAGTCGGCCGGATCGGTCACGACGGTGACGGTGGGGTGGTTCTTCGCCGCTGCACGCACCATCGAGGGTCCGCCGATGTCGATCTGTTCGATGCAGTCATCGAAGCCGGCTCCGCTGGCGACGGTGTCGGCGAACGGGTAGAGGTTGACGACGACGAGGTCAAAGGGTTCGATCTCGAGCTCGGACAGCTGCTCGAGGTGCTCGGGCTTGCGGGAGTCGGCGAGGATGCCCGCGTGGACGCGCGGATGGAGTGTCTTGACTCGGCCTTCGAGGCATTCGGGGAACCCGGTGAGCTCTTCGACCTTCGTCACCACGGCTCCCGCCTCGGCGATCTTGGCTGCCGTGGATCCGGTCGACACGATCTGGACTCCGGCCGCGTGGAGGCCGCGAGCCAGCTCCTCCAGCCCGGTCTTGTCGTAGACGCTGATCAGCGCTCTCTTGATCGCGCGGGTTCCTGTCACAGATCCTCCTCGAGGTTCGGTTGCCGGTCGGTTCTTCTCACGGCGGGGTCAGTGGGCGGTCATCGCCGAGGCGACATATCCGCGGACATGTCGGCCGTCGACGACGAGGTCGGTGTGGGCCAGATGCGCGAGCAGGCGCACGAGCTCTTCGCGTTCGCGGGCCTTGATGTTCTCGTGCACGGTCTCTTCGGTGTCGTCATCGCCGATGGGCACCGCGTACTGGGTGATGATCGGTCCGGTGTCGACTCCGGTGTCGACGAGGTGGATGGTTCCACCGGTCAGCTTCACCCCGTGGGCGAGCGCGTCGCGGACTCCGTGAGCGCCCGGGAACGACGGCAGCAGCGCCGGATGGGTGTTGATGATCCGGGAGGGAAAGGCGTCGACGAAGCTGGGGCCGAGGATGCGCATGAAACCGGCGGAGATCACCCAGTCCGGGGCGAGCTCGGCCACTGTGTCCTTCAGCGCCAGGTTCCACTCGTCGCGGTCGGCGAAGTCCTTGGGCCGGACGACGAAGGAGGGAATCTCATGCTGTTCGGCTCGAGTCAGAACCCCTGCAGTGGCCGAGTCGGCCCCGATGGCGACGATGTCGACTCCCCGGGTTCCGTCGGCGAAAGCGTCGATGACGGATTGCGTGAGGGTACCGGATCCTGATGCCAGAAGAACGATGCGCACCCGCACAGTCTAACGTCTGCAGCACATGGACTATGCCCTGCTGTCATCGTGCGGACACGGCCCGCCGAGGCATTTGTCAGTCGACTGTGAGAAACTGATCCGGTGACGTCACCGCAGAATACCGAAGAGAAGAAGGCGCCGACTCCCGAAGAGGAGGCACAGGCCGCACCGGCACGACACGGGCTCGTCCTGATACTGCTGATACTCGCCTCGGTGCTGACGTTCACGTATCAGCTGCCGTTCAAGCTCGCCGCCATCGGCTTCGCCATCGCTGCTGTCGTCTGGTCGGTGAAGTACATCGTCGCCGTCGTCAAGACCAAACAGCGCCGGAACATGTCCTTGGGCATCCTCGGCGGTCTGCTCAGCATCTATCTCATCTTCTCCACGATGTCCTCGGTCATCCTCTGGCCGGTGCAGTCGAAGTATGAGGAATGCCTGCGCGATGCGATCACGCAGCAGGCACAGCTCTCGTGCTCGAGTGAGTATCAGTCGGGTCTGGGTGACTGGTTCAAGCAGGTCACCGGCCAGGATCTCGACCTGCCCGGCACCAAGTGATCCGCGGGGCCAAGGCCCCGATCATTCAGCGCTGATCCCCTCACCGAGGATGTCCTCGGTTCACGCCCGACCCGTCACCGGTCAACGCCTGTCCCCCTCACCGAGGCGGCCCACCCCTCACCGAGGCGGCACCCTCACCTACCGCGGTTCGTCTTCGTCGACGATGTCGTCGGCGACCGGTTCCGAGTCGTCCGCATCGGACGCAACCCCTGTGCCGGCCTCGTCGAACGCGCCCGCGGTGTCGTCCTCGTAGTCGGCGTCCTCTTCGTCATCCTCGGCGAAGTCGGAATACTCCGCGTGCAGGCGGGAGAGTCTGATCAGCAGAAGGCCGGCGGCCATTCCCACACCGATCCACCCCGTGATCGCCAACGCAGACGTCAGTGCCGAGGGTCCGAACCCGGACAGACCCAGCGGGCCCAGGGCCCCACCGGCGAACAGTGCGATCACCTCGAGGGCGACGAACAGGATACCGATCGCAAGCCCCAGTCCCATCCACGACTGTGCGGCGATGTCGCGAGCTCGGTCGCGGCCGAGGATGACGCACAGCAGGCCGAGCAGCACGAGAAGTGCCGGTGCGGCCGCCGTCCAGGCGGGATAGTCACCGTCCAGCAGCTGCAGCACGTGCACATCGAGCACGGGCGCTGAGGTCGACGTGAATGCAGAGCTCGTCCCGGCCCCGCCGATGCTCACTCCCGTCCCGGCGGACCACGACAGGGCCGAGTAGACGATGCTCGGGGCGAAGAGCGCCTGAACGACGATGAGGCCGATGCCGGCGGCGACCGGCGAGCTGTAGACCTGCACGGTGTCGGCGACATCGCTCCAGCGGATCATGATTCCGACGACGAGCACGATCGCACCGAGTGCCGCAGCGGCCCACAGCAGTCGGCGCGTGAGGCCGACAGAGACATTCCAGGTGTCGTCGGCGATCACAGCCAGTCCGGGGATGTCACCGATTCCTCGAACCCGAATGAAGGCCCACGCCACAGCCGTGACGAGGAAGAGGAAGAGCCGAAGGAATCCGAGCGGAGTCACCGTGGCCTGGCCGACCAGGATCCCCACGACGAGTAGAGGACCTGCGTAGGCCACGACGAAAGTGCCCAGAGCTGTACCCATGAGCGCCCACCATCCGCCGGGATCTTCGTCGCTCTCGGTCGGGCTGTCCGCTGCCGTGCTGCGGGCGACTCTTTTGGCCCCCGTTGCCACCAGCAGCCACAGGCCGACAGTCACGAGGCTCGGCACCAGCGAGAAGTCGAATCCGAGGGTCGAGACACTCAGTCCTGACACCGTCGCCCACAGTGCGAACGCCCATTCGGGAATCGCCGAGTACGGCAGCTGCGAGCCGAGCCCGATGATCCAGAAGGCGATGGCGACGACGAATCCAGCGGGGACGACGATGAGGTCGATCTTCACGACTTCCATGAGGGCTGCGAAGATCGTCCGGCGGTAGGGCTGAGGGTGAGGAGAAGTGTGCATCAGGACCATTTTCGCTTAACCCGGCTCGGCTTCCCGGTATTGACCACGCGATTCCCTGCTCCGGGAAGTACAATTGCGCCAGGACAGGCTTGTACACGCAAAGGATGACCCCACGATGAGCAACGGGAACGATCACCCCAATTTCCCGCCACCACCCAGCGAGCCTCCGAAGAACGGCGGGCCGAAGCCCGAGTCGGAGCTGCCGACAGATGAGGGCCTTCCGGATTCAGTCTCCGATGACGCCCCCACCGCAACCGACGGGCCGGCTCAGTCCGGCAGCGGTTCCTCGGTACCCGATGACCAGGCACCGCCCTTGGGAGCTCCGGGCAGTGATGCGCCGTCGCGACCGACGGTCGCTCCGGCTGCTTCTCAGCAGAACGAACCGCCTCAGTATTCGGGTTCCGGCGCCCAGAACGATCAGTCCTTCAACTCCGGCCAGCAGGGCGGAGCGAATGGTCAGGGCGGCCCACAGTCGGGTCCCTATCCCGGTGCCCCATCTCCGAGTGACCAGCCTCAGAACGGGCAGTATCCGAACAACCAGTACCAGAGCCCGCAGCAACCGAACGGCGGCTACCCCGGGGCTCAATCGCAAGGCGCTCAGCCGCAGGGCGGCCAGCAGCCAGGCGGCCAGTATTCGAATGCGGCATACCCCGGGGCGTCGAATCAGCCCCCATACCCCGGCGCCCAGAACCAGCCGGGCCAGTACAACTCCGCCCAGAACCAGTCAGGCCAGTACCAGACGGGGTCGGGTCCGAACGCCCAACAGACCGGATCCGGTCCGTCGCAGGCGATTCCGCAGCCGGCACCGGCTCCGGGTTTCGCCGGCGGTCAGACCACCGCGACGCGTGCTGACAATCGCCCCGATAAGAAGAACAAGCTTCCGCTCTTCATCACCCTCGGCGCGGTCGCGCTGGTCATCATCCTCGTCCTCGTCGGGTTCTTCGTCATCGGCAGCGTGAACAAGAACAAGTACGGTCCCGACAAGGTCGCCGAGGACTACGTCGAAGCCCTGAACAAGGGTGATTTCGCAGCCGCAGAGAAGATCGCCCCCTCGACACGGCCCGAGGGCACGAACCTCGATCTGCTGCAGAAGGAATTCACCGATTCCTCCTCGGCGAAGATCGAGAAGGCCAAGGTCGAATCTTCGAAGACCGACGGGGACAAGGGCACCGTCGTCGTGTCCTACGAGCTCGACGGCAGCCCCTACAATGTGGAGCTCGCCGCGACCAAGGACGGCAAACAGGACCTGTTCTTCGACAAGTGGACGATGAAGGGCCCCGACCTCAACGTCATCTCCCTCGATGTTCCCGGCGCCGACGGTCTCGCCGTCAACGGCAAGGACTACAAGGCGAAGTCGGGCACCACGTCGTTCGCTGTCTACCCCGGCAGCTACGACTTCACGATTCCGAAGAGCAAGTGGATCTCCGAGACTTCCGATACGGCCAAGGTGAACTTCCCGAAGGCCTTCGCCCCCGGCGGACAGCCGAACAAGGGCCAGGTGTCCCCCACCACCCTCAACCTCGATCTGTCCCCGACCGGTGCCTTCGACAAAGAAGTTCAGAAACAGGTCGAGAAGGAGCTCAAGAAGTGCTTCGACAACAAGAGCATCGAGCCGAAGTGCGACTTCGTCAAGTACGACCCGACCGAGATCCCCGTCGGCGGTTCGGACAAGAAGCTCGATGATCTGGCGAAGAAGAACACCGCCAAATGGGACATGAAGGAGATGCCGAAGGTGAAGGCCAGCTTCGGCGCCGGGGACACGAGCACCGGCTCGTTCTTCACCGAGAAGCCCGGTAAGTTCAACTTCTCCGTCGACGGCAAGAGGGCCGGCTCCTCGTACTTCTCCAACGGCAACTCCCTGTCGGTGTCCGGAAACGTGAAGATCGACGGAGACAAGCTCTCGGTCGAATTCTTCGACTTCTGATCCCAGGGTCCACCGAAGACACGGTTCACCTCACCTCCCCGAGGTGAGACACCCACCGTGACCGAGGCGACGTTCAAGTCACAGGCCCGCTGTCGTCGTTCTCTCAGACCCCGACCGACCGAGTCGGCAGCTCGAGGTCGGCCGCGGCTTCGAACCAGGCACCGCCGGCCATGACGAGTTCGTCGGCGAACCGACGTCCGGCGATCTGCACACCGATGGTCCGACCGTCGTCCATGAATCCGGCCAGCACCGTCGCCGCCGGCTGTTCTGACATGTTGAACGGCATGGTGAACCCGATATGCCCCATCGGTTCGTGCACCTGCGGGTACGGCATCGGCTGCTCGGCCGGGAATGCCGCGTCCGGAGCTGTCGGCGAGATGACCAGGTCGAACTCGGCAGTTGCTTCGACCGTCCGCCGCCGGATCTCCTGAACGCTGTGATAGCAGCGCATCAGGTCGGCTCCGCTGGTATCGGCTCCGTCCTGTGCCCACTGCTGGATATAAGGCAGGATGAGCGCCTGTTCGTCGACAGGCAGCGCCTTGAGGTCGGCCCACGACCGGACCCGCCAGAACAGATCCATGTCGCGGAGGAGATCATCGTCGATGAAAGGATCGACCGTGACGATTTCTGCACCGGCCGCAGAGAACCTCTCTGCCGCCTCGGTGACGGCCGAGCGCACCTGCGCCTCTGCAGCGACCCCGCACCCGGCGTCAAGCTGCACGCCGATGCGCAGTCCCCGTGGGTCGAAGGCTTCGGCCGAGTCGCTGCCCGGCAGAGACTGCGCATCATCGGCGGCGAAGCGCGGCAGCCGCGAATAGTCTCGATCGTCCGGGGCGGCGATGATGTCCATTGCGGCTTTGACGTCGGCCATCGTCCGTGCCAGCGGTCCCGCGCATCTGCCCAGGTAGGGGGCGTCGAGCGGCACGCGGCCGAAGCTGGGCTTGAGCCCGGCCAGACCGAGCCACGTGCACGGCAGGCGGATGGATCCGCCGATGTCCGAGCCGATGTGGATGGGCCCGTATCCGGCGGCTGCCGCGGCTCCGGCTCCGGCGCTCGACCCTCCGGTCGTCAGGCTCGGGTCCAGCGGTGAACGGGTGATTCCGTGCAGAGAGGACACTCCCGAGGAGAGCATCCCCCAGTCGGGCATCGTCGTCGACCCGAGGATGACAGCTCCGGCTTCTTCGAGACGCTCGGTGATCGGGGCATCGTGGCCCGCCACCGGCATCTCCACCCAGGCGTGGCCGCTGGGCAGCGGGACTCCGCGACGGGCGATGTTCTCTTTGATCGTCACGGGCACCCCGTCGAGGTCGCTCAGCGGGCGTCCCTCTCGCCAACGTGCCGCACTGGCAGCGGCGGCGTCCCGGGAGCGTTCGTCGTCGCGGTGGAACAGGGCATTGATGGTCGGTTCACAGTCGTCCATGCGGTCGACGACAGCGGAGTGCACCTCGATCGGATCGAAGTCTCCGTCGGCGAATCCGGCTGCCATTTCGGCCGCACTGCGGTCGGCAAGCGATGTGGTCATTTGCTGCCCTTTCTCTCGATGGTTCGTCGCGTCCCGCCCGCGAGCCGGTCTATCCGGCTGCGAGTGCTTCGGCCAGGCTCGGGGTGGCGGCGATGAGGCGCCGCGTGTACTCCTCCTGCGGGTTCGCGTAGATGTCCTCCGTCGCACCCGATTCGACGATCTGTCCGGCTCTCATGACGATGACCTCGGAGCACAGGTGTTTGACGACGCCGAGGTCGTGGGAGACGAAGAGGAGAGTCAGCGCGTACTCGTCGACGAGGTCGGTGAGCAGGTTGAGGACCTGCGCACGCACCGAGACGTCGAGGGCGGAGACCGGTTCGTCGGCGACGAGGATCTGCGGCCTGGTCACGAGGGCCCGGGCGATCGAGATGCGCTGTCGCTGCCCGCCGGAGAACTGGTGCGGGTACCGGCGCAGCGAGTCCTGGTCGAGGTCGACGGCTGCGATCATCTCCTCGACCCGTGCTGCGCGTTCGTCCTTGTCGACTCCGGCGGCGATGAGCGGTTCGGCGACGATTTCGGCGATGCGCATCCGTGGGTCGAGCGAGGCGAACGGATCCTGGAACACGATCTGCAGGCTCTCGCGCAGGCGACGCAGAGCCTGTGAGCTCGCGGCTTCGACTCGGATGTCGCCGACGCGCACATGCCCGGTGGTCGGTCGGTCGAGGCCGGAGAGGATGTTCAGCAGCGTCGACTTCCCCGATCCCGACTCCCCCACAATGCCCAGCCGGGCTCCGGCCGCGACGCTGAAGTCGATCCCGCCCAGGGCGGTGACGTCTGATCGTCTGCGGCCGAAGAGTCCGCGTCCGCGGAAGACTCGGGTGACGTCCGAGACCTCGATGAGCGGTGCCGATTCCCTCACCGAGGCGGTCCTGAAGCCGCCCCCCGCCGAGGCGGTCCGGTGGTCATCCCCCACCGAGGCGGCTCCGACGTTGCCCTTGTCGACCGCCCCCGCGAATGCCGTGCCGGTGTTATCCGGTCGGGTCGAGGTCTGCGGTTCGTCACGCAGATCCTCCGGCTCCCCCACGTCGGCAGAAGTCTCTGCTTCGCCGATCTGCGGCCCCGAGTAGGCGAGCGCGGTCTTGAGCGTGAAGAGTCGACCGCGGTCGTCTGTGGCTTCGAGATCCGAGGATGCCAGGAGCCCTCGCGTGTACTCGTGCTTGGGTGCGGTGAAGATCTCGTCGACGCTGCCGGACTCGACGATGCGGCCGCGGTACATGACGATGACCCGATCGCAGACTCCGGCGACGACCGCGAGGTCGTGAGTGATGAACAGCAGTCCAGCCTCCACCGCCGAGACCCTCTCGGCGATGAGGTCGAGCATATGCTTCTGCACGGTGACGTCGAGGGCGGTGGTGGGCTCGTCGCAGATGAGCAGCCTCGGTGAATTGGCCAGAGCGATCGCGAGCATGACCCGCTGCCGCTGCCCGCCCGACAGCTGGTGCGGGTAGGCGAACCGGGCGCTGTCGGGGTCGGGCATGTGGACGTCGCGGAGCAGTTCGCGCACACGCGTCGGAATCTGCCCCCGCGGCGCCTTGCCGTGGAGGCGCAGCACTTCGGCGATCTGGTCGCCGATGCGCATGAGCGGGTTGAGGGCGCTCATGGGTTCCTGGAACACCATGGACACGATGTCCGAGCGCAGCCCGGCCAGGGTCTTCTCGTTCGCCTCGAGCAGGTTCCCGGAATGCCCCTGCAGGTGCACCTGGCCGCGGGCGTGCAGTTCTTCGGGCAGCAGACCCATCACGGACTGGGCGGTCAGCGATTTCCCCGACCCGGATTCGCCGATGAGTCCGACCCGCTCGCCCGACGCCAGGCTGAGGCTGACATCGTGGAGCACCGCAGCGTCCGCTCCGGCAGGGGTGATGGTGAGGTCACGGACCTCGAGCAGATTATCAGTCACCTCGCGCCTCCATCTTCGGGTCGAACCGGTCGCGCAGCCCATCGCCCAAGAGATTGAATCCGAGCACCGCGAGTGCAATGAACACTCCCGGCCACAGAGCGAGCTCGGGGTGGGTGGACAGGTACTGCTGGGACTCCTGCAGCATCCGGCCCCACGACGGAGTCGGGGCCTGGGTGCCGAGTCCGAGGAAGGACAGCCCCGCCTCGGCGAGGACGGAGATCGCGAACGCCACGGACGCCTGGACGATGACCATTCCGGCGATGTTCGGCAGCACGTGGACGACGGCGATGGCCGGAATCCGACGGTTCGAGGCCCGCGCGGCGCGCACGTATTCGGAGCCCAGCACCTGCAGCGTCCCGGAGCGTGCGACGCGGGCGAACCCGGGGATCGCGGCGATGCCGACGGCGACCATCGCCGGTCCCGTCCCCGGTGAGTAGACGGCGGCGAAGATGATCGCCAGCAGCAGCGCGGGGAAGGCCAGCAGGATGTCGTTGGCCCGCATGATCACCGCGTCGATCCACATCCCCCACGGCTGTTTCGCGAAGAAGGCGGAGATGATTCCGATCGGGGTGCCGATGAGCAGGGCGATGCCGACGGCGACGACCCCGACGAGCAGCGTGATCCGTGCCCCGACCATCACCCAGGTCAGCGTGTCCCGTCCGAAAGTGTCGGTGCCGAACGGATGGGTGAGGCTGCCGCTCTGCAAACGGGCGGCGGGGTCGATCGTGGTCGGGTCGTACGGGGTCCACACGAAGGAGATGAGAGCGAGTCCGACGATGAGCACGACGAGGCCCGTACCGATGATCATCGATGCGTTCGCCCGCCTTCCGCTCCTGCGGGACCGGCCCGGCCCGATCTTCGCCGAGGCGGTCAGGTCGGTCGCGTCGTGAGCGACGGGATCGACGTGGTCACTGGGGCTCTGGGCACCGGTCGGGGTCGGATTCATGCGGCGTTCCTGATCCGGGGGTCGACGATGGGCACGAGGATGTCGACGATGAGGTTGATGATGAGCACGAGCAGGACGAGGACCATGACGATGCCCTGCACCGCCACGAGGTCGCGGTTGGCGACGGCGCGGACGAGCTCGGAGCCGATTCCTGGCAGAACGAAGATCTGTTCGATGATCACGGCCCCGACCAGCATGGTGGCCAACTGAACTCCGGCGACGGTGATGACGGGGATCGCCGCATTGCGCAGTCCGTGTGCGAACAGTGCCTTCGTCTTGGTCAGTCCCTTGGCGCGGGCGGTGCGGATATAGTCTTCCCGCATCACATCGAGCACGGCGGATCGGACGTAGCGGGTGAGGATCGCAGCCTGCACCAGCGCCAGCGACACGACCGGCAGGACGAGGCGGAGCAGGAAGCCTCCGAGGCCCTCGATCGGAGCCATCCAGCCTTGGGACGGGAACCATCCGAGGGTCAGGGAGAAGATGATGACGAGGATGATCGCGGCCAGGAAGTTCGGGATCGCGACGCCGACCTGGCTGATCGCCGAGATCGTCACGCCGATCCAGTTGCGCTGCTCGAGAGCGGCGAAGGTGCCCAGGGGCACGGCGATGAGGATAGACACGGCGATGGCGGCGATGACGAGGATCGCCGTGACCTGGACGCTGTCGACGATGACGGGAGTGATCTCGGCACCGGTGACGTAGGAGGTGCCGAAGTCTCCGGTGAGCATTCCTCCCATCCAGTCGAAGTACCGGATGAGAGGTGGCCGATCAAGCCCGTATTGGGCTTCGAGCGACGCTACTGCCTCCGGGGTGGCATTCGTTCCCAGCGCCACCTGTGCCGCATTGCCCGGCAGCAGGCTCATCAGGGCGAAGATCACCACCGAGGCGACGAGGAGGGACAGCGCGAACTGGATCGCGCGGTTGATTGCGTAGGTGAGCATCGACGTGCGCAGTCAGGACCAGCTGAGGTCGGCGACCTTGAATGCGTCGGAGACGCGGTTGGCAGGTATCCCCTCGACTCCGGACTTGGCGATGACGAGATTCGGGAACAGGAACAGGAAGTCCGAGGCAGCATCCTCGGTGATCGTCCGCGCGATCTTCTTCATTCCCGAGATGTACTCGTCTTCGGTTCCGGTATCGGCTTTGTCTGCCAGCTCCTTGATCGTCGAATCGTCGTAGCCGATGTAGTAGTCCTTCGAGAACGCGGTGAGGATGTCGCGCGGTTCGGCATGGTTGATCACCGACATGTCGTAATCGTGTTCGGTGAAGGTCTTGTCCAACCACACGGCTGGGAACTCCTGAGTCGAGATCTTCGCCTTCAGTCCGACCTCTTCGAGCTGCGCGGAGACGATCTCGGAGATCGCCTTCGCGTACGGCAGGTTCGGCACGGTGAAAGCGAATTCCTCGCCCTTGATCCCGGCTTCGTCGACGAGCTGCTTGGCCTTCTTCGGATCGTACTTCCACACCCCGGTGAGGTCTTCGTAGTACGGGTCGGTCGGGGGCACCATCGAGCCGATGAGCTCGCCGTAGCCCGCCCAGGCCGTGTCGAGGACGGCCTTGCGGTCGATCGCGTGCATCACGGCTTCGCGGGCTCTCTTGTCTTTGAAGATGCCCTCGGCGTTGTTCATCGACAGCACGACTTCGCCGTTCGTGGTGCCGGAGACGATCTGATAGTCGTCGCTTTGGAACTCTCCGGCCAGTTCGGGTGCCTGGAGGTTGGAGACGAGGTCGATCTCCCCGGACTTCAGGGCGTTCGAGGCCGAAACCGCGTCTTTGAAGTATTTGAACTGGACCGAGTTCAGTGACGGCTTCTCGCCCCAGTAGTCGTCGCGGGCGGCGAAGTCGATGGACTGCCCGCGTGTGAACTTCTCGATCGCGAAGGGGCCGGTGCCGATGGCTTCGTTCGCCAGGTCGTCGGTTCCTTCGGTGTCGAAGACGGCTCCGACGAGGCTGGTGAGGTTGAACAGCCAGGTGTTCGACGGCTTCTTCAGTTCGATCGTGACGGTGGAGTCGTCCGGGGTTTCGATGGACTCGACGATGTCCATCTTCGACTTCAGCGCGTTCTTCCAGTCCTTCTGCACTCGTTCATAGGAGTACTTGACGTCTTCGCTGGTGAAGTCCGCACCATTGGAGAACTTCACACCGTCCTGGAGTTCGAAGGTGTAGGTCTTGCGGTCATCGGACAGTGTCCAGTCCTTGGCCAGTGCGGGCTGGATCTCCCCCTCGCCGTCCAGGCGGACGAGTGATTCGTAGACGTTCTCCATCAGCGCTTCGGGAATGGCGACTCCCGAGGTGGAGGTGAAGTCGAGGTTGACCGGTTCGGCGGTGAAGGCGATCGTCATCGAGTCCTTCTTCTGCGCATCGCCTCCGGTGTCGGAGGCTCCGGCCGAACAGCCTGTGATCAGCAGGCTCGTGGCGGCCGCTGCCGCCACCCACGTCATGATGCGCGGAGTCTTCATTGTTCTCCTCGATTTCGCCGACCACGAAGAGGGTCGTTCGCCAACACTCAAGCATCGTCAGTGTATCCGAAGTTCTCAGCTGGTGAGGCGGCTGTGTTCAGATGCTGAGCGTCGCGAGCAGGTGCTTCAGAGATTCGGCTCGTCGGCGAGAATCGCGGCCAGAGCGTCGAAGGCGAACCGGCGGTGGGAGCGTGAGTTCTTCTCCTCAGGTGTCATCTCGGCGGCACTGAGTTCGGAACCCTCGGGGACGAAGATCGGGTCATATCCGAAGCCGTTCTCACCCTTGGGTTCGGTGGCCAGGCGCCCGGGCATGACTCCTTCGGCGGTGAACTCGCGACCGTCGGCGGTCACAGCGGCCGCCGCGCAGCGGAACTGCGCTCCGCGGTGTTCGGCTGCGATGTCGCCCAACTGAGCGAGCAGGAGTTCGAGGTTCGCACGATCGTCTCCGTGCCGGCCTGACCAGCGAGCGGAGAAGATGCCCGGTGCACCGCCGAGCACGTCGACGCTGATTCCCGAGTCGTCGGCGATGGCGGTGTGCCCCGTCGCAGCGGCCGCGGCACGCGCCTTGATCAGCGCGTTCTCGGTGAACGTGACTCCGGTTTCGGCGACATCTCCGAGTCCCGCCTCGGCGGCGGTGATCACCTGGGTGTCAGCGCCGAGGACGGGTCCGAGAATGGTCAGCAGCTCTCGCTTCTTGCCCTCGTTGTGAGTGGCCAGGACGAAAGTCGTCATCCGGCGAGCACTTCGGACTGGATGCGGGTGAGTTCGGTGCACCCGTGGCCGGCGAGGTCGAGCAGTTTGCCGAGCTCATCCCGGTCGAACGGTGCACCCTCGGCGGTGCCCTGGACTTCGATGAACTTTCCGGACCCGGTCATGACGACGTTCATGTCCGTCTCGGCGCGGGAGTCCTCGACGTACGGCAGGTCCAGGAGGGGCTGACCGTCGATGATGCCGACGCTGACGGCCGCCACTGAGTCGATGAGCGGCTGGTGGGCGGCGGGGATCAGCCCGGTCGAGCGCCCCTTGTCGATGGCCTTCGCCAGCGCCACATAGGCACCGGTGATCGAGGCAGTGCGGGTGCCGCCGTCGGCCTGGAGGACGTCACAGTCGAGGACGAGGGTGTTCTCTCCGAGCTTGTCCATGTCGATGACGGCGCGCAGGCTGCGACCGATGAGACGGGAGATCTCGTGAGTGCGTCCGCCCTGCTTGCCCTTGACCGACTCGCGGGTGCTGCGGGAGTCGGTGGCTCGCGGGAGCATGGCGTATTCGGCAGTGACCCAGCCGCGGCCCTGGCCCTTAAGCCAACGCGGCACGCCTTCGGTCAGCGAGGCCGCGCAGAGGACGCGGGTGTTGCCGAATTCCACGAGCGCGGATCCTTCGGCGGTGTTGATCCAGTCCGGAGTGATCCGGACTTCACGGAGTTCGTCTGCTGCACGGCCGTCTGCTCGCACTGTCTGCCTCTTTCGTCTCAGTGGTGATGTCTGGTGGTCGTCGGCGATCATCGCCGGTTCACACGGACCAGGTGGCTCCGGGCTTCGCCAGCTCGATGGGTCCACGGTACTCCCCGGCCGCCTCACCGCGAACGATGGAGCAGTCGGTCCAGACCGGGATATGGGTGAGCACGAGCGCGGACGCCTCGGCGTTCTGCGCCACCCGGCCGGCGCGCTTGCCGGTGAGGTGGATGCCGCGCGCCGTGTCGCGGTCTTCCTGGAAGGCGGCTTCGCAGAGGAAGAGGTCGGCGTCCTTCGCCGCTGTGACGAGGTTGTCGCACTCATCGCTGTCGCCCGAATACGTGATGACCTTGCCGGCCGCATCCGTGATCCGCAGCGCGTAGGCCTCGACGGGGTGGTCGACGAGGAAGGATTCGATGGTCAGGGAGCCGATCTGGTGCCGACTGCCGTGGTCGATGTCGGTGAACTCGAAGGCGTGGTCGAAGTCCGAGTCGTCTCCCCCATTGGCGACCGGGGACTTGCCGGGATCCGTGTAAAAGGCCCGGGACAGACGGTCCTTCGCACCGGCCGGAGCGAACACCGGGGTGCGAGTGCGGATCGTTCCGGTGTCGGAGATGTCGCCGTTGAAGAACTTCGGGTCGAAGCAGTGTTTGACGTAGAGGCCGGTCATGTCCATGCAGTGATCCGGGTGGAGGTGGCTGAGCACGATTCCGGAGAGACGATCGGTGTCGATCGTCTCCTGCAGGGGGCTGAGCGCACCGGAGCCGAGGTCGAGGATGATGCGAGTGGGTGCGTCCTCATCGGTTTCGATGAGGTAGCAGCTGGCGAGCGCACCACGCCCCGGGAAGGAGCCTGCGGTGCCGATTGCGGTGAGTCTCATATCTCGTCATCCCCTTGCGTCTGGTCGAGCAAGGTCGTTGTCAGTCGGTCCTGAATCCACGTCAGGAAGTCGTACAGGGTCAGGGTGAGGTCTTCGGATTCGGAGAGACCCTCACGATGGGCGTACTTCTCCTCCTGCTCCTCCTCGGTGTCGATCCCGAGGCGGACGGCGAGGACGAGTCGCAGATCGTTGAGGCCCTTCATCCAGGCGAGTACCTCGTCCCGTGTCAGGGAGATGTCATTGCCCTTGCTCAGTCCCAGCAGCACGATGCGCACATTGTGTGCTTTGGCCTGTTTGAGATCGAACTCGGTGAGGCGGCGGAACTCTGCTGATCGCTCGTCGTCCTCAGGATCGACGTCGGGCAGCAGCCGCAGCAGCGCCGGGTCCTCCGGACGGGGACGGTCGACGAGTCCGAGCCGCGCTTCCCAATTCTCCGAATCCGGACGGTCGTCATCGCCGTCACTGTCTTCGGCCAGCAGAGCCGCGAGATCGGTGAACACCGTGAGCATGAGCGAGCGTTCGTTGTCTTGCAGGGTGAGGACGACGTCGTCCCCTCGTGCGTCGATAGCGGCCATGTGTCAGTCGGATCCTGAATCGGGTTGGCATGCGGCCCACAGGCCGTACTCGTGCATCGCTTGGGTGTCTCGTTCCATGGCTTCACGGCCTCCGGTGGCAACGACGGAGCGCCCGTTCTCATGGACTTCGAGCATGAGTGAGTGGGCTTTCTCCTCCGAGTATCCGAAGTAGGTCTGGAACACGAAACTGACATAGCTCATGAGGTTGACCGGGTCGTTGAAGACCACGGTCCGCCAGGGCTTGGCCAGGTTCTCGGAGGGTCGAACGTCGACCTCCGGCTCCAGGACTGGTGTCGTTGGGTTGCTCACGTTTCCACCATACGGCAGAACACTGACGCTGTCGTGACGTAAGATCGCGCCTATGAGTGATCTCACACGGACCGACTCGACGGCTTTCTTCACGGATCAGTACGAATTGACGATGGTGCAGGCGGCCCTGGAATCCGGTGCCGCTCACCGCAAGAGCCTCTTCGAGGTGTTCGGCCGCAGTCTTCCCACAGGTCGCCGCTACGGTGTCGTCGCCGGCACCGGTCGGATCCTCGAGATGATCCGCGATTTCCGCTTCGACGATGCCGAACTCTCGTTCCTCAGCAGGGAGAACATCGTCGACAAGCGCACCATCGACTGGTTGGCTGACTATCGGTTCTCCGGCAATATCCGCGGCTATGCAGAAGGTGAGATCTACTTCCCCGGCTCACCGCTGCTGACGATCGAATCGACGTTCGCCGAGGGCGTCATCTTGGAGACGCTCATCCTGTCGGCGATGAACTATGACTGCGCAGTCGCTTCGGCGGCGTCCCGCATGGCTCAGGCGGCCGGCGATCGGCCCTGCGCGGAGATGGGCGGGCGACGCACGAACGAGCATGCGGCCGTGGCAGCAGCTCGGGCCGCGGTCATCGGCGGCTTCGCCTCGACGTCGAACCTGGCGGCCGGCCTGCAGTACGGTCTGCGCACGATCGGCACCTCGGCCCACTCATTCACTCTCCTCCACGATTCCGAACGAGAGGCCTTCGCCGCTCAGCTGAAGTCGCTGGGCACCGATACGACTCTGCTCCTGGACACCTATGACGTCGAGGAGGCACTGACCACGGCGATCGAGCTGGCCGGGCCGAACCTCGGCGGAGTGCGCATCGATTCCGGTGATCTCATCGAACAGGCCAGTGAGGTGCGCGAGAGCCTTGACCGCCTCGGCGCCCGTGATACGACGATCACCGTCACGAGCGATCTCGATGAGTATGCGATCGCCGCATTGGCCGCCTCCCCCGTCGACTCCTACGGTGTCGGCACGCGGGTGGTCACCGGTTCGGGTGCCCCAGCCGCCGGGCTGGTGTACAAGCTCGTGGCTCGTGCCGATGAGGCCGGCGAGTGGACCTCGGTGGCCAAGAACTCCTCCGGCAAGCCCTCGCGCGGCGGACACAAGGAGGCGCTGCGCCTCATCGACGGCCCGATCGCCGTAGAGGAAGCCGTCGGCATTCCGAGCCTGCCCGATGACCTCGGCGAAGGACGTCGGCTCAGCGTCGATCTCGTCGTCGACGGTGAGGTCGATGAGTCGTTCATCGGTGCGGCAGGCGTGAAGAGGGCCTGCGCCCGACATGACGAGTCCTTGGCAGAGCTGCCGCGTTCGGCCAGGCGCCTGCAGGACGGCGAGCCCGCCATTCCCACCGTGTTCTACTCCGCCTGATCCCCAGCTGCGGACTTCGCCCGCAGCCGCGGATTCGAATGCAGGTTCACTGGTCCTGAACGGATTCGCCCATTCCGAGTCCGGCCCACCTCGTATCGACGAAGCCGCCGAGGCAGACGCACTTTCTGCCTCGGCGGCTTCGTCGGCCTCACGCCGACCGGGCTCCCCCGCCGACATCCGGTGCTCACTTCTTGCCGACGAACCAGCCCTGCAGCTTCTTGATCCGAGCCTGGATCTGCTCCCGCGTGGCTTGGGCGACGGGCGGTCCCCCGCATGCCTTGCGCAGTTCGACGTGGACGTTCTGGTGCGGCGTTCCGGTGCGTCTGGACCAAGCGCCGACGAGGCTCTGGAGCTGGTTGCGCTCTTCCTTCATCGCTCGGTGCTCGAGTTCGCTCGTCTCCGTCTCAGGGGCCGGAGGGGCAGCCGCTGTTTTGCGCTTCGCCTGCCGGGCCTGCTGAGTACTCAGCAGCTCCCGCACCTGATCGGGTTCCAGCAGGCCGGGGATGCCGATGAAGTCGAGTTCGTCCTCGGAGCCGATGGCTCCGCCGGTGCCGAATTCACCGCCGTCGTAGAGGACACGGTCGAACAGTGCTTCGGCGCCGAGCGCTTCGAAGGAGCCGAGCTGGTCCGACGAGGCGCCCTCGTTTCGGTTCGCCTGCTCCATGGCCTGATCGTCGAAGACGACGACATCGTTCTCGTCCTCGTTCTTCGGGCGATCGAGGGCATGGTCTCGTTCGGCTTCCATCGAGTTGGCCAGGGCCAGCAGCACGGGCACCGAGGGCAGGAACACCGAGGCGGTCTCGCCGCGTTTGCGGGCACGCACGAAGCGCCCGATGGCCTGCGCGAAGAACAGCGGCGTCGACGAGGAGGTCGCGTAGACGCCGACACACAGTCGGGGAACGTCGACGCCTTCGGAGACCATCCGCACGGCGACCATCCACCGGTCGGTGGAGTTCTGGAACTGTTCGATCCGTTCCGAGGCTCCCGCTTCGTCGGAGAGCACAACGGTCGGCTTCTCACCGGTGATCTCGTGCAGTCGTTTGGCGTACGCCCGGGCCGCCTCTTGGTCGGTGGCGATGACGAGGCCGCCGGCATCGTGGACGGTACGTCGGACTTCGGTCAATCGCATATCTGCGGCTTTGAGGACCGCCGGGATCCAGTCGCCCTTCGGGTCGAGGGCCGTGCGCCAAGCCTGCGAGTTGATGTCCTTCGTCGTCTCCTCGCCCAGGACGTGCGACATCTCGTCGCCGGCCTTGGTCCGCCAGGTCATGGCGCCGGCGTAGGCGAGGAAGAGGACTGGGCGGACGACGGAGTCCTTGAGCGCTCGACCGTAGCCGTAGGAATAGTCCGCCACCGAGGTGCGGATGCCGTTCTCGTCGGGAGCGTAGGTGACGAAGGGGATTGGTGAGGTGTCCGAACGGAACGGCGTTCCGGTCAGGGACAGCCGACGGACCGCGGGGCCGAAGGCCTCTCGCACGGCATCGCCCCACGACAGGGCGTCACCTCCGTGGTGGACCTCGTCGAGGATGACCAGAGTGCGACCGGCGGCCGTCCGGTTGTGGTGGAGCACGGGTTTGGCAGCGACCTGCGCGTATGTCAGAGCCACGCCGTGGTAGCCGGGTGCGTGTTTGCCCTGGGAGTTCTTGAAATGCGGGTCGAGCTTGATGCCCACGCGCGCCGCGGAGTCAGCCCACTGCACCTTGAGGTGTTCGGTGGGAGCGACGACGGTGACACGGTTGACGACTCGCTGGGCCAGCAGTTCGGCCGCCAGCCGCAGAGCGAAGGTGGTCTTACCTGCTCCTGGGGTCGCGACCGCGAGGAAGTCCTTGGGCTGCTTCTGGAAGTAGAGCTCGAGAGCCTCCGCCTGCCAGGCACGCAACTTTCCCGCCGTTCCCCACGCTGCGCGCTCGGGGAATGCCGGTGGAAGCTGTTCTGCCGCGGAGGTCCCTGGTGCTGTTGGGAGACGATCCGCGGACATCTACTCCTGCGGTCCTTCGGACATCGTCTCGTAGATCTCTTTGCACTTGGGGCAGATCGGGAACCGCTCGGGGTCGCGCGTGGGGACCCACACCTTTCCGCACAAGGCGATCAGCGGAGTCCCGGTCACCATGGACTCCATGATCTTGTCCTTGGGCGCGTAGTGGCTGAAGCGCTCGTGATCGCCGGGCTCGACTAGCTGCTCGGACTGCTCGCGCTCGATCGTTGCTGAACCGCCTGAAGCTGGAATGGTCATGGCTCCATTGTAGTTCCCTAGAATGAGAGTCATGGACCAGGCCTACGACGATTCCCTCACAGAACGCTACCGCGAACTCAGTGACGACATCGCTGCGGCGGTCGCCGTGGTCTCCGCTACCCGCGGCAGCGCCCTGCATGCGATCACCGTCGATTCGTTTCTCGACGTGTCGTACGACCCCCCGACGATGGCGGTCAGCGTCTATTCGGGCTCACGGATGATGGAGACTCTGGAGACGAGTTCCCACTTTGCGATCTCGCTGCTCAACTCTGATCAGCGCGACATCTCCGAACGCCTCGGCGCTTCGGGCCAACCGCTGTACGGATCACTCAAAGGCATCGATACTTTTCCCGCCCCGCACGCCGGACAACCGGTGCTCACCGAGGCGATCGCCTGGTTCGAGCTCGAACTCACCGAGGTTCTCGAGGTCGCGACCCACAATCTCGTCGTCGGCGAGGTGGTATCCATTGGGGCAGGCGCCGATGCAGGAACGAGACGGCCCCTGCTGCGTTGGCGAAAAGGCTACGGAACCATCGGACAACGCTGATCATCTCATCTGGCTCGGCGCCACCGCACCAGGTATGACGGAGACCCTGCTCCGGATCATCGAGTTTCGGGGAGATACTCGTCGATCCTGAGCAGGGTCTGTCTTGTAGGTCTCGTCGTCAGTTTCGACCGCCGGTGGATCAGACGATCAGACGACTCCCTGGGCGAGCATTGCCTCGGTGACGCGGATGAAGCCTGCGATGTTGGCGCCGGCGACATAGTCCCCGGGCGAACCGAATTCGTCGGCAGCGACTGCGCAGCTGTCGTGGACATCGCCCATGATCTCGGCCAGGCGTGCCTCGGTGAAATCGAAGTCCCACGAGTCGCGGCTGGCGTTCTGCTGCATTTCGAGCGCACTCGTGGCGACACCGCCGGCGTTTGCGGCCTTGCCTGGGGCGAAGAGAACGCCGGCCTCGGAGAAGATCTTCACCGCTTCCGGTGTGCAGGGCATGTTCGCGCCTTCGGCGAGGGCGATGACCCCGTTCTTGACCAGAGTCGCAGCCGAGGCTCCGTCGAGCTCGTTCTGAGTCGCACATGGCAGTGCGACGTCGACCTCGACGTCCCAGACATTGCCGCCCTCGTGGTAGGTCGCGCGTCCCCCGCGCTGCTCCACGTATTCGGAGATGCGTCCCCGCTCATCGAACTTGATGCGCTTGACGAGTTCGGTGTCGATTCCGTCCGGGTCATGGATGAAGCCGGCCGAGTCGGACATCGTGATGACGGTGCCGCCGAAGGCCGCGACCTTCTCTGCGGCGAACACTGCGACATTTCCCGATCCGGAGATCGAGACAGCGCGACCGTCGATGTTCTTCTTCGCGGCGGCGAGCATATCCTTGAGGAAGTACACGACGCCGAAGCCGGTGGCTTCGGTACGGACCATGGAACCGCCGTAGGACAGTCCCTTGCCGGTCAGCACACCTGCTTCATAGGAGTTCGTCATGCGCTTGTACTGGCCGAAGAGGTAGCCGATCTCCCGACCACCGACGCCGATGTCACCTGCGGGCACATCGCGATACTCACCGATGTGACGGTACAGCTCGGTCATGAACGACTGGCAGAACCGCATGACTTCACGGTCGCTGCGGCCCTTCGGGTCGAAGTCAGATCCGCCTTTGCCGCCGCCGATGGGCAGGCCGGTGATGGCGTTCTTGAAGATCTGCTCGAAACCGAGGAATTTGACGATGCCGAGGTTCACTGAGGGGTGGAATCGCAGTCCGCCCTTGTAGGGGCCGAGTGCCGAGTTGAACTGCACGCGGAAGGCGCGGTTGATCTGCACGACTCCGGAGTCATCGATCCAGGGAACCCGGAAGATGATCTGGCGTTCGGGCTCGCAGAGCCGCTCGAGCGCGGAGAGTTCCAGGTATCCGGGATGCTTGTCCACGACGGGGCCCAGGGAATAGAGAACTTCCTGTACCGCTTGGTGAAACTCCGACTCTCCAGGGTTACGTTGGAGCACTGTGTCGAAGATTGGCTGCAGTGATGGATGTAGACTCATGCGCACAAACATACCGTGACCCGTATAACAACAATCCAAGCGACCAGATAATGGACAGCGTTGTCCGGTCACTTCAAGTGGGATATAAGACTTCCGCGCAGTTACAGGGCCCCTGAACAGGAGAGAATAGGCACAAGGCACATGGACATCTCGGAGATCTGGCCGCCGTTCGCACTTCATCTGCAATCAGATGATATGGAGCTCTCGCCCGTAAGAGAAGCCGATATTCCGGAACTCGCACAGATCGCGCGAGGCGGAGTGAGACGTGACGGAATCGAAGCGTTCCTCGTCGATTGGGATTCGGGCACCGATGAGCAGGTAGCACGAAGCCTCGCTCAGTACCACTGGTCCACTCGAGCGAAACTCACCGCAGATGAGTGGACGATCGAGTTCACGGTCAGGGTCAATGGCAGGACCATCGGAGTTCAGGGTGTGAACGGGCATCGGTTTCCACTGACAAGGACAGTCTCGACAGGATCATGGTTGGCGCCGCCAGAACAGGGCCGCGGATACGGCACAAGAATGCGACGGATGATCATCGAAGGCGTCACCAGATACTTGGCTGCCGCACAATCTGACACAGCCTACTTCGACGGCAACCGCGCCAGCCGGCGGGTATCGGAGAAGCTGGGCTACTCCCCCAATGGCAATCGCAACGTTGTCGGACAGTACGGCACGGCCCTGACCAAACACCACATGGCGCCCCGCTCCGAGGACTATGTCCACACGGGCCGCGACCTCCAAGTCACCGGCGCCGAAGCCTTCCGAACCTTCCCCTCACAATTACTACCTGACGGGGGCCCAGCAACCTGGCGCTGGACTGGTCCCCAAAAGTTGGACTGCTGTGAGGTCAGCATAGTTCGTAAATAGGCTCACCATCCTTGGCGGTCTTGCTTCGATATTCCATCGGGGCAACGCCGCCAAGTCGTGACGAGATCCGTTCGTAGTTATACCAATGAATGTACTCATCGATCGCGGCCTTGAGGTCCTCGACCGTGTCGAATTTCTGCAGATAGAACATCTCGGACTTCAACTGCCCGAAG
>NZ_FXYX01000033.1 GCF_900169265.1 Brevibacterium iodinum ATCC 49514
CCTATCACCGGAAGCGTCGACAGCGACGTTTGGGTAAACTGACCCCGGTTGAATACGAGCTTGTTCACCAAAAGGCCGTCGCCCTGGCGGCATAAACCCAGGAGTCAACCAAACCTTCAGCAGTCCCGCCACAGTCGGCTTGGACAAGAACCGGACGCTGACTCGTGCTGAGCCCGTGTGGTCACCGGTTGAGCATCCGAAGGTGTGGCGAGCAGTGTGGCAATACCGGCGCAAACGCGCTGTGCGGGACAGGGAAACACTGAATCTGCAGCGTAATCGGGCGATGCGGATCATTGATGGGGAGTCGAAGCCGAAAGCCGCACGGTTCGTGAAGACGAAGGGGTCGACGAAGGTCTTCGACGAGTCCAGCTATGACAAAGCAGTGGGTTTGGCCGGGTGGAAAGGGTACGTCACGAACATCGAGGCCAAAGTCATGACCGCCCGTGAAGTCGTGGGTTCTTATCATGATCTATGGCATGTCGAGCAGTCTTTTCGGATGTTGAAGACCGACCTTCGAGCTCGTCCGATCTTCCATCGCACCAGGGACGCGATCGAGGCGCACTTGACGGTCGTGTTCACGGCGTTGGCGGTCGCGAGGTTCATGCAAGAAGCCACAGGGTTGTCGTTGAAGAAGGTCATCACCACGTTGCGGCCACTACGTGAGTTCGTGGGTGAGATCGATGGGCACGAGCTCGTGTTCCCACCCGAAGTCCCGCCAAACGTTGCCGAGCTAATTAGCAGCGTCGAAAGTTTCGGGCCCGGGCCGGGGCACTAAAGTGAAGCAACTCAGGTTGAAGGATGCGCGACCAGATCCAATCACTAGATGTAAGTTTTGTTGCAACAATATCCAGAACCACCCGAATGGCACTCGACGTATCGATAATTGAATTGAGCAGATTCAGTCTGCTAAGCCGTAGTGATCGATCCTCGTCGCACTCGAATTCTCACTCTAAGAACGGGACGTCCTCAAATCGCTAAAGATGATCGAGATCGGTGACAAAGAAGCCTCTGCCAGCGGTTTCTCACGTCGCAGATATCGTCGAAGAGATCCACGACCACAAAGTCGCGCCCGGCCACTTCAATCGATATGGCGGTTGGAGAGGTCTGCAATCTCGCATCAGCGTCACTGGCATCTTTTGCTGAAGTTTGGTCGACTACAGTTTTCATGGTCAGTCTTCCGGAGGCCGTCGGCGGCGGTCTCTTTCTGCCCGATTGCGCTTCGGGTGACAAGAGCCGACAGCTCATCGTACGCCAGGGCTGTATCTGCCAGAAGGTTTCCACGTACATCGGCTGAAAGGTCGTTTGGGCGGCGCCCAATTATTCCCAGTGCCCTAGGCATAACTGCGCCGCGAGCAACCATTACAGCCGCCGACACCGAAATGATCAACCGGGATCCGAGTTGCTCACTCGGCAACTGTGCAGGGACGCAGTTCAAACCAACACCCGACCGCCAGGTTGGAGCTAGTACCACGTTTGACATCCAGTTTTGCGTCGGTGATGCTTAGATCAGCTCTGCTGGCAACTTGGCTGGGCGCCGCTTGCGCAACCGTGAGGATATGTGAAGAACTTGTGACGAGTGAAGCAATTGTGCGGGATTTCGACCCCCTGTGGTATCTGGGCGCATATCCGGACGTAAGAGCGCTCGGTATGGAACCGCATGACCATTATCAGAAGTACGGAAAGATGATGGGGCGGAAGCCTGTCCCCGACGTTCGTGCGCTGAGTCGGCTGGTATTCGTGGTGCCTGATATCTCCACGATCGGCGGAATGGCGTCCAGGACACGCACTACGTTGTCACATGGGCAATCACGGTCTATCGAGTACTACGCGATCACGGCACGAGCGGCGAACGGTGGGCGGCAAGCTGGCGAATATTGCTATGCGACCGACCCCGTCGAGTTCGAACGAGCCCTGAACGCGTGGTTGCCTACCGATACTGCGATGGTCATCTCGAACAACGCTATCCGATCGTTCCCAACTGCCGTTCGAAAGCGCATTCAGCAGTTCCCGATCATCTATATTTGCGCCGGACAAATGGCTTTCATGCTTCAGGACTCGAAGATTCTCAAAGATCGCGAGTATGTGCGTAACTTCCGTGCTATGAGGATTATGTCCTTCTCCGAGGGCGATATTAATTTTCAGCGGCAGCTGGGCATCCATGGTCAGGTGCGGGGTTTCGCGCCAGTCAAGCAGCGTGAGCTAAACATGTACGACGTGTCGAAGAACGTGCGCATCGGGTACGTCGGGCGCATCGACTTTCACGCGAAGGACTGTGAAAAGCTGCTGGACGTCGCTCAATCGCTTCGCGATCGATCATGGGGCCCACTCAGGGTATACACCACGGACGGTCGAAATTCTCATGACTATTCGCGGTTCAGGTCAATGATCGAGGAGCAGGGGCTAGAAGACCAGTTCGAGATCGTCCTCAACGAGACTGACAAAACCGTGATCTACGAGGATCTGGCGGTGCTCGTAGTTCCGTCTAAGAAAGAGTCGTTTGGCAATGTTGTCGTCGAGTCCATGTCGTTCGGGGTCCCGGTGATTGCGGCTAGTTATGCTCCGGGACCGGCCGAAATTATCGAGGACGGCCGTTCGGGATGGCTTCTAGACGAGTTCACAGGTTCCAGCGTCGTCCGGCTCGTTGACGCTCTGACACCTGATCGGCTACACCGAGCATCGGTCTGCGCTTTTGAGCGTCACAAGCACTATCGAGTGGAGGCTCACGTCGAGCAGATCGAAGAGTTGGCGCGTGGCGCCGTGGAGTCCTTCACGGGCGTCAACACGCTCCCCGTGTTCCCCTATATGAAAATTCTGGATGGTTGATACAGTGACGGATCAAATTGCCAATCTACTGGACGTGAAGCCTGGAATTGAGGTTCAGGAATGCGTCACCCTGAATGGTGCCGATATTCACTTCAAGTTCATTCGCGCCCCATTCGCTAACGCTCCACTAGTTATTCGATTTCATGGCGCTGTTAAGCGGGATCTCAGATCGTTGCCTGCGTTTCAAGGCAATCTGAAATCGTTCAACAGCAGTGCACATCAAATCAGCATTTCCGACCCTACAATGATGGCTCGCGAGGGCTTTTCTTGCGCCTGGTACGCCGGACACGAGGAATTGGACGTACAGGGCGCGCTGGTGCAGTTCATTGAAAGTCTGCGTACTGCGCTCGCGCCCAAGCGCGTGGTCTATTTGGGGAGCTCCGCGGGAGGGTTCGCCGCGCTCTACTGCTCCTACTTTGATCCAGGAAGTGTCGCGCTGGTGATGGTGCCGCAGACCAATCTTCAGCGTCATTTCGCTCCGAGAGCTGTGTCTTTGTACCTTGAGGAATGCTGGTCTGGTAGGTCGCTTGAAGAGGTCGGGGAAGTGGCGTGCACTGACGTTACAAGCCTCTACGAGAAAGGCTTCGATAACACCGTAGTGTACGTGCAGAGTCAGGGAGACTTTATGCATTCCGCACTGCAGCTGACACCATTCATGTCGGCATGCTACAACACCGGGGATCCTGAACAAGAGAAGCTGATTGTCCAATCGGATTACTGGGGAAAGCCGGGCCACGGAGGAGCGGTTCCGATGGAAGGGTACAGCACATGGTTGCGCGCGGCTATCTCAGCGCCGTCCACCCGCCTCGAAGACCTTCTCGAGACATCAGCTGCTTTTCGGCAGGAGGCGGCTCCTCAAAATACGCGTGGTAAATCGTCGAGCGGACATGATCCGATCTCGGCGGTAGACTCATCGCTTACTGAGTTGGTGAAGAATGGACTGCTCAATCGGTTCGAGCCGGACGAAGAGAGGCTGTGACAAATATGCATCACCCGTACCGTGGACTGGAAGAGAGAGCATTCTGGCGTGCCTCAGTTGGTAGCCGCCACTTCGCAGACATAGTCAATCTATGGGATCCCCTGCCGATTGGTCTTGAGGATGAGGTTGCCACCGCCGGTAGTTGCTTTGCGCAACACATTGGACGCAACCTGCAGGCGCGAGGGGCGAGCTATATGGACATGGAACCTCCTCCCGTTGCTTTCTCTGACGCAGATGAGGCACGGCGCTGGGGATTCGGTGTATTTTCCGCGCGCTACGGCAATATCTATACCTCTCGACAGCTTCTTCAGCTGTTCATGGAAGCGCACGGTGAGCGGCAGCCGGACGAAGTGGTTTGGGAGAAAGATGGTCGGTACTATGACGCATTGCGTCCGTCCGTGGACCCGATCGGTCAAGAAAGCGCCGATGATGTTATCGAGTTGAGGCGAGCTCATCTGGCAGCGGTGCGGAAGATGTTCCGTGAGCTGGATGTATTCGTATTCACGCTTGGACTCACTGAAGGGTGGGAGGCAGTTTCGGACGGCACGATGTACCCTGTTGCTCCTGGTACAGCGGCTGGCCAATACGACCGTCGGAAGTACCGATTCCGAAACATCCGCTACAGCCAGGTGATGCAGGATCTGCGAGAGTTCTGGCGGATGCTTAAGGAAGTGAACCCTGGGGCTCGAATGTTGCTGACCGTGTCACCAGTCCCTCTTGCGGCTACTGCGAGCGGCGAGCACGTGCTTGTGGCCACTACTTACTCGAAATCTGTACTACGTGCGGTGGCGGGTGACCTCACGACCGAGGAAGAAGATATCTACTACTTCCCGTCGTATGAGATCATCACTGCTCCGGCGACGCACGGGGTGTTCTACGATCCCGATCTGAGGAACGTGAATCAGTTTGGGGTGGATGTCGTAATGGACCACTTCTTCTCAGGCCCAATTGGCGAAATCTTTGGTGACAAGACTCAAGCCGCCGACGATGGTGAACTGATATGCGATGAGGGTAAGCTCGACACAAGCCAGGCGGTATGAGCAAATGAGCACCGGGGCCCAAGCAGTTGGGAGCGCTGGACTTAATGACTCTGCGACGTCACGGGTTGCAGGTGGGCCGGAAGAGGCGGGTGCACCTGGCCCTGACTCGTTGGGGAGTCTTGGGGAGTACTACAGGTCGGCATTTCTCGATGTGCATGCATTGCGCTTCAAGGAGACGGCTGCTTTGACGCAACTTCTCGAACAGGAGCGCATTGCACATGAACGGCTTCTGGACGAACAGCGCATCGTGCTAAGCCAAGAGGTCATTGACTGGAAGCAGAAAGCAGTAAAGAGGTTTCGAGCACTGCAAGCTGCGAAAGCAGAAGCATCGGAAGCGGACTTGCGGATAGCTGAGCTTCAGGCGGAGTGCGCTGCTCTCGAAGTCGCGCGGTCCAGCGATCGCGCACAGTTGGAGAAGATGCGGCGGAGCTACTCCTGGAGACTCACCAGACCCCTTCGACAGTTGCACGCTGCCTACCGACGACTGCACTCAAAGTGACGTTCTTTCATCGTTGGGGACGAATGTAGCATTGGTGCAGTTCCTTGGCTTGATGTTGAGTTCAAGGAGTTCCACTGCGATGCGACGGCCGATGCCTTTTGTGCGATCTGGCAACGGTTGGTTTGTCGCTTCTGCCGGAATCCACACTGCTTCGGGTAGTGCGGACCTGGCCTCCTCCATGACCGTGTGCCACGCGTTGATCACTTCTCGAGGTGGCGTGTTCAGCCCCAGCCACTCCCAGTCGGATGAGTTCAGCGATGACACGTTCATATCGAGGATGACGAGGCGTGCGTTGTTCGCCGCAAGTTCCGCATGCATGCGTTTAAGCCTCTTCCTCCACAAAGTGATGTGCTTTGCAGAGCCGAAGGCGAAGTGCGTGACCTCCTGTCCGTCGGCACGAGTGAGTTTCCGATGCTCAGTCAGCGTGAGCCCAGCGCCTGCGTAAGTGATTCCGCGAACCTCTTCGAGGAAGTCAATGATGACAACATCGACAGTTGGATCGGCAAGAAGTGCAGCGCGTGCCGATGCGCGACGATCGTCCAATATACTTCTGCGGTGTTGAGGGTTCCGTACATCCTTCAGTCGTAGGTATGTCCTCGGCTCGGGCTTCGCCCGCATGCGAAAGGCAGCGATCACGCTCTGGCCGAGAATGCTCCTGCTTACAGTCACCGGAACATGGGCACCCATCTCACTGACCGATTCACGTCCGAGTCTGCTTCCCCACTGGATCGCACGCAGATTCTGCGGTGGCTGCCGCACCGGAGCGACCAGCTCGAAGCAAGATGGCGTCCGTCCCGTCTGGGCCGTCATTTGAATCATCAATCTTGATGCGTTTTCGAGATGTGCGAGTGTTTCCTCAAGCGTGAGCCGGGTGTCCACCAGAAGATTTAGGAACTCTTTGACTGCTGCTTTCGGCGGCGGCGTGTGTCCGGGCATCCAATGGGAGAGATGCAGGTAGAAGTTGGAAGTGATGTGCCCAAACATCGTGTCGCGGAGCGTGACTTCGTTGGCCATCTGCGGGTCGAGAATGGCGATCAAGTGTGCTAAGTGCTCCCGTACGTGGCGGTCGTCTGCCTCCTGCAGGTAGACGACGGGCGCGTCGGTCCAGTTCGGTCGTGGCTGCTCTGTCAAGTCAAAGACGAAGTCTCCTGAAATCGAATCTGGCGGTGGCAACTCAGGTGAACCGAACGCAGTCGTGGCGTATCGCCTCACCGGGGCCTTCAGATACCGGGGAATCGATGTCTGCGGATTCCAGACGAAAGCGACCGCTCCCGGGATGGATCCGACGTGTCGCAACGCGGCATATCCGCCAGCGGATCCTCCCCACAGTATTGTTCTCGGCGCGGCAGTGAAGGTGGAGAGGTGGCTGAGAACTGCACGGATGACGGTGGCTGCAGCGAACCCGTCATATCCCTCGTACCATGCGATTCCGAGTTCGTCGTCAAGATCCAGCGAAGGGTCATGTACGAGGACGAACGATGCGTTTAACGAAGCTGAGGTGCGCAATGACCGGAAGATCGGAGTGTCGGACCTACCACGTCGCGTTTGTGCGCCATAAAAGTGGACCGTGAGGGCACGGCCGGGCCGCAGTCGGACCATGATTTGCAGTGCCTGCATCCGGCCGGCGTGGATCCCCAACTTGATCCGGTGCACGCCGTCGGGAATGCATGTCGCCTTCAAAAACTCGTCGATGCCGGACCATTCGTAGAAGTTGCCCCAACGGCTGTCGAGTAGGCGGCGCATAAGTCATTCTCCGATCAATACGCATACGAGTCAGAAGCCAATCGTAGGGGTCAAGGCTGTGATTGCATGTATCTGATCGGCTTGTAATGAAACGCATCGAGTGCGGGCGAGCGCTAGCGGGCTCTTGGCTGTCAGCAGGATACCAATGGAAGATGACGCGGTTAGCACCGCGTGCGTGACCATGAAAAGCGGGAGACACTCAGTCACTGCTTCGACGTTTTCTTCGTGAAAGATGCACGCCCAATGCGGGGACGGCACGAATCAGTGGTCCACGAGATCGTGCACCCCCAACGCAACCAAGTATGCTGAACAGCGCTGGTTTCGGGCTCTGGTCGGCACATGACGGTGCGCCACTGATCGACAATTGAGAGGAATGCGAACTGAAAGGAGTATGTGGAACGTCGAGTCAGAGAGATGAGCACGTTATACTCGGTCTCAGGACCGGGTTGGTTGACCCTAGACTCGTGGGTGCCTCGACGGTTCTACGCGGGAAGGGTCCTCAGGGTCATACGCGCGATTGTCGTGGGAAAGCTGGTGGCAGCGGTAGTTAGCTATGCAGCGGCTGGCGAGATTGCCGGATGGTGGGAGGCAACGATCATCATGACAACCGGAGTTCTCCGCATTCTAAGCGCGTCAATTTACCTAGTGATCACAATCTCCAGACCGTCATACAGCGGTAGGTTAGTTCTATGAAGCAGCAAGACCGAACGCATAATCAGCTTGATGAGTCACTGGTGCTGGATTTGCGGCTGTCGGCTGAAGTGCGCCCCCTCGGCGCGGGAGACTGCTTGACGTATGCCGTCAGGAGCGCATTGACGGACCCAGCCTTGACAGCTCAGTCGGCTGCTGTTTCGAAGGCGAATTTCGGCCAGTTGTTGACTGACACAGCTAACGGCATGCGGACAGGGGCAGCCCTGGAAGACGCTGTCGCTGAACGAAGTGTCGAAGTTCTGTACTGGCACGGTTCCGCCAGCGGAAGCGGACGGCGAACTGACAGAGCCAATCTCGATTGTCGAGATTCGCAAGCCCAACTATCTAACCTTGATCGGCCTCTGCGTCAGGGGCGGGACAACAGAGTTGCCTCGTGAATTGTCGAGTCGACGGTAAGGAAGCGTTATGAGTGGTACCGACCGGGACCGTTTCACGCTGACGAGAGGCGATCTCCTGTATGATTATGCCGACAGAACGCGAAAGCACAGGGGCGTAGTTGCAGCGTGCGTGACGCGGCATGCGTCGACTCAGTATCTCGACATTCTCGCATCACAATGTGCGGGAGTCGGAATCGCGTGGGCAGACCTGAGGGAACGCCTCGTCCGGCAGATGTCCGGTGTAAATGAGTGGGCGTCACCACGAGATGCGCTCGCGCAGGCAGAGATAGGCAGAGTTCTTCTACTCAACCCCACGGACAAGTTAGATGAAGAGCTTGCTGTCTTCATGCTGGAGGATTCTATTGCACGATTTCCGAGGGGCGGAAGTTCGAAACGCTTTCGACTGCTCCTGGTGCATTACTACATTCTCCATGGTCATAGGGCTGCTGCGCAGCGCTCAATGCGTCGCTGGAAGGATATTCGTACGCTCGAGTTTGGTTATCTGACTGGTGAGCTATACCACCCGGTGCGCACTGAAGATCCCGCCGAGCACGAGCTCTGGCTCGACCATTTCAATGCGTCTTTGCGAGCCTATGATCGGGCTCCGGTGTCGCTTATCGACGGCGACTCTGCTCTATTCGATCGTCTGGCAGCAGACCGGGACGAACTCTCAACGACGCACGACGAGGCAGCGACCTCTGGTGGCGAGATGCCCCTGGTGTCGGTGGTTGTCGCCGCTTATCGTCCCGGACGTGATGAATTCCTGACGTCCATTCGCTCGATAGTGGAACAGTCGTTTCTGTCGCTCGAAGTGATCGTGGTGGACGACGGATCCGGTTCAGGCTGGTCGAACCTTTTTGAGGATGCACAGTCGTTCGATCCACGTGTGAGCATCCTGCGAACTTCCTCGAATCGTGGAGCATACGCAGCTCGCAATTTGGGCTTCCGCTCGGCACGTGGGAAGTATGTGACCGGCCAAGACCACGACGATTGGTCACATCCTGAACGCATGCAAGCGCAGTTTGAGTATATGGAGGCGAACCCGGACGTGTCTGGGTGCCGTGTCAGAGGGATCGCCTGCAACTCAGACTTGTCACGCCTGCGACTGGGGTACCCGTCGATTGTGAGGAACGCTTCGTCGCTCATGATGAGGACCAGTGATTTTTTGGCGGCGGGGGGCTTTGTCGAGATACGTAAAGCAGCAGATACAGAGTTTGCGGAGCGACTCGGGATATTGACGGGCTCCCCTGTCGTTGATCTGCCAGATCCACTCACGATTGTGCGGATCGCCGACAACAGTCTATCGCGCGATGAGTTCAAGGTCGGTTGGAATCATCCGGCTCGGAGGCAGGTGAAGTCGGCGTACCGTTACTGGCATTCAAGCAGCAGACACTTGGAACTGCGAATGTCGCCCGAACAGGAGCTACCGTTCAGTGTACCTCGACGGTACCGCAGTCAATTGCGGACCGAGGAAGGCTCGTTCGACGTCATCGTGGTCGACGACTGGCGCGGTTTCAGTGGATCAGTTGCGCATAGGCTAGCTGAGATTAGAGAGCTGGTCGACATCGGTCTGTCCGTAGCAGTTCTACATTTGGAGTCCCCGCAGTGGATGACTACGACCATCCACCCGCTCGATGCCGACATACAGTCTCTGATCAATGCGGGAACGGTTTCTGAGGTTCTGTACGACGACGAAGTTTCAGCCTCAGTGCTCCTAATTAGTGATCCGAGGATCCTGCAGTTCATGCCGGACGCAGAGAGCCTAGTGTCAGCTGACCGTATTTTAGTCGTCGCCGATTCCCCTCCAGCGGATCGTGAAGGACGGCACATCCAGTACTCAGTGAATGACTGCAATACGAATGCTGTGACTAAGTTCAATGTCCATCCTGTCTGGGTTTCGCGTGGGCCGTTCGTCCGAGACTTCCTTGAAAAGGCCGTTGAGGGGAATCGGATACATCCTCATGACCTTTTGCCGAGCATTGATGAGTCGGAATGGGTGGATGCCCGCTCGCGGCGTCGCAGGAGTCCTATTCCGGTAGTAGGTAGCACAGCTTCACGGTCAGGAAGAATTTGGCCAGCGTCCAGACCAGCTCTCACAGCCACATATCCGCTGGACGGAAGTTTGGACGTTCGTTTCCGCGGGGAAATCACGGGGGCCATGCAGCTCCTCGGCCTACCGAGCACGCCGCCTGCTTGGATCGTGTATCCGCCTGAGGCTCTGTCTGAGGCGGACTTCCTGTCAAGCCTGGATTTCTACGTGCACACTGGTGACCCCAGCGTATCGATTGATGGTGTGAACGAGATGCTAGAAGCGATGGCGTCGGGAGTCGTAGTGATCGCTCCCCCCTCATACAAGAGGATCTTCGGCGATGCGGTGCTGTACGCGGGCGGAGGTGAAGTGTCGACGGTAGTGTTCACTTACCATAAGGACATTGAGCTCTATGAAGCACAACAGCGAAAGGCAAGCGCCGCTGTGGCAACTAGATTCTCAGTGAGACAGTTTGGGCGACACATGAGAGCTCTTGTGCTCGACGGCCTTCCAGAAGCGAGGGGGACGCATGAGTAAACGTACCTGGATGATAGTGGGCGCAGTTGTTCTGTGTGGAGCGTTCGCTGTGGCAGCGGTCCTCGAATGGCGCATTCTGGCAATGGCTCTGTCGGGAGCGATTTGCGCAGTGATTGCGGTCATCGTTATTACTTCTGCTTCTGCGATCAGGTCTGAAGGCGCGACTCAGCGTCGGAACCAGGCTCAGTTGCGTGCCTCGCTCTTGGAGCGAGTGGATCATCTGTCTGAGGTATTAGAGGCGATTCAGGGTGACATAGACGCTGGCCGTGGGATTGCTGAACTGCGTTCGTCCGAGCGGCGCCTTGAGCAGGCTTTGTCTAACGATATTCGCGAGCTCCATTCAAAGTTTGAGGTTTTGACAGATTCGATTGGTGAGGTGAGCACGAGATTGCTCACAGTGGAGGAACCACAGCGTGCTGGCCAGCCGGAGATTGACCGCGCACAGGCTGCAATACTTGAAGCGCTTGCACTGGGATTTCGACGTTCAGCCGCTTGGCGTGACTCCGACCGGAACGTGTTGGACCGAATTGCTTTCGGAATGGAAGAACTGCGGAATGGTCTCCACCTCGACGATTCGACATTGGATTCAGAGACTACCGACCCTCTGGAAAGAGGAAACGACGGTGCGAGGGTAAAGGATTTACTTGATTCGATGGCGTCGGAACTGACGAGAGCGATGTACGTAGAGACACAGCAGACGGAGGCGCTTCTGCAGTTGCTACCCAAGATCACCCCACGATGGCTGCTTCCGCCGTTAGGGCGTTGGGCGCTTGATGCCCGCGCGATGCTTCATCTCGCTCAGATCTTCGAGGACAAGAGGCCATCCCGGGTACTTGAGCTGGGCAGCGGCACTTCGAGCGTGTGGATGGGGTATCTCGCGGAGAAGCTTGGTGCGCAAATAGTCTCGGTTGAGCATGACGAAGAGTTCGCGGAGCGCACTGAAGAGTTGTTGGGACTCCACGGACTGAATGACGTCGTCACAGTCAAACGGGCTCCGTTGGAACCGCTAAGGCTGGGAGACGTGGACTACGCCTGGTACGCAACTGGTGCGCTCAGCGATTTGGAGGATGTAGACCTTGTCCTCGTTGACGGCCCAGTGGGATCCACCAATCGATGGGCCCGATACCCGGCGGTACCAATGCTATGGGCTGCTTTAGCCCGTGATGCAGTAGTGGTCCTCGATGATTCACCACGGGCGGACGAAGAAGATGCGCTGGATGCGTGGACCGCCGAGTATCCACTGACGCGGGTGCAGTCTGGCCTTAGCCGGCTAGCAGTGCTTCGGCGATCAAGTGAGCAGGTTAATCGCCTGTGAAGAACCGTTCCCGCGGCGGAACATGCGGACTGCAGCCAGATGGAACGTTGCCGCGCGTAACATCACCGAGTCAGACACTGACTGCCGCGGCGGAGGGCGAGACATTATCGGCTACTCTGAAGCGTATCGTTTATCAAGAAGTAGAACAGTGTCACACACCAGATGCTTGCATTTGCCCGGGCGGGACATGATGTTGGGAGGCGCTGCAGTCGTAACCTTCGCAAAACCGTGGAGCAGGCGTTCAACGAATCTTCGTGCGAGCGGGCAATGAAGCCTTCTGTTTATAAGGCCCAGGTCACGAGTGTTCCCGCCAGTATGACGTATGGTATCGATGCAGTTGGCAGACACCACAATCTAAGGCATTTCGAACAGTCTTTCCGGATGCCAAAGATGGACTTGCGGGTCCACGCGATCTACCGCCGGACGAGCGAGCGGCGCGATCGACGTGCGATTGATAGTGGTGCACACGCGCCTGACTTCCACAACTCGGCGCTGATTTCTCAATTCAGTCCGTATTTGTGCTGGTCACAAGGTTGGGGATTGTGTTGGTGGGGCACTAATCGGCTGTCTACCATGGGGTTATGTCGCCTCGTCTACGGAAAGTCACCACTGGCTCTGGGGCCACAGCCGTGCAGATCGTGCGCAAACACCGTGGGAAAGTCACCATCCTTGAACACCTTGGATCTGCACATTCAGAAGCCGAACTCGCGGCCCTGCTCACTGCCGGCGAAGAGAAGCTCGCCGACTATGGGGCGGCCGAACAACTCGAGCTCGAATTGGGTTTACCCGCCGATACTGCTGCACCACCACGGGCGCGAACGGTTGTGGGCTCACGGTCATCTATCCTCATCGACGCCATCACCCAGTCATGGAAGAGGCTCGGTTTCGGCGAGGTAGTCAGCGACAACGCCTTCTTCCAACTCGTGCTGGCACGATTGGTCGAACCCACGTCGAAAGCCGACAGCCTCCGTGTCCTTTCCGAACTCGGTATCGAGCCGCCGCACCACAACACGTTCCTCAACTGCCTAGTGCGGGCCAACGAACGCGACTACCGCGGGAACATCGCAGAGAAGTGCTACGCCCACAGTGTCGCCACCACCGGCATCAGTTTGCTCCTCTACGACGTCACGACATTATATTTTGAGGCTGAAAAGGAAGACGCGCTGCGCCAGGTCGGGTACTCCAAAGAACGCCGCGTCGACCCGCAGATCATCGTCGGACTCCTCGTCGATCGGACAGGGTTTCCGTTAGAGATCGGGTGTTTCGAAGGGGCGAAGGCAGAGACTCACACGATCATTCCCGTGATCAAAGCCTTCCAAGAACGACACCAGGTCACGGACATGGTCGTGGCTGCCGACGCTGGGATGCTCTCAGCCAAGAACCTCAAGGAACTCGATGATGCCGGATTGCGATTCATTGTCGGGTCGAGGCAGACGAAAGCCCCACACGATCTGGCAACTCATTTTCGGTGGAACGGTGAGTACACCGAGGACGGGCAGATCATCGACACGATCACCCCGAAGGGTGTGAAGCGACTTGACCCGGATCGGGTGAAGAAGAAGCGCGAACCCGTCTGGTCAGCAGAAGAGCATCCGGATGCGTGGCGGGTGGTGTGGCAGTACCGGCGTAAGCGTGCGATGCGTGATGAGCAGACTCTGAACCTGCAGCGTAATCGGGCATTAGCGATCATCGACGGGGAGAAGCCGGCGAAGAAGGCGAGGTCCGTGAAGGTCACGGATGAGGAGAAGGCCTTCGACGAGAAGGCTTACGAGCGGGCGATGAAACTGACCGGGTTCAAGGGATACGTGACGAACATTCCCGCCGGGACCATGTCGGCTGCTGAGGTGATCAGCAGTTATCACGATCTGTCGCATGTCGAGCAGTCTTTTCGAATGTCAAAGACCGACTTGAGGGCCAGGCCGATCTTTCACCGCACCAGGGACGCGATCGAGGCACACTTGACGCTCGTGTTCACCTCCTTGGCCGTATCCAGGTTCATGCAAGAGGCGACTGGGGCGTCGTTGAAGAAGATCATCACGAGTCTGCGGCCGTTGCGGGAGTTCACCGGCCGAGTGGGTGGGCAGGACATCACCTTCGATCCCGAGGTCACTGGTGAAGCGAGAGAAATCGCGGCTGAGCTACTGCCGGGCCGATTCCCGGGGCACTAAAATTGTGGAACTCAGGATGCAGTTGGCAGACACCACAATCTAAGGCATTTCGAACAGTCTTTCCGGATGCCAAAGATGGACTTGCGGGTCCACGCGATCTACCGCCGGACGAGCGAGCGGCGCGATCGACGTGCGATTGATAGTGGTGCACACGCGGCTGGCACTCGCACGGTTCGTGCACTAAGCGACTGGTGTCGCTGTAGTAGATAGTCGCGAAGTTGCGCCCACTGAGCTAGCGCATGGATCATGTTGGCCAGTAGAACATCACGTCTGATCGCGAAGTCATTAGGGCGGCAAGTGAAATAGTGGCTGAGCTACGTGCTAGTCATTCTCCGGGCGCAAGAATTGTGGTATTCGGCCTTGAGGTGGGGGCAAATTCTTCGAGCAATCCCTTCCGAAAGAGAGCTCAGTGAATTTGCTAAAATCATCCTAGAGTGGCCGGAGTTTTCCGGAGGGAATGGCATCTGCCTGTTCACCAATCCGAGATTGGTATAAGCGGCCGGTATTAGCTATCGTGATTGTTCTTGCTGAATATCGGCGCGGTTATTCTCGCTAGTGCGTGATTCCCGGAGCTCATTGAGCAGCGCTTCCGTCGCTTGGTCTAAGGCTGTTTCGGTCCGGACCGTATTTGCCGAGATGGTCCTGAGTAGTTGCTCGAAATGTGCCTGAGGCACAGTCAGCGACCGTGAGGCGAGCTGGAGATCTTCAATCGCTCTGCGTGCTTCTAAGGAAAGTGCGACTTGACCCTCCGGATTGTCTAGAGAGTTCTGACTCTTGACGACTGAATGCAGTTCGAGTTGTGTCTGCTGCATCGTCGACTGTCGATTTGCGATTCCACTCAGTCGCTGAAGGGCGGTCTGGATTGACTTCAACACGATGTAGGTCGCCACCAGCAGAGTAGCCAGCACCCCGATCGTTCCCGCAACTACGGCCCATCCGGAGCCCCACAACAGCATTACTGACACCGTAATCGCGGTAGCGAACACTGCGACGCCGCCTAGCAGCACTCGTACGTTTCTCATTGACAACCTATCTCTCGTAGTACCACCGAGGAATGTCCATTCCTGCGGTATACGCTCCGAATCTGTGTGCAGAATATACCTTGATCATCTCGAATATTCTCCGCTCGACGTAATCGCTGTAAGGAGCACTCATTTCTAACGATCGCCAGGAACTTTCAGGGATGACAGTTTCATACATGAATCCCGCGGCACTGAGCTCGGACGGCGTCATCGCAGAGACGAGAAAGATTGGTTTCACATACGGATGGTGTAGTTGGAGTCGTGCAAAGACATCAACGAGATCACCGATCTCGTCATCGTTCAACGTCGTCGCATCGACGACAATTCGAAGCGCTGTTCTGACTGCGTTGGGAGGAAGGTAAATCCCCGAGGGCATTCTTTCCACTGCCGTGGTGTGACCCTCACGTTGGCTTGCTGGCATTACTGCGCCTCCTCCCCGTCAGAATCTCCGTGTGTCGATTCTGGTATTGGCCCGGCAACGGGGGCCGGTTCGTCCAAGTTCCGATGCTCATTGCGTTCGCCGGCAGAAACTGAAGAATCCCTCGTCTCGGGACTACTTTCGCTTTGGAGCATCCCGTCGTTGGTAGTCGAGTGGAGTTCCCCTGTAGCGTGCGTTGCAACCTGAAGGAGAGAGTCAAGGGACTCGAGGTTCGAATTCTCAGCAATGATTTCAATTGCGGCCGCCGCGGTATTCGCTCCGTTGATTGGCGATGCCTCCAGCGCGGCAGCACTCATCCTTCTGCTCTGCCGTGGGTCTAGAACGGCTTTCAAAGCCTCCTCGAATTCGAGGCTGTCGATTTGTTGCGCTGATCTGCCAAATCCCGCAATCGGAGCAAACGATGCGCGGCGATTCTGATCATCGAGCGTATGCGTCGCACGCGCGACGAACACAGATGGGATCCCCAGGTGCACGAGTTCATGGTAAGAGTTGTATCCGGCGGTAGATATTGCAGCGTCGAAGGCACTCGCGTAAAGCGCAACGGGATAGACAGGTTTCATAACGACCCCATCTATCTGCCCGAGCTCGGCCGAGTGGAGGGCGTGTCGTGGTGCAAAGATAGTGAGGCTTTCGTCGTCCCCAGCGTACATCAGTAGAAGCGTCTTGATACGGAGGATCAGTGACACCAGGTCGGAGGTGGAATCTGCCGAGAGGTTCAAAAGCACAACAGTGCCTGTTTCGGGTAAGCCCAAGGCGGCGCGTGCCTCCGCGCGAGGTATGAGCTCGTCTCTCTGCACCAAAGAAACGGGAGGAACACACACTGTGCCTTGTGCTTGGCGAGTGGTGAAACCCATGTCGATTGCTGCAGCCAGATCCATCGGTTCAATCACATAATCAAACGAATCAGCCATGCGCAGTCCCGCAGGCTTCCTATGCTGACGCCAAAGTCCTCGCCTGGACCAGACGAATCGAATGTCGGGAAATTCTTGCTTCAGGATGCGTAGAATCTCCGGAGGATTCACATGATCGACGACTACGACTGCAGGTCTCAGACGATCAAGCATCATCGTCATTCGACGATAGAAGATCTCCTCCCAATCGGGTTTCTGCTTTGCCGAAAATCCCATCTTCTTCGCGGATGGGAAGTACTCGACCGGAAATCCCTGCTCAAAGACGAGGTGGTAAGCCTCCGACATAGTCAAGAAATAGGGTTGATAAGCCGACGAGAGCCGTTTTGCGTAAGCCATCAACCGACTCACATGGCCCAGACCATGGCCGTTGTCGGTGTAGAAGAGCACAGTGGTCTTGCCTGAGTCCGTCAGCGAGATGTCCCGGAGCACCGGTACCGAAGGTGCTGCTGGGATTACTGTGCCGCGTGGTGGTCCGATGAGACTACGGATGCGCTCGACGTGCGACTGGTAACTAAACCGTTCCTCAAGCAGATTCCTTGCTTCGTCGCGTCGCTCTTTGAGATAAGACGGTGATTCCGCGAGACGGCCGGCGATGTCGGCGACTTCGCGCGGCTCCGCGTATACTGCTGCCTCAAAAAATATGGGCTCGAAATAGTGGGGGAGTATGGCAATTGCACCGGTGGCAACAGCTTCCAAAACCGCCCGACCGAAGGCTTCTTTGAGGAGCGGGTGGTGAAAGTACGGATAGATGTCTACTTCGCGAAGGAAGTCCTTCGGACTCATTGCGCCGAAGGGCAACACGTTCCAGTTGTTGGGCAGTGCGCCGAGAATTCCGGTTGGAGTTCGCGCTCCGCCCATGATCGAAACCTCAAAACCCGGATCTGACGGGTATGCGCTGAGTAATTCGGCCTTGTCAGATGGCCATTTTCCCGGGGCATCTCTTGAATGTCGTCCGAGGCGGATGGGCCGCTTCAGAGTTTGCGGTCGGTCTATCCACCAGTCACTTGTGTTAATGATGTTTGACCAGGTGTAAGAAGACAGATTCAGCTTTGGATGGGAGCGAAGCATGTTCCGGCGAACAACGGTTGAAAGCGGAATCCAAGTCCATTGGTGCCCAAATAACTCGGCTGCACGGTTCTCAACCTCGATCGGGTCGTAAAGCATCCCGGATACTTCACGGCTCGTGTTGAAAGCATTGGCTACGAGCAGCCAATGCCGGGCGCGGAGCCGGGGTTTGAATGGCTGTGCCACTTCAAACATCGAAGGACTTCGAGCAATGACCAGTTTGGCCTCAGTATCCTGATCGGGGCGAACCATCGTGAGTAGGCCGGATTCGATCAATGCTTGAAGACTGCTGTCGACTGGACGACCGCCGCCGCGGGCAGGTCCGCTTAATGACAGCAGGCCGGTTGTGTAACCAGCGGCTGCATGCGCAGTTATCTCCTGAGCCAGGGACTTGTTACCTCCGCCAACAAGTCGGGAATCCGTTACGACGACGATGTCGAAAAATCGAGGAGAAGTCATGCGTTTGCCTCCGAGGGTTGAGCGGTATCGTAGTATCGCTGATTCGTCGGTCTAGCACACGTAAACAACTCGGTGGCCAATAGCTCAATCATCGTGAGGTCCAATGCGGTCAGAGGACAGAGTCCATCTCGAGCGTGAAATTGTCGATGAAAGCACTTCGGCTGCTTCCGCCGCTCCTGAAGCTTCTTGGACAGCAGCGAGTTGCTCTTTCAACTGGTTCAGTCGACGAGACCCTGCCAGGTCCACGACGGCGTTTCTCAGTTCGCTGTTATCTCTGGCTGAGAGTGCCAAACCTTTATCACTAGCTCCGATCGCACGGGCAGCCTGATCATCAGTAACTGCAGCCTCGTTGGGAACGAATACGCTCGGAATGCCGAGCGAGATGGATTCTTGGACTGAGTTATAACCGGCGGAAGATACGACGAACTCAAATGCATGTGCATACTGTGCCACGGGGTACACCGAGATCTGTGGCGACGAACTTGGCGCGGATTCGCTAGCAGCTGACAGTGGTGATTTCAGCGTTACGAGTTTCCAGGGTTCCCCTAGTTCTTGAACGGTATCGCGAAGCAGGGTGAGAACGTCTACGAATTCCCCTAGAATCCCGCCGCCCAAATTGGCCAGAATGTACTTCCCGGAATTGTCTAGACCCAATTTGTCCAGGGCTTCTTCACGACTGAACATCTGTTCACGTCGGACAAGAGTGATGGGACCGACGCGTTCAGTGCGGACGTCTTCTCCGACTTCGACGTGTTCTTGAACAGCAAAGTCGCCGGGAAGGATTACTTCGTCGGCTACGGATCCAGCGTCATGACGTTGAATAGAACGCTGGTCGACTTCGGGTCGCCAATTCCCCCGTTGCACCCAAACCAACGGAATCCCCAAGGCCCTGCACGCCTCAGTGAGCCCGTGATATACCCAAGTTCCGTCGAAGACCACGACGCTGGGCATCCGGTCTCGCATCAGATCTGTGAAGTAGTGAGTGAACTTGCGGTTCCACTGGGGTGCTGGAACCGCAGCGGCGTCCGCAGAAGGGAAGTAGTGGACGACATACCCACTGTTTCCAAATGTACGGTAGGCCTTCGACATGGTAAGAAATTCGGCGCTTATGTCGTCGCTCAGATTCTTAGCAATCGCCAATAGTCGGGATAGGTGCCCCAGGCCGGCCCCGTTACTTGTGACAAACAAGACATCGAGGCTCGGGTTCATAGTAGAAAGGCCCTTGATCCGTGAATGCGTGGCCAAATCCGCGATACGAGACTCTATCCGTTTGAGGGATTGCTCCATGTGATATTCGTGCTTTGACTCTTTGGCGCGTTCGTTCTCAATCGCCTGTTCTAAACGGTTCGTTCGATCGAGCTCTCGATCTTCATGATTTCGTAACTCAGTCCTAAGTCGTTGGAGTTCGGTCTGCAGCGTCCACAGTTTTACTACGCTTATCGACACCAAACACCAACCCGAGACTGCGGTCAGCGCCCCGATGCCTGAAAGCACCGAATCAGCCTGGACGAAAATTAATGTCAGACTCCCCAATGCCACTAGGATGATGCCCGTTAAGACAACGAGTACCCCCTTGCGATATTTCTTCATTGGCCACCACCGAGTTGGGGGTCACAGTTCGGCTTTCGAGAGCCTCTGTCCGCGACAGATCTGAAGTATTGGTGAGTCACAAGCGTACTGCTGGAGCTGCTGCCACACCGCGCGTATCAAGCATCAGGCGCGCTGTTGATGCGATTCTGTCGAGGTCATAGGCGTCGTGAGCCTGGAGTACCACAATGGCGTCAGCCTCCTCCACAGCTTTGTCGAGATCGTCCTCCCGGACGAGGTCACCACTCGCGAGCTTCCAAGAGTCGACGAGCGGATCGTGGAATCGGATATGAGCGCCTTTCTCTTGCAAGAGGTCGGCGACCGGAATTGCCGGGGACTCGCGTTGGTCTGCAATGTCGGCCTTATAGGTCACTCCTAACAGCAGGACGGACGAGCCGTTGAGTGGTTTCCGGTGCTCGTTCAACATTTCAGAGACGCGATCCACAACGTATTTAGGCATCGAGTTATTGATTTCTTGAGCCAACTCCACGAAACGGAACGGGTATCCGAGCTGATTTCTCACCTCGTACGAGAGGTAGTTCGGGTCGATTGGAATGCAATGTCCCCCGACGCCCGGGCCCGGTGTGAACTTCATAAATCCGAAAGGTTTGGTAGAGGCACCACGGATCACTTCCCAGATGTCGATGTTCAGTTCTTTGCAGAACTTGGTCATTTCGTTGACCAACGCGATGTTCACATGACGAAAAGTATTCTCCAGGAGTTTCGCAGTTTCAGCCTCGCGCATACCCTTCATCGCGATTGGTTCGTCGACGAACGTGCGGTAGAAAGCAACGGCAGCCTGTGTCGAAGCGTCATTGATGCCGCCCATCAGCTTTGGTGTGTTCTTGATGCCGAATTTCTTGGAGCCCGGATCTACACGTTCCGGTGAGTAAGCAAGCTGGAAGTCTTCACCAGCGACCAGTCCGGAGTTCAACTCCAGAATTGGTCTTACCAGGTCATCCGTGGTGCCTGGGTAGGTGGTCGATTCCAAAATCACCGTCGTTCCCGCTACCAGGTTATCTCCGATGGTGCGGCTCGCACCTTTGACTGCACCGAGGTCGGGACTTCCGCCGTCGGCAAGCGGCGTCGGAACACAGATTACAACCACTTCGGAATCGGCGATCACTGAGGGGTCTGTTGTTGCTGAGTACCCAGAAGTGAGCATCTCCTGGATCTCAGAGTCGTCAAGATCGTCGACGTGTGAGTGGCCGTCGTTCAGGCTGTCGACCAGGGACTCCGTCACGTCAAGGCCGTATACTTTCCATCCATTTCGCGATGCAGCTTGGGCGAGAGGAAGGCCGACGTAGCCTTGCCCGACGATGGTGACTGTCTGTTGAGACATGCTTTAACTCCAATTCGGATTGAGAAAAGACAATTTTTCAAACTTGAACGGTGTGCTTGATATGCGGTGTTCGTGATTCCTGGATCAAATTTGGGTTGCGGGAGTACCTGATCGTCAGGTCAGAATGCGAAGCCTTCGATAGCGCCGAAGCAGGGGCGCATTGATAGGCCCCTGGGTTTGCGATATCAATTCGACTCAGGTGCCAGTGAGCGGCGTACGGGGGACGCTCATTCGCCGAGTGGTTGAGGCTCGCGAATTCCCTGAATTCGATTCGCCAACATTCGAGTCTACTCGCGTAGTGCCTTTGTGCCGTCAAGGGCGTTGAGGGCACGTTCGGCTCGATACGTGACAGGGGTACGAATCTCTGCGCAGACCTAACTGCCAATTTCATCCTCCAGACGGCTTACCGTTCAACATACGCCCATATTACCCGGACTGGTTGGCGGGCAGAGATGGATGCTTGGGCGGTCGGCTGCGCCTCTCTGGTGAGTCGGTGTGGTTTCGCTTATCGCTAATGAAGGAGGTGCCCCATCTCGAAGGAGGATTGGGGGCTCATCGTAATTGAGAGTGTAGAACCGGTCTGAAGCCACCGGACTCGAGCAGACACCTCGCGATGTAATGCGTGAGGTTGCGGAATCCCAGCGCGGACCCGCGTAGATGCTCGAGTCTGCCGTTGATCGCTTCAGTGGGACCGTTCGACGTTCCCGGTCGGGTGAAGAACGCGAGCACATCAGCAGCTCGACGCTTCAACGT
>NZ_FXYX01000003.1 GCF_900169265.1 Brevibacterium iodinum ATCC 49514
ACATATCACCGACGTCGCCGACAAGCCCGGTTGGGTCGATTGACACCAGTAGAGTACGAAGCAATCATAGAGCCAGCTGCTCTCGCAGCTTGACACTCAAACTGTCACCTTTCTTTGCATCAGTCCCCCCCGCGATCCCTGAGAAATCAGGGATCGTGGGGCGTTTTTGTTTTGTCGGGCGCCGTTGTGGGCTCGAATCCTCTGTTTGTCACAAGCCGGCGTGCCCCGGCGGTCCACTGCATTCGTGTGGACGTCGGATCCTTGATAGGGTCCGCTCGTGCGAAAAACTACTTCTCTCGTGATTGCCGCCTGCTGCTGCCGCTGACCGGATGCGGCGCGAACGACCCCGGCACTTCAGACGACGCCAGCGAAGCTTCCGACCCCGGCAATTCCGCCACCGACGGCAACGGCTCCAAAGAAGGAGGGGCTGATTCGTCGGAGGCGCTGACGGAGAAGCTCACTGCAGCCAACCAGGACGGCACTGCCGAAGTGACGATCACGGCCCCAGAATCGTGGTACTCCTGGGGTCCGGGAGACAGGGTCAAGAGGGGCGTGATCATGTACACGTCCAATGAAGTCAGCGAAGATGAGTGGTTCCAGGTCGAGGTGCGCGATGGGTGGCCGCACAAGTGCACACCCGAGAACCTGTCGTCGAAGAAGTGCGAAGTATTCGGAACCAACTACTTGGATTATGACACTCTCGAGACCATCTCAATCGGCGGCTACGATGCGCCCGGGTTTGAGTACATCGACGACTTCGATACCTACCACACGCGGGAACAGCATCGACTTCTGGACGTGGACGGGACTCAGCTGTCAATCGCGATCAAGACCTCTCCTGCTGAAGAAGAGTTCCCGCAGGTGGTTCTCGACATCCGCGACTCTCTCACGGTCGAGCACGTCGACTAGCGGCCCCCTCGGCATCGTCCTGTCCGCTCTTCCGCTGTCGGTGTCCGATCGTCGATAGTTCGGCAGCCGATCGTCGATAGTTCGGCAGCCGATCGTCGATAATGGAGCCATGACCATCGACTGCTCCCTGACGGTCGTCGGCAGCATCAACGCCGATCTCACCGCCACCACCACCCGTCTTCCCGCCGCCGGCGAAACCGTGGGAGGCGGCCGTCTCAGCCGATCGCCCGGCGGAAAGGGCGCGAACCAGGCCGCCGCTGCCGCCCGCCTCGGCGCCCGGACCCGCATGATCGGCGCGGTCGGTGCAGACTCCGACGGGCAGGCGATGCTGCACGCCCTCCGCGCAGCCGGAGTGAACACCGACGACATCGCCGAGGTGGCCGCCGAGACCGGGGCTGCGCTCATCATGGTCGACGCCGACGGTGAGAATCAGATCGCCGTGTGCGAAGGCGCGAATGCTTCAGTCAGTCTCGACGGAATCGAATTCGGCGCGGACGAAGCCGTGCTCACGCAGCTCGAGATCTCGCTTGACCTCATCAGCGAACTCGCGACCCGCGTGCCCGGGTTCCTCGCCGTCAATGCGGCCCCCGCACTTCCTCTGCCCGCCGAGGTAGTCGACCGTGCCGATCTCATCATCGTTAATGAGTACGAACACTCCCAGTTGCCGCAGCTGCAGACGGCGAAGCTCGTGGCCGTCACTTATGGGGCGAAAGGATCAGCGCTGCTGGCCCGCGGTGAGCAGATCGCCTTCGCCGAGGCAGTCCCGGCGAAACCCGTGAGCACCGTCGGCGCCGGGGACGCCTACTGCGCTGCTTTGACCCTGGGGTTGACCAGCGGACTCGAACCGGAACGCGCGCTGCGGGCAGCCAATGCCGTCGGCGCCGCGGTCGTGAAAGTCGCCTCGGCGCAACCGCAATTCGATCGGTTTGAGACCTATCTGTCAGCACTCGACTGACCTGACAGACTGAACACACACGGACCCAACAGCGGCAACCCCAGGAGGCCCGACGATGAACGCCCCCACATATGACCCGTCCCTGTTCACAGGACTGAGCGCCTTCCCGCTCACTCCGTTGAAGGACGAAGCCATCGACGAGGACGCCTTCATCGGACTCATCGAACGTCTCGTCCTCGCCGGAGTCGACTCGATCACGGCGTTGGGCTCGACCGGTTCGTACGCGTACCTCAACCTCGACGAGCGTGCCCGGGTGTCCGAGGTGGCCGTCGAATCCGCTCTCGACATCCCGGTCTTCATCGGGGTCGGTGCGCTGCGGACGAGAGACGTTCTGGACAATGTCGCCTCCGCCGAATCCGCCGGAGCGCAGGGACTGCTGCTGGCACCGGTGAGCTATCAGCCGCTGACCGAGGACGAGGTGTTCGCACTCTTCCGCACGGTCGCCGAGTCCACCGACCTGCCTGTCGTCGTCTACGACAATCCGGGCACCACGCACTTCACGTTCACCACCGAGCTCTACTCGCGTCTGGCCGGGCTCGACGGTGTGGCCTCGATCAAGATCCCCGGAGCACCTGCCTCGCCCGCCGGATGGGACGAGCGCATCGGCGAGATCCGTGCGGCCATCGGCAGCGAGGTGACGATCGGCATCTCCGGCGATGCCCATGGTGCCGAGGGCCTCATCGCCGGCTGTGATGCCTGGTACACGGCAGTCGGCGGCACCATCCCAGAGCCGATGCTCGAGATCACCCGGGCCGCGGAACTCGGCAATGCGCAGCTCGCCCGCGAACTCTCGGCCGAGCTGCAGCCGCTGTGGGATCTGTTCACCGAATTCGGCGGAAGCCTGCGCGTGACCGCCGCCATCGCCGAACATCTCGGGCTCGTGGGTGCAGACACCTTGCCTCTGCCGGTGCGTGACCTCGATGCGGCAGCGAAGCGCAAGGTCGCCGAGGTGGCCGACAACCTCGATCTCGGCTGAGTTTTCCCTGGCGACGTCGCAGACCGTTCGCCTCAGCGCCGAGCGCTCACTGTATAGCGTGAGCGGTCGACGTTAACTGAAGCGGTCGCTGAGTGTGTTCACCATCCGTCCATCTGCGGTTCGGAGCCGGTCCATTCCGGGTGCCTATGAATAGGTGTACGCGGGTTCAGCCGGCCCGCGACGCCCAATCGATCCCGGAGAACCGATGACGATCCCACTGTCCGCGAAGACGCTCACGGCCTCGGCGGCCGCTCTCCTGTTGGCCACCGGTTTCACCGTCGGCGGTACGACGCCGAGCACGAGCACCGCTTACGCAGCGGAAGTGGACGATCCCATCAGTTACTCGGCCTCGGACGCTCAGATCGAGATGGGCTTCCTCGGCTCCCACGAGACCGGACAGTTCGACGAATCCGCCGCCGAGATCACCGCCGTCCACGGCGATACCGTCTTCACCGTCAACGCGCAGGCGGCCACCGTCGACGTCATCGACGCCTCCGACCCGACCAACCCGCAGAAGGTCTCCGAGATCACCGGCACCGGGGTGGCGAACTCGATCTCCATCCGCGAGGACGGCCTCGGCGTCATCGCCCTCGAAGACGAGGACAAGACGCAGCCCGGAACCGTGATGTTCTTCGACGCGAACGACCCCGAGGCGGACATCCTCGGCGAGGTTCCTGTCGGGTCCCTGCCAGATATGGTGACCGTCACTCCGGACGGCAGCCATGCCCTGGTCGCGAACGAGGGCGAACCGGCCGATGATTTCTCGACCGATCCCGAAGGTTCGGTGTCCGTCATCGACCTCCCCGCCGAGGTGGCTGCGCCGTCGGATTCGGATGTGCACACCGCGGACTTCCACGAATTCGAGGACGGGGGAGCGAAGACGCTGCCGGAGGATGTGCGGATCTTCGGACCCACACCCGAAGATGACCTGCCGATCTCGCGCAACCTCGAACCCGAATACATCACCGTAGCTGGTGACAAGGCCTACGCCACCCTGCAGGAGGCGAACGCGATCGCGGTCGTCGACATCGCCTCGGCGACGGTGGAGGAGATCCTGCCGCTGGGATTGAAAGACCATGGTCAGGCGGGCAACGGACTTGATGCTTCGGACCGCGATCCCAAGGATGCCCCGACCGTGAACATCACGGAACACGAAGGTCTCAAGGGCGCGTATATGCCCGACACGATCTCGACGTTCACCTCGGGTGGCACCGACTATCTGGTGACCGCGAACGAGGGCGACTCCCGCGAATGGGGCGACTTCGTCGATGCGGCCAGGGTCAAGGACCTCGGCGAGGACGGCCTCGCCCCGGTCTGTGAGACCTCGCCGCTGGCGGACAAAATCGGCGATGAGGATCTCGGACGACTGAACATCATCACGGATCTGGGCCTGAACGAGGCCGGGGACTGCTACGAGGAGCTCGTGGCTTTCGGCGGCCGGTCGTTCTCCGTGTGGACGACGGATGGGAAGCTCGTCGCCGATTCGGGGGATGAGTTCGAACAGCTGACCGCCGAGGCGGTGCCGGAATTCTTCAACTCCAACCACTCCGAGTCGAACCTCGAAGGCCGCAGCGATGACAAAGGCCCCGAGCCTGAGGCGCTGACCATCGGCGAGGTGGGGGAGACGACCTACGCGTTCGTCGGCTTCGAGCGCATCGGCGGAATCGCCGCCTTCGACCTCAGCGACCCGAGCGCGCCGAAGTTCGCGACCTACTTCAACAATCGGGACTTCTCTGTCTCCGTAGAGGACGAGATCGGAGATGTCTCGGATCCTGGTGCGCTGCTCGCGGGCGCCGGAGACCTCGGGCCGGAGGGCATTACGTTCCTCGGCGCCGATGAGTCGCCGACGGGTGAGGCTGCGCTCGTCGTCGGCAATGAGGTCTCAGGAACCACGAGCCTGTATTCGGTGGCGGACCTGGCCGACGGCGGTGGAGATGACGGCGCTGAAGACGACGGAGACGAGAACGCTGGGTCTGACGAGGATGCGGGTGCCGGTGCGGACGCCGCGGCCGGCGCCGATGGTGCGGGCAGCGAATCCAACGCGGGATCGGACGCCGGCGGTACCGGTTCCGATTCAGCCGGCACCGGCTCGGATTCCGACGCCGACGGCACTGGCTTGGACTCCGACGCGGGAACCGCCGGTTCGAGTGCGTCGTCCGGACCCGATGAGTCCGCCGACGGTGCCGAAGACACCGCGAACGCCGAGGGTTCTGCGGAAGGCTCCGAGGACTCTGCGGACTCCGATGGGGACCCGCTGCCGCGCACAGGCGCTGACCTTGGTCAGTACCTCATCCTCGGCGGCATCGCCCTCGGACTCATCGCCATCGGGGTCGCAGCCTTCCTGCTGACGCGCCGCCGCCGCCGCTGACACCAAACGCCGACCGCTCATGGTGCCGTCGCTGTACCGCGTTATGCGGTGAGCGTTCGACGGCAGCATGAGCGGTCGGTGAATGTGGGTGTCTCGGAGGCGGACGCTCGACTCAGTCGATCTTGCCGATGGGTTCGCGCTTCTCGGCCTGGAACTGGTCCTCGGCACGGCCATCGGCCCAGTAGGCCGAGATCGACAGTGCCTCGCGCGGCACTTCGCGTTCCTTGAGCACCTTGCGGATCGACTTGATCGCCTCGCGCTCGCCGTGGGCGAAGACCTGCGGGGTGCCGGCAAGCCACTCCAATTCCTGGACGCTGCTGATGAGCTCGTCATACGAGTCCACCCACTTCACCTCGATGCCGGCAGGCATCTCGGGCAGAACCCGGTCGGCCGCCTCGGCGACATGGGCGATGATGACTCCGCGCGCATCGGCAGGCATCGCCTCGAGGGCCGTGCTCACTGCGGGAATCGCTGACAGGTCGGCGATGAACAGGTGCCAATCGGACTCGGCGGCGGGAGCGTACTTGCCGCCGGCTCCGAAGAGCACGAGCCTGTCACCGGGAGCGGCGTTCTTCGCCCAGGGGCCGGCGATCCCGGCATCGTCATGGATGACGAAGTCGATGCTCAGCCACTTCTCGTCGACGTCGATCTCACGGACCGTGTAGGTGCGGCGACTCGGCAGCTTCTCCGGAGCCTGCTCACGCAGCTCGTCGAGATCATAGGGCGGGACGAGCCCGTGGGCGGAGTCGGCGAAGAGGAGTTTGACGTACTTGTCGGTCGCATCGTTGACGGTGATGTTGTCGAAGGTGTCATCACCGCCGAAGCGGATCCGCACCAGGTGCGGGGTGACCTCGGTGACCTCGAGGACGGTGAGGATCGCCTGTGCGCGGGCAGGTCGGGCAGTGCGCTCGGGGGTGTTCGGTGCGGTCGTCATCAACAGCCTTTCTCAAGCGGGGTACCCCTGCGGGCTCGAGGCCGGGTCCGGACGGCGGAGCCGCCTCGGCGCAGGAATTCGGTTAGGCTCACCTTATCAAATGCCCTGCGATGCCACCCTCACCGGGCGCGTTCGGCCATCTCCCGGCGGCGGTCGTCGCGGACGCGTTTGAGTCCCTTGACAGACTTGAGCGAGTCGAGGATCGTGATGCCCGGCAGTGCGGAGTTCGGTCCCTTGCACTGCATGATGTCCTCCGGATCCATGAGCACGACGCGGGTGCCTTCTTCGTCGAGGCGGGACAGCGCCTCGGTGAGCATGGTCCGGGCCACAGAATTGATCTCGTTGACTCGGCGCAGGTCGAGGACGAAGGTGTCGGTGGTCGATTCCGGTTCGTCCATCGCGCGCAGGACGTTCTCCGACCCGCTCCACTGGATGAGTCCCTGCAGACTGCAGATGCGCACCATCTTGCCCTGCGCGTCGACGAAGCGGCGGTCGCGGCGGATGATCGAACGGGCCGGTTCGGGGGCGTCCATGATGTGCAGGCTCAGCCGGTCCGAGAGGTCTCGGAAGATCTTGGCCCCGCGCACGCTCGTGCCGTGTCTGTCCAGGCGCGGAGAGAGGGTCGCAATGCCGACCTGACCGGGCATGACTCCGAAAACTCCGCCGGAGACGCCGCTCTTTGCGGGCATCCCGATCTCCGTCATCCAGTCGCCCGCAGCGTCGTACATGCCGCAGGTCATCATGACCGCGAGCACATGCCGGTTGACCCTGGGGGAGAGCACCTGTTCGCCGGTCAGCGGGTTGAGGCCGCCTCCGGCCAGGGTGGCGGCCATGATCGCGAGGTCCTTGACCGTGACGAGGATCGAGCACTGTTCGATGTAGCCGCGGACCACCTCGTCGGGGTCGTCGTAGAAGATGTCGTAGGACCGGAGCATGTTCGCGATTGCGACATTGCGGTAGGCCTCACGCCATTCGCCGTCGGCGACGTCTTCGTCGATGGTCAGCTCCCGCCCGGCGAAGCGGGAGAGGCCGGAGCGGACGATCTCGGTGCGTTCGGCCAGGCTCGCTCCCGGATCGCCGAGGATGGAGTGGATGGTCATCGCTCCGGCGTTGATCATCGGGTTGAGCGGCCGACCCGACTTCTTGTCGAGGGAGAGCTCGTTGAACTTCTCCCCGCTGGGTTCGACGCCGACCTTTTCGAAGACTCCCGCCAGGCCCTCCTGTTCGAGGGCGAGGCCGTAGATGAACGGCTTCGACATCGACTGGATGGAGAACGCATGCTCGGCATCGCCGGAGGTGTATTCGATGCCGTCGAGGGTGGAGATGCAGATAGCGAGCTTCTCCGGATCGGCGGCAGCGAGAGCCGGGATGTAGTCCGCATTCTCACCGGACCGGTCGGGACGGAAACGATCAAGCGTCTCATCGAGGAAATCCGGAATGGGCGATCGCATGGCACCTCCTGTGGCAGTTGGGGTCGGTCGGCACAGCGTGGCTTGACGCAGACTGCCATTCTCACACACTCGCCCACGTTGCGCCGATGGTCAGTGACAGAGCTAACGGAGCTCGGCGATTGTTCCAGGTCTGCCACCTCGTGTGCGGCATCTGCCATGCGTTTCAGCCATAGGTTGGAACCATGACCCGTCCCAAGCTGTTCCTCCTCGTCGGCATCGCCTTCACCGCCGTTGCCGTCATCGTCGTCGGCGTGATCGTGACCGTGCTGGTGCTGCGATATTCCCAGCCCGGACCGGTTCCAGAGAGGCTGTCGGAGCATGCGCTGACCCCGCAGGAAACCGTCACCGAGGTGGCCCCGCGCACCGATGGGACCGTGCAGATCCGCCAAAGGCTCATCATCGAAACCCCGCCCGCTGATGAGGGACAAGTGGGCAACGGGTCAGTGAGACTGTGGATCACCACTGCCGGACTGGGGAAGAACCCACAGACCGGAAAGCGGATGTCGATGCTGCCGAAGATCTCGTCGTTGAGTGCTGTCGAGCTGAGCACTTCTGCCGATTCGACGCAGGCCTCGCCGAAGACTCTGGGGGAGTTGGACATCGCCGTCGAAGAGGAGAAGGAACCGGGCTTCGACTATCCAGAGGCGCACTTCTCGTTCTCACCAAAGGATTCGGACGGAGAAGCAGGGCAGTGGAGCGAAGGTCGTCATGTCATTGAGCTGGAGTATGTCTTCGACAATGTGTTTCTGACCGTGGCTGGTGAAGAGTTCTTCGCCATTCCCGTGCCGAGCATCGGCAACAGCTATGCGGCCTTGGAACGGAATGTTCTGCGCATCGACACCGACGGGCCGGTGCACTGTCCGGCCGACAACGTCGACTTCGAACTCGGCGATGCCTGCGCGTTAGGGACGACGTCGACTAACGATGACAGCACAGAAGTGGTCTGGCGGAAATCGTATACGGACAGCCGCAAAGTCTTCGCGTTCAGCCCGCCGAGCGGAACGACCGTCACTCCGACAACCTCCTATGAGAGGCCGTGATGAGAATCGTTCAGCGAGGGCTCAGAGCCCGCCGCTTAGTCGCCACAGCGGCAGCGCTCGCCGTGACCGCGACTTTCGCAACGGCTGTTCCATTGTCGCAGGCGGTCGATGCCGCGCCTAATCCGCTGCGTGGCAAGACCACAACTCACACGCTCGACATCGCAGACGATGGCAGCTACTCGGTGCAGATGGCCACAGAGGTCGACTTGGCGCTGGAGACCACCTGGTCGTTCGGCGGCGATATCCATGACGGGTTCCGCCTGCCCGATACCGATTCCCTGTTGCCGCCGTATCTGCGTGCGCACTATTCGAATCCGCAGGGGACCATCGATTCGACCCCTGCCGATGCGACCATCGAGTCAGAGATGCATTCGGTCGATATCGGCTTCTCCACGGATGAGCTCGCTGGCGGATCGCACCGAGGAGTCCTCGACTACGAGGTTGCCGGGGCAGCGATGCCGGCAGCGAACGTGTACGGAGACGAGGACCGTGGCGTCGTCGTGTACTTCCGCCCGTTGGATCGCGGAGACCTCGTCATCGAGTCCGCGGCACCGATCACTGCCGTCGACTGTGAGGTCTTCTCCCCGTACGGCGAGCCGTGCGGGGAGAAGAAGGGAGACGGCTGGACGGTATCGGGAGAGGATCTTCTGCACGATCACACCGTCATCGACGCAGTGCGGATCACGATCGACGTCGACCCGAAGTCCCTGCCGACCCCGGAGATCGATTCCTGAGTCCGTGCCGCCGGCCCGGACGTACCGTCGAAACGAACCGAGCCCCTGCCGCGGTCGGCAGGGGCTCGATGAGATCAAGCAGAAGGTCCGTGATCAGCGATTTCCGGCAGATCCGTTGTCGCTGCCGAAACCACCGTCGCCGCGATCATCTCTGCGGACTTCGTCTCCGCGGACATCATTTCTGGGAACATCGTCGCCGCGGGTCGTTCCACCGGTCTGGCCACGGTCCGAACCGATCGCGTTGTCGGCGGCATCACGGGCCTTCTTGATCTTGTCCGAGTGCTTGCCGCCGGTCAGCGACTCTGCGACGCCTGCCGCTTTGTCGAGGATCGAATCGGTGACCTTCTCGGCCTTCTCCGAATTGAGCTTGTCCTTGACCTTGGGGTCGTTGGCGAGGTTCTTGGCTTTGTCGAGGAACTTGTCGAATGCCATGGCACGGTCCTTCGTGTCGGTCGAATGCTCTGTCGATGCTGATCGCGGGGATTGAACTGGGGACGCCTCGAAGCCTAGTGGGGCAGTCTGTGACGAAACTGGCAATCTGGCCCCACTTATCGGGGGAACTGAGTACGGCTGCCCCAAACCGGCTGGGCTCTGCCACCGCAGACCGGACGCTACCCCAGCCCACCGGACTGCTACCCCAGCCCGCCGGACAGTCGAGCGTGGAGCGCCTCGGTGTACTCATTCATGCCGCGGAGTTCGACCTTGGTGCCCAGCGCTTCGTACTTCGTCACGATCGCGTCGAGAGCGGCCACGGTCGAGGCGTCCCAGACGTGCGATTCGGTCATGTCGATGACGACCCGACCCGGATCATGGGTGTAGTGGAACTGCGTGGTCAGGTCGTTCGAGGAAGCGAAGAAGAGCTCGCCGCGGACAACATAGTGGGCGACCGCCTCGGTGTCGGTGGGATCGGCGCCGGCCCCGTCCGCAGCGGTCCCGGCCTCGTCCGGATCGAGCGGGACGATCGTGCGTTCGACGGTGACGAAGTGGGCGACGCGGCGGACGAAGAGCACGCTGGCCACGAACACGCCGACGACGACTCCGATGGCGAGGTTGCCGGTGGCGACGACGACCGCGACGGTGGCGATCATGACGAAGGTCTCGGACTTCGGCAGCGTGCGCAGCGTCGAGATCCGGATCGAATGCCACTCGAAGGTGTCGATGCAGACCATCATCATGATCGCAGCGAGCGCGACCATCGGGATCATGCCCACGATGTCGCCGAGGACGACGACGAGGACGAGCAGGAATGCTCCGGCCATGAATGTCGAGATCCGGGTCCTCGCCCCGGAGGCGCGGACGTTGATCATCGTCTGCCCGATCATCGCGCAGCCGCCCATCCCGCCGAAGAGGCCCGAGAGCATGTTCGCGGCCCCCTGCCCCCAGGACTCGCGGGTCTTGTTCGAGTGGGTGTCGGTGATCTCGTCGACGAGCTTCGCCGTCATCAGCGACTCCATCAGCCCGACCAGCGCCATTGCCAGCGAATACGGGGCGATCGTCGAAAGGGTCTGCCAGGTCAGCGGAACATGGGGGATGAAGAGCTCGGGCAGGCTGCGCGGCAGTTCGCCCTGGTCGCTGACGGTGGGAACGTCGATGGCGAAGACGACGGCGATGCCGGTGATGAGCACGATCGTGACCAGCGGTGCCGGCACGACCTTTGTCAGCTTCGGCATGAACACGAGGACTGCGATGCCGATGGCCAGCAGCGGGTAGACCATCCAGGGGACCCCGATGATATGGGGAACTTGGGCTGCGAAGACGAGGATGGACAGGGCGTTGACGAAGCCGACCATCACGCTGCGGGGGATGAAGCGGATGAGCTTCGCAACCCCGAAGACGGCGAGCAGGATCTGGAACACACCGGCGAGCATGACGGTGGCGATGAACATGTCCATCCCGTGTTCGCGGGCCACCGGAGCGATGACAAGGGCCACCGCGCCGGTCGCCGCGGAGATCATGGCCGGACGGCCGCCGAGGAAGGCGATCGAGGTGGCCATGATGAAGGCGGAGAACAGGCCCACCTTCGGGTCGACCCCGGCGATGATCGAGAACGCGATCGCTTCTGGAATGAGGGCCAGCCCGACGACGAGGCCGGCGAGGACCTCTCGGGTGAGCAGCCTCGGCGAGGTCAGTGCCGTGAGCACTGAGGGATCGGGGCGGTACCTTCGGGCGTCGTCGGTCGTTTCGGCGGGGATGGGAGTCGTCACGTCCGGAACATTACCCGAGAGGGGACACCGACCGATCGCCGAGGCGGCCCTGTCCGTCTACTCCAGCGTGACCCCGGATCCGTGGAGGCGGACCTTGAGCCCCGCCTCGGTGGCGGTGATATCGGTGAGTTCGAGTCCGGCAGGCAGGAAGTCGAGATCGATGACGATATCGGAGATCGCCGAGGTGAGGAACCCGGGCAGACGCTCGACGGAGATCTCCGCCGAGCCGAGGCGGATCGTCGATGCATCGACGACGGCCCGCCTGCCTTCGGCCTTCGGGTCGATGCCGATGAGCAGATCCTGGCCGAGCATCGGGCCTTTGAGGAAGAGCCCGCCGTCGACGGTCGTGAACGTCATCCCCTCCGGCAGGTTCGCGTGCTCGGCGGCGCGCTCGTCGAGAGTGGAGTGGGGGAGGACCGCGGTGGCATCGACAGTGCCGATGGGATGCGTCGTGTCGGTCGGGAGGTCGAAGAGCTTCGCGTCGACGTCGGTGAAGTCGACTCCCTCATAGGTCGCCTCATCAGCGGTGATATGCACTTCATTCAGCGTTCCGGCGGCCATCTGGGTGAGCACGGGGAAGCCTTCGACCGAGACGTCGGCCTCACCGTAGTCCGTCAGGCCCTGCGCGATGCGCTGCTCGGTCGTATAGTCGACGATCCGATCGGCCGCGATCGCTCCGATGATGAGGGTGAGGACGATGACGATCGCAGAGACGATGAACGTCGTCCTCCGGCGCCGCCGCGGCGGTCGACCGTTGTCAGGCTGAGGGTATTCGAGGGTCCTGGCCGTGGTCATCAGTCGCTGAGGATGATGACGTCGAGGGTGCGCGGACCGTGCACTCCCTCGACCCTGCTGAGTTCGATGTCGCTCGTCGCCGACGGGCCGGAGATGAAGGTCAGAGGCGCGTGGGCGTCGAGGCGGGCGATCCCTTCGGGCACGATGTCGACGATGTCGCGGGTGCGTACGACGCACACATGGTGGTCGGGCACAAGGGTGATCGCCCGGCGTCCGCACTCATCTGATCCGTCGAGGACGATGGTGCCCGTCTGCGCGATCGCCACCGCCGAGGCGGTCACTACTCCACCCTGAGCGTCGAGATCGTCGACGCTGAGTTCCTCACCCGGGGCATCGACGCGGATCCCGCCGGAGAAACCGGCCAGCCAGGAGGAGTCGAGGCCGGTGGGCACGACGACCGAACCATGCGCCCCGATCAGCTGTGCGATCGTCTCGCTGGGATCGCCGGAGGCCCGGTGGACGTTGGCCTTGTAGTCGACGAGGCGGTCGATGAGGAGCTCGACGAGGTCCTCGCCCGTGTGCGTGCCCTCGTGGTGGTATCCGGAATCGGCGGCGGTGGCGGTAACCTCCGCCGAAGCGGTGTCAGCACCGTTCGCTGCCCCTGCACCGTTTGCGGGTGCGGAGCTGCCCGGCGTCGAGGACACGTACTCTCCGCCGCCGCGGCGACCGAGAGCCTCATTGATGCGGGCGAGGATCTCCTCGCGGGCGGTGTCGGTCATTTCTCGTCTTCCTCTTCGCGGCGATCCGCTTCCTCTTCGGCCCACTGCTGCCGGAAGCTCTTCTCCGGCAGGGCCGGGATGTCACGGCTCGACGTCCAGGCGCCAGCGATTCCCGGCAGAGAGTTGATCTGCTCACCGCCGGTGACCTTGTGCGCCAGGGGCAGACCCTTCTCGGCTGCGGTCATCCGCTTGCCGTCTCCCATCATCCATGACGCCCCGGTGAGGGCGGCATCGAGCTGGGACGACACGGGGGAGTGGTTGGCTTTGACATCCTCGTTGCGCAGGTGGACGAGGATATCAGGGATATTGATCTTCACCGGGCACACGTCGTAGCAGGCTCCGCACAGGCTGGAGGCGTACGGCAGGGAACCGTTGCCCTGCTCTTCGACGCCGGTGAGCAGCGGGGAGAGGATCGCGCCGATCGGTCCCGGGTAGGTCGACCCGTAGGCGTGCCCACCGGTGCGTTCGTAGACGGGGCACACGTTCATGCATGCCGAGCAGCGGATGCAGTTGAGTGCGGTGCGCCCGTGCTCATCGGCAAGTGCCCGGGTGCGGCCGTTGTCGAGGAGGACGAGGTGGACGTTCTGCGGCCCGTCGCCTTCGGATCGGCCGGTCCAGAACGAGGTGTAGGGGTTCATCCGCTCACCCGTGGACGACCGCGGCAGCAGCTGCATGAACACTTCGAGATCGGCGAACTTCGGCAGCAGCTTCTCGATGCCCATGACTGTGATGAGCGTCTCCGGCAGGGTCAGGCACATGCGGCCGTTGCCCTCGGATTCGACAACGCCGAGGGTGCCGGTCTCCGCGATGCCGAAGTTCGCTCCGGAGATCGCGACCTTCGTGGTGAGGAACTTGTGGCGCAGATGTTTGCGCGCCGCCTCGGCCAGCACCGCCGGTTCGTTCGTCAGCTCACCGGCATCGGGCATCTTGTCCATGAAGATCTCACGGATCTCATCCCGGTTGCGGTGGATGGCGGGGACGAGGATGTGGCTGGGCTTGTCCTCACCGAGCTGGACGATGAGCTCTGCCAGGTCGGTTTCGAAAGCGTCGATGCCCTGCGTCTCCAGGTGTTCGTTGAGGCCGATCTCCTGCGTGGCCATCGACTTGACCTTGATGACCTCCCGGCGACCGGACTCGAGCACCGGAGCATTGTCCTCGACGAGCTCGGTGACGATGGCGTTGGCCTCATCGGCGTCCCGGGCCCAGTGGATGACGCCGCCGGCGGCGGTGAACGCCTCTTCGAACTGCGCGAGGTACTCGGGCAGATTCTCCATCACCTCGTTCTTCGTGGCCTCACCAGCATCGCGGAGGGCCTCCCAGTCGTCGAGTTCGGAGACCACCTCGGCGCGCTTCTCCCGGATCGTCGAGGTCGCATGACCGATGTTGTTGCGCAGCTGCTGATTCGACAGGTGCTGATGCGAAGCCTCCGGGAAGACTTCGGCTTCGATGATATTGCCCTGCCCGCCCGGCAGGTCGCTGCGTCGCTTCGACGGCAGCAGCGGCATTCCCAGAAACGTCATCGCAGGCTCCCTCCACTCACTTCGGCTCCTTCACCCGGCACCCGCAGCGGGTCCTCCTTCGTCGAGGCGAGGATCCGGGCCAGATGCACCGCGGCCTGACCGACGCGGAACCCGGATTGGGATCGGCTCGGCTCCACCGGTGAGGTACCCTGTTCGCCGGGCGTCAGGTGGTGGTCGTCGTCGGCGCCGACGACGGTCGTCAGCTTCTCAGTCGTGTGTCCTTGAGCATCGGTCGAGCTCGTCTCCTTGACGTGGACGGCGGTGACGTCCGGGGCACCGTCGAAGCTGCCGGTGCGTTCGAAGCGGGAGATCCCGCCGCCGATGTGCAGCAGGCAGGAGGCGTCGCCGCCGGTGCAGACGTCGGCGTTCGTGGCCTGGATGGTGCGCACCTTGTCCGCGAGCATCGCCGAGGACACTTCGGGGTTCTTCACGGAGAAGGTGCCGCCGAACCCGCAGCACGAATCGGCCAGGGGCAATTCGACGAAGTCGATGCCCTCGACGGACCGGACGAGGGAGGACTGCCGGTCGCCGAGGCGCAGCAGCCGCATTCCGTGACACGAGGGGTGGTAGGTCACGCGGTGCGGGAAGTACGAACCGAGGTCGGCCGCGGCATCCGTGACGCCCTCGACGTCGGTGAGGAACTGGGTGAGCTCATAGGTGCGGTCGGCCACGTCGGCGGCTTCCGAGGCCAGGGCGTCGTTGCCCATCCTTCTCGCGACCATCGGCTGCTGGTGGCCCAGGGAGGCCACGCAGGAGGCGGAGGGGGCGACCGCGACGTCCCATTCGGTGTCGGTGAAGGCACGGACGTGGTTGGCGATGACCGGTTCGGCCTGCGCGAACTTGCCGGAGTTGATGTGCATCTGCCCGCAGCAGGACTGGCCTTCGGGAAAGATCACTTCGTGGCCGAGGCGGCGCAGTACCCGCACGGTTGCCTGTGCAACCTCGGGATACATCGCATCGACGATGCAGGTGGCGAACAGTGCGATCCTCATCTGACCTCCAAGCCGGACGATATGCGGTTGCAGCAGCCAGGATCGCACTCCGACCGAGCGAGGTCGGAAACGGTCCTTGTCACTCCGTGCTCTGACCGTAGCACCGCGCCGCGACAGCGCAAACACCTGCGCTGTCGCGGCGCGGCCGGGTGCCGAACCGATGCGGAACGACTCCGCTCGCACCGGTGGTGCAGCGATTTACGTCGCATCCGTCTGCGCTAAATTCCCGCACCGAGGCGGCCCGCTGACACCCATTTACCTGGGCCGTCGCCCACCCTAGGATGACGCTATGGAATCCCAGCGCACACCGAACATCCGAGCGGTCTCCGCCCGAATCAACTCATTCCACTCGTCGATCTACTTCTCGCAGACCGTCGGCGCCGTCTACGCGAAGCAGGGACTCGAACCCGGCGTCGAAGGCAATATGGCCGCCCGCTCCGCACCGCTGGGCCGGGTGAACCCCGGAGTCGTCAGCGCAGCCTATTACAACTACTCCCCGAATTTCGTCGCCGAGATGCTTCCCCGCCTGTGGGACACTGTCACTCCGGAGCAGATGGTCCGGGCCCGCTTCGACGCGGTGAGTGCGTTCATGGCCGAGCTCTTCGGCGACCGTGATGACATCGCCCTGCTCACCGAGGCGGCCACGCAGCTGTCGGAGGCGCTCGCCCCCGTGCTCGCGGCCATGGACTTCGCCGGGCGCACACTGTCGGCGGCCACCGCCGATGTCATCGGCGCTCACGAGCCGAGCACCGCGTTCGAGGCGCTGTGGGATGTGGCGACCGTGGCGCGCGAGTTCCGCGGCGACGGTCACGTCGCCTCGCTGGTGACCGCCGGTGTTCCCGGCATCGACGCGCTCATGCTCGATGTCGCGACCGGCGCCGGATTCCGTCCGCGAGCGGCGCAGAAGACCCGCGGCTACACCGATGAGGAATGGCAGACCGCACCAAGCTCGCCGAGGCGGGGCTTATCACCGTGGAGACCGACGATCGCGGCTTTGACCTGCCCGTCATCACCGAGGCGGGACGTGAGCTCAAGGAGCAGGTCGAGCAGCTCACCGACGGCACCGTGACCGCTGCCTGGTCCGTGCTCGATGATGATCAGATCGAAGCGCTGCTCTCACCGAGCCGCACCATCATCAAGGTCATCGCCCAATCCGGGGCGTTCCCCGCGAACATCTTCGCGCGACCGGAGAAGAAGGCCGGCTAACTCTGCGCCCGCGCCCGCTCCACATGGGAGCGGGCATGGGCGATCGCCGAGGGCAGATCGTCGAAGAGATGCGCTTGGTGACGCAGGGCTCGCAGCACCCCGACCTGCCGAAACAGGCCCGCATGCCCGTCCTTGACGCCCTTGATGAGCACCGTCTTTCCACGGCGTTCGAACCCTGTGACGATATCGGCGAGGATATGGGCGCCGGTGGCGTCGACGAGTTCGAGCTGAGACATCCGCAGCACGACCACGCTCACGCCGTCGAGGGCCATGACCTCATCGAAGATCCGATCGGCGGAGGCGAAGAACAGCGGTCCCCGGAAGGCGACGACCGCAATCGACTCATCGCCGGCCCGGGCATCGTCGGACTCGGAGAGGCGCTCGATGCCCACGGTCGTCGTCGCTGAGAGCTTGCGCAGGGCGAAGTATGCGGCCACGATGACACCGATTCCCACAGCCACGATGAGGTCGAAGGAGACCGTGATGAGCGCGGTGATGACGAATCCTGCGGCATCGGACTTCGTCGAGGCCAGGATCGATCGCATCGTGCCGACATTGATCATCCGCACTGCGGTGACGAAGAGGACGCCGCCGAGGGCCGCGAGCGGGATCCGGCTGACCGGGGCTGCGGCGACGAGCACGATGAGCAGCAGCACGAAGGCATGGACGATCGAGGCCAGTCGGGTGCGTGCTCCCGCGCGGATGTTCACCGAGGTGCGGGCGATGGCGCCGGTGGCGGGGATGCCGCCGAAGAGCGATGACCCGATCGACGCGATGCCCTGACCGACGAGTTCACGGTCGGGCTGGTACGTACCGGCATCCGACATCGACGAGGCGACCCGAGCCGAGAGCAGTGATTCGATCGCCGCCAGCGCAGCGATCGTCCCGGCAGCCGGAAGCAGGCTGGGCAGGGCAGTGAGGTCGAAACTCGGCAGGCTCGGGGCCGGCAGGGACTGCGGGATGGCGCTGATCGTCGCCAGGGGATTCGGGACGAGTCCGGCGAGGACGGTGACGACGATGATGCCGATGAGCGAACCGGGGATCGCATGGTGGATCTTCGGCGCGATGATCATGCACACGGCCACGATCGCCACGGCGGTCAGGGAATACGGCAGATACGACCAGTCGGCCGAGGACACGAGCTGCACCGCGGCGACGAAGGCGTTCGTGCTCACTTCACCGGGAGCGAGATCGGCAGGAGTCGTCACGAACGGCACCTGCTGAAGGAAGATGATGGCCGCGATGCCCACGGTGAAGCCTTCGATCACCGGCCACGGGATGAACGACACGCTGCGGCCCAGCCGCAGCAGACCGGCGAGAGCGACGATGATGCCGGCGACGAGGGTGACCGCGATGACCGCATCGGCCCCGTGGCTGGCGACGATGGGCACGAGCACGACCGCCATGGCTCCCGTGGGGCCGGAGACCTGCAGGTGCGAACCGCCGAAGACGGCGGCGAGGAAACCCGCGATGATCGCGGTGATGAGGCCCTGTTCGGCGCTCAGGCCCGAACTGACACCGAAGCCCAATGCCAAGGGCAGGGCGACGATGCCGACGGTGGCGCCGGCGAGCAGATCCTTCGGCCAGGACCGCCGGGACTCACGGTAATCGGCGGGAGAGGGCAGCAGCGACCGCGCATGCCGAGTCAGGGGCGTGGCGTTCATGCAGTGTCCGTCCCGGGGATCCGGGGCAGGGAGCGGGCCTCGGCGAGGCGCTGCTCGTCGTCTTCGAGCATGTTCAGCAGCAGACCCCTGGCCACCGCGAGCAGTTCGGCGGTGCGCCGGTCGGCCAGTCGGTAGTAGACATGACTGGCCCGGCGTTCGGACTCGACGAGGCGGTGTCGGCGGAGGACTGCGAGGTGCTGAGACAGGTGTGATGTTTCGAGCCCGGTCTCGTTCTGCAGCTCGGCCACACTGACCTCGTCATTGCCGGAGAGGAGTTCGAGGATGCGGATGCGAAAAGGGTGAGCGAGGCCCTTGAAGAGGTTCGCCTTGACCTCGTACAGGGGCGTCTGGGACTGATTCAATGCCATGATGAAATCATCATATCGTGGACACAAGGAAACCGGTTCGCAGTCTCACGAGACAGCCGGTGGGAGTCTCGGGCAGTGAAAAGCCCGGTCCCGCAACTGCGGAACCGGGCTCTGCTCACGATCGCTGTGCTCACAATCGCCCGGGAAGGCGGCGGTCAGCTCTCGTCGGTCTGCTTCGGGTAGTTCTCGGCCACCTCGGCGGCGATCGACTTCGCCTCATCGGAACTCGGACCCTCGGCGGAGAACACGGCCTTCCGGTAGTACTGGAGCTCGATGATCGAGTCGATGATGTCTCCGAGTGCACGGTGGCCACCGTGCTTGGCCGGTGCCTGGAAGTAGGCGCGCGGGAACCACTGCTTGGACAGTTCCTTGATCGAGGAGACATCGATGATCCGGTAGTGCAGGTACTCGACGAGTTCGGGCATCTGCTTGGTGAGGAACACCTTGTCGGTGCCGACCGAGTTCCCTCCCAGCGGTGCCTTGCCGGCCTCGGGGACATGCTTCTTCACGTATTCGAGGACCCGGGTCTGCGCCTCGGTGACGGTGGTGCCCGCGTCGAGCTCAGTGATCAGGCCCGAGGTGGTGTGCATGTTCGTGACGAATTCGTTCATGTTCGCCCGTGCATCCGCCGAGGGCTTGATGACGATGTCGATTCCGTCGTCGAGGGGGTTGAGCTCGAAGTCGGTGACGATCGCAGCCACCTCGATGAGTTCGTCCCGCACCTCGTCGAGGCCGGTCATTTCGCAGTCGATCCACACAATTCTGTTGTTGCTCACCCGCCCAGCTTAGGGCAGACAGCAGGGAACGGGACATCCCGGGGTGCAATCGGAGCCCCTCGGCGGCCGGGTCACGGCCGCCTCGGCGAGGGTGGAGGTCTGGGCGAGGGGGAACGTCGGACTGGTCGGGAACGGCCCGGGGGAGAGTTGGGCGTGTGAACGTCGACACACACTGAGCGTGCGCACAGAGTCGATGTCCGGTATGTGACTTAAACTTGAAGAGTCCCCGAACTGGGGTGCCATTTTTGCTCGGCTGAGGGAAGGTTCGCTCGTGCGTTACACATTCGCTGTGATTCTCATGGTGGTGGGTGTCGTCGTCGGTGGCCTCGGCATCCTGCAGAAGACCCTGTGGGCTCCGGAGGATACGATCACTGCCACCGCACAGATCGATGCCGACAAACCGGCAGTCATCGTCGACCCCGGAATGCTCAACCTCTACGAAACCCCGACCACACTCACGGTCAAAGGCAGCGGCGACCTCACGATCGCCCAAGCCCCGATCGAGAACGTCGAAGCCTGGGCGGGACAGTCCGCCTATGACCGCGTCACCGGACTCGCCGAAGGCGGCAAGCTCACGACGAAGGCGACCGATGGTGAGGGCAAGGTTCCCAACCCCGCCGGGGCCGATCTGTGGCAGTCGGAAGTCACCGGCACCGATTCGGTTGAGCTGGAGTGGAACGACGAGGCCAACCGCACCGGATTCCTCGTCGCCGGTGACGGCGAAGCCGGAGCGGTCAAATCCGTGACCCTCACCTGGCCCAACCATGCCGAGACTCCCTGGGCGCTCCCGCTGATGATCATCGGCGGTGTCCTCTTCGTCGTCGGCGTCGTCCTCCTCTTCCTCGGTGCGAACAATTCGAAGAAGGAAGCGAACCGCCGCAAGGCGCGCCAGGAGCGCCGCCGCAAGCTCGCCGAATACGGCACCGCCTTCGCCGTCGTCCCTGTGCTCGCACTCAGTGCCTGTGGTCCCGAAGAGCTGCCGAAGCCCGAGCCCTCCGAGGCTCCGAGCTCCGCGGCCGCGGGTGTCACCGATGACCAGGCCAAGCGGATCCTCGACTCCGTGGCCGCCGACGTCAAAGCCGCGGACAAGAAGACCGAAAAGAAGGCACTGGCCGAACGCGCCGCCGGTCCCGCGCTCAAGCAGCGTGAAGACCTGTACAAGGTGAAAGACGACGTCGAAGACCAGAAGATGGCGCCGGAGGTGGCCAGCGAAGAGATCGTCGCCAACTACACCTCGGCCACCGATGCCTGGCCGCGCGTGACCAGCCTGATCACCTCCGCCGGTGGGAATTCGCAGCTGCTCGTGCTGACCCAGGAGGATCCGCGCAGCAACTACAAACTGTGGTCGCAGACCCAGCTGACGGCCGGCACGAAGCTGCCCGAACTGCCCGACTCACGTCAGGGCGCGAAGATGCTCGAACCCGGATCCAAGGACTTCGTCACCACTCCGGAGAAGGCCGTCGCCGACTACGCGAAGGCCCTCGGCAGCGGAGCGGACTCGAAGGAGGCGAAGAAGTTCGAGTCCGATGACTTCTCGAAGTCCATCTGGAAGAACCAGAAGGACCAGAAGGCCAGCGCCGAAGAAGGCAAGGCCGAAGTCGACTACAAGTACACTCCGGGCAAAGAACTCGTTGCCCAGGGCACCGCCGGCGACGCCGCCATCGTCACCGGAGTCATCGATGCCGAATCGACGATCAGCCCCGAGTCGAAGGAGGGTCGCACCGGCACCCTGTCGCTGTCGTCGCCGCAGAAGGAACTCGTCGGCTCCGCGACGACCAAGGAGCCGGTGACGACGAAGACCACCCAGGTGCTCACCTTCCTCGTCCCCAAGGACGGCAAGGTCAAGCTCATCGGCGGTCTCGAGACTCTCGCCGGAGCCGAAGCAGGCTGAGGCGGAAGGGTCGGCACCGTGGTGTTCCTTCCCTGACGGCTGAGGAAATAGCCGTGGGCGCACCGGTGTTGATACGTTCTGTTGGATAAGCATGGACCAGGTGCGTCACGGCTTGCGCCGAGCCCACCGACCGCGTCACAAAGGAGACCACGTGTCAATGGATCCCTCGCAGGAGAGCACGCAGCCAAACCAGGGACTCGACCTGTCGGCGGTGCGCAGCAAGAACATGCCCGCCGAGCAGGGCGGTCAGGCCGGTCACGCCGCCGGTGCGGGAGCCGGTGCTAACGGTGCTGCCGGTGACCAGGCCGGTGGGGACCCGGATGCGGTCGCCGTTCCGGGACTGGTCTTCGACGTCGACGAATCGACGTTCACCAGCCTGGTGGCGCTCTCCGACCGCGTGCCCGTCGTCATCGACCTGTGGGCCGAATGGTGCGAACCCTGCAAACAGCTCTCGCCGATCCTCGAACGCGTCGTCACCGCGTACGGGGGACGTCTGGTCCTGGCCAAGGTCGACGTCGATGCGAACCCGCGTCTGCAGCAGGCCTTCGGTGTTCAGTCGATCCCCACGGTCGTCGCCCTCATCAAGGGTCAGCCCGTGCCGCTGTTCCAGAGCGCTCTGCCCGAACCTCAGGTCCAGGCGTACTTCGACGAGCTGCTCAAGCTCGCCGGTGAGAACGGTGTGACCGGGCATGCGGCCGTCGGGGGAGCCGAGCCCGAACCGGCCGGCCCCGCCCACCCGGAGGCCGAAGAGGCACTCGCCAAGGGCGACTTCGACACCGCCGAGAAACTGTTCAAAGCCGCGCTGGCGAACTCTCCCGCCGATGAGGAGGCGAAGTTCGGTCTCGCCCGTGCGGGCCTGGGCCGCCGCCTCATCGACCAGGAACCGACCGGTCTCATCGCCGCCGCCGATGCGGACCCCAAGAACGTCGAGGCCGCGAAGGCCGCGGCCGACGCCGAAGTGGTCAGCGGCAATGCCGGCAGCGCCTTCAACCGACTCATCTCTCTCATCCGCACCACCGCGGGTGATGAGAAGGAATCCCTACGCCTGCGGGTCCTCGATCTCTTCGAGGTCCTCGGCTCCGACGACCCAGCCGTGACCAAGGCTCGGACCGCACTCATGAGGGCACTGTTCTGATCCAGCGAATCCGACTCATCACCGCCATCCTCTTCGGCGCAGCGGCACTCACGCTCGCCGGACTGGTCATCTCTGCGCTCTCGGTCGTCGGCACCGACGAGATCACCGAGACTCCGACCTTCAAGGTCAAGGACGGTGCCTACGCCGTCGTCCTCGATGAGGCGATCGTGCCCTATTCGGGTTCGAGCGTGACCGTGACGGCGAACAACTCGAAGGGCACGGAGCTGTTCGTCGGCACCGCCAGCGGGGTCGACGCCGACAGCTACCTCGATGGGGTGGCGCAGGAGCAGATCAGTGATGTGTCGTTCCCGAATTCCGCGACCCATCGGTTCACTCCCGGCGACGCGAAGCCGGACGCCGATATCGCCGATCGCGACTGGTGGATCAGCACGGACACGGGCAAGACGGTCGCGAAGACCTTCGACCTCGATGCCGAACCGCAGGTGCTCATCATCGCTCCTGCGAACTCCGATGACAGTCTTGATGGAACGACGGTGAGTCTCCAGATGCGCGGCAAGGGCGTGTTCGCACTCAGCCTGCTCGGCATTGCCGGGACTATCATGCTCGCCGGATTCTCGGTGTTCCTCTTCATGCGCTGGTGGGCCTCGCGCATCCGCCCGCCGAAGAAGGACGTCGGACTCCCGAGCGGCAGCGGACCCGGGGGAGGCAGCGGACCTGACAGCAGCGACAGCGGACCAGGAGGCGGCACCGGTTCCGGCCGCGACGGCGGGGGACCGGCCGCTGACCGCACAGCCAAGGGCGAGCCGGGACCCGCGACCCAGCCGATCTCGACAGTGCAGCCGGACACGGGCGGCCAGGCGCCACCTCGGCGACGGGATCTGCGGAACCGGCGGTCCTTCCGCGCAGTGACGGCCTCCGTCTTGGGCACCGGGCTCGTGCTCAGCGGCTGTGCGAATATGCCGATCGCCAAACCCAGCAGCCCGGACACCACCCCGTACGAGCGCACGGCGGTGCGCCCCGGTGAGGCCGGGAAGTTCATGACGAACTACACGGAATCGCTGGACAAGACCCTCGGCGACAAGGGCTCCGACCTCGACAAGATCCAGGCGGCACCGCTCATCGACCACACCCGTGCGCAGATCCAGATCGCGGACAAGGCGAAGCAGAAGCTGCGCGCACCGAACTTCACCGAGGTTGTCGCCGGCAGCCCGAACTTCACCGAATACCCGATGTGGTTCTACGCCTTCGGGACCGCGGACAAGAAGTCCACGGATGGGGACAAGCAGCTGACCCAGGTGATGCTGGTGACGCGGGAATCGGCGTCGACCGATCCGCTCGTGCGTTCGGCGTCCTATATTCCCACCGAGCAGATGCCCGCCCTCATGGCCGATGACCGCGGCGCCGTGGAGACGGGGTCGGAGGACTTCTCCGAGGATCTGACGACCGCGTCCGGTGACGTCTCATCGTTCCTCGTCGACGGCAAGGCGAAATCCGGGGGTCCCGAGGGACTCAAGGAAGGCGGATTCAAGGGGTTCCGTGACTACCTGGGTGACCTGCGGGACAAGGACTCCGGCTTCGACAAGGTCGACGTCGACTGCAAGCCCTATGAGGACCTCAAGTTCGAGGACATGACCTTGAGCACCGAGAACGGCGCGATCGGAATGGGCGAAGTGCGGTGCACCCTGACGATCAAGGCACCGTCGGACTACGCACTCGACCTCGGCGACACCGTCGAAGCCGTGAAGACGAACGATAAAGAGGGCGACACCATCAAGGTCGACACCGCGCACCCCTATGTGCTGATGAAGACCGGAGACGAACTCACCGCCGTCGCCACCGACTGGAACGTCCTGTCCTCCAAGGTGGAGTGAACCGCGCTCAGCCGCGGTTCGCGCGATTTGTCAGCCGTGGCTGGCGCGGCGGCCGACTCGCAGCAGCCACCACAGGCCGATGAGCGGCAGGAGCAGCGGAATATAACCGTATCCGCTGCCGAAGTTCGACCACACCGACGGCTTCGCGAAGTCCTCGGGGTGGGTGTGGCTGAGGATGCCGACGACGATGACGCCGAGGAACTCGATCGCACAGGCCGCGACGGCGATCCGGTGTGAGACGCGGTTGCCGATGACCAGGCAGACCGTGGCGAGGATGTAGATGACCGCGGCCAGCGCGGACAGCGAGTACGCGATCGGCGCGACATCGAATTCGCGGATGAGCTGGTAGCCCGCGCGGGCCGTGGCCGAGAGCGCGAAGACCCCGTACACGGCAGTCAGCGCCCGTCCCGGTCCGGTATGCATCGCCGAGAACGGTGACCGTCCCGTCTTTCCCCTCGCCGAGGCGGCCGAGGAGTCCGGGTTGTCCGCCGCGTTCGCGCTGCCTGCTGAGTCCGCATCGTCGGCGGAATCCCCGCCGAACCGATTGCTCCTGGTCACTGCCAAATCTGGTCCAATCTCTCGATCATCACGATCACCGTCAGTCCTGCCGCGGCCAGCACACCCGGCCCCCAACGGCTCAGTTCCGCAAACGCCCAGAACCCGGCCAGCGCCATGACCATGATCGCTGTGATGATGTAGCCGAAGTAGAGCAGCGGGTCGACATCATGCGTGGAGCCGAAGGTCGCAATCGAGACGATCAGCTGCACGATGAGCAGCAGCAGAAGCAGAGCGGCACCGCCGAGCAGAGCCTTGCCGGCCGGACGGTTGCGGATGGTCTCGACGATCGACCACAGGGTCAGGATGCCGGTGGCGGCATAGAGGACGATGGTGAAAACGGTGAACACGGAGACCAGTTTAGTCGGCCATACCAGCCGGCAACTCGTCCGGATGTGTCGCTTGGCAGGTGAGATGCCGCACGGATCCTGGCCGTAGCCTGGCTCACGCCCTAAAATGGCAGGGTGCCCATCTATCTCGATCACGCAGCCACCTCGCCGATGCCCGCCGAGGTGCTCGAGGTGTACACGAAGGAGCTGGCCCGTCGGGCCAACCCCTCGGCCCTCCATGCGGTCGGACAGGCGGCACGGATGCGCATCGAAGAAGCACGCGAAGGAATTGCCCGCGCGGTCGGTGCGGCCACCTCGTCGGAGGTGATCTTCACATCCGGAGGCACCGAGGCCGACAATTTCGCTCTCAAGGGCCTCTACCTCGCCCGCAACAACGGAACGTTCACGGAGCCTGCCCGCCCGCGGGTGCTGACGACGACGATCGAACATCCCGCGATCCTCGAGACCGTGGAGTGGCTGGAGAGCCTCGGCGCCGAAGCCGTGTACCTCGACGTCGACTCGGCGGGGCGTCTCGATTTGGACGCGGCGACCGCTGAACTGCGCCGCGACCCAGAACGCACCGCGCTCATCAGCGTGATGGCCGCGAACAACGAGATCGGCACTCTGCAGCCGATCGCCGAGATCGGTGAGATCGCCGCCGAACTCGGCATTCCCTTCCACATCGACGCCGTGCAGGCACTCGGACAGATTCCGCTCGACTTCGCCGCACTCAAGGCGACGGCCATGACGATCACCGCGCACAAGATCGGCGGTCCCGTCGGCATCGGCGCACTCCTGCTCGACCGCGCAGCGAGCCCGACGCCCATCCTCCACGGCGGGGGACAGGAGCGCAGCGTGCGTTCGGGCACCCTCGACGTCGCCGGTGCCGTTGCCTTCGCCGCCGCTGTCGACCTCGTCACTGCAGACCTTGAGTCCCGGGCGGCCCGACTGTCGTGGCTGCGCGACCGCCTCATCGCGGGAATCGAATCGAGCATCGACGGTGCCGTGCTCTCGGGCCCGCGCGGAGCGGACCGCCTGCCGGCCAACGCCCATTTCACGTTCCCGGGCTGCGAAGGGGACTCACTGCTGTTCGGTCTCGATGCCAGGGGATTGGCCACCTCGACGGGATCGGCCTGCTCTGCCGGCGTCTCCCGTCCCTCCCATGTGCTCTTGGCCTGCGGGATGGATGAGGACAGCGCCCGCACCACCCAACGCTTCACGCTCGGTCACGACACGACCGAAGCCGACGTCGATGCCCTGCTCGCGGCCGTTCCCGAGGTCGTCGACCAGGCACGCCGAGCCGGGATGGTTTCGGCAACACCCCGATGGATGCAAGGAGCATCATGAGAGTACTCGTCGCCATGTCCGGCGGAGTCGATTCCTCCGTCGCAGCCGCCCGTGCCGTCGACGCCGGACACGAAGTCGTCGGCGTTCACCTCGCTCTGTCCCGAATGCCTGGGACCCTGCGCACCGGATCGCGCGGCTGCTGCACGATCGAAGACTCCCGCGACGCCCACCGCGTGGCGGGAATGCTCGACATCCCTTTCTACGTCTGGGATTTCTCCGAGCGGTTCAAAGAAGACATCGTCGATGACTTCATCGCCGAATACGCCGCCGGACGCACTCCGAACCCCTGCATGCGCTGCAATGAGCGCATCAAGTTCGCAGCCCTCCTCGACCGGGCCTTGGCGCTCGGCTTCGACGCCATCGCCACCGGCCACTACGCCGAGGTGCTGCGTGACGACGAGGGCCGGCCCGAACTGCACCGCGGTGAGGATCTGGCCAAGGACCAGTCCTACGTCCTCGGTGTGCTCACCTCCGATCAGCTCGAGCACTGCTACTTCCCGATCGGGGCGACCGTGTCGAAGGCCGAAGTGCGCGCCGAGGCGGCCGAGCGCGGTTTCTCCGTGGCCAACAAGCCCGACTCCTACGACATCTGCTTCATCCCCGACGGGGACACGAAGGCGTGGCTGGCCGACAAGATTCCGATGCGTCCCGGACTCATCAAGGACTCCGAAGGTGAGGTTCTCGGCGAGCACGACGGGGCGATGACGTACACGATCGGTCAGCGCAAGGGGCTGGGCATCGAGAAGCCCGCTCGTGATGGCAAGCCGCGCTTCGTCACCGGCCTCGACCCGGCGACGAACACCGTCACCGTCGGGTCGCGCGCCGACCTCGCGGTCTCGCATCTGACCGGCATCCGCACCTCGTGGGCCGGTGCAGCGCCGTCGGACATGGGTTCGACTCCGGAGACCGGGATCGACTGCGAAGTGCAGATTCGTGCCCACGCCGATCCGGTGGCGGCCCGTGCCTGGCTCGGCGAGTTCGTCGCCGAGGCGCCCGAGCATGAAGTCAACCCCATCGTCGACGAGGTCGAGGTGCCTGCCGCACGTCCGGCCGGGCAGCTCATGTACGTCGACGTCGATGAGGAGCTGTCCGGAGTGGCCCCGGGGCAGACCATGGTGGTCTACCGCGGCACCCGTGTGCTCGGCCAGGCCACCATCGACTCCACGGCGAAGGACCGCATCACCCCGGCACCCGAGTTCGCCGGAGCCTGAGCCGCTTCCGCAAGTCGAGGCGAGGGCTGGGGGGCCGATGTCGGCCACTGGCGATACTCTGGGGGCATGAAGGAAAGTCCCCAAGATGTCGTCACGGCACCTTATGGAACCTGGTCTTCACCTCTGGGCGCCGCCGAGGTGGCTGCCGGTGCCGCTCCGATCTTCGATGCCGCCTTCCGCGGAGACGAGATCTTCTATTCGACGAAGATTCCCGCCGAGAAGGCCCGCACCGGCCTCGTCCGTACGTCACTGTCACGTCCGGGAGAGCGAGAGCAGGTCATTCCGACCGGGTTCAACATCCGCTCCGCCGTCCACGAATACGGGGGAGCCTCGTGGGCTCTCGACCAGAACAGCGAGGTTATCTACTTCGTCAACGCCGCAGATCAGCGCGTCTGGCAGATCATTCCCGGGCGAGCCCCGCATGCCCTGACCCCGGATAGTTCGGGGCGGATCCGCTACGGAGATCTGCGCATGAGTCCGTGGGGATTGCTGTGCGTGCGCGAGGACTGCCGGGCCACCCGTCGTGAACGCGCGATCGTGCTGCTGACCAAGCACGGGACGACGAATGTGCTTTCGACACACTCTCATTTCATGGCCTGGCCCAGGCTCTCACCCGACGGCAGCACCTTGGCATTCATCGGCTGGGAGCACCCGAACATGCCCTGGGACGGAACTACCCTGTGGCTGGTCGATGTGCGCACGCCGGCCACGCCTGCGGTTGCCGTGCTCAGCGGCGACGGGATCGAACGCCCGCGCAGGTCCGATCCGAGCATGCCGAGCCCGACCGATCCGGGCATCTCCCTGCTCCAGCCGGAGTTCACCTCCGATTCCTCGCTTCACGTCATCTCAGACCATCAAGGGCACTGGTCGTTATTCGAGCTCGACTTCGACCCCGTCGCCGCGCGTCCCCTGGTCACCGACGACCGTCAGGCGCCGGCGCCCGAAAGAATCGGATTCGACCGGCTGCGACCGGTCATCGACACCGGCGAGGAGATCGGCGGCGCCCTCTGGCAGCTGGGCACGCGGTGGCACCTCAACGACGGGGATGAAGTGTGGGCGCATTCTCAGGCGGCCACCGCAACACTCGTGCGCCGCCGGCTGAGCCTATCCGACAAAACGCTCACCCCTTCCGACACGACTTGGGAGACCATCGATACGACAGGGGAGACCTTCGGCACGATCGAACTCCTCGACCTCGGACGCACCCACCTGCTGCTGACGGTGAAGTCGACCAGGCGCCCCGGAGTCCTCTATGCCGTCGACCGGGCGACAGGACTGTTCACCGAGATCGCCAGCGAACGCCTCGACACCCACCAGGGCTACTACTCCCGCGCGCAGGTCGGTGAGCTCGGAGGAGTGCCCGTCGTCATCCACCCGCCCCACAACCCTCGCTTCGCAGCTCCCGTCGACGAACTCCCGCCCTTCGTGGTCTCGATCCACGGTGGACCGACGGGGCAGGCGACCCCGGAGATGACGGCCCGCACGAGCTTCTTCACCTCCCAGGGCATCGGCGTCCTCGAAGTCAACTACGGCGGGTCGACCGGATTCGGCCGTGCCTGGCGTGACCGGCTGCGCGGCGGGTGGGGAGTCATCGACGTCGAGGACACCGTCGCCGCTGTCAACGGACTCGTCGCAGCCGGACTCGCCGATCCGAATCGCATCGCCATCTCCGGAGCCTCCTCGGGCGGGTGGACGGTGCTGTCCGCCCTGGCCTCGACGAACGTGTTCGCCTGCGGCACCTCGTATTTCGGAGTCACCGACCTCATGCGCTTCGTCGTCGACACCCACGACTTCGAATCCCACTACATCGACGGCCTCGTCGGGCCCTGGCCCGCAGCTCAGGACGAGTACATCACTCGGTCGCCGATTCGCCGGACCAGCGATATCACGGTGCCCGTGGCCGTCATGCAAGGCGACCGCGACCCGATCGTCCCACCCTCACAGGCGCAGGAATTCGTCGATACACTCGAACTGGCCGGAGTGGAGTACATTTACCGTCTGTACAAGGGCGAGTCCCACGGCTTCGTCCGCGCCGAAACCATCATCGATTCCCTGGAAAGCGAGTTCGGATTCTATGTCGACGTCTTCGGAATCCCCCGAGCCCACCAGCATGGCTGAACCCCGAACTTCCGACCGCGAAAGCTCCGACCGTGACCGGCCGGACTCCACCCCCACCGAGCCGGCCGTCCCCGACGTCCCGACGTCCGTCTTGCCCGCCGCCACGACCTCGGGAATCTGGCTGCCCGGAGCCCGCGATCCGCGCCGCAGCTATATCGCGACAAGTCCGGTCCGGGAGGCCGCGGCCTCCGGCTTCGATCTCCTCGCCGACCAGCTTCCGCCGGTGCCCCTGACCGCGCATCAATCCGAGGGCAGATGGGGCGCCGACGCCATCGGTCGAGCCGGCGGCCTGCTCACCGAACTCCACGTCGACCGCACATCCTACGGATGGCGGCTGACCGCCTCGGCGGGCAAAGACGAACGGCTCGAGGACTCGGCATTGATCGAAGCCTTCGACGCGATCGCCGAATACGGTGGGTTCCGGCCCGGGCAGGTCCAGATCAGCCTGCCGGGACCGTGGACGCTCGTGACCGCGCTGAGCCTGAGCTCCGGCGCCCGCGTCCTCGGCGATTATGGGGCACGCCGAGACGTCGTCCAGGCCTACGCCTTCGGCATCGCCGCCTTCACCGACCGCATCGCAGGCTTGGGCATGCAGCCGACCGTCCGCCTTGTCGAATCCCGCCTGAACCCGGTCCTGACCGGCACCTGGCCGACAGTGTCCGGGTGGGCGAGTCTGCCCGCCATCAGCGAAACCCAGGTGTGGGCGGCCCTTGAATCCACGCTGCGCCACCTCCCACCCACCGTGCTCGCCCTGCCGGACCTCGATTCTCTGCATCTGCAGGGCAAGGAGATTCCCGCCGCCGAGGCGGTCCGCCGCACCGGCGCCCGATCCGTGTCAGTGCCGTTGGCTAGCCTGAGATCACACAGCTGGGAGCAGCTCGCGACCCTCGCCGAGGCGGGGCTCGGCACCTGGATCCACCTGCCGCCAACGGCCGGGGGGCGATCGGACGCGGTCAATCACTGGTGCGAGCGGATCCGCACCCCGTGGTCGCGCATCGGCATGGGGGTCACGAGTCTGCGCGAATTCGGGATCATCGCCGGACCCGAACTGCCGCTGACCTACCCGCCGCTGCTGGAGGACCAGCAGGGGATCGGGCCCGAGCACAATCGGGGAACTATGACCATCGCCGCCGGTCTGCGGCGGGCTCTTGAGGAGATCGAATGACCACGACACCGGAGAACGCCGACTCATCGACGCCCGAGCACCAGACCTCGGATTCGACCACACCCGAGCTGCAGGGCCTCGACCTCACCGACGCGACCGCTCGCGCTCAGGCACATGCCCAGCTGACCGAGAGGATCGAGGAGCTGCGGGCCGCCTACTATCAGGACTCCCTGCTCGTCTCCGATGCCGAGTACGACGAACTCGTCCATAGTCTCGAAGACCTCGAGGCGCAGTTCCCCGAACTCGTCACCGACTCCTCGCCGACGCAGACCGTCGGCGGCGTCGTCGACACCTCGACCTTCGACCCGGTCGAACACATCGGTCCGATGTACAGCCTCGACAACGTCTTCGACTATGAGGAACTGCGAGCCTGGTACGAACGGGTGCGGTCGGCCACCTCGGTGAAGTCGAAGTTCCTGTGCGAACTCAAGATCGACGGCCTCGCCGTCAATCTGCTCTACCGGAACGGCGAACTCGTGCGCGCGGCGACCCGCGGCGACGGACGCATCGGTGAGGACATCACCGCGAATGTGCGCACGATCTCCGATATCCCGCACCACCTCGACACCGAGCACCCGCCGGCCGAGGTGGAGATCCGCGGTGAGGTGTTCTTCCCCGTCGAGGACTTCGCCGAACTCAACGCCTCCCTCGTCGCTGAGGGCAAGGCCCCCTTTGCGAACCCGCGGAACTCCGCTGCAGGTTCGCTGCGGCAGAAGGACCCGGCTGTCACAGCGCGTCGGCCCCTGCACATGCTCGTCCACGGAATCGCCGTGTGGACCAAGGCCGATGATTCGCATCCGGAGCCTGCCCACCAGTCCGAGGTCTACGAGCAGTTCCGGTCGTGGGGTCTGCCGATCAGCGACTACTTCAAGGTCCTCGACACCGTCGACGAGATCGAAGACTTCATCTCCTACTACGGCGAACATCGTCACGATGTCACCCACGAGATCGACGGAATCGTCATCAAGATCGACGATATCGCCGTGCAGGAGACGATGGGCTATACGTCTCGCGCACCGAGGTGGGCGACCGCCTTCAAATACCCGCCGGAGGAAGTCACGACGAAGCTCATCGACATCCAGGTGCAGGTGGGTCGGACCGGGCGCGTGACCCCATTCGCCGTGATGGAACCGGTCACCGTGGCTGGATCGACCGTCGAGCGGGCGACCCTGCACAACGGGTACGAGGTCAGACGCAAGGGCGTGCTCATCGGCGACACCGTCACCCTGCGCAAGGCCGGCGACGTCATCCCCGAGGTGCTCGGCCCGGTCGCGGCGCTGCGGGACGGATCCGAGCACGAATTCGTCATGCCCACCCACTGCCCGTCCTGCGGGACCGAGCTCGGTGAGCAGAAGGAGGGCGACAAGGACCTGCGGTGCCCGAATTCTCGATCGTGCCCGGCGCAGCTGGCCAACCGCATCTTCTACTTGGCCTCCCGCGCCGCCTTCGACATCGAAGCTCTCGGCGAGGAGGCTGCACTGGCGCTGACGGCGCCGGCCGAACCGGACACGCCCCCGCTGACGTCGGAGGCCTTCCTCTTCGACCTCACCCCCGAGGATCTGGGCGATGTCAAGATCTGGCGGAACAAGAAGTCCAAGGGAGTGGAGACCGGTGAGCGAGAGCTTGTCCCGTATTTCTACACCCGGGGAACCGCGAAGAAGCCGAGCGCCCCGAGCGCGAACACGAAGAAGCTCTTCGACGAGCTGGAGAAAGCGAAGGATCAGGATCTGTGGCGCGTGCTCGTCGCCTTGTCGATCCGCCACGTCGGACCGACCGCAGCACGGACCCTGGCCGCGAAATTCCGCACCCTTGAGGCCATCCGCGAGGCAAGCCTCGAGGAGCTGTCGGCCGTCGAGAGCATCGGTCCGACGATCGCCCAGAGCATTCGCGATTGGTTCGAGATCGACTGGCACGTCGAGATAGTCGAGACCTGGGCGGCCGCCGGGGTGCGGATGGAAGACGACGAGGTCGAAGCCGCCGCGCAGACCCTCGAGGGGCTGACGATCGTGGCGACCGGTTCGCTGAGCTCGTTCACCCGCGATGGCATCAAGGAGGCGATCCTCGGTGCCGGCGGCAAGGCGGCGGGATCGGTCTCGAAGAAGACCGATTATGTCGTCGCCGGTGAGAATGCCGGCTCGAAGTTGGAGAAGGCGGAGTCGCTGGGCGTGCCCGTCCTCGACGAGGACCAGTTCAGGGTTCTGCTGGAGACCGGCAGCCTCGACTGAGATGTGCCCGGGCCTCGTGCCTGGTCCCTGGTGCCTCGCTGCCGGAGGGAATACTTCGCGGGTCCTGGAGTTTCCATGGTGCGGCTGTGATTCGTTCGTGACCGAACTCGAAGTCGGGGCTCAGACTCAGCCAAGCTCAGAGACAGCTTCGAGTGGAAGAGTGTGGGACATGAGATGGATCCCCAAAGTTCTCGCCGGTACCTGCGTGGTCGTCGCCGCGGCCCTGACCGCAGTGCCGGTTACGGCGGGCCTGGCCGACCTGGTGCTGGGGCCGGGACCGAACAGCACCAAACGCAATGCGCAGCCTGAACTGACGTCCATGCGCACTCCGGCCGCCCCGGTCACCGCGCGGACCGAGGAGTCGACGATCACGCTCGCCGGCATCTCGACGGAGGATTACGAGGTCATCGAAGGCACGATCGTCGACGATTCTGCAGTCGGCACCTCGCTCACCGGCACCGCCTCGGCGAACACCGGATCGTCCGGTGCTGTCACACCGAACGGATCGGCTTTCACCACAAGTCAGGCGGCCGGCAGACTGTCAGCCGGCACGGACCTCGTCGCCGCCACCGCGGCCGACGCCCGGACCCGCATCGCCGATCTCGCCGCCGACCTCCAGGCCGGAGTCTCAGCCGGAGAGTTCACCCAGGCCGACGCCGACCGCGTCGTGGCCGACATGGCCGGATACATCCAAGGCACCCGCACCTGGCCCGAACGCTTCCCCGCCTAATAATTACTACCTGACGGCGGCCCAGCAACCTCGCGCGAGGTTGCTGGGCCGCCGTCAGGTAGTCCTGAGGGAAGGTCACAGCGCAACGGCGGGAGCGGGCCCGGGGGAGAGACTAGACTGGGGGCGAGTGAAAACGACGATGAAAGGCAGGGAATGACGGAGTCTTCCGCAATCACCCCCGAACAGGTGGAGCATCTGGCTTCACTGTCTCGGATCGCCATGAGCGACGATGAGCTGAAATCGCTCGCCGGTGATCTGAGCACAATTCTGGGAAACGTCGCCAGGGTCAACGAAGTGGCCGGCGACGATGTGCCCGCAACCAGCCACCCCATCCCGCTGACGAACGTCATGCGCCCCGACGTCGTGGGCGAGACGCTCTCCAGCGAACAGGCACTGGCCTCGGCCCCGGCCGCCGAGGACGACAAGTTCCTCGTCCCGCAGATCCTCGGAGAGGAATGAGATGACTGAACTGACGAACAAGAGCGCCCTCGAACTCGCCGCAGGACTGAAATCCGGCGAGTTCTCCTCCGTCGACGTCACACAGGCGCACCTCGACCGCATCTCCGCCACCGAGGATGACTTCAACTCCTTCATCACCGTCACCGACGAACTCGCTCTGGAGACCGCGAAGGCCGTCGACGCCAAGCGTTCCGCCGGTGAGGACCTGCACGCCCTCGCCGGTGTTCCGGTGGCGCTGAAAGACCTCGTCGTCACAGAAGGCACGCGTACGACCGCCGGGTCGAAGATGCTCGAGAACTGGGTTCCGCCCTACGAATCGACCGTGCACAACAAGGTCAAGGCCGCAGGACTGCCGGTGCTCGGCAAGACCAACCTCGACGAATTCGCCATGGGCTCGACGACGGAGCACTCGGCCTTCGGCAACACGCGCAACCCGTGGAACCTCGACCATGTGCCCGGAGGATCGTCGGGAGGCGCGGCCGCAGCGCTGGCCGGTTTCCAGGCCCCGCTGTCGGTGGGCACCGACACCGGCGGATCCGTCCGCCAGCCCGCCGCGTTCACCGGCACCGTCGGCGTCAAGCCGACCTACGGGTCGATCTCGCGCTTCGGCATCATCGCCATGGCCTCGAGCCTCGACCAGGTCGGACCGATGGGCCGAAACGTCGCCGACGCCGCAGCCCTGCACGAGCTGCTGGCCGGACATGATCCGCTCGACTCGACCTCGCTGCCCGATGAGGTCGGCGGATTCCTGAGCGCCGCCCAGACCAGCGAGCTCAAGGGCAAGAAGCTCGGTGTCATCAAGCAGCTGGCCGGTGAAGGATACCAGGACGGAGTCCGCACCGCGTTCACGGCAGCGCTGGAAACCGCTGCCGCTGCCGGAGCCGAGATCGTCGAGGTCGACTGCCCGTCGATCTCCTACGCCCTCGACGCCTACTACCTCATCATGCCCTCCGAGGTGTCTTCGAACCTCGCCCGCTATGACGGCATGCGCTACGGCCTGCGCGTCGAACCGGAATCCGGTCCCGTCACCGCCGAGACCGTCATGTCGGCCACTCGTGCCGCAGGCTTCGGATCGGAGGTCAAGCGCCGCATCATCCTCGGCACCTACGCTCTGTCGGCCGGCTACTACGACGCCTACTACGGTTCGGCGCAGAAGATCCGCACCCTGGTCCAGAACGACTTCGCGAAGGCCTTCGCCGACTGCGACGTCCTCGTGTCCCCGACGACCCCGACGACCGCACTGAAGTTCGGTGCGGAGAAGGCCGCCGACCCGATGTCCCTCTACCTCGGCGACGTGGCGACGATCCCGGCGAACCTCGCCGGCATACCCGGTCTGTCCCTGCCCGCTGGCCTGGCCGATGGTCTGCCCGTCGGCTTCCAGATCCTGGCTCCGGCCCGTGAGGACATCAAGCTCTACGAGGTGGCCGGACCACTGGAAGCCGCACTAGAATCCGACGGCGGACGCGTGCTCGACACTCTCGCGGAAGGACTGAACGCCAAGTGAAATACGAAGACGCGATCAAGAAATACGATCCGGTCATCGGCATCGAGGTCCACGTCGAACTCGGCACCGCGACCAAGATGTTCGACGCCGCCCCCAACACCTTCGGCGGGGGACCGAACACGAACGTGACCCCCACTTCCCTCGGGCTGCCCGGGTCCCTGCCCGTGGTCAACGAGAAGGGGGTGGAGTACGCGATCAAGATCGGTCTGGCACTCGGCTGCGAGATCGCCGAAACCTGCCGGTTCGCCCGCAAGAACTACTTCTACCCGGACGTGCCCAAGGACTTCCAGACCAGCCAGTCCGATGAGCCCATCGCGGCCGAAGGCCAGGTCGAGGTCGAGCTCGAAGACGGCACCTTCGTGACCGTCCCCGTCGAGCGAGCTCACATGGAGGAAGACGCCGGCAAGAACACCCACGTGGGAGGGGCCACCGGCCGCATCCAGGGCGCCGACCATTCCCTCGTCGACTACAACCGTGCCGGTGTGCCGCTCGTGGAGATCGTCACCCACCCGATCACCGGGACGGGGGAGCGGGCCGCCGAGGTGGCCGCCGCCTATGTGCGGACCCTGAGGGACATCTTCCGCGCCCTCGACGTCTCCGAAGCGCGCATGGAACAGGGCAATGTCCGCGCCGACGTCAACGTATCCCTGCGGGAGAATCCCGAGGCACCGCTGGGCACCCGTACGGAGACGAAGAACGTCAACTCCTTCCGCTCGATCGAACGCGCAGTGCGCTTCGAGATCGCCCGCCAGGCGACCCTCCTCGAGGCGGGGGAGAAGGTCGTCCAGGAGACCCGTCACTTCCACGAGGAGACCGGAGAGACCTCCTCGGGGCGTCCGAAGTCCGACGCCGACGACTACCGGTACTTCCCCGAGCCCGACCTCGTCCCGCTGCAGCCGTCCCGAGAATGGGTCGAGGAGCTGCGGGCGAGCCTGCCCGAGCTGCCGGCGCAGAAGCGCCGCCGCCTCCTCGGGGAATGGAAGTTCTCCGACCTGGAGATGCGCGACATCGTCAACGCTGGACTTCTCGAAGCCATCGAGGACACCGTCACCGCCGGTGCGAAGCCGGCCGCGGCACGCAAGTGGTGGACCGGTGAGGTCGCCCGCCTGGCCAACCAGGAGGACAAGCACCCCACCGAGATCGTCACACCCGCACAGGTGGCAGGACTCGTCGATCTCATCAACGAGGGCAAGCTCAACGACAAGCTGGCCAAGGATGTGCTCACCGGAGTCGTCGCCGGCGAAGGCGAGCCCGCCGAGGTGATGAAGGCCCGCGACCTCGAAATCGTCGAGGACACCGGTGCACTCGAAGCCGCCGTCGAGGAGGCCATCGCGGCCAACCCCGATGTGGTCGAGAAGATCAAGGGCGGAAAGATGCAGGCCATCGGCGCGCTCATGGGCCCGATCATGAAGGCCACTCGCGGACAGGCCGATGCCGGAAAGGCCAAGAACCTCATCCTCGCCAAGTTGGGCGTCTGAGTCCAGGTCCGACTCCGATCCTGGTCGACGCCGGCGCCTGACAGCGCCGAGCAGGACTCAGGATTGATCCAGCCACACCCTCTAGACTGTGCGTCCAAGGGAACCGATCGGTTCTCCAAGCACAGCGGAGGGTGTGGCTGTTCGCATTCCCCGCAGCAGATGGCCCGCAGGGCCGAGTGTGTGACCCACACGCATGGAGGTGAAACGGTGTCTGAGTGGAAGTCGCTGTGGAAGAGCGAATGCGGTAAGTCCGCCCCGATCTATCGTGTGCTGGTGCCCGAGAGTGTCAACGAGGCAGTGCTGCGGGCCTGGAATGCGCGCGGTTACCGCTACTCCGCCGGAGCACCGAGCGCCATGATGCTCAGCGGCGGGATGAGCCGGAACTTCTTCCGCTCCAGTGCCCTGTTCAAAGGCGGAACCGCTGCTGGCACCGCTGTCACCGCTGGTTTCGCAGCCCCTGGGGGACTGGCGCTGGTCTCGGGGTTCGCCGATGCGGCACTGACCTTCGGCGGGATGGGCGCGGCCACAGCCTTGGGCACCGGAATCTTCGCCGCCGTCACCGGCCCCAAATACCTGCGTGATCCGAAGCGACTGAGCCGCAAGAACCGGCGCAAGGTCTCAGGCGCCCAGTGGGTGACTCCGGCCAGTCTCGGCTATCTGCCCGGGCGCAAGGAGGGCCGGGACACCGACGAGCAGCGTCTGTTCCATCTCGCCGTCACAATCGCTCGCAAGATCGTGCGCACCCGCGCGTGGACCCACCCGATCCTCAAAGACCACGTGTCCCGCGTCGACCTCGACCATGCTGTGGCCTCCATCGGAGTGCGGCTGCAGGAACTCGTCAGCCTGCGCGAGGAGATCGAAGGCATCCGCGATGCGGGAACCGCGAAGTCGGTGGAGACCTATCTGTCGAAGCTGGCCGTCGCATTCTCGTCGATGGCCCGCCGCGTGGAGTCGATGCACGAATACTACGAGCGCCTCCTCGAACTCGACCAGCAGCTGATGCTGCTGCACAACTCCGAACGCTCCCGCGAGCTCGGCGATCGGGTGCTCGACGTGCTGTCTCGCACCGCAGCTGATGATTCAGCCGATTGGCAGTTCAGGGAGCTGCGCATCGATGCGGATTCGCAGTCGTCGATCATCTCCGGGCTCGTCGCCGAACTCGACCAGACTGCCGATGATTTCGACGACTTCGACTCCCGCTTGGCTGCGGCTCAAAAGTCCGTGGACGAACTCGAGGCTTGAGTTCGGCCCTGGTTCAGTGGTCGGCCGATCCTGGTTCGCCGACGTGTCTCAGCTCGTCGGCCCGCCCGCTCCCGGCTCAGTGACCGAAGGGATCGGGGTCGACTCCCGGCATCCAGGACAGGCCCGGCTGATCATAGCCGTGAGCCTCCTGGGCCTTCTTCCACTTCTTCGACCACCGCTTGTCGAGGCGGTCGACGTAGAGGGTGCCCTGCAGGTGGTCGTATTCGTGCTGCATTATGCGGGCGAACCACCCGTCAGCGCTCAGGGTCACCGGTTCGCCTTTCTCGTCGAAGCCGTTGACGGTGACCCTGTCGGCACGTTTGAGGGGGAAATCGAGACTCGGAACCGACAGGCATCCTTCGGTCTCATCGTCGGGATCGGGACGGGTGTCGGGAACCTTCGAGGCAATGAGCACGGGATTGACGAAGGTGCCGCGACGACGCACACCATAGTCATCGTCGGCGTTGAACACGAAGATGGACTTGCCGACACCGATCTGCGGTGCGGCCAGTCCGACACCGTTGCTGGCGTCGAGCGTCTCGTGCATGTCTGCGACGAGTTCGGCAAGGTCTTCGTCGAACTCGGTGATCTTCTCGGCACGACGATGCAGAACGGGCTCGCCGTAGACGACGATGGGATGAATAGCCATGAGGACAATCGTATCGGTCACCTGAGACCGTCTCAGACTCCGCCCGATCGCAGCGCTCGGGCGCGATCTCGGGGGGAGGGCCGCCTCGGTGATCGTGTCCACCGATTGCTCAGCGGTTGATCGCATCCCGCGCTCAAGTGGGTGGATGGATATGCGGCTATCTCGGGTATGTGATAGGTGTTGTCATAAAGTTTCGCCCCCAGCGAACACAGATTGTTGAGCAACATATCTGGGAACACGTTCAGGGTCGGCGTGGTTATGATGAGGGCAAGCCGTCTCGGACCACGAGATGAAAGCTGTCGCTCAACCCTTGCCGGAACAGCTCTGCCGAGTGGTGAGAGGCCTGTGACGGCGGGTGCACACAGAAGCGTGAAAGGACTTACTTTGACCATCTTCAACAACGTCTCCGATCTGGTCGGCCGTACTCCGCTGATCCGCGTCAACAAGGCCAGCGAGCGCTCCGGTGCCGAAATCGTTGCGAAGCTCGAATCGTACAACCCGGGCAACTCCGTCAAGGACCGCATCGGTGTGGCGATGATCGACGCAGCCGAGAAGTCCGGCGAACTGCAGCCCGGCGGCACGATTGTCGAAGCCACCTCCGGCAACACCGGCATCGCTCTGGCGATGGTCGGCACCTCCCGCGGCTACAAGGTCAAGCTGACGATGCCCGAGTCGATGTCGAAGGAACGTCGCGCTCTGCTGCGCGCCTTCGGTGCCGAACTCGTCCTCACCGACAAGGCCGACGGAATGAAGGGCGCTGTCGCCAAGGCCGAGGAGCTCGCCGCAGGCGGTGCCGTTCTCGTGCGCCAGTTCGAGAACCAGGCAAACGCTGAGATCCACAAGGCCACCACCGGCCCCGAGATCCTCGCTGACACCGACGGCAAGGTCGACATCTTCGTCGCCGGCATCGGCACCGGCGGCACCATCACCGGCGCAGGCGCCGCCCTGCGCGAGGCCAACCCGGATGTGAAGATCGTCGCCGTCGAGCCCGCCGCCTCGCCGCTTCTGACCGAAGGCAAGGCCGGACCGCACGCGATCCAGGGACTCGGTGCGAACTTCGTGCCGAAGGTGCTCAACACCGAGATCTACGACGAGGTCGCCACCGTCGACAACGATGCGGCCATCGAGCGCGCCCGTGAGGTCGCGAAGGAAGAGGGCCTGCTCGTGGGCATCTCCTCTGGTGCCGCACTGGCGGCCGCCGAGGCAGTCGCCGCACGCCCGGAGAACGCCGGCAAGCGCGTCGTCGTCATCCTCCCCGACTTCGGTGAGCGCTACCTGTCGACACCGCTGTTCTCCGAATACCTCGACTGACATCGAGTGATCAGCGTGAGGGCGTCAGACTTCGGTTTGGCGCCCTCGCTGTCTGAGGAGTTCTGCGTCAGAGAGGCGTGGGAATTCTTTCGACCGGATCCGACTTGCACGAGATAGACCGAGACTGATGAGCAAGGGAGTCAACGATGAAGGCACTGTGGGCAACGGCCGCGGCCGCCGTGGGTGCGGCAGCCTATGGACTGAGCCGACCCGGTGTGCGCGAGACGCTCAAAGAAGACCTTGAGACCGTGAAGCGACGCGACCCGGCGGCACGCAATGATTTCGTCTCCCTGGTCTCCTACCCCGGCATGCACGCCATCTGGGCGCACCGCGGACTGCACCGGCTGTGGCAGCACGACGCGGGAAAGGTACCGGCTCGACTGATGTCCCAGCTCGTGCGGACGCTGACCGGGGTCGAGATCCATCCGGGAGCGGAGATCGGGCGTCGATTCTTCATCGACCATGCCAACGGCGTCGTCATCGGCGAGACCTCGGAAATCGGCGACGACGTCATGCTCTACCACCAGGTCACGCTCGGCGGCACGTCGATGGCGCAGACGAAGCGCCACCCGACGATCGGCAACCATGTGCTCGTCGGGGCCGGCGCGAAGATCCTCGGCCCGGTCGTCGTCGGCGACAATTCCGCGGTCGGAGCCAACGCGGTCGTCGTCAAGGACGTCCCGGCCGACTCGAGTGCCGTGGGCATCCCCGCAACTGTGCGCTCGAAGAAGAAGGACGGGGCCGCCTCGGCGAAGGAAGGGGCCGAAGCCTCGACGAAGCGCCCGGACTTCGTCCTCGAGGACCCGGCCCTCTGGATCTGAGGCTCTCGCAACTTCTGTCTGTGCGCATCTTCCTCCGGTGCGCGTACCCCTCGCGATGAGGGTTCGGTGTCTCCTGCGGGTGGATCCATCGTGATAAGTGCAGAGATATCGATCTGGATCCACCCGCAGGAGACGGTTGTTCTCAATGTGACAGCTTTCGTTCGGCCATGAGGTGTCTCAGCCGTCTGGCGAACGAGTCCATATCGCTGCGCTTCGCCACCCTCAGAAGCACCCACCCTTCGGCCTCGAGCAGTTCCCGGCGACGTATGTCCTGTGCATACTGCCCAGGCGACGATCGGTGATGGTCGCCTTCGTACTCGATCGCGATCCGCAGCTCTGGGTAGCCGAGATCGGGGTGAAGCACGCAGCCGTCGATCGCGCTGCAGACGGCGGGGTGCACCACTGGTTCGGGGAAGTCGTGATCGGTCAGCCAGAGGCGCAGCCAGGTCTCCTGCGGCGACTCGACTGTCGGTCGAACGAGAGCGAGCGCCTTTCGTGCCTTGCGGCGTTGTGGAACTCGGGGAAGATTGTCGATGTCCGAGAGTAACCGTTCGATGGTGATGTAGGGGCCGCTGGCCTGTCTGCCGGTCGCGGCATCGCAGAGGGCTACCAGTTCGTTGAGGCTGAGCAGCGGTGTGAGTGAGGCGACGAGGCGAGGAATGGTGACGAGCGGCAGTCTCAGGAGATCGATCCATTCGGTTGCCAGCCTCGTCGGTCGGCTGACGACGAGGCCGGGGCGTTTGATGCGCTGGCCGCGCGTAGGTGTGGCGACGTAGATGTTTCTGTCTTTGATCTGACTCGGCAGCGGAAGTCCATACAGGCGTGCTGCCGTCAGGTGGTCCGCGGCCAAGGCGGGGTGGAGTCTGCGAATGCCGGTCATATACATCCAGGTCTTGAGCCATTCATGGTCGGCCCATTGCGGTGTCGGCGCGTCGGTCAGTGATTCGGTGTCGACCCAGATACCGCGGAAGATCTGGATGAAGCGATCGTGCTCAGTCAGTGCATAGGCCGAGATGCCCCGCTCGGCTGCTTCGGCGGCGGTGAAAGGCAGGGGCACAGATTTGAAGACGACACTCTGTTTCGTTGATTGCCACATGCCGCCAAGACTCCGCATGCGGAAGTCCTGTGTCGAGGTTCGCGATGTCTCTTGTGGATAGTTTTCTGGCGTAGGTGCGGTTGTGGGTGTGAGTCGATCCTCGCGGAACCGGTGTTCAGACGGCTTCGCTCCCGTGCTGCCCACAGGTGGAAGTGTCGCAGTCGACTTCATGCGGATCCTGATGAGCGACAGCCAGCGTGTCTCCTCCGGGTGGATCCATCCCGAAATCGAAAGCAGGATCGCGGCGGATCCGCCCACAGGAAACACTTCACTCGGGACGGGAGTACTTTTGCGACCACTTCTGTTAAGATTTCAACTAGTTACTTCAAAATTGAAGCTAGTCCAATCGGCCGGGCGACCGCGAGAACCGCAGCAGCCCAGATGCAGGAGGCGTCATGGAATTCGGAATCTTCACCATCGGGGATGTCACCACTGACCCCACCGACGGCACTACTGTCAGCGAGAACCAGCGGATCAAGAACACCGTCGAGATCGCCAAGAAGGCTGAAGAGGTCGGCCTCGACGTCTTCGCTACTGGGCAGCACCACAACCCGCCGTTCGTGGCTCCGGCCAACCCGCCGGTCCTGCTGGCCAACATCGCCGCACAGACGGAGAGGCTCGAACTCTCCACGGCGACCACGCTCATCACCACGACCGATCCCGTGCGCATCGCCGAAGACTACTCCTACGCGCAGCACCTCTCCGACGGTCGCATCAGTCTGATCATGGGCCGCGGCAACACCGGTCCCGTCTACCCGTGGTTCGGCAAGGACATCCGTGCCGGCATCCCGCTGGCGGTCGAGAACTACAACCTGCTCTACCGTCTCTGGCGTGAGAAGAACCTCGATTGGGAAGGCAAGTTCCGCACGCCGCTCAACGGCTTCACCGTCACCCCGACCCCGCTGGACGAAGTGCCGCCGTTCGTCTGGCACGGATCGATCCGCAGCCCCGAGGTCGCCGAACAGGCCGCCTACTACGGCGACGGGTTCTTCCACAACAACATCTTCTGGCCGACCTCGCACACCGCGCGGATGATTCAGCTCTACCGTCAGCGCTATGAGTACTACGGCCACGGAACGGCCAGCCAGGCGATCGTCGGCCTCGGCGGTCAGGTATTCATGCGCAAGAACTCCCAGGACGCCGTCCGCGAGTTCCGTCCCTACTTCGACAACGCCCCGGTCTACGGCCACGGGCCCAGCCTCGAGGACTTCTCGACGCAGACTCCGCTGACCGTCGGGTCACCCCAGCAGGTCATCGAGCGCACCCTGAGCTTCCGCGACTGGGCCGGCGACTACCAGCGCCAGCTTTTCCTCATCGACCATGCCGGCCTGCCGCAGAAGACCGTGCTCGAACAGCTCGACCTCCTCGGCGAAGAGGTCATCCCGGTGCTGCGCGAGGAGTTCGCCAAGGGGCGTCCCGCCGACGTCCCCGATGCGCCGACCCACGAATCGCTGGTCATCCGTCGCCGCGAAGGTCGCGACCCGATCCCCGGTGGTGGAGAAGGCTCGCGTGCCTTCGAAGACCGCCAGGCCCGCGCCGCTGAAGCTGCCCAGAACTCTGCCAAGGAAGGGGGTGACCAAGCATGACGAAGACGATGAACATCGTGGCCGTGACCACCTCGCTGAGCGAGGACTCGACCACGCTCAAGCTCGCGAACCGGATCCTCGGTCAGGCCGCCTCGGCGGGGGAATCGGTGGGCATCGACGTGACCACGGACGTCATCAACGTCCGCAGCCTCGCCACCGCGCTGACCGATATGACCCTGACCGGGTTCCGGTCCGAAGCGTTGGAGCAGGCCTTCGCGACCATCGCCGCCGCCGATGCGATCGTCACCGTCGCACCGGTGTACAAGGCCGCCCCCGTCGGCCTGCACACCCTGTTCTGGCAGCTCGTCGACGACAAGGCGCTGAGCCGCAAACCCGTGCTCATCGCCTCCACCGGCGGAACCGCCCGCCATTCGCTGGCCGGGGACGCGGTGCTGCGGCCGATGCTGTCCTACCTCAAGGGCATCGTCGTGCCCACCACGGTGTTCGCCGCGACCGACGACTGGGGAACCGTCGAAGGCGGCCGCGCGCTGACCGCCCGGATCCGTCAGGCGGGGGAGGAGCTCGTGTCCCTGAGTGCAACGATCATCGGGGCCGGAAATGACGACCTCGCCGAGGTGGCCGACCCCGATTCGCACGCAGGTGCAGGGGCGGGCGCGACCGGGGGCACCTCCTCGGCGAATCGCGGAATCGTCGACGAATTCGCCCCGGCGAACGTCACTCCCTTCGCGCAGCTGCTCGAGGGCTGAGATGACGGAGATCAGATTCGGGCTCGGCAGGGAGACGCTGGCGCAGAATGCGTGGCGGACCTATTTCGAGACTTCGCAGCGTCTCCGTCAGGCCCTCGAGGTCCAGCTCAAGGACGATGCGGGGCTCGACGTCAGCGACTACAACACTCTGCTCCTGCTGTGGGAAGCGCCGGAGCGGACGCTGACGATGAGCGCACTGGCGAAGAAGCTCGTCTTCTCGCCGTCGCGGCTGAACTACCGGATCAAGGTCCTCGTCGACGCGGGGCTGGTGACGAAGACTCAGTGTCCCGGGGACGGGCGTGCTCACAATGTGGCGCTGACCGAGGCAGGGGCCCGGGCGTTCCTGTCCGCCGGCTCTCAGCACAAGAGCTATGTCGACGAGGTCTTCTTCGATCATGTCAGCGACGCCGAGCTCGAAGTGATTGAGGCCGTCTTCACTCGGATCGGGAAAGCGCTGCCCGAGTGACGAGGCCCGTCATCTCAGAGTGACGAAGCCCTCGGCACCGGGCAGGGCTGCGTGCCACAATGAGGGCATGTCCATCACCACAATCGCCTTCCCGAACTCCGAGCTCCGCAACCGTGTGATCGCTCGGATCCCCGCTCACCAGCGCGCCAACGTCGACCTCGTCGTCTTCTCCGACGCCGAACGGTCGGCCAAGCTCAGCCGTGACGATGTCGACGTCGTGATCCTGCCGTACCTGAATTCTGGGCCGACGATCGAGCTGCTCGACGAGCTGCCCAACCTGCGCCTCGTCATCACGCAGACGACCGGATACGACCCCGTCGCCCACCTGCCCGAGCGTGGAATCCAGGTCGCGACCGCCTCCGGTGTGCACACCGGAGGCACCGCCGAGCTCGCGGTGGCACTGACCCTGGCCAGTCTGCGTGGAATCGACGACGCCGTGCGCTCGCAGGTCTCGCGGGTATGGGAACATCAGCGTTACCGCTCGCTGCAGGACCGACGGGTGATGATCATCGGCGTCGGCGAGATCGGCTCGGCCATCGCCGACCGCTTCGACCCCTTCGAGGTCCAGCTCACCCGCGTCGCCTCGACCGCACGTGAGGATGAGCGCGGGAAGATCCACGGCGTCGACGAGCTGCCGGAACTTCTGCCCCACACCGAGGTGGTCGTGCTCATCACTCCGCTCAACGAGGGCACCCACCGCCTCGTCGATGAGAAGTTCCTCAGCCTGCTTCCCGACAATGCGCTCATCGTCAACGTCGCCCGCGGCAAGGTCGTCGATACGGACGCACTCGTAGCAGAGCTCGCCACGGGCCGACTCCATGCCGCACTCGACGTCACCGACCCGGAGCCGCTGCCGCGCAACCACGCGCTGTGGGGCACCCCGAACACCCTCATCACACCCCATGTCGGAGGTGACACCTCGGCGTTCGAACCACGGGTCGTGAAGATCCTCGCCGAGCAGGTCAGGCGGATCAACGACGGTGAGCAGCCGGTCAACCTCATCAAGGCCTGAGATGCCGTGAGCTGGGGCCCGAGGCGCAGCGAACCGCGGGCCTGAGTCGCCGGCAATAGGTCACGCGAATCTGACCTAAGCAGGGCCGGAACACAGCCTCGCGGTCGGACTCTCGCATGGTTCCCACAAGAGGTTCCACCATGCGAGAGTCCGGCGTGCGGATGCTGAAATCGGGCGTAGCATGCCTGCATGAGCATCGATACAGACAACACCACTCCCGACATCAAACCCCGTTCTCGCGATGTCACGGATGGCCTCGAAGCCACCGCCGCGCGCGGAATGCTGCGCGCCGTCGGCATGGGCGACGACGACTGGGTGAAGCCGCAGGTCGCGATCGCGACCTCGTGGAATGAGATCACCCCCTGCAACATGTCGCTGCAGCGTCTCGGTTCGGCTGCCAAGGAAGGCGTCCACGAGGCCGGTGGCTTCCCCCTGGAATTCGGCACCATCTCCGTCTCGGACGGAATCTCGATGGGCCACGAGGGAATGCACTACTCGCTGGTCTCCCGCGAGGTCATCACTGACTCCGTGGAGACCGTGATGAGCGCCGAACGCCTCGACGGCTCCGTGCTCATGGCCGGCTGCGACAAGTCGATCCCCGGAATGCTCATGGCCTCCGCCCGCCTCGGGCTCTCGAGCGTCTTCCTCTACAACGGTTCGATCATGCCCGGAACCGCGAAGATGGAGGATGGCTCGGAGAGGGAAGTCACCCTCATCGACGCCTTCGAAGCCGTCGGCGCCTGCCGTGCGGGCACCATGTCCCAGAAGGATGTCGACGCCATCGAGCGGGCCGTCTGCCCTGGTGAGGGTGCCTGTGGCGGAATGTACACCGCGAACACGATGGCTTCGGCCGCCGAGGCCATGGGCATGTCCCTGCCGGGTTCGGCCGCTCCGCCGGCCATCCACCGCAACCGCACGATGTTCGCCCGCAAGTCGGGTGAGGCTGTCGTCAATATGCTGCGCCAGGGCATCACCACGAAGGACATCATCACCCGCGAATCGCTGCACAATGCGATCGCCGTGGTCATGGCCTTCGGCGGTTCGACGAACGCGGTTCTCCACCTGCTGGCCATCGCCCACGAGGCGGGAGTGGAACTCGCGCTCGATGACTTCAACCGCATCGGAGACAAGGTTCCGCACCTGGGCAACGTCAAGCCCTTCGGCCAGTACGTGATGAATGATGTCTTCAAGATCGGCGGCGTGCCCGTGATCATGAAGGCCCTCCTCGACGCCGGTCTGCTCAACGGCGACTGCCTGACCGTGACGGGCAAGACCGTGGCCGAGAACCTCGAGTCGATCAACCCGCCGGACCCGGACGGGAAGATCCTGCGCGCGCTCAACAACCCGATCCACGCCACCGGCGGCCTCACCGTGCTGCAGGGATCGCTGGCGCCTGAAGGCGCCGTCGTGAAGTCCGCGGGCTTCGACGCCGACGTCTTCGAAGGCACCGCTCGCGTCTTCGACCAGGAGCAGCCGGCGATGGACGCCGTGCTGAACGGAGAGCTGAAGAAGGGCGACGTCGTCGTCATCCGCTATGAAGGACCCAAGGGCGGACCCGGAATGCGCGAGATGCTCGCGATCACCGGCGCCATCAAGGGCGCGGGCATCGGCAAGGACGTCCTGCTGCTCACCGATGGTCGCTTTTCCGGCGGTTCGACCGGTCTGTGCATCGGCCACATCGCCCCCGAGGCGGTCGACGGCGGTCCGATCGCGCTCGTCGAGGACGGGGACAAGATCACCGTCGACATCGCGGCTCGTTCGATCGAACTCCACGTCGACGAAGAGGTGCTGGCCGAGCGTCGCAAGTCCTGGACGCTACCCGAAAACCACCGTCTCACCGGTGTGCTCGGCAAGTACGCAAAGCTCGTGCAGTCGGCGTCGAAGGGCGCGGTCTGCTTCTGACCCACCTCAAGGTCCGTTGCTGATTCCGCTCACCTTCGTGTGACGCTCAGCAATACGGTGCGGTTCCCCCATCGCCGAGGCGGTGCAGACTCAAGTCTGCACCGCCTCGGCGATTTCGGTGCGCAACGTTCCCGAAGGCAGCACTGACCGTTCCGACCCGGCGACACGAGACTGCAGTCACCGAAAAGTTACTTCGGCGTGTCGCGCGGATTTCCGGGGGACACGGCGCCTTGTCGCAATCAATACTGCAAGGGAGGTTTGTGCAACAGGTCACATGGGGATACAGTGCGATTTACGTTCAGTCTTCTGTGATGAATCATTGATGGTTCACTCATAGTGGCTGATCAGAGGAAAATTCGCGCAAGGGAACCTTGAACGTTGATGACTGTCACCACCTTCCCGATTCGCCATGAGATCTATTCCCAGCTTCCCGGCCCGATGCACCATTCCGCGGATCACAGTGAGGGCAGTCTGATCCCTGCGTCGTAGTCGGCACCATGGGAAAGTACGTCCTGCGGCGGTTCATCAACTACTTCATCCTCGCGTTCATAGCGACGGTCACCGCCTACATCACCTCCAGCTCATTCATGGATCCGGCCTCCCGGTACCGTGGTCAGAATCCGCCGCTGTCAGAAGATTCGATTCGGTCCATCCTCAACGGCCACGGCACGAACCCCGAAGTCCCGATCCTCGAGAGGACCTGGCAGTGGTTGACGAACATCTTCCTCCACGGTGATTTCGGCACGACGGTCCACAACTCACCGGTGCTGCAGGAGATCCTCGTTCGGGCAGGTGTCAGCCTCAAGCTCCTGCTCATCGGATCGATCATCGGAGCCATCCTCGGCGTGATCCTCGGAGTCTGGGGAGCCGTCAAGCAGTACAAGGCATCCGACCAGGTCGTGACCTACGCGTCCTACCTCATCATCGCCACTCCGACATTCGTCATCGGCGTGATCCTCATGATCATCGCCACCGGATTCAACAATGCCCTCGGCACGACCCTCATCCGCTTCTCGGGTGATTACTCGGCGAATATCGACCCTGGCTTCTTCCCCTGGTTCACCGACCAGGTGTCACATATGCTGCTGCCGACCCTGGCGCTCGTGCTCATGGGCGCCGCGACGTACTCGCGCTACCAGCGTTCGGTCATGCTCGACGTGCTTGCATCGGACTTCATCCGCACCGCCAGGTCCAAAGGGCGCACCCGCAGAACCGCGTTGGTCAAGCACGGCGTGCGCGTCGCACTCATCCCGATGTCGACGTACTTCGCCTACGCGTTCGGCACCCTGGTCGCCGGGTCGTCGATGCTCGAGGTCGTCTTCTCGTGGAACGGCATGGGCCAGTTCACCATCAATTCGATCCTGCAGTCCGATATCAACGCGGCCGCAGGCTCCGTTCTCTTCGTCGCGGTGCTCACGCTCCTGGCCTCGACCTTGTCCGAGGTGCTCTATGCCGCACTCGACCCGAGAGTGAGGATCTGACTTGGCAACTGATATTCCGATCTCCACAGATCCCGACACCGGGGTGGTGACGAAGCGTTCGAAGCCGACCTCTCGGGCGATGCTCATCTGGCGCCGCCTGCGCTCGACCCCACGTTTCTGGGTCGGAGGGATCCTGCTCGCATTCTTTGTTCTCTTCGCTCTGTTCGGCAACACCATCAACATCTACTCGCCGACCGACCAGGATGTCTTCGCACTCAATGAGGGCCCGAGCGCCCAGCATTGGTTCGGTACGAACACGATCGGCCAGGACATCTACGCTCAGACCGTCGTGGGACTGCAGAAATCCCTGCTCATCGGCATCATCGCCGGGCCGTGTGCGAGCATTCTGGCCGCCATCATCGGATCGGCGGCAGGCTATTTCGGTGGTCGAGTCGAGACGATCATCGTCTGGTTCATCAACCTGCTGCTCGTGTTGCCGTCCTTCTTCATCCTTGTGCTCATGGCGCCTCTGCTGAGGCAGCTGTCGTGGACGGCCATCGTCGTCTTCCTCGTGCTCTTCGGTTGGATGATCATGGCTCAAGTCGTGCGCAACCAGACCAAGGCGATCAAGGATCGCGACTTCGTCCGAGCCGCCCGCTATATGGGCGTTTCGACTCCGAAGATCCTCAGCCGTCACATCATTCCCAACGTGGCCTCGATCCTCATCGTCGATGCGACGCTCGGGGTCGTCTCCGCGATCCTTGCCGAGACCTCCCTGAGCTACTTCAATCTGGGCATTCAGAAACCCGACGTGTCGATCGGCACTCTGCTGGCCGAAGGCTCCGGAGCGGCGGCCACGCGTCCCTGGCTGTTCGTCTTCCCCGCCGGGGTGCTTGTGCTCATGCTCTTCGCGATCAGCCTCATGGCCGATGCCCTGCGGGATGCGATCGATCCGACCTCAGGAGTCAACCGTGACTGAAACCCTCGACATCGACCTCGCCCCCGTCACCGCGGCAGAACCCATCCTTGAGGTCAGAGACCTGACGGTGACCTTCCCCAACCCCAAGGGCGACGTTCAAGCGGTGCGCGGGGTCAACTACGAGGTCAGACCGGGCGAGTTCCTCGGCATCGTCGGCGAATCCGGCTCAGGCAAATCCGTTTCCTCGATGGCTGTGATGGGTCTGCTTCCCTCCACCGCTCAGATCGCCGGCTCCATCCGGTACCGCGGCCAGTCTCTTCTCGACATGAACGACCACCAGATGTCGAAGCTGCGTGGCCGCGAGATCGCCATGGTCTTCCAAGACCCGCTGTCGGCACTGACTCCCGTCTATACGATCGGAGAACAGATCTCCGAGGGTCTGATCATCCATGACCCGAGCCTGTCGAAAGAGGCCGCGAACGATAGGGCGATCGAACTGCTCAGAATCGTCGGCATCCCAGGGGCGGAGCGGCGGGTGAAGTCATATCCGCACGAGTTCTCCGGAGGCATGCGGCAGCGAGCCATGATCGCCATTGCGATCGCCAATGATCCCGATCTCATCATCGCCGACGAGCCGACGACGGCATTGGACGTGACGATTCAGGCTCAGATCCTCGACGTGCTGCAGAAAGCACGCGAGATCACCGGTGCCGCGATCGTGCTGATCACCCACGACCTCGGCGTGGTAGCTGGAAACGCCGACCGAATCGCTGTCATGTACGCCGGCCGCCTCGTCGAGACCGGGGGAGTGGAGCAGGTCTTCCACAGCCCGCAGATGCCCTATACGACAGGACTGCTGCGTTCGGTGCCGAACCTTGCCACAGCGGGAACCCAGAGACTCGTTCCGCTCGAGGGCAAACCGCCTTCGCTGTCGAATCTCGCGCCGGGGTGCCCGTTCGCACCGCGTTGTCCGATCGCGGTCGACAGATGCCGCGAGGTCGAGCCCGAACTCGTCGAACACGGTGTCACCGGCGTGCAGGCGGCCTGCCACCGTGCCGACGAGATCGCCCGGGGCGATCTGAAAGCCAAGGACATCTACCCGCGCCCCGACCCGGTGGCGACTCGAGTGAAAGACGACGCAGCACCGAACATCCTTGAGGTCACCGGTCTGCAGAAGCACTTCCCTCTGCTCAAAGGTGCCGTGTTCAAGCGACAGATCGGCACGGTGAAAGCCGTCGACGGAATCGATCTCGAGATCAAGGCCGGCCAGACCCTCGGACTGGTGGGCGAATCGGGCTGCGGGAAGTCGACGACGATCGGTGAAGTCCTGGAGATGGTCGCCCCGCAGAAGGGGCGGCTGGTCATCAACGGCATCGATGTCGCGGACCTGAACAAGCGTGAACGTCTGGCCATGCGCAGAGACGTCCAGGTCGTCTTCCAGGATCCGATGGCCGCCATCGACCCGCGGCTGCCGGTCGGCGAAGTGATCGCCGAACCGCTGACCGTGCACAAAGTGTCGGCTCAGGAGCGCAACGACAAGGTTGCCGAGATGCTCGAACTCGTCGGCCTCGACGCGTCGATGGCCGAACGCTATCCGCATGAGTTCTCCGGTGGGCAGCGGCAGCGCATCGGCATCGCTCGGGCCTTGGTGACGAACCCGAAGCTGCTTGTCCTCGACGAACCCGTCTCGGCTCTGGACGTCTCCGTCCAAGCAGGTGTCATCAATCTGCTCGAAGACCTGCGTGACACCTTGGGACTGTCCTATCTGTTCGTCGCTCACGACCTCGCGGTCGTCCGCCAGATATCGGACTATGTCGCCGTGATGTATCTCGGTCGGATCGTCGAGTACGGCGAATCCGACGCGCTCTATCGGCAGCCGCGGCACCCCTATACACGTGCACTGATGTCAGCGATCCCCGTCCCCGACCCCGAAGTCGAACGGTCTCGGGAACGGGTGCTGCTCACCGGAGATCTGCCGAGCCCGACCGATGAGATCTCCGGCTGCAACTTCCGCACCAGGTGCCCGCTGTTCAACCTGCTGCCGGACGGGGACAGGCAGATGTGCCTGACCGATGACCCCCGTCCGCGGTCACTGGAAGGCGACCTCGTCGCCTGCCACCATGCGGAGCGGATCACGGAGCTCGACACCGCGACCTGAAGCCGCACCCCTAGCCCACCTCGAGGAACACCACACTAGAAATGAGGAACTCATGAGAATGAGGAAGAAGGCGACAATGGTCGTCGCCGCGACCGCTGCGCTGGGCCTGGCACTGTCCGGCTGCCAGCAGGCGAACAAGGACTCCGGCGGAGTCGACAGCGACAAGGCGGACAAGGAGATCTCCGGACTCCCCACCACCGACTACCAGAAAGCCGGATACGACGAGGTCAAGGACGGCGGCACGCTGACCTACCCGATCACCGAGATCCCCGCGAGCCTCAACTACTACCACGCCGACGGCGCCCACGTGGACAACAACAACATCTACGGCACCACCTTGGGCGGACCGGTCAAGATCAAGGATGACGGCACCTGGGAAGTCGACAAGAACTACGCCGAGAGCGTCGAGATCGCCAGCGAGGATCCTCTGGTCATCGACGTCAAGCTCAATAAGGACGCCGTCTGGGAGGACGGCACACCGATCGACGTCGACGACTACAAGGCGTTCTGGCAGACTCGCGACGGAAACCACGACGAGTTCGAGGTCGCTTCGACCAAGGGCTACGAGGACATCGAGAAGATCGAATCCGGCAAGGACAAGCACGACGTCAAGGTCACCTTCAAGACCCCGAACATCGATTGGCCGAACTACATCGGCGCCTTCCTGCCCAATGAGATCACCGAGGATGCCGACTCCTTCAACAAGGACTACACGAAGAAAGTCCTGCCTTCGAACGGTCCCTACAAGGCCGACAAGGTCGACACGAAGTCCGGCGTCATCACCATGGTCAAGAACGACAAATGGTGGGGACAGGAACCCAAACTCGACAAGGTGATCTTCAAGGTCGTCTCTCAGGCACAGCAGGCTCAGGAATATGCCAACAAGGAGATCGACCTTGTCGATGTCGGCACCGATGGCGACTCCTACAAGACCGCCGGCAAGCGCGAAGACGGAGAGATGTACAAGTCGCAGGGCATGGAATACACACACCTGACGATGAATGCGAAGAAGGGTGCGCTCAAGGAGCAGGAAGTCCGTGACGCGATCGGTCATGCGATCAACCGCGAAGCCATCGCCCAGGCTGCGATCGGCCCCGTCGAAGCACCGGTGACTCTCATCAACAACGTCACATTCATGCCCGGCCAGGAGGGCTACCGGGACAACACCGCCGGCAGCCTCGACTTCGACCAGGAGAAGGCGAAGAAGATCCTCGACGACGCCGGCTGGAAAGAAGGCGACGGGGGAGTCCGCGAGAAGGACGGAGAGAAGCTCAAGTTCAAGATCGTCGTTCCCGCCGATACCGCTTCGAATGCCCAGCGTGCCGAACAGTTGATGAAGGACCTCAACGAGATCGGCTTCAAGGTCGAAATCGAAACCGTTCCGGTCGCCGCGTATTTCGCCGACCACGTGCTCAACGGCAACTTCGAGATGGCGACGTTCACCTGGCAGGGTACAGCCTTCCCGATCTCCTCGGGATCGAACCTGTTCTACCCGGCGGATTCCGCGCAGAACCACTCGAAGATCTCAAGCGATGCGATCGGCGAGAAGTTCAAGGCTGCGACGAAATCACTCGATCCGGCCGAGGCGAAGAAGCTGGCGAACGAGGGCGATGCCGAGGTGCTCAAGCTCAAGCCGCTCATCCCCTTCTACCCGACACCATATGTGTGGGGCGTGAGGAATGACGTCCTCAACCTCGGACCGCGACAGCTCGAAACACCCGACTGGACCGAGATCGGCTTCAAGAAGTGATGCACTGATCGATCGAAGCATTCCGAGACTGCCGGCCCCGTGGGATCACGTTCCCCACGGGGCCGGTCCTGCTGTGTTCAGACGAGTCCGACTGCCACCAGGAGCACCAGCACCAGAGTCACCCCGATGACGCCCAGACTCCATCGAGTGCTGACGTGATCGGCAACGCCGGACGGACCGCTTCGCACAGCCGTTTCAGGCGCATGGGCCTGGGTATGCTCCCATCGACGCAGCAGCTCGAACGCGGGGTGATTGTCCAGAGACTCCGGTCGGGTTCCGCCGGTCAGTCCGGAATCGATCTTCCGTCGCGGCATTCCGGGAGCGTTCCACGGTCGGATGCACTTCGTCGGCTCCGACGACGAGAGCCGGCCGCCAGAGGATGATGAACGCGAGCCAGCCGATGAGTACAAGTCCTGGACCGAAACGACCGACGGTGTCCCACGCCCCGCGCAGCAGCGCGTCGCCGAGGAGGAAAGCGAGGAATGCTCACACGATGACCGTGATGATGGGGCCGCTGCGTTGTCTCAGGATGATCGGTGCACTCACCAGCCCAGCCTATCGGCTCTAGGATGTAGGTCACACGACTTCAGGAGAGGAACACAATGCGCATCGTCGTTCTCGATGACTATCAGCAGGTGGCATGCAGGTTCGCGGACTGGAGCGGTCTCGACGCCGAGGTCGAGTTCATCGATCGTCCCATCGTCGACGACGATGACCTGGTGCAGGTCCTCTCCGGCGCCGAGGTGGCTGTGGCGATGCGAGAGAGAACCGCCTTCACCGCCGTCCGGCTGGAACGGCTGCCGAACTTGCGTCTGCTCGTGACCACGGGACGGGTCAACGCCTCCATCGACGTGGAGGCGGCGCGTGCGCAGGGGATCGTGGTCTGCGGAACCGAGTCGACCACCTCGGCGACACCCGAGCTGACCTGGGGGCTCATCCTTTCCGTTCTGCGCAGCATCCCGGCCGAGGACGCCGCCGTCCGAGGCGGCGGTTGGCAGTCGACCGTCGGGGGAGACCTCGATGGGCACCGCCTCGGCGTGGTCGGTCTGGGACGTCTGGGAACGAAGGTCGCGCGGGTCGGTGCGGCCTTCGGCATGGACGTCGTGGCGTGGAGCCAGAACCTCGACGCGGAACGGGCGGACGCCTTGGGCGTGCGCGCGGTGAGCAAGGACGAACTGTTCTCCACCGCCGACGTGGTGACTCTTCATTACAAACTCAGCGAGCGCAGCCGAGGACTCGTGGGAGCCGCCGAACTCGCGGCGATGAAGTCCGACAGCATCCTCGTCAACACCTCGCGCGCCGGACTCGTCGACACCGACGCACTCATCACCGTGCTGGAGGCCGGTGGGATCCGTGGCGCCGGACTCGACGTCCACGACGAAGAGCCGCTGCCGGTGGACCATCGCCTGCGCAGCGCACCGCGCACCGTGCTCACCCCGCACCTGGGATACGTCACCGAAGACACCTATCGGATCTTCTTCACTCAGGCAGTCGAGGACATCGCAGCCTGGATCGCAGGAGAGCCGATCCGCGTGCTGGGCTGATGCGCCAACGGATATGGTGAGGTGAGAGAGGCGCCACACAACTCGACCCCTCCGCGAGAGCACCACGAACGAAAGCAGAGGCACCATGGCCGACCAATCCGACAGAGACGACGGAGAGATGACAGTCCTCGACGCGAGTCTGGAGGTCTTCCGTGCTCACGGGATGACGACGATCTTCGGAAATCCGGGTTCGAACGAGCTGCCGTTCCTCGCAGGACTCGGCGAGGATTTCCGGTTCGTCCTCGGTCTGCATGAGCAGGTCGTCGTCGGCATGGCCGAAGGATACGCACGGGCCGCGGGAGGACCGGCGCTGGTCAATCTGCACGCCGCCTCAGGGTCGGGCAACGGCATGGGTGCGCTGACGAACGCCCGCTACGGCCACGTTCCGCTCGTCGTCCTCGCAGGTCAGCAGGTGCGCCGCACCGTCGGTCAGGAGACGATGCTCGCCAGCGTCGATGCTTCGACCCTGCCTGCTCCGCTGGTGAAGTACTCACACGAGCCGCTGTCGGCCACCGACGTGCCGCGCACACTCTCGCAGGCGGCGCTCGAGGCCACGACTCACCCGAGCGGTCCCGTCTACGTCTCGGTTCCGCTCGACGACTGGGACGAACCGGCCCTTCCCGATGACGCACTGTTGGCAAAGCGTTCGGTGGCGACGGCGGGAACCATGCCGGAGTCGCTGCGCCGCGAACTCACCGACGTCCTCGACGGGGCGAAGAACCTTGCCCTCGTCCTCGGCCCGCAGGTCGATGCCGCCGCAGTCGCTGATCCGAGCGTCTATGAGGATGCCATGGTTCTGGCCGAACGCCTCGATGCCTCCGTCTTCGTCGCCCCATCACCGACACGCTGCCCGTTCCCGACGACGCACCCGAACTTCGAAAGCGTCCTCGTCCCGGGCATCAAGTCGGTGCGCGACCGGTTGTCCGGCCACGATGTCGTCCTTGTCATCGGTGCAGCCACGTTCCGGTACCACCGCTGGGAGCCGGCGAACTATCTGGAGCCGGGTACCGAGGTCATCCAGATCACCCAAGATCCGAGGGAAGCGACGCGGGCACCGTTCGGTCGCGCCGTCGTCGCGGACGTCGCGACTGCGCTCGCCGACTTGGCGGAGGCGACGGCGGATCGAGGAACGCGCCGAGGCGACCGCGGGTCCCGAACCGTGACCGCGCCCGCCCGAACGGAGCAGGGGATGTCCGGCGTCGAGGTGCTCGCCGTGCTCAACGATCATGTCGACGACAGCGTCGTCTACGTCAATGAGACGACCACGCTCGACCTCGAATACCTCGAGCGGATCGTCATCGACAGACCGGGCATGTACCACTTCCCGGCCTCGGGAGGGCTCGGCTTCGGTCTGCCGGTCGCGGTGGGGATGGCGATCGGTGACCCCCAGAAGACCATTGTCGCCACCGTCGGCGACGGGTCTGCGAACTACGGACTCACGGCCCTGTACACCGCAGCGCAGCTGGGAACGAAGACGATCTTCGTCATCGTCAACAACTCCGGCTACGGTGCGCTGTCCGGATTCGCCAAGCGGATGGGAGTTCCCGATACCCCAGGGCTGACTCTGGGCGCGATCGACTTCGTGTCGTTGGCACAGGGCTACGGAGTCCCGGCCAACCGGACCACGACCCGAGAGGAATTCGAGATTGCCTACCGTGAGGCCCTGCAGGCCGACGGGCCGGTGCTCATCGACGCCGTCGTCCTCGGTGTCGATGGCAAGCCGGCGGAGTGACAGAACGACGAAGCCGCCGGAGAGTCGGAACTCTCCGGCGGCTTCGTCATTGCTCGACCTGACTGCTCAACCGGCCACGTCGGTCACGACCGTTGGTCGGGGTGGGCCGCCTCGGCGAGGTTTTGGGCGAAGCTGACCGGGTCAGTTCACCTCGGAAGGATCGGCCGAGACGCGGCCGCCGTTCTCGAGCGCGTCGATGGCTGCCACCTCGGCGTCGGTGAGTTCGAAGTCGAAGATGTCGAAGTTCTGTTCCATGCGGTCGCGGTTGTTCGACTTCGGGAAGACGACGTGGCCCTTCTGCAGGTGCCATCGGATGATCGCCTGAGCCCAGGACTTCTCATGGGCGGCAGCGATCTCACCGATGACGGTGTTTGCGTAGTCGACCTTGCCCTGTCCCAACGGGCCCCAGGCCTCGATCTTGATGTCGTGTTCGGCCAGCAGCGGACGGGTGTCGACCTGCTGGAACTGCGGGTGGACCTCGATCTGGTCGACGGCTGGGATGATGCCGGTGTCGAGGATCTCCGGCAGGAAGCGGTGGTCGAAATTCGACACGCCGATCGAGGAGGTCAGGCCCTGGTCGCGGTAGCCGGGGAAGGCCTCCCAGGTTTCGACGGAGTTCTTGTTCGCCGGGGTCGGCCAGTGGATGAGGTAGAGGTCGACGTGGTCGAGGCCGAGCTTCTCCAGGGATTCTCCGAGGGCCCGCTTGGATTCTTCCGCACCGTGGCGGTCATTCCACAGCTTGGTCGTCACGAAGAGTTCGTCGCGGGCGATCCCGGACTTCGCGATGGCCCGGCCGACGCCTTCCTCATTGCCGTAGACAGCAGCGGTGTCGATGTGGCGGTAGCCGACTTCGAGGGCGTCGGTGACGATGCGTTCGGTCTCGTCGGGGTCGACCTTGAAGACGCCGAATCCCAGCTGCGGGATCGTCTTGCCGTCGTTGAGAGTGAGTGTGGGAACCGTCATGGTGTACGCCTTTCGTCACGGGGCCGGAATGATCTGCGGAACGTCCTTGGGGATGTCTCCGCGGATTCGGGAATCTGAAGGTGATCCCCGAGCGACTCTATAACGACAGTGTCGTTGGCGATCATTCCCGATTTCTCTCTGTTTCTTCATTTTTCGATGCCGCCACGAGCGATCAGTGTCGAGACTGGCACACGTTGTGACCGTGGAAGCGAGTGTGAGACCGATAGGTTCGAGACATGGGGGAACGAAGAGCACATCATCGCCGCCGGATCGCGTCTGTCGCTGCCGTCATTGTTGCGGCGGTCGGGCTGTCCGGGTGTTTCGGACCAGATCTCAGCGACCGTGCGCACGACATCGGCGCGGTGCTGTCGACTAAGGCGGGGGTCGAAGATGTCAGCACCGTTTACCAGAACGGCTTCGATTCGGGTCGGTTGCTGGCTCACACCGTCACAATGTCCACCGATGCGACACACAATCAAGCCCTCGAGGTGGCCGCCGCGTTCGATCAGGAGACCGGTCCGGATTTCGATCGCTATGACCAGGAGCTCACGCTCCTGGTTTCGGATCAGGAACTTGATATCAGAGACAACACGAGTAGTGACATCATGGCGGAGCGAACGTCGCATCTTCTTATCCTCGCTGCATCACTGTCCGCCGATCGAATCGAGTGGAATAGACAGTCGAAGCAGAGTACCTTCGAAGACTCACTGGAGCTGAGCGACGCGCAGACTGACCCCTTCCGGACAATCAGTGCGGTACGGACAGAGCTCGGCTCCGAAGACTTCCAACTGAGGACCAGAGCTCCGTCCCAGGCTGAGTGGAATGTGGATTTCCCGTTCTCAGAGCAGGCGCAGAACCGTCTGGAGACTGCAATCAGCCCGATCCTTGACCAGAATGATGAGATCAGGATCGAAGACGACCAGGTGTCGAGCTATTTTGTTGAAATCCCTGACGGACCAGAAGCGGTCAGTCAGCTGAGAGACAAAATCGAACGCATTGACGTTGTCAACACTCAGTCTTGGGATTTCCACTGGACTCTCAACGCGGGGCCGAACAATCAGTGGAATCCAGGGTGGGTCAATGTGGGCGGATGCGACTATGGCGATGAACCAGACTCGCAGTCCACCACAGGGGCACAGACGGTTGAGGATCAGCTGCGAGCTCTGTACGACACGTGCCAGTGAGTGTCAGCTCCGCCCTTCGTCTTGAGCGCGCTTCTTGCCCGTGGACTCCTCGGCGGCGAGCTGCGCTTCGTCGAAGACCGATGGAGTTCCGGTGCCGGTGTCGGTCTCGTCCTCGCGACCCGGGGTGTGCAGATTGAACTTGATGATCGCCCACCGGAACAGGAAGTAGTAGATGACAGCATAGGCCAGTCCGATGACCAGCAGAAGCAGGACCGGCCCGATGCCGCCGGACAGTTCCGACGCTCGTCCGAGGTTGAGCAGGTAGTCGAGGCCACCGGCGGAGAAGCCGAATCCGGATTTGATACCGAGCGCATTCACCAGCGCCAGTGACGTGCCGGTGAGCACGGCGTGGACCGCGTAGAGCGGGAATGCGACATAGGCGAAGGCGTATTCGAGCGGTTCCGTGATTCCGGTGATGAACGCGGTCAGGGCCACCGAGAGCATAATGCCGCCGACGATCTTTCGGCGCTTCGGATGCGCGGTGTGGTAGATGGCCAGGGCCGCAGCTGGGAGCGCAAACATCATGATCGGGAAGAAGCCGGTCATGAACGAGCCCGTCCAGTCTGCCGTGCCGTCGACGCCGGAGAAGAAGCAGGTGATGTCGCCGTGGGCGGTGTCTCCCGAGGCGGTTGTGCACGAACCCAACTGGAACCACGGCAGGTTATTGAGCAGGTGGTGCAGTCCGAAAGGGATGAGGAGGCGGTTGATCGTGCCGAAGACGAACCCTGTGCCCGGGTTGGCTCCGTGCTCCATGAGGAAGCCGCCCACGCCTTTGTTGATGAGGGCGTCGAAGACCGGATAGATGAGCGCCATGATCACGGCGATGACCATCGACGCGACCGCAGTGACGATCGGGACAAAACGGCGACCGCCGAAGAAGCCGAGGTAGGTCGGCAGCTTGATCCGGTGATAGCGCTGATAGAGCAGGGCGGTGATGATGCCGACGACGATTCCGCCGAGCACTCCGAAGTTGATGACGTTCTCGCCCTCACCGTTGTCCGAGCCGAAGCCCGGAGCCATGGCTGTGAAGACTCCGGTGAGGACCATATAGCCGACGACGGCGGCCAGTGCCGTGGATCCGTCGGCCTTCTTCGCGAAGCCGATGGCCACACCGACGGCGAAGATCAGCGGCAGGTTGTCGAACAGAGCCGAACCGGCGGCCGCGAATACCGTCGCCACCGGCAGCAGCCAGTCCGCGAACTGGCCGAGCCCATCGGCGCCGAGCATGTCCGGCTGGCCGAAGCGCATCAGCAGGGCCGCGGCCGGAAGCACGGCGATCGGGAGCATGAGGGAGCGTCCGACGCGTTGGAGCTGGGCGAACCCTGGTATCGCCTTCCTGCGATTCTTGGGTGCCTCAGCGGATGCGGTGGTCATCGGTTTCCTCCTCGGAAGTGGGGCAGTTGGACACGAGTCGCCGTAGACTTGTGACGCAGATCGCAGAACGTGAAATCGACGCGGGCGCATGGACGCCGGAGATGAAGGTGACAGACATGGACAAAGCAGCACAGATCCTCGCCGGACTGGGCGGTGCCGACAACATCGACGACATCGAAGCGTGCATCACTCGCCTGCGCGTCGAGGTCGACGATGACTCTCTCGTCAACGAACAGGCGCTCACAGCAGCCGGTGCGTTCGGCGTGGTGGTGCAGGGAAGCGCGGTCCAGGTCGTCGTCGGCCCGGAGGCCGACAACCTCGTCGATGACATCGAAGACCTCATGGGCTGAGTCACGTCTTCGTCTCCTCTGCTCGCCGGTGAGCATCTGCTGGTCGACAGTGATCCTTGTCTGTAGTCTGAGGTCAGTCTAGGCGAAGTACACCTGATTTTGGAGAAAGGCGGCCTGCTGACTATGGCAGTCACGATCGCTGCACCCATCACCGGCACGGTGATCCCATTGACGGAGGTTCCCGACCCCGTCTTCGCAAAAGCGCTCGTCGGTCCCGGAGCGGCCATCGACCCCGGCGAGGCCGCGAACCTGACCGTCACGGCTCCTGTCTCAGGAAAGCTGACGAGCCTCAAGCCCCACGCGTTCGTCATCTCCCACCGGCCCGATCAGGGTGTGCTCGTCCACCTGGGCATCGACACCGTTCACCTGAAGGGAGCGGGTTTCACGCTCCGTGCCGAGGCAGGGCAGCAGGTCGAGGCCGGCGAAGAGATCGTCGTCTGGGACTTGGAGGCCGCACGGGAGGCGGAGAAGTCCGTGATCGTTCCGGTCGTCGTCCTCGAAGCCGACGTCGAGGACCTGACCCTCGCCGAGGCGGGACCGATCTCTGCCGGCGATGCCCTCATCCGAATCGGCTGAGGCGTCTCACTCCGCGAAGAGGGTATGAACCTCGCCCGTATGCTCGCGTCCGCCGAGCGCGGTGAGCTCAAGGACGACGGCTGAGCCGATGACCTCAGCGCCGAGATCGGCGACCAGGGACTGGGCCGCTGTGAGCGTTCCGCCGGTGGCGAGGATGTCATCGATGAGGAGGACGCGCTCGCCCTTCTCCAGGACATCGGGACCTTCGATCGTGGCGGTGCCGTATTCGAGCGTGTACGACACGGCAGCCGCTGGGCGGGGGAGTTTTCCGGCCTTGCGGATCGGCAGGATTCCGACTCCCGTCATCGCGGAGACGGCACCCGCGAAGAGGAAGCCACGGGCCTCGAGCCCGCCGACGATATCGAACTGTCCGGCGAAAGGTTCGATGAGCGCCTCGGTGACGACCCGCATCGCCGGACCGTCGGCGAGCAGCGGGGAGATGTCGCGGAAGACCACTCCCGGTTCGGGATAGTCGGGAATCGAGGTGATGAGGCTCTGGGCGCGGGAGAGATCGGATTGAGTCACGGCACAACGATACTCGGTGGCGGCATTGCGCCCTCTGCATGCACCGGCACAATGGGAGGTGCCGGGGGTCGCTGGGGATCGGAGGAACCATGACAACGGATGAGACGCACGGTCGAATCGCCGAGGCGTTCGCCCGGGTTCCGCGCGAACGCTTCCTGCCGATAGCGGAACGTCAGAATGCCTTAGACAATGTGCCCCTGTCGATCGGGCGCGGGCAGACGAATTCGCAGCCGAGCACCGTCGCGGACATGCTCCGGCTGCTTGATCCGCAGCCGGGTGAGACCGTCCTCGACCTCGGATCAGGCTCCGGGTGGACCTCGATGCTGCTCGCCGTCCTCGTCGGGCCGGCCGGGCGTGTGCGCGGGGTCGAACGGCATCCCGAGCTCGTCGACTCCTCGCAGGCGGCCATCGACGCCGTCACCGCTGATGCCCCAGACCAGGAGACCCTCGCCGAGGTGGCCATCCACGCAGCCATTCCGGGTGCCCTCGGTCTCCCGGCTGAGGCCCCGTTCGACCGGATCCTCGTCTCCGCCGGGACAGAGACACTGCCCGACCAGCTCGTCGATCAGCTGGCCTTCGGCGCCACGATGGTCATTCCCGTCGCAGGGGAGATGCTCCGAGTCGTCCGTGACGGGCCAGGTGCCGACGAGCTGGCGATCACTCGTCACGGCCGGTACCGGTTCGTGCCGCTGATCAGCGAGTGACCTCACACGAGGGAGTCGCGCCAGGCCTGGTGCAGCTGCGCGAACTTGCCCGTTCCGGAGATGAGTTCGTCGGGTGTCCCGTCCTCGATGATCCGACCGGACTCCATGACGAGCACGCGATCGGCGATCTCGACGGTGGACAGCCGGTGGGCGATGATGATCGCGGTCCTGCCCTCGAGCACCGTGGCCAGAGCGTTCTGCACCAACCGCTCCGAGGGGATGTCGAGGTGTGCGGTCGCCTCGTCGAGGACGACGACATCCGGATCGGCGAGGAACACCCGGGCGAACGACACCAGTTGGCGCTGTCCCGAACTCAGCCGGCCGCCGCGTTTCTTCACATCCGTGGCATACCCTTCGGGCAGCCTGCGGATGTACGCGTCCAGGCCCACCGCCGTCGCCGCCGCCACGACGTCGTCATCGCTGGCGCCAGGATTGCCGATGCGGATGTTGTCGGCGATCGTGCCGGCGAAGAGGAACGACTCCTGAGTGACCATGACGACCGACGATCGCAGCTGCGCATCATCGAGATCACGCAGATCCACCTCGTCGAGGGTGATCCGACCCTCGCTGGGATCGTAGAACCGGGTGACGAGCTTGACCAAGGTCGATTTGCCCGCGCCCGTGGCGCCGACGAGCGCAACGATCTGCCCCGCCGGAATATTCAGGTCGAAGCGGGGGAGGACATCGTGTCCGTCCGCATATGCGAAGCGGACATTGTCAAGGTCGAGGGCACGGCCATTGGCGGCAGCATCATTGCTGGCATGCGCGGGCAGAACATGCGGCTGGGTCGGTTCGACCACCTCGGGGTCGGTGTCGAGGACCGCCGCGATCTTCTCCAACGCCGCCGAGGCGGACTGATAGAGATTGAACGCCTGCACAAGTTCATCGAGCGGACCGTAGAACCGGCGCAGGTAAAGGATGAATGCGGCGAGCACACCGATCTGCGTCCACCCTTCGATGACCAGCCAGGCTCCGATGACGATGATGACCGTCTGCGTGATGTTGCCGATCAGCCGCGTCCACCCGGCGAACCACGCCACCCCGCGCAGGGCATCGGTGTTCGCGTCCCGGTAGCGGGCATCCTGATCGCTCAGCGTCCCGCGCCGCTCCGGCTGCCTGCGATACGCCTGCACGGCGCGGATGCCGCCCATCGTCTCGACGAAGTGGACGATGACCTTAGCGATCGACGTCCGGGTCCGCCGATACGCGCTGCGCTGAGTCGAATGCGCGGCCTTCGTGATGAAGAACAGCGGCACGAACCCGGCGAAGACGACGATGGCCAAGGGCACATCGAGGACGACGAGGGTGACAGCGATGAAGAGCATCTGCAGTACCGCCAGAGCCGTTTCGAACAGCGAATACGACAGGAACTGCTGCACCGATTCCATGTCCGAGGTCTGCCGAGACACGAGCCGACCCGAGGTCGACTTCTCGTGATAGCCCAGGTCAAGGCGCTGCACATGAGTGAACACCCGCTCACGCAGAGTGAAGAGGATCTTCTGCGCAGTGATCCCGACGAGTCTCGTCGAGGTGAAAGCCAGGATCGCCGAGGCGACCGCGGAGACCACGAAGAACGTGACCGCCCGAATCAGCGGCCCCGTATCCCCGTCGATGGCTGCGGGCACACCGTTGTCGAGGGCATCGGCGATGAACACCGGGCCGATGACCATGAGCACCGCGGTGAGGACGACGATGACCGCGAGGAAGATGATCATCCCCAGATGCGGTCTGACCAGAGACATCAGCAGGGCTCGCGCCTTCTTCGCAATATCCGGCGGCAGCTGCTCGACTTCGTCGTCGCTGTCGAGTCGTGGCATGCTCATGGTGTCCCTCCTTCCTTCGTCGAGGCGGCCGCCCCCGGATACGTATGCGCATCGGCTTTCGCGCTCGCCCCCATGAGTTCGCGGTAGAGCTTCGAGGACTCGAGCAGCTCTTCGTGGGTGCCGAGCGCTGCGATCCGGCCCTCGTCGAGCACCGCCACCACATCGGCCAATGCAGCTGTGGATGGGCGGTGGGCGATGATGAGAGTCGTCGAATCCGGCAGGATCACCCGCAGTGCTCGCTGCACTCGGTCCTCGGTATCGACGTCGACGGCCGAGAGCGGGTCGTCGAGCACGAGGATGCGCGGACGCGCGATGACCGCACGAGCCAGAGCGAGGCGCTGACGCTGACCGCCGGACAGGGACAGTCCCTGTTCGCCGACCTGCGTATCCAGACCATCGGGCAGTCGGAAGACGAAATCCTTCGCCGCCGCGATCTCGAGGGCCTCCCAGATCTCCTCCTCGCTCGCGCCCGGGGCACCCATCTCGACGTTCTCGGCCACCGAGGTCGAGAACAGGATCGGATCCTCGAAGGACACGGACACGAGGTGACGCAGCTCGTTGACCGGCATGTCTCGGATATCGACGTCGTCGATGCTCACCGTGCCGGCGGAGACGTCCTGAAGCCTGGGCACCAGTGACGCCAGCGTCGTCTTTCCCGAGCCGGTCGCCCCGACGAGAGCGAGAGTCTGACCGGGCTCGATGGTGAGATCGAGACCGCGCAGAGTCAGTCGCTCGGTATCGGCGAAGTGGAAATCGACATCGTCGAAGCGCAGCTTTCCGCGGTAGCGGCCGACTGCGGGGGCATCGTCGACACCGCCGTCGGCATCGGTGATGTCGTGGCGGATGTCGATGACCTCCCAGTACCGTCCTGCGGCGGTCAGCGCCATGAGCGCATCGGCGAGCAGGAAGCCGAGCATCTCGATGGGCATCCGCAGCACCATCGAGATCGTCACGGCCGCCACGACCGTGCCGATCGTCGTCCAGCCCTCGATGACACCCCACGTGCCGACGGCGACGATCGCGGCCTGAGCCAGAGTCGGCAGCAGCAGGAGTACGCTCCACAGCCACGAGTCGAGCTTCGCTTTGCGGATCTCCAAGGACTTCAGCCGGGTCGAGATCTCGGAGAAGCGCTCGGCGGCCCAGGGGGAGCGTCCGAAGGACTTGAGGATGCGGATGCCCTGGATGGACTCCTCGACGTCGGTGGTCAGTTCGCCCATAGTGTCCTGCGACCGACGGGAGGTCTCCCGATAGTGCTTCTCGAAGACGGCGACCGCGATGATCGCCGGCACTGCCATGATGACCATGATCAGACCGAAGACGGGCTGCATGATCACGAGCATCACCGTGCCGACGGCGAGCACGATCGGTGTGGAGAGGAGGAACGGGAGCCCGAACGCGAAGAAGCGACGCAGCTGAGACAGATCATTCACCGCGCGCGAGAGGAGCTGGCCGGACTCCCAGGAGTCGTGGATCGCCACCGAGGTGTACTGCAGACGATCGAACAGGCGCGAACGCCACGTCACCTCCCAATGGGAGACGACGGGAGCGACGACCATGCGCCTGGCCCACATCCCGACAGCCTCGGCGATGCCGATGAACAGGACCCCGAGGACCGGCAGCCACAGGCCCGACAGATCGCGATGGGCGATGGGTCCGTCGACGATGTGGCCGGTGATCACCGGGACGATCAGCTGGATTCCGTTGGCCAGGAGAGTGAGGACGAGTACGAGGACGTACACGCCGATGCGGGAGCGGAGATCAGGCCAGAAACGGAGGAGGGGGCGCACGAGAATCCAGCCTAGTCGCAGACTGTGATCTATTCCACGAATCCGGCAAACAGGCTTCCCGTTTCTCTGTGCGCCGAATATCGCGGTCATGCGGAACGGCGGTGGGGAATGGGGACGCTGTGCCGCCTCGGCGAGTCTCGCCTGGCAACCATTGTCGGTCTCGAATGTCGGGACGAACGTTTGCGAGGTTTGACACCCTCGAGTGCTGCGGGGAACTATTGAGGCATGACTCACCTTCTTGTCGTCGTTATTACCCAGCGCGCGGATCTTCCGTAGCCTGTCGAGACGACACGTTCCGCGCGCCCCTACCGAATCCGGAGGGGCTTTTTTAATGCGGAGATGAGAAGGAAACCCAGGAAGGATAGGAATCGATGGCAGCCAAGCCCTCGACCGCGAAAGACACGGGCACTCAACCCGCGTCCGCACCGGTCACAGCCACACCGTCCAGCATTCGCCGCAACACCGGGCCGGAGGTCCTCACCGGCGCACAGGCGATCGTCCGCAGCCTCGAGAAGCTCGAGGTCGACACGGTATTCGGGCTTCCCGGCGGCACCATCCTTCCCACCTACGACCCGCTGTTCGAGACGGACAAGATCCGTCACATCCTCGTCCGTCACGAGCAGGGCGCCGGCCACGCGGCCGAAGGCTATGCGGCCGCATCGGGCAAGCTCGGCGTGTGCATCGCCACCTCGGGCCCGGGCGCGACGAACCTCATCACGGCTCTGGCCGATGCGCACATGGACTCCGTGCCGATGCTCGCGATCACCGGTCAGCAGGCCTCGACGCTGCTCGGCACCGACGCCTTCCAGGAAGCCGATATCGTCGGTATGACGATGCCGGTGACCAAGCACAGCTTCCTCGTCACCCGTGCCGAGGACATTCCGGCGGCGCTCGTCAACGCCCACCACATCGCGACCACCGGCCGTCCCGGCCCCGTGCTCGTCGACATCACCAAGGATGCGCAGACCGGCACGGCCCCGTTCGTCTGGCCGGAAGAGCCGGTGCTGCCCGGCTACCGCCCGATCCTCAAGCCGCACGCCAAGCAGATCCGCGAGGCCGCACGCCTGATGTCCGAGGCTCAGCGTCCGGTGTTCTACATCGGCGGCGGAGTCATCCGCTCGGAGGCCGAGAAGGAGCTGCTGCGCCTGGCAGAGGCCACGAACATCCCCGTGGTCACCACGCTCATGGCGCGCGGAGCCTTCCCCGACTCGCATCAGCTGCACTTGGGCATGCCCGGAATGCATGGCAGCGTGCCTGCCGTCACCGCCTTCCAGAAGGCCGACCTGCTCATCGCCATCGGTGCCCGCTTCGACGACCGCGTGACCGGCAAGCTGGACTCGTTCGCACCGAACGCCCAGGTCATCCACGCCGATATCGACCCGGCCGAGATCGGCAAGAACCGAGAGGTCGACGTCGCCATCGTCGGCGATGCCCGCGAAGTGCTCGCCGAGATGCTCGCCGAGATGCGCCGCAAGTTCCCCAAGGCTCTGGAACGTCAGCGCGAACCGTGGTGGCGCTTCCTCAACCGTCTCAAGCAGACCTACCCGCTCGGCTATGAGACGCACGGCGAACTGTGCGATCCGCAGTACGTCATCTCGCGGATCTCGGCTCTCACCGGCCCCGAGGCGGTCTATGCCGCAGGCGTGGGGCAGCACCAGATGTGGGCAGCTCAGTTCGTCGAATTCGAACGCCCCAAGTCCTGGCTGAACTCCGGCGGACTCGGCACCATGGGCTACTCCGTGCCGGCTGCCATGGGCGCGAAGGTCGCCCAGCCCGACCGTGTGGTGTGGGCCATCGATGGTGACGGCTGCTTCCAGATGACGAATCAGGAGCTGGCCACCTGCGCGCTCAACAACATCCCGATCAAGGTCGCGATCATCAACAACTCGTCCCTGGGCATGGTCCGCCAGTGGCAGACCCTGTTCTACGACGGCCGGTACTCCAACACGGACCTCAACACCGGACACGAGACGATCCGCATCCCCGACTTCGCCAAGCTGGCAGAAGCCTACGGCTGTGAGGCGATCCGCGTGGACCGCAACGAGGATGTCGACGCCGCGATCGAGAAGGCGCTGTCGATCAACGACCGACCGGTCGTCCTCGACTTCACGGTCCCACCGGATGCGATGGTGTGGCCGATGGTCGCGGCAGGCGTGTCGAACGATGAGATCGAATACGCCCGCGGCATCCGCCCCGAGTTCGACGGAGAGGGCGAAGAGGAGGCCGAGGCCGCCATCGCCGAGGCCGGAGCGAACGAAGACGGCACGGTGCGTTCCGTGGCTCAGATCGAAGGAGGCCTGGAATGAACAGCAGCCGACACACACTCTCTGTCCTGGTCGAGAACAAGCCCGGTGTCCTCACCCGGTTCACCGGGCTCATCGCCCGTCGCGGCTTCAACATCCACAGCCTCGCCGTCGGTGTGACCGAGCACGAAGAGCTCTCGCGGATCACCGTCGTCGTCGACGTCAACGACGTTCCGCTGGAGCAGGTGACGAAGCAGCTGAACAAGCTCGTCAACGTCATCAAGATCGTCGAACTCGAACCCGAGTCCTCGGTGCGTCGTGCGCACATCATCTACAAGGTCAAGGCGAATGCGGCCACGCGACCGCAGGTCGCCTCGGCGGTGGAGATGTTCCGGGCGAAGATCGTCGACGTCGGACCCGACTCCGTGAGCATCGAGGCCACTGGTGAGCTCGGCAAGGTCGAAGCCCTGCGCGAGGTCCTCGAACCCTTCGGGATCAAGGAGATCGTGCAGTCGGGAACCGTGGCCATCGGCCGCGGGGCGAAGTCGATCACCGACCGCGCCCTGCGCAGCTGATTTCGCGTTCCAACTTGTGGAACCCCGCTGATCTCAATACGTGAACAGCAGTACCGAACTGTGAAACAATGGGGACATCACCCCGTAATCCGAAGGAGCTAGAACTATGGCAGCAGAACGCTATTACGATGACAATGCAGACCTGTCGATCATCCAGGGCAAGAAGGTCGCCGTCATCGGCTACGGCAGCCAGGGCCACGCCCACTCGCTGAGCCTGCGCGACTCCGGCGCCGAAGTCCGCATCGGCCTCAAGGAAGGCTCGGCCAGCCGCGACAAGGCCACGGCAGAAGGCCTCGAGGTCGGCACCCCCGCCGAGGTGGCCGCATGGGCCGATGTCATCACCATCGCCGCACCCGACCAGGTTCAGGCCGAGATCTTCAACAACGAGATCAAGGATCAGCTGGCTCCCGGCAAGACCCTCGTGTTCATCCACGGCTTCAACATCCGCTACGACTACATCAAGGCTCCCGAGGGCGTCGACGTCATCATGGTCGCCCCGAAGGGCCCCGGCCACGTGGTTCGTCGTGAGTTCGTCGACGGCCGCGGTGTGCCCGTGCTCGTCGCCGTCGAGGTCGACGCCTCCGGCAAGGCCTGGGACACCGTGCTGTCCTACGCCAAGGGAATCGGCGGCCTGCGCGCCGGCGGCATCAAGACCACCTTCACCGAGGAGACCGAGACCGACCTGTTCGGTGAGCAGACCGTGCTCTGCGGCGGCGTCTCGCACCTCGTCCAGTACGGCTTCGAGACCCTGACCGAGGCCGGCTACCAGCCCGAGATCGCCTACTTCGAGGTCCTCCACGAGCTCAAGCTCATCGTCGACCTCATGGTCGAGGGCGGTATCGCCAAGCAGCGTTGGTCCTGCTCCGACACCGCCGAGTACGGCGACTACGTCTCCGGCCCGCGGGTCATCACCCCCGAGGTGAAGGAGAACATGAAGGGCGTCCTCGACGACATCCAGAACGGAAAGTTCGCTGAGCGCTTCATGAACGACCAGAAGAACGGCGCACCGGAGTTCAAGGAGCTGCGTGCCAAGGAAGAGCAGCACCCGATCGAATCCACCGGTCGCGAGCTGCGCAAGATGTTCGCATGGCTCAAGGACTCCGACGACGACTACACCGAGGGCACTGCCGCTCGCTGAGTCGGAATCATCGGCTGAGTCTCAACCTCGCCGAGGCGGCCCCAACGCTGCGATGCTGTGACCGCCCCAGCCGGGAGAGCTGAGAGAAGGAGCCCTGGACAGAAGTCCGGGGCTCCTTCGCATTCACCTCGGCGATCACAGGGCCTCGGCGATCACAGGGGCGCCGGACATCGATCGATCGGGAGAAACTCCCGACGGCGGCACCGATCTGGACTAGTGTGGACGTGTGACGAATTACAGATTCGAAGACTTCGAGCCCACCATCGACGAAGCCACCGGCGAGCCGGATGAGCGCACCAAGGCGTACTTCGCCTCGACGAGCGTCGGCTTCCACGACCCCCGCTCCACCGATGCGGCCCTGTTGGGCAGGGTGAAGCGGGCGATCACCGATGGGCGCAAGCTCACCGCCGTCTACGCCGACCAGGAGTTCGGCCACGGATTGGATTCGTCGATCCCGGTCGCGACCTTCGCCTGGTTCGAAAAACTCGTCAACGTCGGCGGCGGTCGGCTGGTCCCGGGTCACCTCATCACCTGGATCACGGTGCGACCGACCCACCGGCGGCGTGGCCTGCTGCGGTCGCTGATGACCACGGACCTCGCCGAGGCGAAGGCGGCCGGCTACCCGTTCGCCGCACTGACCGCGACCGAAGGCGGAATCTACTCGCGCTTCGGCTTCGGTGTGGCGACCTGGCTGCGTTCGATCGAGGTCGACACCTCGCCCGGGTTCAAAATGGTCCGCGAACCCGATCGCCGTGTCGAGATGTGCCTGCCCAGCGAGCTGCGCGAACTGGCTCCGAAGATCTACGACCGTTTCATGCGCACCTCGCCCGGGGCGATGGAGCGTCAGCAGACCTACATCGAACGCGCCACCGGCGCCCTCAACACTGAGACGGGCGAAGAGGACCGCGGCGTCCGCGCGGCCCTGCACTTCGACGAACAGGGCGAGCCCGACGGCTATGTGTCCTACAAATTCGCCGGTTGGTCGAAGACCCCGCCGACCGTCGACATCATCGACTTCGTGGCCGTCACCGATGCGGCCTACGCCTCCCTGTGGTCGTTCCTCGCCGCCATCGACCTGTCGACTCGCGTGACCTTCGGCGAGTCCGCCGAATACTCCCCGCTGCCGTGGCTGCTGACCGATTCCAGGCGTGTGAAGACCGTCGCGAGCGAGGACAACATCTGGATCCGCATCCTCGACGTCAAGGCCGCACTCGAAGCCCGGCCCTGGTACGTGCCCGGAACGCTGACGATCGACATCGACGATTCTCTCGACCTCGCAGGGGGACGCTTCACGATCACCTCGGACGGTGAGAGCGCCGAGGTGACCCCTGCCTCCGATTCGACGCCGGCAGACCTGGGGCTCGGCATCGCCGAGCTCGGGTCCCTGTACCTCGGCGGCGCCGATCCCGTCATTCTGGCCCGGGCCGGACGCATCGATGAGCAGACGGCGGGATCCGCCGTACTCGCCAGCGCAATGTTCAGCCTCGGTCGGGCACCGTATTCGCCGAACGGATTCTGAGCGCGCCGCGGGTTCTGAGCAACCCGAACCGTCTGTTGAGCGATTCTTCCCAGAATCTGAGACCTTGTGAAGGAATCCTGAAAGTCTCATAAGGTGGACGCGTCCCGGACGCAACAGGAGGAAATCAGTGCCCAAGCCCGTCGTGCTCATCGCCGAAGAACTGTCACCGGCCACCATCGAAGCTCTCGGAGGAGACTTCGAGATCCGTCACACCGAGGGCGCCGACCGATCCCAGCTTCTGCCCGCCATCGCCGACGCCGATGCGATCCTCGTCCGGTCTGCCACGCAGGTCGACGCCGAAGCCATCAACGCGGCGAAGAACCTCAAGGTCATCGCCCGCGCCGGCGTCGGACTCGACAATGTCGATGTCCCCGCGGCCACCTCGGCGGGTGTCATGGTCGTCAACGCACCCACCTCGAACATCATCTCCGCAGCCGAGCTGACGATGGCCCACATCCTCGGCGCGGCTCGCTACTTCGGTGCCGGAAACACCTCGCTGAAGGCGGGGGAGTGGAACCGGAAGAAGTACACCGGCGTCGAACTCTACGAGAAGACCCTGGGCATCGTCGGCCTCGGCCGCATCGGCGGACTCGTCGCCGAACGCGCGAAGGCCTTCGGCATGCGACTCGTCGGCTACGACCCCTACATCACCCAGGCCCGCGCGGCTCAGATGGGCGTCGAGGTCCTCGACCTGCCCGGTCTGCTCGCCGTGTCCGACTTCGTCACCGTGCACATGCCGAAGACGCCGGAGACGGTCGGCATGATCAGCACCGAGGAGCTCAAAGCCGCCAAGCCCGGCGCCCGGTTCATCAACGTCGCCCGCGGCGGCATCATCGACGAGGCGGCCCTGGCCGAGGCCGTGGCCAACGGTGAGGTCGGCGGTGCCGGAATCGACGTCTGGAACGTCGAACCGCCGGAGCACTCGGCACTCATGGATCTCGATGCCGTCAACGTCACCCCGCATCTGGGCGCCTCGACTCATGAGGCCCAGGAAAAGGCCGGCGTCGCCGTGGCGAAGTCCGTGCGCAAGGCCCTGGCCGGGGAGCTCGTCCCCGATGCGGTCAACGTCGCAGGCGGTGCCATTCACGAGGATGTGCGTCCGGGCATTCCCCTGGCCGAGCGTCTGGGACGGGTCGTCAACGCTCTGGCGGACTCCTCGGTCACGCACTTCAAGGTCGAGGTCAACGGCGAGATCGCCGACAAGGACGTCTCCGTCCTCAAGCTCTCCGCGCTCAAGGGCCTGTTCAAGGACGTCGTGTCCGATCAGGTCTCCTATGTCAACGCTCCGCTGCTGGCCGAAGAGCGCGGAATCGGCGTCGAGCTCGTCACCGATCCGTACTGCGAATCGTTCCGCAACATCACCCGTCTGACCGCGACGACGAGCACCGGGCAGCGCATCTCCGTGTCCGGCACGGTCACCGGTCCGAAGCTCGTGCAGAAGCTCACCGAAGTCGACGGCTACTCGCTCGAGATCGAACTGACCGACAACCTGCTGATCTTCCGCTACGAGGACCGTCCGGGAATCATCGGTCAGCTGGGTCTGGCGCTCGGTGCGAACAACGTCAACATCGCCGGAATGCAGGTCTCGCCCGCGTCGACGAGCAACGAGGCGCTGTCCGTCCTGGCAGTGGATTCGGTCGTCTCGGACGAGGTCGTCAAGGCCGTGGCCGGTGCCGTGAACGCTTCGGCCTTCACCGGCGTCTCGCTCCAGGAGGACTGAGCCCCTCAGCAGCTGGACCCGTTCAACCCGCAAGCCACAGAGCGAAGCGGGGTGAGCGGGTCTTCTGCGCTGCCAGGGTCCAGAATTCGTCGACGAGAACGGCGACGGCGATGCCGATGAAGGCACCGGCGATCGTGTCGGTGAGCCAATGGACCTGGAGCGCGGTCCGCGACCACATCATGCCGAGGATCCAGATCCCGGCGAGGATGAACGACCAATGGAAGCCCATCCTGGGTGCTGGTGCTTCTGTTGCCTGGGTTGCCGATCCGCGCCGCTGATGACGGCGGCAGGCGATGATGGCCAGACTCATGGCCAGTGCGGCAGCGCCCATCGAATGCCCAGAGGGATAGGAGAATCCCAACGATGCGTAGAGCTGGTCGCCGGGGCGCAGCCGGGTGACGATGGCCTTGAGGAGCTCCGAGGCGGCGATGCCGGCGAGCATCGTGGTGACGAGGAAGATCGCCGAGCGCAGGCGTCTGCGCAGCACGAAGATGCTCGCGAGCAGCGCGGTGCAGATGACCACACCGGTACCGCCGCCGACCTCGGCGAGGACGACGGCGATCCAGTACGGCACCGAGCCTCTGTCGAGGCCGGCGAACTCCAGCCACGACTGATTGACCGGCGTGGGGCCGATGCGCTCGAGATGCAGCCACAGTCCGAAGGCGATGACGAGCAGGACGGCGGGCAGTGTTGCCCACAGCAGCCAAGGCGGCAATCGGCTTAAGCGTTCCAGAGACCGTAGGCGTCGGCCATGGACGCGATCTTCTTGGCGCGGGCCAGGCGCGGCAGGTAGGAGCCGTCGGTGATCTCGGATCCGCCTTCGGCGGCTTCGAGCATCTGGCGGGCCCAATCGCGTTCGTCTTCGCTCGGGCTCATGGCCTCGTTGAGGGTGTTGACCTGGTCGACGGTGAGGACGAGCTTTCCGGTCATGCCCATCATGTGTGTGACTTCGGCATCGGCCCAGACCTTCTCATCATCGGCATCGGCGGCCGAAGGGCCGTCGATGGGTCCGGGCAGGCCGCCCATGCGAGAGGCGATCGTCAGGCGTGAGCGGGCATAGGCCAGAGCCATCGGATCGCCGGAGAAGCCGGTGTCCTTGCGGAAGTCATTGGTGCCGAAAGCGAGGCGGAAAGTACCGGGCGCCTCGGCGATGCGGGTGGCGTTCTCCACTCCGCGGGCCGATTCCAGGAGGGCGAGGACGGGCAGGCCGGCCTTTGCGCGCATCGCGGTGTAGGACACTTGCTCGGGGCGTTCGGTCTCGGGCAGCATGACTCCGCGCAGGCCCGGAAGCATGGCAACGGCGGCGAGGTCGTCGGCCCAGAACTCGGATTCCATCTTGTTGATCCGCACCCAGGCGGACATTCCCGAGTCGAGGGCGCGCACGACATTGTCGCGGGCTTCGATCTTCTTGTCATCGGCGACAGAAGCCTCGAGGTCGAAGATGACGGAATCCGCTTCCGAGGTCTGCGCAGGAGTGAACAGATCCTCCCTCGCAGCATTGACGAGCAGCCAGGACCGGGAGAGTTTGGCGGGCAGAGCTGCGGCGCGGGCGTTGCGGATGATTTCGGTCAATGATCGACTTTCTCTCGAGGCTGGTTGCGGTTGGCCCCCACGGGGTTTGGGTTGCTGTCTCCATTTTCGTCCCTGCGGCGTCGGATGTGTAGCCGAGAACAGTGATTGAGACGTGAATTTGTTCATGTCGGCACACGAAGCGCGGGGCAGCGGCGGGTGCGGCGGTCTTCGTCCGATGTGTTCGCGCCGCTGTTGCGCCGACGTCGCTGCATCTCCGCCCTCTGCGACGGCGCAGACGACGGTTCACATTGTAAGACGCTGTAGTTGTATCGTGAGATTGAGTCTTATTCTGTGAGCATGAAGTTCTCAATCGCAGTCATGCCCGGAGATGGAATCGGCAACGAGGTCGTCCCCGAAGGCCTCAAAGTCCTCAAGCGCGCCATCGAGGTGTCCGGCGAGCCCGTCGAGCTCGAGCTCACCGATTACAAGGTCGGTGCTCAGCGCTATCACGAGACAGGTGAGACGCTCACCGACGAAGAGCTCGAATCGCTGCGTAAACATGATGCCATCTTCTTCGGCGCCTGCGGAGATCCGTCCGTGCCCTCCGGCGTGCTCGAGCGCGGGGTCATCCTCAAGATGCGCTTCGGACTGGGGCATGCTGTGAACCTGCGTCCCTCGAAGCTGTTCGCCGGAGTCACCAGCCCGCTGGCCGAGCCCGGGAAGATCGACTTCGTCGTCGTCCGCGAGGGCACCGAGGGTTCGTACACCGGATCCGGCGGTTCCGTGCGCACGGACACGCCACAGGAAGTCGCGACCGAGGTCTCGGTCAACACCTGGTACGGCGTCGAGCGCGCCGTCCGCGATGCCTTCGCCCGCGCTCAGGCGCGGAACAAGAAGCTCACCTACGTGCACAAGCACAATGTCATGGTCCACGCCGGTCACCTGTGGCGTCGGGTGGTCGAGAAGGTCGGGCAGGAATTCCCCGAGGTGGCCGTCAACTACGAGCACACCGATGCGTGCACGATCTACATGGTCACGAATCCCGAGCGCTACGACGTCATCGTCACAGACAACCTCTTCGGTGACATCCTCACCGACCTCGCAGCCGCGGTCACCGGCGGAATCGGTCTGGCCGCCTCGGGGAACCTCAATGTCGAAGGAACGGCGCCGAGCCTGTTCGAACCGATCCACGGATCCGCTCCGGACATCGCCGGGCAGCAGATCGCCGACCCGACCGCCTCGATCCTCTCGGGGGCGCTCATGGCTTCCCACCTGGGACTCGAGACCGTGGCCAAGGCGATCGAGACGGCCGTGGAGGCCGACCTCGCTGAGCGCGACGGAACGAAGCGGTCCACCGCCGAGGTGGGAGACGCGATCGCGGCACGCCTCGGCTGACCGGATCGACCGCCTCGGCGAAGGGGCGAGTGGGTGACCACGGGGTCACCTCTGCGAGGGGGCGGATGGGCAACCATGGTGTCACCTCTGCGAGGATGAACCCAACCGAGCGACTCCCGATTTCAGGTTTGACGACATCACCCCGGTGCGACGAGCGCCGGGGTGGTGGACTACCCTGGAAGTGTCACTCATCACAAGTGAGAAAAGAGTTTTCATGACAGATTTCACCGTTCTTAAGAACCTCCAGCCGCAACCCGAGCTGGTGCGCGAGAACATCAAGAAGGACCCCGGCTTCGGCCAGTACTTCACCGACCACATGGCGCACATCCGCTATACGATCGGTGACGGTTGGCAGGGACACGAGGTCCGGCCGTATGGTCCGCTGCTGCTCGACCCGGCAGCCGCCGTCCTCCACTACGCCCAGGAGATCTTCGAGGGGCTCAAGGCCTACCGTCATGCCGACGGATCGGTATGGACGTTCCGACCCGAGCGCAATGCCGCGCGCATCAACAAGTCCGCCGAGCGTCTCGCGCTGCCGCAGCTGTCCGAAGAGGACTTCATCGACTCGCTCAAGCACCTGGTCAGCCTCGATCAGGCCTGGGTTCCGACGCCGGAGTCGGACGCCGACGAGTCGAGTCTCTACCTGCGCCCGTTCATGATCGCCACGGAGCGGTTCCTCGGCGTGCGGGCCAGCCACGAGGTCGACTACTACGTCATCGCCTCACCGGCCGGACCATACTTCTCCGGCGGCATCGAACCGGTGTCGATCTGGCTCTCGCCGAAGCTCAAGCGCGCCGGCGCGGGCGGCACCGGATTCGCCAAGTGCGGCGGCAACTATGCATCGTCGCTGGTGGCGACCAACGAGGCGGCCGCCAAGGGCTGCCAGCAGGTGCTGTTCACCGACTCGGTGGAGAACAAGTACATCGACGAGCTCGGCGGCATGAATCTCATGCTCGTGACGAAGAGCGGCAAGCTGCTCACCCCGGCGCTGAGCGATTCGATCCTCGACGGCGTCACCCGCCGTTCGCTGCTTGAACTGGCTCCTCAGCTCGGGCTCGAGGCCGAAGAGCGTCAGATCTCCATCGAGGAGTGGCGCGAGGGCGCGGCCAGCGGCGAGATCGTCGAGGCGTTCGCCTGCGGCACCGCCGCGGTCATCACGCCGATCAGCAAGCTCGTCAGCGAAGACTTCACCATCGACCATGGTGAAGAGGCCGGTGAGAAGACCATGGAGCTGCGCAAGACGCTGCTCGGCATCCAGTACGGACGCGTCGAGGACAAGAACAACTGGCTCGTGCGCCTGGCCTGAGGGTCGGGGCTCTGGAGGGCCGGGCGTCGCGATGATCGCGGAGTCCGGCCCTTTGTGTCTGTCCGTCTGCCGTTGCGGAGCCGTTGATTACGGGGTGACCGGTCGGCAGCTATTTTACTCAGTCGTGCGTTAAATGGGGTACTGTGTCTTCGTGCACACGACCACCTCGGCGTCAGTACCGACAGCCTCCGAAGTCATCGCTCACCTGCCATGGAAGTGGCGCACTCAAGGTGCCATCTTCATCATCGGCGGGCTCGGTTTCATGTTCGACGCATGGGACGTCGCCCTCAACGGATTCCTCATTCCGCTGCTCAGCGACTATTGGAGTCTCACCGTCGGCCAGGCCGCCTGGATCGCGACCGCCAACCTCATCGGCATGGCACTTGGTGCCTTCATCTGGGGCGGCATCGCCGACGTCATCGGTCGGAAGAAGGCCTTCACTCTCACGCTCCTCGTGTTCTCGATCTTCACCGTCGCCGGAGCCTTCGCACCCGCATATGGGTGGTTCATCCTCTTCCGCTTCCTTGCGGGATTCGGGCTCGGCGGATGTATCCCCGTCGACTACGCCCTCGTCGGGGAGTTCACTCCCAGCCGTCGCCGCGGACGCGTGCTCACGGCTATGGACGGCTGGTGGCCGATCGGCGCCTCGCTCTGTGCGTTCGTGTCGGCTTATCTCCTCGGTTTCGGGGACTGGCGCCTGATCATGCTCGTCATGATCGTGCCGGCTCTGTTGACGGTGGCGGTGCGTTTCGGGATTCCGGAATCACCTCTCTATCTGGCTTCGGTCGGACGCTACGCAGAGGCCGATGCGATCATCAAGCGACTGGTCGAGCGCACCGGCGCCGACGTGCGTGAGTGGACACACGAGCCGGTCGGAGGGACTGCTGCGACGCCGTCGAGTGCAGAGCCCAAGGTCAGGGGGCAGCTGCGTGCGGCCAGTGGTCAGCTGGTGCAGCTGTGGCAGCATTCCGCGAGAACGACTCTCGTCGCCTGGTCGCTGTTCGTCTCCGTCCTTCTTGTCTACTATGCGGCGCTGACATGGCTGCCGGGGATCCTCAAGAAGCAGGGGCTGGCCGATCAGGCGGCATTCCTCGTCACCGGGTCGATGACCGCGGTGGGCATCCTCGGCGTGATCGTCTCCGCGCTCATCGTCGAACGATTCGGTCGCAAGTGGGTGCTCGGGGTCTCGGCGATCATCGCGGCAGTGCTGCTCGCCGGGGCGGCAGTGTTCATCGAAGCCTCTGGCGCCGATCTCACCTGGACCGCGAAGGCCGCAATCATCGGGTTCGGCTTCGTCATCCAGATCGCCATCCCGACGCTCTACACCTACGTCTCCGAGCTCTATCCCACCCGCCTGCGCGGATCCGGTTTCGGTTGGGCGTCGGCTGCGTCTCGACTGGCGACAGGAATCGCCCCGATCGTCTTCGGTGCGTTCATGTGGCCCGTGCTCGGACTGACGCTGACGTTCGTCCTCACCGGCGCGCTTGTGGTCGCCGCCGTGCTGCTCATGGGCTTCCTCGCCCGAGAGACGACCGGCGAAGAACTGAGCTGAGGCAGCCGCGGGAGTCGGGCTGATCCGGCCAAAGGAGTAACGGATCATTCAGTCGAAAGGGCCACTGTCCCCGCCTCACTGAGGTCAGCGCCCGATTTGCCTCCACGGGTGTCCGAGCTGGACAGATGCCCAGGTGAACTCTCGTGTCAGTGGCGAACGATAGTGTTCTGGACATGGAAGCAAAGCAGGTTCCAGACGTGCTCACCGAGATCGCTCGGTGGTGTGAGAGCCTGTCCGAAATGCCTCCTGCCGCGACCGAGGAAGAGGCGATCGATCGCATCACGGCTCTCGAGGAGCTGACCTCCGCCTGCGCCGCCGCGCAGGCCCGCGAATCCCTGACGTTCGATATGCACCGCAGGAATCGGGAAGCCGAAGACGGGATACCGGGCAAGAAGCAGGGTCTCGGGGTCGGTTCGGAGATCGGCTTGGCCAGAAAGGTCTCCCGGCACCGTGGCAACGCGCTGCTCAAATTCTCTCGGACCCTGCTCTTGGATCTGCCCAATGTCTACAGGGCGATGAAGGGTGGCGACATCTCGGAGGAGAAGGCCCGCACGGTCGCAAAGGAATCCGACTGGCTTCCCCCGGAGAAGAAGCACGAGCTCGACGAGCGGATGGCCGGACGGCTAGCCGAGGTGGGTGTCAGGCGACTGGGCAGCGAAGTGAGGGCGCTCGCACAGAGGCTCGATCAGCAGGCTGCGGTCGACCACCTCGAGCGCTGTATCGAAGAGCGCTCGGTCAGCGTGCGTCCGGCACCGGGAAATATGGCGTACCTGACCGCTCTGCTGCCGAGGTCGCAGGCTGTCGCCGCATTCGCCAACCTCAAGAAGTCGGCGCAGACTGCCATCGCCGCAGGCAACGCCGATGGCCGTGGTCAGAATCAGATCGCTGCCGACCTCTTGGTCGAGCGACTGACCGGGCAGGCTGCTGCTGCGGCAGTGCCCACCGAAGTCCACCTCATCATGCAGGACAGCAGTCTGTTCGGGCCTGGGGAAGAATCGGCGTGGTTCCCCGGAGTCGGCCCGATCCCGGCACAAGCCGCCAGGGCCGTCGTTGCCGAAAACGAGGCCGCCACCTTCATCCGCAGGCTCTACACACGACCCGAAGACGGGCAGCTCGTGAGGATGGACTCGCGCCGCAGGGAATTCTCCGGGCTGCTTCGACGCATGGTCATCTTCCGCGACGACGTCTGCCGCTCGCCCTGGTGTGAGGCACCCATCCAGCACGCCGATCATGCCGACGCGGCTGCCGGCGGCGGCGAAACCGATTGGGACAACGCCTCTGGACTGTGCGCGGCCTGCAACTATCTCAAAGAACTCAGCGGTTGGCGCCACAAGGCAACTGCCGACGCCCTGGAGGTCGTCACACCGACCGGTCACCACTACAAAACCCGCACCAGACCACTCAGCGGCCCCGATCCCGGACGCGCCTCTGGTCAGGACGAGGGATTCGGTGCGAGGCATGGGCCCGGCGAACAGGATCCTCCTGATCAGGATCGGGAACGGCAACAACTTCCCGGTCGACAACACGGCCCCGAGCCGGGACGAGACTATGGTCCCGAAACGGGACGCGGGCCCGCTCAAGCAGCGGAGGCGACGGCGCCGCCCGGTGACGGAACCCGTGCCGTGCCGCCGGGTGACGGAACCCGTGCCGTGCCGCCGGGTGATGGAACCCGTGCCGTGCCGCCGGGCGATGGAACCCGTGCCGCGACGTCGGGCGACAGAGCTCGTGCCGTTCCCCCGAGCGACCGTGACGGTGCTTCACCAGACGAAGGCGAACACGCGTTTTCGGTGCTGATCCAATGGCGGTACGTTCGCCGGACCTCGCAGCCGGCAACCGTCGAAGTCGGCGGGTCCACCATCGGAATCGATATCTTCGACGCTGACGAACGCCCGATGAGTCCCACGGAAGAACTCCTCTGCGCCGCAATCCTCAAACACCGAGGCAGGCTGTGAACCGAGTCTGCCGAAGCGATGACAAGTGGTCACCGAAAGTTCAACTGCCCGCTCCATCACGGGACTATGGTGATAGTCATGAACGACCTCAACGGGCAGCCGTCGCCCGCTGACCACATCGCGCCCTCCGGCCGAGCAGACGTTCCCGCGGTCGAAATCGTGTGGGGGATGCCGACGGGAATGGGTCCGTTGTGGCAGGGCATGCCCTCGGGGCCGGGAATCACCGGAGTCCTCCCGCCCCGCAGCGAGGTCGAAGCAGTCTATGGGGCCGCTGCCGCCGAGCCGCCGCTGAACGAGGACCCGAGGTTCGCGGCGGTGTTCGCCGACGTCTAAGAAGTCTCCGTCCGCAACGGACAGGTCCTCATGACATTGACGCGGACCCAGCCCGACGGGCGGCTGAGCTCGTTCGCCTACGGCCACGATTGGAAATGGGAAGAACCGAAATATCCGTGGGCATTCGAACTGCAGCGCCGCCCTGGCGAGGCTTCGACCGAACTCGGCCACGGGCCCGGAGCACCCAACGGGCACCCCGGCTTGGCCATGTTCCGCAGCCCGCGGTGAGAAATCCTCGTCAGAACAGTTCCTCGTCAGCGGCACCGAGCGGCTGAGTCAGCGACGGTCACTAGGATGGAGTCATGCGTGAAGAAGACTCCTCAAAGACGGCCTCGACGGTGAACGCCGAACTGCCCGACGACGAAAACATCTGGCTCGAAGACATCTACGGCGACGAGCAGATCGCCTGGGTGAAGGACCAGAACGCGAAGACCCTCGAGCGCTTCCACGACGGCCTCTTCGACGACATCTCCGATGATCTGCGCACCGCACTGGACTCCGACGACCGCATCCCGATGGTCACCAAACGCGGGGACCACTTCTATAACTTCTGGCGGGACAAGACGAACCCGAAGGGCCTGTGGCGACGCACCTCCTGGGACAGCTACCGCACGGCCACCCCCGACTGGGAAGTGCTGCTCGACCTCGACGAACTGGCCGCAGAGGAAGACACCGCCTGGGTCTGGTCAGGAGCGATGGTGCGCCGCAGCGACAACCGCCGCGCACTCGTCCTCCTGTCCCCGGACGGAGGCGACTCGCACCGAGTCCGCGAGTTCGACCTCGACGACCTCGCCTTCGTCGACGGCGGCTTCGACATCCCCGCCGCCAAAACACGGTTGGCCTGGCTCGACGACGACACCGTGCTCGTCGCCACCGAAACCGACGCCGACTCACTGACGACCTCGTCCTACCCACGCCAAGCCCGAGCGCTCCGCCGTGGTCAGAGCCTCGACGACGCCCCGATCGTCGCCGAAGTGCCGCGCGACCATGTGGCGATCTTCGTCGGCAGCGACATCCGCCCCGACACCGAGGCCACCGACCGCGCCGTCATCATCGACGCCATCGACTTCTTCAACTCGACGATGAGCTTCCTCGACCTCGCCGACATCACGAGCGCAGACGGTTCGCTGTCGGTCGAACCGACGGCATGGGCCGACGCGCTTAACAGGGTCGACGTCCCCACCGACGTCGAGGTTGGCTTCGAGCGCGACCTCGTACTCTTCCGACCCCAGTCGACGTGGACGTCCACCACTGCGGAGGTGGCCGCCGGCGGCCTCGCCATCGCCGATATCGATGCAGTCAAGGCAGGCGAGATCGCTCCGCGCGTGATCTTCACCCCCGACGCCCACACCTCCCTGCAGTCCTTCACCTTCACCCGGGACTACCTAGTGCTCGAGCTGCTCGCCGACGTGCAGTCGAAGCTCACGGTCCTCGACCTGAACAACGGCTTCGCCGAATCCGGCCTGACCGGAGTTCCGGCCAACCATATGGTCGGCCTCGGCGCGGTCGACAAGTACGACCCGGCCACCGCCAACGACTTCTGGGTGGTCAGCACCGGCTTCCTCACGCCCTCGACATTGTCGTACGGCACCGTGGGCCCCTCCGACGAAGCTGCGGGAACGAACGAGTCCACCATCGAGGTGATCAAGTCAGCCCCGGCGATGTTCGATGCCGAAGGGCTGAGCGTCGAGCAGCACTTCGCCACCAGCGCCGACGGGACGAAGATCCCGTACTTCCAGATCGGAGCCGACGACCTCGCGCTCGACGGAGAGAATCCCACCCTGCTCGACGGCTACGGCGGCTTCGAAGTCAGCCGCACTCCCGGATACTCACCCGTCGTCGGCATCGGCTGGCTCAGCCGCAGCACCACCGGCAACACCCTCCCGGCAGGTCGCCGAGGCGTCTATGTCCTCGCGAACATCCGCGGCGGAGGCGAATACGGACCCGAGTGGCACACCTCGGCGATGCGGGGGAACCGCATGCGCTGCTATGAGGACCACTCGGCCGTGGCACGCGATCTCATCGCCCGCGGAGTGACGAGCCCGAAGACGCTCGCCTGCGCCGGCGGATCCAACGGGGGCCTGCTGGTGGGCAATATGCTCACCCAGTATCCCGAGCTCTTCGGTGCTGTGTCCTGCGGCGTTCCGCTGCTGGACATGGCCCGATACACGAAGCTCAGCGCCGGCTATTCATGGAAGGCCGAGTACGGAGACCCGGACGTGGCCGAGGACTGGGCGTTCATCAGAGAGTTCTCTCCCTACCACCTCCTTGAGGACGGTCAGGACTATCCGCCGGTGCTGTTCTGGACGGCCACGTCGGATGATCGGGTTGGGCCGGTGCAGGCACGAAAGATGGCCGCCCGGATGCAGGCACACGGAATCGAGAACGTGTGGTTCTTCGAAGACACCGAAGGCGGACATTCCGCCGCTTCGGACAATGAGCAGACCGCGTTCACCCGGGCGCTGAGCTACCGGTTCATGTGGAACGCACTGACAGGGGAGTAGGTTGGGAGACATGACGAACGAGACGCAGCACTTCCACGGCGAATACAAGGTCATCGGCGGCAAACTCGTCGTCGCCGATGTCACCACCGACGGTCAGACCATCACCGAGGTGAAGATCTCCGGGGACTTCTTCCTCGAACCCGAGGAAGCCTATTTCGACCTGGCACCGGCCCTCGTCGGCGCCAGCGTCACTGCCGATAATGCGGCGCTGCGCGGCCGCCTCGACGCGGCTCTGGCCGGATACGGTTCGGAACTGGCGATGCACGGCTTCTCCACCGCCGATATCGCCACCGTCGTGCGTCGGGCATTGGGATCAGCGGCGAACTTCACTGACTTCGACTGGCAGGTCATCCGCGGCGAGGTGCTCCCCACTCAGCTCAATGTGGCGCTCGATCAGGTCCTGCTCGAGGAAGTCGCAGCAGGTCGCAGGCAGCCGACCCTGCGGTTCTGGGAATGGGAGGACACAGCCACCGTCATCGGGGCCTTCCAGTCCTACGTCAACGAGCTGCGGCCCGAAGGCGTGGAGAAGTACGACGTCCAGGTCGTGCGCCGCATCTCGGGCGGAGGTGCGATGTTCATGGAGGGCGGCAACTGCATCACCTATTCGATGTTCGTCCCGCCTGCCCTCGTCGCCGGCCTCGACTATGAGGAGTCGTATGTGTTCCTCGACCAGTGGGTGCTCGCGGCTCTCAAGACTCTCGGCGTGGAGGCGTTCTACAAGCCGATCAACGACATCTCCTCGACCGGAGGCAAGATCGGCGGTGCCGCACAGAAGCGCAATCGCGACGGCACACTGCTCCACCACGCGACGATGAGCTACGACATCGACGCGGACAAGATGGTCGAAGTTCTGCGCATCGGTGAAGCGAAGATCTCCGACAAGGGAGTAGCGAGCGCGAAGAAACGCGTCGACCCGCTGCGGAGTCAGACCGGTGAGGCACGCAAGGACATCATCGATGTCATGGCGGACACCTTCGCCACCCGCTATGGAGCCACTTACGGCACCTACACCGAGGAGGAGATCAAGCGGGCCCAGGAACTCGTCGATGAGAAGTTCGCGACCGAGAAGTGGACGCACCGAGTGCCGTGAGCACCTCTGAATCCACCGCTTTCCGGGGCACGATCGTGGCCCTCGGCGGTGGTGGATTCTCGATGTCCGAGACCGGGGAATCGGCCATTGACGACGAGCTGGTGCGCATGGCCGCCAGACGGATCCGCGGCGGCGCTGAGGACGAGGCCGGTGCTCAGAGTGGCTTCGGCGCCTCTGTTGGACTCCCGAACGTCTGCTTCGTCCCGACGGCATCCGGCGACAGCCGCGACTACATCGAGCGGTTCGAAGCGGCATTCGAGGCGCGCGCACGAACCCATGTCCTCTCTCTGTTCGGGCAGAGTCCGTGGGACTACCAAGATCCGGCGATGCTGCTCGACATGGACCTCATCTACGTCGGCGGCGGCTCCACGGCGAACCTGCTCAGCCTCTGGCGGAGGCATGGCGTCGACCAACGGATGAGAGAAGCAGCCGCCGGAGGAACGATCCTCGCCGGCATCAGCGCCGGTGCGAACTGCTGGTTCGAAGCATCCTCGACCGATTCGTTCGGTCCGCTGGCACCGCTGAACGACGGGCTCGGATTCCTGCAAGGGAGTGCCTGCCCGCACTTTCATGGAGAACCCGGACGGAAGGAATCCTTCCGGGAATGGATCGCACAGGGCCGACTTCCCGGCCCCGGAATCGCCATCGATGATCATGCCGCGGTCGTGTACGTCGACGGTGCGGCCACCTCGGTGATGGTGGAGTCCACAGGGGCGCGGGCGCTCGTCGTTGATACGGGCGGTCGCCTGCACAACCTCGACGAACACCGCCCCGTCGCACCTGTCAGCTAACACGGTTGAGGCAAGGAGAATTTCGGTGCGGACCGGTCGCCGCAACCAGCCGGGCTGTCTGTAGGATTGGGAATCAATCACGTCCCCTTCACTAGGAGAGCCATGCGCCAGGTCGAACCGTCCGTTGAACTGCTCGCTAAGCCCAATATCGATTGGGAAGCGATGAGGACTTACCTCGACGAGGTGGGCGGAACCTCCTGGGCGGACCGGGTCGAAGATGCGGAATCTCCCGACGCCGAGGATCTCCTCGAGTTCTCCGGGCGCATGTGCTATCGCTCGTGGGAGCCGGGACTCAACCCGAACGTCTCGCGGGTGCGCACCGATTCCGCGCAGTACCTCGGCAACGTCGTGAAGTCCCAGCACGGGTCCGTGCTCGAACACGCGAACTTCACCTTCGTCCTCCACAACGTCTCGCGCGTGCTCACCCACGAACTGATCCGCCATCGCGCGGGATCGGCGTTCTCGCAGGAATCGCTGCGCTACGTCCGGCTCACCGACATCCCGTTCTGGTTCCCCGAGTGGGCCCGCGAAGATCCCGAACTCATGGAACGCAGCCTCAAGGTCCTCGACACCCTCGAGGAGCACCAGCAGTGGATGGCCGAACATTTCGAGCTTGACGAGGAGGGCACGAAGTTCTCCCACAAGAAGCACATGACCTCGTTCATGCGCCGCTTCGCCCCCGAGGGCCTGGCCACCGGCATCGTCTACACCGCGAACCTGCGCTCGCTGCGCCACGTCATTGAAATGCGCACTGCAAAGGGCGCTGAAGAGGAGATCCGCCTGATCTTCAACAAGATCGGTGAGGCCATGCGCGAAGAGGCTCCGGCTGTCTTCGCTGACTACGAAGTCGTCGACGGAGAATGGATCCCCGGCACGCGCAAAGCCTGAGACCACGCAAGGCCTGTCGCGAAGCGTCCGGAGACCTCCGAGCGCCTCACACCTACAGACGCCTGACACGCCCAGCCACACCTGACGCCGACGTCAGACAGATTTCAGGAGGAACCGTCATGGCAGATATCTACGCAGCTCAGCTCAATCCCGGCAAGCTCGACGTCGTCACCGACTGGGTAGCCAAGCAGGACTGGGCCTCCGAGCTCGACCCCGCGGCGAACCCGCTCGAGGCCGTCACCGCGTATCGCTTCGACGACCCCGCCGGCGAAGTGGGCATCGAGATCCACATCGTGAAGAGCGGCGACCAGCTGCTGCAGGTGCCGCTGACCTACCGCGGAGAACCGCTCGAAGGCGCCGACGAAGCATTCATGGCCAATATGGAGCATTCGGTGCTCGGCAAGCGGTGGGTCTACGCCGGCATGGGCGACCCGCTGTTCCGGCAGCGCCTCGACCACACCATCGCCACCGCGTCGACCGCAGCGAAGCAGTACCGCGTCGACGAGGAGGGCAATCGGGGAGAAGAGATCACCGAGGTGGCCCACGCCTTCGGGACGGGACCTCTGCCGGGTGCCGGTGACGTCGAGATCCTCTACCGCCTGTCGCCCGAGTCTCCGGCGGAGAAGTCGGACGCCGGTCTGCTGCTGGGCCGCTGGGACGGTCAGGACACGAACGTCGTCCTCGCCATCATGGTCTGAGGGCTTGCCAACACGATCTGAGGGACCCGATCCAGCACCGACAGGACAATCAACTGACAGCAGGGGAGGAATCGGAACTGATGAGCAGCGACTGCATCTTCTGCCAGATCGTCGCGGGTGACGCACCGAGTGCGCCGATCGCCGAGACCGAGTCGACCTTCGCGTTCATGGACATCCAACCCGGGTCGGACGGGCATCTGCTCGTCGTGCCGAAACGCCACAGCACGGACCTGCGGGACGTCCCCGCCGAGGATCTGTCTGCGGTGGCGCTCGAATCCCAGCGCATTGCCAAGCACGCGTTCGACGCGTGGGGAGCCGATGGCGTCAATCTCCTCAACTGCTGTGGTGCCGAGGCGTGGCAGACGGTCTTCCACTTCCATATGCACGTCATTCCGCGCTACCGGGACAAGGACAAGGACCGCCTGCATCTGCCGTTCGACCCCGGCGTCCGCGGGAATCCGGAACTCATCGGAACCCTGGCCGCGAGCATGCGGGAGTCACTCGGCGAGGAATGAGGCATTGCCGTAATTGCCGCCGACCCACCGGCCGACTTACCTGGCCAGGTCGATGATCGTCATCCCCGCCGAGGCAGAGGGTGACCCCATCGCCTCCATCGCCGCGGGAGCCTCGTCGAGGCCGATGACAGTGCTGACAAGGTCCTGCGGTCGCAGCCGTCCCTGAACGACAAGATCGACGAGCTCTGGGTACTCGGCCGCAGCCATTCCGTGCGAGCCGAGCACACTGAGTTCGAGAGCGATCACCCGCGGCAGATCGACGACCGGCTCGGCAGACAGCAGCCCGATCTGCACATGCCGACCCAAGGGCGCCAGAGCACCGATCGCCGCCCGGATCGTGTCCTCCCTGCCCAGGGCATCGACGGTCACGTCCACCCCGTCGGGGTCGGTCGACGCGAACTGCGCGACCACCTCGGCGCTCAGCTCCTCGGGACTGAGACCGCGAGCGTTGACGGTCCGTGCGGCACCGAACTCACGGGCGGATTCCAAGGCCGCATCGCTGACGTCGATGGCGACAACCCTCGCACCGAGAGCCCGGGCGATCATGATCGTCGACAGTCCCACCCCGCCACAGCCGAAGACGGCGACCGTCTCGTCCGCGGCAAGCCGAGCCCGCACTCCCAGACCATGGAAGGCCGTGGCGAATCGACACCCGAGTCCGACGACGGCCGCGGCCGGCACATCCTCAGGCACGGCCACGAGGTTGGCATCGGCATTGTGGATGTCGACCTGATCCGCCCACGACCCGAAATGCGTGAACCCCGGCTGGGTCTGATCGGGGCACACCTGCGCATTGCCGGAAACGCACCACCGGCAACTCCCGCACCCGCACACAAAAGGAACGGTCACACGCTGGCCGACACGGAAGTCCTGTACGCCCACACCCGCCGAGGCGACCCTCCCGACCAGCTCATGCCCGGGTACGTGGGGCAGGGTGATCGTCGATTCGTGGCCGGCCCACGCGTGATGGTCGCTGCGGCACACCCCGGTGGCTTCGACGTCGATGACGACTCCCGCACCAGGTGCGGTCGGGGCGGGAATGTCCGTGAGATTGGGACGGACAGAGAACTGATCGAAGAAGATGGCACGCATACCGCCGATCATAGGCTCGCCGGTGCCGCGACCGCGAAGACGTCCACGAAACGGCGCGGCCGCAGCGACTAGTCAGCACAGCGGGCCCGGCGCAGTCGCAGCGGCTAGCCACCGCAGCCCCCAGGCGACTCAGCGCGGATGAACTCCCGCGACCGCCAAAGCATCGAGCAGCCGAGCCCGCAGCGCCTGCGCCCTGCCGGAGAAATCCTTCTGCCGCTCCATGTACTCGGCCTTGCCCGCAGCGGTCTCGATGGCGACGACTCCGTAGCCCCAACCACGCAGGTCATAGGGGGAGGCCTCCATGTCCAGGGTGCGGATGTCGAGCGCGAGGTCGAAGCAGTCGACGACGAGATCCGAATCAGCGATCGGCGAGATCTTCATCGCCCATTTGTACAGATCCATCCCCGCGTGCAGACACCCGGGCTGCTCGTTGGCGACCATGCCCTCGCGGTCCGGCTGCAGGGTGTTGAGCGGCCGGGCAGGTTCGGTGAAGAAACGGAACGCATCATGATGCGAACACTGGATGCGGTGGCCTTCGACCACCGCATCGGTCTCGGCGGGGCTCAGTCGCAGCGGCACCTGCTGATGGCGTCGATGCTCGTCGCTGAGACGGTAGACCATCGCCCATTCGTGGATGCCGAAGCACCCGAAGTTCGCTTCCCGACCCAATGTCGACGACAGCAGCGAGGCGATGAACTTCGCCCCGTCTCCACGGTCGGTGCGCCAGGACTCGAGGTCCACCTCGGCGAAATTCTGCGCATCGTCGATGCGATACCACCGACGGTCGAAATACCGACGATCTTCGGCCGTCTCAAGCGCGATGCGCACACCCGGACCGGGGTGCCACTTCTTCAGCTGCCCGACCTTGAACGGGTAGTAGGTGAAGAGGAAGTCCTCAACCGGGTGGGTCTCCTGTCGCATCCGCCGCCCGATATGCGCATCGGTGCGCTCGACGATCCGATGCTCGTGCTCGTCACGCAGCTCGCGCCAGATCTCGGCAGGAACGACACCATCACCGAGGCGGCCCGACGATGCGTCGGCACGCTCGGTCGCCGCCCTGGTTGGGTCGGGGGTCGTGGTCGAGAGTGCGGAAGTCACCGCACCATTGTCCCAGACGGTCGAGTCGGGCTCCAGCTCAGCGACCCGAGCGCTTCGTGCCCTTCGCCGCCGGTGCGGTGAGTGGATCCTCCGGCCACGGATGCTTCGGGTAACGGCCCCGGTTCTCGGCCCTGACATGGGCATACGCATTCGCCCAGAACGACGCGAGATCACTGGTGACCGCCAGGGGCCGCCGGGCGGGGGAGAGCAGATGCATGGTGACCGCCACCCGGCCGTCACAGATGCGAGGCACGTCGGTCCATCCGAAGCACTCCTGGAGTTTGACCGCGAGGATCGGGCTCGGGAGCTCGGCGCGCTCGGGGTCCGGATACTCGAGGCGGATGTGTGATCCGCTGGGCACCTCGATATGGGTCGGCACAAGCTCGTCGAGCCGGGCCGCCTCCGGCCACGGCAGCAGACCGCGCAGCGCGGAGACGAGGTCCACGCGGGCAGGATCGGAGCCCTTCGCGATGCGATCGAGCGCATCAGGACACCACTGATCGAGCGTGTCAGAGAGGTGCTCCCACGTCACTTCCGGCCACGGGTCCCCGTAGATCGCGCGGAGCAGTCCCAGTCGGGCGCGCAGCGATTCGACTGCCTCGGAAGGACGCAGAACTTCGCGGGCTCCTCGTTCGCGCACCGATTCGGCGATGGCACGGCGAGCGAGTTCGCGACCGGCCTGGATCGGGGTGGAGGTCAGTTCGATTCCGCCGAGGCGGCTGCGCCGAACCGCACGGACCTTCCCGGACTCGAACGTCGCCGCCTCCTCCGTGTGCAGCAGCCCGGCTCCGGCGAGTTCCGCCGTGTCGACGTCGATGGGCACGGCAGATCGGATGATCGCCCGCGATCCGGCCAGGCCCACCTCGGCGATGGCCATCCACGGGCTGCCCTGGAGCGAGGAGTCTCGGGGCAGGCTCGCCGCCGTGCCTGAGGCGAGCAGGTATTCGGAATCGGAGGCGCTGCGCAGCCGCGCGATCTGCAGGGGATAGGACAGCGCCGTGACGAGCCCGAGGTCCTCGGGAGTCAGCGCTGTGCCGGAACCGCGGGTGAGCTCGCCTCGGTCGGCGATTCCGCCGTTCCCTCCGTCGTCTCCCGTGTCGCCACCATCGCCGTCCGAGGCGAATTCGCGTGCGATCGACGCGAACCGTTTGCAGTCCTGGGCGAAGCGGGTGTCCTTGCGGTGTCGCAGCTGCCGCAGCAGCGCGGAGAGATCGGCGCCGGGAGCCCTCTGATCGGATTCGATGACGGCGACCGCTTCTGCCGCTCGCGCGGGTGAGAGCAGGGCGGCCCCGTCGAGGAGACCACGTGCCGACCACACCGAGGCGGGAACCGCCGCGATCGCTCGACCTGTCTGCGTGACGTGCAGTGCTGATATCGGGATCTCGGCAGCGTCGGGGCGCTCACCGGTTTGGCGCCCATCGGCGGAGCGCCCGCCTCCTGCACCGTCCATTGCCGCCGCCGAGATCTCCACGGCTCCCAAGGCGACCAGGTTGTCGACCGCCTGCCGTTTCGGTCCGGCCGGCAGCGGATCGGGCAAGAGGGTCTCGTCGCCGCCCCACACGGCGAGCGCGAGCACTGCGGAGGTGAGATCGGAGGTCGCAATTTCGGGAGGAGTGTGCTCGGGCAGGCTCGCCCAATCCGCCTCTGACATGCACCGATACGCAACACCCGGCCCCTGCCGGGCGGCACGACCGGAACGCTGTGTTCCCGAAGCCTTCGACTCCCGCATCGTGACCAGCCCGGACATGCGCCGCCTCGTATCCAGCCGTGGTCCCCGGGAGAGCCCGGAGTCGACGACGATGCGCACTCCGTCGATCGTCAGCGCCGACTCCGCCACCGACGTTGAGACGATGACGCGACGGTTCCGTCCCTGGTCGGTGCGTGGGCGCAGGATCGCGTCCTGCTCCTTCGCGGGGGTCCGCCCCGTGAGAGTGTGCACCTCGATCGTGTCACCGGTACCCGAATCACCAGCGCCGACCGGTCCACCACTGGCTCCCGCACCGCCATCTGATTCCACACGGCGCCGCACGCGGGAGGCCACCTCGTCGACTTCGCGTGCACCGGGAGCGAAGACGAGGACGTCGCCCTCACCGGTCTCAGTCAGCGCACGCACCGTCGTCGCCGCCAGATGATCAAGGAAATCCCAGGTCACACCCCGCGAGTCAAGGGGCCGCTCCTTCGCCGGTGCCCATCGTATCTCCAAGGGATGAGGATCGGCGGACACCGACAGCAGCGTCGCCGGTGCCTGCGGTCCGTCACCGAGACGCGCGGCCCACAGCTGCGCATCCAAGGTCGCCGACATGACGACCACGGACAGATCCTCACGCAGATCAGCCAATTCCCGGCACATCGCGAACGCGAGATCCGTATCCAGCTGCCGCTCATGCACCTCGTCGAGAATGACCCCGTCGATACCGGTCAGTTCCGGATCGTGCAGCAGCCGGGACAGAAGCACACCCGTGGTGACGAATTCGATCCGTGTCGCCCGCGAGGTCCGCGATTCACCGCGGACGGTGAACCCCACCACCTCGCCGAGGCGGGTCCCCGTCAACGACGCGAGCCGCCTGGCCGCGGCGCGGGCCGCCATCCGCCGGGGCTGGGTGACGATGATGCGGCCCGGACCAGTCAGGTGCTCAGCGATCATCGGCGGCACCACGGTGGTCTTACCGGTTCCGGGAGGAGCCTCCACGACTAATCTCGGGGCGGGGGTCGCCTCGGCGAGGCCCAACTCATCGATGAGCGCGGCGGCAGGCAGGCCGGCCCCAATGCGGGCGAGATCGAAGGTGTGCGGGAGGTGCGGATCGGGCATGCCACCAGTCTCTCAGCAGGGCGGCCCGGCCCGCACACGGGACACAGCGGGGGGTCTGCGGAGACCCGATCGCGGATCGATGAGCACCGAGGCGCGGAGGGCACCAGGCACTGACTAGACTGTGACACATGCGTATCGCCAGATTTGTACATCAGGACGAACCCAAATACGGAGTCGTCGAGGGTGAAGTGCCGCCGATCACCGACGGAAGCTGGGACACGTCGGGACTCGAACTCGCTGTTCTCGACTCGGACCCCTTCTTCTCTCCGGCCCAATCGACAGGCGAGAGGCTGAAGATCGACGACGTGCGTCTGGTCAGTCCCATCCTGCCGCGTTCGAAGGTGATCGGCGTGGGCCGCAACTTCGCCGCACACGCAGCAGAACTCGGCAACGAGGTTCCCGTGACCCCAGTGACCTTCTTCAAGCCGAACACCGCGGTCATCGGCCCCGGCGACCCCATCCGCCTGCCCGCGATCAGCGAATACGTCTCCTATGAGGCCGAACTCGCCGTCGTCATCGGCCGTGTGGCCAAGGGTGTGAAGGCGGAGAACGCCAACGACTGCGTCCTCGGCTACACCGCGAGCAACGACGTCACCCTGCGCGACCTCCAGAAGTCCGACAAGCAGTGGACGCGGGCGAAGGGCTTCGACACCTCGGCCCCGCTGGGTCCCTGGATCGAAACCGAACTCGACGTCGACGACCTCGGCATCCGGTCCTGGGTCGACGGGGATCTCAAGCAGGACGGCACCACCGCCGACTTCATCTTCGATATCCCGACCATCATCGAACACCTGTCGGAGACGATCACCCTGCTGCCCGGCGACGTCATCCTCACCGGAACCCCGGAGGGGGTCGGCCAGATCGTGTCCGGCAACCGCGTCGACATCGCCATCGAAGGACTCGGCGTCCTGTCGAACCCGGTCATGGACGCCTGAACCCACCGCCGCCTCGGCGGGGTTGCGTCCCGGACCTTCCGACCCACACCACCCGCGCCACCGCGCACACCACAGACTCACACCCGAGAAGATCACGCAAAGGACAATCGTGAGCGTCAAAGTTCGTTTCTGCCCATCACCCACCGGCACCCCGCACGTCGGCATGGTCCGCACAGCCCTGTTCAATTGGGCCTACGCCAAGCACACCGGCGGCAAGCTCGTCTTCCGCATCGAAGACACCGACGCGGCACGTGACTCCGAGGAGAGCTTCGGCCAGGTCGTCGAAGCCCTCAAATGGCTGGGCCTGGACTGGGATGAAGGCATCGAGGTCGGCGGCGACAACGGACCCTACCGCCAGTCGCAGCGCGGCGAGATCTACGCCGACGTCATCGAGAAGCTCAAGGCCGGCGGCCACATCTACGAGTCCTACTCGACCAACGAGGAAGTCGAAGCCCGGCACAAGGCCGCGGGCCGTGATCCGAAGCTCGGCTATGACGGGTACGACCGCGACCTCACCGACGAGCAGAAAGCTGCCTTCCGCGCCGAGGGCCGCGAACCGGTGTGGCGCGTGCGCATGCCCGATGAGGACATCACCTTCACCGACCTCGTGCGCGGCGACATCACATTCAAGGCCGGAACCGTGCCCGACTTCGTCGTCGTCCGTGCCAATGGCCAGCCGCTGTACACCCTGGTCAACCCCGTCGACGACGCGCTCATGGGCATCACCCATGTGCTCCGCGGCGAGGACATCCTGTCCTCGACCCCGCGTCAGATCGCTCTCTACGAACATCTCAAGGCCATCGGCATCGCCGAGGCGACTCCCGAGTTCGGTCACCTGCCCTACGTCATGGGCGAAGGCAACAAGAAGCTGTCGAAGCGCGACCCCGAATCGAACCTGTTCCTCCACCGCGAGAACGGATTCATCCCCGAGGGACTCATCAACTACCTCGCCCTGCTCGGATGGTCCATCGGACCCGACCGCGATGTGTTCAGCGTCAAGGAATTCACCGAGGCATTCGACATCCACGATGTCCTGCCCAACCCGGCCCGCTTCGACGTGAAGAAGGCCACCGCCATCAACGCCGACCACATCCGCCTCCTCGATCCGGATGACTTCCGTGACCGTCTGGTGCCCTACCTCCAGGCCGCCGAGGTGCTCCCGGCGTCCCCGACGGAGGCTCAGCTGCAGATCCTCGACGAGGCGGCTCCGCTCGTGCAGACCCGCATGAAGCTGCTCGGAGAAGCTCCCGACCTGCTCGCGTTCCTCTTCACCTCCGATGACGACCTCGTCATGGCCGAAGACGGACTGAAGACGCTCAAGGACTCCGCCCCCGAGGTGCTCGCCGCCTCCATCGAGGTCCTCGAAGGGCTCGACGACTGGACGACGGCGAAGCTCGAAGAGGTGCTGTCGGCGAAGCTCGTGACCGAGATGGAGATCAAACCGCGCCTGGCCTACGGACCCCTGCGTGTGGCCGTGTCCGGCCGCAAGGTCTCACCACCGCTGTTCGAGTCGATGGAGATCCTCGGCAAGGACTCCTCGCTGAAGCGCCTCAAGGCACTCGCGGCGCAGCTGTGACCATGGTCGAGCAGAAGAACTGGACCCGTGGGGGACTGCACTTCCGTGACGTGACGGTCTCCGTGCCCTTCGACCATTTCAGACGGTCGGGGGATGCCGCCTCGGCGGGGGAGGGAGCCGCGTCAGCCGCCTCGGGGAAGCTGGATCTGCCGGACACGATCGACGTGTTCGCCCGGATCATCGCCACCGAGGCGGACAGTCAGAAGCCCTACCTCGTGTACCTGCAGGGCGGGCCCGGCGTGGAAGCCCCGCGCCCGGGCATCGTCGGCGGTCCCGGCGGCTGGGTGAAGCGTGCCCTCGAGGAATTCCAGGTCGTCATGCTCGACCAGCGTGGCACCGGAAGATCGAATCCGATCGGCTCTGTTGATGGGGCCATCACCGGACTGGAGACGGTAGGGGACGACCCGGCTGCGATCGCCGAGGCGCTGTCCTTCTTCCGTGCCGATTCGATCGTCGAGGACGCGGAGATCCTGCGCCGCCAGCTCGGCGCGGACACCTGGTCCCTGCTGGGGCAGTCCTTCGGCGGCTTCACGACTCTGCGCTACATCTCCGCGCATTCGAATGCCCTTCACGAGGTGTACTTCACCGGCGGTCTGCCCGCGATCGGCCTCGACCCGGCGACCGTCTACGGACGCACGTGGGAGGGCATGATCCGCAAGTCCGAGCAGTATTACGCAGCGTTTCCCGGCGACCGTGAGAAGATGCGGCGCCTCGTCGACCTTGCGTCTGTCGGTGACGGTCTCACCCTGCCCGGGGGAGCGCGGGCGACGCCGGAGCGGATCCGTCTGCTCGGGCACTTCCTCGGCGCCTCGGATGGTCCGGAGAAGCTGCATTATCTGCTCGACCTTGACTTCTCTTCGGGGGCATTCCGGCATGACCTTGCCGCGTCTCTGCCGTTCTCAGGGCGCAATCCGCTCTATGTCGTCGTCCACGAATCCTGCTGGGCCGACGGCACGGTGACGAACTGGGCGGCCAGGCGGGCGATGCCCGATGCCGTGGTCAATGATCCGACTCTGCTGGCCGGCGAGCATGCCGGGCCGGAGTCGCTGCATGAGGATCCGGAGCTTGCGCCCTTCGCCGAGGTGGCCGACCTCGTCGCCGCACGTCAGTGGCCCGGTCTCTACGACGTCGACGCTCTGCAGGCTGCCTCGGTGCGTGGTGCGGCGGCAGTGTACTTCGAAGACGCCTACGTGCCGGTGGAGTATTCGCTGGCCACAGCCGAGCATCTCTCCGGGGTGCAGCCGTGGGTGACGAACGAGTACGAACACAACGGTCTGCGCGCCGACGGCTACCGGGTCCTCGACCGGCTCATCGGTCTCGCCCGCGGGTGAGGCCGGGGCCCGTCGGGGCGGGCAGACCGAGCCTGCGCGCGCGGGACTACTGGCCTGTCGGCGGGACGGGTGCGGGGAGCCTGTTGTGTTAAGAAGGTCACACTGAAAAGGAGCCTCTCGGATTTGTCGGGAGGCGGGGTGCTTGTGTAGAGTTATATCTCGTTGCTCAGGGAAATCTCCTCGGGGATGACCTTGAAAAACATTGGGCTATGGTGTAATTGGCAGCACGAGTGATTCTGGTTCATTTAGTCTAGGTTCAAGTCCTGGTAGCCCAGCGGACACAGTCTGGATCAGTCCAGGAGTGTTGTTCTGGCCCCCGTCGTCTAGTGGCCTAGGACGCCGCCCTCTCAAGGCGGTAACGGCAGTTCGAATCTGCTCGGGGGTACGGTTGAGCCCCGCATCGAATTTCGGTGCGGGGCTCACTCTAATTCACGGGCGTTTTCCCGCGCCTGCATTGGGGGCAGCTGGGAACGGCACTGTCTGAGTCAGAAAGCACCTGTTTCGCACAGTGCTTTCTGACTCAAACAGTGCCGTAGTCGCCTCAGCGGCTGACTGAATCGGCGATGCGCTTCGTGTGCTCGGCCGTCTTGATGTTGGATACGATGAGCTCGAGCACGAGACGGACGCCGATCACCCACAGCGCCGGAATGATCCAACCGAAGATGATGGCGATCAGCAGCGGCCAGATGCTGAAGCTCGGGCCGCCGGTCATATATGCCGAGGCCGTACCTGCTGCGATTCCCGTGGTGATGCCGGCGATGATGGTCCCGAGGTAGGACAGGACCGCGACTACGATCGCGATGATGTAGATGAAGCCCGCCCACTTCACCGCGATGAAGTTGTCGAAGCGGATGTCGAACAGCGACTTGAAGAACCCGGCCTGCTGGGGTGTCGACTGCGGAGCCTGACCATACGCTGGCTGACCATAGGCGGGCTGACCATAAGCCTGCTGTTGCGCCGCGTTCTGCGAGTAAGCGTCCTGCTGATAGGGATCCTGCTGATAGGCACCGGGCTGCGAATACCCGCCCTGCTGGTACTGCTGACCCTGTGCCTGATAGGCATTGGGATCATAGGTGCCCTGCTGATAGGTGGGCTGATCGGACTGGAACTGCGCATCCTGGCCGGGCTGGAACTGGGAGTTCTGAGGATTCTGCGCCGACTGGTCCGACGCGGACTGGGCACTCTCCGGCTGGTCGCTCGCGCCGGGGTTCTGGCCGTCGAGGTTCTGCTCAGCCGAGCTGCTGTTCGGGTCGTTCGGGTTCTGCGGTGTCGACATGGTGTCCCCTTCGAGAATGGAACGCACCCAGGGCAGGGCACGCTCGCCTGATATCTGCCTGTAGTTGCAACCTATCAGCATGCGCCGACTCGCGGCAGGGTGACTGTCATTCTGGGAGGGAAGGCGAAGCGACGTCTGCCTCAGTGAGGGCGACGCTCCACTCGACGGCAAGCTCGTCACCGGTGGCGATGACGTCGAAGTCCTCTCCGGCCTCGCCGGCGGCGAACGCATTCGGAGGGCACGTCATCGGCTCGATCGCAATCGCCCGACGAGCCAGATCCTCATCGAGGCCGTCGCCCGTGCACACCTGCCAGGTGCGGAAACCGGGACCCATCCCGACGACGACCTCGCGCAGATCGGCACCCTTCAGCCGTGCTCGAGACCACCCGTCGTCCCCGCGCCGAGGTGAGCCGTACGCATCATCGAGGATCGTTCCGCCGATGAGGCGCAGCGCCCGGAAGTCCTTGCACACCATGCATGCGGAATCATCGGAGGCATGATCGGCCGGGACTGCAGTGCCGTCATCGAAGGGGCGAACAGCCGTGGGGATGAGCCGCTCATCGGTCTCGTGCCAGTGCGCAGTGGGAATGACGAGCTGAGCCTCGTCGACGAGCTCACCATCCCCGGCCGAGAGCCACGGATGAAATCCGAAACCGAACGGTGCGGGAGCCGATCCCGTGTTCAGGGCGCGTGCGCGCATGCGCAGCTCCGCCTCGGCGAGTTCGAAATCCACCTGCAGATCGAACGCGAACGGATATCCCTCGGTCGGCTCCAGCGTGTATTCGAGACTGACCGTCGACTCGGTGCGCTCGACCACGGACCACGGCACATCGGCGACGAGGCCATGCAGTGCAGCATCCCGCTCGGGTTCGGTGATCGGCAGCCGGTGGCTGTCTCCGGCGAAGTCGTAACGACCCCCATCGATTCGATTCGGCCATGGCGCGAGCACGGCTCCGTCGAAGGCGTTCATCGGCACCACGACCGGACGATCGCCGACGCTGAAGCGAACCAGGCTCGCGCCGATGGAGGAGATGACCGCCGCTGACTCGTCGCAGGCGAGTTCGATCGTGGCGGTCATGGGTCTCCAGGGTGCTCGAGCGCGGGAAGAACAGTTGCAGATATTCTACGCCGTCCACGCGCATCTCAGCCGCCGGATGTTAGCATTATGATCTAAAATGATAATTTTTGGGAGGTCAGATGCCAGCGTCGCATCGCCGGGCGAACCTGTCCGATGGTCGTGAGATCCTGTTCTTCCAGGACCTCGACTCACCTGCGCCGACGATCGCCGCCGACCCTCGGCCGCACGATTCGCGACCAGACAGCGGAACCCTGCGCTTCGATGTTCTCACCGGCGAATGGGTCGCCGTGGCCACGCACCGGCAGACCCGCACCCACCTGCCCGCCGCCGCCGAATGTCCGCTGTGCCCGTCGACGCCGGATCGTCCCACAGAGATCCCGGCCGTGGACTTCGACGTCGCCGTCTTCGAGAACCGATTCCCCTCCCTGGGTCCCGGCCTCGGTGATGTTCCGTCCGCTCAGAGCGTGGACACCACCTTCGCCGAGGCGGCCGCGGACTCCGTCGAAACCGTGACCTCTGCGCTGTCGGGACCGGGATACGGTCGCTGCGAAGTCGTCGTCTTCTCCTCGGAGCACACGGGTTCCTTCGCATGCCTGGGCACCGCACGCGCCCGCACCGTCATCGACGCGTGGGCCGATCGGACCGCCGAACTCTCTGCCCTGCCGGGCATCGAACAGGTCTTCATGTTCGAGAACCGCGGGGAGGAGATCGGGGTGACGATGAACCACCCGCACGGTCAGATCTATGCTTACCCCTATGTCACCCCGCACACCGCGATCACCTCGGCCCGGGCGCGTGAACACCTGCGCCGGACCGGTCGGCCGCTGCTCGGCGATGTGCTCGCCTTCGAACGCGAGGCAGGGGAGCGAATGATCTTTGAGACCGATCACTTCTCCGCCTTCGTGCCCTTCGCGGCCCGCTGGCCGATCGAGGTCCACCTCGTTCCGCGCCGCCAGGTGGGAAGCGTCGACGAGCTCGACGAGTCCGAGCGTGACGATCTGGCTCGCGTCTATCCGGAGGTGCTGCGCCGCATCGACGGCCTCTACCCGAGTCCCACACCGTATATCGCGGCCTGGCACCAGGCGCCGGTCAACAGTGCCGACCGCCGCGCCGACTGGCTCCACCTCGAGATCACGAGCCCCCGCCGAGCGGAGAACAAGCTGAAGTTCCTCGCCGGTTCGGAGGCCGCAATGGGCGCCTTCGTCGGCGACGTCTCCGCCGAGGAACAGCATCGCCGGGACCGCGCCGATCCAGAAGTAGTGCATCGTCGGCATGCCGTACTGGGCACCCGTGGCGGACATGCCCATGATCTCCACGGCGCCGAGGTTGGCCGAGACGAACGCGAGAGCCGTGACCCAAGCAGGCAGGCTCCTTCCGGAGAGGAGGAACTCGATGCTCGAGGAGATCCCGCGCTTGGCGAACCAACCGATGCCGAGGACGAAGATGAAGTAGATCGCTATCAGCAGATAGTCGATCCACTGTGCGTCCAAGCGGATTGCTTCCAAGGTTCCTCCATATGCGTCAGTGCATCGCTTCGTAATGCGTCAGTGCATGGCTGCGTGTGGTGTAAGACACCCGAGTGGACACTTTAGAGGATTGTGAGCCTGATCGCTAGTGATCGAAGCTGAACAGTTCTGATCGTTTGCTGGCGAGAGTCAGACGACCTCGACCTCGACGCCCGCCTCGCGCAGGGAAGCGAGTTCGGATTCCTCGCTCTTCGAATCGGTTATGAGCTGCTGGATCTGCTCGGTCGGAACGGTGAGCACCGATGAGCGGAGGCCCACCTTCGTATGATCGACGAGCGCGGTCACGCGCCCTGCCCCGGCGGCCATGGCCCGATCCGTATCGGCGACGGGGAACGCCGGCGTCGACAGGCCGAAGTCCGCGGCCAGTCCGTTCCCGGAGAGGAAGACGGTGTCGGCACGCAGGCCGAGCAGCTGAGACACCGTGCCGCCGCCGACGAAGGCCCGGATCGAATGGCGCAGCAGTCCGCCGACGACGATGACCTCGTTGTCGGGGGAGGAGACCATGGCCTCGGCGACGAGCAGCGAATTCGTCACCACGCGCAGACCCGAACGCGTCACGAGCTGCTTGGCCAACAGCTCTGTCGTCGTTCCCGGCCCGAGGGCCACGACATCGCCGTTGCGCACCTGCGTCGCCGCAGCGCGAGCGATCGCCGACTTCTCGGCCAGCGCCTGCTCGAGCTTCTCCGCATAGCTCGACTCCCGCGCGCTCGAGGCGAGGACCGCACCGCCATGGGTGCGGATGAGTCTGCCCTCCTCTGCGAGCTGATCGAGGTCACGGCGAATGGTCACGGCCGAAGTATCGAGCTTCTCCGACAGGGAGGCGATGGAGACGGCGCCGTCTCTCTCGATCGTATCGACGATGATGTTGCGTCTCTGAGCGGCGATCATGGAGCCATCGTACAAGCCCCGGAGGCCGGGCCGACGGGCGATGCACGACCGCGGGCCCGGAGGGATGATCCTCCGGGCCCGCGGTCAGACCGTTCGCCGCTGGGCGAGGCGCGATGGGAGCAGAGTCGGACTCAGCCGCGCACGAGTGCCTCGGTCAGAGCACGCGCTGCGTCGATGACCGACTTCGCGTGCAGGCGACCGGGCTGTCGGGTGAGCCGGTCGACCGGTCCGGAGATCGAAACGGCCGCGACCACCCGATTGCTCGGCCCGCGCACGGGAGCCGACACCGAGGCGACGCCCCGTTCGCGTTCGGCGATGGACTGGGCCCAGCCTCGGCGACGCACCCCGGAGAGCATGGTCGCGGAGAACCGGGCACCCCGCAGACCCGTGTGCAGGCGGTCCGGTTCCTCCCAGGCCAGCAGCACCTGAGCCGCAGAGCCGGCGCGCATCGACAGCGTCGCACCGATCGGCACGGAGTCGCGCAGCCCTACGGGGCGCTCGGCCGCGGCCACGCACAGACGCAGATCGCCCTGACGGCGGAAGAGCTGAGCGGACTCGCCCGTCTGATCGCGCAGCTGACCGAGCACCGGCCCGGCCGCGGCCAACAGGCGGTCCTCGCCGGCGGCCGACGACAGTTCGGCCAGGCGCGGCCCGAGGACGAAACGTCCCTGCAGGTCGCGACCGACGATGCGGTGGAATTCGAGGGCAACAGCCAGGCGGTGGGCAGTGGGGCGTGCCAGTCCGGTCAGCGTCACCAATTCGGCGAGAGAGGCGGGTCCGGCCTCAAGTGCGGAGAGAACCATTGCGGCCTTGTCGATGACCCCGACGCCGCTACCTATGCTTGTCATAGGCACCATTGTGCGCGTCTCAGTGGGCGAGATGCAAGTTCGCATTGCGATACGGCCGAGTAGATTTCGAATACGCACTCACTCCAGTGCACACATCGCAGTTCATCGACGCGCCGTACCTCGGCCCGTCAGGTCTACATCGGGTGCAGAGATCCCTGCACCGGCGGGAGGAACCATGCCACGCACATTGGCCGAGAAGGTCTGGGCCGATCACGTCGTCTCACTTGGTGCTGACGGTGCGCCGGACCTTATCTACATCGACCTCCACCTCGTCCACGAGGTGACCAGCCCGCAGGCCTTCGACGGACTCCGACTCGCCGGGCGCCCCGTGCGCCGCCCCGACCTCACCATCGCCACCGAGGACCACAACACCCCGACCTGGGACATCGACAAGCCGATCGCCGAACCGACCTCGGCCACGCAGATCAACACCCTGCGCAAGAACGCCGAGGAATTCGGCATCCGCCTGCACAGCCTCGGCGACGCCGACCAGGGCATCGTCCACGTCGTGGGACCGCAGCTGGGCCTGACCCAGCCGGGCACCACGGTCGTCTGCGGCGATTCGCACACCTCCACCCACGGCGCCTTCGGAGCGCTCGCCTTCGGCATCGGCACCTCCGAGGTCGAACACGTGCTCGCCACGCAGACGCTCAGCCTCAAGCCCTTCAAGACGATGTCGATCACCGTCGACGGCGACCTGCCCGAAGGCTCGAGCGCCAAGGACATCATCCTCGCCATCATCGCGAAGATCGGCACGGGCGGGGGACAGGGCTACGTGCTCGAATACCGCGGCTCGGCCATCCGCCAGCTGTCCATGGAAGCCCGGATGACGATCTGCAATATGTCGATCGAAGCCGGTGCCCGCGCCGGAATGGTCGCCCCCGACGAGACGACCTTCGAGTACGTCAAGGGCCGCCCCCACGCCCCCGAAGGCGAAGACTGGGACGCCGCCGTCGAGTACTGGAAGACCCTCTACACCGACGAAGGCGCGCAATTCGACGCCGAGGTGGTCCTCAAGGCCGAAGACATCGAACCCTTCGTCACCTGGGGAACGAACCCCGGCCAGGGCCTGCCGCTGTCGGCGAGCGTGCCCAGCCCCGACGACTTCACCGACGAGAACGACAAGGCCGCCGCCGCCAATGCGCTGGCCTATATGGGTCTGACCCCGGGCACGCCGCTGCGCGAGATCGAAGTCGACACCGTCTTCCTCGGGTCCTGCACGAACTCCCGGATCGAAGATCTCCGGGCCGCCGCCGAGGTGGTCCGCGGACGCAAGAAGGCCGACAACGTCCGCTTCATGGTTGTCCCCGGCTCCGCGAAGGTCCGCCTCCAGGCCGAAGAAGAAGGCCTCGACGTCATCTTCAAGGATTTCGGCGGCGAATGGCGCTTCGCCGGCTGCTCGATGTGCCTAGGGATGAACCCGGACCAGCTGGCCGAAGGCGAACGCTGCGCCTCGACCTCGAACCGCAACTTCGAGGGCCGCCAGGGCAAGGGCGGTCGCACCCACCTCGTCTCGCCGCTCGTGGCCGCGGCCACCGCGGTGCGCGGCACGCTGTCGTCACCGGGCGACGTCGCGGACCTGCCGCGGGATGCCGAACCCGTGGAATGGGCCGACAATCGCCTGTCCCTCAACCTGACACCCGTCTCGGCGAACGACTGATAAGGAGGACGAGCCATGGAAGCTTTCACCACCCACACCGGCATCGGCGTTCCTCTGCGCCGATCCAATATCGACACCGACCAGATCATCCCCGCGAAGTTCCTCAAACGGGTCACCCGCACCGGCTTCGAGGACGCCCTGTTCTACCGCTGGCGAACCAACAACGACTTCGTCCTCAACGACCCCGATTTCGCATCCGGCTCCGTCCTCGTCGCCGGCCCCGACTTCGGCACCGGCTCCTCCCGCGAACACGCCGTCTGGGCGCTCAAGGACTACGGCTTCCGGGTCGTCCTGTCCTCCCGCTTCGGCGATATCTTCCGCGGCAACTCCGGCAAGGAGGGCCTGCTGGCCGCCCAGCTCGAACAGGCCGACATCGAACTCATCTGGAAGATCCTCGAGAACCATCCCGGCACCTCGATCACCGTCGACCTGAACGAGAAGACCGTGACGTGCGACACCGTCACCGTGTCCTTCCAGATCGACGACTACACGCGCTGGCGCCTGCTCGAAGGCCACGACGACATCAGTCTCACCCTGGCCAAGGAAGACGAGATCGTCGCCTACGAATCCTCCCGCTTCGCCTTCAAGCCGACGACCCTGCCCGCCAAGGTCTGACCCTCGCCTAAGCCGGCCCACCCGCACCGATCCACACTCGCCGAGGATGCCCACCGTCACACGTCCGGACGTGACGGTGGGCCGCCTAGGCGAATCGGTGGGATACCGTCGGCTGGGTTAGTCTAGGACGGTGCCCGCAGCAATCGTGGGGCACCGTCTCCGGGTGGCATCCCGCCCGGATCCGATCATCGGAATCAGGGAGGAACATGCTCGAAGTACGTGGGGGAAATCCGCTGGACGGCACCGTCCGAGTCCGCGGCGCCAAGAACCTGGTGCCCAAGGCGATGGTGGCCTCTCTGCTCGGTGAGACCCCGTCCGTGCTGCGCGGCGTGCCCAACATCCGCGATGTCGAGATCGTCACCGGACTCCTCGAACTCCACGGAGTCCGCGTCACCTCCGGCCCCGACGGGGACCAGCCCGACGGCGAACTCCACCTCGACCCGGCCGATGTGGCTCAGGGCTCCATCGTCGACATCGACGCCCACGCCGGATCCTCCCGCATCCCGATCCTCTTCTGCGGACCTCTCCTGCACAGCCTCGGTCAGGCGTTCATCCCCGACCTCGGCGGCTGCCATATCGGCGACCGCCCCATCAACTTCCACCTCGATGTGCTCCGCAAGTTCGGAGCCGAGGTCGACAAGACCCCCGGCGGCATCATGCTCAAGGCGCACAGCCGCCTGAAGGGCACCAAGGTCGAACTGCCCTACCCCTCCGTCGGAGCCACCGAGCAGGTGCTGCTGACCGCGGTCCGCGCCGAAGGTGTGACCGAGCTGCGGGGAGCGGCCATCGAACCGGAGATCATGGACCTCATCGCGCTGCTGCAGAAGATGGGCGCGATCATCACCGTCGACACCGACCGCGTGGTGCGCATCGAGGGCGTCGACACCCTCCGCGGGTTCATCCACCGTGCCCTGCCCGACCGCAACGAGACCGCATCCTGGGCCTCGGCGGCACTGGCCACCGGCGGAGACATCTTCGTCGAAGGCGCCAGCCAGCCGGAGCTCATCACGTTCCTCAACGTGTTCCGCAAGATCGGCGGCGAATTCGATGTGCAGGAGAACGGCATCCGCTTCCGCCACCCCGGCGGCAAACTCCGATCCTTCGCTCTCGAGACCGACGTCCACCCCGGCTTCATGACCGACTGGCAGCAGCCGCTGGTCGTCGCGATGACCCAGGCCGAAGGTCTGTCGATCATCCACGAGACCGTGTATGAGAACCGGTTCGGCTTCACCGACGCCCTGCGCGATATGGGTGCGCAGATCCAGCTCTACCGCGAATGCCTCGGCGGCACCCCCTGCCGCTTCGGACGGATGAACTACCAGCATTCGGCGGTCGTGTCGGGACCCACCGACCTCAAGGGCACCCGCATCGACGTTCCCGATCTGCGCGGCGGCTTCAGCCACCTCATCGCCGCACTCGCCGCCCAGGGCACGAGCGAAGTCCACGGCATCGAGCTGATCAACCGCGGATACGAGAACTTCCTCGACAAACTCATCGGCCTCGGCGCCGAGGTGTCTGCATGAGGGCCGACCACGGTCCCGGACGCGAAGCGGACGTGGTCGATCACGCACTCGTCTCCTTCGACCCCGCCTCGGTGCGGTCGCAGAACCGGGCCGGCACCGTCGCAGCCACGGCCGCCTACGGCCTGATGCGCACGGCCACGAAGATCCGTGTGAAGGGCCTGGGCAACCTCCCGCCCGAGGGGGAGGGCATGATCGTCGCCGCGTACCATGCGAACCACCTCGACCCGATCCTCGTGGGCCTCGCGCTGAAGCGCAACGGCCGATTGCCGCACTTCCTCGCGAAGTCCACCCTGTTCACGGGCATCCTCGGCACGATCCTCAAACGCGTCGGTCAGATCCCCGTCCTCCGTGCCTCGGCGCAGGCAGGCGACTCCTTGGCGTATGCGAAGCAGGCCCTGGCTAAGGGCGAGACCGTCGTCATCTACCCCGAGGGCACGCTGACGAAGGATCCGGACTTCTGGCCCCAGCACTTCAAGACCGGCACCGCCCGCCTGGCGCTGGAGACCGGAGCGCCGATCATCCCCGTCGCCCACTGGGGGCTGAACGAGATCTACCCGCGCGGGGACAAGAAGCGTCTGTGCTTCAGGCCCTTCAGCCACGACTGCGTCGTCGAGTTCGGGCCCGCCCTGGACTACTCGGACCTGTGGCCCCACCGGAATGAGAAGTCGACTATGGGGGAGCTCTCCCACCGGCTGAAGAACACGATCGCGGCCATGGTCGCCGACCTCTCCGGCCGTGAGCTGCCGACCCGATTCGCGACTGAGGAGACGGACGAATGAGCGTGGATAAGATCGCAGTCCTCGGAGCCGGATCGTGGGGGACGACCTACGCCGCGGTCATCGCCGACGCCGGGTTCCCCGTCACTCTCTGGGCCCGCCGCCCCGAGGTCGCCGAGGAGATCAACACCTCCCATACGAACGAGCGCTACCTCGGCGATCGGGACCTGCCCGAGCTGCTCAGTGCCACCGATGACGACATCGCCGCCGTCACCGACGCCGACGTCATCGTCCTCGCCGTCCCCGCCCAGACCCTGCGGGAGAACCTCACCCGGTGGAAGCCGCATCTGCGTGAGGGTGTGAAGCTCGTGAGCCTGATGAAGGGCATCGAAGTCGACACCGGCAAACGCATGTCCGAGGTCATCGCCGAGGTTGCCGAGGTCGACGAATCCCAGATCGCCGTCGTCTCCGGACCCAACCTGGCGCGTGAGATCGCCGACCGGCAGCCCACCGCCACCGTCGTCGCGTCCTCCGACATCACCACCGCCGAGGTGGTCGCGGAGATCAGCGCGAACGCGTACTTCCGCCCGTATACGAACACCGACGTCGTCGGCGTCGAGATCGGCGGAGCGATCAAGAACATCATCGCCTTGTCTGTAGGCATCGCCGACGGACAGAAGCTCGGCGACAATTCGAAGGCGTCGATCATCACCCGCGGGCTCGCCGAAACCTCTCGCCTGGCCGCGGCCATGGGCGCCGAGGCGCACACCCTGTCGGGACTCGCCGGGCTCGGCGACCTCGTGGCCACCTGCGCCTCGCCCCTGTCGCGCAATCGCACCTTCGGGCGCCACCTCGGTGAGGGGATGAGCCTCGAGGACGTCATCGCCCACACTTCACAGACGGCCGAAGGCGTGAAATCCGCTCCCGCCGTCCTCGCCCTGGGTCGACTCAACGGCGTCGACCTCCCCATCACCGAGGCGGTCTGTGCGGTTCTCAGCGGAAAACTGCAGGTTGACGAACTCGCCGGATTGCTGTTGTCTCGGAAGCGTAAGCACGAAGGACCACCTGCCTGAGCCACATCGAATCTCAGGCACCCGCTGGAAACCTAGGAGTACTCATGAGCGCCAACTCACCGTTCTTCAATCTTCCCGAACTTCCCACCTTCACGCTGACGAGCACCGACATCGAAGACGGTGGGGTGCTCACCGGCCCCCAGCTCTCCGGCGCCATGGGCGTGCCCGGCGGTGAGGACGTCTCTCCGCAGCTGTCCTGGTCCGGGTTCCCCGAAGAGACCAAGGCCTTCGCCGTGACCTGCTACGACCCCGACGCTCCCACCGGTTCGGGCTTCTGGCACTGGGTCGTCACGGACCTCGACGCCTCGGTGACGAGCCTCGAGACCAACGCCGGCGACCCGGCCGCCGACCTCCTGCCCAGCGGAGCCGTGACCCTGCGCAACGACGCCGGCGAACCCCGCTTCGTCGGTGCCGCCCCACCGGAGGGCCATGGACCGCACCGCTACTTCTTCATCGTCACCGCTCTGGCCGAACCGCTGGGCATCGACGAATCCGCAACACCTGCCTTCGCCGGCTTCAACATGTTCTTCAAGGGCATCGGCCGGGCGTGGCTGGAATGCACGTACGAGGCCAAGTGAGCTAAAGTCTTTCAGTCCGCGCACACCTGACCAGCTGTGCGCACCCGTGTCCGGTCCGAGGGCACGGGAGTACCACTTCAGCAAGGAAACTCATGGCAGACAACGATCACCGGCCCCTTGTCGCAGTCCTCTTCGGAGGCCGTTCGAGCGAGCACTCCGTCAGCTGCGTCACCGCGGCCGGTGTGATCGGTGCCATCGACGCCGATGCCTTCGACGTACTGCCGATCGGCATCACGAAGACCGGTGTGTGGCGGGTCGTCGACGACTGGGCGAGCATGCGCTTCGACCCGGACAATATGCCTGAGGTCACGGACAACGGCACCGAGGTGATCCCTCCGGTCTCCGCCGACGGGTCACCGCTGCTGCGGCGCGATGCCGAGGGCACATACACCGAACTGGGTGCGGTCGATGTATTCTTCCCACTCCTGCACGGCCGCTTCGGTGAGGACGGAACGCTGCAGGGACTGTTCGAACTCAGCGACACCGCGTTCGTCGGCTCCGGTGTGTTCTCCTCCGCAGCGAGCATGGACAAGCACTATACGAAGTCACTCATGGCCCACGCCGGAATCCCCACCTGCCCGTGGGAGCTCGTGACCGAGACGATGTGGGCCGCAGACCGCGCGGAGGCGGAGAGGCGAGTGGCCGCGCTCGGCCTGCCCGTGTTCGTCAAACCCGCCCGTGCCGGATCGTCCATGGGAGTCAGCCGGGTCGCCGAGGCGGCCGACCTCGAAGCAGCCCTGCTCGGCGCCTTCGAGCACGACTCCAAAGTCATCGTCGAACCCGAGGTCAGCGGCCGTGAGGTCGAATGCGCCGTGCTCGGTTCCGTCTATGACTCGGAGCTGCGAGTGTCCTCTCCCGGAGAGATCCGGGTCAGCGGCGACCACTCCTTCTATGATTTCGACGCGAAGTACCTCGACCTCGCCGATGCCGAGGTCACCTGCCCCGCCGATCTCGACGAGACGGTGACCGCCCGGGTTCGGGAGCTGGCCGCCTCGGTGTTCCGTCTCTTCGACTGCACCGGTCTGGCCCGCGTCGACACCTTCGTCACGGACACCGGCGAGGTCGTCATCAACGAACTCAACACCCTGCCCGGGTTCACCCCCACCTCGGCGTATCCGTTCATGTGGGCGCAGTCGGGACTCGAGTATTCCGAACTCATCGGCGAACTCATCTCGATCGCCCTGATCGACCACGCCCGCGCGAAGTAGGCGCGCGGGCCGCGGAGCAAGCGAGTCCGCGGAGCAGCCGCGTCTCCAACGGGCCCTCTAGCCGGCGATGTCCTCGGCTCCGACGCACTCGTTCTCCGGCGGGAGCTTCGACAGGGTCGGTGAGACCGCGGCGAGCACATCGTTGCCTGACTCGGCCTTGCGGTTGACGAGCACCTCGACGGCAGGAGTGCGGCCGTAGCTGGTGAACCTCCACGTCGAATCATCGTCCTCGACCGGCTTCGAGATCCAATCGACCCCGGAGACGCTCACGCACTGATCCGTCGTCGGGCCGGGAGGAGTGACTCCGCAGCGCAGCACCGCGACGTTGGGATCCCCCCAGGCCTTCGTGCCCTGTGAGGAGGTCGTGCGTGCCTTCTCACCCGAGATCTCATCGGGCAGGGTGAGCAGGATGTCGGCACACTTCGGATTCGCCGCGTCCTTGGCCGGTTCGACGATGACGGTGCGCGAACACCCGGTCACTGCCAGACCGGTGAGCACCGTGGCCAGAGCGACGAAGGCGAGAGAACGACGACGGTGCGCGGGCCGAGCGCTGCGGCGCGTCGAAGCAGGGCGAGATCTCATAGGACTACCGTATCGCCCGATAACCTGGAGCCATGACCCGACTGTCCGAACTTGGCGAATCGCACATCATCTCCCGCGTGCTGGGCCGCAATCCCAGCAGCACGCACGTGATCGTCGGGCCCGGGGACGACGCAGCCGTGACCGCACCGGAGGGGCGACTCGTCTCGACCGCGGACATGCTCGTGGAGAACGAGGACTTCACTCGCGAGTGGTTGGACTGGCAGAAGCTCGGGGTCAAGGCCGCGGCCCAGAATCTTGCCGATGTCTGCGCCATGGGCGCGGTCCCGCACGGACTGCTCGTGTCCCTGGCCATACCGGATGACACTGATATCGCCGACCTCGAAGCGCTGTACTCCGGGCTCTTCGACGAAGCCGAGCGGACAGGTGCCGCGCTGGAATGCACGGTGCCGATCATCGGGGGCGATCTGTCGTCATCCAAACTCATCGTCATCGCCATCACCGCACTCGGAACGGTGCCGGAGGGTTCCGCGATTCTGCGCTCCGGCGCCCAGCCCGGGGATTCTCTCTATCTGGCCGGGACGGTCGGACGGGCAGCCGCCGGACTCGACCTGCTCTTCGCCGGATTGCGACGCGAGACCGCCGGCCCGGAACTGCGTCCCCTCATCGAGACTCAATTGGCCCCACGGCCGGACTACGGTGCACTGCGTGTGATCGGGGCGTCTGCGATGATCGACGTCTCCGACGGACTCAGCCTCGACCTCGCCCGGGTGGCGACCGCCTCGGGGGTGGGCATCGAGCTCGATAGGGCTCTGCTGGCCGACCTCATCGACCCGCTGCTGCCGGCGGCCGAATTCGTGCTCGATGCGCGGTCAGCGAATGGGACGGCTGCGACAGCGGAGGATCTGGCCCTGTCCTGGGTCCTGGACGGGGGAGAGGACCACGGTTTCGCCGCGTCTGCGCCGTCGCGTCAGTCCCCTGGAGTAGGCTGGCGGAGAATCGGACGGGTCCGCACCGGACACGATGTCAGCCTCGACGGCACACCCGTGCCGGCGAGCGGTTTCAGCCATTTCGGGAAGTGACATGAGCAACGCCATCAGCCTCAACGGTCGTCTGGCCGCACGCTGGGCCCGCCGCGCCGTCGACCGGCTGCGCAAGGAGCGCACCGAGATCGACGAGCTCAACGTCTTCCCCGTCCCCGACGGCGACACCGGCACGAACATGTACCACACCCTGCGTGCCGCCTACCTCGCCGTGGAAGAGCTCACCGGACCCGTCACCCTCCCCCAGGTCGTCGCGGCACTGGCCGCCGGAGCCGGACGCGGCGCTCGCGGCAACTCCGGACTCATCCTCGCCGTCGCTCTGCAGGGAGTCGCCGATGCCCTGGCCGGAGTCACCGTGGCCACCGCCGACGCCATGGCCACCGCCCTGGAGACCGCGTCCGACCGGGCCCGGGCCGCCGTCGCCCGACCCGTCGACGGCACCATGCTCACTGTGCTCGACGCCATGGCCACCGAGGCCCGTGAGCAAGCCGACGACGGAGCCTCCCTGATCGACGTCATCGCGGCCGTGCGGGAACGCTCCCGATCCGCCCTGCGTGAGACCACCGGACAGCTCACGGTGCTGCGCGAGGCCGAGGTCGTCGACGCCGGATCGACGGGAATCGTCGAACTCTTCGACCTCCTCTACGCCACCGTCACCGGCCGCACACCGCAGGATTCGATGCTCGCCGAGGTGGCCCGCGCACCGAAGATCATCCACGAAGCCACCGCCGACGAACTCGAGATCGTCGCCGTCCTCGCCACCGAACCCACCGACTCGCTCGGCGACGAACTCGACCGCCTCGGCGGGACCTCCATCGTCATCAACGCGGCCAAGGTCCACGTCCACGTCGCCGACGAAGCGACCGCCGCGACCGTCATCGACCGCCTCGGCGAGTTTGGGATCGCTCGGCTCGATATGGAAGACCTGCGCATGCACGAGGAGGAGGGCGAGACGAAGCTCATCGCCCTGGTCAAGGGCACGGGACTGCTCATGCACACCGCGCTCAACGGAGCCACGGCGCTGACCCCGGAGGTGGGGGACCTGTTTGAGACGATGTCCGAACTCATCGCCGCCGAGGACCGGGCGGTCATCGTCATCCCCAGCTCCACCTCGGCGCTGAAGTCCCTGACCGGGCTGGGCGCGCATGTCGTGCGCTCCCGCAACGTCGCCACCCTGCTCTCGGCCCTGGCCGTCTACGATCCCTTCGCACCGGCGGGGGAGATCTTTGCGGACATGACCGAAGCGGCCGCGGGCACCAGGGTGGGCACGATCTATTCGGCCGATCAGCTCGCCTCCGACCCGCCGACAGGGATGCTGCCCGTCGTCCACGAGGACGGGGAAGGCCGCGCGGCGGCTGGTGCAGGTTCGGGGCAGGGCACGGGCTCTGGTCTGGGCACGGCTGTGGCGACTCATCCGGCGCAGTTCTACCGCGTATTCATCGAGGGCAGAGCGAAGACTCAGAGCACGGAGCTGCGGACCTTGGTCGAGAAGCTCGCCGATCGGCTGCTCGGGGCCGGGGGTGAGCTGCTCACCGTCGTCCACGGACCCGACTGCGCACCGGAGGTGCTCGACCATCTGCGGGACTGGATCCAGAAGTCGCATGGGACCGTCCACTTCCAGGACATCGATGCCAGAGACCCCGGGGTGCTCGTGATCATGGGGGTCGAATGACGACCCGGCTCGAAGACAACTTCCGCAAGGCCGACCGCACTCACCTGGCCAAACGCGGGGTGTATACGGTCACTGATTTACTCCGCTTCTTCCCCCGGCGCTACCTCGTGCCCGGGGAGCGCACGGAACTCGGCGAACTGCCTCTGGGAGAGACCGCCATCATCCAGGCCGAAGTCATCCGGGTGGAGACGCGGCGGATGAAGCAGCGGAAAGGCACCATCACCGAGGTCATCGTCCACGACGGGAAGCAGTCGATGAAGATCGCGTTCTTCAACCAGTATTGGTTGGAGAAGTCGCTGAAGCCGGGGCTGACCGTCGTCTTCGGCGGCAAGGTCGAATCGTTCCGCGGGCAGCTGACCCTGGCGTCACCGGTGTGGCTCAACCGCACCGAGGATGACCACGAATGGACTCCCGAGGACCTCAATTCCCCGTTCCCCATCTACCCCGCCGTCAAAGGCATCGCTCAGTCCCGGCTGTGGAGTTCGATCAAGACCCTGCTCACCGTCGCCGGAGACGAAGAGTTCGAGGACCCGCTGCCGAAAGGGCTGCGGGAGGCCCACGAACTGCCGGATCTGCGCACCGCGCTCGAGGACATGCACCGGCCGCGGAAGATCGAGGATGTCGAACGGGCCCGGCTGCGGTGGAAGTGGGAGGAAGCGCTCGCCCTGCAGACCGAATTCGCCTCCCGCAAGGCGACCCTGGCCGCGGAGAAGGCGACACCGCTGCTCACCCAAGGGGCGAAGAGCCGCCGCTTCGATGACGACCTGCCCTTCACTCTCACTGTCTCCCAGGTCCGGGTCGGCGAGGAGATCGCCGAGGACATGGCCGCCGATCGGCCGATGCACCGGCTCCTGCACGGTGACGTCGGCTCCGGTAAGACCCTCGTGGCTCTGCGGGCCATGCTCACCGCGGTCGACTCCGGCGCCCAGGCCGCCATGCTCGCCCCCACCGAGGTGCTCGCCGCTCAGCATTTCCATTCCATCCAGAGCCTCCTCGACGAACAGATGGCGCTGTCGCCGCTGCTCTCCGACGACGATCAGGTGACGGTGGCTCTGATGACCGGGTCGATGCCTGCGAAGGACCGTCGTGAACTCGCCCTCGACCTCGTCACCGGGAACATCGACATCGTCGTCGGCACACATGCGCTGCTGTCGGCGTCGACGATGTTCGCCGACCTCGGTCTCATCGTCGTCGACGAGCAGCACCGCTTCGGTGTCGAACAGCGTGAGGCGATGCGCGCCAAGGGCGGAGAGACGACCCCGCATACCCTCGTGATGTCGGCGACTCCGATTCCGCGCACGGTGGCGATGACGGTCTTCGCCGACCTCGATATCTCGACGCTCGACGAGATGCCGGCGGGCCCGAAGGACATCGCCACGCATGTGGTGCCGATCGTCGACCAACCGAACTGGTATGCCCGGGTGCGGGAGCTCATGCGGCAGACCGTCGAGGACGGGAGGGGAGTCTTCGTCGTCTTCCCGCGGATCGAACCGATGGACATCGAAGATCCGGAATCCGGGGAGGTGCTCGGTCAGAAGCAGGGCATCGAAGACATCACGCGGAAGCTGCAGGAGACCCCGGAGCTCTCCGACAAGAAGTTCGGCCTGCTGCACGGGCGGATGTCCGCCGCGGAGAAGGACCGGGTGCTCGCGGACTTCGGCAGGGGCGATATCGAGATCCTCGTCTCGACGACGGTCATCGAGGTCGGCGTCGACGTCGCACGGGCGACGATGATGGTCATCATCGAAGCCGAGAACTTCGGCGTCGCTCAGCTGCACCAGCTGCGCGGACGCGTCGGCCGTGACGGCAGCTCGGCCTTGTGCTTCCTGCTCACCGAAATGAGCGAGACGGACGAGAGCTACGGGAGGCTGCAGGCAGTGGCTGAGACTCTGGACGGGTTCGCCCTGGCCGAATACGACCTCGATGCCCGCGGCGAAGGCGATGTGCTCAGCGGGTCCCAGTGGGGCGGATCCTCACTGCGGCATCTGTCGATCCTCCGCGACTCCGAGATCGTGGCCGAAGCGAAGACGATCGCCGAGCAGATCGTGGCCATCGACCCGACTCTTGAAGCGGTGCCTGCGCTCAAGGCCTTCATCAGGCGCGTCCTGCCCGAGGACGACGCCCACTTCATCGAGGCAGGCTGAGGAGGCAGACATGAGGATCATCGCCGGAGCACACAAAGGGGCCAGACTGACCTCCCCGTCGGGGGCGAACACCCGGCCGACGTCCGACCGGGTCAAGGAGTCACTGTTCTCCATGCTCGACGGCTACGGAGTGCTGCAGGCCGCGAACGTCCTCGACCTATTCGCCGGTTCCGGCGGTCTCGGCTTCGAAGCGATGTCCCGGGGCGCGGCGCAAGTCGATTTCGTCGATTCCTCTCTGGCCTCGCTGCGGGCGCTGGAGTCCAACGCGGACAAGCTCGGCCTCGACCATTCCGCGACGGTCCACGCCGGGGATGTGCTCCACTTCCTGTCCGGACTGCCCGGACCCAGTCACCCGGAGTCACGGGTCTTCGACCTCGTGTTCATGGACCCGCCCTACCCGTTGGGTGAGGACGCGGTCACGCAGATCCTCAGTCGTCTGAGCACGCACCTGGACATGGAGTCCATCGTCGTCGTCGAACGCGCCGCGCGCTCGCCGGAGCCGACGATGCCGGACGGACTGGAAGTCTTCCGGGCGAAGACCTTCGGCGAGACCGCGATCCACTTCGTCCAGCTCGTCGGGGAGTCCGACGCTGTGGCAGCCGCGGAGGACTAGAGCACGCTGGAGAGGAACGAACGGGTGCGCTCGTGCTGCGGGTTGTTGAAGATCTGGTCCGGCGGACCCTCTTCGAGCACCTGACCGCTGTCGAACATCATCACTCGGTGAGAGACATCGCGGGCGAACTGCATCTCATGCGTGACCAGAAGCATCGTGATGTCCGTGGTCTCGGCGATATCGCGCAGCACTCCGAGCACGTCACCGACGAGCTCGGGGTCGAGCGCCGAGGTGACCTCGTCGAGGAGGAGGATCTCCGGGCTCATCGCCAGCGCACGGGCGATCGCCACACGCTGCTGCTGACCGCCGGAGAGGCGGGTCGGATGAGCATCGGCCTTGTCAGCCAGGCCCACGCGTTCGAGCAGCTCCTTGGCCTCCTTGCTCGCGTCGGCCTTGGACTTGCCGAGTACATGGACGGGAGCTTCGATGATGTTCTCGAGCGCTGTCATGTTCGGGAACAGGTTGAACTGCTGGAAGACCATCCCGATGCGCGTGGTCATCTCACGCGTGCGCTTCTTCGGCAGCTCGACGCGTTTGCCGTCGCGCTCCTCGAAGGTCAGCGGCTTCCCGTCGACATAGATGTATCCGCCGGTGAGCTCTTCGAGGGTCATCACCAGGCGCAGGATCGTCGTCTTGCCCGAACCGCTGGGCCCGATGAGGGTGACGCGTTCGCCGGGAGCCACCGTGAAGTTGAGGTTCTTGAGCACGGTGGTCGGCCCGAAGCTCTTTTCCACGTCTTTGAACTCGATCGCCGGGGTCGCCGAGGCGGATGGTGCAGTGGGGGTGTTCTCAGTAGGTGGCAAGGCGTCGATCCAATCTCTGAATGAGCAGTGAGGTCGGGTAGCTGGCGATGAGGAAGATGATTCCCGCCAGAGTGAAGGCTTCCGTGTAGGCGAAGGTCGAACCGCCGAATTCCTTCGCCGCGGTGACGAGCTCGACGACGGAGATCGCGAACAGGAACGGGGTGTCCTTGAACATCGCGACAGCGTAGTTGCCCAGCGACGGGATGGTCGCCCGCAGCGCCTGGGGCAGCACGATCGCGGTGAAGGTGCGCACCGGCGGCAGCGACAGCGCAGTGGCGGCCTCGAACTGTCCCGGCGGCACCGAGTCGATACCGGCTCGGTAGCTTTCGGACATGTACGTCGAATAGTGGATGCCGATGACGATGAAGCCGATGACGAGGGCAGGCACATTGACCAGACCCGGAATGTCGGCGAACGCGTAGTAGACGAACAGCAGCTGGACGACCAGCGGAGTGTTGCGGATGAACGCCACGATGAGGCGGACGAGCCAGTTGATCCAGCGCGGCAGGCCGCGAATGGCAACGGCCAGGATGAGGCCGAGGATCGCGGCGATGACGGTGCCGACGACGGTGGCGATGAGAGTGTTGACGAACCCGCGGAGCAGGATCGGCAGCGCCTCGGCGGCGAATTCCCAATTCCACATCAGAGGTCACCTGCCTTCGTGTGTGCCGCATCGGCCCGGGCCGTGCGCCTGGCCTCGCGACGATCGGTGCGCGAGTTCGGGCGCTTGCGGCCCAGCGCGGCAGTGGCCCTGCGTTCGAGGAAGTTCATGAATTCCTGGAGCAGCCACGCCAGTGCGAAGTAGATGAGGAGGCTGATCGAATAGGCGAACATCGTGTCGCCGGTCGCCTGGCGCAGCTGTTCGGTCTTGTCGGTGAGGTCGGAGAGCGTGATGAAGGAGACGACCGCCGTGCCCTTGAGCAGCTGGATGAGCAGCGTCGCCAAGGACGGAATCATCAGTGCCCACGCCTGCGGGAAGATCACGCGGATCATGCGGCGGGTGGGGGAGAGGCTCAGCGCGATCGCAGCCTCCCACTGGCCGGGGGCCACTGTCTTGATCGACGAGCGGACCACCTCGGCGGAATAGGCTCCGTAGTTCAGTGCCAGAGCAGCGACACCGCAGGCCATGGGGTCGAAATCGACGCCGAGGAGCGGGAGAACGTAGAACAGCCAGAAGAGCTGCACGAGCAGCGAGGTGCCGCGGAAGAACTCGACGACGATGCGAGCCGGAACGCGCAGCCAGGCGCTCGGTGAAGTCATCGTCAGACCGAGGATGAGTGCGATGATGACGGCACCGATGCTGCCGGCGACCGTGAGGATGATGGTTGTCTGAACTCCCTCCCACACCTGTGGGAGGAAGTTCAGCAACGTCGTGACATTGTCATTCATGGTGCTTGGGAAGAACCGACTCAGGAATCAGCGGTGGGAAGTTCGCCCTTGCACAGCTGATCGGTCGTGATCGAACCGTCGGGGCGCTCTTCCTTCGTGAATCCGTAGTCGCCGACGACGTCGAGGTAGGCCTTCTCGTCGGAGACGATCTTCTCCAGGCCCTTGTTCCATTCGTCGCGCAGTTCCTCGTCATCGCTGCGGAAGACCGTGGCACCGGCACCGACCTGCGGCACTCCGTCGATCTCCTGGACGAATGAATCGCTGACCTCGACACCGGAGTCCTCGCTGTTCTTCGCCATCCAGTTGAGCGAGATGGCGGTGAGCGCGAAGACATCGGCGCGACCGGTGGTCACGGCGTCCATGCCGTCCTGCGGGGTGCCGACCTGCTGGGTCTTGATGCCGAGGTCCTTGGCGTAGTCGGATTCGATGGCGCCGGTCATGGTGGCGAGCTTGACGCCCTTCTCCTTGACGTCGTCGAGATTCTTCATCCCGTCGAGCTTGCCTTCCTTGGTCATCAGGGCAGTGGTGTACATGAACTCGGGGTCACCGAAGGACGCCTGTTCGCAGCGGTCGGGCAGGATCGACATGCCGGCCGAGATCGCATCGAAGCGATCGGCATTGAGGCCGGGGATGAGAGAGCCGAACTCGGTGTTGACGCCTTCGACGTCCTCGACGCCGAGCTCCTTGAACACGGCTTTCGCCAGAGCGACCGACGCTCCTTGGAGTTCGCCGCCCTCTTCGAAGCTGTACGGGGCTTCACCGGCGAAGCCGACGGAGATCTTTCCTTCGTCGATGGCCTTCTGCAGAGCGGACTCGTCGGAGTCGCTTCCGCCGCAGGCACCGAGAGTCAGCGTCAGCGCGAGAATCGATGTCGCGGCGGCCAGTCCTTTGAGTTTCATGTGCTGTTCCTTCCTTGAACGTCGACACATCCTCGTGACATGCGTCTCTGGAACAGTATTCAATACTCATGTTGTCCGAATGTCACACTGTCTGACAACGTTATATGATCGTGACCGTGACGAATCCTCCGACTTCCGAGCTCCCGGTGCTGCGCAAAGTGGTCCGCGCTTCGACGATCGACCTCATCGTCGACCAGATCCGCAACGCCATCTACTCCGGTTCGCTCGAGCCCGGTCAGTCGATCAACGAGGTGCGCACGGCCGAGCTGCTCGAGGTGTCGCGACCGTCTTTGAGGGAGGCTCTGCAGCGTCTCATCAGCGAAGGCGTGATGACGCATGCTCCCGGACGGGGCGTGCATGTGAGGAGGATGCGCACCGCAGACATCGACGACGTCTACGCCGTTCGCGAGGCGATCGAATCGCAGGCGGTCAAGCTCATCGTCCGGCAGGGGCGGTCCATGTCACGGATTCGCCAGGCTCTGCGGGAGCTCGAACACGCCATCGAGGAGAACGTTGCGCGCACGATCGGCGATGCCGACCTCAACTTCCACCACGCGATCGTCGCGTGCTCCGGATCGGCGCGGCTGACCGACCTCATGAAGGTCTCGATGGTCCACACCCGGCTGCTGTCGCTGTCCGATCAGCGCGGCTACGAGGTGCGGTGCGACCTCATCGACAGCCACCGCAAACTCGCCGAGGCCGTCGCCGCCGGTGACGAACCCCGTTCGCTGGCGATCGTCGCCCGGATCATGGCCGAGGCGGCCTCGCGTCTGCACGGACCCGAAGACGGTTTCGAAGCTCAGGTGGTCAAAGGCCACGACGACGAGACACCCGCCGACGATCAGTGGCTGCAGCTGCGTGAGCGTCCGAACGATACGATGAGGGCATGAAGGTCGTCTGCCCCGGTTCCTATGACCCGATCACCATGGGTCATCTCGATATCATCGCCCGCAGCTCTCGGATGTTCGAAGAGGTTGTCGTGGCGGTCGTCCACAATCCCTCGAAGTCCGGTCGCTTCGACCCGGAGGTCCGCGCAGACCTCATCCGTCGATCCCTGACCGAGGACGAACGCACTCGGGGCGCACAGAACATCACGATCGACCTCGTCTCCGGGGGCCTCCTCGTCGACTACTGCACGAGAATCGGCGCCCCCGCCGTCGTCAAAGGTCTGCGCTCGGGCACCGACTTCGCCTACGAACTGCCGATGGCGCTGATGAACAAACACCTGTCCGAGCTCGAGACGATCTTCGTCCCCGGCGACCCGAAGTTCGAACACGTCTCCTCCTCACTCATCAAGGAAGTCCACGGAGGCGGCGGGAACATCGAAGGCCTCGTCCCCACCTCGGTGCTCGACGCTTTGCGGGGAGACATCCCCGGCGACGGCGCTCGCTGAGGGATGGGCGCGGCGACTCCAGCCAACCGGGCGTGGTTTCCCGGCCTCGTCATCCATACCGTGCTCGCGCACGCCACCTACAACGGCGTCCGCGTCCTCATCTCCTACCGCACCCTCGAACTCGGCGGAACGGGGTTCGTCCTCGGCCTGATGACGGCCGTGTACTCGCTCGTCCCACTGCTCACCGCCCTCTTCATCGGCCGCCTCGTCGACCGCGGGTACGCCACCGCGGTGCTGTGGACGGGAACCGTGCTGTCCGTCCTGCCCGTCGCGCTCGCGGCCATGGCCCCCAACCTCGGCGTGCTGCTGGTCGCCACGATGAGCCTCGGCGTCGGACAGCTGCTGACCACGGTCGCCTCCCAAGCGCTCATCCCGCAGAGCTTCCCGGCGGCCCAGATGACATCGAAGTTCGGCCACCTCACCCTCGGCGTCTCGATCGGGCAGACCATCGGACTGCCCCTGGCTGGAATGGTCGCCGACGCGACCTCCGGGCAGGCACACATCACGAACGCCCTGTGGTTCATGACCGCGGTCTCCGCGCTCACCCTCATCGCCGCCGCGGTCGTCATGCTCCGCGGCAGGACTCCGCACGTCTCCCGCGCCGAAGCCGCCGAAGGGGCGCAGACGCCGTGGGCGCTCCTGTCGATCAGGGGGATGAAACCGGCGATCTTCGCGTCCATGGCCACGCTCGCCGCCGTCGATCTGATGACCGCCTACCTGCCGCTCATCGGGCAGCAGAACGGACTGTCCGTAACTACGGTGACCTGGCTGCTCGCCCTGCGCACTCTGGCCTCGGTGGTCTCACGGCTCTTCATCGGAAGCCTCACGGCCAGGTGGCGGGACCTGTCTCTGCTGTGGACCGCCTCGGCGATAGCCGGCATCAGCGTCGTCCTCATCCCCGTGTTCAGCCAACCGTGGACGCTCGGGGTGCTGCTCGCGGTCGCGGGATTCTGCTTCGGGCTCACCCAGCCGCTGACCATGTCGTGGGTGTCCGCGCTGGCCGATGCGAAGAATCGGGCAGCGGTGCTCTCGATCCGCCTGGCGGGCAACCGACTCAGCCAGGTCGCGATCCCCTCGGCCGCCTCGGCGCTGACGATCGTCGCCGGCTCCGGGATCGTGTTCACGATGTCCGGAGCGCTGCTCCTCATCGCCGGGGCAGTGACCTGGCGCAATCATCACGAACGATGGTGACGAGGAACACCTGCACGGCCGATGAAGACCGATTGGTAATGACCGCTGACAATGATTAGAATGGTGAGTCGCGTGTGAACGCAGGAGCGACATCCTCAAACGCACCAGGAGGACAGGGCATGAAGGACAGATCTGAATTCGTCTATGATCTCAGATCCATGGGATTGCTCGGTCATCCGGGTGAGTGGGAACGGGTGAACACCACCTTGTCGGCTCCAGCGGATCTCAAGATCGAAGTGATCGGGGTTGGTCAAGGTTCACCACTGACGCTCGAGCTGATGTTCGAGAGTGTGTCGGAGGGAATCTACGTGTCGGGCACAGTCTCGGCGACGGCCCGCGGCGAAGACGCGAGGACGCTCGAACCCATCGAGCTGCCTATAGATGTGGACATCCAGGAGATGTACGTCTATGAGCAGGCCGAAGGGGACGAAGACTCCTACGTCATCGACCGGGATCAGCTCGACCTCGAGCCCGCGATCAGAGACGCCGTCGTGATGGCTCTGCCGTTCAATCCCTCGCGGGATGAGAGCGAGGAGTTCAGCTACACCTTGGGGGAGGACCTCGAGGTGGACGAGGACGAATCCGAATCGCCGTTCGCATCATTGAAGAATCTGTTGGAAGAGAAGAAAGAGAGCTAGACGTGGCTGTTCCGAAGCGTAAATTGTCGCGCAGCAACACCCGCCACCGTCGTTCGCAGTGGAAGGCCAAGGCTCCGAACCTGGTCAAGACTGTGGAGAACGGTCGCGTTGTGTACTCGCGCCCCCACCAGGCCAAGGTCGTCGAAGACGCAGCCGGCACCCCGCTGTACCTCGAGTACAAGGGCCGCAAGGTCGCTGACGTCTGAGACTGTGGACACTGACACCACAGCAGCACTGAAGAAGAGTCTCGGGATCGATATTGATCCCGAGACTTTTCGTCTCGCGCTCACGCACCGTTCCTTCGCCTTCGAAGCCGGGGGCATCCCCACCAACGAGCGCCTCGAGTTCCTCGGCGACTCCGTTCTGGGCCTCGTCGCCACCGAGTCGCTGTTCTACGACAACCCAGATTTGCCTGAAGGCCAGTTGGCCAAGATGCGTTCGGCCGTCGTCAACACGCGCGCCCTGGCATCGATTGCCCGCCGACACGGCATCGGCGAGCACATTCTGCTGGGCAAGGGTGAGGAGCTGACAGGAGGCCGGAACAAGGACTCGATCCTCGCCGACACCGTCGAGGCCCTCATCGGCGCGACCTTCGTCTCCCGCGGACGCGAAGAGGCCTTCGCGTTCGTCCACCGCCTCATCGACGGAATGCTCGACGACGCGGTCAACCTCGGGGCGGGGATGGATTTCAAGACCACCCTGCAGGAGGCCGCTGCCGACCTCGATCTCGGTGCCGTGAGCTACGAGATCACCTCGGCCGGGCCCGACCATGCGATGGTCTTCACCGCCACCGCGATGCTCGGGGCGAACAACTGGGGCGCCGGCGACGGATCCTCGAAGAAGGCCGCCGAAGCCGCAGCCGCCGAGGTGGCCGTCAAAGCCATCCGCACCATCTACCCGGACTACCGGCGCTGAGTTTTCCCGCTGCCAGTGGAACGGGTTCTTTAAGGGCTGAGATTTCTGAAGGGGCGTTGTTCTGATGCGTGAGTTCGATGCCTGAACTTCCCGAGGTCGAAAGCGTTCGTCGCGGCGTCCATGAATGGACGAATGGGTCGACGATCACCGGCGCCGAGGTGCTCGACCCCCGAATTCTGGGCACGACGTCCCAGCGGCGCATCGATGCATCCGCGGTCTCCGGGTTCGTTTCCGCCGTGACTGGGGCGCACATCTGGAGGGCCGAACGGCGTGGGAAGTTCATGTGGCTGAGCCTGGGGGAGGGGGCTGATCTCTCCACTGCGGACCCGGTCACTTCACCTGTGCCGAGACCCGAGCTCGGCATCCTCGTGCATCTGGGCATGAGCGGACAGCTGCGCATCCACTCGCCCGGCGAGGAGATCCACCGTCATACTCGTGTGGTTCTGCACCTCGACAGCGACCGCGAACTGCGGTTTGTCGACCAACGGATCTTCGGCCATATCAGCGTCCAACCTCTCGTCCACGGGTACGGTCGGCTCGTCCCCGCCTCGGCGGTGCACATCGCGGCCGATCCGCTCGAGCCCGCGTTCGATCCGGAACGGGTCGTGGCGAACCTGGCGAAGAAGCGCACGGCGATCAAGGCAGCACTGCTCGACCAAACGCTCGTCAGCGGAATCGGGAACATCTATGCCGACGAGGCACTGTTCCGGGCGGGAGTCCACCCCTTGGCGGTGCCGGCCCGGACGCGGAAGAGCCGCCTCGTCGCGGTGCTCGAATCCGCGACGAAAGTGATGAGCGATGCCCTGGCCGTGGGCGGGACGAGCTTCGACGCCCTCTACGTCAACGTCAATGGCGAATCCGGTTACTTCGAGCGTTCTCTGACGGTTTACAAAAAACACGGGACCCCATGTAAGCGCTGCGGCACCACCATCGTACGTGAAAAGATCGGCGGTCGCTCGAGTCATTTTTGCCCGCGCTGCCAGCGAAGGCGCTAGTTTGAGCGGTTGTGTCCGGCGCGACGATGAGCGGCCGCGCGGGTTTCGAGCGCGCAGTGCCCCCCGCTTCTGCGTCGTGCTGTCGTTGCTTCGGCGGCTTGACGAGCTGCGGCCGAACGAGGTCTTCTCGTACTTTAACGGTTGCGGAAGATTCCGCCCGTTTTGGGCCGAGGGCACTCCCGCCCTGGACGTCGACCAGGTTGCGATCTTCTCCTGGTAACGCACGGGCACGCAGCCCGACTGGTCGACCAGGGCCTCTGACCCGCGGACGATCTGACGCCCGGGATCCGAAGGATGATGGGCGGTGACGATCGGGTCGCCGCGTGAGCCGCGCGGCAGCGGGCGACGGCGCTCCACGTCGGCACGCATGTGGCCGCGGTCGACGACGTCCTTCGGTGAATGCGCGACGAGGCTGACCGGCGCACCGAGGCGTACCTCTATCGAGTGCACCAGAAGCCGTCTAATTCGCCTCCTGGATGGGGATCGGTTGCCATACGCGCCAGGGGAGTTGATGAGGTCTGGTTGGGTGAGCACCTGGTCCGGATGGGGTGCGACGGTGGGGAGCAGGTGCCCGATGATGTGGTCCCAGATGCCAAGGAAGTATTCGCGGGGGAACATCACAATCGTCTCGGCGACGAGGTCGGCGATCCGGACTTCTCCGTCGTCGGCGAGCCGGTGCCCTGCCGGCAGGGCGAGGTGTATCGGCACCTGGCGCACGCAAGGCGCCGAGGATCCGGTGATGACCCTGAACCGTCTGATGCAGTCGGTGCAGTTCACCGGCGGCATCGGTGTGGTCGGCGTCTTTCCGCCCCAGGCCCCCGATGCCTAACAGAACTTCGACGAGCACAACGACGGCTGGACCAAGGTGAGCCGCGGGCAGGTCAATACCTCTCACAGAATGGAGCAGAACATGGCAGGCGAATTGATTCGGGAGCGGATCGCGATCCTGGCCGCGGACGGCGCGGAGCGCGTGGAACTGGAACAGCCGCGACAGGCTCTGCACGATGCCGGGGCCACGACGGAGTTGCTGTCACCGCACGAGGGCGAGATTCAGGCCCGCAACAACGACATGGATCCGGCCGGAACGGACCGTGGACGATGATCGAAGCCGGCGGTGCGAACGGCCGGACGCTGACCTCCTACCCGAGCATTCGAACCGACCTGCGCAATGCCGGCGCGAACGTCGTGGACGAAGAGGTGGCACGCGACGGGAACCTGATCACCAGCCGTTCACCCGACGATCTCCCCGCCTTCTGCTCCGCGATCGTGGAACTGTTCGGCCAGGCGGGTGAGGCACCATGATCGAGGTGGCTCTGTCGGCAATCGTGCAGGCCAAGCCAGCCAGGGACAATGACGTCGAACTGAAGAGAGACAGCACCAGCCAACAGATCGACGCAGTTAGCTTCACCACGCACACGACACGGGAGGTACTCATGACCATCAAGTTCGAATCCGTATCGCTCGAGGACGCTCAGCGCGTGATCGCCGCCGGTCAAAGTGAGGCGAGCAAGATCGGGTCGCCGAGCAACGTCGCGGTGGTTGACGCGGGTGGCAATCTGGTCTCCCACATCCGCATGGACAACGCGTGGGTGGGCAGCGTCGACATCTCGATCAATAAGGCCTTCACGGCACGCGCCTTCGACATCGCCACCAATGATTTGGCCGAACAAGCTCAGCCCGGCGAGCAGTTCTACGGCATCCAGGGGTCGAACCATGGTAGGGTCATGGTCTTCGCCGGTGGAATCCCGCTACGCCGCGACGGACTGGTCGTCGGGGCGGTAGGAGTCAGCGGGGGCAGCGGCTTGCAGGATCAAATGGTCGCGGAGGCAGCCGCAGCGGCGTTCTGATCATCCCGGAAAACGCGAAACCGAACAGAGGAGAGATCGAAGATGGCAACAACGCAGGTCAGCAAAGCGCTTCTGGTACGCCTCGAAGCACTGCCCGGCAAAGAGGACGACGTCCGCGACTTCTTGAACCAGGGGCTGTCGATCGTCGACGGGGAACCCAAAACCGTCCGGTGGTTCGGAATCCAGTTCGGACCCTCGTCGTTCGGGATCTTCGATGCCTTTCCCGACGACGACGGTCGCCAGGCGCACCTTTCGGGTGAAGTCGCGAAAGCGCTCGGTGAGAAAACGGGTGAGCTCTTCGAGGAGCCCGTGATCGAGCAACTCGATGTCGTCGCGGAGAAGCAGCCCGCATAGAGCAGGCCGCCGCGTCGCTGTGGTAGGACTATGATGCTGAGTTCCCGGGTTCGGCTACGGGGCTGCAACTTGCATGTCTCTTGACCCGGATCTTCCTCGTCCGCCCCGTTTTCCAGTCGTCGGAGGTCCGCTGCTGGGCAGTCGCTCGGGCGGTCGCTCGCGGTTGCGATCAAACGTCCACAGGAGGAGGTCGGGCCACGGATTCGGTGGCCCGAACCGGCCGCGCGGCTGCTCTACTCCAAGGCCTCCTGACTGGCCGACACCCCCGCTAGGGCGAGACTCCGCCCTGTTGTGGGGTGTCGGCCAGTCACTCGCCCTGCAGGCTGGAGAGCTGTTCGGCGCAGACCCGAGCATTCAGAACTTCGACGTGTTCGCATACAGACTGCCCGGTGAGAACGGTAGAGAAGTACCGCTGAAGGCCTAGACCAGGGCTGCGGAGACATTGACGTAGAAGCAGGAAAGCGGTTTCCGGCAGCGGGCCCGGATGCAGACTGTCGAGGAACTTCAATCCTCTGGATCAGAGTGTGGTCGACAGCTAACCGATTGCCAAGATCATTTACGGCGTGTCTCCTTTGTCGGCGGATCCTTGTCAGGATCTCGCTGATCACGCTGGCCGCTCGATAGGTCAGGCAGATTCTCGCAAATGCGATGTAGCCCCTGTGTCTTAGTCAGGGCGCGTTGTGCTCGTCGCGTCGCGATTGACACAGTTCGCGCCACATCTGTCACTGGCAGCGGCATTCTGCATCGGTGCAACGCGGTGAAATGAAGCGGATCTTAGCCGGAGAGTCTATCGAGACCTCTGACTACAACGCAGTGAAGCGTATTCTCGTACGCGATGCCCTCCACGCCTCCCGCTCGGAGGAGTTGGACGCCGCCGTGGCGGCGCACCTGCTCGGGGTCGAGGCGCGTGTGCAGGCGTCGGCGGACGCTCGTGAGCTGGCTGCCCAGGTGCGCCCGCTGGCGATCAACGTCAACGACTTGGATCACCGCGCGCGCGCCGGTGAGGCGGTGGCGCTGTCGTCGGAGGTGCCCGAGCTGATCGAGCTGCTGCGCGAGGTCCGCGCCTTGCTCGGGGATCGGACGGCCGCATGAGCACCACCCACTACAGCCCGAGCACCAGCGCCGCCGACACCGAGCGCTATATCCGCGGGAAGGAGGACGAGCGGGGCGTCGCGATCACGTGCGAAGTGCCGGGAGGCCCTGGCGCATTCTCGGCGCGCGCACGGGCGCTCACGCAGAACACCACGCGCGAGGTCGAGGCGCTGCATTACCGGCAGTCTTTCAGCGACGAGGAGTTCGACCCGAAGAACCCGGAGCACGTGCAGCGGGTGAACGATCTCGGCTATCAGCTCGCGAAGAGGATGCACCCCGACTCGGACTGCCTCGTGGTCAGTCACGTGGATGGCCGGGGCAGAAAGCCGCATAACCACATCTTGGTCATCAATCACAGCAACCGGACCGGAAAGGCGCTCTCGGACTACCGGACGTTCCACGATCGCAAGGCCGGGAACCAGCGGGGCGTGCAGTCGGCGAACGACGAGCTGATGCGAGAGCACGGGCTCTCGGTCGTGAAGCGGCTGGAGCACGCGCCGAAGGACTGGGAGCTGCGCCGCGAGGACTTCGCGGAGGGCGGGCTCGACCGCGAGATGGGTGACCGGATGAGCGCCGCACTGGCCGACCCCCGCGTGGTGGACAAGGCCGGTCTCGAAGCGGTGATCGAGGAGCAGAACCAGCAGCTCGACGACGCCGGGGAACGTGTGCCGAGGATGCGGCTGCACAGCCCCGTCAGCAAGAAGGGCAAGCGCGCCGGGCAGGAGACCTGGACGCTCTACATCGAGGACCGCCGCGGCGAGTCCGGCCGCGCCGATCGCCGCAAACGCGCGAGCGCGCTCTCGGCGGACTTCACCCCGGAGGGCGCGCAGGCGTTCTTCGACTACCACCAGCAGCAGAAGGAGCAGGAACATGAGCGCAGCGCTCGACAGGCTGAAGCAGCAGAACGGGCCCGTGCAGTCGCCGCAGCCGCTCGGCAGTCCGGAGACGATGGAGCTGTTGACCTCGATCCTCGCCGCCGTCGAGGCGCAGAATACGAGGATTGCCACGCTGACCGAGCAGCAGAAGAAGCTCGCGGGGTTCGTGAAGGTCATGGACGAGGAGACGACGAGGCGGCTGGAGCGGATCACGACCCCGGCGTCGACCTCCTCGCCCTCCAGCGACGTGTCCGCGAGGATCGCGAGTATCGAGAGCAGGCAGAACGAGATCGCGAGCACGCTCGGCAAGTTCGCGCAGAGTCTCAACGGCGAGAGCTTGAACGCCGCGTCGCGAACCTTGGTCGCGGAGGCGCAGAAGAATCGCGCGGCTACGGCCTCGGCGATTGAGGGTCTGAAGGTGCAGGCCACAACGAACCAGAAGCTTGTGAGCCAGGTCGGCGGCGTGGTGCAGCGGATCGAGAAGCGTACTGAGGAGCGGGTCGAGAAGGCCGTCGAGCAGGTCGCCGGGGAGGCCTCGGCCACGATGACCGCGAACCTCGACGCCTCGAACGAGCGCACCGAGCGGATCATGGCGGCGACGGCGAAGCTCGAAGCGCGTCAGCTCTGGTCGGCCGCCGCTGCGATGTGCCTCGCCCTGCTGCCGGTGGTCGTGGTCGTCGCCGGGCTCTGGATGGGCATCGCCGGTCTCATCACGGGCGCTCAGTGGGCGCTCGACGTGGACGGGCGCATCTGGCTCGGCATCGGGCGCTGGCTCGTGGTCTCCGTGGGTCTCGCCGGGGCCGGCTACGGGCTCTTCGCGTCCGTCCGCTCGGCCGCCGGTCTCGCGGAGACGTGGAAGGGTCGCGGGGTGCCGAAGTGGCCGAGGTGGCGATGATGGCTGGATCCGCTCGAGCTACCGGTTCCGATCAGCGGTCGAAGGATTTTCGCAGCAGCCGGTCCTGCGGCCTCGGTGCCGCCGCCCTAACCTGACGAGCATCCCCGCCGTGACGGCCATCACGACGGCGATCCCGGCACCGATGATCCAGGGGTTACCGAGGAGCCCACCGACGCCCGCGAGTGCTCCGCCCGCCGCGATGAGCGGCAGGCCGCAACAGAGCAGCAACGGAAGCGCGCAGCATGCCAGCAAGAGCAGTCCGGTCCCTGCAGCGACGACGGGACCGGCGCGCCGTTCGTCGCGGTCCTGATCGGCGCCCATCGTCTGCACCTCTTCAGGATGAGATCTCCCCGATTGCCTGCGTTGCCGGTCATGCGCAGCACGACAGCAGCGACGGGTCGGTGGTGAAGGCCTTCGCGGCGATCCGGATGCCCTCGGCCATTGTCAGGTAGGGAGCCCAGGCGTCGGCGATCTCGGCGACGGTCTTGCCGAGCACGTGGACACCGGCGGCGGCGAGCTCTCCGGCGTCCTTGGCGACGGCGGTCAGGCCGAGGATCTCGTTCGTGTCGGCGTTCACGACGATCTTGATGAACCCGCGGGTGTCGCGGTTGACCAGCGCGCGGGGCACGTGGTGCAGCGGCAGGACGCGGCAATCGCAGCGGATCCCCGCAGCAAGCACTTCCTTCTCGGTCATCCCGACCGCTCCGATCGCGGGCCCGGTGAACGTCACCCGCGGCAGGCGGGAATAGTCGACGGCACGATCGGCGTCGGCGAACGCGTTCTCGGCGACGAGGGTGCCGTGGTGGGCGGCGACGTAGACGAACTCGGGGTGCCCGGTCACGTCGCCCGCGGCCCAGATCCGCGGGTTCGAGGACCGCAGTCGGTCGGAGACGACCACCTCGCCGGAGTCCCCGGTCTTCACCCCGACCGCATCGAGGTTCAGGCCATCGGTGACGGGACGGCGTCCGAGGGCGACGAGCACCTGCTCGGCGCGGAACTCCTGCGAGTCGCCGGACACGTCGGCGGTCACGACGGCCTCGCCTCCCGTGCCGCGGGAGACCCGGGTGGGCACCACGCGGCGGACGACGCGGATGCCTTCGTCGGCGAACGCCTCCTGAAGCGCCTTGGACACCTCCGGCTCCTCCTTCGAGGCGAGCCGGGACCGCACCAGCAGCGTGACCTGCGAGCCGAGGCGAGCGAATAGCTGCGCCTGCTCCAGGGCGACGTAGCCGCCGCCGAGTACCAGCAACGACTCAGGAACCTCAGCGAGTTCCATTGCCGTGGTCGAGGTCAGGTACCCGGTCTCCTCCAGGCCGTCGATCGGCGGAGCCCACGGGCGAGAACCAGTCGCGACCAGGAAGTGGTCGGCCTCGATGGTCTCGACCGTCCCGTCGCCGGCGATGATCTCCAGTACCGGGGCGTCTGGGCCGCCGGCGAACGATGCATCGCCGCGGCGGACCTGCCAGCCGTAGGAGTCGGCGACGTCGGCGTACTTCTCGCCGCGCAGCGACTCGACCAGCGCCTGCTTCCCGGCGATCAGCGCAGGCATGTCCACTGTCTCAGCCGTCGCCGCGATCCCCGGGAACCGGCCTGAAGCGTCGGCGGCGACGTGACGGGCGTCGGCAGCGGCGATGAGGGCCTTCGACGGCACGCAGCCGGTGTTCACGCAGGTGCCGCCGAGCGTCCCGCGCTCGATCATCACCACCGACTTGCCGAGCGTGGTCGCACGGATGGCGGCGGCGAATGCTCCGCCTCCGGATCCGATGATGGCGAGGTCGTACTTGGTAGGCATCGCTGCTCCTGTCAGTCCTTGGCTTTCTGCTCTGTCTCAGCCATACTGGACCTTCCAGTGCAGGGGAAGGTCAAGCCTGCTCCTGCCGAACGATCGGAGGCCGCGATGCGCATCGGAGAACTCGCCGAACGCGCGGGCACCACGGCGAAGACGCTCCGCTTCTACGAGGGGCAGGGGCTGCTTCCGCCGGCCGAGCGCACGCAGTCCGGCTATCGCGACTACGCACCCGAGACGGTCGCCCGGATCGACTTCGTCCACCGCGGCCAGGCCGCGGGCCTCACCCTCGCCCAGATCCGCCAGATCCTCGACATCCGCGACGGCGGCCATGCGCCCTGCGAGCACGTGCGCGACCTGCTTGACGTGCGCCTCGCTGAGATCGAGCAGCAGATCGCGCAGCTCTCCGTGCTGCGCGACACTATCGCGGACCTCAGACAGGACGCCGCGCACCCGGACCCTGAAACGTGCAGCACCGATCAAGTGTGTAGGTACTTGTAGACGACGGTAGCCAATGACTCCAACGCTACAACCCCGATATGCGCTACAAGTACCCTGCTGGCCCTGACCGTACGGCTCCCAACACCAATGATGGTCATGGAGTCGATGAGCCCCAGGCGAATCGCGACGTGAGCATCGACGTGCGGGTCACGAATGCGGAGGGCGAAGCGGTTCGGCGACGTGCTCGCAGGCTCGGCGTGAAGCCGAGCAAATGGGTACGCACGGTCATTCTCGACGCCCTGGACTCCCGCCGGGACGGTCTCGGGCATCTAGAGGTCGCGGCGGCCTCCACGCCGTCGCCGGAGCTGGGTCAGGCGGTCGAGCAGGTGCGCCGAATCGGGATCAACCTGAACCAGGCGGTGCGTCGCGGTGGTGCCCTCGACGACGATCTGCTGCGCGAGGTCATGGAATCGATGGATGCCGTGCGGGCACAGCTCGGGGATCGGACGGCGCTATAAGTACGGTCAACGTGAAGCCGTCGCGGTCCGCCAGCGACTCGGTCGGGTACGCGCTGTACGGCAACGACAAGGACAAGCGCACAGGCCACGTCCAGACCGGCACCGATCGTGCCGCAGCGATGTCGTGCTCGGTGGAGTCGCCGTGGGCCTTCGTCGCCCGCGCAGAGGCTCTGGCGAGGGCCCACGGGCGGAAGAACGAGCTGTACTCGTACACGCAGAATTTCTCGCCGGACGAGTTCGGCAAGAACGACCGGGGGCACGTGCAGCGGGTCAATGAGCTGGGCGTGAAGCTCGCGGAGCGGATGCACTCGGCCGATCACCTCGTGGTCACCCACGCCGACTCGGCCGGCGGGCACCTGCACAACCACATCTACGTCATCAACCACGACAACCTCACCGGGAAGTCGCTGCAGCGGAACACGTCGTGGAAGAACGGCCTGCGCCAGGCCAACGACGAACTGATGCAAGACGAGGGGTGCCAGGTCCTCCCGTCGCCGGAGCAAGCAAAGCCGGACTGGTCGCAGCGCCGGGAGGACTTCGCGTCAGGCGGATTCGAGCGCATCCTCGGGGACAAGGTCGCCGCCTCGCTGCGGGACAAGCGGTCAGTGGACCGGGCGGGATTCACCGAGGTACTCGACGAGCATGGCGTCGCCCTCGCAGAGACCCAGCGTGACGGCTGGACGTACAAGATGCGCCGGGCCGACAACGGCAAGCTCGGCCGGAAGAAAGCATCCGGGCTGACGCCCGAGTTCACCGCCGAGGGCGCACAGCAAATCTTCGAGTTCCACGAGAACAACCGACCGAAGGAGCAGAGCAATGAGCATTCTCGACGAGATGAGGAACGAGCAGCAGGAGACCGAGCCGAGCTCGACGGCGTCGAATCTGTCGGAGCCTACGAACGCCGACGTCATCGCAGCGGTCAACAGGCAGACGAAGGCCGTGAACGGACTGAAGTCGTATCTGCGGATCGCGATCGAGGAAACCGTCAAGGAGGAGCTGAAGGGCCTGCCGTCGACCTTGCAGCCGTCCGTCAACAAGTCGCCGCAGATCGAGAGCGTCGAGAGCAGACTGAGCGAGATCGAGAGCACGCTCAGAGAGTTCGCGCAGAGTCTCGACGGGAAGCAGCTGCAGAGCGCCTCGCAGAGCTTGATCGCCGAAGCGCAAATGAATCGAGCAGCTACGGCCTCGGCGGCTGAGAAGCTCCAGTCCCTGGCCGAGGACAACCAGAAGCTCGTGAGCCAGGTCGGCGGTGCCGTGCAGCGGATCGAGAAGCGCACCGAGGAGCGGGTCGAGAAGGCGGTCGAGCAGGTCGCCGGGGAGGCCTCGGCCACGATGACGGCGAACATCGACGCGTCGAACGAGCGCGCCGAGCGGATCATCGCCGCCACGGCGACGCTGGGGGCCCGTCAGCTCTGGTCGGTCGCCGCGGCGATGTGCCTCGCCCTCCTGCCGGTGGTCGTGGTCGTCGCCGGGCTCTGGATGGGCATCGCCGGGCTCATCACGGGCGCTCAGTGGGCGGTGGACGTGGACGGGAGCGTGTGGCTCGGGATCGGGCGCTGGCTCGCGGTCGGCGCTGGCCTCGCCGGGGCCGGTTACGCCCTCTTCGCGTCCGTGCGTTGGGTCGCCGGCTTGGTGGAGACGTGGAAGGGCCGCGGGATGCCGACGTGGCCGAGCTGGCGCAAGAGGTGACCGCGATTCCCGAGGGCAAGCGCGCGGAGCGCGTGCGGCAGCCCCTGCATCTGGACGATTGGTCAGCGTGCACTGTATAGTTCAGTGCATGCTGACTATTGCTTCGCGCCTCGACGTCATGAACCGGCTTGGCCGGGCCATGGCCGACCCGACGCGCTCCAAGATCCTGATGTCCCTGCTCGACGGCCCGAGCCACCCTGCCGTGCTGTCGCGCGAGCTGGGGCTGACGCGCTCGAACGTGTCCAACCACCTGACGTGCCTGCGCGACTGCGGGATCGTGGTCGCCGAGCCCGAGGGCCGCCAGACCCGCTACGAGATCGCCGACCCGCACCTGGCCGGGGCGCTGACGGCGCTGGTGGACGTCACGCTCGCGGTGGACGAGAGCGCGCCGTGCATCGACCCGCACTGTTCGGTGCCCGGCTGCTGCGCCGCGACCGGTTCAGGGGACGCCTCGTGAGCGCCGCCTGCGGCTGCGACGAGCCGACCACCAGTGCCGCCGAAGAGGCCGAGGAGGCCGAGCGCCCGTGGTGGCGCGATCCGGGTCTGGTGGTGCCGATCCTCTCCGGCGTCGCGTTCGGCACCGGCCTGGTGCTGGAGTGGTCGGGACTGCACGTCGCGGCGCTGGTCGCGTTCTGGGCGGGCCTGCTGCTGGGCGCGTACACGTTCGTGCCCGGCGCTCTGCGGAACCTGTTCGTCAAGCGGAAGCTGGGGATCGCGCTGCTGATGACGATCAGCGCCGTCGGCGCAGTGATCCTCGGCTACGCCGAGGAGGCCGCCGCACTGGCGTTCCTCTACTCGATCGCCGAGGCCCTGGAGGACAAGGCGATGGACCGCGCCCGCGGGGGCCTGCGCGCGCTGCTGAAGCTTGTGCCGGAGACCGCGACCGTGCTGCGCGACGATGCCTCGGTCGAAGTCCCGGCCAAGGAGATCGCCGTCGGCGACGTGCTGCTGGTCCGCCCCGGCGAGCGGGTCGCGACCGACGGGACTGTCCGGTCCGGTCGCTCCAGCTTGGACACCTCGGCGATCACCGGCGAGTCGATCCCGGTCGAGGTCGCCCCCGATGACGCAGTGTCGGCGGGCGCGATCAACACCGCCGGGGTCCTGGAGGTCGAGGCGACCGCGGCGGGCACCGACAACTCGCTGACCACCATCGTGGAGCTGGTCGAGCAGGCCCAGACCGAGAAGGGCGAACGCGCGCGCATCGCCGACCGGATCGCCCGTCCGCTGGTGCCCGGCGTGATGGTCCTCGCCGTCCTGGTCGGCGTGCTCGGCTCGCTGCTCGGCGACCCGGAGACCTGGATCACCCGCGCCCTGGTCGTGCTCGTCGCGGCCAGCCCGTGCGCGCTGGCGATCGCGGTGCCCGTCACGGTGGTGTCCGCGATCGGGGCTGCGACGAAGTTCGGCGTCGTCATCAAGAGCGGTGCCGCCTTCGAGCGCCTCGGCGGCATCCGCCACCTCGCCGTGGACAAGACCGGCACCCTGACCCGCAACCGGCCCGAGGTCACCGCCGTCGTCGCCGCCGACTGCTTCGACGACGCGCAGGTGCTCGCCTGGGCCGCGGCGGTGGAGCAGCACTCGACGCACCCTCTCGCCGCCGCCATCGCCGCCGCGGGCCAGGGAGCCCCCGCCGCGCAAGAGGTGACGGAGGAGGCCGGCCACGGCATCGGCGGCACCGTCGACGGCCTCCGGGTGAGCGTGGGCAGCCCCCGCTGGATCGACGCCGGACCGCTCAAGGCCCGGGTCGAGGACCTGGAGGCCGAGGGCCAGACCTGCGTGCTCGTCACCGTCGACGGCCGCCTGGCCGGGGCGATCGGGGTCCGCGACGAGCTGCGCCCCGAGGTCCCCGACGTCGTGCGCACGCTGAAGAGCCAGGGCGTCGAGGTGAGCATGCTCACCGGAGACAACGCCCGCACCGCCCACGTCCTGGCGCAGATCGCCGGGATCGGCGACGTGCACGCCGAGCTGCGGCCGGAGGGCAAGGCCCGCATCGTGGCCCAGCTCTCCGAGCAGTCACCCACCGCGATGATCGGCGACGGCATCAACGACGCCCCCGCCCTGGCCGGTGCGACCGTGGGCATCGCGATGGGCGCGACCGGCTCCGACGCCGCGATAGAGTCCGCCGACGTCGCCTTCACCGGACACGACCTCGGCCTGATCCCGCAGGCGCTGCGGCACGCCCGCCGCGGCCGGGCGATCATGAACCAGAACATCGTGTTGTCCCTGGCGATCATCACCGTGCTGCTGCCGCTGGCCATCACCGGCGTGCTCGGCCTGGCCGCAGTCGTGCTCGTCCACGAGGTCGCCGAGGTCGTCGTCATCGCCAACGGGCTGCGCGCCGCGCGTGCCCGCAAGAGCCAAGCGGCGGCCGCGTCGCCTGAGACGGCGTCACCGGCCGCGGTCCGCGCGGACAGAGCCTGAGAGGAGTGGATCATGGAGATCACGTTGCAGTACTTCGACGGGTGCCCGAACTGGGAGGTGCTCGACCGGCGGCTCACCGAGGCCCTCGACGGCCGATCGGCCGTCCGCGTCGTGCATCAACGAGTCGAGACTGCCGAGGACGCCGCCCGCCTCGGGTTCCACGGGTCCCCGACCGTCCTCATTGACGGTTCCGACCCCTTCGCCGACGAGCACACGCCGGTGGAGCTCGCCTGTCGAGTGTTCCGCACTCCTGCCGGGCTGGCTGGTTCGCCCACCGTCGATCAGCTGCGCGAACTACTTGATGCGCCTCTATGAGGGTGGAGCACCGCCGGGTTGCGCGATCATCGCACCGACGCTCAGCGCAGGAAGAGCCGCCTTCATCGAAAACCAGCCAGGATTGCCGTCAGCGTTGTGCTGTAAAGCGCGCCGACGCTGACAACGGGTGCTACAACCCGGGCATGCGCTAGAAGAGGTCGCCACCTCCGCGATCAGGCGGAAGGGAACGCTCATGTTCGCGGTTCCAACGATCGCTGCCATTGCGGTCCTGTTCGGAATGCAGCTGAGCGCCCTCACCTCTCGCCTTCGGCGGTGCCGCATACGACCACAGTATCAAGACGTCAGTGTCCGAATCCCCTCGCAAGATACGCTTTGTGGCCGTCGATGAGCGCGCGTTGCGCCTCGGTGTGGTCAGGCGGGGAGACAATATTCGCGGGGTTCGTCGGAGATAACCACAGTGAGTCGATTTCGACGATCCGACCGTCTCGCAGGCGCGCTGCCGCAGCCAGCCGATAGCGTGAACCGGGAGCCGGTAGGAGAATGCGGTCGAGATCCCGCCAGGCGATCCGATGAGGCCTGCCGGTGAAGCCGCACCAGATGAACTCCTCAGGAGTGATCTCCAACCGGGCGCGTGAACCCATGTGGAAATTCACCCACGCGCCGATGAGCGCGATGACCGGTGTGAAGAGGAAGATGAGAAAAATTGGTTCGGCGAAGATCGCCAGGATGATCACCGTGCTGAACGCGAGAATCGCCATGACGACGAGCATCCAGCCGATGAATGTCGAGATGTTCCCCTCGCGTCTGATGACTCTGTTCATCTATCGACTTCCTTTCCTTCGAACTACCTGACGGCGGCCCAGCAACCTCGCGAGGTTGCTGGGCCGCCGTCAGGTAGCAATTGGGGGTTAGTCCTTTGTGGAGGTGCCCGTGTCGTCGGCAGGGTCTTCCTCGATCTGGAGTTCCGAGGTCTTGAGGCCGAAGATCTCACCGTCGTACTCGTTGACCGCGGTGGCCACCGAGGTCTCGAGCACGTGCGCGGCCAGCTGCTCCTGGATGATGAGCGGATCTTTCGACAGGTCCTTCCACACCGCAACGCACAGCAGCAGCATGACGATGACGAACGGCAGGGCGGAGACGATCGTGATGTTCTTCAGCCCGTCGAGCGCCTCGGCGGGGTCGGAACCGCCCGCCAACAGCATGACCGCGGCTACGGCTCCGGTCGCCGTGCCCCAGAAGATCACGAGACCCTTGCCAGGCTCCTGCATGCCGTTGGCCGACAGCGTGCCCATGACGATCGACGCGGAGTCCGCACCGGTGACGAAGAAGATCGCGATGAGGATGACCGTGACGATCATGAGGATGATCGCGATGAGGTTCGGCAGCGGCAGAGCGCCGAGGAGGTCGAACAGGATCGTGTCCATGTTGATGTCCGGTTCGCCGTCGACGACCTTCGCGAGTGCCGTGACCGTGCCTTCACCGCGCTCAGCGCGCTCCTGGATGCCGATGGCGCCGCCGCCGAAGACCGCGAACCAGATGGTCGAGACGACGGAGGGAACGATGAGCACACCGGTGACGAACTGACGGACGGTGCGACCGCGCGAGATGCGCGCGATGAACAGGCCGACGAACGGCGACCATGACACCCACCAGGCCCAGTAGAAGACAGTCCACGACGACAGCCATTCATTGACACCCTGCCCGTCGGCAGCGGTACGCGAAGCCAGCTGCGGCAGATCCTGGATGAACGCACCCACCGAGGAGGGGACGACGTTGAGGATGAACAGCGTCGGACCGCCGATGAAGACGATGAGGGCGACGATGACCGCGAGCACCATGTTGATGTTCGACAGCCATTGGATGCCCTTCTCCACACCCGAGACTGCCGAGACGACGAAGGCCGCGGTGAGGATGGCGATGATGATGACGAGCACCGGCGAAGTGACCTCGGACATGATGCCCGCGGACTCGATGCCGCCGCCGATCTGGATGGCGCCCAGACCCAGCGAGCAGGCCGAACCGAACAGGGTCGCGAGGATCGCGAGGATGTTGATGACCTTGCCGCCGAAACCGTTGACGGCGCGCTCACCGAACAGCGGGGTGAACATCGAGGAGAACAGCTGCGAGCGTCCCAGACGGAACGAACCATAGGCCACGCCGAGACCGACGATGGCGTACATCGCCCACGGGTAGAGCGTCCAGTGGAACAGAGTCGTTCCCATGGACGTGCCCATCGCCTCAGCAGTGGAGCCGTCGACGGTGTTCGGAGGAGGGGACATATAGAAGAACAGGGGTTCGCCGACTGCGGAGAACACGAGTCCGATGCCCATGCCCGTGGCGAACATCATCGCGATCCACGAGGAGGTCTTGAACTCCGGCTTCTCATCGTCGCGGCCCAGCGGGATCCGGCCGAAACGGCTGACTGCGACGACGATGACGAAGATCGTGAAGATCGTGGCGGCGATGACGAAGAGCCAGCCGAAGTTGTCCATCACTCCGGTCAGCAGGGTGCCAGCCACATTGCCGAGGCTGTCGGGAGAGACGAAGCCCCAGACGACGAATGCGACGGCGAGGATGCCGGCCGCGAAGAAGACCACCTTGTCCAGACCCTCACGTTTGAAGGGCCGGAGCGCGGTCGTCGGATTCTTCAGGAGCTCGATGAGCTCCTGAATCGTGTTAAGTTCACTGCTCATAGTGATGAGCCGATCGGACCAGGCCCTCGGTGGAGCAGTGGAGGACGGGCCACCGCCTCGGCGTTCCTTCCTTGACGGGACTGCATCGGACAAGTGGTACAAGCAAAGGCCCTGTCGGTCACGACAGGGCCTTTCCCAGCTCCCCCGGCTGGGCTCGAACCAGCGACCCTTCGATTAACAGTCGAATGCTCTGCCAACTGAGCTACGGAGGAAAACGGCGCAGTCGTCTGCGCACGAGGAGAAACTCTACCAAAAGATTCGGGATCTCGCCGCCGCCTGCGGATATGCTGGTGCTCAATATGCATCTCAAAAGCCTGACACTGCGGGGATTCAAGTCCTTCGCCTCGGCGACGACCCTTCGATTCGAGCCGGGAATCACCTGCGTCGTCGGACCCAACGGCTCGGGCAAGTCCAACGTCGTCGACGCCCTGTCCTGGGTGATGGGCGAGCAGGGTGCGAAGAATCTGCGCGGCGGAAAGATGGACGACGTCATCTTCGCCGGAACCTCGAAACGTCAGGCTCTGGGACGCGCCGAGGTGACTCTGACCATCGACAACACCGACGGAGCCATCCCCGTCGACTACACCGAGGTGACGATCTCGCGGACGCTGTTCCGCACCGGCGGATCCGAGTACGCCGTCAACGGGGCACCGGCGAGGCTGCTCGACATCCAAGAGCTGCTCAACGACTCGGGCCTGGGCAAGGAGATGCACGTCATCGTCGGTCAGGGCCGCCTCGACGCGATCCTCCATGCCGACCCGCTGGAGAGGCGCAGCTTCATCGAAGAGGCCGCCGGGGTGCTCAAGCACCGGCGCCGCAAGGACAAAGCGGTCCGCAAACTCACCGGACTGCAGACGAACCTCGACCGGCTCACCGATCTGCGCACCGAACTCAACAGGCAGTTAGGGCCCTTGGGACGGCAGGCCGAAGCCGCCGCGAAGGCAGCGATCGTGCAGGCGACGCTGCGTGACGCCACCGCCAGGCTGCTCGCCGACGATGCCGTGCGGATGCAGTCCTCCTTGGCCTCGACGAGCGAGGGCGAAGACCACAGCGACCGCATCGCCGAACTCGACCACCGCCGCACCCGCGCCGAGGCGCGCCTGTCGGAGATCGAAGCTCGGCTGTCCGAACTCGACAGCGAACTCGAAGTCCAACGCACCGCCGAATCGCGGACACAGACACAAGTCGTGCGCGCTCAGGGGCTGAGCCAGCGTGCCGCGGACAAGCGCTCCCACCTGCTCTCGGAGGTCAACAGCCTGGGGCAGAGGGAAGCGAAGTCACCCGAAGAGCTGCGCGCCCAGGCCGAACGCAACCGCTCCGAACTCACCGACGCCGAGGCGGCCGTGACCGAGAAGACGACCGCACTCGAAGCCAGCCAGCAGCGGAAGGAAGAGCTCACCCGAGCCCTGCGCACCGCCGAGGACGAGGTCAAGGCCGCACAGATCGCCATCACCGAAGCGGTGAAGAACCGCTCGGCGCTGCAGTCGAAGCAGACGCAGGCGGCCGAGCGGATCACCGACCTCAAGTCCCGGATCGAAGCCAACCGCGCGGAGATCGACACCGTCACGGCCCGCATCGCCGAGCGTGAGAGGGAACTCGAATCGGCCGAGACCGGTGTCGAGGACGTCGAAGCCGGTGAGACCGAACTCGACTCCGCCTACGAGGCGGCGCAGGAGAGCCTCGAGAAGCTGGAGACCGAACGCACTGAGCTGCAGGAGCAGCGGGCGCAGGTCGCGTCCGAACTGTCATCGGCGAAGGCCCGCGCGGAAGCCCTGGCGTTGGGCACCGCCCTGGAAGCCGACCTCGAAGACATCCTCAATGCGGACCTGCCGGGAGTGCGCACCGCTGTGACCGAACGGCTGAGCGTCGACCACGGGTTCGAGATGGCCGCGGCCGCGGCCCTGTCGACGACGGTCTCCGGTGTCATCGTCGATGACAGCGCAGCGGCGCTGGCAGTGCTCGACCACCTCGGCGAGGACACGAACGTGTCACTGACGATCCCCGCCGGGGTCGAACCAGCGGCCGGGAAAGGCGGTGGGAGTGTCCTTGACGCTCTGCCGGAGCTGCCTGCGTCAGAAGGCCTGCGATGGCTCTCCGACGTCGTCGACAGCGACGTCCCCGAACTGCGCGCTCTGTTGGCCCGGGCCCTGCACGGTGTCGTCTGCGTCCCCGATGCGCGCACCGGAATCGACATGACCGCGGCGCGGCCCGAACTCACCGCCGTCACCGTCCACGGTGAGGTGCTCACCGCGACCCGCATCAGCCGGGCCCGCACCGCCTCGGGCACACGGCTGGCCTCACAGACCGCGCTCGAGGACACACATTCCCTCATTGCCGATCTTGACGACCGTGCAGGGAAGCTCGACGTTTCCTTGAGGGAACTCGAACCGCGCTTGACCGCGGCACGTGAGGAATCAGCCGCAGCCCTCGACGCTCTCCACTCCTCGGATGCGAAGATCATGGCCGCGGCCGAAGAGGTCTCGCGCATCACCGGTGAGATCGGTGTGGCTCGCACTCGCCTGCAGCGCGCGCAGGAGAATGCGACCGAACTCGAATCCCGCCTCGCCGCCGCCGAACGTGACTCTCAGTCGGCCGCGGCAGCGCTGGCCGGAGCCGCTGAGGTCGACGAAGTCGTCGACACCTCCCGACGGGATGAACTGAGCGCTCAGGTGTCGCAATCGTCCGAGGACCTCGTCGAGGCGCGGATCAGTCACCGCTCGGCTGCCGACCGGGCCCGGTTCTTGAGCGACCGGGTCGACTCTCTTCTGCGGGCGGCCAAGGCCGAAGAGGCAGCACGGGAGCAGACGCAGCGCACGATCGCGAGGAAAAAGCGCGCGGCCGCCTCGGTGTTGCTCATCCTAGAGACCGCGGCCGAAGCCGCGGAGCTGGCCGCCTCCACGGTGGCCGAGCTCGGTGAGGCGATCCAGGTCCTCGTCGACGAACGCGGCGGTCTGCGCGAGGAGAAGGGCCACCTCGGCGAGGAATTGGGATCGACGCGAACCCAGCTGCAGAAGCTCAAGGACGCCGCGGCCGAAGCCGAACTGGCGAAGGAACGATTCAGACTTCGGCTCGAGGAGATCGCGCACCGATCGGAAGAGGAGACGGGGCTGGGAATCGACCGTCTCATCGACGAATTCGGGCCGCATCTGCCCGTTCCGTCGTTCGAGGAGGACGTCGAGGACCGGCCGTATGTGCGCGCCGAGGTGGAGAAGCGGCAGAAGCAGGCGGCGTCGCAGCTCAAGCGCATCGGCACGGTCAATCCGCTCGCGCTCGAGGAGTATGAGGCGCTGAAGGAACGGCATCAGTTCCTCGAGAAGCAGATCGCGGACATCGAATCCTCCCGCAAGGACCTCATGCAGCTCGTCGACGAGGTCGACCGGCACGTCGAACGCGTCTTCGCCGAAGCCTATGCGGATACGGCGCGGGAGTTCGAAGACATCTTCTCCCGTCTCTTCCCCGGCGGTGAGGGCGCACTGAGCCTGACCGATCCGAACGATATGCTCACCACCGGCGTCGACGTGCACGCCCGCCCGGCCGGCAAGAAGGTCAAACGTCTGTCTCTGCTCTCCGGAGGGGAACGGTCGCTGGTTGCCGTGGCCATGCTGGTCGCGATCTTCAAGGCCCGGCCGAGCCCGTTCTACGTCATGGACGAGGTCGAAGCGGCCCTCGACGATCTCAACCTCTCGCGCCTGCTCACGGTGTTCAAGGAGCTGCAGGATTCCTCGCAGCTCATCGTCATCACCCACCAGAAGCGGACGATGGAGATCGCCGACGCCCTCTACGGAGTGACGATGCACGGCGACGGGGTGTCGAAAGTCATATCGCAGCGGATTCCGTGATCGGCAGTCCGCTCTTCGGCCGGCGCGCCCGAGGTGGCAGGCCCGCCGCTGGGGCACAAGGCCGTTTGACGGTGATGCCCAGGACAGTCCCAGGGAATTTTGCAACTGCCGCACGGCGGGCGAGCACAATAGTCGTGGCCGGGGACTATAGACTTGGGCCGAGACACAGGTATTCGAAGAACGTGAGGAGCGGGACGTCCATGGCCGAGGCTGCTGTACTGCGAGGTGGCTCGAGGGCATGAATTCGGTACTTGTCATCATAGTCGGACTCGCGATCTCCTTCGCCCTGGCATTCGTCGTCGTCCTTCTCGTGGCTCTGCCCGGCCTGCGCGCCGAAGGACGCCTGCGATACTCCTCCGACGTGCAGCGATTCCGTCTGCCGCCCGAGTGGACCGGCTACGACGACGAAGTCCACGAATTCTTCGGCCATGATGACGGCACCTCGCACCTAGCGACCAGGGAACAGGCGGCGGTGACCGCGATCCGCGATCACTCCTATGTGCTCCGGCCGCAGCCCCGACGCCATGCCGCGCCCTCGCTCATCACGGTCCGCCCGCGCACCCGCCACTGGAAGATCCCCGAGTCGGGAACAGGGTGGAAGACCACCGCCGGGCTGCTCTTCGGCAGCCGCGGATCCTGACCTGAGACCTATGCGGCCTCGAGTGGTCGAGGCCCGCGACAATGGAGACCGCGCCGACTGATTCCGGCGCGCTCACCGACACACTGACACCACCGGAAGAGTCTGGGAACTCGAGTGCCGGCGGCCCGAACGGCGGCACTCAAAGGAGGACGGAAGAACCATGGATCAGCCGATCATCTTGCTCATCGTCGCGGCGATCGTGTTCGCTCTCGTCGTCGGCGTGGGCATCTCGCTGCGCGTCAACGCGCGCAAGAAGGGCCTCGATGACAGGCGCGGCATCGATGCGGAGGTCACCGGTGAGCTGAGCATCGATGACGTCGCCGAGGCGGTCGAGAAGGACAAAGCCGAAGCGCGCGGTTCCGAGGTCCCCACCGAACCGGCCAGCCGCCTCGTCCGCCTGCGTGAGCGCCTGGCGAAGTCGAACAGCGGGCTCGGGCGCGGACTGCTCAACCTCCTCTCCCGTGACAATCTCGACGAGTCCGCCTGGGAGGAGATCGAGGATACGCTCATCCTCGCCGACGTCGGCGTCGAACCGACGACCGAGCTCGTCGACCGCCTGCGCGAACGCGTCAAGGTGCTCGGCACCCGGGATCCCGAAGAGGTCCGCGGGCTGCTGCGCGAAGAGCTCATCAAACTCGTCGATCCGACGATGGACCGCTCGCTCGCCGATACCGGCAAGGACGGCGACCCCTCGGTCATCCTCGTCGTCGGGGTCAACGGTGCCGGGAAGACGACGACGGTTGGCAAGATCGCCCGCGTGCTCGTCGCTGAGGACAAGTCCGTGCTGCTCGGCGCCGCGGACACCTTCCGCGCCGCCGCGGCCGAACAGCTGTCCACATGGGGTGAACGTGTCGGCGTCGAAACCGTGCGCAAGGAAGAGGGCGCCGATCCCGCCTCGGTGGCCTACTCAGCCGTCGAGAAGGGACAGGCCGACGGTTCCGACGTCGTCCTCATCGACACCGCCGGACGTCTGCAGAACAAACGCGGACTCATGGACGAACTCGGCAAGGTCAAACGAGTGGCCACCCGACCGCTGGGGGAGGGCCACGAGATCGACGAGGTGCTCCTCGTCCTCGATGCGACCACCGGTCAGAACGGCATGCAGCAGGCGAAGGTCTTCGCCGAGGCGGTCGACATCACCGGGATCGTGCTCACCAAGCTCGACGGCACAGCGAAGGGCGGAATCGTCGTTGCCGTCCAGCGTGAACTCGGGGTGCCGGTCAAACTCATCGGCCTCGGCGAAGGTGCCGACGACCTGGCGCCATTCACCGCCGAAGGGTTCGTCGACGCCCTGCTCGACTGAGGGCTGATTGAACGCTCAGCAGTCCCGACGGCATTGTCGCGCAACTGATCCCGCGCATTCTTCGAGCCTGGTCTCACCCGCATATTCGCAGGGTGAGACGAGGCTCGTCACATTCCGGAAACATTGACGACTCACCACTGTGACATGCGTCATGCAGACTGTGTCTGCCCGGTTCGATTCGGAACCGGCCGAGACACGAAAGAGACGACATGGAACTCGATGCAGTGAATGTATGGATGATGGTCGCCGCGGGGTTGGTGCTGCTCATGACCCCCGGGGTGGCGTTCTTCTACGGAGGAATGACGCGGATCACCTCGGCGATCAATATGATGATGATGGTCTTCTCCGCGATGGCCGTCGGTGGACTCGTCTGGGTCCTCTTCGGCTACGGACTGAGCTCCGGTGACTCGATCGCCGGAATCGTCGGCAACCCGCTGTCCGAACTCGGACTCACCGGCTCGGTCGCGAACGACCCGGCCTCGCTGATCTCCATCGGCTATGGTTCGACGTTCGCGATGATCGCGATCGCCCTCATCGCCGGCGCGGTCGCCGACCGGGCGAAGTTCTCCACCTGGCTGGTCTTCTCCGCCGCGTGGGTGACCCTCGTGTACTGCCCCCTGGCGTTCATGGTCTGGGGAGACGGACTGCTCAGCGAATCCGGTGCGATCGGCAGTCTGTTCGGGCCGGCCATCGACTTCGCCGGAGGCACGGTCGTCCACATCAATGCCGGCATCTCCGCCCTCGTGCTCGTCGTCGTCATGGGTCGTCGCGCCCGCTTCTCGACCCCGCACAAGCCGCACAACATCCCGATCACCGTGCTCGGGGCTGCGCTGCTGTGGTTCGGCTGGTTCGGGTTCAACGGCGGTGCCGCCACCACCATCGAACAGGGCGGACTCATCTGGATCAACACGCTGGCAGCACCTGCTGCCGGCATGATCACCTGGATCATGATCGAACGCCTGCGGGCCTCGCGACCGAGCAGCATCGGCAGCGTCTCGGGAGCGATCGCCGGCCTCGTCGCGATCACCCCGGCGTGTGCGAACGTCGATCCCTATGCGGCCATCCTCATCGGAATCGCGGCAGGCGCCGGTGCGATCTTCGCCGTCGAAGCGAAGAACCGTCTGCGCTATGACGATGCGCTCGATGTCGTGGCCGTCCACCTCGTCGCCGGAATCATCGGCACCGTGATGATCGGGTTCTTCGCCTTCCCGAACGAAAACGGACCGGCCGGCCTCTTCTACGGAGGCGGACTCGAACTCCTCGTTGCACAGGTGCTCGCCTGTCTCGTGGCCATCGTCTTCGCCGGTCTCGTCACGCTCGCGATCTCCCTGGTCCTGCGCTCGACGATGGGGCTGCGGATCGACCCGCGGGAGGAACTCGAGGGAATCGACACCTTCGAACACGCCGAGCAGGCCTACTCGTTCCGGTGACCCCAACAGACGCCCGTCCAGGCGGCCGGTGGGTCTCGCCGGCCGCGTGAACGGGGGAGAGTGCGACGTCGTGCTCATTGATCGCCTCGGCAGGGTGGAAGCAGACCACCCCGCCGAGGCGATCGGCCGTTCCGCGCGCAGGTGAAGCATTTGTGCCGCCTCGGCGTTCGGCAATTGACGAATACGGGAAGGCCGGCGCCACCTCGGCGAGGGTTCACGGGGCATTGTCAGCACTCTTGGTTTCAGCCCGGCACGGGTGAGTTGCTAGTCTAGAGAGTCGACCACACCATCGTGAAGAAGGCTCGTACGTGTTTAACTCTCTGTCCGACAGGCTCACCGCGACTTTCAAGAATCTGCGCGGGAAGGGCCGGCTGTCCGAAGCCGACGTCGATGCCACCATTCGTGAGATCAGACGTGCCCTGCTCGACGCCGACGTCGCCCTGCCTGTCGTGCGTGCCTTCACCGGCCGGATCCGCGAGCGGGCGCTGTCCGAGGAGGTCTCGGGCGCACTCAATCCCGGCCAGCAGGTCGTCAAGATCGTCAACGACGAACTCGTCGGCATCCTCGGCGGTCAGACCCGTCGACTCAACTTCGCCAAGCGTCCGCCGACGGTCATCATGCTCGCCGGCCTCCAGGGTGCCGGTAAGACCACCCTGGCCGGAAAGCTCGCACACTGGCTGAAGTCCGAGGGCCATCGGCCGATGCTCGTCGCGGCCGACCTGCAGCGTCCCAATGCCGTCAACCAGCTCCAGATCGTCGGCGAGCGTGCCGGTGCCGTGGTCTACGCCCCGGAACCGGGCAATGGCGTCGGTGATCCGATCCAGGTCGCCACCGACTCGATCGAGGTTGCGAAGTCCAAACTCCACGACGTCGTCATCGTCGATACGGCCGGCCGCCTCGGCATCGACGAGGAGCTTATGCAGCAGGCCGCGGACATCCGCAGCGCGGTCAACCCCGACGAAGTCCTCTTCGTGATCGACGCGATGATCGGTCAGGACGCGGTGAAGACCGCCGAGGCGTTCCTTGCGGGCGTCGACTTCACCGGCGTCGTGCTCTCGAAGCTCGACGGCGACTCCCGCGGTGGTGCCGCGCTGTCCGTCGCCGAGGTGACCGGAAAGCCGATCATGTTCGCCTCGACGGGCGAATCGATGAAGGACTTCGAGCAGTTCCATCCGGACCGGATGGCCGACCGGATCCTCGACATGGGCGACATCATGACGCTCATCGAGCAGGCCGAGAAGAACTTCGACGAAAAAGAGACCGAGAAGCTCAAGAAGAAGGTCGAATCCGGCGAGGACTTCGACCTCAACGATTTCCTCACGCAGATGGCGGGCCTGAAGAAGATGGGCTCGATGAAGAAGATGCTGGGCATGATGCCCGGCATGAGCCAGTACAAGGAGCAGCTGGCGAACTTCGACGAGCGTGAGGTCGACCGGGTCGAAGCGATTGTGAGATCGATGACACCTCAGGAGCGCTCCAACCCGAAGATCCTCAACGGGTCCCGCCGTGCCCGCATCGCCAAGGGCGCCGGCACCACGGTCACCGCGGTCAACCAGCTCATGGAGCGCTTCACCCAAGCGCAGAAGATGATGCGGTCGATGACCCGCGGCGGCGGAATGCCCGGAATGCCCGGTGGCGGAGGTATGCCGCAGATGCCCGGGATGGGCGGAATGCCTGGTGCCGCCGGTGGTAAGAAGAAGAAACCCGCAGGGAAGAAGAAGGGGCGCAAGGGCGGTCAGTCGGGCAACCCGGCCAAGCGTGCGCAGGAGGCGCAGGCGCTGGCGGACAAGAAGGCGGGCAAGACCCAGGACCCGGTCGGCTCGGCCTTCGGCGGAGTCGATCTGGGCAAGGACGAGGAATTCGATCCGGCCAACCTGCCCAAGGGCTTCGGCGGAATCTTCCCAGGTGGCAAGAAGTAGAGCCTTCTGGCACAATTGACTCTTGTACTTTTGCTCTCGGTCCGGGCCCTCTCATCCGCGCCGAAGTGATAGTCCGAGCCGCGGCTTCCAGCAGATCAACCCCACGATTCTTCTGGTACAGCTGTGCACACAGAACACAAAAGGAGACACCACTAAAGTGGCAGTCAAAATTCGTCTGACCCGCATGGGCAAGATCCGTGCACCCTTCTACCGCGTCGTCGTCGCTGACTCGAAGACTCGTCGTGACGGTAAGGCCATCGAACAGATCGGCATCTACCACCCGACCCGTGAGCCTTCGGTCATCGAGATCGATTCCGAGCGCGCGCAGTACTGGCTCGGCGTCGGCGCACAGCCGAGCGACCAGGTCAAGGCTCTGCTCAGGCTCACCGGCGACTGGCAGAAGTTCAAGGGCGAAGGTGAAGCGGTCAACACCGTGAAGCCGCAGCCTGAGAAGGAAGCCTACGTGGCCCCGAACGCCGAATCGGTGATCAAGGAAGCCATCACCCAGAAGGGCGGCAAGTCCGCTGAAGCTGCCGAGGCTCCGGCCGAGGAAGCAGCCGAAGCCGCACCTGAGGCCGCTGAAGAAAGCGCTGAAGCCTGAGATGTTGCCTGATTCGCTCGAACATCTGGTTCGCGGAATCGTCGATCATCCCGACGACGTCTCCGTTCGTTCGCGTTCTTCGCAGCGCGGCACGACCCTCGAGGTCCGGGTTCACCCCGAAGACCTCGGCCGGGTCATCGGCCGTGCAGGCAGGACCGCCAAGGCCCTGCGCACCGTGATGAACTCGCTGGCCGGCCGTGAGTCGGTGCGAGTGGACCTCATCGAGGCGTAATTCCAACATCCGAGAGGGGATGCAGTGCACGTGCGCTGCATCCCCTCTCATGCATTCACTTAACCGTCGCCGACTACACTGGTGCCTGAGCACGGCGGCCCGCCGTACGACCGCAGAAGCGCAGTCACCTCAGTGCAGGGCCCGCCGAACAGACAGCGACAGCAGACTTCGAGGAGCAGTATGGACACGGTGATCGCCCGGCTGGGCAAGCCGCACGGAATCAAGGGCGAGTTCACCGTCGAGGTGCGCACCGACCGACCCGAGGACCGGCTCAATCCAGGGGCGACCTTCGCCACGGATCCCGATATCGGAGAGCTGACGCTGAAGTCGGCGAGGTGGCACCGCGATCGCCTGCTCCTGGCATTCAATGAGGTCCCCGACCGCAACCGCGCCGAGGAGATCCGCAACACCCTCATCCTCGCCGAGGCGGATGAGGACGAAGACGAAACCGACGCCTGGTACCTCGATGACCTCATCGGCCTCAAGGTCTATGCGAATGACGCCCTCTTCGGCGAGATCGTCGACGTCACGAACGGGTCCGCCCAGGATCTGCTCCACATGAAACACACCGCCGGTCACGTTGTGCTCATCCCCTTCGTCACCGAGATCGTGCCCGATGTCGACATCGACTCAGGCCTCGTCACCGTCACCCCGCCCGCCGGCCTCTTCGACGCCGAATGAGCGAACCGTTCCCGATGAATGGCAGCGACACCCCCGCCGAGGCTACCGGAGCGAGCCCAGAGACCCAGGGTGCGACCCGCGCAGAGGCGGTCGGACCGCAGATGTCGATCGATGTCGTGTCGATCTTCCCCGAATATCTCGCCGGACTGCAGCTTTCGCTCATCGGCAAGGCCGTCGATCGTGGTCAGCTGAGCCTCGCCGTCCACGACCTGCGGGACTTCACCTTCGACCGGCACAACACAGTCGATGACTCGCCCTATGGCGGGGGAGCGGGAATGGTCATGAAGGCTGAACCCTGGGCGCTGGCTCTCGAGCACATCCTCGCGGAACGCGGCAGCGCTGCGGTGGGCGAAGGTGCGGACGGTGCTCGGACCGCCGGTCGGGCAGCCGGAGGCAAGCCGACGCTCATCGTGCCCAGCCCTGCCGGGCAGGTGTTCGACCAGCGCATCGCCGAGGATCTCGCCGCCCGCGACCACCTCGTCTTCGCCTGCGGACGCTACGAAGGAATCGACCAGCGCGTCATCGATTGGGCCGGGGAGCACTTCGACCTGCTGCCCATGAGCATCGGCGACTACGTCCTCAACGGCGGTGAAGTCGCCTCGATGGCGATGATCGAAGCGGTCAGCCGCCTCATCCCCGGCGTCATCGGAAACCCCGAATCGCTGACCGAGGAGAGCCACGAAGACGGACTGCTCGAATACCCGATCTATACGAAGCCGGCGTCCTGGCGCGGACGCGAAGTGCCCGAGATCCTGCTCAGCGGCAACCACGCCGCGATCGCCAGGTGGCGACGTGACCGACGTCTCGAACGCACCGCGGATGTCAGACCGGATCTGCTCGAGAAGCTCGATGACCTAAGCAAAGACGACCTGGCGGCGCTCGAGCGGTTTGAGTCTGAGCGCTCAACCGTGACAGAATAGAGCGTCGCGTTTGTTGGCACTCACCTGCTTCAGGGGGATGAGTGCCCACGGTGGCCCGTCGCATCGAATCGGCGGGTCGACGGGGAGAGATCCCGACAGACGATCCAGTTACCGGAACACCGGTCCGATATGCGTGTCCTCGACCTGAAGCAGAGGCCACAGGAGATACCACAATGCAGAAGCTCGATGTTGTAGATGCAGCCTCGCTGAAGTCTGACGTTCCCGAATTCCGTCCGGGCGACACCCTCAACGTTCACGTCAAGGTGATCGAAGGTTCCCGCTCGCGTATCCAGGTCTTCAAGGGAATCGTCATCCGTCGCCAGGGCGACGGCGTTCGCGAGACCTTCACCGTCCGTAAGATCAGCTTCGGCGTCGGTGTGGAGCGTACCTTCCCGGTGCACTCGCCCAACGTCGACAAGATCGAGGTCCTCACCCGCGGCGCCGTGCGTCGTGCGAAGCTGTACTACCTGCGCGAACTGCGCGGCAAGGCTGCTCGCATCCGCGAAAAGGCCTGATTTGCCCGGCACTGTGGGAGATGATCACACGGTGCCGAACAGACATGAAGACGCGACCTTCGGGTCGCGTCTTCTGTCTTCGGCACGGTTCTGGAAGGCGATCGCGGCGATCGCCGTCATCATCATCGTCCTCGGTGGATCGATCCGCGGATTCGTCATCCAGCGCTTCACCATTCCGAGTGCCTCGATGGAGCCGACGCTCAAGGTCGATGATTCGATCACGGTGTGGCGCCCGGACGCCCTGCGCGGAGACCTCCAACGCGGAGACATCGTCGTCTTCGACGGCCGCGGATCGTTCGTCGACGATGCGCTGCCCACTCCTCTGCAGAAGATCGGTTCCTGGGCCGGACTCGGCCCTCGGGACGTCTACTACGTCAAACGCGTCATCGCCGTCGGCGGTGACAGCCTCGAATGCTGCGACGCGAAGGGCCGTCTGCTGCTCAACGGCAAGCCTCTGAGCGAAGACTATGCGCCGACCCCCGCCTCGGCGGTGGAATTCTCCATCGAAGTCCCCGAGGGCACGATGTGGGTGATGGGAGACAACCGCAACGACTCCGCCGACTCCAGGTCGCTGCTGGGACGGCCCGGTGGGGGATTCATCCCCACCGACCGGATCATCGGCCCCGTGATCGGGCACGGCTCCTCGATCGACTGAGCGTTCGCACGGAACTGCACTGCGGCTGAGTGTGCGGCGAGAGTCGTGCTGATACGCTCGGTTCAGTCCACAGCCGCAGTCCTGTTCCGATGTGAAAGCGAACGAATGACAAGCGAATCCGAAGCTTCCCCGCCGCCCGCCTCGAAACGGTTCGCGCGCGGTCTGCTGGAGACCCTGGCGATCATCGTCGTCGCCCTGCTCATCTCGACGGCCCTGAAGACGTGGGTCGTCCGTTCTTTCTACATCCCGTCCGAATCCATGATGACCACTCTCCAGGTCGATGACCGGGTGCTCGTCAACCAGCTGGCTCACCGCTTCGGACCCGCCGACCGCGGCGACATCATCGTCTTCGACGACCCGGACCATTGGCTCTCGGCCGCCGAGACCGCCGAATACACGCCCAACCCGGTCCTCGAATTCATCGGCTTGGCCCCCGCGGACTCGGGCAATCAGCTGATCAAACGGGTCATCGGGGTCGGCGGCGACACGATCAGATGCTGTGACGCCGAAGGACGCCTGCTGGTCAACGGCGAATTGATCGACGAAACCTATCTCGATGAGGGCACCGCTCCCTCGGAGGTCGAGTTCGAAGTCACCGTGCCCGAAGGCCATTACTGGGTGATGGGCGACAACCGCAGCAACTCCGCCGACTCGAGGTACCACATGGACACCGACCCGTTCGTGTCCGAAGACGACGTCGTCGGCACCGTGTTCCTCATCAACTGGCCGTTCAAGCACTTCAGCTGGGTCTCCACACCCGACAAGGTCTTCGCGGACGTACCGGACACCGCCGAGGGACTCAGCGGGAACTGATGGCCGCACGTGGACTGACCGACCTCAGCGTCGAACGGGAACTGCTGAGCGAGGGATTCGACTACGTCATCGGCGTCGACGAGGTGGGCCGTGGTGCCCTGGCCGGGCCCGTCAGCGTCGGTGTCGCCCTGTTCGATCTGCGCACTCTCACCGCCGCCGAGGTGCCCGCCGGCATCCATGATTCGAAGCAGCTGAGTGCGCAGTCGAGGCAAGAGGCCACCGACCGCGTGCGGTCGTGGGCGACCGCCGCGGCGGTGGGATCGACGACGCCTGCCGAACTCGACGAGGTGGGGATGACGATGGCGCTCAACCTCGCCGGACGTCGCGGCATGATCTCGATGCTGCGCGAATGGGCGGACGCTCGTTCCGACGGGCACGGTTCGGGAGGCTCCGAAAGGAACGGTTCGGGACGTGACGATATCAACGCAGCGGCCGCCTCTGCGAGGGATTTCCCGGGCCGGACGATGGTGCTCCTCGATGGTCGACACGATTGGCTGTCGGCCCCACTCACCCTCGATTGCCTGGGGATATTCGGTGACTGTGTCGACCTCGAACTGCCGCCTGTGCGCACCGTGATCAAGGGGGACGGCTCCGTTCCGGCGATCGCGGCGGCGAGCATAGTGGCGAAAGTGGCACGCGACGAGACGATGATCGCACTCGCGGAGGCCCATCCGCACTATGGTTGGGAATCGAACGTGGGATACGGGACGGTGAAGCACCGACAGGGCATCACCGAACTCGGACCCTGCATCCACCACCGGAGAAGCTTCCGCCTGACCGCGGACTCGGGAGCGAAGGAGGGTCTGTCATGAGCGCCGATGATCTTGACGATTACGAAGCACAACTCGAGCTTGCGCTGTACAAGGAATACCGGGACGTCGTGGGTCTCTTCGCCTATGTCGTCGAGACCGAGCGCCGGTTCTACCTCGCCAACCACGTCGACCTCAAGGCTCACAACGATGCCGGCGACGTGTACTTCGAACTCACCCTGCGCGACGCGTGGGTGTGGGACAGCTACCGGTCGGCGCGGTTCATCAAGACCGTGCACGTGCTGACGTTCAAGGACGTCAACATCGAAGAGATCGCGAAGTCCGATCTCGAACCGCCGACGGCGATCCGCGGCTGATACGGGGCACCGGGGCCACCGGCGAACCCTGGGCCCACTCACTCATGCACCGACTGCTGTGGACGAGGCACTGACTCGAACGTAGAACCCCTGTGGATGAGTGAGCCTCGTCCACAGGCCCTTTTTCTGATCTTCCCTGAAGTATTGCCGGCATGGTCATCTGATCCGCATGGGACGGATACGAACACCCGGTCGGAATCGAGCATCGAAGAGCACACGGACCGTGAAGGGCCTGCGCAAGCAGGCGCTCGGGAGCAGGGGAGAGGACCTCGCCGCTGCGTTCCTCGAAGACGCTGGACTCGTCGTTCTCGAACGTAACTTCCGGTGCCCACGCGGTGAGCTCGACATCATCGCCCGCGACGGTGACACCGCGGTCTTCGTGGAGGTCAAGACGCGTCGCACCGCGATGCTGGGCTCACCGCTGGAAGCCGTGACCCGAAACAAGCTCGCCCGCATCCGCACATTGGCAGGGTTCTGGCTGAGCGGGCAGGACGAATACTTTCCGGCCACGCGCATCGACGCACTCGGCATCATCATGGAACCGCGCGTCCAGTACTTCCACTGCCCGAACATCCAGGTCGACTCGTGAGTGAGGAGACCCTGGAACGGGAGGAACCGTCGGGCGATCCGGTCGACCCGCCCGAGTCGGTCGATCCGCCGGAGCTGGTCGAGCCGGCCGAGGCCGACGAAGTCGAACCGACATCCTCGGCGCACATCATCGGGCGGGCCTCTGCCGTGGCCCTGTGGGGATTGACCGGGAAGATCGTGTCGATCGAAGCCAGCGTCAGCGCGGGCCTGCCGGGAATCGACATCGTCGGACTGCCGGATGCCTCGGTGAGCGAATCACGCAAGCGCCTTCGTGCGGCCCTGTCCTACCTCGGCAAACCTGTCGCCACAGAGCACCTGACGATCAATCTCACCCCGGGAACGGTGCCGAAGATCGGCACCGGATTCGACCTCGGCATCGCCGTCGCCGTGCTCAGAGCACTCTCGTTGATCACCAACGACGACACCGGCAGCGTCATCCACTGCGGTGAGATCGGGCTCGACGGCAGAATCCGTCCCGTCACCGGGGTGCTCCCGTCCCTGCACACAGCGCTGCAAGCTGGGTTCGACCGATTCGTCGTCCCCATCGGCAACGCCGACGAGGCGGGACTCATCGGACGGGCCAGAGTCCTCCCGGTCGCCTCGCTGGCCGAGGTGGTCAATGCCTACGGAGGATCGATGGCCGTACCCGCACTGCCTGCCGTCCTCGAAATGGATCGGCCCGTCCCCGTGAACCCGGAACTCCATGACCTCAGCGAAGTCCAAGGACAGGCCGAAGGACGTTTCGGCCTCGAAGTCGCCGCGGCAGGTGGCCACAACCTGCTCATGCGCGGAACACCCGGAGCGGGCAAGACGCTGCTGGCCCAATGCCTGCCCGGAATCCTGCCGCCGCTGAACGACGACGAAGCCGTCGAAGTCGCCACCGTCCGTTCTCTGCGCGGAGAACTCGACGGCAGCGACGGACTCGATCGCCGCCCGCCGTTCGAGGCACCCCATCACCGCAGCACCGCCTCGGCGCTCATCGGCGGACGCCGCCCCGGAACGGTCGGAGTCCTCAGCCGCGCCCACCGCGGGGTGCTGTTCATGGATGAGGCACCCGAATTCTCACGCGATGTGCTCGAAGCCCTGCGACAGCCGATGGAATCCCGTCGCGTCCACATCCACCGTGCCTGGGGATCGATGGTGCTTCCGGCATCCTTCCAGCTCATCATGGCCGCAAACCCCTGCCCCTGCGGAGTCGGGATGGCCGGCGCCGGCGGGGACTGTCGGTGCACCCCTCTGGACAAACGCCGCTATCGCAATCGGCTCTCCGGACCGCTGCTCGACCGCGTCGACCTGCAGCTCGAGCTCTTTCCCGTCTCTCCCGCCGACATCCGGCTCGGCGGGGACCAGGAGACCAGCACCACGGTGGCCGCCCGCGTACTCGACGCACGGAAGCGACAGTCGGAACGCTTCGCCGGCTGCGACTGGAGGCTCAACGCCGAAGCGCCCGGAACCTGGTTGCGCGAACACTTCGCACTCACACCGAAAGACCTGACGGACCTGGACCGGGCACTCGACACCGGCCGGATCACCATGCGCGGCTATGACAGGGTGCTGCGCGTCGCAACAACTCTGGCCGACCTGGCGGGAAAGCAGGGTCCCGACCCCGACACGATGAGAATGGCGCTCGCCTTGCGGACACAGGAGTCATGACCGTGAACACACATGAGGACGTACGCATGGCCATCGCCTCACTGCTGCGCATCGGTGAGCCCGGCGACGGACTGCTCAAACAGCTCGTCGACGGAATCGGCCCGGTCGCCGCTCTGGCGATCATCACAGCCGTCGGTCGCGGTGAGACCACCGCACACGATGCTGTCCAAGGTCTGGCCGACACCGGCACCGAGGCAGCCGAACACAGTCAGATGCCAGCAGCCATCGACCGGTGGGCTGTGCGAGCCGGCGAAGCCGACGCAGTCGGGAGCGATCTGGACAAGATCGCGAGAATCGGCGGCCGACTGGTCATCCCCGATGACGATGAGTGGCCACGAATGCTTGACGATCTCGGCCCTGCAGCACCGCTGGGCCTGTGGGTGAGAGGAGCAGCTTCCCTCAGTGCCGCACTGACTCGTTCCGTTGCCGTGGTCGGGGCCAGAGCAGCCAGCAACTACGGAACCAAATGCGCCTCTGACCTTGCGTGGGATCTTGCCGCTCGCGGAATCACCGTCGTATCCGGCGGTGCGTTCGGCATCGACGCGGCCGCCCACCGTGCCGCCATCGCCCGGGAATCGCCGACGGTGGCATTCATGGCCGGGGGAGTCGACCGCTTCTACCCGGCGGCGAACGCCGACCTGTTCGAACAGATCCTCGCCACCGGTGCCATCGTGTCCGAGACTGCACCCGGAATGACGCCGATGCGCCACCGGTTCCTGCTGCGCAACCGACTCATCGCCGCCTCGTCGCAGGTGAGCGTCATCGTCGAAGCCGGCTGGCGCAGCGGGGCACTCAACACCGCCCGGCATGCCCTCGAACTCTCCCGCCAGGTCGCGGCCTTCCCCGGGTCCGTGTACTCGGCGTCCTCGACCGGAGCACACAAGCTCCTGCGCGAACACGAAGCGGAACTCGTCACCTGCAGCGACGACGTCATCGCGCTCATGGACGATGACACCCCGGCACTCTTCGACACGGCCGTGCTCAGTGCTGCTGCGGGGAGTGGAGAACGCCCACCGTCTCTCGATCCCCGCGAAGGGCTCGACGAGCGGGAGAAGATCTGTCTGAATGCGCTGACCGTGTCGAAGCCGCTCGACGTCGGCACCATCGCCTCCCGGGCAGGGCTGACGATCGCGGATGCGCTCAACTCTCTCACCGCGCTCGACCTGGCCGGATTGGCCGCACGCCGCGACACCGGATGGGTGAAGCTGCAGAAACCGGGTGGCTGAACACTGCGCCAACCGATCGGCCTGTCCGGCGATGTAGGCGCGGCTGCACTCCGGCTCCATGATTGTGCACATCCACCCGCGTAACCTGGGGACGTGAGCACATCATCGACCGTCGCCGAGGTGGTGTCCGGCTATGCCGACCACCTGAGGTCTCGTGACGTCTCCGAACACACCGCCCGAGCCTACGTCGCCGACGTCTCCGACTTCCTCGATCACGCCGTGCACTCGACGAAGCTCCGACAGGGGAGTGGAGAGGGGCACCTCGCGACGGCATCCGGCGCACGGATCGACATTGCTGCTGTCGAACTCGACGATCTGCGGTCCTGGCTCATCGTCCTCGACGATGCCGGTGCCGCGAAATCGACGGTGGCTCGCAAGATCGCGGCAGTGCGCTCCTTTTTCGCCTACGGTGTGAGCAACCTGGGACTGCCGAACAACCCGGCCGCGCGTCTGCGGACTCCGAAGAAGGACTCCCGCCTGCCCACGGTGCTCAAACCTCAGCAGGCCGCCGACCTCATCTCCGCCGCCGAGAACCACCGAACCGGAGTCACCGGCGTGGGGCGGAGACGGAAAGGGGGAAGCGACGACAACGGCATGGATACGAGTGGCTTGATGGCAGACGACTCCTCGACGAGCGACCCGGCGGCAGACGACGCCACGACGGGTGATTCCGCACAGCACGGCAAGAACGATCCGCTCGAGGCGGCCAAACGCATCCGCGATGCCGCGATCCTGGAAATGCTCTACGCCACTGCGGTGCGCGTCTCGGAGCTGACCGGACTCGACCGCAGCGATATCGATCGCCGCGCATCGATGATCACCGTGCTCGGCAAGGGCAACAAAGAACGTCGGGTGCCGTTCGGAGCCCCGGCACGCAGAGCCCTCGACGACTGGCTCGCCGCCCGCGAACTGTTCACCGGCCCCCACAGCGGCGATGCACTGTTCCTCGGCGTTCGCGGAGGACGCATCGGCGCCAGGCAGGTGCGCGAACTCGTTCACCGCTACGGTTCCGACGACCCCAGCGCCCCGGACATCGGACCACACGGACTGCGACACTCGGCGGCCACACACATGCTCGACCGCGGTGCCGACCTGCGGCAGATCCAAGAGCTGCTCGGCCACTCCACGATGAGCAGCACCCAGATCTACACTCAGGTATCCATGCAGCGTCTGCAGGACACCTACCGGCGAGCACACCCGCGAGCCTGAAACTCACCGTGAAGCAGTTGGCCGGCAGAGTCATGGCAGCAGCGTCGGCCTGACTGCGGCGTTCTATTTCCGGAATTCCCAGTGCCAGGGTTCGGGCAGCGACCCCGTCTGCCGCGCCCAGCCGGGATGGATCCACCCGAACTTCGGCGCATTCGTCCGCATCCACTGATGCTGCGCGGTGCCGAAGGAATTGATCCCGCTGCCGAGGTCGACCGCCAGAGCCCACCCATGATTCGACGTGCCCGGAGTCGCCGCCATCCTCCCCTTTCGACGTTTGAGGATCACCTGTGTGGCGTAGTCCCGGTAGGCATCGGTGACCGAGATCGGGGCGCCGAACCGAGCCTCGAACGCCTTCGAGAGTCGATCGAAAGCTGCTTGAGCATCGCAGCGCAGCATCTGCCCGGGGGCCGACTCCAACTGACACATCGCCGAGGCGGGAATCTGCCCATTGCTGTGACCGCCCCACGCTCCGGCACCGGAGGTGGTCGAATCTCCGCTGCCTTTCGGTTCCTTCGCGGGCTTCCGTGACAGAGGCAGAAGTGCCGACTGCTCCTGGCCGAAGAACTTGCCCGGATCGACGTACCTCTTATCGCTCGCGGCCGGCCATGCTCCGATGTGCAGGCACGAACGCTGACAGTGACCACCGCTGCCCACCGTGCCTATCTGCTCACCGGCGGTAAATCTCTCGCCCTTTTCCAACGCTGTCGCTGTTGGTTGGAAGGTGAGCACATGATCGGACTCGGTGAGGATGCTGACGGTGGCCATTCCCGCCACCGTGCCTGCAAAGCGGATCGTCCCTTCCGTCGGTGCCCGCAGCGGCTCGCCTTCGAGCGCGAGTACGTCGATTCCGCGATGTCCCTTGAGCCACGGCTTGTCCGGAGGGTCGAAGGCTTCGATGATCTCCATCGCCGGCACCGGGGTGACCCAACTCGACTGAGCGTTCCTTTGCTGATTGCCCTGCGCCGTTGTCGACGCAGATCCGGTGGCAGCGCTTGCCTCCGGGGGAGTGGTCGTGAGCACAAGCGCCGCTGCGATGATCACAGCAAGGAGCAGTGACTGCGGTGAGCCGAGGCTTGAGCGTCTCGTTCGGAGACGGAGCAGCAGGCGGAGCCGGTCGAGCGCGAAGTGAGTCATGGGAGCATGCAACCCCCTAGGGCACGACCGAGTCACCCGTGAGAATCAGAGCTGTGGACGGGCCGCCTCCATCCACAAATCAACGACGCTCGAGTGCGGCGGCTGTCCACAGGAAGCGATGGTCGAGTGCACCGAATCGACGGCGATTCAGCTCCCCCCGACCGACGGGACCCTGCGCTCCGGAGCTCGCCCACACCCGTCGATCCCCACCCGTCGACGCACGAGTCGGTACGACGATACGGGCCGGTGGGCCGCCTCGGCGGGGGATCGATCTCGATTGGAAATGACTTGCCCAACCGGGATAGACTTGGACACAGCAGAAGCGTGTCTTCTGACTACGCGTATCCGAATTCTTCTCCTTCCCATGGTGCAGGCAGCCGTCAGGTGTGCCTGTGGGGCGGACGAACCGGGTACCAGGAATCAACCGAAAATGTCATCGACGCATCTCGTCGATCGAATCGATGCGGACCCTCAAAGGTTCGCTTTGAGAACGATCGACGCGCGCGTGACGTAAAAGCACCCTGAGGGTGCACAGAAAGGAGGGCGTCGGCATGGCCGTCGTCACCATCCGCCAGCTGCTCGACAGCGGCGTTCACTTTGGACACCAGACCCGTCGTTGGAACCCGAAGATGAAGCGCTTCATCTTCACCGAGCGCAACGGCATCTACATCATCGACCTGCAGAAGTCGCTGGGCTACATCGACAACGCCTTCGAATTCGTCAAGGAGACCGTGGCCCACGGCGGCTCGATCCTCTTCGTCGGCACCAAGAAGCAGGCCCAGGAATCCATCGCTGAGCAGGCTCAGCGCGTGGGTCAGCCCTACGTCAACCAGCGTTGGCTCGGCGGTATGCTCACGAACTTCCAGACCATCTCGATGCGTCTGCGCCGCCTCAAGGAACTCGAAGAGATCGACTTCGATGACGTTGCAGGTTCCTCGCACACCAAGAAGGAACTGCTCATCCTGCGTCGCGAGAAGGACAAGCTCGAGAAGACCCTCGGCGGTATCCGCGACATGCAGCGCACCCCGTCGGCCGTCTGGATCGTCGACACCAAGAAGGAACACCTCGCGGTCGACGAAGCCAAGAAGCTGGGCATCCCGGTCATCGGCATCCTCGACACGAACTGCGACCCGGACGACGTCAACTACCCGATCCCGGGCAACGACGACGCCATCCGCTCCGTCTCGCTGCTGACCCGCGTGGTCGCCGACGCCGTGGCCGAGGGTCTCATCGCCCGCCACTCCTCGGACGACGCCAGCGGTGAGAAGAACGTCTCCGCCGTCGAGCCCATGCCCGAGTGGGAGCGCGAGCTCCTCGAAGGCAAGACCGAAGAGAACGGCACCGAGGCTGCTGCCCCGGCTGAAGAGGCCGCTCCTGCTGCTGAGGCTGCTCCTGCGGCCGACGCCGAGAACGCCGAAGCCGCTCCGGCCGCTGAAGCTGCCGACTCCACCGAGTCGACCGAGTCCTGATTTCGTTTAACTCCACCATCCTGAGGAGAAGGAATGGCAAACTACACTGCCGCTGATATCAAGGCACTGCGCGAGAAGACCGGCGCCGGAATGATGGACGTCAAGAAGGCTCTCGACGAGTCCGACGGCGACCAGACGAAGGCCATGGAAGCCCTGCGCATCAAGGGCCTCAAGGGCGCCACCAAGCGCGAAGGCCGATCGACCTCCGACGGTCTGGTCGCGACCTCCGTCGAAGGCGGAGTCGGCACCATGATCGAGCTCAACTCGGAAACCGACTTCGTCGCGAAGTCCGAACCGTTCGTCAAGCTCTCCGAAGAGGTCCTCGAGCTGGCCGTGGCCAACAAGGCCGATTCGGCCGAGGCGCTCCTCGCCGCTGAGACCGACGGCAAGCCCGTCTCCCAGTTCATCACCGAATCCGGTGCCTCGCTGGGCGAGAAGGTCGAACTGCGTCGCGTGGGCCGTGTCGAAGGCTCCAAGATCGCCTCCTACCTGCACCGCACCAACAAGGACCTGCCCCCGCAGGTCGGCGTGCTGCTGGCATTCGAAGGTGACGACGAGACCGTGGCACACGATGTCGCCGTGCACATCGCCGCCATGGCTCCGAAGTACTTCTCCCGCGAAGACGTTCCCGCCGACCTCGTCGAGAACGAGCGTCGCATCGCCGAAGACACCGCGAAGAACGAAGGCAAGCCCGAACAGGCTCTGCCGAAGATCATCGAGGGTCGCGTCAACGGCTTCTTCAAGGAGAACTGCCTGCTTGACCAGGGATTCGCCAAGGATCCCAAGCAGTCCGTGGCCAAGGTCCTCGAGGCCGCCGGCGTCAAGGCCACCGGCTTCCTGCGCTACCGCGTCGGAGCCTGATACACCACTGACCGCGAAGCAGACAGATCTCTGCTTCCCAGGTTCACCGAGTGAGTGAGAACTCACCCGAGGAGCGGGGTCGGACCAATCGGTCCGGCCCCGTTTTTCGCTAAACTGACCCAGACGCCCGATCACAGTGACGATCCCACCGGGTACAGACCTGCCCGCACGGAAGAAGGACTCCATGACAAGCACCCCTGTTCACGAATCCAGCTACGCCAGCCGCGCGGTGCGCACTCATCGCCGCCGCGTTCTGCTCAAGCTCTCCGGCGAGGTCTTCGGCGGCGGCAAGATCGGCGTCGATCCCGACGTCGTGGCCGCAGTCGCCCGCGAGGTGGCTCCCACCACCGAGGATGTCGAGGTCAGCATCGTCGTCGGCGGCGGCAACTTCTTCCGCGGAGCCGAACTCTCCCAGCGCGGCATGGACCGCACTCGTGCCGACTACATGGGCATGCTCGGCACCGTGATGAACTGCCTGGCACTGCAGGACTTCCTCGAACAGACGGGTGTCGACACCCGCGTGCAGACCGCGATCCCCATGTCACAGGTCGCCGAATCGTATATTCCCCGTCGCGCTATGCGGCACATGGAGAAGAACCGCGTCGTCATCTTCGGCGCCGGCGCCGGACTCCCGTACTTCTCCACCGACACCGTGGCCGCCCAGCGCGCCCTTGAAGTGCATGCCGATGAGGTCCTCATCGCCAAGAACGGTGTCGACGGCGTCTACACCGCCGACCCCAAAGTCGACCCGCAGGCCGAGAAGATCTCCGAAATCAGCTACCAAGACGCCCTGCAGCGAGGCCTCAAGGTCGTCGACGCGACCGCCTTCAGTCTGTGCATGGACAACAAGCTGCCGATGCACGTCTTCGGAATGGAAGGCGAGGGCAACCTGCGCAAGGCCATCATCGGTGAGAAGATCGGCACGGTCGTCCACTGAGACCCACTCCCACCGAGGTGGTCCGACGCTGAACGCGGGAGGGTCCTCACAGCGTGGGACCGTCTCCACCGAGGCGGTCGGCCGCCTGGCATCCACGCAGGTGAGAACACCCCTGCGATGATTCGGTGCGGCATTTTTCAGTGATGACCCATAGAATGAACCCAAAGCTTTAAGAAGAGGGAAAGAGGCAACCGTGATTGAAGAGACACTGGCCGAAGCCAGAGAGAAGATGGACAAGGCCGTCGAATTCACGCAGGAGGACTTCGCGTCGATCCGCACCGGCCGTGCCAACCCCGCACTGTTCGCCGATATCGAGATCGACTACTACGGCGCTCCGACACCGCTGCAGCAGCTCGCCTCGTTCCAGACGCCCGAGGCACGCACGATTCTCGTGACCCCCTACGACAAGGGCACGCTGACCGATATCGAGAACGCTCTGCGCAACTCCGACATCGGCGCGAACCCCGCCAACGACGGCAACGTCATCCGCGTCGTCCTCCCGGACCTCACCGAGGAACGCCGCAAGGAATACGTTAAGATCGTCAAGGGCAAGGCCGAAGACGGCAAGGTCTCCATCCGCAACATCCGTCGTCACGCCAAGGAGACTCTCGAACGCATCAAGAAGGACGGCGAAGCCGGCGAGGACGAGGTCACTCGCAGCATCTCCGAGCTCGACGATCTCACGAAGAGCAAGGTGGAAAACGTCGACAAGCTGCTTGCGCAGAAGGAAGCTGAGCTGCTCGAGGTCTGATGATCGCCGTGACAGGGTCCGACAGCCCCGCGACAGATCCGGCTCCCGTCGGGGAGCCGGATCCGTCAGGCGAGGCCGCGCGGGTTGAGACCCCTTTCCCGAAACGTCGAGACCTGCGCAACTCGGACAAGCCGTATTCGCCTGACGACCCGGAATCGAATCCGACCGACGAGGCGGCTGCGACCGATTCCGAGCCTGAACCGAAGGATTACGGTCGAGCCGGACGCAACCTGCCGGCCGCGATCGGCATGGGACTGCTCATCGGCGGCGTAGTGCTCTCGTCCCTGATCTTCCTGCCGATCTCGTTCCTCTTCATCGTCCTCGTCGGCATCGTCGCCGCAATGTGGGAGCTGGCGAACGCTCTGTCACGTTCCGGCTCACTCGTCTCCCGGGTTCCCACCATGGTCTCGGCGGCCTGTATGGTCGTCGCCACCTACGTCGGTGGCCGCGAAGCCCTCTGGGTGACCTTCGCCGCCAGCGCCGGAGCCGTCATGCTCTTCACGATGGTCGAGCGCCGGAAGAACGCAGTCAAAGACGTCTCGCTCTCCCTCTTCGCCCTCACCTATGTCGGCCTCATGGCCTGCTTTGTCGTCTACATCCTCACTCAGCCCGACGGCAACCTCTTCATCATCGTCTTCCTCGCCTCCGTCGTCGCCTCCGACACCGGCGGCTATGTCTTCGGCGTGCTGTGGGGCAAACACCCCATCGCTCCGCGGATCTCTCCGAAGAAGTCGTGGGAAGGCTACCTCGGATCGACAGTGTTCGCCGCGGTCGTCGCGACGGTCCTGGCGGTCACCGTCGTCGGTGCGCCGTTCTGGACCGGACTGGTCATCGGCGCCGTCATCCCCGCGTTCGCCACCCTCGGCGACTTCAGCGAATCGATGATCAAACGCGACCTCGAACTCAAGGACATGGGCACTCTGCTGCCCGGCCACGGCGGAGTGATGGACCGACTCGATTCGATCCTGCCCACCGCTCCGGTGGCTCTCGTCCTGTTCTCGGTGCTGCCCGGCTATCTCTGAGCCCGCTGTCCGGCCGCCTGACGTGGCGGCTCACACACGACAGGGTCTGGGCGAACATGAGACAATAGGTGTGTGAGTACTCAAGCAGGCAGAAGGCAGACCAGGCCCGTCGTCGAACATGCCGACGGTACGACATCGAAGACTCCGATGCGCGATGGCCGTCCCCTTCTCAACTTCAAGTCCGCTCGCGTCAAGCAGCCGCCTCAGCACCTGGCTGATATGACCATGGACGAACGTGTCGAAGCGGTCAAGGAGATGGGACTGCCCGCATTCCGGGCCAAGCAGATCTCCACCCACTACTTCAGCCACTACGTCACCGACACCGAAGCGATGACGGACCTGCCCAAGGACAAACGGGCCGAGATCCAGGAACGGTTCTTCCCGCACCTGCTCACAGAAGTCCGCCGCCTGCGGACCGAGAACGGCGACACCATCAAATTCCTGTGGCGCCTCTTCGACGGAGCCCTCGTCGAGTCTGTGCTCATGCGCTACCGCAACCGCGTCACTCTCTGTGTCTCCAGCCAGTGCGGCTGCGGAATGAACTGCCCGTTCTGCGCCACCGGACAGCAGGGACTGACCCGCAATATGTCCACGGCCGAGATCGTCGAACAGGTCATCCGCGCCAACCAGGTCATCGCCGCCGGCGAACTCGCCGAAGCCCCGAAGTCGGATATGCCCGGCGCCGGCGAAGCCGCACTCGGCGCGGAAGCCGACGATGACGATCAGGCAGGGGAGTCCGCATTCGATGCAGAGGCCACGGCCACCTCGGCGAATGGACCCGAACGGGTCTCGAACATCGTCTTCATGGGAATGGGCGAACCTCTGGCCAACTACAAGCGCGTGATGAACGCGGTGCGCCGCTTCGTCGGCCCGGCACCGGACGGCTTGGGCATGTCGGCCCGGCGGATCACGATCTCCACGGTCGGACTCGTGCCAGGAATCAACAAACTCGCCGCCGAGGACATCCCCGTCACATTCGCCCTCAGCCTCCACGCACCCGATGACGAACTGCGCGATGAGATGATCCCGGTCAACACGCGGTGGAAGGCCGATGAGGCCATCGACGCGGCTTACAACTACTACCAGGTGACCGGTCGGCGGGTGAGCATCGAATACGCGCTCATCAAGGACATGAACGACCACGCCTGGCGTGCGGAACTGCTGGCTAAGAAGCTCAACGCCCGCGGACGCGGCTGGGTCCACGTCAACCCGATCCCGCTCAACCCGACCCCGGGGTCGGTGTGGACGGCCTCCGAACCGGAGGTCGCCGACGAATTCGTCCGCCGCCTCATCGATCAGGGCATTCCGACGACGATCCGCGATACCCGCGGATCCGATATCGACGGCGCCTGCGGACAGCTCGCCGCAGCCGACTGATCGACGCCCGGTTCGGCTACTGCCGACCGCGGCAACGCAATTGCTGCGGCTTCCATCTATGATGGTGGAAACACCACAGCCACTCGCTTCTGGAGGAGACATGGCGGACACGACTTTCCCTCGAATGTCCGGTTGGAAGAACGGATACGACCCCAAGCAGGTCGACAGCTTCTTCAAGCGTGCACGTGAGTCCTTCGAACGGCCGACGCCGCAGCCTGGCGACCTCGACTCCCGGGCGGTGCGCACGGTCGGTTTCGATCTCGTCCGCAAGGGCTACCACGTCGCCGTCGTCGACGCCGCTCTCGACCGTCTCGAGGACGCATTCGCCAAGCAGGCCCGAGACCGTCTGATCGCGCAGGCCGGTCAGGACGCCTGGGTCTCCGAGCTCACCCGTGTGGCCGCGTCCCTGCGGGGACGCCTGGTCCGTGAGCCCGGTGAGCGCTTCGACAATCCTCCTCCCGGAGTCATCGGCTACGACATCACCCAGGTCGACGACATGTGCGACAAGGTCAGCTCGTACTTCACGCAGGGCGTGGCGATGAGCGTCGACCAGGTCCGCCGCGTGCTGTTCAAGACCGCAAAAGGTAAGAAGGCATACAACGAGGACCAGGTCGATGCGTTCATCGACCGCGTCGTCGAAGTGATGGCCTCCGTTGACTGATTTCCACTACTTCGCGGTCCCGACCGCGACCGATCCCGGCACACTCAACCCGGTGTACGAACTCCTCGACTTCCCGATCGCGATGGGCAAGGCCGAAGACATCGTGCTGACCGGACCGGCCCCGGAGAAACCGCTCGTCGACGGCCGGGAAGTCACGGATCCCCGCCTGGTCAATGCCCTGTCCGTTCCCGTCGAGCTCGACCGCGCCGAGGTGCTCGACCGCAGTTCGAAGCTCGCCGGAGTGCTCCGCGCCATGGGCGTGGTTCCGGAATCCGGTGCCCGGCTCACCTTCGCCGAGGATGTCCCGCCGCTGGCGCGGGCGCTCGGTGTGTTGGCTGCCGCCCGGATCGGGCTCGTCGTGGATCTGCGAGCAGGGGCTTCGTCTGACTCTGCCTCAGACTTAGTGGTTCTCCACGCCATCGAAGACGAACCGGTCGAGCCGGGGCGTACCTCCGTGCGGGTCACCCGGTCGCGTTTCGAAGGCGTCGGAGTGGCGATCGGCTCCGAGACCGCGAACCTCGACCAGGCGATGCGCGACTCCCGCGTCGAATTCGCCGCAGTAGTGCCGCTCGACCCGCAGCGCACTCTGCTGCTCACCGACGACGGTGATCTTGCGGCGGGTACGAGCCTCGACTGGTACCGCACCGAGGTTCTCTCTGCTTCCTGAGCCCCGGGCGTCTGGGGGCTTCGACGCCGATGCTGGTGTCGACGTTCCGGCTTCCGCGGACCCGCGGCCTGCTTATCCGCGTTCGGCTGAGACGGTGTCTGCTCTGCGCGCGGCCGGCTGCGTCTTCGCCGAGGATGAGGCGGCGATCCTGTTTGAAGCTGTGAGCGAAGGTATGGCGGCGAGCACCGATTCGGACGCGCACAGTGGTGCAGGATCGGATCGGCTTCTTGCCGGGCTCATCGCGCGACGAGTCGGCGGTGAACCCCTCGAACAGATCGTCGGCTGGGTCGACTTTTCGAGCCTGCGATTGAGTGTCCGCCCCGGAGTGTTCGTGCCGCGGCAGCGAACGGCTCTGCTCGCCGCGCATACGGTGGCCGCGGCCCAGCAGGTGACGGACTCACGACGGAATGGTACAGAGGCAGACGCTGGCGTCGCGGCAGCGCGACCCCTTGTGCTCGAAGCATTCTGCGGGGTCGGACCGGTCGCCTCGGTCGTGGCTGCCTCTGTGCCGGGAGTCGATCTTCACTTCGGTGATGCGCAGGTGGAAGCCGTGCGATGTGCGGTGGAGAATGTCGAACGCTGCATCCAGTCGAGGAACTCAGCGCACGTGGGGGAATCTGCGCAGGCTGGCGGGCCCGAACAAGCAAATGAGTCCGGCACTCTCGTGACCGGGCATGCCCTCGACTGCCTGCACGGACTGCCCGACTCGCTGCGGCAGTCAATCTCCGTCATCGCTGCCGTGCCGCCGTACGTTCCTGAAACGGCAGCCGACTTTCTGCCGCATGAGGCCCTCGACTTCGAACCGAGCAGCGCCCTCTTCGGGGGCTCCGACGGACTCGACCTCGTCCGCCGGCTCATCACGGAGGCCTTGGACTGGCTGGCCCCTTACGGAGTGCTGCTCATCGAACTCGGGCAAGGCCAGGTCGCAGAGGCCACCGGGTTCGCAGCCGAGCGGGGGCTGGAAGCCCAGAGCCACCTCGGCGAGGATGAACAGACCGTGGTCCTCGAACTGCGTCGTCGAAACTGACAACGGCCGGCTGAAATCGGGTGATTTCAGCCGGCCGGCTGCGTACCGACTGGCTCAAAGTGCACGTGCAGTGCATCAAGTCCGTGCACGTGCACTTTGAGCCAGTCGGTGAGTGGGTTGAGTCAGTGCGCTGGCCCACCCTGGGCGACATGGTTCAGTTCGCGAAAGCGTTGATTCCGGTCATCGTCCGACCCAGGGTCAGCTGGTGCACCTCGTGCGTGCCTTCGTAGGTGAGCACGGTCTCGAGGTTGACCGCGTGACGCAGCGGCGGGTACTCGCTCGTGATGCCCGACCCGCCGAACAGGGCGCGCAGGTCACGGCACACGTTCATCGCGGTATCGACGTTGACCATCTTGCCCAGGCTGATCTGCTCGGGACGGACACCCTTCTCGGAGTCCTTGAGCTTGCCCAGGTGAGCGGCGAGCAGAGTGATCTGCGAGTACTGGCCGAAGGCCTTCGCCAGCTTCTGCTGCGTGATCTGGAACGCCGCCAGCGGGCGATCGAACTGGACACGGGTGCCGGTGTACTCCAGTGCGGAGAGCAGCGCGTCTCGGGCCGCACCGGTGACACCGAAGACGATGCCGTAGCGGGCCTCGGACAGGCAGGACAGGGGCCCCTTGAGTCCCATGGCCTTCGGCAGCATCGCATCCTCGGGCAGGCGGACGTTGTCGAGGACGATCTCACCTGTGATCGACGCACGCAGCGAGATCTTGCGGTGGATCTCCGGGGTCTGCACACCCTCGGTGTTCGAGGGGACGACGAAGCCGCGGACGACGTTATTGCCCTTGTCGTCGACCTCTTCGGTCTTGGCCCACACGACCATGACATCGGAGACCGGGGAGTTCGTGATCCACATCTTCGCGCCGTTGAGGATCCAGTCGGATCCGTCCTTCTTCGCGGTCGTCTTCATCCCCGACGGGTCGGAGCCGACATCGGGTTCGGTCAGACCGAAGCAGCCGATGGCCTTGCCGGCGGCCATCTTCGGTAGCCATTCTTCCTTCTGTGCTTCCGACCCCCAGTGGTGGATGGCGAACATCGCCAGCGAACCCTGCACGGAGACGAGGGAGCGCAGACCGGAGTCGACGGCTTCGAGTTCGCGGCAGGCCAGTCCGTACTGAGTCGCCGTCGACCCGCCGCAGCCGTAGCCGTCGAGGTGCATGCCCAGCAGACCGAGCTCGCCGAGTCCTTCGGCCAGTTCTCGGGCGGGGATGGTGGCGTCGAGGAAATAGTCGCCGATCTTTTCCCGGACGTTCTCGTCCAGCCATTTCTTCACGATCGATGCGAATTCGAGGTCATCGGGTTCGAAGACCGAATCCAGTCCAAGAATGTCGTCGGGGCTCAGCGTCTTGCTCATATCCATCTCTTTCGCCATTGATTGTCTTCATTCACAGTTTTACCGGGACCCGGTGGAAGATCGGTGTCCCGAAGCACTACAGATGACCAGGTCCCGCTGGGCGACACACGAGTCCGTGTCGAGTCATTTCCCAGAGAACTTTGGCATCATCGGTTGGCGTGAGTAAACGTGGTTTCATTGTAGTCGGCTCAACCGGTTCGGTCGGCACCCAGGCCCTTGATGTCCTCGCCGAACACCCGGACGAGCACGCGATCATCGGCTTGGCCGCCGGGTCCCAGCTCGACCTTCTGCTCGAGCAGGCCCTCGATTTCCACGTCCCCGTCATCGGGCTCACGACCCCACCCGCCGGAGGCGAGGCCGAGGTGCGCGCGCGACTGACCGAGCTGGCTGCCCAGCGGGGGACTGCCGACCCCGTCGAAGCCCTCCACTTAGGGGATGACGCCGCCGAGGCGGTCGCGGGCTTGGCCGCCGATATGGTCCTCAACGCGATCACCGGTGCCGCCGGTCTCGGCGCGACCCTGGCCGCCCTCGAACGCGGCACGGACGTGGCCCTGGCGAACAAGGAATCCCTCATCATCGGCGGGTCCATCGTCCTCGACGCAGCTCGGGCCTCCGGGGCCCGCCTGGTGCCGGTCGACAGTGAGCACTCCGCCATCGCCCAGGCGCTGCGCGCCGGCACGCACGGTGAAGTCAGCAAGCTCATCATCACCGCGTCGGGCGGTCCCTTCCGCGGCATGACCCGTGATGCCCTGCGTCGAGTCACCCCCGCCCAGGCGCTCAACCACCCCACCTGGTCGATGGGGTCGATGATCACCATCAACTCTGCGACCCTGGTCAACAAGGGCCTCGAAGTCATCGAAGCCCACCTGCTCTTCGACATCGACTTCGACCACATCGAAGTCGTCGTGCATCCTCAGTCGCAGATCCATTCAATGGTCGAGTTCACCGATGCCTCGACGATCGCGCAGATCTCTCCACCGGATATGCGCCTGCCGATCTCCTATGCGCTGGGCACACAGGACGATGGAACGACGAAGCGACTGACCTCGGGGGCCGTTCCGCACAATTGGGGCCAGCCCATGCACTGGTCGTTCGAACCGGTCAACCATCTCGCCTTTCCCGCGCTCGGTCTGGCTATCGACGCCGGCAAGAAGGGCCGCAGCTACCCGGCCGTGCTCAACGCTGCCAATGAGGAACTCGTCGCCGCATTCATCGCCGGAGACATCGCCTTCACCGGAATCGACAGAGGCCTGTCCCGAGCTCTGGCCGCCCACGAACCTGCGGCCGAACACACGGTGGAGACCGTGCTGGCCGCCGACGCCTGGGCCAGGGACTTCGCTCGCGCCGACGTCGCCGAACAGAACGGGGGCCGCCGATGACAGTTGTGCTCTACATCGTCGGGATCATCCTGTTCCTCATCGGCATCTCGATCTCGATCGCGCTGCACGAACTCGGCCACCTCACCCCGGCGAAGAAGTTCGGGGTGAAAGTCACGCACTATATGGTCGGCTTCGGACCGACCCTGTTCTCCTTCCGTCGCGGTGAGACCGAGTACGGCATCAAAGCGTTCCCCCTCGGTGGGTTCATCGCGATGCCGGGAATGTATCCGCCCGAGGAGGCGACGAAGGCTCGCCATGAGACCGCCGCCGCTGCGCAGAAGGGCGGCACGGCCGCCGGCGTCGACGGCGGGGTCGACGGCACGTCGGGCCGCCTCGGCGCACCGGGCGCTGCACTCGTCTCGACGGGCAGCGAAACCTCAGGCCGCCTCGGCGAGGGGATGGATGACGGTGATGCCGCTCCGCTGCGCCGGGACCGGAAGAAGCGGAAGGGGCGGCTGTTCGAAGACACGATGGCCGATGCCCGCGAGTTCTCGAACCAGGAGATCGAGCCGGGGGAGGAGCACCGAACGTTCTATGCACTCAGCGTGCCCAAACGCCTCGTCGTCATGTTCTCCGGTCCCTTCGTCAACCTCATCCTGGGCATCCTCATCATGGGGATCTCGCTGCTGGGCATCGGTGTGGTCACTCCGACGACGACCGTCCAGACCGTCGTCGAATGTGCGGTGCCCGCGTCCGAAGCGCAACAGCGTCCCGCCTCGGAGCAGAACACCTGCCGTCCCGACGATCAGCTCACCCCCGCGTGGGAAGCTGGGATCAAACCGGGTGACGAGATCGCCTCGATCGCCGGCGTCGAGACGAAGGACTGGGACCAGCTGTCCTCGGTCATCAAGGAACATGCAGGCGAACGCGTTGATGTCGACTTCATCCGCGATGGTCGGGCCCAAACGGTGACCGTGCCGATCATCGCCAGCGAACGGCCGAAGGTCGACGACACCGGCAAGGCCGTGCTCAACCCGGACGGAACTCCGCAGACCGAGACCCAAGGATTCTTCGGCGTCGGACCCGTCCAGGAACGTCAGTCCCTGCCGCTCGAGGAATTCCCCGGCGCCGTGTGGGACCAGGTCTCCGGAGTCTTCCACGCGATCATCACCCTGCCGGTCAAACTCGTCGATATCGGCGAGGTGGCCGTCGGGACGAAGGACCGCGATGCCGAAGGACTCGTCGGCATGGTCGGCGTCGGCCGCATCGCCGGCGAGATCGTGTCCACCGACCAGATCGACGTCATCGACAAGGCGCAGATGGGGCTGGGCATGCTCGGCTCGCTCAACATCTTCCTCTTCGCGTTCAACATGATCCCGCTGTTGCCCCTCGACGGCGGTCACATCGCCGTGGGTCTCTACGAAGGAGCGCGCCGCCGCATCAACCGGTGGCGCGGACGCGGACTGGTCGGCCCCTTCGACACCGCGAAGCTGCTGCCGCTGACGTACGTGTGCATCGGGCTGATGCTGTGCATGACGGCGCTGCTCGTCTACGTCGACCTCGTCAAACCCATCACCCTCGACGCGATCTTCAACTCCGGCGGGTAGGTCGGGCCGCTCGGGCAGGCTCACGGGTCGCTCGGGCAGGCTCACGGGTCGCTCGGGCGAGTCGGTTCACGGGCCGGCGAAACGGGCTCAGGGGAGCCGGGCCCGTTCAGGAACTGAGGGTGATCGCCTGCACCTCGCCGAGGTGATTGAGCCCGACCGTGATCGTGGCGTTCTCATCTGCTGCGCCCGACACTGTGACGACTCCGCGCAACGGGGAGACCATCTCGAGGTCCGCCTCGGTGAGAGGACGGGCGATCTGCTTCTCCGCCCGCCACCGGGCGAAGCGCTCCCGCCTCTCTTCGCGGGGCTCGTCGAGGTCCATGTTCATGGAGAAGATCGCCTCGGCGACGGTGTCGTCGAAGTCGTTGACGAGGTTCGCCGCGGCCATCACGGCATCGATCTGGGGCTGGGCGGCGGGGTAACGGGGCACTGGCGCCGAGGTGGCCCGACGTTCCAGCCGGGTGCCCTGTCGTCCTGTGGCCGTCGCCCATCCGAGGTCGAACGCGTCCTGGACGACGCGCTGCGCCGGATAGTAGGTCGTATTGCCGAGGACGACGAGGCTGAGCCCCAGATCGGGGAACCAGCGCATATGTGAGCCGTATCCTGGGTAGCCGCCGGAATGGCAGACGACGCGCCCGAATCGCGTGTCCAGGCGAGTCTCGAGACCGTATCCGTAGCTGAGCGTCTCCGCGTGGTGGTCGCTTGTCTGGATCTCCATGGTCCGTCGTGGCTGCTGGTCGTCGGTCAGTATCCGCGACCAGGCCCCGGGAGCATAGGTGTCCATGCGTTCGAGGGCGTCGAGATGCGCGTCCATCCATGTGCCGATGTCGTTCACCGTGGAGATGACCCCGCCGATGGGGGAGAAGACTCCTGGGCCGGTGAGTTCGGCCGGGTGGAGGCCGCCGCCCAGGTCGACGCGGAACCCGGTCGCCAGGTCCGGGAAGTCCGTGTGGTCGAAACCGGTGCGCGTGAGCTTCAGGGGATCGAAGATCTCATTGGACACGAGTTCGGTGAATGCCCTGCCTGTGACTGCCTCGGCGACCATGCCGAGAAGCGCATAGCCGAGGTTCGAATACTCATAGCCGGTGTCGGCAGGCGCGCAGGCGATGGCGCCGCGGTGCAGCCAGTCGGTGAGCTCGGCCGGAGTCATCGCCTCCATCCGGTCCGCCCACGGGTCGTCCTTGGTGAAACCGGTGCTCATCGTCAATGCCTGGCGGCAAGTGCGGTCAGCGATGGCCGTATCGGCCAGTTCCGGGAGCAGGGCGCCGAAGGGAGCGTCGAGATCGAGTCCGTCGGCGGCGAGGAGTCCGATGGCTGCGGCGGTGAAGGACTTCGTCATCGAAGCGATCCGGTGCGGAACCTCGCCGTTCACGGTTCGGGCGGGGCCGCCTCGGCGAAAGATTCCCCATGCCAGGGAGCCACCCTGGTCGTCGAGCTGCTGTGCTGCGGCCTCGAGAGCTGCAGCCATCGCCTCGGCATCGGGTTCGACGAATACGGGTGTGCTCACAGGGCTGCTCCTTCGCGCAGACGTCAGGTCACCTTCACACTACCGTCAGCCGGTTGACTGTCCGGGGTACGCCCTGCGGACGGACAGTCCTGTGTCGGTGGGAGGTCCTACAATGGTGATGGTTCGCACAATCCGGTCCCCGCATCGGCGCTGGCTCGGACATTGTGGCTGGTCACCAGCCTGACTGAAGGGATCCTTCGTGACATCGGTCAATCTCGGAATGCCCGCACCTCCGCCTCCCGTGCTCGCTCCGCGAAGGAAGACGAGGCAGATCAATGTCGGAAAAGTGGGGGTCGGATCCGATTCCCCGGTGAGCGTGCAGTCGATGACGACGACGCAGACAACGGACATCAACGGGACCCTGCAGCAGATCGCCGAACTCACCGCCGCCGGCTGCGATATCGTGCGCGTGGCCTGTCCCACCGCCGATGATGCCGCGGCTCTGCCGATCATCGCCGGAAAATCCCAGATTCCTGTCATCGCCGATATCCACTTCCAACCCAAGTACGTCTTCGCCGCTATCGACGCCGGTTGTGCGGGGGTGCGCGTCAACCCCGGCAACATCCGCAAGTTCGACGACCAGGTCAAGGAGATCTCGAAGGCCGCCGCCGAGACGGGCGTATCCATCCGCATCGGCGTCAACGCCGGTTCCCTGGACAAACGGCTGATGGAGAAATACGGCAAGGCCACGCCCGAGGCGCTCGTCGAATCCGCGCTGTGGGAGGCCTCCCTGTTCGAAGAACACGGATTCTATGACTTCAAGATCTCCGTCAAACACCATGACCCGGTGATCATGGTCCGCGCCTATGAGCTGCTCGCCGAGCGCGGCGATTGGCCGCTCCATCTCGGCGTCACCGAGGCGGGGCCCGCCTTCCAGGGCACGATCAAGTCCGCCACCGCCTTCGGTCACCTGCTGGCCGAGGGCATCGGAGACACCATCCGAGTCTCCCTGTCCGCGCCTCCCGCCGAGGAGGTCAAGGTCGGCAACCAGATCCTCGAATCCCTCAATCTGCGGCCCCGAAAGCTCGAAATCGTCTCCTGCCCGTCCTGTGGGCGCGCGCAGGTCGACGTGTACACGCTGGCCGAACGTGTCACCGCCGGACTCGAAGGCATGGAGGTGCCGCTGCGGGTGGCCGTCATGGGATGCGTCGTCAACGGCCCCGGTGAGGCCCGTGACGCCGACCTCGGCGTGGCCAGCGGCAACGGCAAGGGCCAGATCTTCGTCGAGGGCGAGGTCATCCGAACCGTGCCCGAATCCGAGATCGTCGAGACGCTCATCCATGAGGCAAACCGCATCGCCGAGGAGGCCGCGGGGCAGCCATCGGGCGCTGCATCGGGGCCGCCTGAAGTGACCGTCGGCTAGGTGCGATACCTTGTGAGGACGAAGAGTTTCATGGTCCAGTCATTGGCCCATGCTGACGGCTGAGAAAGAGTTCAGGGGCACATGGCGCTGAGGATCGCACGACTGGAACATCAGCACACCCGGTGGCTGACGGACCTGCTTGCGCGCAACCCCTGCGAAAACGTCTACCTCATCTCCCTGCTCGAAGTCACGGGCACTGCCCGTCTGGGCTCCCCGGCAGGCACCCTGTACGGAATCTTCGATGGTGACCGACCCGTCGCCGCCTACTGGGTGGGCGGCAATATCATCCCAGTCGCGGCGACCCCGGCGACGAATGAGGTGCTCGCCCGGAAACTCAATGCCGACGGGCGCGCGTCCTGCTCACTCATCGGCAGCCGGTCCGTCGTCCTCGACCTGCAGCAGCGACTCAATTGGGGCAGAGCGCGTGGAGTGCGTGAACGGCAGCCGCTGCTGGCCATCGGCTCGGATCCGCTGGTCACCCCCGATGAGCATGTGCACCGGGTGACCCTCGATGACCTCGGTGCGGTGTTTCCCGCCAGTGTGGACATGTTCACCAAAGAGGTCGGATTCTCACCGATCGAGGACGGCACGGCCGGGTACCTGGCGCGGGTGCGCGGGATCATCCGCGGCAAGAACTGCTATGCCCGAATCTCCTCCACCCTGCCCCAGGGAGGTGCGGTGCCGCGGTGGCCGGCCGAAGAGCAGGACGAACAGGTGCTGTTCAAGGCCGATATCGGCATCCGTGCCCGCCGCATCGTCCAGGTTCAAGGAGTATGGGTCCATCCCGCAGTGCGCAATCAGGGTCTCGGGGCAGCGGGCATGGCCGCGGTCGTCCAGCGCACCCGTGACAAAGGCCATTCCACGGTGAGCCTGTATGCCAATGACTACAACGAGACGGCGCTGCGCATGTATGCCCGCGTCGGCTTCGAACAGGTCGGCACATTCGCCACCGTCATGTACTGAGCTCCCGGCGGATCAGTCGCGACGGTTGCGCGACTGAGGTTTGGCCATATCGCCGAGGAACTTCTCCATCTCCCGGCGGTCCTTCTTCGTCGGACGCCCCAGCCCTTTGTCTCGCCGGGGCACGAATCCGCGCAGCGCCGGATCGGGCGGGGGAGTGAGGTCCTCATAGCACTGGACGGCGATAGAGGCCTGCATCCTCGTGGGGATGAAACCGGTGATCTTCCAGATGAATTCGGACCCGGCCTTGCGCACACGCACCTCCTGGCCGATGCTCACCTTCTGCGCGGCCTTGACGCGCTGACCGTCGACCTGCACATGCCCGCCGCGGCAGGCCTGAGTGGCGAGGTTGCGGGTCTTGAACATCCGCGTCGTCCACAGCCACACGTCGACGCGCATGTGCTTTCCGGCATCGCGGTTGACCTCGGTCATCAGCGATGACCGTCCGAGAGATTCGTGCCGGACGAGGACATCCCTGCATCGGCACCATCGGGGTCCTGTATCCGGGAGTCGGCGCGCAGCGCCAGTGCCGAGCGCCGGGTGAAAGTCTGCGCGGGACGCCCTCGCCCCTGGCTGACGGCCTCCCCGGTGGGATCGAGCAGCGGCAGCATGGTGCGGCGGAACGTATCGGCCTGCAGGCTCTCCCCGGCGACGATCTCGTGGAGCTCGCGGAGCTGCCGCAGCGAGAACTCCTTCTCCAGGAGCCCGAAGGGATCCGGGGTGCGTTCGTGGAACGCCCGTAGTCGGTGCACGGCCACGCGCACGATCTCCTGATGCTCAGCGCTGAGCTCGCCGACATCGTGGACGGGCACGAGCTTCCGCCGGTGGACGGGGGAGTCCGGGTGATCGGAATCCGATTCGGCAGGATCAGGGTCGGCCGCCTCGGGGAGGACCGTCTCGACGGGGGACGATTCCGTACCCTGTGCCGGAGCATCCGCCACGGCTGCCTCGGTGGGATCGCCCTCCTCGGCGAGTCTGACATCGGAGGCGGAGAGAACATCGAGGTGAGCCACGGAGATCACCCAGCCGCGATCATCGCGGTCGGGTTGGTCGAACACGTGCAGCTGGACGGGGGCGCGGTCGACCAACCGCGCCTTTTCGCGCAGACAGCGGGCGACCGCCTCGGCGAGGCGTTCCTGCGGGCGCAGGATCGACCCGGGCAGCTGCCACACTCCGTCCCCGGGATGGGTCATGAGAACATGCAGGCCGCGGCCGGGCACGGGGCAGAGGACCGCGGTGTCGACCGCGACCGAGGGCCGCGGGAACTGCGTGAGTTGGCTGGGATCAGGCATGCTCTTCGTATCGTTCGGACTCGTCATTTCAACGGGGACCGGGCGGGGGACAGGATGGCCCCGACCGATGCCGGGCTTCGGTGCTGCAGCCACCAGTCTAATTCTCTTCCCGCAGGTGACGAATCCGCGCCCGCTCGGATTCCCTCCGGCTCGCCCGCGTGCGATAGTGTTCGATCTGAGTCTTGACAAGTTGAGGAGATTTACCCATGGCCCTGCGCATGTCGTCCCTGTTCGTGCGAACCCAGAAGGAAGACCCGGTCGGCGCCGAGGTGGCCAGCCACAAACTGCTCCACCGTGCCGGATACATCCGCAGGTCAGCACCGGGAATCTACACGTGGCTGCCGCTGGGACTGGCCGTGCTCGGCAAAATCGAAGCCATCGTGCGAGAAGAGATGGCGCTCGCCGGCTCCCAGGAGGTCCACTTCCCGGGCCTGCTGCCCGCCGATCCGTACAAGAAGTCGGGCCGTTGGGAGGCCTTCGGGCCCGACCTCTTCCATCTCAAGGACCGCCGCGAGAACGACTACATCCTCGCTCCCACCCACGAGGAGGTCTTCACCCTCCTGGTCAAGGACCTCTACTCCTCGTACAAAGACCTGCCGCTGTCGATCTACCAGATCCAGACGAAGTACCGCGACGAGGCTCGCCCCCGCGCCGGACTGCTGCGCGGACGCGAATTCATCATGAAGGACGCCTACTCCTTCGACATCGACGATGCCGGACTCGACGCCTCCTACGAGGCCATGCGCGTGGCCTATCTGCGGGCCTTCGCCCGCCTCGGCCTGCCGTGCCTGCCGGTCAAGGCGACCCCGGGTGCCATGGGCGGCTCCGGGACAGAGGAGTTCATCTACCCCTCCGAGGTCGGGGAGGACACGTTCGTCAAGTCGCCCGGCGGATATGCCGCGAACGTCGAGGCCGTGACCTCGATCGTCCCCGAGGCGATTCCCTACTCGCAGTCGCCGGCCGCGCATGTCGAGGACACCCCCGACACCCCGACCATCGAGACCCTTGTGGCCGCGGCGAACGCCTCGCACCCGCGCTCCGATCGTGAGTGGACCGCCGCAGATACGCTGAAGAACGTCGTCTGCGCCGTCACCCATCCCGACGGCACCCGCGAGATCATCGTCATCGGCCTGCCCGGCGACCGCGAAGTCGACCTCGATCGGGCCGCCGGCACCGGCATGCTCGGTGACGGTGAGGTCGACCTCGAAGCCGCGACCGCTGAGGATCTCGCCGCTCATCCGGAGCTCGTCAAGGGCTACATCGGACCCGGCAACTCCCTCGACGCGCCGGTTCTCGGCCGCGAATCGCCCTCGAAGATCCGCTACCTCCTCGACCCTCGCGTCGTCGACGGCACCCGCTGGATCACCGGAGCCAATGAGCCCGGACGCCACGTCTTCGACCTCGTCGCCGGACGGGACTTCACTGCCGACGGCACCATCGAAGCCGCCCAGGTCGTCCTCGGCGATCCGGCACCGGACGGCTCCGGTCCGCTGGAGCTGGCCCGCGGTGTCGAGATCGGTCAGATCTTCAAGCTCGGCCGCAAGTACGCCGAGTCCCTCGACTTCAAGGTGCTCGACCAGAACGGCAAGGCGACGACCGTGACCATGGGCTCCTACGGCCTCGGCGTCACCCGCGTCATGGCCTGCATCGCCGAGGAATATCATTCCGAGAACGGGCTCCTGTGGCCCCAGCACCTGGCTCCGGCCGATGTGCACATCACCGTCGCCGGCAAGGGTGAGGAGATCGCTCAAGCCGCCGAGAAGATGACGACCGAACTCGAGGCCGAAGGCATCAGCGTCCTGCTCGACGACCGCAATAAGGTCTCGCCCGGATTCAAGTTCGCCGATGCCGAGCTCATCGGCATTCCCACCGTCATCGTCGTCGGCCGCGGTCTGGCCGACGGCGTGGTCGAGGTCCGCGACCGTCTGGCCGGGGAGAAGTCCGACCAGCCCGTCGCCGAGGTGGTCCCTGCCACCGTGGCACGTGTGCGTGAGGCGTATGCGAAGGCAGCAGCCGCAGCCGACGCGGCGATCAGCGCCGACCAGAACGCCTGAGCCCCCTCGGTGTTCGAAGCCCTCGCCGGAGGCATCGATGTCACCTGGACGATGGTCCTGTGGCTGCTTGCCGCGGGAGTCCTGGCCGGGTGGATCGATGCCGTCGTCGGCGGGGGCGGACTGATCCAGCTGCCCGCGCTGCTGCTCGTGCCGGGGATGAGCCCCGTCCAAGCGGTCGCGACGAACAAGATCGGGTCGATTGCGGGCACGACCGCCTCGGCGGTCACCTACCTGCGCAAGATCACCCCGGACCGGTCGGCGACGATCCCGGCCGCGGCCTCGGCGTTCTTGGGTGCCGTGCTCGGCGCGAAGCTCGCGACCTTGGTGCCCAGCGACGCGTTCACTCCGATCATCCTGCTCGCGCTCATCGGGGTCGGGATCTTCACCGTGCTCAATCCGAGCCTCGGCGCCGATGCCACGCTGCGGTTCGGGGAAACCTCGAAACGTCACCACGCGCTGTCGTGGCTGATCGGGCTCGTCATCGGCATCTACGACGGAGTGCTCGGGCCGGGGACGGGATCGTTCCTCGTCATCGCCTTCGTCTCGATCATCGGATTCTCATTCCTGCAGGCCTCGGCCACGGCGAAGGTGATCAACTGGGCGACGAACTTCGGAGCGCTCGTCTACTTCATTCCCGACGGTCAGGTCGTCTGGCTGCTGGGTGTTATCATGGCCGTCGGCAATGTCACCGGCGGGATCTTCGGTGCCCGCACCGCGCTGGCGAAGGGCTCCGGGTTCGTCCGCGTCGTCTTCGTCATCGTCGTCTCCGCGCTGATCCTCAAACTCGGCTCCGACTTCATCTCCACCCTCATCCACTAATTGCTACCTGATGGCGGCCCAGCAACCTCGCGCTGGAGTGGTCCCCAATAGTTGGACTGCTGTGGGGTCAGCATAAAGCAGTTACCGGCTGTTCGGCTGTGGCGGTCTTGGTCCGATATTCCATCGGGGCAAGACCGCCAAGCCGTGTCGAGATCCTCTC
>NZ_FXYX01000001.1 GCF_900169265.1 Brevibacterium iodinum ATCC 49514
AGGGCAAGACACCACGGTGTGGGTCAGCGCGAGGTGGAGTCACGATCACTGGACGGAGAGGCCAACACCTACTCTGCCAGCCAGTCCCAGACCAGCCACTGTCAATACTCACAGCGCGAGGTTGCTGGGCCGCCGTGAGGTAGTAATTAGAGGGAGTTGAGGATTGCGGCGCTGCCGGAGAGGCCCAAGCGGGACGCGCCGGCGGCGATCATCTCCTCGGCGGCCTCGGCGGTGCGGATTCCGCCGGAAGCCTTCACTCCCAGGCGGTCGCCCACGGTCTCGCGCATGAGAGACACAGCATGAGCGCTGGCGCCTCCGGCCGGGTGGAACCCGGTCGACGTCTTGACGAATCCGGCTCCGGCGGCCTCCGAGCGGCGGCAGGCCTCGACGATCTGCTCGTCGCCCAGCGCCGCCGACTCGATGATGACCTTGACGAGGGCGTCCCCGCTGGCCTCGACGACGCCGCGGATATCGGCCTCGAGTCCGTCGAAGTCCCCGGCGACGGCCTGTCCGATGTTGATGACCATATCGACTTCGGCAGCACCGTCGGCGACGGCCTGAGCAGCCTCGGCGGCCTTGATCTCCGGCTTCACCTGGCCGGAGGGGAACCCGACGACGGTCGCCACGACAAGCTCACCCGGATCCGTGACAGGCAGCATGGACGGTGGCACGCAGATCGCGAGCACGCCCAGCTCCTTCGCCTCCGCCACGAGGGCATCGACGTCGGCGCGGGTCGCTTCGGGCTTGAGCAGGGTGTGGTCGATGATGTTCGCGACATCGGTGCGGCTGGTCATTCGGTCCTCCAGAAGTGGTCGTGCAAGGTTGCGTGGTCGAGCAAGGTTGCATGGTCGTGCATGGCTGCGCGTGCAGATGACGCGCGAAGAGTCGTCAGGTCCAGCGTAGCGAGGCCAGCGGCCGCGCGGCAGTGCTGAGAGTGTGCGATTCGGCTCAGGTGATCGTGTCGAAGACAATCGATTCCGGCACCGAGGCGGCATCCCCGCCGATCTCGACCGCGGACTCCAAAGCCTCGATGGCGCGCTCGAACCGTTCCGGGGTCGCCGTGTGCAGTGTCATGAGCGGCTGACCGGCCGTAACGGTGTCCCCGGGTTTGGCGTGCAGTTCGATTCCCGCGACGTCCTGGACCGGATCTTCCTTCCGTGCCCGTCCGGCGCCCAACCTCCACGAGGCGACTCCCACCGACAGCGCATCGAGCTTCGTCAGCACCCCGGAATCGGTCGCGGTGACGACCTCGGTGTGCTCGGCCACCGGCAGAGAGGCGTCCGGATCACCGTGCTGGGCTCGGATCATCTGCTTCCATTTGTCCATGGCCCGACCGTCGGCCAGGGCGGCTCGAACATCGACATCGGTCTTGCCTGCCAGGCGCAGCATTTCCTCCGCCAGAGCCACGGTGAGATCGACGACGTCGGCGGGTCCGCCGCCGGCGAGGACCTCGACGGATTCACGGACCTCGAGGGCATTGCCGACGGTCAGGCCCAAGGGCGTGGACATATCGGTCAGCAGCGCCGAGGTGTTGACGCCCGCGGACTTGCCGAGCTCGACCATCGTCTGCGCGAGTGTGCGAGCCTTCGCCAGGTCCTTCATGAACGCCCCGGAGCCGACCTTGACGTCGAGGACGAGCCCGGAGGTGCCCTCGGCGATCTTCTTCGACATGATCGAGGAGGCGATGAGCGGAATGCAGTCGACCGTCGACGTGATGTCGCGCAGGGCGTAGAGCTTCTTGTCCGCCGGCGCCAATCCGGATCCGGCGGCGCAGATGACGGCGCCGACGTCCTCGAGCTGGTCGACGATCGCCTCGTTGCTCAGTCCCGCCTGCCAGCCGGGAATCGATTCGAGCTTGTCCAGGGTGCCTCCGGTGTGGCCGAGGCCGCGACCGGACAGCTGCGGGACGGCCACGTCGAACACGGCGACGAGCGGAGCCAGTGGCAGGGTGATCTTGTCCCCGACTCCCCCGGTCGAATGCTTGTCCGAAGTGGGCCGGGACAGGGACGAGAAGTCCATGCGCTCACCGGAGTCGATCATCGCCTGCGTCCAGTGCGCGATCTCAACCGGTGCCATGTCGTTGATGAAGATCGCCATGGCCAGGGCCGCCATCTGCTCTTCGGCGACAGCACCCCGAGTGTAGGCGTCGATGACCCAGTCGATCTGCTCCTTGCTCAGGGCTCGGCCATCTCGCTTCGCGGCGATGACGTCGACGGTGTCGAATGCTTCTACGCTCACGGTCTCAATCCTTCGTTGTCGTCGATCAGTGCTTGGCCTCATGGCCGTCGCGCGCCGCTGCCAGGTGGTCGGGTCCGAAGGCTTCGGGCAGGACCACGGACATCGGGGCGCGTCCGCTCGGCATGTTGATGAGGAGGTCGTTGCCGCCGTGTTCGAACAGCAGCTGTCGGCATCGCCCGCAGGGAACGAGGGTGTTGCCCTCTCCGTCCACGCAGTCGAAGGCGACGAGGCGGCCCCCGCCGGTCATGAACAGCTCGGACACCAATGAGCATTCCGCGCACAGCGTCATCCCGAACGAAGCGTTCTCGATATTGCAGCCGCCGACGATGCGACCGTCGTCGACGAGTCCGGCGGCTCCGACAGGGTAGTCCGAGTACGGCACATAGGCGCTCGCCATCGCCCGTGTCGCTTCGGCTCGCAGCAGCTCCCAGGTGCCTTCGCTGAGGTCTTCGGGGCTCACCGGGGTGGGTTCCTCGCTCCAGACCGGGTCGGTCGACTCGGGTGCGGATGCGCGGGGTTCGGGGGCAGTCATGGGGATATCTCTTCCTTCGGGTGGTGACTGTGGGATGTTCGAGGGGAAATGCAGATGCATCGCCGAGGCGGGGCTCACTTCACGTAGGGCACACCTTCCGCGGCCGGCGGGCGGACCCGACCGACGAATCCGGCGACAGCGAAGACGGTGACGATGTAGGGCAGCATGAGCAGCAGCTCGTTGGCCACCGGGGTGCCGATGGACTGCAGAGTGTTGCCGAGGCTCTTGGAGAATCCGAACAACAGGGCCGCGAACAGCGCACCCTTCGGGTTCCACTTGCCCAGGATCATCGCGGCCAGGGCGATATAGCCCTGTCCGGCCGACATCTCCTTGCCGAACGCCAGTCCGGAGCCGACGGTGAAGAAGGCACCGCCGAGGCCGGCGATGGCACCGGCGAGCAGCGTATTGCGCACGCGGGTGAAGTTGACCTTGATGCCGACGGTGTCTGCGGCCTTCGGGTGCTCACCGACGGCGCGCATCCGCAGACCCCACTTCGAGCGGAAGACGAAGATCTGCAGGGCGATGACGACGACGTACATGATGTAGACGAGGATGTTCTGGTCGAACAGCACCCGTCCGAGCACCGGAATGTCCGAGAGCAGCGGGATCGGCAGGTTCGGCAGCTTCTGGCGGGAGTTCCACAGTCCCGGGTCCTGGGTGAGAACCGTCGAGTAGAGGAAGCTCGTGATGCCGACGACGAGGACGTTGAGGACCACGCCGATGATGATCTGGTTGACCCAGTACTTCACCGCGAAGAAGGTGAGCACCACGGCGACCAGGGCACCGGCGATGGGAGCGGCGAGCAGTCCCGCGTACGGGTTCTTCACCACCGAGGCGACGACCGCAGCGAGGAACGCACCGGCCAGCAGCTGGCCTTCGATGGCGATGTTGATGATGCCCGAACGTTCTCCCACGAGACCGCACATGGCGCCGAAGATCAGCGGCACGGACAGTGCCAGGGCACCGGCGAGCAGCGTCGTCAGCGGGATGACGCCACCGGATCCGCCGCCGGCCCAGGCAAGGAATGAGAGGACGAAGATGACGCCGAAGAGCATCGGGAACCAAGAGCCGAGATCGATGCGCTTGATTGCCACGTAGATGGACATGGCGGCCATGATGACGAGCAGGATGCCCAGCGTCAGCCCCGCCGCGGTCGAGGATACGGCGAAGTCGGGGATGGCGAAGAAGTCTCCGCCGGTGGCCACCCGGAAGGTAGTCTCCCCGTCACGGCCGATGAGGCCGAAGAAGATGAGCGAGACAAGAGCGAGGATCGTATAGACGATCGGGAACTTCCAGGCGATCGGCGCAAGCGCCTTGACCTGGGTCGAAGGTGTCTTATCCATGGTCTGAGCAGTCATCTCAGTCCTCCTTCCGCTTGAGCACCGGTGAGGGCAACCGGAAGATCGACCTCACCAGGGGCGCGGCCGCGATGAGCAGCACGATGACGGACTGGACGACGAGGACGATGTCGATCGGCGTACCGGTCTGGGACTGCATGAGGTAGCCGCCGGCCTTGAACGCGCCGAAGAGCAGGCCCGCGAGAAACGTTCCCAGCGGTTTCGACCGACCCAGCAGGGCGACGGTGATGGCGTCGAAGCCGATCGATCCGCTGATTCCGCCGGTGAGTTTGTATTCGGTGCCGAGTACCTGAGCGGCTCCGCCGAGTCCGGCCAGGGCACCGGCGACGATCATGACGAGGATCGTCACCTTCGACACGGAGATGCCTGCGGTCCGGGCCGCGTGCGGGTTCGCGCCGACTGCCTTGAACTCGAAGCCGATCGTCGAGCGCTCAAGCAGCCACCACACGAAGATCGTGGCGAGGATGGCGGTGACGAACCCGAAGTGGAGACGGAACGGCGGCGGCAGCAGCAGGAACATCTGTGCGGAGTCGTCGATGACGCGGGACTGCGGGTTCGCCGAAGTCGTGTGCGTGAACCAGTTCTGCTTGAGCAGGTAGCCCAGTGCGTAGCCGGCGATCGAGTTGAGCATGATCGTCACGATCACCTCGTTGGCACCGGTGCGTGCCTTGAGGACACCGGCGATTCCGGCCCAGATCGCACCGCCGATGATTCCGCCGATCGCGGCCACGAGCATGTGGACGACGGGAGGCAGCGGCAACGCGTAGCCGAGGAATCCGGCGATGGTCGCGCCGAGGATGACCTGACCCTGTCCGCCGATGTTGAACAGACCGCAGCGGAAGGCCAAGGCGATGCCGAGACCGGTGAGGATGAGCGGGGTGCCCGAGACCATCGATTCGGTCAGGGGGCGGATGGCGCGTTCGGTAGTGCGTGCGTCCCAATCGAAGACCGCTCCGCGGAACAGCGCCGAATAGGCGTTGCCGACGGTCTGGAAGAGCGTGGCGAAGAACTCGCCGGGAGCGGCGAAGAAGTTCTCGGCCGCCGCGACGACCTCCGCATTCGACACGGCGATGAGGACACCGCCGAACAGAAGTGCGAGAACGATCGCCAGCAGCGAGACCAGCCAGGATCCCGACATGATCTGCTGGAGCAGAGTCTGTTCCTTGCCGTCCTCGGTCTCGGACTCCGGCGGCGGTGCCGCTGAAGGAGCGGCCGGTGAGATATCAGTCGTCATTTGGTCTCCTCCGCCGAGGTGGTGGCTGAGTCGTCGTCCGTTGCTTCGAGGGCTTCGTCGGCGGGAACGCCGGCCATCATCAGGCCCAGTGCCTCGCGGGAGGTCTCGGGCCCCACGATGCCGACGATGCGCCCGGCGTACATCACGGCGATGCGGTCGGCAAGGCCGTAGACCTCGTCGAGTTCGGTCGAGACGATGATGCAGGGGGTGCCGGAATCGCGTTCGGCGATGACGCGCTTGTGCACGAATTCGATCGATCCGACGTCGAGTCCGCGGGTGGGCTGGCTGGCGATGAACAGTCGCAGATCGCGGCCGAGCTCGCGGGAGAGCACCACTTTCTGCTGGTTTCCGCCGGAGAGGGTCGAGATCGGGTCGGAGACGCTGCCGAGGCGGATGTCGAACTCCTCGACCTTCTTCTTCGCCTCTTCGCTGATGACCTTCGACCGCATATTCAGGCCCTTGGCATAGGGCTCACGATCGTAGACGTCGAGGATCATGTTCTCCCGGATCGCAAACTCCGCGATGATGCCGTCGGTCGACCGATCTTCGGGAACGAACCCGATACCGGCACCGAGGCGGTCCTTGACCGAATCCCCGACGAGCTTCTTCCCGTCGAGGGTGATCGTGCCCAACCGCGGTTCGGTGAGACCGATGATCGTCTCGGCCAGTTCGGTCTGCCCGTTGCCCTGAACGCCCGCGACGGCGAGGATCTCGCCGCGACGGACGTCGAAGGACACATCGTCGACGACGACGTTCTCAGCCTTGTCGACTACGGTCAGTCCGCGCACCTGGAAAGTGGCATCGCCGGGATCGGCGGCCTCCTTCTCGGTCGTCAGAGACACGGCTCGGCCGACCATCTGGCTGGCCAGCTCGGTCTCGGTCGACTCCGGCGAGGCCTCTCCGACGATCTTTCCGCGGCGGATGACGGTGATCGAATCAGCGATCGCACGGACCTCACGGAGTTTGTGGGTGATGAAGACGATCGATGTGCCCTGCTCCTTGAGCTGGCGCATGATCGAGATGAGTTCGTCGGTCTCCTGCGGGGTCAGCACGGCCGTGGGCTCGTCGAGGATCAGGATCTCGGCATCGCGCGACAGGGCCTTGATGATCTCCACCCGCTGCTGGGCGCCGACCGGCAGGTCCTCGATGAGGGCGTCGGGGTCGATATTGAAGTTGAAGCGCGACGAGATCTCTCTGACCTTCTTGCGCGCCTCGTTGATGTCGAGGAGTCCGAGGCTCTTCGTCGGTTCGTAGCCCAGCGCCACGGATTCGGCGACGGTGAACACGGGCACGAGCATGAAGTGCTGGTGGACCATGCCGATGCCCGCGGCGACGGCGTCGCCCGGCCCGGAGAACTTCACCGGCTCGTCGTCGATGAGGATCTCTCCCCCATCGGCTTCGTAGAGTCCGTAGAGGACATTCATCATGGTGGATTTGCCGGCGCCGTTCTCACCGAGCAGAGCGTGGATCTCGCCCGGCTGGATGGTGAGATCGATGTGGTCGTTGGCCACGAACGATCCGAACACCTTGGTCATCCCGCGAAGCTCGAGTTTCACTGCTTCCGGTTCTCCTCACAAACTTGAAAACTGCAGGGCCGAAAGAACTCGGCCCTGCAGTTTAACCGACGAGCTTACTTCGGTGTGCTCTCAGACTCGACGACCAGGCTGCCGTCGACGATCTGCTTCTTCAGATCCTCGACCTTCTTCTTCACGTCTTCGGGAACCTTGTCTTCGAAGTCGTGGTACGGAGCGAGGCCCACGCCTTCGTTCTCGAGCGTGCCGACGTAGGGCTCATTAGAGAAATTGTCCTCGGTGCCTTCCTTGATGGTGTCTTCGACGGCCTGCGAGATCTGCTTGACCACCGAGGTGAGGATGATGTCTCCGTATTCGGTCGACTCGTAGCCGTCGGAGTCGACCCACACGAGGTTGACGTCGCCGGCTTCCTTCGCCGCCGCCGCGGCACCGAGGCCGACGGGTCCGGCCACGGGCATGATCACGTCGGCGCCCTGCGAGATGAGCTGCTTGGTCAGCTCCTGGCCCTGGCCCTGGTTCTCGAAGTCACCGGAGAACGATCCGTCCTGCTTCTCCTTGTTCCAGCCCAGCAGCTTGACGTCCTTCTTGTTGTCCTCGTTGAACTTGTCCACGCCGTCGGCGAAGCCGTCCATGAAGATCGTCACCGACGGAATCTGGATGCCGCCGAAGGTGCCGACCTTGCCCGACTCCGAGGTCGCGGCCGCAACATAGCCGGCCAGGTACGCGGCCTCGGCGGTGTTGAAGACGACTGCCTTGGCGTTGTCGATCGTCACCGGCTTGCCGTCGGCGTCGGAGAATGTGGAGTCGATGAGCGCGAAGTTGAGGTCCGGGTTCGCTTCGGCGGCTTCCTGGATCGTGTCCTCGAGGAGGAATCCGACGCCGAAGGTGAGGTTGCAGCCCTGCTGCACCATGTTGTCGACGTTCGGCCCGAAGTCCGCGTCGCCCTGCGATTCGGCGAGCTTCTCTTCGATTCCCAGGTTCTTCTTCGCGTTCTCCATGCCCTCCCGACCGGACTGGTTGAAGGACTGATCGTCCCAACCGCCGGAGTCGGAGACCATGCAGGCGAGGTAATCCGAACCGGATGCGCCTCCTTCGCCTGAACCGCAGGCCGAGAGGACGAGGGCGGATGCGGCGATCATCGACACCGCTGAAGCGAGCTTCTTCACGTTTTCTCTTTTCTGATACAGACAGTGCACACGGATGAGGGCCCTGTCTGCCCCTACCGAAAATGTGAAACCACTGGACGAACTGTCATATTTTAATGAGTTTCGGCTAGTCTAATGTACCGAAATCGTTTCAGCGGCTCCGCTAGCACCGCAAACGCGGACACCGATATGAAAAAGAAATAATCCGTCATGCATGACCCTTTTCGGTCCGCGATGCGAACGCGGAGGCCTCTGACTTTGAGACAGAAAGACGACGAACGAAGTAGGTGGACCGCCGGACCGACGGCGAAGAAGACGAACCGCGGTGAACTAGGCTAGAGACTGCTATGGCACATCTCCTCGGGGCAGAAGCCCTCCACCTCGAATACCCCACGCGCGTCGTCTTCGACTCGGTCACTCTCGGCGTCGAGTCCGGCGACATGATCGGCATCGTCGGCCGCAACGGCGACGGCAAGTCGAGCCTGCTCGGCATGCTCGCCGGCACCATCGAACCCGATTCCGGACGCGTGACATATCGCGGCGGGCTGCGACTGGGCATGCTCGGCCAGCGCGATGACCTCGATGACGAGGCGACCGTGGGCTTCTCCGTCGTCGGTGATGCCGCCGATCACGAATGGGCAGCCGATCCGCAGGCCCGTGACATCATCTCCGGCCTCATCGCCGATCTCGATTGGGATGCGCAGATCTCCTCGCTCTCCGGCGGTCAGCGCCGCCGGGTGGCCCTGGCGGCTCTGCTCATCGGCGACTGGGACATGCTCATCCTCGACGAGCCGACGAACCACCTCGATGTCGACGGCATCGCGTGGCTGGCGAAGCATATGCGCACCCGGTGGCCGAAGAACTCCGGCGCCCTGCTGCTGGTCACCCACGACCGGTGGTTCCTCGACGAGGTGTGCACGAAGACCTGGGAGGTCCACGACCGCATCGTCGAGCCCTTCGAAGGCGGTTATGCCGCCTACGTCCTCCAACGCGTCGAACGCGACCGGATCGCCGCCGCCACCGAGGCGAAGCGACAGAACCTCATGCGCAAGGAACTCGCGTGGCTGCGACGCGGCGCTCCCGCCCGGACGTCGAAGCCGAAGTTCCGCATCGAGGCGGCCAACCAGCTCATCGCAGACGTGCCTGAGGTCCGTAATCCGATCGAGCTGAAGAAGATGGCCACGGCCCGCCTGGGCAAGGACGTCGTCGATCTGCTCGACGTGTCCAAGCACTTCGGTGAGACCACGATCCTCGACGATGTCACCTGGCGCATCGGTCCCGGCGAACGCACCGGAATCCTCGGCCCCAACGGCGCCGGGAAGTCCACCCTGCTGGGTCTGATCTCGGGAGAGCTCGACCCCGATGCCGGACGGGTCAAGCGCGGCAAGACCGTGCAGATCGGTGTACTCGATCAGCAGTTCAAGGATCTGGCCCGCATCGCCGACTCCCGTGTCCGCGAAGTCCTCGCCGAGTCGAAGACCTCGTTCACCATCGAAGGTAAGGACTTCACTCCGGCCCAGCTGCTCGAACGGCTCGGCTTCGCGAAGGAACATCTGTCCGCACGGGTCAAGGAGCTCTCCGGCGGACAGAAGCGCCGCCTCCAGCTTCTGCTGCTGCTCATGGCCGAACCCAATGTCATCATCCTCGATGAGCCGACCAACGACGTCGATTCGGACATGCTCGCGGCTATGGAGGATCTCCTCGATTCCTGGCCGGGCACCCTCATCGTCGTCTCCCACGACCGGTACCTGCTAGAGCGCGTGACCGATCAGCAGTACGCGATCCTCGATCACGGACTGCGCCATGTTCCCGGCGGCGTCGAAGAGTACCTGCGACTGCGCGCCGAACAGGAACGCCGGGGTGCCGCCGGTGCGAACAAGGCGTCCGGCGGTTCGAACGGGGCCGCGACGCGATCCGGCGGGGACGGTTCCGGTGGGGCCGCCTCGGCGAGCGAGGGATCCTCGTCGGCTCCGAGACTGTCCGGTGCGGAAGCCCGGGCGGCGAAGAAGGAAGTGTCCGCGATCGAACGGCGGATGGACAAGCTGAACACTCAGATCGCGCAGAAGCACGAGGAGATGGCCGCCCACGACCAGACCGACTTCGAAGGACTGGCGGAGCTCACGGCAGCGATCCGCGAGTCCCAGGACGAACTCGACGAGCTCGAGATGCGCTGGCTCGAAGCGTCCGAGGCGCTGGAAGCCTGAGGGTTCGAGGCGACGAACGACGATAACGCAGGACGACGGACCAGTCGAAGCCGAGGAGACGACGATGATCGATGAAGCGACGATGCGGCAGCGGCTAGAGGATGAGCGGGCGGAGACGCAGGCGCTCATCAGCCGCCTGACTCAGGGAATCGATGAGGTCTCGGCCGCTCGCCAGGGCGACAACAGCGACGACGAACACGATCCGGAAGGGGCGACGCTCGCCTTCGAACGGTCGCAGGCCGCGACGTTGCTCGAACAGTCCGAGGACCGTCTCGAGGAGATCGCCGAGGCGGTTGACCGCCTGAACGCTGGCACGTTCGGGACCTGCATCGGCTGCGGCAGACCCATCGCCGAGGCGCGGCTGGAGGCCCGCCCCTACGCGGCGAAATGCGTGAATTGCGCCGCCCGCGACTATTCGTTTCCATCCCTGGTCGCACACGCGAGGCCAGCGTCCCATATGACCGGGCGACCACCTCGGCGATGGTGTGATCTTTCCCCAAAGCCTGCCGGGTGCGGTAGTGTATCGGCGTGTCAACACGGGACTATCGCATCGACCGCGCCAAGGGAATACTGATCTTCCTGGTGGTTTTGGGCCACCTTCTCGCTCGAACCTCTCCGTGGGAGTCGCCGATCCTGGGCGCACCGATGTACTTCATCTACATGTTCCACATGCCGGCGTTCGTCTTCCTCGCCGGAATCACGGCGAAGTCGAACAAGCTGGCCGAGCGGGTGCTCACCTACTTCGTTCTCCTCGCCACGGTGCTGCCGCTCATGTGGGGGTGGATGTGGCTCTTCGGGCTCAATCCCGACTACGACTTCCTCAGACCGTTCTGGTACACGTGGTTCTTGCTGTCGATGGCGTGGTGGATGATCACGGTCCCCTTCATCGAGCGCTTCCCGCGCACGATGCTCGTCGCCTCGCTCGTCGTCGGTCTCTTCGGCGGACTGCTGCCGATCCTCGACACCGAACTCTCCGCGGCTCGGACGATGGCGTTCTGGCCGTTCTTCGTCATCGGCAAGCTCTACGGCAAGCAGATCATCGACTGGGCGGGCAGCCTCGCAATCTGGCAGAAACTCTGCCTCAGTGCCGCAGCCCTCGCGGCCGTCGGATATTTCTTCCTCGACCAAGTCGACTACAACTGGCTCTACGGCAGCCTCAACTTCGCCCACTTCGACGTCAGCGTTCCCGAAGGCGTGGGACTGCGACTCATCGTCGACATCGGAGCGGTGCTGCTGACACTGGCCCTGTTGTCGTGGCTGAGCAATACCAAGGACACGATCGCGACGATCGGCAAGAACAGCCTCGCTGTCTACATCCTCCACGGATTCGTCGTCCGCGGTCTTCAGCCGGTCCTCGACGACAGCCGCAACGTCCTCCACGACGCCGTCGTCCTCCTCATCTGTGTGGCCCTGGCCGTGGCGTGGACTGGTCTGCTGGCTTGGTCGCCCTTCGAACGCGCTCTGCGCTGGTGGTCCTCGACCGTCACGGGGCTGCTGCTCAAACCGTTCCCCTTCCTGTGGCGTGAAGAGTCCGACCGGCGCAGCGAGCGTGGCCGCGGCGAGCGAGGTCGCCGTGGAAATGCCGTCAATCCCGGCGACACCTATCACCCCGGGGACGCCTACAGCGAGGGCGACGGACCGGACCGGCAGGGACTCGGCCTGCAGCCCATGCCCGGAGTCGGCTACCAGCACTCCCCCGGCTACGAACAGCACCCGGGTCAGCAGCAGTCCTTCGCCTCCCCCGCGCCGGTTGCGGGCGAGCCGTATCCGCTGCCGGGTTCGCACGAGGTTCCGCAGAACAACGCCACCTACGAAACCACCCAGGAAGTTCCCGCCGGCGCCGCCCAGCGAGCAGTGCGCTACCGTCGGCTGCCGGTCTATCTCAGCGGCGACGAGGACCGCTGACGAACGGACCGCCTCGGCGGTCGCTTCTCCTACCGTGCCGCGGCGGAACCCAGCTATGCAGGCTTTCGGTCGGACCTCCTCGGCGTAGGTCGTGTCCTTTCGTGGCGATCAGCGTCGATTTATGTCGATGTGACGGACCTCGTTGCGCCGCTTGATGGTGTGATACCCAGGTTCGGGCCGTTTGCCCGGGTTCGGCCACATCATCGAATCGGAGAGCATCCATGACCGCGACCAACGCCCTGACCCAACGCCTCGATGCCGGCCCCGTGATCTGCGCGGAAGGCTTCCTGTTCGAGCTCGAGAAGCGCGGATATCTGTCTGCCGGCGAGTTCGTCCCCGAAGTGGCCCTCGAGTTCCCCGACGCCCTGCGCTCCCTCCACGTCGACTTCCAGCGAGCCGGCTCCGACATCGTCGAGGCCTTCACCTACAACGGGCACCGCGAGAAGATGCGCGTGATCGGCAAGGAAGATCTGCTCGAACCGCTCAACCGCGCCGCCCTCCAGATCGCCCGGTCCGTCGCCGACGCCAAGCCCGGGAACTTCATGGCCGGCAACATCTCGAACTCGAACATCTGGGACCCCGCCGACGAGTCCAAGCAGGCCGAGGTGCGGGCGATGTTCGCCGAAATGGTCGCCTGGGCGGTCGAGGAAGGTGCCGACCTCATCATCGGCGAGACCTTCTACTTCGCCGGTGAGGCCATCGCGGCCGCCGAGATCGCCAGGGCCAGCGGCCTGCCCGTCGTCCTCACCCTCGCCCCGATGGCCTTCCAGGAGATGGCCGACGGGGTCGGGATCGTCGAGACCGCGCAGCGCCTCGAGCAGCTCGGCGTCGACGTCGTCGGCCTCAACTGCTTCCGCGGTCCCGCGACGATGCTGCCGTGGCTGAGGGAGATCCGCGCGTCCGTGTCCTGTCACGTCGGCGCCCTGCCGATCCCCTACCGCACCACGGAGGAGGAGCCGACGTTCTTCAACCTCTCCGACCCCCGCGCCGAAGTGGCCTCCCCGCACGGACGCACGTTCCCCACCGCGCTCGATCCCCTGCAGACCAACCGCTACGAGATCGGCGCGTTCGCCAAGGAAGCCTACGACCTGGGCGTCAACTACCTCGGAGTGTGCTGCGGCGCGACCCCGATGCACATCCGCGAGGTTGCCGAGGCGGTCGGACTGACCACCGATGCCAGCCGCTTCTCCGAGAACATGGCCAACCACTTCATGTACGGCAGCAACGAACGGCTCGCCGACAACGTCGTCGCCCTAGGAGACACTGCCTGAGGCCCGTCCGTCTGCGGCTGGTGCGCGGCACTCACGCGGGCCACGGGACCGGCACTTCAGGTCATGAGCCACGGGCGGGCCACCGGCCATGAGCATTGTTGGGGCGATCCGCGGTGTTCTGAAGTCGAAAACCACCGTGGATCGACCCAACAATTCAGGCACAAGAGCCGCGCGAGACCGTTCAGTACCCGCGGCGACTGGTTCCGAAACGTGACCTCAGCCGATTTCCGTGTCCGGAGACGAGTGAGCATTGCTCACCGCTCGGCGGACGAGGGTTCTGAGCACCCCTCACCGTCAGGGCCACCACATACAGTCAGCGCCATAACCCCTCGCAGGAACGGGAGGGTATGGCGCTGATTGTATGTGCTGCGACTACCGGTAGGCAGTGGCACTGTCGGTGCGTGATGCTTCCCAGCGTTCTGCCTGTAGGCAGTGCCGGTTACGGTGCGTGATGCTCAGGCTTCGGCGGTCACGCCGATCGAGTCGAGAGCGGCCTCGAGGCGAGCGATCGTGCCGTCGATGTCGCCGAGCTTGTCGAGGCCGAACAGGCCGATGCGGAAGCTCGAGAAGTCCTCGGGTTCATCGCACTGCAGCGGCACGCCGGCAGCGATCTGCACGCCGACTTCCTTGAAGCCGGCGCCGGTGGCGAGCTGCGGGTTGTCGGTGTGGACGACGACCACACTCGGCGAGGCGAACTCGTCCGAAGCCACCGAGGGCAGTCCGCGTTCGGCGAAGACCGCGCGCACGCGCTGTCCGAGTTCGGCCTGCGCAGCGGCGAGCTTGTCGAAGCCGCGCTCCTCGCTTTCGGCCATGAGCTTGGCATTGTGCGCGAGAGCATCGGTGGGCATCGTCGCGTGGTACGGCGCACGGCCTTCTTCGTATTCGTCGGCGATGAACAGCCACTTCTTCAGATCCATCGCGAAGCTCGTCGAGGTCGAGGCTTCGACGGCGGCACGGCCGGCCTTGCTGAGCATGACGTATCCGGCGCACGGCGATCCGCTCCAGCCCTTCTGCGGAGCGGAGATGAGCACATCGACGCCGAGGTCGGTCATCGACGCCCACACCGCGCCCGAGGCGATGCAGTCGAGAACGAAGATTCCGCCGACCGCGTGCACGGCCTCGGAAACCTGGCGGACGTAGTCATCGGGCAGGAGCATCCCCGAGGCGGTCTCGACGTGGGGAGCGAACACGACAGCGGGCTTCTCGCGCTCGATGGCGGCGACTACCTCGGCGACGGGGGCCGGCGACCACGGCGACTGGTGCTCGGCACTGTCCGGGGAGGCCTTGAGCACGGTCGTCTCCGAGGCGATGGCTCCGGCGTCGAGGATCTGCGACCAGCGGAAGGAGAACAGACCGTTGCGCACGATCAGCGCCTTCTTGCCGGTCGCGACCTGACGGGCAACGGATTCCATGGCGTAGCTGCCGCCGCCGGGGACGATGGCAGCGGAATCGGCATCGTAGGCCGAGCGCAGGATCCGGTTGATCTCCTGCATCACGGACACGAACCGCTGCGACATGTGGTTGAGCGATCGGTCGGTGAAGACCACCGAGTATTCGAGCAGTCCGTCCGGGTCAACATCTTCGTGTGGCAAAGTCATGGCTCTAACATATCGACAGTCCGCCATCCGGGCCACCGGAGTCGATCAGTGAGATCGCAGTGACCCTCGCCGAGGCGGCCCATTCGGTGAGGTGCCCCGTCACCGAGGCGGCCCATTCGGTCAGGTGCCCCGTCACCGAGGCGGCCCGGCTATCAGATTCCGACTTCGATGCGATCCCCCGACCACAACGTATGGAAGGTCCCGGGACGCTCGGTGCGCACTCAGGTGTGCGAACCCAAGCGATGACGCTCGGCCCGGATGATACACCCCGCCCGCCAGATTCCTGCGAGCGCCCGAGGGCGATGCCCCAACCGGGTTCGACCGCCCCCACCGCGATCGCATGGAAGCCCTGGACATAGGCCATCCCCTTGCCCGGCAGCAGAGCGCCGCTCTCCTCGGTGATGAGCGGGTCGCGCAGCGTTTCATCGGGCCTGCCGCGATTCTCCGGGCCCGATTTTGGACGGTCAGCCTTCGTCCACGATATGCGCTCCGGGGGCGGGCCCGGTGGTGCGCAGCGCTTCGTTGACGCCTCTCGTGGCCTGCAGGAGCACGGCGAGGTCGAGGGCGTGGTGGGCGTCGCGGGCGAGGAATCCGATGGTCGGCCCCGACCCGCTGAGCAGGGGCAGGACGGCGCCGGCGTCCCGGCCGGCCTCCATCACCTCGGCGATTTCGGGCATGAAGGACACGGCAGCCTCGGTGAGATCGTTCGCCGCGGATTCCGCGAGCGTGTCCGGGTCACCGGCGGCGAGCGCCGTGAGCACCCGGTCAGGGACGGTCGCGGGCGCCGGGTCGGGGTTGAGTTCGTCGAAGCGGGCGTAGACGTCCGGGGTGGGCAGGGGCGACGCCGAGGTGGCCATCACCCAGTGGAAGGTTCCGCGGGTGAGCACGGGGCTCAGCTTCTCCCCGCGTCCGTGGCCGATGGCCGTGCCCCCGCGCAGGAGGAACGCGACGTCGGCCCCGACGGCGAACGCGCATTCGTGGAGGATCGCCTCATCGACTCCGCCGACGAGGTGAGCGGCTCCGACGAGGGCGGCGGCCGCATCGGCCGATCCCCCGCCCATTCCGCCGGCCACGGGCACCTGCTTGTCGATGACGATGTCGAGGTCGCGCAGCACATCGACATCCCGGTCGCCCTCGAGCGCGGCGATGAGGAGGTCGACGGCGCGTCTGGCGAAGTTCGAGTCATCACGTGGGACCGCGGCATCCGCGTAGCGGCCCTGGACGATGATCGTTCGTGTTCCGCCCGGAATGAGAGTGAGGGTCTCGCCGAGGTTGAGCGCTTGGAATACGGTCGCGAGTTCGTGATACCCATTGTTCGCCGCACCCACACCGAGGTGGATGTTGATCTTCCCCGGCGCCTGCACTTTCACCGGGGCCGGGATCGTCATGCGCGGATGCAGCGGGACGGTCATGGTGAGGGATCCTCGGCGGGCGGGGCCGGTGCAGCGGCATCTCCGTTTGCGGCGACGGCAACGGCGGCGAGGCGTTGGAAGTCGGCGACGGTGAGGGCCTCGCCGCGGGTCTTCGGGTCGATTCCGGCAGCTGTCAGCAGGTCTTCGGACCGCTGGGGGCTGCCGGCCCACCCGGACAGGGCTGCGCGCAAGGTCTTGCGGCGCTGAGCGAAGGCGGCGTCGATAAGAGTGAAGAGACGGCTGCGCACGGCCGGGTCGCGGTCGGTGCGGGTGACGTCGATGCGGACGAGTCCGGAGTCGATGTTCGGGGCCGGCCAGAACACGTTCTTGCCGATCTTGCCCGCGAGCTGCACGTCCCCGTACCACTGGGCTTTGACGCTGGGGACGCCGTAGGTGCGGGAGCCGGGTGCGGCGGCGAGCCGTTCGGCGACTTCGAGCTGGACCATGACGAGGACGGTTGTCAAGCTCGGGAAGGTCTCGAGGAAGTGCAGCAGCACGGGCACGGCCACGTTGTAGGGCAGGTTCGCCACGAGCGCATCGGGCTGGTTCGCGGCATCGGGCCGATCGTCCGCGGGTTCGGTGGTGTGCTGCGGCGCGGGCAGCGTCGTGACGCGCAGGGCGTCGGCGTTGACCAGCTGGAACGGGGCATCACTGCCGGCGAACCTGTCGACGGTGCTCGGCAGCTTATGCGCGAGCAGTTCGTCGATCTCGACCGCGGTGACCCTGTGACCGGCTTCGAGCAGGCCGAGAGTGAGCGAACCGAGCCCCGGACCGATCTCGACGACGTTAGAGTTCTCTTCGAGACCTGCGTCGGTGACGATCGAGCGCACGGTATTGGGGTCGATGACGAAGTTCTGGCCCTTCTGCTTCGTCGGGCGCAGACCGATGTCAGCGGCTAATCCGCGGATATCGCGGGCGGTCAATAACGTCACAGCCAACAACTTACCGCACCACCCAGCCGTCACAATCACCGCAGCGGCCCGGCGGTTCGGGTGGGCCGCCTCGGCGAGGGGAAGACCCCACCGTGCAGGCGATAGGGTGAAGCCATGGATCCGCAGACACTGACCGAACTGCTCGACGTCGCCGTCCTCGAACGTCTCGACCGCATCGACGACCTCGAAGGCGATGAGCTCGCCCGATCCACGGCCCTGCGCAAGGAGGGCTTCTCCGCCGAGGTGACTGCGGCCCTGCTCACTCAGGCCCGGCTGCGTCAGGAGGCGGCAGCGAAGCTCGGACCCTTCGCGGAGGACATGCTCTTCACCCGTGACGGACTGGCCCAGGCCACGCGGCTGCCGGTCGCCGCTCATCATGCGGGTCGCCTCATCGGCGACGTGGCCGAGGGTGAGTCCTTCCGCATCGCCGATCTCGGATGTGGGATCGGCGCGGATTCGGTCGCCTTCGCCGGAATGGGCGCGCAGGTCTCGGCCGTCGATGCCGACGAGGTCACCGCAGCCATCGCCGCCTTCAACCTCCGCCATCTGCCCGATGCCGAGGTCGAACACGCACGCGCCGAGGATGTCGACTTGGACGGATTCGATGCCCTCTGGTTCGATCCGGCTCGGCGGACCATCGGCAAGGCCGACAAACGCGGATCGACTTCCCGCATCACCGACCCCGAGGCGTTCTCACCTTCTCTGTCATGGGTGATCGAGCAGGCGAGCGCGGCGAAGGCGGCCGGGGTGAAGCTCGGCCCGGCGCTCGACCACGACCTCGTCCCCGAGGACGCCGAAGCCCAGTGGGTCTCCCATAACGGAGAGGTCGTCGAGGTCTGCCTCTACTTCGGTGCGGCCATGCAGCGACCCGGACGCGGAGCTCTCGTCATGGGCGAACGCACCCTCCTCGTCCACGAGGACAACCTGCCCGACGAGGACGAGTCGGGCATCGGGGAGCTCGGGAAGTATCTGCTCGAACCCGACGGGGCGATCGTGCGTGCCGGACTCGTCGAAGCGTTGTGCCCACCGTTGCAGGCCCGCAGACTCCACCCGAAGATCGCGTATCTGACCACCGACGTCGAACCGAGCGGCCCGGCCGCCGCAGGCGTCACCACCTACGAGGTCGTCGACGTACTGCCCGCGAAGGTCCCGAGCCTGCGCAAGGAGCTCGTCTCTCGCGGAATCGGCTCGGTCGTGATCAAGAAACGCGGGGCCGACATCGTTCCCGACCAGGTCCGACGCCAGCTCAAACTGCCCAAGGGCGACACAGCCACGCTCGTATTCACCCGGCTCGGTGACAAGCACGTCGTGCTCCTCACCCAACCTGTGTGACCCTTTCAACCTGTCCGTGAAGAAATCCGTCCGTGAAGGAGATCGAATTGTCCCGCTCCGACGTTCTCATCAGCGCCGATGAACTGCTCACCCGAATGGCCGACTCCCCAGCGCCGAGGCTGCTCGACGTCCGCTGGACCCTGCCGAAGCCCGATGGCCGCGACGACTTCGCCGCCGGACACATCCCCGGTGCCGTCTATGTCGATCTCGACACGGAGCTCGCCGACCACGGCACCACCGATCCGACGGCCGGTCGCCACCCACTGCCGAGCCCCGAAGCCTTCCAGGAGACGGTGCGCTCCTGGGGCATCGACGAAGGCACCGAGGTCGTGGTCTATGACGACAATTCCTCCCTCGGCGCGGCCAGGGCCTGGTGGCTGCTGCGCTGGGCCGGGCTGAGCGCGCGAGTCCTCGACGGCGGGCTCGCAGCGTTCCGTGACGCCGGCGGGACGCTCGAGACCGGCGGCTCCCCTGAGGTCACGCCGAGTGCGGTGGAGATCAGCCCGGGTCGACTGCCCGTCATCGACGCCGAGGCGGCAGCCGGTTTCGATGGAGTCCTGCTCGATGCCCGCGCCGGTGAGCGCTTCCGCGGAGAGACCGAACCGCTCGATCCGCAGGCCGGTCACATTCCCGGGGCGAAGAGCGCCCCGGCCACGGACAACGTTCCTGCGGGGACGTTCCTGGCCGAGGCGCTGCTGCGCGAACGCTTCGATGAACTGGGTGCCCTCGATGGTCCCGTCGGCGTGTACTGCGGTTCGGGAGTCACCGCCTGCCACAACGCTCTGGCGCTGGCGACCCTCGGTGTCGAGGCCAGCCTCTACCCCGCGAGCTGGTCCGGTTGGTCATCCGATCCCGACCGCCCCGTCGAGACCGGCAGCTGAGCGTCACCCGGCACCGCCGACGGACGCTCAGTCACCACCGCACGTGCGCACCACCGCATCCGCGCGCGATAAAACGCCGTCGGCATTCTTGGGTCGATCCACGGTGGTTTGGCCACGAATAACGCCGCGGATCGACCCAAGAATCACGTCTTGCGAATGCCACGAAACGTTATTCAAGGCTGAGACTGAGCTCTGAATCACAGTCACATCCAGGCGGAACCACAGCCCACTACCAGCCATTCTTGTCGAACCTGACCCTGTGACCTGCGATTATGCTCTCGAACCCGCCCGAGAATCCTTTTGTAACAAAAACGTGACAGAAGATCACGAATTCGTTACAGTGGAGGACATCGTCACACTCAGACAGGCAACGAGAGGAAATCGTGGCATCTAAGCAGCACGGCCGCCGCGCCGCGAACGCCAAGGCAAAGACCCCACTGACCGAGCTGAGCGAACTGCTCGCTTCGAACTCCGGCGCATTCGGCCGCCGTGCCGCAGTCGTCGCCGCCAGCGGCGGACTGCTCACCGCAGCGATCATGCCCGCGGCAGGGCAGGGAACCGACGACGAAGCAAAGGTCGCAGCCGAGTCCGAGAAGCAGGCACCCGTCGAATTCAAGAACCAGACGCCGACCATCGATGCCGGCGGTTCCTCGAAGAAGGGCGATCAGGAGGCTGAAGTCACCGTCGATACCGACGTGGTCACAGCCGAGGCCGCCCCTAAGCCGAAGCCCAAGCCGAAACCGAAGCCTCAGCCGAAGGAAGAGCCGGAGGAGACCGTCGCAGAACCGGCGCCCGCTGAGGAGCCGAAGGAAGAGCCGGAGGAGACCGTCGCAGAACCGGCGCCCGCTGAGGAGCCGAAGGAAGAGCCGAGCGACAACTCTGACGATGACTCCGACAGCCCAGACGCGGGCTCGAAGGATGAGAGCCCGAAGAAGGATACCGGCGGCTCCGACGACTCGGGCCCGATCGATGGGTCCAAGGCCGAGCAGGTCCTCGGCTGGGCAGAGAAGGGCGTCGGTACCCCGTACGTCTTCGGCGGAACGTCGCAGAGCGGCTGGGACTGCTCCGGCTACACCTCCTGGGTCTACAGCCACGTCGGCGTCGACCTGCCCCGTCAGTCGGGAGCTCAGAAGGAATCCGGAACGGTCGTGTCCGAGTCAGAGGCGAAGCCCGGCGACCTCATTTGGCACCCGGGACACGTCGGCATCTACGCCGGCGACGGAAAGATGTACGACGCTGGTTCGCCCGGATCCGGAACATCGAAGCGCAGCTACAGCTGGATGGGCGACGTCACGTTCATCCGCGTGCTCTGAGCCCCATCTCGGAACCGAACCACAGAGATCCCCTCGTCGGCACAGTGCCGGCGAGGGGATCTCTTATGTGCGCCGCTCGTTCACGGCCTTGGCTCGTTCACAGCCATAATCGCAGCTGCCTAGTTGTCACCCGCAGTCGGGAGCTTTGTCGCTTCCGTCGTATTCGGCAGGCAGCTGACCCGATGCCTCGAGGTCGCCTTTCAGCCACTTCGCCACGGCCCGCAGCGCGTACGGGTTCGAATCGTACGCGGTCACGGCGGACTTCGCCGCGGTGCTGCGCATCGTCCACGGAGCAGCGGTGCCCACGGCCACCTCGGCGGAGGTCGACGGGCTCAGGCTGACCGAGGTTCCACCGGATCCGACGGTGAGGTCCTCGGCTTCGGCCGCTTCCTTCAGAGCCGCCTTCTCCTTGTCGCTGCCGCCGACGATCGAGATCGAATCGGTCCCGGTGAAGGAGCATTCGCCCTTGAGCACGGTCAGCGACCGATCGGCGACCTCGGTGAGGACCTTCTTCGGATCCTTCGCATCCGAGTCCCCGGCCTGCACGCTCTTCTGAGCCTCGGCGGTGGCCAGCTGTGCGGCGACGACGCGTTCGGACTTCTCGACGAGGTCCTTCTTCTCCAGTGTCCCGTCCCCCATCGCCTTGACGATCGCCTTTTGCGCGGCCGCCGAATCCGGGGGCATGAGCGCGATATCGGCTCCAGCTGCGAGCGCCTTGACCGTCTCTCCGCCCCTGAGGTTCTGCGGCACGGCCTTCATATTCAGTGCATCCGTGGTGATGACACCGTCATAGTCGAGAGTCTCCCGCAGCGCCGAGTAGGCCTTCTTGTTCAGCGTCGCGGGCGTCGTCTTCGCATCGGGCAGACCGATATGACCCATCATCACCATCGGCACACCAGCCTTGACCGCGGACTTGAACGGCAGGAGATCCGTGTCCTCCATCTCCTCGATCGACTTCTCCGACACCGGCAGGCTCTCGTGCGAATCCACGCCGAGGCGGCCGTGCCCCGGGAAATGCTTCGCCGAGCTCGACACTCCCCCGGACCGGTACCCCTCGACGGCGTCGGCGACGACCTCGGCGACATCCTCGTGGTCGGTGCCGCCCGAGCGGACGTTGATCCCTTTGTCCTTCGGCCCGACCGTGACGTCGGAGTCCGGAGCGAAGTCGATGGTGAAGCCCAGATCGGTGAGGTTCTGCCCCTGCACGGTCGTGGCGTCGATGATGAGGTCGGAATCGTCAGTCGCGGCCAGGCCCATGAGCGGCGGGAACAGCAGCGCTGCGGTGCCGAGGCGTGACACCGGGCCGCCTTCCTGATCGACGCCGATCGACACTGGCTGACCCTTCGACCGTGCCCCGGAGATCTGACCAGTCAGTTCCGTGACCTGGTCCTTCGTCGGGTTCTCGGCCAGGTTGTAGCCCATGACGATGACCCCGCCGAGGTGGTTCTGCTTGACCATGTCCACCGGGGTCTGCGTGTCCGTGCCTTCCCAGGTGCCGATGATGAGTGACCCGGCGAGCTCCTCGTCAGAGAAGTCTCCGACGATGCCCGCGGCCTCGTCCTTGAAGTCAGCAGGATCGGCGTCGGCGGGGTCATCCAGGGACGATTCGGTCTGGGCCTCAGACTGCGCTTGGGTCTGAGAACCCGACTCGGCGGAGGACTTCTGTTCGGCCGTGGAGGATTCGGGGGCTGACGCTCCGCCGGAACAGCCGACGAGCGCGAGAGTCGTGGTCAGGGCCAGGAGGCTCAGGCGAGAACGCAACATGTCTCCATGCTAGACGTTCCCGCCTGCTCGCCGCCTGTTCAGAGTTCTTCGTGAGCGGCCAGACGGCGGGCGGTCTCCTTTACCCGTAGGTCTTCCTCATGGACGAGCCGCTGTCGAACCTCGATGCGAAGCTGCGGGTGCAGACCCGCGCACAGATCGCATCCCTGACCCGCCGCCTCGGCGTCACCACCGTCTACGTCACCCACGATCAGGTGGAGGCGATGACGATGGGCGACCGGGTCGCGGTCCTCGCCGATGGCAGGCTGCAGCAGGTCGACACTCCCGCGAACCTCTACGATCGACCGGCGAACCTCTTCGTCGCGGGCTTCATGGGCTCGCCGGCGATGAACCTCGTCGGGGTGCCGGTCGAGGGAACGTCGCTGCGCCTCGGCGATGTCGAACTGTCCCTGACTGCGCAGCAGCGTGAGCAGGTCACCGGTGAGACGGTCACCGTCGGCATCCGTCCGGAGGATCTGCAGGTCACCGAGGCCCAAGGCCTCGAGGTCACCGTCGATCTCGTCGAAGAGCTCGGCGCCGATGCATACGTCCATGGTCGAGCAGTCCTGGCCGCGGGCGAGAAGACAGTGGTGGCTCGCGTCGCCGGCCGCTCGACGATCCGCCGCGGGGACACCGTGCGCGTCGCTCCCGATGCCGCGCGCCTGCACCTCTTCGACACCGATTCGGGCAGCCGATTGGCCGAGGATGCACGCCGCGCCGCGTGATCGGCGGGGCCGCCTCGGCGGGGGAATGCGGGGCATCACACAGCTCGAAAGTCGCCGCTGAGTCAGGGGAATCGGGCGTGCGCGATTATGATCGGATCATGGTCGATTTCGCACGCTCTCCCCGCTCCACCCTCGGTGTCGAGTGGGAACTGGCTCTGCTGGATTCTCGCAGCCTGGATCTGACCCCGGCTGCCGAGACTCTGTTGGCGGATGTGGCCGAGCATGCGCCCGAGTACGAGAAGCACATCGTCGGAGAGATGCTGACGAACACCATCGAGCTCGTCACGGGCGTGCACAACCAGGTGTCGACCGTCGCTGAGGATCTGGCCACCTCGATCGGGGCGCTGCGGAAGCTGACCGAGGCACGCGGTGTCGAACTGATGTCGGCGGGCACCCACCCGTTCGCGCAGTGGCAGTCGCAGGAGGTCCGGGCGAAGGACCGCTATCTCGAACTCGTCGATCGCACCCAGTGGTGGGGTCGGAACATGCTGATCTTCGGCGTCCATGTCCACGTCGGCATCGACTCGCGCGACAAGGTGCTGCCGATCGTCAACGCACTGCTCGCCTATGTCCCGCACCTGCAGGCACTGTCCGCGTCGTCACCGTTCTGGGGCGGCACGGACACCGGCTATGCCTCGAACCGGGCGATGATGTTCCAGCAGCTCCCGACGGCCGGTCTGCCGTTCCAGTTCGGTCAGTGGGCGGATTACGAGAAGTACGTCGACGATATGCTCACCACCGGGATCATCGACAACATCAACGAGATCCGCTGGGACATCCGCCCCGCGCCGCACTGGGGCACCGTCGAGGTCCGTGTCTGCGACGGACTGCCGACGCTTGAGGAGATCCTCGCAGTCACTGCGTTTATCCAGTGCGTCGTCGATGACATGTCCGAGCGCCTCGACGCCGGTGAGACTCTGCCGACGATGCCCGATTGGTTCCACAACGAGAACAAGTGGCGCGCCGCCCGCTACGGCATGGACGCGATCATCATCGAAAACGCCGCGGCCGACGAGCGTCTCGTCACCGAGTGCCTCGCCGATGAGATCGAGCGCCTCTCGCCCGTCGCCGAACGTCTCGGCTGTGTCGACGAGCTGCACTCGATCAACTCGATCATCGAACGAGGCGTGCCCTACCAGCGCCTGCAGAAGGTCTTCGGAACCACCGGTTCGCTCACCGAGGTGACCCGCTCGCTCATCGGCGACCTCCGCAACTCCTACAGCTGAGGCTGTTCTCCCGGGTTCGATTGCGCCCACCCGCGGCCGCATCAGTCCCTCATGCGTCCTAGGGGTGGATCCACCACGATTCGCAAGGAGATTTCGAGACGGATCCACCCACAGGAGACACGTGGGCCCGCAGGCACGGCACCGCCGGCGGGGTGCCCACTCACAGGTGAGGTCGGAGCAGCTCCAGCAGCGTCGGCAGCGCGGAGGCGACTCCCGGGTGCAGCTCGTAGTCGCCGAGTTCATCGAGCGGCACCCACGACAGCTGGATGCTCTCGGGGTCATTGATGACAGCGTCGAAGCGGCGCAGGGTCTTCGCGATCACCGTCGTGTACGACCAGGTATCCAGGTCAAGGACATGCGTCTCGAGGATCTCGATGCCCGACCCGTCCTGGTCAGGCACCCCGGCCTCTTCCCACGACTCCCGGACCGCGGCCTCGACCGCCGACTCGCCAATATCGCGGGCACCGCCGGGGAATCCCCAGGTCCCACCTTCGACCGACCACAGCGCCCGGTGCTGCATGAGCACCCCGCGCTCGGGATCGACGAGCATGAGCCCCGCGGCCCCGTTGAGACCCCAATGCTTCTTCCCATCAGACCCATACGTCCACCCGTCACCCGATCGCCGAGGCGGCCGACCGTCGGGCAGGCGCGTGGACTTCGCCGCCTGTGCGTTCCGCTCGGCGGCGCTGTCGGAAGTTGCGCTTTCGGAGGCAGCACCTGCGGCAACATTCGGGTCGTTCTCAGACGAGGACATGATCAACATCCAATGAGGACACAGCGGCGAAGGACAGATCGCTCGGCCCGATTCCGCGGGAGACGAGCTCCGCACCGAGAGCTGCGACCATGGCTCCATTGTCCGTGCACAGTGTCAAGGGCGGCACGCGCAGAGTCACGCCCGCCTCGGCGCAACGAGCCGAGAGCACTTCACGCAGGTGCGAGTTCGCGGCCACTCCACCGCCGAGGACGACGTGGTTGATACCGGTGTCGGCGGCGGCGAGCAGAGTCTTGGTCACGAGCACGTCGACGACGGCGTCTTCGAAGCCGGCGGCGATATCAGCCACCCGCAGGTCCGCGCCCAGGGTCTCGGCCTTCGTCACCTCACGCAGGGCTGCGGTCTTCAGCCCGGAGAACGAGAAGTTATACCGACGCGCGGGGTCGCGCAGGTCCTGCTTCTTCGCGAGTCCGCGTGGGAATCTCACTGCCTTCCGGTCTCCGGGCACGCCGGTGCCATCGAGCAGGCCGAGAGCAGCCTTCGAGATGTTCGGTCCGCCGGGATAGTTGAGCCCCAGCAGGCGCGCGGTCTTGTCGAAGGCCTCACCTGCGGCATCGTCGATGGTGGCGCCGAGGAGTTCGATGTCCTCGACGAGGTCGCCGATGCGCAGAATCTCGGTGTGCCCACCGGAGACGAGCAGGGCGATGGTCGGTGTGGTCAAACCGTCGACATCCTCGGCGACGAGGTCGACGGCCACGTGCGCGGCCAGATGGTTCACTCCGTAGAGCGGTTTGCCCAGCGCCGCGGCAAGCCCTTTGGCCGCGCCGACCCCGACCATGAGTGCACCGGAGAGACCCGGTCCGGCGGTCACGGCGACGGCGTCGATATCGGACAGCTCCACCTCGGCGGTCTCACAGGCAGAGGCGATGGCCGGGCCGATGGCCTGCACATGGGCGCGGGAGGCGACTTCGGGCACGACCCCGCCGAAGCGCACGTGCTCGTCCATCGACGAGGACACGGTGTTCGTCAGCAGCGTGCGGCCGCGGACGATGCCGACCCCGGTTTCGTCGCACGAGGATTCGATGCCGAGGATGAGTGGGTCGCTCATGATCCGGCCCCATCAGCCGAGGCAGCGCCCGCGCCGTCCCCGGAATCCGCCATCTCGAGGTCAAGGTCGGAGTAGATGGACACGAGTTCCGGTTCGGTCACCTCGGCGATATCCATGCCGAGGGTGCGGGCGAACAGCCGCAGATGCGTGTCCCACATCGGCCCCACCTCGGCGGCCTGACCGCGGGCGGTATCGGCATCAGGCGCGGTATGAGTGAACACGAGCAGGGTCTCCTGACCGGTCTCCCCCTCGATCGGCAGCACGCGGATGCCGAGCACTCCGAAGTCGTCGAGCTCGAGCAGCACGTGATCGAAGTCCTCGCAGCTGAGGACAGATCCATTCAGATCGATGTCCTCGAGCGCGAACGTGATCGGCCGGGCTGCGGATCCGTCCGAATCAGCTTCGTCAGCCGCACCGGACTCCCCCGCAGCCGTCTCATCGCCGAGGCGGAACGGCGCGAACCAGGCCCGTGCGCTCTCGGCATCGGTCAGTGCGTTCCACACCGTTTCGACGTCACGCTCGAGGAGCACCTCGATGACGAGGTCGGTGCCGTTCTCCCAGGTGGCCAGGCGCGGGCTGGTCCCACTCATGCTTCCACCCAGGCTCCGTCGAGAGCGGCCTTCTCATCAGGACTCAGCTGCATCTGCGTTCCGGCGAGCAGCTCGGTGAGCTGTTCGGGCACGCGCGCCGAGGCGATCGTCGAGGGGATGAAATCGTGAGTGAGCTGCCAGGCGATGGCTGTGGCCGTCATCGTTGCACCGTGGTCGGCGGCGACGTCGTGGAGGACCTCGAGGGCACCGAGGGCCTTCTGGTCGTCGACGAAATCAGCCACGCGGTCACCGCGGACGCTGCCGGTGGCGTCGCCGCCGGTGTGCTTGCCGGTGAGGAATCCGGAGGCCAGTGAGTGGAAGGGCAGTTCGGCGATGCCCTCAGATCGCAGGTACGCCTGCTTCTGCGGATCGACGGCGGCACGGGAGACGAGATTGAACCGGTCTTGGACGACTCGATAGCAGGCAAGCGAGAACTTCGTCGAGATCTTCCGAGCCTTCTGCAGTCGCTCGAGGCTGAAGTTCGATGCCCCGAGGTAACTGACCTTGCCGGAGCGGACGAGCGCGTCGAAGGTCTCGGCGACGGCGACCTGGTCGACGTCGTCATCGTCTCTGTGGGCATAGTAGACGTCGATGTGGTCGGTGCCGAGCCGGCGCAGCGAGTCGTCGACGCAGTTGCGGATATTCGCCGGGTCAAGGCCCTTGCGCTTGGGATGCATGCCGACCTTGGTGGCGATGACCATCTCGTCGCGATTGCCGCGAGCCTTCATCCATTCGCCGATGATCGTTTCGGACTCTCCGCCCGAGTTCCCCTCGACCCAGGCCGAATACGCGTCGGCGGTGTCGATGAAGTTTCCGCCGGCCTCGGCATAGGCATCGAGGACAGCGAAGCTCTGATCCCGATCCGCACCCCAACCGAAGGGGTTGCCGCCCAGCTGAAGAGGGTGAACGAAGAGATCGGTATCTGCCAATTGCACACGTGTCATACCATACAGACTACCCGTTTGACCTCCACGGCTTCGGGGCAGGACCGTCTCCCGGAACTCAGGTTAGGCTAAGCTATAGATATGCAATGATGCCGATCACACCGCCTCGGCGGCAGACCAGCATTCGGTTGGCCGCACTCCCCCAAGGAAACATCATGTCTGAACCGTTCTCCGCTCGCCTCAAGGCCAGCACCGCCACCATCCACGACGAGGTCGAACACACCACGTTCATGGTCGACCTCATGGAAGGACGGCTCGACGCAAGGGCCTACGCTCTCCTGCTCAAGCAGTACGACGTCATCTACGGCGTGCTCGAGTCGAAGTCACGGGAGTTCGCCGAGGATCCGGTCTTCGCGCCGTTCTTCGACGCCCATCTGCTCCGGGCCGACCGCATCGCCGCCGACCTGGCCGCGCTCGACGGCACCGAGCTGCCTGTCATGCCCAGTGCCACCGCCTATGCTGCGCACTTGGCGGGGCTCGAACGGGCCGAGCAGGTCATCGCCCACCACTACACGCGCTACCTCGGCGACCTCTCCGGCGGTCAGGCGATCGGCACCCTCATGGGCCGCCACTACAGTCTGCCGGCGACCTCGCTGACGATGTGGGATTTCGCCGAGCTCGGCAAGACGAAGCCGTACAAGGACGCCTACCGCCGACTCCTCGACCAGGTTGCGGCGACCGGCGGCGATGAGCAGATCGTCGTCGACGAGGCGATGGAAGCGTTCCGACTCAACGGAGCGCTGCTCGTCGACCTCACCGAGGCGACCGAGCAGCGCACGGTTCCCGTCGCCTAGGGTGCCATTTGAGAAGGATCAGTCGCCGATCCGCAGGCGCATGAGAATTCCCGCGGCGCCCGGATAATAGTCCGGGCGCCGTCCCCATTCCTCGAACCCGAAGGATGCGTACATCCCCAGCGCCGCAGCATTGCGTTCGTCGACCTCGAGGTGGACGACCTCGCAGCCGCGTTCCTTCGCCCAATCGATTCCCGCCTGCAGCAGAGCACTGCCGATGCCGGTGCCGCGTGCCGCCTCGGTGGTGGCGATCGTCATCACATCGGCTTCCGCACCGGCGCCGGACATGACGATCCACCCGGCCAATTCCCCCGCCGAGGCGGCGAACTCACTGTTCGTGGCCGCGCCGTCGACATCCGTTCCCGCCGCCGAGGCAGTCCTGGCGGCGAGCATGACCGTGCCGTTCTGCGCCTTCACCGACCAGTAGTAGCCGAGCGTCCATGCGGTCGGACCGAAGATCGCCGCGTCGTGGTCGGCCACCTCGGCGAGGTCCCACCAGGGAAGCTCGGCGATGGTCAGGGAGGTCATTTCAATGAGCTCTCGCGTACCGGGGTCGCTTTCGCATCGGGTTCGCGCAGGTATTCGGGGATCGGGTCGGCTAGGTCTCGACCGGCGGCGAGTTCCCGTGCCGCGGCGAGGGCAAGATATTCGGCACGAGGATCGGTGATGGACTCGGTGCTCGACGCTCCGAGGACGTCCGGATAGAGGAGGCAGCCTCGGCCGAGCTTCTGATCGATCGTATCGAGCCGGTAGCCGTTGTCGGCGAGGACTGAAACGACCTCGGCCGGTTTCGCCACGAATGGTCCGGCGCTCAAGGTGGCGTCGACGGAGTCGTAGACGCTGAAATAGACCTCTTTGCGGCGGGCATCCGAGGCGATGAGGACGGGACCACCGGATGCGTCCGAGGCGGGCGACGCGAGCTTCGGCCCAGACGCCGAGGGGCCTTCTGCCCTGCGGAGGAACTCTTCGGCGATCGCGGCTTGGGACAGCAGTCCCTTGACGGGAATCCCGCGGGCCTGACCGACGGCGATTCCGGCGGCGATGCCCACCCGCAGACCGGTGAAGGGTCCGGGTCCGATGCCGACGACGACGAGTTCGGGTCGGGCATCCTCGGCGAGCACGCCGGCGAGCGCAGGACCGATGAACTCAACGTGTCGACGCTGGTCATCGGCCTGTTCAGCGGCGATGACCGAATCGGCGTCCGTATCCACGAGGGCTACAGAGGCCGACTGCGAGGTGTCGATGGCCAGAATGATCATGATACGTCTCCCTCATCCGCCGAGTCCTCGGCAGACAGATTCGCAGAGGCCGGGTCGTCGACTCGCACGCCTGCCAGCGCCGAGACAGCGGCCTCAACCGCCGGCATGCGTTCGATCCATGCATCCCCGCGGCCGGTGAGGTCAACGGTGCGCCGTTCGTCCTCTACCTCGTCCTCGTCGTCCACACCGACCGACTCATCGTCCCCCGCGGATTCATCCCACACCGGGGTGATGGTGATGTCGAGGTGATCGCTGCTGAGCTGCTCGGCCAAGCCGGCTCCCCACTCGACGACCGTGATCGACTCGTCCAGTTCGGAGTCGAGGTCGAGATCTTCGAGCTCCTCCCCGTCGGCCAACCGATACGCATCGACGTGAACGAGGGCGGGTCCGCCCGAGCGCGACGGGTGCTCGCGGGCGATGACGAACGTCGGCGAGGTGATCCGCCCGGCCACATCGAGGGCTTTGCCAAGCGACTGCGTGAACGTCGTCTTCCCCGCACCGAGGTTGCCCGTGAGGATGAGCAGGTCGCCGGCGCGCAGATGGTCGGCCAGGGCCGCAGCGAACGTGCGCATCTGCTCCAAGGACTCGAGATGGACCCTCATCGGTCGTCTCCCTTCCGGGCGACCCGGTCGACGCGGGCGCTGAGCTGGGTGACGATCTCGTAGTTGATCGTATTCGCCCAGGTCCCCCATTCGGCCGCGCTCGGCCCACCGGGACCGAAGATGACGACCTCGTCGCCGATGGCCACCTCATCGTTGCCGGCACCGATGTCGATGATCATCTGATCCATGGCGATACGCCCGACGACGGGATAACGACGACCCCGGATGGCCACCTCGGCGCGATTCGATGCCGCCCGCGGCAGCCCGTCCCCGTACCCACCGGGCACGAGCGCGAACCGGGTATCGGTCGCGGCGGTGAACGTCAGCCCGTAGGAGGCGCCGTGACCTGCGGGAATGTCCTTGAGATTGATGACGCTGGAAGTCAGCCGCATGACCGGCCGGAGCCCGAGAGCCGCCGGATCCCCGTCTTCGAGCGGGGACAGACCGTAGAGGGCGAGCCCCACCCTCGCCGAGGTGCCCGGGCACGGCCCCAGAGTGAGCGCTCCCGGTGAGTTCGCAATGTGCACATCCAGGTCATCCGATTCGCCGAGGCGGCCGTCCGCGGCGTCGAGCACGGCCCGAAGCTGCCCGTGGGCGGAGGAGAAGACCGCGCTCTGCGCAGCGGTCTCGGGGCGTTCGGGTTCGTCGGCGACGGCGAAGTGGCTCATGATTCCGACGATGCGGATATCGGCTCCGGCCTCGGGGTTCCCAGAGTCATCGGTGTGGCTGTCTTCGACGTGGCGGCGCAGCCAGTCGAAGGCTCGGACGAGTGCTTCCGGGGACAGACCGTTGCGGCCGAGTCCGGTGTCGATCTTGAGATGGGCTCGGGCTGTGACGCCGGTGCGGCGGGCCGCCTCGGCGAGCCGGTCGAGGGCGCCGACCGTCGAGATTCCCAGTTCGATGTCAGCGCGCACCGCCTCGTCGAGGTCGGTGGTCGGTCCGTAGAGCCAGGCGAGGATCTGCGCTTCGGGGCCGAGCAGGCTGCGCAGACGAAGGGCTTCGGGGATCGTGGCCACACAGAACTCGCGCCAGCCTGCCGAGAAGAGAGCGGGTGCGACGAGGTCGATGCCGTGACCGTAGGCGTTGGCTTTGACGACGCATTTGAGGCGGGCGGGTGAGAGGCGATCGGCAAGGACGGCGGCGTTGTCGCACAGGGCCGCCTCGTCGATCTCGGCCCGGACGAGAGCCTCGGGGATGTCGAAAGATGTCACTGGATAAGACTACCGCCGACCCCCGCCGACCAGCACCTTCGTTACGCTGATCCCCCGCGACGTTCGGCTCCGGTGCCGGTGTCGCAGGTGCAGCCGACGACGTGTTCGGCGAAGACCGGCTCGACGAGCCATTCGATGAAGAAGGAGACATCATGCACACCACACCAGCCCGCATCCTCGCGATGGTGATCGCGTCCGTCCTGTTTGCGATAGGCCTCACCGTGATCGGACAGACCGGTCCCGCCGAGGCGGCCGCGAAGCACTGCACCGGCGTCGAGTCGAACAGCTCGGTGACGGCTGCGAAGGCCATCGAGGTCAAGCAGCGGTCGACGATCACCGCCGATATCTACCTGTGCAAGAAGTCCGGCGACCGGTACGTCCGCGACAGCGGCCCGTTCAAGGCCCGCCTCGGCTTTGACGGCACCACGTCGGGCAAACGGGAAGGCGACGGCAAGACCCCGAAGGGTGTGTTCTGGATGCGCGATGGCTTCGGCACCTCGGCGAATCCCGGGCTGGGCAAGCCGTGGACGAAGGTCACCCGCGATCATGTCTGGGTCGATGGTGACGCGACGAAGGCCGAGGGGTACAACACGATGCAGCGGAAGTCCGAAGGGTACGAGGGCGAACCCCTCTACCAGCCGAAGCCGTACAAGTATGCCCAGGTCATCGGCTACAACGAGGCTCGCACACCGGGGAAGGGATCGGCGATCTTCCTGCATGCGAACACGGAGTCGATGAAGACCGCCGGCTGTGTGTCGATGTACGAGGCCAGTCTCGTCAAGGCGATGAAGTGGGAGGGCACGACGAAGACGCAGATCCTCATCCACTGAAGTGGATGAGCAGATTCAATCGGTGCCGTGGATGAGTTCGCCGACCACCTCGGCGAGGGCATCGGCGAGCCCGGACGCGGTCACCGCGCGCCGGCCGGCCTCGTTGTGCAGCAGCACTCCGAGTCCGGCCAGGCGAGCCCACTCGCGGGGTGGACGTGTCCGGTCCTCGCTGTCGTAGCGGCCGTGGGCGGCGGTGATCGCGGCGAGCGTGCCGAGGATCCCGGCGAGCACGTCCCCGGAGCCCGCCGTGGCGAGGGTGCCTGGCCCCGGTGCAGGCAGAACGACGTGCCCGTCGGGGGCGGCGATGACCGTGTGATGGCCCTTGAGCAGGACGATCGCGCCGGTCAGCTCCGCGGCTCGCTGCGCCCACCGCATCGGGTTCGCCCCGATCCGACCGGCGGTGATGATCTCGCCGAGGAGGCGGCTGAGCAGCCGCGCCAGCTCGGCGGCGTGCGGGGTGATGATGAGCGGGCGGTCGGCCAGCCAGGTGCCTGCCATCGATTCCGCGCGGGCGATCATGTCGAGGCCGCCTGCGTCGACGACGACCGGTGTGCGGTTGCCGGCCAGCGCCTCGGCGACGCCCTGCACGAATTCGGACTCGGGATCGCCCGGGCCGAGGACGACGGAGTCGATGCGGCCAGAGGCGTTGACGACCTCGGGGTGGAGACCGAGGACGTGTTCGGCGACGAGCGGAGAGCCGAGATAGCGGACCATCCCCGCTCCGGTGTTCACCGCCGAGGTGGTGGTGAGCACGCCCGCACCGGGGTAGTCCTCGGAGCCGGCGAGGACCCCGGCGACACCGCGGGAATATTTGTGCCCGGTCGCATCGGGGCGGGGGAATCCGGCGACGAGATCATCGCGATCGAGCAGCTCTGCAGCGGCCAAGCGGGGGTCGGGGCCGAGGCCGATATCGATGACGTCGATGGTCCCGGTGAACTCGTCCACGCGCGGATCGATGAGTTCGGTCTTGAGGCCGCCGAAGGACACAGTGTGGTCGGCGTGGAGTCGTTTCTCTGCACCCGTGTGGTTCGGGTCGAGGTCGGAGGGGACGTCGACGGCGATGAGGCGGCCGGTCCGGTGCGGTGCCCAGTCGGCGATGAGTTTGGAGATGTGGTCAGGCAGTCCGCGCCGACCGCCGGTGCCGAGGATGCCGTCGAGGACGAGGTGGGCGCGGGCGAGTTCGCGCAGAGCGTCGGCCCGGGCCGCATCGGCCTCTGGCGAGTCGAACGCGATCACCTGCGCACCTGCGCTGCGTGCCGCAGCCAGTCCATCGTCGTGAGTGCGATCGAAGAGGGTGATGACCGTGACGGCGGCGCCGCGCCTGCCCAATGTCGCCGCGGCGAAGAGTGCGTCCCCGGCGTTGTTGCCCGGCCCGGCCAGTACGCTCACGCGAGTGCCGGTGACCTGTCCGTGGTCGGCCTTCAGCATGGCGGCCGCACTGTTCGCGAGCGCTCGGGCCGCCCTGGCCATGAGCGGGATGCCGGCTTCGAGCAGCGGCTTCTCGGCCTCCCTGATGGTTTCACTCGGGTAGGCGAACACGCTCATCGACTGCTCCTCTGCACAAATCTGTTCCTGATACGACGTCGCCCTGCGCGGGGCCTGTCCCTGCACCGTATGCCGTTTCCACCGTCCGGGCCAGGGGTCGGGCGGATCAGCCCTCGGACAGCTGCGCCAGCCGGCGCCCCGCCAGATGGGCGAGGAACAGAGCCTGGTCGGCGAGGCCGTCGTCGCTGTGGCGGGCGCGAGGGGAATGATTGGCTTCGCGTTCTTCGACCGGCAGATTCGGCAGGGCGACTCCGAAGTGTCCATAGGCTCCGGGCACGGCGTCGAGCACACGGGAGAAGTCCTCGGAACCGGGCAGCGGATTCGCCTTGCGCACGGTCCGCTCCTCGCCGAAGAGGTCGGTGAAGGTGGAGAGGAAGAACTCGGCTTCGGCGTCGTCGTTGATCGTCGGCGGCAGGATCTGCTCGTACTCGACGTCGGCCGACTGGCCGTGGGCGGCGACGAGATCACGAACGAGCTGAGGCAGCTCCGCCTCGGCGCGGGAGGTCACAGCTTCCGAGAACGTGCGCACACTGACGACCAAGGTCGCGAAGTCGGGGACGACGTTGGGAGCGGTGCCGCCGTTGAACTGGCCGACGGTGACGACGAGCGGGTCGAAGATGTCGAAGCGGCGGGTGACGTATTCCTGCAGCTGGCCCACGAGCATGGCCCCCACCTGGATGGGGTCCTTGCCGGTGGCCGGGCGGGAGGCGTGCGTGCCCTTGCCGTTCACGGTGATCGTCATCTTCGAAAACGCCGCCATGTACGACCCGGGGCGGGAGCTGGCGACCCCGAGGTCGGCGTCGGCGGAGACGTGGATGCCGAAGGCGGCTTTGACGCGGGGACCCGCGGCGTCGAGGACGCCTTCGTCGATCATCTTTCCGGCCCCGTCATAGCCCTCTTCGCCGGGTTGGAACATGAACACGACGTCGCCGGTCAGGGAGTCGCGGTCGCGGTGGAGGAGTTTGAGTGCGCCGACTAGCCCGGCGGTGTGCAGGTCGTGGCCGCAGGCGTGCATCCTTCCCGAGGTGGCCGCGAAGTCGAATCCGGTCGCCTCGGTGACGGGCAGTCCGTCCATGTCCCCGCGCAGGAGCACGGCGGGCACGACCCCGGTGGAGTCCTCCTTGCGGGCACCGCCGCGCAGGACGACGACGATCGACGACAGCCTCTCCCCCGTGCTCACCTCGACGTCGAGGCCTTCGCTGGCGTCGAGGACGAGTTTCTGCGTCACCGGCAGGTCGAGTCCGACCTCGACTTTCTCGTGCAGGGCACGGCGCAGGGTGACCAGGCCGGGTGCGATGTCGTTCGCGTCATCGGCGGTGGGCAGGTGCACTTCGCGTGCTGCTGCAGCGGCTGTGGGAGTGTTGGTGTCGTTCGCGGTGGGAGTGACGTCGGCATCGTTGGGAAGTGAGCTCATGCCCTGAGTCTATTACCACCGGACACCGCAGCAGGATGGACGTCGATCCTGCTCACCAGCCTGCGCCCCGGAACAACTACTGCTCCGGCATCTCGCCGAGGCGCGCGCCCTTACCGTACATCGAGTGGGTGAAGTGCTCAGCGGCACCTTCGATGCCGGGGCTCAGGGACGGCCCCTCCCCCTCGGCGATGACGAAGGTCATCGTCAGGTGCGCATCGTGGGTGATCGACAGGTGGATGTTCGTCCCGCCGATGGCACGGAAGTGCTCGAGCACGAGCCCGCGCAGACGGAAACTCGGCGCACCGGACCTGGCGGGGACCACCTCGGCGGACTGCCACGGCAGCCATCCGGGGAAGCCGATCGCTTTCTTCAGCGCCTCCTTCGCGGAGAACCGCGCCGCCAAGGAGGCATCCGTCCGGCGTTTGCCGTTGCGTTTGAGCTGCTCACCGGGAGTAAGCAGACGATCGAGCAGCTCGGGCACGCGTTCGATGTGCTCGGCGAAGCGCGGCACGTCGGCAATGTCAGTTCCGATGCCTAAAATCGCCACAATCGAACCTCCTCAGATACCCGACCGACTCAGATGCCGGACCGACCATTGTCGTGCCCGGCACCGAGGCGGATCATTCGACAGTGACCGACTTCGCGAGGTTGCGCGGCTGGTCGACGTCGAGGCCCTTGGCCGTGGCCAGCTCCATCGCGAAGATCTGCAGCGGAACCGTCGTCAGCAGCGGAGCCATGAGCGTCGTCGTCTCGGGCACGTAGATGACCTCAGAGGCGAACTGATCGACCTCTTCGTCGCCTTCCTCGGCGATGACGACGGTGTTCGCACCGCGGGCACGGACTTCCTGGATGTTCGAGATGACCTTCGCATGCAGCGAATCCCGGCCGCGTTTGGACGGCACGACGATGATGACGAGCTGACCGTCGTCGATGAGCGCGATCGGTCCGTGCTTGAGCTCACCGGCGGCGAAGCCCTCGGCATGGATGTACGCGAGCTCCTTGAGCTTGAGCGCGCCCTCCATCGCCACCGGGTAGCCGACGTGACGGCCGAGGAACAGCACCGAATCGACGTCCTGATTGCGGTCGGCCAGGGCCAGGACCTGCGACTTCGTCTCGTCGAGGATGTGCTGGATCTTCGCAGGGATCGACTGCAGCTCGCCCAGGATCGTGCCGATCTCGTCGCGGAATTTGTTCCCCCGCAGCTGGGCGAGGTAGAGGCCGAGCAGGTAGCAGGCGACGACCTGCGACAGGAAGGCCTTCGTCGAGGCCACGGCGATCTCCGGGCCGGCGTGGGTGTAGAGGGCGGCATCGGATTCGCGTGGGATCGTCGAGCCGAAGGTGTTGCAGATCGCGATGACCTTCGCACCCTGCTGACGTGCGTGGCGGACGGCCATGATCGTGTCCATAGTCTCCCCGGACTGCGAGATCGCCACGACGAGCGTCTTCTCCGTGACCACCGGATCCCGGTAGCGGAATTCGTGGGCCAGCTCCACCTCGGTGGGGATGCGGCACCAGTGCTCGATCGCGTACTTCGCGACCTGGCCGGCGTACGCTGCGGTGCCGCAGGCGATCACGACGATCTTGTCCACGGACTTGAGCACGTTCTCATCGATGTGCATCTCGTCCAGCGTCAGGCGGCCCTCGGTGTCGAGGCGGCCGAGCAGCGTATCGGCCACGGCCTGCGGCTGATCGTGGATCTCTTTGTCCATGAAGGACGCGAAGCCGCCCTTCTCCGCCGAGGCGGTGTCCCAGTCGACCTCGAACTGCTCGCCCTCGACAGGGTTGCCTTCCGTGTCCGTGATCGTGACCGTCTCCGGGGTGATGGTGACGACTTCGTCCTGGCCGATCTCGACGGCTGTGCGAGTGTAGTCGATGAACGCGGCGACGTCGGAGCCGAGGAAGTTCTCCCCCTCGCCGAGGCCGATGACCAGCGGTGAGTTCCGGCGTGCGGCGACGACCTGACCGGGAGCATCGGCGTGGACGGCGAGCAGGGTGAACGCACCTTCGAGTTCGGTGGCGGTCTTGCGCATCGCGGCGGTGAGGTCGCCGGTCGCCTTGTAGTTCTTCGCCAGCTGGGCGGCGGCCACCTCGGTGTCGGTCTCAGAGAGGAACTCGACGCCCTCGGCGACGAGTTCCTTCTTCAGGTGGGCGAAGTTCTCGATGATCCCGTTGTGGATGAGCGCGAGCTTGCCGCCGTCGGCCAGGTGCGGGTGGGCGTTGAGGTCGGTGGGTCCACCGTGGGTGGCCCAGCGGGTGTGGCCGATTCCGGTCTGCGCAGCAGGCAGCGGGTTGGCCTCGATCTCCTCGGTCAGGGCGGAGAACTTTCCGGCCTTCTTCGCCGAGGCGAGCTGACCGTCTTCGGTCACGAGCGCGACACCGGCCGAGTCGTAGCCGCGGTATTCGAGCCTCTTCAGGCCGCCGAGCACGACATCGAGCGCCGAGTGGTCGGCATTGTCAACGGGGGCCTTTGATACATAGCCAACGATTCCACACATGAGGGAGATTTTACGCACTGATAGCCGATCTGGGGTATTTCGGCGAGTCACGATCGGGTCAACGTGACGAACTGCACGCGCACGCGGGCGCGGGAGTACGCGGTTGGGACCGGCAGACCCGACGGAGCCCGAGACGGAACGGCCTCCTCGGCGGGGTGGGGGGGGGGGCGCCTCGGTGAGGGTGGCGGACTTTCGCCGACCTGGGGCGGGTGGCGAAGACCTGACGCGGGTGGCGAACATGACGCATGACACAATGGGAGAATGAGCCATGTCGACCCTCAATTGGACCGTGCGCGCAAGCTCGCCGGACTCAATACCGCCCGGCGCAGCGAACCGGACACGACGTCCCCATTCTGGGAATTCGACCGGGAGGTGTGGGGCACGCTCGCCCAGGCCACGCCGCTTCCGCTGAAGCAGCGCGACATCGAACGGCTGCGCGGACTCGGCGATCGGATCAACCTCGACGAGGTGGCCCAGGTCTATCTGCCCCTGTCACGGCTGCTCAACCTCTACGTCTCCGCACGGAGAGCGAAGCACGACCTGACCAGGGAGTTCTTCTCTCCGCTGCACGAACGCGGGCTGGAACCGCAGGATGCCAAGCGCACGCCCTTCGTCATCGGCGTCGCCGGATCGGTCGCCGTGGGCAAGTCGACGACGGCACGTGTGCTGCGCGAACTGCTCGCCCGCTGGCCCGACACTCCGCGCGTCGAGCTCATCACCACCGACGGATTCCTCTACCCCAACGCCGAACTCGACCGTCGCCGCCTCAACGGGCGGAAGGGGTTCCCCGAATCCTACGACCGGCGCAAGCTGCTCAAATTCATCTCAGCCGTGAAATCCGGGGCTCCCGAGGTCCGTGCACCCGTGTATTCGCACCACACCTATGACATCGTTCCCGGCGCCGAGGTGGTCGTGCGCTCCCCCGATGTCCTCATCGTCGAGGGCCTCAACGTCCTCCAACCCGCCCGCCCCCGTCAGGACGGGACCGTGGGCTTGGCCATCAGCGACTACTTCGACTTCTCCGTCTACGTCGATGCGCGCTCCCGCGATATCCGCCAGTGGTACATCTCGCGGTTCCTCAAACTCAAGCACGGCGCGTTCCAGGACGAGGACTCCTACTTCCACCGGTACTCGCAGCTCGACGATGACGAAGCGATCACCTTGGCCACGGAGATCTGGGACTCCATCAACTTCCCGAACCTGCGCGAGAACGTCCAGCCCAGCCGCGGCCGAGCCGACCTCGTGCTCCACAAATCCTCCGACCACACCATCCGGAAGGTGCAGCTGCGGAAGCTGTGACGGGGGTCGCCGGGTCGGAGCATCAGGACTTGGCGGCCGCCTCGGCGAGCTTGTAAGCGGACCTGTGACGGGAGTCGCCGGGCGGTGGTGAAATAGTTTCACCGCTCTGGCGGTTGCACAGTATGCACTGAACTACTCACCGCCGGCAGGCCACCCGCCCACGGCGGCGACCGGATGCGAGCGATCCTCGCACCGTCACGGGATCCCCCGTGCATGCTCGGTCGTTTCGGCAGCAGAAAGGGACCCAGTATGAGCGTGCCATCCGCACATCACCTCATGTACTCCTCGGTCAAGAGCAAGAAGACCCCCGAGACGCGCATCCAACCGGGCATCTACAAGCGGATCGCCGGGTATGCGACCCGGCACAAGCGCAAACTCATCATCTTCCTGCTGCTGTCCGTGCTCACCGCGGGCATCGGCGTCCTCAACCCGGTGCTCGCCGGCGACGTCGTCAACGCGATCACCGGCGGCGGCCCTGTGTCCACGGTCGTGTGGCTGGCCGTGGCCATCGGCGGGTTGGCCATCGCCGATGCGGCCATCTCGATCACGAACCGGTACCTGTCCTCACGGATCGGTGAGGGACTCATCTTCGATCTGCGCACGGCCGTCTACGATCACGTCCAGTCGATGCCGATCGCATTCTTCAACCGCACCCGCACCGGCGCCCTGGTCTCCCGGCTGAATACGGACGTCATCGGTGCGCAGCGAGCGTTTTCGAACACCCTGTCCGGCATCGTGTCGAACTTCGTCTCCCTGGCCCTGACCGTCGGCGTCATGGTCACGATCTCCTGGCAGGTGACCGTGCTGTCGATCCTGCTGCTGCCGCTGTTCATCATCCCCACCCGAATGCTCAGCGGGAAGCTCGCATCCCTGCAGTTCGAAGCGGCCAACAATTCCGCAGACATGTCGACCCGCATGACCGAGCGCTTCTCCGCCGCCGGTGCCACCCTGGTCAAACTCTTCGGCAATCCTCGCCAGGAGAACGAGGAGTTCGCCGACCGCGCCGGCCAGGTCCGTGACATCGGCGTCAAGGTTGCGATGCTGCAGTCGACGTTCGTGTCCTCGCTGACTCTGGTCTCTGCCTTGGCGCTGGCTCTCGTCTACGGCGTCGGCGGTGCACAGGCCGTCGTCGGCAACCTCAACGCCGGTCAGGTCGTCACCCTCGCCCTGTTGCTCACCCGCCTCTACACTCCGCTGACGATGCTCGCGAATGCACGCCTGGACATCCAGAGCGCCGTGGTGTCGTTCCAGCGGGTGTTCGAGATCCTCGATCTCGTGCCCTACTTCAAGGAGCCTTCGCAGCCGAAGGCCCTGCCCACCGGTGGGTTGGATGTGCAGTTCGATCACGTCGACTTCGCCTACCCCAGCGCCTCGCAGGTCAGCCTGGCCAGCCTCGAAGACGTCTCCGTGCTCGACACCCGAGGCGGCGATCAGGTTCTCCACGATCTGAGCTTCACGATCCCCGCCGGGCACACCGTTGCCCTCGTCGGATCCTCGGGTGCGGGAAAGTCGACGATCGCGTCACTGCTGCCGCGGCTCTACGACGTCACCGGCGGCACGATCACCATCGGCGGAGTCGATGTTCGCGATCTGTCGTTCGCCGATCTGCGCGAGGCCGTCGGCGTCGTCACCCAGGACGGTCATGTCTTCCACGAATCGATCCGCGCCAACCTGGCGCTGGTCAATCCCGATGCCACCGAGGAGCAGATGCTCGATGCCATCGAACGGGCACAGTTGAGAAGCGTCATCGATGCGCTTCCCGATGGACTGGACACCGTCGTCGGCGAACGCGGGTACCGACTCTCCGGAGGCGAACGTCAGCGCCTGACCATCGCCCGGATGCTGCTGGCGTCTCCGGAGATCGTCGTGCTCGATGAGGCCACCTCGGCGCTGGATTCGACGAATGAGGCCGCGATCCAGCGTGCCCTGGCCCAGGCGATGCACGGGCGGACGGCTCTGGTCATCGCCCACCGTCTGTCGACGATCCGGCAGGCCGACACGATCCTCGTCGTCGAGGCCGGTCGCATCATCGAGAAGGGCACTCACGACGAGCTGGTCAGCCGCGGCGGCCGCTATGCCGAGCTCTACGCCACCCAGTTCGCCTCGAGCTGAGCGTCGATCAAGGGCCCGCCCGAATATGCTGCGGAAGACCGCGACATATCCGAGCGAGCCCTTGATCGAGCGATAGAACGCTTACAGCGCGAGGTGTTCCTTGACTGACGCGGCCAGGCGCTCGGCCTGGGCGGAGGCGGCATCCTCGGTGGCGGCTTCGACCATGACCCGGATGAGCGGCTCCGTACCCGAGGCGCGCAGCAGCACGCGCCCGGTGTCGGCGAGTTCGGCCTCGACAGCGGCCACCTCGGCGGCGACCTGCGGGTGATCGACGTTGTTCTTGTCCACGCCCTTGACGTTGACGAGCGCCTGCGGCAGCTGCGGGATCTCCGCGGCGAGGTCGGCCAGGGTGCGCTTGGCATCGGCCATCCGCTTCATCAGATGCAGGGCGGTCTGCACTCCGTCGCCGGTGGTGCCGTGATCGAGCATGAGCACGTGTCCGGACTGCTCCCCGCCGAGCGCATACCCGTCGGCGAGCATCCGCTCGAGCACATACCGGTCGCCGACAGCGGTCTGCACGGTCTCGATGCCGTATTTGTCCATCGCCTGCTTCAGACCCAGGTTCGACATGACGGTCGTGACGAGGGTGTTGCCGCGCAGTTCACCGAGCTCCTTGAGCCCGATCGCCAGGATGCCCATGACCTGGTCACCATTGACGACCCGCCCCAGCGAATCCACGGCCAGGCAGCGGTCAGCGTCACCGTCGAAAGCCACGCCCAGATCGGACTGGGTCTCGACGACGAGGCGCTGCAGCGGTCCGAGGTGGGTCGATCCCACACCGTCGTTGATGTTGAAGCCGTCGGGTTCGGCGGCGGAGACGATGACTTCGGCGCCAGCCTGGCGCAGGGCGGCGGGTCCGACGATGGACGCCGCACCGTGAGCGCAGTCGACGACGACCTTGAGTCCCGACAGCGGGCGCACATTGTCGGCGTCGACACAGCGCACCAGGTGTTCGGTGTACTCGTCGGCAGCGGCCGGGTAGCGCGAGATGCGGCCGACGTCCGCGCCGGTCGGACGGTCCCAGTCCTCATCGAAGATCGCGAGGATCTCGTCTTCGACTGCGTCGTCGAGCTTCGTGCCTCCCGCGGCGAAGAACTTGATGCCGTTGTCGGGCATGGGGTTGTGGGAGGCGGAGATCACGACTCCGAAGGCGGCGCCGGTGTCTTTCACGACCTGGGCGATGCCCGGCGTCGGCAGCATGCCCGCGTCGAGGACGTCGACTCCCGTCGAGGCTATTCCGGCGCTCAGTGCGGCGGAGAGGAATTCGCCGGACACGCGCGTATCACGTCCGACCACGGCGAAGGGGCGCTTCTCACCCGTCCAGCCGCGGCTGAGCACGCGTGAACCTGCGACCGAGAGCTGGAGCGCGAGTTTGGCCGAGATATCGTGATTGGCCAGTCCGCGCACTCCATCGGTGCCGAAGAGTCGAGACATAGTGGAGATCCTTTCGTCAATGTCGGAGTCGATCTTAGTCGATCCGCTGTGTGTCGCTCGTGATGTCGGCACCCTCGCCGAGGCGGCCGGCCGCAGCCACGACCGTTGTGATCGATCGCGGCGTCGCGAGTGTCCGTTCAAGGCCGAGCGCGCTTTTCGTGCCGTGCCCAGCTCGAAATATGTGCTTCGCCTTGAACGACGGGAACGAGCGGAAGGTGATCGGTTCGTTCAAGGCGGAGCGCACTTATCGTGCTGTGCACCATGCGATATTCGCGCTCACGCATGAACGACGGACTATGCGCCGAGGCGACACACCCGACCGCAGCCGCGGTCACGCGCAACGCCGGCCACGTCAGTGGCCGTGTGAGACGAGTCCGGATATGAGAATGCGGTCCCGAACCTGGTTCGGGACCGCATTCTCATGTTCATGATGCTGAACTGTCGATGACTGCGACTCAGTGGCAGACCAGCCGCAGTCGGTTCGCCAGCGAGATCAGCGCTTCGAGAACTGAGGTGCCTTGCGGGCCTTCTTGAGACCGGCCTTCTTGCGCTCAGGAACGCGAGCATCGCGGCTGAGGTATCCGGCCTTCTTCAGCTCGGCGCGGTTGGACTCCGCGTCGATCTGGTTGAGCGAACGAGCCACGCCCAGGCGGACGGCGCCGGCCTGGCCGGAGGGTCCACCGCCGGAGATCCGGACGATGACGTCGAAACGTCCGCCCAGGTCCAGCAGGGTGAAGGGCTCGTTGACGAGCTGCTGGTGCAGCTTGTTCGGGAAGTACTCTTCGAGAGTACGCCCGTTGATGGTCCACTCACCGGTGCCGGGGACGAGGCGCACACGAGCAATTGCCTGCTTGCGGCGGCCGACTCCGTTGCCGGGAGCGGTCAGGGACTGTCCACGTCCACCAGCGGTGCTTTCGCCCAGGCCAGCGGATGCGGGGGTCTCGGAAGTGTATTCGGTGATCTCTTCTTCGACAGTTTCTGTCGCGTTGGTGGTATCAGCCACGGTTCTCCTCGGTATGTCTAGGGCTCAGGCGCTTACTGCGCGACCTGGCTGAGTTCGTACGGCTGCGGATTCTGAGCGGCGTGCGGATGCTCGGCACCTGCATAGACCTTCAGCTTCTGCATCTGGGCACGTCCGAGACGAGTCTTCGGGACCATACCGGCGACAGCCTTTTCGACTGCACGCTCGGGGTGGGTGGCGAGGAGCTCGGCGTAGTTCACGCTCTTGAGGCCGCCGGGGTATCCGGAGTGGCGGTAAGCGCGCTTCTTCTCGAGCTTCGCACCTGTCAGCGCGACCTTGTCGGCGTTGATGATGATGACGAAGTCACCGGTGTCGGTGTTCGGGGTGAACGTGGTCTTGTGCTTGCCGCGCAGGAGGCGTGCAACCTGCGAAGCAAGGCGACCGAGCACCTGGTCAGTGGCGTCGATGACGTGCCACTGGTGCTCAACGTCACCGGACTTAGCTGTATACGTACGCAAAAGTAGCCTTCTTTTCGTATCTGTGTTCAGTGCAGCGCCGGATCCTCATCGGGTCGTGAGTCCAATGGGTCTCAAGCGCTGGTTGTCTTCAATCGGGTGAACCTATCGACGCATTCCCCTCACCTACGGGCCTGCAACGCATGAGGCTATGTAAGGGAGTGCGACAAGCACACACAACGACAATCAAATATACATGCCCTCAGGCCCGGGGAGCAAACGCCCAGAGCGGTCTCAGGGCCAGCTGAAACCCGAGCCGATAGTATTGATCTGTGCCGACTCACTCCAGCCTGCCCTTCCGACTTCCCGCATTGAGAATCCTGATGCTGGGTCTCCTGGTCGGGCTCCTGACAGTAGGCCTCGGACTCGGCCCCTCCTCCGCATCGGCATCGACCGACGGCTCGGCATCAACGGACAGCATGGCACCGACCGACGGTTCGGCCAACGCGAATGCGTCCTCCGCGCAGTCCACTGACACCACCAGGCCCCCGGCCGGGCAGACGGTCGTCTTCGGCATTCCGGGTCTGACCATCGATGATATCGACCCCGAGCGCACTCCGAACCTCTTTCATCTGCTCTCCGAGGGCGCGGCAGCGAACCTCAACGTGCGCACGATCGGCTCCGCCACCTGCCCCGCCTCCGGCTGGCTGTCTTTCGGCGCGGGCGCCCGCGCGCAGGCCGGCCCCTCCCCCATCGCCGAGGATGCCGACCCCGATGACTCGGCCCGCTGCCCTACGATGATCGCCCCCACCACGGACGGTTCCGTGGACGCCGAGGACGGGGCCGCCTCGGCGAAGGAGACCACGAACAGTGATGAAGCTCATGGCGACGAATCCGCGGCCAGCACGACGACGGCTCGGATCGAGGGCTTCGATGCGGTCAAGGAGCCCAATATCGGCTCCGGCTACTCCGTCGACTACGGCATGCTCGCGCGCGCCGTCACAGAAGCCGGCAGCACCGTGCCCGCCGGCACCGACGCGGCCGATGCGGACTCTCTGCTCGAACCCTGCGTCGCAGCCGAAGGTCCCGGCGCAGCCTATGCGGCCGCGGACGAAGACGGGGTGGTGACGAACTTCACGGAGGATGCGTTGGCCACGGACTGCCGCCTCGGCGTCGTCGACCTCGGCGCGATCGGCATCCGCTCCTGGCTGTTCGACCCGATCCCGAACTACTCCTATACCGTTCCGCCGAACTACGACCGGGAGACCCGCGTCGCTGAAGCCGACCGCCGCCTCGGCGTGCGTCTGCAGGAAGTGCGGGAGAACGCGAAGGACGGGGCCGCGGATCCGACGATCATCGTCGCCGGCCTCGGTGACAGTTCCGGTCTGCCGCAGCTGCGCGTGTTCATCGCGTCCGGGCCCGGCTTCGAACCCGGTTCCCTGTCCTCGGCGACGACACGCACCCCGGGGCTGTTGCAGATCACCGATCTGGCGCCGGGCATCCTCGATGTCCTCGATGTCGATTCCCCGCGCGCCGTCGGCTTCGACTCCACCCCGACCGATGATGATCCGCAGCAGCGCATCGACGATCTCGTCGCCGAGGCGCAGAAGTCGACGACGATCCGTCAGAATCTCTCGACGTTCTCCATCACCCTCGACGTCATCTTCTACATCCTCTTCATCGCGTGCGCGGTCCTGCTCAACCGCTCCATCCTCGGCCGCCGAGGCGGTGCCACCCGAGCGTCCCACGTCCACCGATTCCTCGGCTGGGTGTCCCTGGGCGTCGCGTCACTGCCGATGGGAGCGTTCCTCGCCGGGCTCCTCCCCTGGTCGAGGATGGCCGACCCCGGCCTCGGTCTGTTCCTCTCGGTCATCGGCACCGCCGCCGTTCTTTTCGTCCTCGCCCTCATCCCGCCATGGGGTCGGACCTGGCGAGGACGGGTCGGCGCCCTGGCCGGGGCGAACCTGCTCATCCTCGCCGCCGACCTGGCCACCGGGTCCCATCTGCAGGCGAACTCGCTGCTCGGCTACAACCCGATCGTCGGCGGCCGTTACTACGGACTCGGCAATCAGGGTGCGGCGATCTTCATCGTCAGCCTCTTCATCTTCCTTGGGCTGATGGTCTCGTGGCTGCGGGCGCGCGGCCACCGAAAAGCCGTGATCATCGTGCCGGTCGTCGTCGGGGTGGCCGCCGTGTTCGTCTCCGGCAACCCATCCTGGGGTGCGAAGTTCGGCGGCACGATCGCCATCCTCGCCGGTCTCATGGTCCTGCTGGCAATGCTGTCGAAGATCCGACTGACTCTGCTGCGCCTCGCCCTCATCGGTCTGTCTTCGCTGGCCGTGCTCATCGGCATCGCCTTCCTCGACTGGCTGCGCCCGGCCGGGGCACGCTCACATTTCGGCACGTTCTTCGACCAGATCGTCACCGGTGAGGCCCTGCAGGTCGTCGGCCGCAAGCTCGGCGCGAACCTCCACATCATCCAGGTCAACCCGGCGCTGGCCATCGTCACCCCGCTTGCGGCCGTCGCGATCCTCGTCTTCCTCCGCTACCTCCTCCACTTCCCCCGCGTCCACGCCGGCAGCCGGACCGGGCGCCTGGTCAACAAATGGCGCGGACGGCTCCCTCAGCTTTTCACCGATTCCGACCTGCACTTCGGTTTCCTCGCCGCCGTCACCGGACTGGGCGTCGGGCTCGTGCTCACCGATTCCGGGGTCGCCGTGCCCTCGACCGGAGCCATGGTTCTGCTGCCCTTCCTGCTGGCGCTCAGTGCTGAGCACGCCGAGGAGGCTCACCGATGAGAGCCCCCGTGACCTCCCCCGCCGCTCGGGTTCTGCTCGGGATCCTGGCCATCGTCCTGTTCGTCCTCGGCCTGCCCCAAGCCGGGCAGGCGGTCCCGGGCGCGGGCTCGAACACGGATGCTGCTGCGGGCGCGAATGCGGCCGCGGGTGCGTCGGCTCGAGCCGACGTTCAGGCAGCGGGCGGGAGCGGTGGCACGGCTCGGGCTACGGAAGACGCCGACGGTGGGGCCGCCTCGGCGAATCCCGGGGTCGTGTCGATCAACGTCTCCGGGTTCAGCTTCGAGGACCTCGATCCGCGCACCACACCGCACCTGTGGGTGATGATGAAGGGCGGGCAGATCGGGACGATCACGCCGCGCAGCGTGCGCTCGACGAGCTGCCCGGTCGACGGCTGGCTGGGGCTCGGATCCGGCCGACGCGCCGCCGACGAACCCCGTGACCAGTGCCGCGAACCGGCGCCTCCGCTCGACGGCTGGGTCGCCGATTGGGACGTGTACGCGCAGGTGGCACGCGGTGACAACTACGATGCCTCCCTCGGGGCGCTGGCCGAGGCAGTGCCCGATATCCGCGCATTCGGCAACGGTGCCGCCATCGCCGCGGCCACCCCGACCGGCCGTGTCGAGAACTGGTCGCCCGTCGGATCCGACCTGGGCGCGGACGTCGCGAGATCGACCGCAGACGGCGAGCTCGCGCTCGTCGACCTCGGCAATACCACCGCCGACGGCTACTCGCTGAAGAATCTCGACGCTCAGGTCGGGGACATCCTCGAATCGACCGGATGGATGAGTGCGGATCAGCCGAACCGCCTCGGCGAGGGTCGTGTTCCCGTGGTGTTCTCCTCGATCGCCGACGGAGCGCATGAAGGTTCGTCGATGCAGGCGACGATGATGGTCGCGCCGGGCGGGCAGGCGGGACTGCTCACCTCGTCGTCGACGCGGCAGCCGGGACTGGTGCAGGTGCCCGACCTGGCACCGACGCTCGTGGCACTGTCCGGTGCCGAGGAGATGGACAATGCGGCCGGTGCACCGATGACCTCGGGGGCGCACGGGTCCGATTGGCATTCGCGCTATCAGGCGGTGCTCGACCGGCAGGTTGCGGTGAAGACGCAGAACGATCTGTCGACGTGGTTCTTCCCCGTGGTCGCCGCGCTCATGATCGGACTGTTGGCCTTGGCGTGGTTCATGCGGAAGAACCACCGGGAGCTCGTCCATTCCGGGGCGTACCGCCTCGGTGTCGTGTTCGCGGCGATGCCGATCTCGACGTATCTGGTCAATACCGTGCCGTGGGAGCGGGCGACGAATCCGGACATCGCGATGCTCGGAGCCTTGGCCGGGTGGGCGCTGCTGCTCGGGGTGCTGGCGCTGCTCGGCCCCTGGCGGCGGCATAAGTTCGGGCCGGTGCTCTTCGTGTCCACCGTGACCGTGGCCGTGCTCGCCTACGACGTCGTCACCGGATCCCAGCTGCAGATGTCAACGCTGTTGGGTGAGCCTCTGCTCATCGCCTCCCGGTTCTACGGGATCGGGAACTCGGCGCTGGCGCTGTACTGCTGTGCGCTGCTTTTGGCGGTCGCAGGGTTCGCGTCTCTGGTGACCAAGCCGCTGCATCGGGTCCTCATCGTCACTGTTCCCGTGCTCACCTCCTGCGTCATCCTCGCAGCACCAGGTCTGGGCACGAAGTTCGGGTCCGTACCGACCCTCATCATCGGAGTCGCCTACCTCGTGCTGTCCGCGGCGAGCATCCGGTTCTCGCTCAAACGGCTGGGGCTGACGGTGGGCATCGCCGGGTTCGTCATGCTCACCGTGCTGTTCCTCGACTGGCTGCGCCCGGCTGATCAGCGCACCCATTTCGGGCGGTTCTTCGACTCGATCATCAGCGGTCAGGCGCTCAGCGTTCTGGCTCGAAAGATCGGGATGAACATCGACATCCTCACCCAGTCGTGGATGACTCTGGTGCTGCCGCTGGTCATCATCGGCGTGTTCTGGATGGCGCTCGACCCCGCGCGCTTCCGACTGCACGGACTTCAGGACACCTACCTGCGGATCCCACTGCTGAGGGCGGCGATGATCAGCCTCGCGATCCTGCTGGGAGTCGGCACTCTCATCAACGACTCGGGCATCGTCGTGCCGGCCGTCGGCATCCTCTTCCTAGTCCCGGTGCTCACTCACCTCGAGACCTTTCGCGCCGGTCGCCCGCCGGTCCCAGCGACGCAACGCAGCACTCCCGATACTGCGGGCAGCACGCACCGGTAGCGTCACCACCCACCCTTCCTCGCAAACCGCGCCCGCAGGGACAAGACGCCCCTTTGCATCGGTGCACATTGCGGCCACCGGGTGAGGATGACGCTACGGGCGCGGGATGGCTCCCCGAGAAATGTGCCTGTATACGACGGCGGGCCGGAGAGAAGAACTCTCCGGCCCGCCGGTCTGATGCCAGTCTGACTCAGCTCTCGAGGCTGAGCTTGCGGCGGCGAGCCACCGTCACTGCGGCACCGCCGGCCACGATGAGCGCGAGGGCCGCTGCAACGATGTTGAAGGTCTCGAGGCCGGTGCGCGGCAGGTCGCCGCCGTCCTTCGAACCGTTCGCGTCAGCCCCGGAGCCATCAGCCGAACCGCCGTCTGCCGAGGAATTCGCACCGCCGGCATTGCCACCGTCCGCGTTTCCGCTGGCAGCACTGTCGCCTCCGTCAGCTGCACCACCAGCTGCGCTGTCGCCGCCATCCGCGGCACCACCGTCGGCGCTTCCACCATCGGCAGAACCGTCATCGCCGGCACCAGCGTCCGCGTCGTCACCGACAGCAGCGGTCGCCTCGAACTCATGAGCCAGCGGCAACGGGTTGTCATCCCACCACGGACCATCGGCATTCGCCTGGACGCTGACCTTGACGGTCACGTCACCCGACGCATCCTTCGGCGCGGTCACGGTCACCGGGATCTCGGACTCCCCTGCCGGGATCGAATCGAGGGTGATCGTCTTCGCGGCCGCCTCGGCGCTCACTTCAGGGGCCTTGCCCTTGGCGGCCTTCGCGGAAGCCGACTGAGCTCCGGACTGCGGGGCCACCTCGGCGGTATAGCCATCCGGCAGATCGACGGTGACCTCGATCGGACCTGCGACCTCGGATTTCGCGTTCGTCTTGAGGGCGAACTCGGCGCTCTCACCCGGCTTGATGGTCTTCGGCCCGGTCAGTTCGGCCTTGAGATCACCGTTGTTGATGACGTCCTTGGCCGCATCGGCCTGACGCTCATTCTTGTCCGGGGTGACGTCCTTGCCCTCGGCCTGGTGCTTGTTGAAGTAGTTCTCCCAGGTCTCGAAGTCGGTGAGTCCCGATTGTTCGAAGTCGCCCTTGGCGAAGGAGGAGAAGTTGTCGCCGCCGGCGGCGAGGAAGCTCAGCGTCGCGACCCGGTAGTCCTTGCTCGGGTCGATGTCCTCGCCATCGACCTTGACGGACTTCACGCGCTCTCCCTTGTCGGCGTTCGAGTCGTAGACGACGTCGAGGTCATCGGAGATGCCCAGGTGGAGGAACGGCCGGGACGCGCCGTCGGGCTGCCACTGCTCCTCGAAGAGGCCGATGACGTCCTCACCCTTCATCGTCACCACGCCGTGGTCATTAGCGAAGGGAAGCACGCTGTTGAGCTCGGCGACGGTGACTTCGCACTTTTCTTCAGTGTTGTAGATGTCGTCGCAGAGCAGGTCGGTGCGCAGCCCGCCCGGGTTCGTGATGCCGAAGTCGGCTTCCTCGAGCTGGGTCTCCTCAACGCCTTCCTTGAGCGCATCGGCAACGAGGTTGCCGAGCGTGGACTCGGCACCGCGGTCCTCCGCGCCGTCCTTCTTCGCTCGGGTGATGTCCTCGCTGATCGTGCCGGTGACCTCGGAGCCGAGCTCCTTGGCATTGGCTTCTGCGTCGCTGACGATTCCGGCGACCTTGTCGACGACCTCGGAGTCATAGCTCTTGTCCGCGGTTTCGATGAGGTTGATGCCGCTCGCCTGCCACTCGCTGTTGCCGTCGACGCGCATGGTCACTTGGCCGACGTATTCGCCGTAGCTGCCGGCCTCGATGACGGGGCGGGTGCGGTCGGGTTCCCCGGGCACCGGTGCCTCGAAGGCGTACGGAATGTGAGTGTGGCCGGTGAACATGGCGTCGACCGAGGCATCGGCCTCGGTGACGAGCTTGTTGAACTCGGCATTGGACGCCTTCGCATCCTCGAGGCTCTTATCCGATGATGCGCCGAGGTGGGCCTCGACGACCGTCATATCCGGTCGTTCGTCTTCCGGCAGGTTCTCGAGATCCTCGGCGACGCGGTTGACAGCGTCCGTCGGATCACCGAAATCGATGTCGGCGATGCCGTCGGGTGAAACCAACGAGGCGGTGTCCTTGGTGACGACACCGATGACGGCGATCTTGACCCCCGACACGTCCACGATCGAGTATTCGTCGATGCCGTCGACGACGTTCTCGGTTCCCTTGTCGTAAACATTGGCACCCGAGTACGGGAAATCGGATTCATCGCTCACACGCCCGGTGAGATCGTCGAGGCCTTTGTCGAATTCGTGGTTGCCGACCGCTGAAGCCTCGACGCCCATGGCATTGAGGACATCCAAGGTAGGCGTGTCGTTCTGCGACGAGGAGGTGTAGGTCGATGCGCCGATGTTGTCACCGGTCGACAGCAGCGCGGTGCCCCTGTTGTCACCACCGGTGCCGAACTTCGCCCGTTCGTCCTCGACCACGGAAGCGACCTCAGTGCCGGCTTCGGAGATGCGTCCATGGAAGTCGGTGATATTGAGCAGCTGGACCTTGGTGCCCTCGGGCGCTGACTGCGCATCGCTGCCGGCGTCCTGTTCGCTGCCGGAGCCCTCTGAAGCCGCGGACTCGCCACCGGTGGTCGAGTCGTTCGTTGATTCTTCAGCGCCACCGGGAGCTGCTTCGCTCGGCGCAGCAGCGCTGTCTTCTGCGGAGTTTCCGTTGCCCAGAGAGGGTGCCGCGATGACGGACGAGAAGCCGGGCAGTGTCAGCATCGACACCGCGGCGCCCGTGGCCAGCACTTTGGTCACAAGTTTCGACATAGATTCGGTTCCTTCGATCGTTCAGTGAGGCGCACATCAACCGTGCTGGTGGGGACGAAGACGGATTCCATCCTGCAGTGCCAATGCGAACTGAAAGTTACTTAAGTGTGAATCTACACAGGATTCTCACACCTGGAAAGAGGAATTCTCACATGATCGCAACATTTGTCGCATAAAGACGGCTTGATGACTCTGCCGATGCGGCACTCGGCACGGCTGCCAGCGCCGGCCGCCCCACTCCCCGAACCGCCGACCTATTCTTGATCGCGGCGAGCCATCGTCTGAGCGTTCCGAGCCGCATACTCCTCTGGTGCCGGGTATCCGACGGCGATGAGGACGAGCCCTTCGGCGGGCGTGACGAACATGGGCACATCTGGGGTCAGTCCGGCGTCCGCCTCGGCGATGAGCTCGGCCGGGCGGGTCACCGCCCAATTTCCGGACCCGACCTTGATCAGCCCGCCGACCAACGCGCGGACCATGTGATGGCAGAAGGCATCGGCACACAGGTCGATGGTGATGACAGCATCCTGATCCCGCTCGACGCGCAGTTCGTGGAGGGTACGGATCGTCGTCGCCCCTTCGCGCGGTTTGCAGAACGGCAGGAAGTCATGGAGTCCCTGGACTTCGCGGGCCGCCTCGGCCATAGCGTCGACATCGAGCTCACCCTTGTGACGTGGAGTCACCTGGGTCAGCAGCGGATCGATGAACGAACGATGATCGGCCAACCGGTACTGGTACGACCGCCACAGCGCGGAGAACCGGGCATCGAAATCCTCGGGTACCTCGGTCACGGAATGGATGACGATATCGAAGAACTCACCGGCCGCGAGGACTCCGCGCAGACGCGACAGCAGGGCCACCTCGGCGGATCGATTCGACTGGCCCACCAGCTTCGCGATCGCCGCATCGCTGATATCGATGTGGACGACTTGGCGACGGGCATGGACTCCGGCGTCGGTGCGGCCGGCGACGACGGTGGCCACCTCGGTGCCGGTGATCCGCTGGAGCCCGGATTCGACGGCGGCCTGGACCGTGCGCAGCCCCGGCTGCTTGGCCCAGCCGTGGAAATCCGTGCCCCGGTAGCCCAGGTCGATGCGGAACCGGGTCACGGGGTCATCCTCGCCGAGGCGGGGCCCTCCACGGCGGGTCCCCCGTCGTCGTGAACCGCCTCGGTGAAGGGGACGCGGGACTTGAAGACCTTCTTGAAGAGGCGGGAGATCGGGCGGTTCCGCTGCCGGTGATAGCGCTCGACATTCGTATTGTAGAAGCGCGCACCCGCGATGATCCGCTCTGTCAGCACTTGCAGCTGACCGTGCAGGAGCTGGATCGTCGTGTCGATCTCCTCATTCACCGCCGCCTGCTGGGAACGGGCAAAGTCCGAGGTCAGAGCTCGTTCCGTGACGGCTGTAGGAATGAGAGCGGCATCGTCGATGGCTGCGGTGAGTGCGTTTTCGGCGGCAGCACCGCGATGATCGAAGGAGGCGCGTTCGGCTGAGGCGAGCGCGAGTTCGAGACGGGACAGATCCTGGCCCGGGCTCTGGCCCAGAGTGCCGATATAGGACGGCACGAGTGCGTGCCGGGCACGGATCTCACCGATGAGCTGACGTTTGGCTTCATCGCAGACGGAGCGCGCCATGGACAGCTGGTTGAACCGCAGCACGGTAAGGATGACGAGGACGATGACGAGGGCGGCGAGCACACAGCCGCCGACGATGAACCAGACCACGCCCACTCCCCTCGCTCGCTCAGCAGCGCACACGTTTTCGACACCTCAGTTTACGCGGGGTTCAGACTCGTCGCGAACAGGACACCGTCCGGACGTCGAGGGCGAGTGGCAGCGGCCGCGACCCGAGCGATTTCGGCCAGATGTCGCCGACCTGTCGCCTTCGGGTCACACAGCAGTCACCCTTCAGGCATTAGCTGGGGCATGTGAGAGTAGCGATCATTGCAGAATCCTTCCTCCCCAATATGAATGGGGTCACCCACTCACTCCTGCGGGTCCTCGACCATCTGGCCGACCGCGGCGACGAGGTCCTCGTCATCGCACCGGGCACTCGCAGAGACGGTCCGAAGGAGGTCGCCGGCGCTCGCATCGTCCGAGTCCCCTCGATCGCCTTGCCGAAGTATCGCCGCATCCGCGTCGCACCCGGTGGGGTCACCCGCATCCGGCGGCTGCTGCAGCGTTTCGCCCCGGACGTCGTCCACTTGGCCAGCCCCTTCGTCCTCGGTTGGCGCGGGGTGCTCGCCGCCCAGGCGCTCAACCTTCCGACCGTCGCGATCTACCAGACCGAGGTTCCCGCCTACGCCGCCCGGTACGGCATGCACGGCATCGAAGCCATGCTGTGGAACCACGTCCGCAACATCCACCAGCATTCCTCCCTCACGCTGGCCCCATCGTCGTACACGATCGATCAGTTGGAAGGGCTCGGAGTCGCCGAGGTGGCTCTGTGGGCCCGTGGGGTCGATTCCTCCCGCTTCGACCCCGGCCACAGGTCCGAGCCATGGCGGCGAAGCGTGGCCCCGAACGGGGAGAAGATCATCGGCTTCGTCGGTCGTTTGGCTGCGGAGAAGCAGGTCGAGGATCTCGCCGGACTGACCGATCTGCCGGGAGCGAAGGTCGTCATCGTCGGTGACGGTCCGTGGCGGGCACGGCTGCAGCGGCTGATGCCGAACGCTCATTTCACCGGGTTCCTCGGCGGGGATGCTCTGGCCCAGGCGGTGGCGAGCTTCGACCTCATGGTCGCCCCGGGAGAACTCGAGACCTTCTGCCAGACGATCCAGGAGGCGATGGCCTCCGAGGTTCCCGTCATCGCCCCTGCCCGAGGCGGCCCCCTCGACCTCGTCGATTCCTCGCGGACCGGGTGGCTCTACGCGCCGAAGGACCTGGGCGCGATGCGGGCCCACGTCAACGACCTCCTCGGCGATGAGGCGAAGCGTCGGGCGTTCGGCGTCGCGGGGCGCGAACAGGTGCAGGCCCGGAGTTGGAAGAGTGTGTGCTCGCAGCTCGTCGGCCACTATTCGCGGGCGATCGAGAATCCGGCCCCGCAGGTGCTCGGCCGCACGTTCAGCTCGATGATCCACACCGGCCTCGAAGACACCCTCCCCTACTGAAGCCTCACCGGCTCAGCCGAGGCCGGCGGTCCAGTCGGCGACAGTGACCACTTTCGCCTGCTTGGGAAAGACCTTCTCCGTGAGCACTCGGTGGACCTCGGGGTCGCGGTCGGCGCAGGCGTCGGAGAGCACCGTGAGTTCGAAGTCGAGGTCAGCGGCCTGACGCACCGTCGAGAGCACGACTCCGCTCGTCGCGACTCCGGCCAGCACGAGCGAACGCGCCCCATAACCGCGCAGCAGCACCTCGAGGTCGCTGCCGGTGAAGGCGCTGATGCGCCGCTTCGTCACAATCGGCTCTCCCGAATGCCGCCCGAGGGTTTCGTGGATACTCGTCGACGCGTGTGTCTCATCCACATCTCCATGGGCGGCGATCTGCGCGAACGAGGCGGTTGCCGCCAACTCCGGATGCCCCTCACGCAGTGCCACCCGCACCCACACGACGGGAATGCCGTGCTCACGAGCTGCAACGACTGCGTCACGGGCGCGTTCGAGCACACCGGTTGAGCCGAAGGCTTCGTCACCGGCGATGCCGTTCTGGAAGTCCATGGCCAACAGGACTGTGTTCTTCGTGCCCGTCATCATGTTTCCTTCGGTTCGGGCGGGGGTTCGTCCCCGCTGTCGCCGAGGCTACTCCTCCCACCAGGTGTTCTGCTGAGACCAGTCTTCAGATGCGCTGGGTCTCCGGGTTCACCGGCTGATTCCCCTCCGAGGCTGTTCCCTGAAAGCACGGATCTGGCGTAGGAGATCACGGCTCACAGACTGCCCTGATGCGAACAGATCACCTTCTGAAGCCGCATTGCAATACCTCCGGGAAAGGAGCACCCGCGGGTTCAAGATGCATACGCACTGATCACAATCACCACGTATGAACTTTGAAGCCGCTCATACGCGCTTCCCCTCGCCGACCGCTCAAGTCCTCATCGTTGCATCAAGCTATGCGATGAGCGATCGACGGCACCTCGAGCGGTCGATCGAGACGGTCAGTCCACGATGCCGCGGGCGTCGAGGGCTCGTCCCGTGTCCTGCGCGTATTTCACCGACCGCAGGATCGCCGGCACCACGCGGGCCTTGATGCTCGAATCCAATCCCCTGGCGCGGGCGGCACGTTCAGCCTCTCCGAGCAGTCCGGAGATATGCGAGATCGCCCGGACCATCAGACCCGCCGTCAACGCGATCGCTTCGGTGTTCGCCCCGAGGAATCGCAGAGGCGAGACGATCACCGTGAACGCATCGAGCAGCTGCCCGACCGAGGTCGTGAGCGTCAGCATCAACGCGGCCTGCACGCACGCGAAGATGGTCCCGCCGACGGCCAAACCCGACCCGGTGGACCCGAAGAGATACTGCAGCCCCATGATGATGGCCACGAGCACGGCCACATAGACCCACGTCACCAGGAAGTGCTTGAGCCGCAGTCGGGCAGTGAATCCGATGACGACGAGAACGGCGAACATCGACCAGTTGACCGTCGCGTCCCGGAAGATGAGCGCCACGATGCCGATGACGGCGATCATCGCCAGCTTCACTCCCGTCGGCACCGAGTGCAGCCATCCCCGAGGATGCGCTACCTTTCCGAACAGCTGCGGGCGGGCTTTGATGCCCGCCTTCTTCCGCCACGTCTCCTGCTGGGTCATGGCGTATCGCTCATGATGATGTTCCGGTAGGCGGCGACCGCCTCGGCGGGGGTGGAATCGGCTGCGATTCGACCGTCTTCGACGACCACGGCGCGCTGGGCGATCTGTGCGAACTCCAGATCATGGGTGGTGAGGATGATCCGCACTCCGCGCCGCGTGACGAGCTCCTGCAGATGAAGGCGCAGGCGCTCCTTGTTGCGCAGATCGAGCAGAGTCGTCGGCTCGTCGAGGACGAGGATCTGCGGATCCACGGCGAGCACCGCTGCCAGAGCAACGAGCTGGCGCTGACCGCCGGAGAGTTCGTAGACACTGCGATCGGCGAGGTCGGCGATGCCGAGCTCATTGAGGACCGCCAGCGCCGCGGCCCGACGTTCCCTCTTGGGCACAGATTTGCGCAGGGACAGTTCGATGTCCTCGATCGCGGTCGGCATGACCAACTGCGCGGCCGGATCGGTGAAGACGAAACCGACGCGCGATCGCACCTTCGCTGCCTGGCGGCGCGGGTCGAAGCCGTCGACGAGGACTTCGCCCGCATTCGCTGTGACCAAACCGTTGAACAGCTGCAGCAGGGTCGACTTGCCCGAGCCGTTCGCGCCGATGACGGCGACGATGTCTTCGGTGAGGGTGAGGTTGACGTCTTTGAGGATCGGGCGCACGACATCGCCGTCGGGTCCTTCGTCGAGGACTCCGACGCCGACGTCGTTCAGCCGGATCTCCCGTGTCACTTGGCGTCCTGCTCCTGACGCACCGACACCGATTCCACGCTGACGCCGCGACGACGCAGGATGTCGGGGAACGCACGGTGGATGAGGAGGGCCACCGAGGCGGCCAGAATGTTCTTCACAATGTCACCGGGCCAGTAGATGAGGTCCGCGGCCGCTGCCGCACTCAGCGGCAGGTCGCCGTTGATCGACATGCCGAGGATGCCCAGGGGGTGGTTGAGCAGGATGCTGCCGCCGAATCCGCCGACGAACAGTGCCACACCGAGCCTCATCCCCTTGAAGCGACGCACGGCCCAGTGAGCGGCAAGTCCGGCGACGAGGGCGTAGAGGGCGAAGGAGACGATGTAGCCGGCGCTCGGCCCGGCGAGGATGCCGATTCCGCCGCGCATCCCCGAGAAGATCGGCAGGCCGACGAGACCGAGCACAACGTAGAGCAGGGTGGCCGCGAATCCGCGCCACGGCCCGAGCACCATTCCACACAGGGCGATCGCGAAGGTCTGCAGAGTGATCGGCACACCGAGGGGCCCGACCGGGACCGGGGGCATCATCGCAAAGGCCGCGATCAGCGCCGCGAAGACCGCAATGAGAGCGATATCCGTGCCGGCAGAGCGGGGGCGGGTGATTCCCGCCGAGGTCGTGCTGTGAGTCGGTGTCATGAGTACTCCATTGTTCGTGGTTCGTCCGGCTCCGGACCGGGGAAAGCTCGAGGCGGCCCCGAGCGCCCCTCAACTGTAGCTGAACGGTGTTCAGGAGCAGTACTCGGGGGTCTTATTCGAAGCCGCCTCGGTGAGGGTGTGCCCACGTTTCCGTACGCAGGGACCCGTCAACGATCGTGGAGGATCACTCCCATTCGATGGTGCCTGGAGGCTTCGAAGTGACGTCCAGGACGACGCGGTTGATGTCGTCGACCTCGTTGGTGATGCGGTTGGAGATCACGGAGAGCACATCGTAGGGGATGCGCGTCCAGTCTGCGGTCATCGCGTCCTCGCTCGAGACCGGACGCAACACGACGGGGTGGCCGTAGGTGCGGCCGTCGCCCTGGACGCCGACGGAGCGGACATCGGCGAGCAGGACGACCGGGCACTGCCAGATCTCTCCGTCGAGGCCGGCCTTCGTCAGCTCTTCACGAGCGATCGCATCGGCCTTGCGCAGGATGGTCAGGCGCTCCTCGGTGACTTCGCCGATGATGCGGATGCCCAGTCCCGGTCCGGGGAACGGCTGGCGGGAGACGATGACCTCGGGCACGCCGAGTTCGCGTCCGATGGCGCGGACCTCGTCCTTGAACAGGGCGCGCAGCGGTTCGATGAGCTGGAACTGGATGTCGTCGGGCAGGCCGCCGACATTGTGGTGGCTCTTGATGTTCGCGGTGCCCGATCCGCCGCCTGATTCGACGACGTCGGGGTAGAGGGTGCCCTGGACGAGGAAGGCGATCTCTTCGCCGTCGCCTTCCTGGGCTTGAAGGACGAGGTCGGCGGCAGCGGATTCGAAGGTGCGGATGAATTCGCGGCCGATGATCTTGCGCTTCTCCTCCGGGTCGGTGACTCCGGCGAGCTCGCCGAGGAACTGCTCCCGGGCATCGACGGTGACCAGGCGGACGCCGATCGAGTCGACGTAGTCCTTCTCGACCTGTTCGCGTTCGTCCTGGCGCAGCAGACCGTGGTCGACGAAGACGCAGGTGAGCTGGTCGCCGATGGCTTTGTGGACGAGGGCCGCGGCCACGGAGGAGTCGACTCCTCCGGACAGGCCGCAGATGACCTTCTTGTTCCCGACGCGGGCGCGGATGAGCTCGACCTGCTCGTCGATGACGGATTCGTTCGTCCAGTCGGCGCTGAGCCCGGCGACGTTGAAGAGGAAGTTCTCGAGGATCTTCTGCCCGTTCTCCGAGTGGAGGACCTCAGGATGCCACTGCACTCCAGCGAACTTCTTCGCTGCGCATTCGAAAGCGGCGACCGGGGTGTCCGGTGTGGAGGCGAGGACGTCGAAGCCTTCCGGTGCCTCGGCCACGGAGTCCCCGTGGGACATCCAGACCTTGTAGGCCTCGGGGGTGTCGGCGAGCAGAGCGCCGGGCTGCGCCACGGAGACCGGGGTCGATCCGTATTCGCGCTTATCGGTCTTGGCCACGCGGCCGCCGAGGGCGGTCGACATGAGCTGGAAGCCGTAGCAGATGCCCATCGTGGGCACGCCGAGGTCGAACACTGAAGTATCGAAGCTCGGGGCCGCTGCGTCGTTGACGCTCGAAGGCCCACCGGAGAGCACGATGGCCACGGGGTTCTTCGCCGCGAACTCCGACGCCGGGGCGTCGTGGGCGATGATCTCTGAGTACAGACCGGCTTCGCGGATGCGGCGCGCGATGAGCTGGGCGTACTGGGCGCCGAAATCGACGACGAGGACAGGGGGCACCTGCGTGCTCTGGGTTTGCGTCATGCTCCAATTCTAAGCGTCGGCGACCAGAGCCTCGAATCGGCCCACCCGACCACGAGAGGACGGGTGCGCACGGACCGTGCGGCCGCCTCGGGGAGGGGATCCGGATACCGGATCCGGGCGGTCAGGACTTGGGGGCGACGACGACGGCGGCTTCGAGCTCCGCGTCGACCTGGCGGTGGATGCGGCGCTCGAGGATGAACGACATCACGGGCACGACGCCGGCGAGCGCGAGGATGAGGTAGCGGCCGAGGGACCAGCGCATCTGCTGGTTGAGCCAGAAGCAGCCGATGAGGTAGACGACGTAGCACCAGCCGTGGCAGATCGCGATGGCCGCGGCGAGGTTGAAGCCGCCGAAGTTCAGGGCCGTGGACGGGTCGGCGGCGATGAGGTACTTGTAGATCATCTCGACCGTGAGGATGAGCAGCATCGTGCCGGTGATGAACGCCATCACGCGGTAGAACTTCAGCGCATTCCGGGCGGAGGTGAAGCGTTTGACGCTCCACACGTTGTTCTCGTCGAAGTCGGGGCGGGAGTCCAAGGACTCGTGTTCTTCGCTCACGCTCAGTTTCCTCCGGTCGTGGATGTATCGGTGTTTCGGGTGTCGGCGGTCTTGCTTCGCTTCTTCCCCGGTTTGGCTCCGCCGTGGCGGTGGGCCGGCAGTCCGGTCAGCCCGGACATCACCTCGGGGTCGATCGTCGCATCGCCTGCGGGCTTGACGACAACATACTCGACGGTCTTCGCGGAATCCTGGGAATCCTCGCCGAGGCGGCGCCGGAGGTAATCATCGCGCAGCAGCTGGAACCACATGTAGAGGGCCATGGCTGCGAAGATGATCCATTCGAGAGCGTAGACCGCCGACTGCAGATCGAATCCGCCCTCGTCGCGGGTCGTCGTGGTCGGGACCTGTGCGAGTCCGTCGGTGCCCACCGAGGCGGCGGCGCCGGTGGCCTTCTCCGGGATGAGGAATCCGGAGTAGGTGAGCAGGTCGGGGAACATGTTGATGATCTGCGAGGTCGAGACCGTGTGCACCTGCCCCTCGGGCAGATCATTGCCCTCAACGGGGCCTTCGATCGGTCCGATGCGCGCGGTCAGCTCGACCTGGCCGTCTCGAGCCTCAGACGTCATCGCCGTGTCCTCGTCGGTGGTGAAACCGCGGACGACGGGAATCGCGATCGTCTTCTCGTCGGCGTTCGCGGCCTCGACGCCTTCACCGAGGTGACCGCCGTCCGGAGCGAACATCGTGACCACCCAATAGCCGGACTCATCATTCTGTATGCGGCCGGGGATGACGATCTGCGCCTCGGGGATCCAGTGTCCGGACAGGCTGACGCGCTGGTCGGCGAGGATGCCGGGCATCGGAGCCTGGGCATCCATGACGTCGTTGAAGTCCTTGAGCTCATCGACTCCGGAGGACGCAGCGACGTCGTTCTTGTGCTGGGCCCGGTCGACCTGCCACGCGGAGAGTCCGACGAAGCAGGTGACGAGCACCAGGACGAGGAGCAGGGACCCCAGCCATTTGGGAGTCAGCGCCAGGCGGAACAGTTCAGACCACCGAACCGGTCTGGTAGGGCGAGACGGTGACGTCGACGCGTTGGAATTCCTTGAGGTCGAGGTATCCGGTCGTGGCGAGCGCTCGGCGCAGGGCACCGGCGAGGTTGAGTTCGCCGATCGCGGTGCGGCCGGGGCCGAAGAGCACCTGCTCGAGGCTGCCGACGGTGCCGAGTTCCACGCGGTGGCCGCGCGGCAGATCCGGGTGATGAGCTTCGGCGCCCCAGTGCATTCCGAGGCCGGGTGCTTCGGTCGACCGGGCCAGGGCGGTGCCGAGCATGACGGCGTCGGCGCCGACCCCGAAGGCCTTGACGATGTCGCCGCTGGTGCCGAGTCCGCCATCGGCGATGACATGGACGTAGCGGCCGCCGGATTCGTCCATATAGTCCCGCCGGGCGGCGTGGACGTCGGCGACGGCCGTGGCCATCGGGGCGTGGATGCCCAGGGTCTTGCGGGTCGTGGCCGCCGCTCCCCCGCCGAAGCCGACGAGGACGCCGGCGGCACCGGTGCGCATGAGATGCAGTGCCGCGGTGTAGGTGGCGGCTCCGCCGACGATGACGGGCACATCGAGTTCGTAGATGAACTGCTTGAGGTTGAGCGGTTCGGTGTGGGTCGAGACGTGCTCGGCCGAGACCGTGGTGCCGCGGATGACGAAGATGTCGACTCCGGCGTCGACGACCGTCTTGTAGAACTCCTGAGTCCGCTGCGGGGTCAGGGCACCGGCGACAGTGACTCCGGCTTCACGGATCTGCTCGAGGCGGGCGGTGATGAGTTCGGCCTCGATGGGTGCGGAGTAGAGCTCCTGCATCCGGGCGGTCGCCATCTCAGACGGAAGCTGCGCGATTTCGGCCAGCTGCGGGGTGGGGTCCTCGTACCGGGTCCACAGGCCTTCGAGGTCGAGGACGCCGAGGCCGCCGAATTTGCCCAGAGCGATGACGGTTTCGGGTGACATCGCCGAATCCATGGGGGCGCCGATGAACGGCAGCTCGAACTGGTAGGCGTCGATCTGCCAGTTCAGGGACACGTCTTCGGGGTCACGGGTGCGCCGAGCGGGGACGATGGCGATGTCGTCGAGCGAATAGGCGCGACGGCCGCGCTTGCCTCTGCCGATTTCGATTTCAGAACTCACCCCAACAGCCTATCCCACCGCCCTTGGCACAAGGTCTCAGCCCACTATGAGGAACAGCGCATCTCCCCTCCCAGGACTACCTGACGGGGGCCCAGCAACCTGGCGCCAGGTTGCTGGTCCGCCGTCGGGTAGCAATTAGGGGGTGGTGAGGTGGGTTGCTACTGCCTCTTCCGTGGCTGTGGCGAAGGCGCGGACGTGGGGTAAGTGCGCGTCTCTGTCGCGGATGTGCATGACGACCCGGCGCATCGGGACGGGGTCGGTGAGGTCGACGGCGACGAGGCCGGGCGGCAGCTGCAGAGTCGAGAGCCGTGGGAGGACCGTGATGCCCATGTTTGAGGCAACGAGAGCCAATGCCGCGAAGTCGTCCTCGCAGGCGGCGAAGCTCCTGCGTTCGAATCCGGCCGCGGCACACGCATGGTCGACGACCTTGCTCGAGGGTCCGGCCCACATGTCGTAGTCGACCCAGTGCTCGCCCTCGAGGTCGATGAATGGCACGGACTCCCGGCCTGCGAACCGGTGCCCCTCGGGGACGACGACCCGGTAGTCGTCTTCGAAGAGCGGGATGCGCGTCATCTCCGGCAGATGGTTCTCACCGTCCTGCGGAACCTCGGCGCGGATCTCGATGAGGCAGTGCCCGCGCCGGTTCTTCGCCGGCTCGTTGAGTTGGATGTCGAACCGCAGATCCGGATGATCCAGGGCCACGGCATCGATGATGCCCGGCAGCAGACGCGCATTGAACGAAGTGAACGCCGCAATCCGCAGCCGGGGCCTGCTGATGGTGCGGAAGCCTTCGACCAGATCGTCGAGGCGGCCGACCGCGGTGAAGACCTCCGCCGAATCATCGGCCAGACGTCGGCCGAGCTCGGTGATCTCAATGCCGCGCCCCGACCGCCGGTAGAGCGGCGCCCCGACGGCCTTCTGCAGGGTGGTGATGTGCTGGCTGACGGTCGCCGGCGTGTAGTTGAGGTTCTTCGCGGCCGCGACCACGGAGCCGGTGGCGACGACGGCTCGCCATATTCGGAGTCGATTGAGATCCCACATGTGTGCATCGTAGCCGTTAACCATTCGGTTCTGCCTGATGATCGTTCACGATCAGTTGCTTTTCCCGATTGTTCGGCGCAGGCAGAATTGAAGAGCGGGACATCCACGTCGCCCGGCCGGCAGGTCCGATGACCGCGGCCGACGCCGCCCCGACCCGCGTATCTGTCAGAACCCGATCCCCAACCGTTAGAAGGAGTGCTGTGACCGGACCCGAGATCTTGACCATCACCGGCGCTGCCGCCGCTCTGGCGATCACCCCCGGCCCCGAGACGATCCTCACGATCCGTCTGTCCTCCCTGCGCCGCAAGGCCGGACTCGTCTACGCCCTCGGCACGGCCACGGGCACCGTGATCTGGATGGTGCTGGCGCTCACCGGGGTCTCCGCCCTGCTCACGGTTTTTCCGGCCGCCGTCCAGGTGCTCAAGATCGTCGGTGGGCTCTATCTCTGCCTCCTCGGGCTCCTCGCCGGGCGGCAGGCGCTGCGGCTGCGTCGCGAACTCCGCACCGCCTCCGCGGATTCCGATTCCACACAGGCGTCCGACCCCGGGGACACACTCGATCCCGCGTCGAGCGCCACCGCCGAATCCCCCGCCGAGGCGGCCGCCGGCCCGGTCAGCGAGATCGCCCACGTCATGGAGTCGACTTCGTGGGGCCACTTGCGCTCGTTCGTTTCCTATCGCCGCGGCATCATCTCTTCGCTGTCCAACCCGAAGGTCGGCCTGTTCTTCCTCGCGATCCTGCCGACCCTCGTCCCCGCATCCCCGACCGGCACCGACTACACCGTGCTCGTCGCGCTGATCCTCGGCGTGCTCCTGTCGTACCAGCTTGTCCTCGCATGCCTGGCCAGCCTCGCAGCGTCGGCGATGGCCCACCGCTGCGCTGATTTCTTCATCGAGGCCGCCTCCACGCTCATCCTGCTCATCATCGGCATCGCCGTCATCGCGATCCCCATCTGAGCCGCTCCGAACAACGAAAGGCCGGATGCCGAGGCTAATCGTCGCCCGGTGCGTTCAGAGGCGCACCTGCGTGATCAGAATTCCAGCGGCAGATTGTCGATGAGATGAGTCCCACCGACCGTCGCGGAGACGAGCAGCAGAGCCGGTCCCGTGAAGTCCGGTGGGCACGGCCGAAGGGTCGCGGCCTCGACGAGGCTGCAGTAGACGATCTCGAGATCCCCACGTTCAGCGGCCGGCTCCAACTCGGCGAGCGCGGCCGCCTCGACGGCAGCGGGCAAGCCAGCAGAAACATCACTGGGGCCGGCCCCAGAGTCAGAACTGCCACCGATGCCGGACTCCGCCGTCTCACGGCTTCGCTCGGCCACCTCGGCGGCGGCGTCGAGGGCCCGCGGAATCGCCAGGGCACGTTCCCGATCGGATCCGGTGAGGTATTCGTTGCGGCTCGACATGGCCAGGCCGTCGGCGTCCCGGACGACGGGCAGGCCGATGAGTTCGATATCGAAGTTGAGGTCGGCGATCATGCGTTTGACCAGGACGAACTGTTGGATGTCCTTGAGCCCGAATACCGTGACGTCGGGGGCGATGAGGGTGAAGAGCTTCGCCACGACGGTGAGCACGCCGTCGAAGTGCCCGGGCCTGGCCGCGCCTTCGAACACGGCCCCCATGCGCCCGGCGACGACCCGCACTTCGGGTGCGGACGGGTACATCTCGGCCAGCGCCGGGGCGAAGACGAAGTCGACGCCGGCCTCTTCGCACTTCCCCAGATCCTCTTCGATAGGCCGCGGGTACTGGACGAAGTCCTCGTCGGCACCGAACTGGAGAGGATTGACGAAGATCGAGGCCACGACGAGATCGGACTCTGCGCGGGCACGCGTCATCAGCGCCTGATGCCCGGAGTGCAGGGCGCCCATCGTCGGGACGAGACCGACACGGCCCGACTGCTCGGCCCGCCACCGGCGCAGTGCCTGGATGCCTCCGACCTCCATCAGTCGAAGCTCCTCTCGGGTTCGGGGAAGACCCCGGACTTCACTTCGTCGACATAGGTGCCGACCGCCTCGGTGAGCACGGAATGCAGGTCGGCGTAGCGCTTGACGAAGCGCGGGGCCCTCCCGGTGCGCAGACCGGCCATGTCCTGCCATACGAGGACCTGGGCGTCGCAGTCCGCACCGGCGCCGATTCCGACGGTGGGGATCGTCAGTTCGGATGTGACCTGGCCGGCCAGCCCGGAGGGCACCATCTCCATCACCACGGAGAAGGCTCCGGCTTCTGCCACGGCGCGGGCATCGTCGAGCAGGGCGCCGCCTGCGTCGCCGCGGCCCTGGACCTTGTAGCCGCCGAGGTTGTGCTCGGCCTGCGGGGTGAAGCCGATGTGCGCCATGACCGGGATCCCCGCCGTCGTGATCGCCTTGATCCGCGAGGCCATCCGCGCCCCGCCTTCGAGTTTGACCGCGTGGACTCCGGCTTCCTTCATGAACCGCACGGCCATGGCCACGGCCTGTTCATCCGAGATCTCGTAGCTGCCGAACGGAAGGTCGGCGACGATGAGCGCCCGGCTCGTCGCCGAGGCGACTGCTCTGGCCAGCGGGATGAGTTCGTCGACGGTGACCGGCAGGGTCGTCGCGTGGCCATAGACGTTGTTCGCCGCCGAATCGCCGATGAGCAGGGCCTCGACACCTGCCTGTTCGAACAGGGCCGCCGTGTACTGGTCGTAGCTGGTCAGCATCGCCCACCGCCGGCCTTCGGCCTTGGCCTTGATGAGGTCGAGGGTCCGGATTCGCCGAGGCGGCGCTGCCGGAGCGGACACCGGACCGCCGTACGGGGCCGGCTGTTCCGCCGAGGCGGCCCCCGCCGTCGCGCCGGGGCTGGCCGTCGCGTTGGGGCCGGCCGGGGCATTGCCACCGGCAGCAGCGTTGCCCGCAGCGTCGGTGGCGGAGGAGGACGTGAACTGGTTCGAGTGTGCCGCTTCGGGCATGAGAATCCTTCAGATATGCGATGTCGTCGGTGCCGGCGCGGGCGGGGCGAGACCGACGCTTCGGTCCGAAGCCTCGGCAACTCTCACGGGGAGTCCACCGCAGTGCGCATCGACTCGGATTGCGAGCCAGACCACAGCCTATTGCATCCCCGGGCACAGAGCCATCGACCGTCACAACGCAGAGCCATCGACCGCCGAGTTGTACATTGCCCACCCTCAGGATTAAGCTCAAATCTGCGCAAACAAATAAACGCACAAGTGCGCAAAACATTTCGGGCGGTTTCACCTCGCGCGAGGCGCGGGTCCCGCCCACCGAGCGAAGGACGATGATGACCACGACAGCTTCGATCGAACTCATCCTCAAGGACATCTCTGCCTCGGGAGCGAACGACGATATGTGCTCGACGGAGCTGCTCGATGCACCGTGGGACGTCGACGAACGCCCCGGCTACGGTCCCGGTTCCTCGATGGCCGACCCGATCCCGGTCGCCGCTCCACGTCAGGGCGACATTCCCGACGAATACAAGCAGGCATCGCCTGAAGAGCTCGACGCCCGCATCCGGGCTGCCAAGGCCACCCTCGGCGATCGCGTCGTCATGCTCGGCCACCACTACCAGCGAGTCGAGGTCGTCGAACACGCCGACTACATCGGCGACTCGTTCATGCTCGCCCAGGCCGCCCAGAACCATCCGGAGGCCGAGGCCATCGTCTTCTGCGGCGTCCACTTCATGGCCGAGACCGCCGACCTGCTGTCGAAACCGGAACAGTCGGTCATCCTGCCCAACCTCGCCGCCGGCTGTTCGATGGCCGATATGGCCAGCATCGATCAGGTCGAGGACTGCTGGGAGCAGCTGACCGAACTCTTCGGCACCGAACCCGATGTCGACGGTCGCGTCCCGGTCATCCCCGTCACTTACATGAACTCCTCGGCAGCGATCAAGGGCTTCTGCGGCCGCAACGGCGGCATCGTGTGCACCTCCTCGAATGCCGAGGTGGTTCTGGAATGGGCCTTCGAACGCGGACAGCGTGTCCTGTTCTTCCCCGACCAGCACCTCGGCCGCAACACCGCTGTGAACATGGGCATCGGTCTGGACGAGATGCCGCTGTGGAACCCCGCCAAGCCACTGGGCAACAACGACGAGCAGACGCTGCGTGAGGCTCGCGTCATCCTGTGGCAGGGATTCTGCTCCGTGCACAAGCGCTTCACCCCCGCCCAGATCGACAAAGCCCGCGCGGATCATCCGGATGTGCGCGTGATCGTTCACCCCGAATGCCCGCGTGAGACCGTCGAAGCCGCCGATGAGGCCGGATCGACCGCGTACATCACGAAGGCCATCGAACAGGCGACCGAACCGACGACGTTCGCCATCGGCACCGAGATCAACCTGGTCCAGCGGCTGGCCGCCGAACACCCTCAGCACGAGATCTTCTGCCTCGACCCCGTCATCTGCCCGTGCTCGACGATGTACCGCATCCACCCCGGCTATATCGCCTGGGTCCTCGAATCGCTCATCGACGGACAGGTCGTCAATCAGATCTCCGTCGACGCCGAAGTGGCCGAACCTGCCCGTTTGTCCCTGGAGCGGATGCTCGCCGCGAAGCCGCGGATCTGATGAGCCGCGTCATCGTCGCAGGCTCCGGGATCGCGGGGCTGACCGCGGCACTGCGCCTGTCCGGCCGTCACACGGTGACCCTCGTGACGAAGGGCCGCCTCGGCGAGTCGAACACCGAGTGGGCGCAGGGCGGCATCGCCGGTGTCATCGGCACCGACGACACGGTCGATTCCCATATCGCCGATACGCTCACCGCCGGCGCCGGGCACTGTGATCCGGAGGCCGTGCGCTGCCTGTGCGAAGCCGGTGGGGACGCGATCGTCTCCCTCGCCGAGGCAGGGGTGGACTTCGACACCGACCCGACCGGATCCTGGGCCAGGGGTATAGAAGGGGCGCATTCCTATCCGCGCATCTTCCATTCCGGAGGTGATGCGACCGGTCGGGCGATCAGCACCGCTCTGGCGCAGAAGCTGCGCATCGAGGTCGTCGCAGGGCGAGTCACCCTGCTCGAGGACACGACGCTCGTCGACATCCTCACCGACGATCACGAGCGTAGACCGGGTCGAGCCACCGGAGTCACCGTGCTCCGCGACGGCCGTGTCGAGGCCCTGGCTGCTGATGCGATCGTGCTCGCCACCGGCGGTGCCGGGCAGCTCTTCGCACACACGACGAACCCGGCGGCTGCCACCGGGGACGGTTTGGCCGCTGCCATTCGCGCCGGTGCTGTTATCTCCGATCTCGAATTCTTCCAGTTCCATCCCACCGCCCTTCCAGGTCCCGGCTTCCTCATCTCCGAGGCCGTCCGGGGGGCCGGTGCCCTCCTCCTCGACGAGCACGGCCACCGGTTCATGAGTGACATCGACGATCGCGCGGAGCTCGCCTCCCGTGATGTCGTCGCCCTCGCCCTGCATCGCCGCCAGGCGGCTCAGGACGGACGTCCCTGCTTCCTCGATGCGCGGGCCGTCCCGGATGCGACGGCAAAGTTCCCGAGCATCACCGCGGGGCTTGCCGCTCGCGGCCTCGATCTGTCCCGGGACCTCATTCCCGTCACTCCTGCCGCCCACTACTTCATGGGCGGGGTGGCCACGGATCGCGATGGTCGCACGAGTATAGAGGGACTCTTCGCCGTCGGCGAGGTCGCGCGCACCGGAGTGCATGGAGCCAACCGGCTGGCCTCGAACTCTCTGCTCGAGGGCGCGGTCTTCGCCGCCCGCGCCGCCGCAGCGATCGACGCACGCCCGACTCACACGACCGCAGCAGATCTCGCCACGCACAGAGCAGACCTCCGCTCCGAGGCCTCGGAGTCACTGAACCGTGAACATCACCTCCCACTCCCCCAGTTCGATCCATTCCACCAGACGGCACGGACACGGACTGAGCTGCAGGCTCTGACCTGGGCTCATCTGGGCGTGGAACGCACGGCCGCGGGCCTGCGGACCCTGCTCGACCGCCTCGGCGAAGACGGCACCGACAAAGGCCACACTGACAAAGGTGGCCCCGACGAACGCGACCACGGCAAGGATCGCAACTGCGACCCAGCAGTGAGGAGCGTCGAAGCACTCGAGACCGCGAACCTCGCCCTCATCGCCGAACAGATGGCTCGGCATGCCCTGGCCCGGGAGCACAGCCTCGGCGCGCATACCCGCACCGATACGACGCTCGCCTCGTCGACGACCGCGCCGTCCACCGCCACTTCGCCCACCGCTCTGCTTCAGGAGGCCACCGCATGCTGACCGCTTCAACCATCGATTCCGCACTGCGTGCCGCCCTCGACGAAGACGCTCCCTGGGGAGATATCACCGGCGAAGTCTTCATCCCCGCCACCGCCTCGGCGAGGGCCGAACTGCGTGCTCGCGAAGACGGGGTGCTCGCCGGAATCGAGGTCTTCGCCCGCGCTTTCACACTCGTCGACCAGAGCGTCACGGTCGACCTCGCCGCCGCCGATGGAGACGCTTTCACCGCAGGTCAGGTGCTCGCCACGGTCGCCGGCCCCGCTCGAGCAGTGCTGCAAGCCGAACGGATCGCATTGAACTTCTGCCAGCGCATGAGCGGAATCGCCACCCAGACCCGTGCCTATGTCGAGGCCGCCGCTGGGCGTGCTCGCATCGTCGACACTCGCAAGACGACGCCCGGGCTGCGCGCGTTCGAGAAGCACGCGGTCGTCTGCGGCGGCGGACACAATCACCGCTTCGGCCTCTCCGACGCGGTCATGGCCAAGGACAATCACCTCGCCGTGCTCACCAGTGAGGGACTCAGCGTCGCCGAGGCGATCCGCACCGCCCGTGCCCGTCTGCCACACACGACGATGATGATCGAGGTCGAGGTCGACCGGCTCGACCAGGTGCCCGCGGTGCTCGACGGCGGCGCCGATATCATCATGCTCGACAACTTCACCCTGGCTCAGCTGCGCGAAGGCGTCGAACTCGTGGACGGCCGCGCCGTCATCGAAGCCAGCGGCAACGTCACCCTGGAGACGATTCCGGAGGTCGCCGCCACCGGCGTCGACGTCATCTCCTCGGGCGGGCTGACCCACAGCGTCCGCGCGATCGACCTCGGTCTCGACCTCTCCCTCGAGGTCTGAGATGACCGGGCGCCTCTACCTCGACACCGCGGCCGCGGCCCCCGTGCGCAGGGAGGCCCTCGAAGCCGCTTGGCCGTATCTGGCCGGGGCGTTCGGCAACCCGTCGAGCCACCACGAATTCGGGCGCGGACCCGCCGAAGCCCTCACTGATGCCCGTGCTCGCGTGGCTAAGGTGCTCGGCATGCGCGCCACGGACATCACATTCACCAGCGGCGGCACCGAGGCGGACAACCTCGCGATCATCGGCATGGCCCTCGGCGCTCGGACTCAGGGTCGGGCTCAGTCCCAGGGTCGGGCCGGGACCGCGGTGCCGCCTCGGCGACATATCGTCACTTCCCCCATCGAACACGAAGCCGTACTCGCCTCGGTGGAGTTCCTGGCCCGCGTCCACGGATTCACCGTCACCGAGGTGGCCCCGACCTCCGATGGGACAGTGACCCCCGAAGCCCTCACAGCGGCGATCCGCCCGGACACCGTGCTCGTGAGCTTGGGATATGCGAACAATGAGATCGGCACCGTTGCGGACATTCCGACCCTGGCCGGCATCGCCCACGAGGACGGTGTCCTCTTCCATACAGACGCCGTGCAGGCGGCCGGGTGGCTGCCGCTGAGCGGGTTGGGCGTCGATGCGCTCAGCCTGGCCGGGCACAAGGTCGGAGCGCCGAAAGGCATCGGTGTGGCCGCGATCCGCGCTCGCGTCCCCGTCGAACCGCTCATCCACGGCGGCGGGCAGGAGTCAGGCCGACGCTCGGGCACGGAGAACGTGGCTCTGGCCGTCGCATTCGCCACGGCCCTCGAACTCGCCGAGGCGGAGCGGCATGAGGCCGCCGACCGTGTCCGGGCCATCCGCGATGAGTTCATCGCCGTGGTTCTCGGCAATGTGCCTGGGGCGTTCCTGACTGGCGCGCAGGGCACGGCCGGCCCCGATGGCCGGCCGGCTCGAACTCCGAACCATGCGTCGTTCTGCTTCTCGAACACCTCCGGTGAGGCAGTGCTGCTCGAGCTCGAACGCCGCCGGGTGACGGCCTCGAGCGGTTCGGCCTGTGCAGTCGGCTCCGATGAGCCTTCCCATGTGCTCACGGCCTTAGGAGTCGCGGCCGAAGTCGCCCAGACGAGTGTGCGCTTCACCTTCCCGTCCTCGATCACCTACGACCAGGGACGCGCGGCCGCCCGAGCCGTCATCAGCGCTGCCGAGAGCCTCGCCTCGTCCTTTGCATGAACGGCGTCTCACACCCGAGTTGATTTTGATCACCTTCACGCTCACCAAGTGGGATAGGCCTATCTTTCTCTGTAGTTTGGGGCGAGGCTGAAAGTGAGGCATTCGTATCAGGATGTGAGGGGGCCGCCATGGATCTTTTGATTCTGTTCATGATCGCAGTGATGTTTGCGACCGTTGTGTTCTTCATCGGTCGGTTCGCCTGCCCGAAGCACGACCGAGTGCCCCTCATCGAGGTCGATCACGTGCTTCTGTGGACGACTCTGCGCCGCGGCTGGCATGCGCTCGGATCGTTCGGTCCGCTCACTCATTACCCGGATGGTCCATCCGGAGCGTCTCGCGCCTGAGGCTGCTGACGGCTGTTGTTAAGGTGACAACATGCCTTCCTCTGCACAGCCGCACCGGAACCCACCGAGTGAGATCGCCGCGCTCGTCTTCGCGGTCGCCTCGATCCTCGTCTTGCTCGGGGTCTGCGTCTGGTTCTGGGTGCAGGCGCCCGCTAACGTGGCCACCCATTTCGACTCCGGTGGCCGGCCCGATGACTGGACGTCGAAGGCCGGTCTCCTCGGGATCTTCGTGCCCGTAGGCGTCGGTCTGCCCGCTCTGATGTCGATCAGGCCGCTGTTCGAGAAGCTGCCGGCCTCGCTCATCAATGCCCCGCACAAGGAGTATTGGCTCGAGCGCGGCGAGAAGACCTACCTCGTCGACTGCCTCATGGAGCTGCTGCGCATCACCGCGGGGCTCACCGCGCTGCTCATCGCAGCCATCCTCGTCATCATCGCCGAGGGGACGCGTTCGGCAACGATGCCGGAATGGCTGACGTTCGTGCCGACGGCCATCTTCCTCGCCGCCACGGGACTCGCCGTCTGGCGTTTCTACCGCCGGCTCACCCCACCGAGGTGACCGCGCTCAGACGGTGACTTCCTGGGGCAGGAACACGGAGACGTCCCAATTCTGCATGGCGTGTGCCGAGGCCCAGAAGTGGAGTTCGTAGACGCAGGCCTGTTCGAAGGCGGCGCGCATGCGGGCGGCTTCCTCGCTCGGGGCCTTCGCGAGTTCCTGTTCGAGGATCTGCACGGCGTGGCGGGTCGATTCGTCGAAGTCGGGAGAGTCGTAGGTCTGCACCCAGGTGCGGTAGGGGTGGTCGTCGGCCATCTGCCCGGCCCGGTCGACAAGCACCTTGCCCATATGGGCGTACACCCAGAAGCAGGGCAGCACTGAGGCCACGCCTTCGCCGTAGGATCGGCTGGCGGCGTTGGCGACGAGGAAGGACACGTAACCCAGCGTCGTCGGTGAGGCCTTGAAACGGGAGCCTTCCGCGGTGAGTTCTTCCAGCGCCGAGGCGAGTCGGGCGTCGGCGAGCAGCTCTGCGTGCATCTCCTCTTCGACGGTGATCGCCTCGGCGGCAGATCCGGCCCAGAATCGGGATTCGTCACGGTCGACGGTCTTCGCGGCCAGGAACGACATGGCCTTGGCATATCCGTTCAGGTAGAGGCTGTCCTGCGAAATGTAATTGACGAAGGCCTTCGGATCGAGGCTGCCGTCGGCGAGCTGGGCGAGGAACGGCAGCTCTTCGATCTGCTTGACGATGGGGCCGACGCGGTCCCACAGCTGGGTGGTCAGTGGGCCGGCGGTAAAGGTGACGGTCATGGGAACTCCTTTGTGCTGGTGTGACGTGGTGATTCGTATGACGTGGTGGTTCGAGTGAGTTGGCGGTTCCGGTGAGGTGGTGGTCAGGCGGGATGGATATCTCAGGCGGGTCGACCGCGGACGATGTCGACCTGGTGGTCGACCGGTCCGTGGGCGCCCTCCGGATTCAGGCTCAGCTGCCAGTCCGCAGCCGAGGTGAGAGCGCGAGCAAGATAGTCGAGGGCATTGCCGACGGCCTCGCCGAGGATGTCCGAACCGATCTCTGTGTGTTCGCGGCCGAGGACGGCCACCTCGGCGGTGATCGCGGCCGACAGGGTGCACCCGGTTCCGTGCGTATTCATCGTCGTCACCCGGGGGTGGGTGAACTCGCGAACCTGGCCATCGGCGGTGGCGAGGATGTCGATGACCTCTTCCTCGCTGCCGTGTCCGCCCTTGAGCAGGACCGCTCCGGGCCCGCGTTCGAGCAGACGCCGTGCCTGGTCACGCATGGCTTCAGTCGTCTGCGCTTCGGGTTCGTCGTCGGAGATCAGCAGGGCCGCCTCGGGGAGGTTGGGGGTGATGAGGTCGGCGACGGGCAGCAGGTGGGTGCGCACGGCGTCGACGGCATCGGTCTCGAGGAGGCGGTGGCCGGAGGTCGCGATCATCACAGGGTCGACGGTATAGAACCCGAGCCGGCCTTCGGCGGCGCGGGCGACGACGAGTTCGACAAGGTCACGGCTGCCGAGCATCCCCGATTTCGTCGCATCGACGGGCAGGTCGCCGAGCACGGAGTCGAACTGTTCGGCGACGAAATCGACGTCGATCGGATAGACCCGGGACACACCGTGCGTGTTCTGCGCAACGAGGGCCGTGATGACGGTCGTGCCCATGGTCTTACGCGCGGTGAAGGTCTTGAGGTCGGCGTGGATTCCAGCACCGCCGGAGGGATCTGTGCCGGCGATGGACAGGGTGATCGGCGGGCGGGTCATCACTCGCCGCTCCCGGTGAAAGCGGCGAGCAGCTCCTCGGCTGCCGTCTTCGGGTCGTCGGCCATGCAGATCGCCGAGACCACGCAGATCCCGATCAGCCCCCGTCCCTTCAGGTTAGGGGCACGGTCAGCGTTGATGCCGCCGATCGCGACCGCGGGGATGCCCGCTTCTGCCACCAGTTCCCCGAGGCGCTCCGGTCCGATTCCGTCGGGGGCGTCGGCTTTCGTGGAGGTGTCAAAGACCGGTCCGATGCCGACGAGGTCGACGACTCCGGAGTCGCGGGCGGCGGCGAATTCGTCGCTGTTCGCGGCCGAGAGACCGATAAGCGGTTCCGCACCCAGGGCGGCACGCACCTCGGCGACGGTGGTGTCAGTTTGGCCGACGTGGATGTGCACGTTCTCGCCTTCGTCGATGAGGCGGCGGGCCACCTCGACGCGGTCGTTGAGGACGACGGGGACCGTGCGGTCGGTGTCGCGGGTGGCGGCGTCGCCGGCGGCGATGACTTGGCGGGTGAGCGAGTAGAAGTCACCGTCGTCGATGTCTTTGTCGCGGACCTGGACGATGCCCACTCCCCCGGCGACGGCGGCCTGCACGGTCTCGGCGACGCTGCGACCGGCGGCCTCGCATTGCGCGGAGTCGGTGACAAGGTAGAGGCGCGTGTCGATTCCGGCGAAGCGGTCGGTCGAGCCGTCTCGGTCGTTCACGGTCGCGCTGTCATCAGCCGAGTTGTCAGCGATGTGGGCGGATCCGGCGGTCATGCCCGGACGCCTTCGCCGGCGGTGAGCGTGTCGAGGCCGATTCTCGCCTGTGCGAGTCGGTCACCGTCGACGGCGTGGAGTGCGTCGAGGAAGTTCACCGAGTAGCTGCCGGGCCCCTTCGCGCCATCGGCGGCGAGTTCCCCGGCGACCGCGAAGTGGGCGTGGGCGGCGACGACGGCTTCGAACTTCGCCGAGGCGGCCCCGCCGATCGCGGACTGCTCGGGGGCGCTGATTGCTGAGACGTCGGCGTCGGGGTCGGCCAGTCCGGCACGGGCGGCGGCCAGGTATGCGACGGTGACGGCGCCGAGTGAGCAGCCGGTGCCGATGACCAGCGGCATGAATTCGTGTCCGCCGGAGATCCGGGCGACGTGATCGGTGCCGTCGATGTGGGCGACGACGGCGTCGGTGGGTCCGGAGACCGCGACGATCGCGCCGGTCTTTCGCGACAGTTGAGCCGCGGCGGGAAGGACGGCATCGACTTCATCGGTGGATTCGACTCCACGACCACCGAGTCCGACTCCGGCGAGTGCTGCGATCTCGGAGGCGTTGCCGCGGATGGCAGTCGGGTGATCGGCGGCGGCACGGCGGATACGGGAGGTGCGGAAGTCGACGGCGCCGACGCTCACGGGGTCGAGGACCCAGGGCTTGCTGGCGGCATTCGCGACGTCGATGGCTGCGTCGGCGGCGAGCAGCTGATGGTTCGAGGCGGTTCCGAAGTTGACGAGGATTCCGCTGGCGATTCCGGCGAACTGTCCGGCGTCGGCTTCGTGGTCGAGCATCGCCGGGGAGGCGCCGATGGCCAGGAGCACGTTCGCGCTGAACTGCTGCACCACGGTGTTCGTGATGCACTGGATGAGTGGATTGCTTGCGCGCAGTCGCGCATTCGCAGAACGCAGGTCGAAGTCAACCATGACGATCCCTTCGCTAGTATGGCCCAGATCAGGTTCGATGGGTGTTCTCTCAGCCTCGCCGATCTCCGCCTGAGCGGATCGTCATGAGGCACCCCATGTCATTGGCTCCGACTGTATCAGCCCGGTCGGACACGGGCGACTCCATACTCTGCTTGGATGCTCAGCACCGACCGCTCGACTTAACGTCGCTGTATCAAGCTATGCATTGCGCGCTCGATGCTAAGGCGAGCGGTCGGCAGAGGGAGCTTCGCGCCCCACTACCCCCGTCCGACGTACCTCTGGCCGCGGCGGCTCAGCGCATCGATGACGACGGCGGTGAGCAGGACGAGTGCGGTGATGATCTGCTGTGCATCGGAGTTGAAGCCGATGAGGTAGAGACCGTTGTTGATCGCACCGACGACCAGAGCACCGAGCACGGCTGCCCAGGCGGTTCCGCGACCGCCGAACAGCGAGGTACCTCCGATGACGGCTGCAGCGATCGCATTGAGCAGGTCCTGCGTGCTCACCAGCGTCGATCCCGCATTCGTCGTCACTCCGGTCTTGATGAAGCCGAACAATGCGGCGAGCACTCCGGCTGCCATGAACACGCTGATGCGCACCCAGGTCACGCGGATGCCGGCGCGCCGTGCAGCTTCGACCTTGCCGCCGACGGCGTAGATCGACCGGCCGTAGCGGGTCTTTCGCAGCACGAGATCGATGATGATCGCGATGACGATCATGAGGAAGAAGGGCATCGCCAGACCGAAGTCCTGATTGACGAGGATGAGGAACCCGAACACGATCGCGGCCAGGAGCACGATCCGCACGATCACGGAGGTCCAGCTCGGAGCACTGAGACCCTCCCGGTGGCGGCGCAGCTTCGAATAGATGATGCCGCCGCCGAAGCCGATGATCGCGACGGCGCCGAAGATATAGGCCCAGATCGCCGGGAAGTAGAAGCTCGCAAAGTCGAACGCGAAGGTGTCCGACATCGATAGGTTCTTCTGCGTGCCAAGAGTCGTCAGGGTCAGACCGGTGAATGCGAGCAGACCGGCCAAGGTGACGACGAACGCCGGGATGCCGACGACGGCGAAGAACCAACCCTGAATCGCACCGACGACCAGGCCGAGCAGCAGCATGATGATCAGTGCCAGGGCCGGCGGCACACCTTGTCTCACCACCAGAACTCCGAGCAGCGAGGCGGCCAGACCGCCCAATTGCGCCAGAGACAGATCGATCTCGCCGAGGAGCAGGATGAGGTTGATGCCGAGAGCCAGGATCGCGAGGAACGCGACCTGAGTGGAGAGATTGACGAGGTTGGCCGGAGAGATGAAGTTCGAGTCGGCCGACTGGAACACGATGACGATGACGATGAGGGCGAGGATGACCGGGAACGACCCCAGCTGTCCCTCTTTGACCCGGCGGACGAAGGTGCCGATCACGCCTTCGGACGAGATCCGCTCATCGGTGATGAAGGAATTGCGGGTCATCGGCGCTCACCCCTTCGTGCGGCGCGTTTGGTCACGACATTGTCGCTGGCTCCTGTGATCGCGGCGACCAGCACATCGGTGCGTTCGTCACCAGGGAAGTCACCGGCATCCTTGCCCAGCCGCAGCACGTGCACCCGGTCGCACACCGCCTGCACATCGGCCATATTGTGGCTGACGAGCAGCACGCCGAGGTCGCGTTCCTTGAGCCGTTCGATGAGGTTGAGCACCTCTGCCGTTTGGGCGACGCCGAGCGCCGCCGTCGGTTCGTCGAGCATGACCAGGGATGGTTCGCTGAGGAGGGACCGGGCGATCGCGACCGTCTGACGTTGACCGCCGGACAGGGCAGCGATCGGTACGCGCACGCTCGGGATCTTTGCCGAGAGGCTGCGCAGCAGCTCCCAGGATTTGGCTTCCATCGTCACTTCGTCGAGGACGCCGCCGCGGGTCTTCTCATGTCCGAGGAAGAGGTTGGCTACCACGTCGAGGTTCTCGCACAGGGACAGATCCTGGAACACTGTGGCCACTCCGGCTTTCTGTGCATCCTTCGGGGAGGAGAATCTCTGCGCCGTGCCGTTCATGATGAGTTCGCCGTCATCGGCGGCGTGGACTCCGGCGATGACCTTGATCAGGGTCGATTTGCCGGCGCCGTTGTCGCCGACGAGGCCGACGACTTCGCCGCGACCGACGCTGAGATGGATGTCGGTCAGGGCTTGGACTGCACCGAACCGTTTGTTGATTCCGCGCAGTTCGAGCACCGGCTCGCTGTCGCTGCCCGGCGTCCGCGTCGCCGCGGAGGTCGGGTCGGGTGTCTCTGGTGTCATCTGTTCCTACTTGTCGCAGTCTTTGACCCCGGCAGTCGGCGACCGGTGACGGTCGCCGACTCGGGGTCGGTCACGTCAGATCGTGAACGCGCGCGCTCACTTCACGCCGGCATCGGCACAGAGCTTCTCCACCTTGCCTGTGCAGATGTCCTCGGCCTTGATCTGGTCACCGACGATGTCCTTGATGGTGTCGGTGGTGACGACCTTGGCTTCGACGAAGTCCGTGGGGGTGTCCTTGTAGGTCGTGCCCGCGTCGACGTCCTCGCCAGCGGCCAGGGCCACGGCGGCCTTGGCGGCGAATTCGGCCTGCGGCGGGATCGACTTGTAGATCGTGGCGTACTGGTCACCCTTGAGGATGTTCTGCAGTCCGTCGACCTCGGCGTCCTGACCGGTGACGACGGGTTCGCCCTTGGCCTTCTTCGTTGCGGCGATGACGCCGCCGGCGGTGCCGTCGTTGGCCGAGTAGATCGCGATCGGCTTCTCGCCCTTGCCCTGCAGCTGACCTTCGACCCACTGGCGGGCATCGTCGGGGTTCCAGTCGAGGGTGTCGTGGCTGGCGGCGATGTCCACGCCTGCGCCCTTGAGGGTCTCTTCAGCGCCGGCCTTGAAGTCCGCGGCGTTCGGGTCCTTCGGATCGCCGTTGACCATCCAGACAGGTCCCGACTTCGGGTCGACCCCGGCTTCCTTGAGTCCGTCGAGGACGGCCTGGCCCTGCAGGTTGCCGATCTTTTTGTTGTCGAACGAGGTGTAGTAGTCGGCACCTTCGAAGAAGCGGTCGTAGGAGATGACCGGGATCTTCTTCGCTTCGGCCTTCGACAGCGCGGATGAGACTGCGGAAGCGTCGACGGGGTCGAGGACGATGGCGTCGACGCCTTCGGTCACGGCCGCTTCAACCTGTTGCTGCTGCTGAGTCGCGTCCTGATTGGCGTTGCGGTATTCGACCTTCGCGTCTGGGTTGGCTTCTTTGAGGTACTTCTCGAAGTTCGGCTTGTCGAGCGACTCGTACCGGGTGGTCTTCGACTCGGGCAGCAGCAGCGCGATGGTGACGTCCCCGTCGCCGCCGGATCCGCTGTCGGCCTCGTCGTTTCCCTGGCCCTTCTGGTTGCCGCAGCCGCTGAGTGCAAGAGCACCGATCGCGACGGAGGCACCGAGGAGCGCCAGCTTCTTGTGGGACTTAAGGTTGTGCCTCATTGTGAACCTTTCAATCTTTCTGACAACGTTGTCAGGCTGTTGAATATGATTCGCTGAACGCCGCCTGCTGTCAACTGTTTCGATAAAAATCTTCAGCGGGTGTCCGGCGGCTCTTCACCGCTGCCACGAGCGATGACGCACACCGCATTGTCGAAATCGGGCACGCCGTCGTCGACATGATCGCGCCCGTTCGCCTCGCCCGCGATCGGGCCGTCCCCTTCGCCGAGGCGGCCCCCGCCCTCCCCGGAAACGTTGGGTCCGCCCCAGGAGACGCTGGAATCCGCGCTGTCGCGGAGTCGTCGGACCGCCTCGGCGGCAAGGGATTCGACGTTGCGATCGACGACGGTGACGTCGAGGAGTTCGGCCGTGGGGAAATCGTCGATGCCGACCAGGGCCGGCCATTCGCCGAGGCGGCGGCAGGCGTCGATGGCACCTTGGGTCACCGTGGCGGACAGGGTGATGAGGGCTCCGGGTGCGCTGCGCGAGCCGAGCCAGGCGGCGACGACGTTCTTCGCGCTGGCTTCGTCGTGGGCGTCTTCGCGCATATATGCGCGCCAGCCGACGCCGCGGCGGCCGACGATAGCGTCCTGGATTCCCTGCAGTCGGCGGGTGGTGATGAGGCTGGGCGAATGGTCGCCGATGACGCCGAGTGCCATGTGCCCGTGAGCGAGCAGCTGTTCAGCCGCGAGGCGTCCCGCTTCACGGTCATCACCTGTGACGATGCTGATTCCAGGGCCTTCGACGGCCGGGTCGAGGGACACGATTCGAGTGCCCGGCGCCGAGGCGGCCCGTGCGTAGGTCTCGGACGCCTCGGGGTGTGCGCGGATGACGATGATCCCGGTCAGGTCGTTGGCGAGGCATTCGTCGAGGAAGGCTTCCTCCCGGTCCGGGTCGTCTCTGACCACGGTCACCACCGGGCGCAGGTCGAGGGTTGCGAGCTCGACTTCCACTGCGGCGAAGGCACGGGCTTGGAAGGCATCACCGGCGTCGGAGAGGACAACACCGATATAGGGTGAGCGGCCTCCGGCACGGAGTCGGCGGGCCGTGGGGTTGAGGCGGAATCCGAGTTCTTCGGCGGCAGCTTCGACCTTCTCCGCAGTCGAGGCGGCAACGTGCTTTTCGCCGTTGAGGACGCGGGAGGCGGTTTTGATGCTCACGCCGGCACGCGCAGCGACCGTGGCCAGGGTCGGCCGATCGTTCTGCTTCGCCATGCGCACACCTTTGAGTCTGAGAACCGGTTCGTGAATCTGCGCATCGACGCACAGGCAACCGTTGGAATGATACTAGCCGCTCGCACGGCGGACTCAGTTGTGCTGGCCTGTCACCTTCCGGTCGCCTTGGATGCGACAAGTTCAGCGATCAGTGTGCCCAATGCCACCAGAACGGCGGCCACCGACAAGAGGCCGAGCATGGGCAACCCGAACATGACGGTGATGATTCCGAGATAGCCCGAGTCATCGGAATACGGAATCGACCAGGCGGCCACGGCTATCGACAGACCGACGACAAGGGCAAGGCCCCCTGTTGACTTTACAGCAACGCTCGCCGCGGATATCTGAGGCGGTGCCGCAATGATGAGCGTGCTGGCGATCAATGCGAAAGCCGCGCACATCGAATGGTGGGAGTTGACGGTTCCGGCCTCGAAATCGGAGCTGTCGAACAGAACATAGGCAGCATAGACGGCACCGCACGAGGCGAGGGCCGCACTCAGTCTGAGCATCATCGTCACCTTCTTGAATGCGCACGAAGTACCGTACTAAAGGACTGTCTAAATGGACTGACCGACGCCGAAGTTGACCGTCAGAATCGGGCTGTTCCTCTGGTTACTCTAAGCGCGTTCTCCCTGTTTCCACAGATGCGAACTGCAACGATCAGGTCTCAATACGCATCGCCGAGGCGGGACCCCTTTTTCGAGTCCCGCCTCGGCGAGTGGCGTGTTCCGCTGCGTCGATTCACCGACAGCACAGCGCAGCGGCGAGCGCACGCACTGGCTCAGTCCTCCTTCACTGAGCGCTCGAGTTACCGTCGCTGTATCAAGTTATGCGGCGAGCGGTCGACGCTGAGGTGAGCGGTCGGCGTGGCCCCCTATGGCTCAGCGCGCCACGGGGTTGGGCATGGTGCCCGCGTAGAGCAGTGATTCGGCTTGGTTTCCAATGTCGACCATCTGCTTCGTGTTCTTCAGCTGCAGCCGGTTGAGGCACGAATGAGCGAAGTGGTCGGCACGCAGATCGACGTCGCCACTGACACCCCGCGCAGCATCCGGGTGCTCCGCTTCGTAGTCGTCGAGGGTCTCGGCGACGATCGCCCAGAACCTCTCGGCCGGCAGCAGTCCATCGGCGTCGAGGATGCCGGACAGGTGCCGCAGGACCCCGTCGAACATATCGGTGAACACCGACAGGGCCTTCTCCTCCCCCGACACCACGGCGCGGATGCGTTCGACATCGGCAGGCAGTTCGCGGTGGCCGAGCACGGCGACCTCCTCACCGATGTCCTTCATGAATGCCCCGGTGACCACATGCTCGTCGAGGACGAGGATGAGGTTCTCCCCGTGCGGCATGAACACGAGATCGTGGGCCAGCAGCGCATGCACGAGTGGTTTCAGGTAGGCCCGCAGGTAGCTGCGCAGCCATGCCGCGGCACTCAGACCCGATGCGCTGATGAGCTCGCCGGCCAGCGACACCCCCTGGTGATCCCGGTGCAGCAGGGCGGCCATGGTGATGAGCTTCTGACCTGGTTCGATCTGCTCGACAGGGTTCTCCCGCCACAGGGCAGCCAGCATCTTCCGGTGTGGGTTCGTCTCCTTCGTCTGGTGGTAGACGTCCCCCGTGTAGCCGAGCGCGGCACGCTCCCGCAGGACTCGGAATCCCGCCTCGGCGAAGGTGGGGTCGGATCCGACCAAGCCAGCGATCCAGTCGTTGATGGACGGGGTGTCGCGCATGTACTTCGGCGACAGCCCGCGCAGGAATCCCATGTTCTGCACGGCAAGCGCAACCTTCACATACGGAGCTCCGGCCCGCGAATGGTTGAAGAACGTGCGCAGGGACTGCTGCGCCTGGTGCTTGTCGAGCCCAACACCTAACGGCAGCAGATCACCGCGAGCGATGTCCGCGGCGAAGGTGATCGCCAGACGGTGGTCGGCCTGCCAGGGATGGATCGGCATGAGGTGGAAGTCAGCAGGATTTTGTCCCGCCGCCCGGATCCGGGACCCGAAGAGATCCCGTTCGGCCTCGCTGAGAGCCTCACCGAGGTGGCTCTCCTCGTCGAGTCCGATGCCCAAGGACAGATGGCTGAGTTCGCGCCTCACTGCCACCCATTCGATGCGGTTGAGCTGTCCGTTCTCCGGTGCCCACTTGCGGAAGTCGCTGAGACCGAAGCCGATGCGACCGTTGTTCGCAAGGAACCCCGGGTGGCCATCGGTCATGGCCGCCTCGGTGGTCTGGAAATCCGCGTCGACGAGTGCCCGTGCATCGGGCCTGCGCCCGGCCCGAGCGTCCTCGAGTTTGAACGCGGCCCCGGCCAGGGTCGAGGCGAGTTCCTCGAGGTAGGTGGAGATGAGGTCCTCGGGAATGGCGAGTTCGTCTTGGAGTTCGACGACGAGTTCCTGCGCGTCGAGCGGAACCTCGGGTCCGTCACGCCACCGGGTGATGCTCGCTTCGTCGATCACCCAGTGTTCGAGCGGCAGCACACGCGCGGTGAATGTGTACCGACTGGCGCCGTCGATGCTCAGTTCCCAGGTCCGGCCCTCGCCATTCGCCGAGGCGACTCCCCCTAACGGATGTGCACTGCCGTTCGCGTCAGCTCCTTCACCCTCACCGAGGCTCACCGGTGCAATGAGTCGTTCGTGGGCGAATTCGGAGAGGGCTTTGGCGACGAGGTGGCGCTGCGCGACGGCGAACGCATCCCCGTTGAGGTGGGCGTACGGTGCCGGCGGGGTTGCGAACGTCCGACCCATGCGTGATGTGGTGGACCTCCGGTCACTGTCCGACTCGCCGGTCTCAGCCACGCGCGACTCCCGGGCTTCGACTGCGACGAACGGAGCCAGCGCGCTGGCCTCGAAATCCGCGCGAGTGCACACACTGACGAGCGCCAGCTTCTCGATCTCGCCCATCATGATGGTCGCCTCGGTGATGGGGGTGAAACCGGCAGCTCGGTTCTTCTCGATGATCGCGTCGTTCCTGGCATCGGGTTCGACGACGACGCGCTCGGCACCGCGTCCTCCCTGGTCAACCGGCTTCAGGCAGAAGTCGATGACCTCAGCCATGATGCGATCGGTGAGGCCGTGCACGGCCGGCCCTGCCGGCGGTGCGACCAGCAGGTGCATCCCGATGTCAGCAGGCTCGGTGGTCAGGACGTTCTGCGGGATGAGGCTGTCGGGAGTGTAGGTCTCGACGTAGAAGCAGTCGGTGCCGTCGACGGAGCCGACCCAACCGGCGTCGTCCGCGGAGTCGCGAATGCCTTCCAAGTAGGCCCGGACCTCGTTCTCGTTTAGGTCGGTCATCATCCAGTAGTGTGCGCGTGGGTGGGTCAGCCACTCGTGGATCCGGGCGGTGTCCCGGTCGACGTCGAGCGGACGGATGGTCACCGTCGCCGAGGCGGCCGGGAGCTTCGCAGGCGAGCTCGGTTCCGTGGTCGTATCGGTGGCGTTCGCACCAACCGCAGAATCGGTCGGGTCGGTTTCGTCCGCCTCGGTGGTGGTGAGGTTGGTGATGAGTTCGGTGGTCATGCGTGTGACATCTCCTTGGAGTCGTCGAGTGCGAAGGCGGCATCGGGAACGGCATCGGATTCGTCGGCCGGCACCCCGAAGGTCTGGAAGGCGATGGTCCGTTCGATCGGATAGGGTTCCCGGCCGGTGACTGCGGCCAGCACCACCGAGGCCCGCCACGGGCCGAAGCCGAGGTCGGGGGCGGTCACGCCGTGGGTGTGCTCTTCGCCGTTGAGGACGTGAATGGTCCCTTCGTCGTTGATCGTGTAGTGGCGGCTGACGTCGAGGCGGCCTCGGGAGTCCAGTCGGATGTCGTCGCCGAGAGGGCTGAGGAAGTCCGGGACCTGCGATTTGTATCCGGTGGCGGCGACCACGGACCCTGATCGCCGATTAAATGCCTTGTCCAGTGCCGTGTGGCGGAATCCGAGCAGGTATTCGCCGCTGATCGGGTCGATCTCGGCGCTCTCGAGTTCGGCTTCGGAGATGAGGTTCGTCAGCAGCTGCCGCCCGCCGCGGCTGAGTCGGTAGAGAGTGTCGTGGATGTCGTCGACGAGGTCGGCGGAGATGCCCTTGTACAGCGTGCGCTGTTCCCGACCGACACGTTCGCGCAGCTCATCGGGCAGGGCCCGGAAGTGGTCGGTGTACTCCGGGGAGGTCATTTCAAGGGTGAGCTTCGTATACTCCATCGGGAAGAACCGCGGCGAGCGGGTCACCCAGTCCAGGCGCACTCCGCGGTCTTCTGCGTCGTCGACGAGGTCACGGTAGATCTCAGCGGCGGACTGGCCGCTGCCGATGATCGTGATCGCCCCCGAGTCGAGCAGCGCTTCCCGGTACTCGAGATAGTCGGCGGTGTGGATGAGCGGGCCGGCAGCGGGCAAGCCGGCGGCTCCTCCCCCGAGCCCCTGCAGCGCAGGTGGCAGCACCGGCTGCGTTCCCACCCCGAGGACGAGATGCCGAGCGCAGTAGGTCTCGGTCGTCAGGATCGAGCCGGAGTCATCGACCACCTCGGCGAGGGCGGTGTACATACCGTCCTCCCTGGTCACGGACACGACGTGGCGATTCCATCGCAGCGTATCCAACTGGGCGGCGACCCACCGGCAGTATTCGTCGAATTCGGCGCGCAGGGGGTAGAAGGATTCGCGGATGTAGAACGGGTAGAGGCGCTTGCGCTCCTTGAGGAAGTTGAGGAACGAGTACGGCGATGTGGGGTCGGCCATGGTGACGAGGTCGGCGAGGAACGGCACCTGGATGGTCGAGCCTTCGATCATCATGCCTGGGTGCCAGCGGAATTCGGGGCGCTGGTCGAGGAAGATCGCGTCGACGTCGTCGAGCGGTTCCGACAGTGCGGCCAGTCCGAGTCCGAAGGGTCCGATGCCGACGCCGAGGATGTCATGGATGGGCGTGGAATCTGCGCTCATGCTGCGCCTCCTTCTGTCGCTGCGTCCTCGAGGTCCCGGCCGGCGAGGATGCCGTGCCCGGTGGCACGGACGAGGTCGAGCACGGCGGTGACGTCGTCGATGCGGGTGTCGGGGTTGAGCAGGGTGAGTTTGAGCCACGGCCTGCCGTCGATGATGGTCCGGGCGATGGCGGCGCGGCCGGCGCGGAAGAGGACTCGACGGATGAGCGGGACGAGTTCGTCGCAGGTGGCCTGGTCCGCGGTCGCCGGGGTGAATCGGAAGAGCACCGTGGACAGGTCCGAGGCGCCGAGCACTTCGAAGTCCGCCTGTTCCTCGAGCAGCGCCCGGACGTCGGTCGCGAGGTCGCAGATGGTGTCGAGCATCGATCCGATCTCGCCTGCCCCACGGGCGCGCAGCGTCGCCCAGAGCTTGAGCGCGTCGAAGCGGCGGGTGGTCTGCAGGGACTTGTCGACCTGGTTCGGTTCGGCGTCGGCTTCTTGCGCTTCGGCTTCGGGGTTGAGGTAGTCGTGGTGGTGGATCGTCGGTGCGAACAGGCTCGCGTCCCTGATGAGCAGGGCCGATGAAGACACGGGCTGGAAGAACGTCTTATGGAAGTCGATGGTCACCGAGGTGGCCCTGGAGACCCCGTCGAGCAGGTGGGCTCGTTGTGGGGCCCAGAGCAGTCCGCCGCCGTATGCGGCGTCGACGTGCAGCCACACGTTCGCTGATTCGCAGATTTCGGCGATGGTCTCGAGCGGGTCGATGACGCCGAGGTCGGTGGTTCCGGCGGTGGCGACGACGGCCATGGCGATCTGGTCGTTCGCCTCGATCGCGAGCAGGCTGGCATTGAGTGCTTCGGCATCCATGCGGCCGGACTGGTCGGTCGGGACGGCCACGACCGCCTCGGCGTCGAGACCGAGGAGGAACGCCGCACGGGACACGGAGAAGTGGGCCTGGTCGGTGGCGAGGATCCGCAGCCGCGACAGCAGGTCCCGGCGGTTGGGCGCGCCCAGGTCAGGGCCGCCTCCGCGAGATTCGGCGTCACCGGTGTCAACGTCTCGCGCCGCCTCGGCGAGCACGTTTTCGCGGGCGAGGAACAGTGCCTGGAGGTTCGACTGGGTGCCTCCGGACGTGAAGATTCCGTCGCCGTCGGCGAAGCCGAGGTGGCCGCAGGTCCAGTCGATGAGGCGGCGTTCCATCAGGGTGGCGACCTCGGATTGGTCGTAGGTGTCGACCGAGGTGTTGATGGCGGCGAGCATCGCTTCGGCGGCGACGGCGGGCACGGCGACGGGGCAGTTGAGGTGGGCGACGTAGCTGGGGTGGTGGAACCACACGGCATTGTCGGCGTAGAGGGCGTCGACTTCGCGCAGGGCCTCGTAGTTGCCGACGCCTGCGGTGTCGAGGTCGACGGCGTCGACGGCGGCCTGGAGTCCGGAGCGATCCTTCGCCGAGGCGGCCAGCTCAGTTGTGCGGAACCGTTCGCCGAGGCTGTCGACGACGTCGTGCATGAGCGATGTGTACTCGTCTGCGCTGTGAGCGCCGAGGAGGGCATCGGTGCGGGCATCACGATCGCTGACGGTGCCAACGGCGTCCGGGTGGGGGATTTCGGGGGTCTGAAGGGGTGCTGAGGTGGGTGTCGCTTCGGTGTCGTAGAGCAGAGAAGTCGTCACTGTGAGGTTTCCTCCTTCGATGATGCGCACCGCGAAGCGCGGCGCGCATTAGGGAAACCTACCCTAAGTTCTTTTGTTTCCGAAGGGTCTCCGGGTGGATTCGTTGACTACGGAAGTAGACCCCTCACTAAGGACGATGCCGCCGCTTCCCAGCGTTCACACGGCAAGGCGACCGTTCGCACTACGGGCGCATCGGCCGGAAAACGAGCGAGTGGCATTCGTCACATCGGGGTGTGTCATCCAGCATCGTGAGACCAAGTGCGTCCCGGTGACCGCGGATTGTTGGGTCGATCCACGGTGGTTTCAGACCGCAGAACACCGTGGATCGACCCAACAATCCGCGCAGGCGCTGCAGAGTCACAGCTTCCCGTTGAACAGCCAGGAATTCGCCCCGGGCCATCAGCCGGCCGCACACGCAAGAAGCCGCAGCTCCCGCGCAAACGCGGAAGCTGCGGCTTCTCACTGACCAGAGGCATCGCAGCCAGAGGTGCCTGCCTAAGTCACTTCACGACGTAGTTCGGGGCCTCGACGGTCATCTGGATATCGTGCGGGTGGCTTTCCTTCAGCCCTGCCGTGGTCAGGCGGACGAACTTGCCCTTGGCCTTGAGCTCACCGACGGTGCGTGCGCCGACGTAGAACATCGTCTGGCGCAGGCCTCCGGTGAGCTGGTGCGCGACCTGCTTGAGGTGACCGCGGTAAGCGACTCGGCCTTCGATGCCCTCGGGGATGAGGTCGGTGTCGGTGGCGATATCGGCCTGGAAATAGCGGTCCTTCGAATACGACTTGCCCTTGCGCGGCGCCATCGCACCCAGTGAGCCCATTCCGCGGTAGGCCTTGTACTGCTTGCCGTTGACGAAGATGAGTTCGCCCGGCGACTCGTTGCATCCGGCCAGCAGGGAGCCGAGCATGACGGTGTCAGCACCGGCGACCAGGGCCTTGCCGATGTCACCGGAGTACTGGAGTCCACCGTCGGCGATGACCGGCACCCCGGCGGCCTGAGCGGCCTGAGCAGCGAGGTGGACGGCAGTGACCTGCGGGACGCCGACACCGGCGACGACGCGGGTGGTGCAGATCGATCCGGGTCCTACGCCGACCTTGACGGCGTCGACTCCTGCCTCGACGAGCGCCTGCGCGCCTTCCTTCGTAGCGACGTTTCCGCCGATGATCTGCACGGCGGAGAACGCCGGGTCGGACTTGATCTTCTTGATCATGTCGGTGACTCCGCGGGCGTGGCCGTTGGCGGTGTCGACGACGAGGACGTCGGCGCCCGCCTCGGCGAGCATTCCTGCGCGCTCATAGGCGTCGCCGTAGAACCCGACGGCGGCACCGACGCGCAGGCGGCCTTCGTCGTCCTTGGTGGCCAGCGGGTATTCCTCGGTCTTGACGAAGTCCTTGACGGTGATGAGGCCCTGGATGACGTTGTTGTCATCGACGAGGGGCAGCTTCTCGACCTTGTGTTCGGCGAGCAGCTCGAAGGCCTTCTCGGCAGCCACGCCGACAGGCGCGGTGACCAGCGGCATCTTCGTCATCGTCTCGGCGACGGTGCGTGTGGGAAATTCGCTGCGGGTGACGAAGCGCAGGTCGCGGTTGGTCACGATGCCGACGAGCACATTGTTCTCATCGACGACGGGCAGTCCGGAGATGCGGTACTTTCCGCAGATCTCATCGAGCTCTTCCAGAGTCTTGTCGGCAGTGATCGTCAGCGGGTCGTTGATCATGCCCGATTCGGAGCGCTTGACGTAGTCGACCTGCTTCGCCTGATCCTCGGCGGAGAGGTTGCGATGGATGATGCCGAGGCCGCCGATGCGGGCCATGGCGATCGCCATCCGGGATTCGGTCACGGTGTCCATCGCTGCGGAGACGAGCGGGATGTTGAGCTCGATCTCCTTGGTCAGCCGGGAGGCGGTGGAGGCTTCGGAGGGGATGACATCGGTGTCGCCTGGCAGGAGGAGGACATCGTCATACGTGAGTCCCGTCAGCGAGAACGGATCGTTTGCGGCCTGTGATTCCTGCTCAGGGTTTCCCATGAAGACAGCCTTTCGACGCGAAGATACGGTGGCTCAATGCTATCGGAGCGAGAGAGTCGACCGCTATGGGTCCAAGCACCGGGCACTGTGAGACTGGCTACACAGGAATTGCCGTCGGGTTCGCCCTAGCGCCCCTCCCCCACTGACCGTGCAAGGTCGAGGGTCGAGGCTTCGGAGTCGTCGAGGTGGATGCGCAGCAGTCCTTCGGCTCCCTGCCGGTCCCCGGATTTCATCTTCTCGAGGATGTCCCGGTGCGGGTTCGCCCAGTGCGAGTGGTACTTGCCGGGTTCGGGCGAGCGCGAGAACGTCGTCGACAGCCGGGCCATCAGGTTGAGGTAGAACTCGTCGAGCAGCGGTGAACCGAGGAGGCCGACGATCGCGCGGTGGAACGACGCCGAGTGTTCCTGTGCGTCGGCCCACGTTTCGTTCTTCGGTGCGGTTTCGGCCCGGACGACGGAGGCTTCCACGGCGGCCATCGCCTCGTCGGTGGCATCCTGAGATTCCTGGACAGCGCGGATCTCGAAGACCCGACGGGCCCGGTAGAGGTCCTTGAGCTCGTCGATGCCGAAAGTGGAGACGAAGAAGCCCCGGTTGGGTTCCTGAGTGAGCAGCCCGGCGTGACGCAGCAGGCTCAGCGATTCGCGGGCGGTGTTGCGCGAAACGTTGAACTCCTTGGCCAAGGCACCATCACGGACCGGGCTTCCTGCCGGGTATTCACCGTCGGTGATGCGGGTGCGGACAAGGGCGACGATGGCCTCTGATGTGCATCCGGGGGCGTGTGGACTCATAACACCAGGCTACCGGGTTTCGCCTGGGTCGGAGCTGACCGCAGCAGGATCGAGTTCGAGTCCGCTCTCGAACCGTCGGCTCAGCCCCGTCAGCGGATCATCGAACGCGATCTCAGCGGCCAACAGCTGCAGCGGTGATGAGAAGTCGTAGGGGTCCGGGGCGAGGTCGACCGGATAGACCGGATCACCGAGGATGGGCAGCCCGAGCGCGTTCATGTGCACCCGCAGCTGGTGCGTCTTGCCCGTGACCGGGCTCAACTCGTATTCGGCAACTGCGTCCATTCGCCGAGGCGGTCCTTCGTCCCCGTCTCCCGCCCATTCGGACGGTGCACTGTCAGTTCCCCTTCGCCGAGGTGGCCCAGCTCCATCCGTATCCACTCGAGTCCCGCTGGGGCTGAGTCCCCGTGCTCCGATGGTGCGCACGAGGCGGATCCGACTGACCGCGTTCGGCTCCCCTGCGGCTTCGAGGACCTGCCGGCCGCCCACAGGTTTGACCAGGCGCGATTCGCGGACGAGTGGGAATTCGAGCTCCGGCGGCGGGGCCGGCGCCAGGGCACGGTAGGTTTTGCTGACTCGTCGGTCTTGGAACAGGCGCTGGTAGCGGCCGCGTGTCTCGGGCCGTTTCGACAGGACCAACAGTCCGGCGGTGATCCGGTCGAGGCGGTGGATGGCGACGAGGTCGGGCTGGCCGAGGTCGACGCGCAGACGGGTGACGACGCATTCGCGCACGAATCGCCCGTTCGGGGTGCTGGCGAGAAAATGAGGTTTGTCGACGACGATCAGGTCCTCGTCCTCGAACACGATCCCGACCTCGAACGGGATCCGCTCTTCGGGTGGGACCGGACGGTGGAAGAAGTAGAACCCGCCGGGAATGACCGGATCGTCCCAGGTCACCGGGAGCCCCGCCTCGTCGCGCATGTCCCCATCTGTCAGCAGCGCCCGTCGGGAGTCGGGGGCTGCCTCGGGGAATTCGGATTCGAGCCACTGACCGATCGAATCGGGAACGGGCAGGTGATTCTTCGCATGGGTGGCCTTGCCGCCGGGGGCGCGAAGCGCGGTCGCCGAGATTCCTTCTCGGGGCGGGAGCGGACTGCGCGGCATGGGGCCAAGTCTAAGCGGCAGGCTCCCGCAACCGTGCAGCCGATCCCACAATTCCGGAGGCAGGATCCGGAATCGTCGTCGCGGTCGCGAATGCAGTGGCGCGGAACCGCACGAAGTCTGCCGAATACCGCAGATCGGCCCCGGTTTCCGCAAAACTCCGAGACACCTTCGAATTCCCGACGAATCGGGGCCTATGGTGGGACACATGGACCGCATCGAACTCACGCAGGAAGTCCTCTGCGAGAAGGTCGTCACGCCGATTGTCCTCGGCATGTTCGCCAACTACGAGTGGGACAGCATCGCGTTGCTTCGCGACAGCGACGACGAAAGGCGGCTCATCGCGCGGATCGTCGTCGCCGGGGAGGCCATTGAAGTCCTCCTCGATTTCCCCGGAAATGATGAGAGCCTCTATGACATGCAGGAGCGGCTGGTCGAGGAATTCCGGGCGTTCATCGAAGCCTCCGAGTTCGGGGCCCGCCGCACTCCGGAGTGGGAGGCCGATTCGTTCGCTCTCGAAAACAAACCGGCTGTCGTCACCCGCACTCCCCGTCCGGACTTCGACGGCCCGCCGGACTGGGTTCAGCGCCGCCTGCGCAACCGCGGCCGGGTCATGCGCGTCGACCGCCGCCGGTGCGTCTCCGCGCACCGCCGCGACTGAACTCCTGCCTCGACGCCTGCGGGCGTTTCAGTTTCACCCGCGCTTGAGTCCCGCACCCTCTGCAGCCCAGTTCGCGTTGAATAGCCCATGTTAGAAACTGGGCTAATCAACTCAAACTGGGCTGTTCGCCAATGTTACCGCCGACTCTCACGCCCGGTTGATGAGGAAGTCGATGTCGACTCCGTCCGGCAGGGCGCCGTATTCGCGGCCCCGGTCGGCACCGAGTCGGGCCGCGGCAAAACTGGCCGCCACCTCGTCCGGGGCGGATTCGAACAGGATCGCCGCCTGCATGAGCAGCGCCATCTTCTCCACGAGAGCTCGGCCTCTGGCCTGCAGCGACGCCTGTGCTGCCGCATCCCCGGAGCCCAGATCCTGCGCCGCGTGCTGCAATGACCGGGCCAGCGACTCGTAAGCCGCGTCGAAATCAGCGTGTTTGCCCAAACCGGTCTCGAGGAAGCCGAGGAACGTCTTCGCACTCCGCGGCTCGCGAGCCAAGGCGCGCAGCACGTCGAGGACGATGACGTTGCCTGAGCCTTCCCACACCGCCATCACCGGCTGCTCCCGGTAGCGGCGGGCCAACGGGAAGGACTCTGTGTAGCCGTTGCCGCCGAGGCATTCGAGCGCCTCGTAGGCATGTTCGGGGCCGCGTTTGCAGATCCAATACTTGCCGACGGCCGTCGCCAGGCGGCGGAAGTCGGCCGCCTCGGCGCTGTCGTCATCATAGGCCGCGGCTAGGTGCAGCGCGGTGAAGGTGGCTGCCTCCGCCTCCAGTTGGAGGTCGGCGATGACGGCGCGCATGAGCGGCTGGTCGATGAGCTTGGCGCCGAAGGCCGCGCGCCCACGGGCGTGCCAGACCGCCTCGGCGACGCACTGGCGCATCCCCGCCGTCGAACCGAGGACGCAGTCGAGTCGAGTCTGAGCCACCATTTCGATGATCGTGCGCACCCCCTTGCCGGCCTGCCCGAGCAGCCACCCCTGGGTGGCGTCGAACTCGACTTCAGAGGAGGCGTTGGATCTGTTTCCCAGCTTGTCCTTGAGCCGCTGGATGCGCACCGAATTGAGGCCACCGCCGGGCAGCACACGGGGTACGACGAAGCAGCTCGGCCCCTCATCGAGTTGGGCGATGACGAGGAATGCGTCCGACTGCGGAGCCGAACAGAACCACTTGTGGCCGGTGATGAGGTAGTGGTCTCCGGACGGGACCGCAGCGGTGGTGTTCGCGCGGATGTCCGATCCGCCCTGTTTCTCCGTCATGGCCATACCGAACGTCGCTGCGGACTTCGTCGCCGGGTCGACCCTCCGCGGATCGTACCCGGCGGCGGTGGCACGCGGCACCCAGAAATCGGCGAGAGCGGAATCGACGCGCAGGGACGGCACGACCGCGTGCGTCATCGACACGGGGCAGGCATGGCCGGGTTCGATCTGGGAGAAGAGCATGAACCGCGCGGCACGCTCGACGTTGGCTCCCGGCCCGGGATGAGTCCAGGCATACGAGTGCGCCTCCGCGTCGAGTGCATCGCCGATGATCCGGTGGTAAGCCGGGTGGAATTCGATCTCGTCGACGCGATTGCCCCAGTCGTCGTGGGTCCGCAGCACCGGCCCGTGGACGTTGACCAAGCGTGCGTCGTTGATGAAATCGGCGCTGCCGACGAGCGCCCCGATGCGCTCAAGCTCATCGCGCGAGGCACCCGGCGCATAGTGGGCGAGCGCGTCTTTCAGGGCCGTATTCAGCGAGAACTCGTTGATATCTCGCCGAGGCGGCGCTTGGTTGAACACGGTATGCGTCGTCCGTGGGGTGGAGGGTTCCGACGTGGGTTCTGCGGAACGTGTGACTGCAGTGTTCGCGGTGGTGTCGGGCGTGGTGGTCATGGTTCTCCTAAAGCGGATCGGGTGAACGTGGTCAGTGCCCTGATGAGAGTCTCGATCTCCGTCGGGCTCGGATTCGGGGCCGCCGGGTCGAGGATGTCGACGAGGTTCTCTCCGACGCTTCCGACGATCGAACGGGCGACCACCTCGGCGGGGATCTGCGTGCCGCCCGCCCGGTCCAGGGCTGCCCCGATGGCGGCGACATATCCGCGGCGCAGCCGCAGTCGTTCGCTCTGCACAGGCTCGGGAACCTCTTCGAGCAGCAGCGCGTGGGCGAGCCTGCGGCCGGCCACGGCGCGGCGAACGAAGACCTCGACAGTCGATTCGGCGATCTGCGAGGCCGTGGCCGCCTCGGCGACGGTACCGGCGATGACCTCCAGCTCGTGGCCTGCCGCCTGCGCGAAGACCAGCCGCAGCAGCTCGTCTCGGCTGCTGAAGTACGTGTAGATCGACCCGGCACTGCAATCGGCCTCGACGGCAACCGCGGCCACACTCGCCGAGGCGAATCCTCCGCGGGCAATGACATGTCGAGTGGCGCGTTCGATGCCGGCCCGACGCGCCTCGGCATTGGCCCGAGTGCGCTGGGTTTCGCGATACGCCATCCTCACCTCGGATCGTCAGAAGGTCTGTCACCGACAGATGACCACCGAAGGGACACCAGCGGCGGACGGTCCCGGAAGTCATCGGCTTCTTCCACGTTTCATCACTGTGGTGACGTCGCTTCCACAAAGAAATGAATCGTGGTTCAATTGTTCTCAGTATGACACTCGTCACAAGGAGAAGCAATGAAGCTCGGAACCATGCTCGACACCACCGTCCTGCGGAACCCGGACAAGGAAGCCCTGGTCTATGAGGATCAGCGCTTCACCTACGCCGAGCTGCGGCACCGGGCGCTCAAGGCGGCGCAGGTGCTCAGCGACAACGGAATCCGGCCCGGCGACGCCGTGGGCATCATGACGGTGAATGTCCCGGGGTTCGTCTTCGGAGCTTTCGGCGCGTGGTACCTCGGTGCGACCGTCGTACCGGTCAATCACAAGTTCCAGCCCCCAGAGGTCAAGTACACGCTCGAGCATTCGGGAGCGAAGCTCGGCATCGTCAGCACCGAGCTCGCCGAAGTCGCGCGGGCCGGGGCACCGGACATCACCTGGCTGGAGACAGAACCCAGCGCCCCGGGCAGCTTCGATGTCCAGCTCGATGCCGCGACCGAGGCCGACCCCGGGGACTTCACCGATGAACAGGTCGCGCAGATCCTCTACACCTCCGGCACGACGAGCTCGCCGAAGGGATGCGTGCATTCGCACCGCAATATCTTCCAAGTCGGCACTCTCATCAACCTCAACATGGATTACCGCGACGACGACCGGTACCTCATCTGCATGCCGATCTGGCATTCGGCGCCGCTGAACATCGCCCTCATCCCCACCATCCAGATGGGTGGAACGGTCGTCCTCCAGCGGGCGTACCACCCGGTGGACTCGATGCAGATCATCGCGGCGGAACAGATCACGACGTTCTTCGGACCCACCGTCGCCTATGTCGCGCCGATCATGACCGCGAAGAAGCTCGGCCTCGACTTCGCCGACTATGACTTCTCATCCATCCGGCGGTGGAACTACGGCGGCGCCCCGATCGACCGCTCGACGGCCGCCATGCTCGTCGAGGCCTACGGCACGAACCAGTTCTACAACCTCTTCGGAATGTCCGAGATGGGTCCGACCGGATGTCTTCTCGGACCTGAGGACCAGCTCCGCAAGGCCGGGTCCGTCGGCAGGCATGCCATGGTCGGCAACGCCATGCGCGTGGTCACGGCCGACGGTGCCGAGGCAGGTCCCGGGGAGACCGGCGAGATCTGGTTCGCCGGTGACACCCGGATGCGCGAATACCTCCGCAATCCCCAAGCCACCGAGGCGGCCTTCGAGGGCGAGTGGTACAAGACCGGTGATCTCGCCCGGCTCGACGAGGACGGGTATCTCTATATCGTCGACCGCTCGAAGGACGTCATCATCGTCGGCGGCGAGAATGTATTCTCCCTCGAGGTCGAGGAGGCCGTCATCACTCACGAGCGGGTCGCCGACGTCGCGGTGGTGGCGAAGCCGGATCCGCAGTGGGGCGAGCAGGTCGTCGCCTTCATCACGACCACCGATGGTGAGGACTTCGGTGTCGAAGAGCTGCGCGACCACCTGGCCGACAAGCTCGCCCGCTACAAGCTGCCGCGCGAAGTACTGACCGTCGATGAACTGCCGCGCAACCCCTCAGGCAAGCTGCTCAAGCACAAGCTGCGCAGCGAGGTGGCTGCCGGCTGAGCGGCACCCCTCCGGTCCCGCCTCGGCGAGGCGATCCGCCAGGCTGCGGAACCGTCCTCGGTTCCCGGACCTCACACAGCTTCGAGCGCCTCGACGGGACTGATCGAGGTGGCCGCGCGGGCGGGTTCGCGGCTGGCGACGAATACGGCGATGAGGGTGCAGACGATGACGGCGATGACGACTATCCAGGGCACGCTCGGTGCGAAGAGGCCGAGCAGGGGCGAGAGCAGGGTCAGTGCGCCGACCCACCCGAAGCCGATGCCCAACGGGACGGCGACCGCGCAGGCGGTCAGGCTCAGCTGCAAGCCTTCAGCGGTGATCATCCGACGCACGCGCTTCGGGGTCTGGCCGAGCGCCATGAGCAGCCCGATCTCCTGAGTGCGCTGACGCACGGAGAGCATGAGTGTGTGCGCGACGCCGATGATGGCGATGATCACGGAGAAGAGGATGAGGGTCAGCGCGAACAGCATCGACTTGTCGATGACGGTGGCCAGCGCGTCCTCGAGGCCGCCCCACCCTTCCTCGCCGAGCGACCTGGCATACCGCAGCAGCTGATCGCGGAAGGTCGTCATGGCGGTAGCGAACATGACGATGAGCGTGATGCCGATGACGAGTCCGATGACCGTGCGCGCGTTCCGAGTGGGATGGCGGGCGATCGTCGAGGCGGCCAACCGGGACACCGCGGTGCGCCCGCACAGCCAGCCCATCGCCGACTGCAGGGGCGGCAGGATCCACGGATGGCCGATGATGACGCCGAGGAATGTCAGGCTCGAGCCGAATGCGGTGAGCACCACGCTGATCACGCTGACCCGATGATCGGCGGCCCCGATCACGGAATTGACGAGGAACGTCAGCCCCATGGACAGCAGAATCAGCGAGGCGGTGAGTCCGCCGAGTGAGGCCCGGGCATCCTCGGGCCGGAGCTCCACCGCCTGCGAGGTCGCCTCGATCGGTGAGATTCCGGTGATGCGGCGCGCACCCAGGTACGCCGACAGCCAGGTCACGATGATGGTGGCGAGCGCGGGAACGGCCATGGTCGGGGTGAGGAGGGCGACCTCCTCGGTGATGGCGTTGCCGAGGTAGTTCTGTGCCACACACGCCAGTCCGGTCGATGCCGCGAAGGCGAGCACCGCGGCGGGGACGGAGATGATCAGTCCCTCCACCGAGGCGGCCCTGCGCAGCCGTTTCGACGACGCACCGATGAGGCGCAGCAGAGCCAGCTGGCGGCTGCGACCGGCGATGATGATCGAGAACGTGTTCGCGATGACGATCGCGGAGACGAAGAGGGCGATGAGGAAGAAGGTGACACCGATCATCGAGAGGAAGTTCTGCGCGGTCTCGGACTCGGCGATGATCTTCTCTGACGACAGCCATGCCGTGAGAATCGCGATGCCCTGCATGATTGCGGTGCCGAAGAGGGCGGCGATGAAGACGACGAGGACGCTGGGGAAGAACTGCCGCGGGTTTGTCCTGATTTCGCGCAGCGGGTTCATCGGCTCACCGCAGTGTCGGCGCGTTCGTCGATGTCGAGCATGGTCGAGGCGATCGCTTCGGCGGTGATGGTGTCGTTCAGTTCCGTCACCGGGGTGCCGTCAGCGATGAAGACGACGCGGTCGGCGTGGGCGGCGACGATCGGGTCGTGGGTGACGAGCACGATCGATTGGCCGAAGTCGCGGACGGCCTCGACCATGATCGCCATGACTTCGCGGCCGGACTTCGCATCAAGATTGCCGGTCGGTTCGTCGGCGAAGAGGATATCGGGGCGGGTTGCGAGCGCCCGGGCGATGGCAGTGCGCTGCTGCTGGCCGCCGGAGAGTTCGTTGGGGTGGTGTTTGAGTCGGTCTTCCAACCCCAGGCGGTGAACGACCGTGGAGATCCAGGCACGCTCGTCGGCACCCGGCCGACGATCGTCGAGTTCGAAGGGCAGCCGGATGTTCTCCTTGACGGTGAGCGTGGGCACGAGGTTGAACGCTTGGAAGACGAACCCGATCCGGCGCCGGCGCAGGGCGGTGAGGTCGTCGTCGCGCAGCTTCGTGATCTCCTGTTCGCCGAGGTGGACCGTGCCCGATGTGGGTCGGTCCAGTCCGGCGAGGACGTGCATGAGTGTTGACTTCCCGGATCCCGAGGGCCCCATCACCGCGGTCAGCTTGGCCGGTGCGATGTCGAGGCTGACCCCGCTGAGAGCCGTGACCGCTGCCCCTTTCGGATCGAAGACCTTCGAAACGTCGCGAAGTCGGGCGATGGGCATCGTCGGGCCGGTGGTCATAGATTCCCCATGCGTCGGTGCAAGCTGTCATTTCCAGACTAACGAGGATCAGCGCTCAGAAACATGAAAAGCGACTGGCCAGTAGGTGTGAGCGAGCTGTGTACAGCGGGTGCTCTGGCCGCACGGCTTCTCTTGTGGTCCACTTGCGAGATGACGAATCCGGCTCTCCCCCTATCGAGGTCCATCGACGCCTCCCCCGCCGAGGTGGCCGCCTTAGCCCGCGATCCCGCGAACCTTCCGGCCTGGGCCGCAGGACTGAGCAACGGAATCCGCGAGGCGGGCGGTCACTGGATCACGGATTCCCCGATGGGTGAGGTCGAAGTCCGCTTCGGCCCGCACACGGAGCTGGGCATCCTCGATCACGATGTGATCTTCCCCGACGGCACGATCGTGCACAATCCCCTGCGGATACTCGCCAACGGCACCGGCGCCGAGGTGGTCTCCACTCTCTATCCCATGCCCGGTGTCGACGACGTCGAGTTCGACCGCGATGCCGACTTGGTTCGAGCCGACCTCGCCCCCTGCGCACTCAACTCGTGAGCGACCGCGCCTGAACATGCCCCCGCCTTCGCACTCGGCTCGAGAGCGACCGCGCTTGAACACGCCCCGCCTGAGCGCCCATCGTCCAGGCCTCGCGCGCGTGCACCAAGCCGACAACACCGACACAGCCCATGCCCGAGCACGCCCTAGACGGCACCAAGCGCGCAACCACGATTGGGTCACAGTGGCTTCAGGCTTTTTGTACACCTGTCTCTGAATTGCTCAGGTACTTCAGTGTGCATTTCAGAGCAGGGTGTGTCGAAAGTGGGATCCTGCGCGCAAGAGGCCCTTGAGCCTACCTGCGCGCGGAACGCAGCCGGCGATATGCGCGGCGGGCGAAGTCTGCAGACTGTCGGCTCGCACTCTCGACACGTCGCGCTGTTCGGACGGCAGGCTCTGCCTCGCGCCGCTCATCACGTCGGCGTGCCTCGTCGCGTTCGGTGCGTACGCGCTGCAGCTGCGACTTCACCGCCTGCACCTCTTCATTCAACCGTGCCGCCTTCCGGTCCTTGAGCGCCATCACCAGCCCATAGTTCTGGACGGCGTTGAGACGTTCGCGGACAACGCCGATGTTGTCGACGTAAGGGTTGTCGATCACATCGGCGTGAAAGAAGCCGGGTGCTTCGGACTCCGCCGCTCCGGGAGTGTCGCCCAGCGTCTTCGCCACGACGAAGTCCCACCACTCCCGATGCTCGGCGCGGCGCTTCTGCGACTGCGAACGCAGTCGGTTCGTGAGCTCGCCTCGGTCCTCCACCGCGCCGACCGCAGTTGCCACAATGTCGTCGACCGAATCGAGCGGCAGCACGTAGTCCTCCATACCGACGTTCTCCGCGGCTCCGCGCATGCGGATGGACGAATAGAGGTTGGGGGCCAACGAGATGAAGGGAACGCCCGCAGCTCCGGCGAAGATCGCCGCGTGGTACCGGGTCCCGACGACCAGTTGGGCCTGCTCTGTCAGGGCGATGAGCTCTCGTGCGGTGAGCATCCGGGTGGGAACGACCTCAGCATGGCCGCTGGCCCGAGCGATCTTCAGGTCGGTGAGCTGATCTCTCGTCTCCGGCGCTGGTGGCAGTGCCCCGCCGTGCGGCACAAGCAGCACCCGCAGGCCGGTATCCTCGGCGAGCCGACGGGTGAGTTCCGCCAGTCGTGCGTGATAGTCGTCATCGCTGAGCATCGGGGTCGAGGCCTTCTCGGCGAAGCTCGCCAGGATGAACGGATGCTCGGACAGATCCGATACGGTAAACCGGTCCTCGTCGCGCGCTGTCAATGAGAACGCGTCGTCGACCTGACGACGCACCGTGGCCGAACCTCGTCCGAGGTCGTCAACGAGGTGAGTCGTGTAGCTCTCTCGAGTTCCGACGAACTCCGCTTCGGCGAGGAGGTCGTGAACGATGTCCCGATCTTCGTCGTAGATGAGCGGGCCCAGCGTCTGACTGGTCAACGCATACGGTTTGCCGAGGGCGCGAGCGATCTTCGCCAGGGTCGCACGCTCATAGATGTGATGGGCGAACATCGAGTTAAGGTTGCCACCACCCGCAATGAGGACAGCATCGGACTCCCGGACTGCCTCAATGACGTCAATCGCTGGGTCGTCTGCCTTGAGCGCTTCCCGATCTCCACCGACATAGTCGAGTACTTTCGCCATCCGTGAGGCATTCGGACGCCGGTCGCGCTTGAACCCGATACGCTTGACAGCGTCGGCACCGTACATATCGATCGCGTGCTCAGGTTCACCGGCAATGAGCGTGATGGCGATGTCCGAACGGGCACGGAGCGCATCGATGGCCAGTTCGGTCATGGCCTCATCGCCGAGATGGTAGAACCGGCTCCAGCCTACGTCGCCGATCATCGTAATTCTCTTCATGGATCCCTTGTTCACGTCATGCACTGCAGAACTTCAATCGAATGTTCCGATCACTATAACGACAGCGATGCGTTCGCTCGTGAACAGCACCTGTCTCCGAGGTGAATACGTTCGCGTTCAAGCCGACGCCGAGGTCAGGCTCGGATACAGCCACTCAGAATGCGTTGAAAAAGCGGCGGCCGCCTCGGTGAGGGTGAATACGCCGATGAATACAACAGTGGCCCGGAACGTGATGTTCCGGGCCACTGTCGTGGTCAGAGATGACTCAGTCCGAGCGAATGGCTCAGTCCTCGTCCTCGTCTTCCTTCTTCTCGACGACCAGGGTCTCGGTGGTGAGAACCAGGGCGGCGATCGAAGCGGCGTTGCGCAGCGCCGAACGGGTGACCTTGACGGGGTCGATGATTCCGGCGCCGATGAGGTCGCCGTATTCGTCGATGGCGGCGTTGTAGCCCTGGCCGGACTCGAGGTCCTGGACCTTGGCGACGACGACGTAGCCGTCCTGGCCCGCGTTGGCGGCGATCCAGCGCAGCGGCTGGACGACTCCGCGCTTGACGATCTCGGCACCGGTGAGTGCGTCACCGGACAGTCCGAGGTCGTTGCCGTCGAGGACCTTCGCAGCGTGGATCAGAGCCGATCCACCGCCGGCGACGACACCCTCTTCGATGGCGGCTCGAGTAGCGGACACGGCGTCTTCGACGCGGTGCTTGCGCTCCTTGAGCTCCACCTCGGTGGCGGCGCCGACCTTGATGACGGCGACTCCGCCGGAGAGCTTGGCCAAGCGCTCCTGCAGCTTCTCGCGGTCCCAATCGGAATCGGTATTTTCGACCTCGGCGCGGATCTGAGCGACACGACCGGCAACAGCATCGTCGGCACCGGCACCATCGATGATGGTGGTGTTGTCCTTGGTGACGGTGATGGTGCGGGCGTTGCCGAGCTCTTCCAGGGTGACCTGGTCGAGCTTCATGCCCATGTCCGGGGTGACGACCTGGCCACCGGTGAGGACGGCGAGGTCCTCGAGGATGGCCTTGCGGCGGTCACCGAAGCCGGGAGCCTTGACGGCGGCGACGTTGATGATTCCGCGCAGCTTGTTGACGACCAGGGTCGACAGAGCTTCTCCCTCGATGTCCTCGGCGATGATGAACAGCGGCTTGCCGGCCTGCTGCACCTTCTCGAGGACGGGCAGGAGCTCCTGGATGTTGGAGATCTTGCCCTGGTTGATAAGGATGAGCGCGTCAGAGAGCACAGCCTCCTGGCGATCGGCATCGGTCACGAAGTGCGGCGACAGGAAGCCCTTGTCGAACTGCATTCCTTCGGTGATCTCGAGTTCGACGGACGCGGCCTGCGACTCGTCGATCGTGATGACGCCGTCCTTGCCCACCTTGTCGAAGGCATCGGCGATGAGCTTGCCGATCTCAGGCGACTGAGCCGACAGACCGGCGACGTGTGCGATCTCCGAGGAGTCGGCCACGTCGCGGGCGATCGTGCCCAGCTGCTGCGAGACAGCCTCGACGGCGGTCTCGATGCCGCGCTTCAGCTGTCCGGGAGCGGCACCTGCTGCAACGTTGCGCAGTCCTTCGTTGACGAAGGCCTGAGCGAGGACGGTCGCGGTGGTGGTTCCGTCACCGGCGATGTCGTTGGTCTTGGTGGCGACTTCCTTGGCCAGCTGTGCGCCGAGGTTCTCGTAAGGGTCGTCGACCTCGACCTCACGAGCGATGGTCACACCGTCGTTCGTGATCGTGGGAGCGCCCCACTTCTTGTCGAGCACGACGTTGCGGCCCTTGGGTCCCAGCGTCACCTTGACGGTGTCGGCCAGGGTGTTGACACCCTTTTCGAGTGCACGACGAGCTTCGTCGTTGAATTCCAGAGTCTTAGGCATTCGTCCTCCTGTCAGTGACGTAGTTGTTCAGGGGATTCAGCCGATGACGGCGAGCACGTCGCGAGCCGAAAGCACGAGGAACTCTTCGCCTGCGTACTTGACTTCGGTGCCTCCGTACTTGGAGTAGATGACCTTGTCGCCGACGGCGACGTCGACCGGCACGCGGTTTCCGTTGTCAGCAACGCGGCCCGGGCCCACTGCGACAACTTCGCCTTCCTGAGGCTTTTCCTTGGCGGTTTCGGGAATGACCAGACCACTGGCGGTGGTCTGTTCTGCTTCGACCTGACGGATGACAATCCGATCTTCGAGTGGCTTGATGGAGACCGACATATCGGGCCCTCTCCCTTCGCTGGGTTCTATTTCATCGAGTCAGACGGCGGCTTATGCCATGAACCTCTCGTCGTCGCGGGTGCCGAGCGATTCGACCGTCTCATGAAACTGGCACTCAATGAGTGCTAGTGCTAATTCTGACTCTAGAACGCTCTTAGCACTCGGTCAACTTGAGTGCCAGCAATTCGTCATGCTCTGGGCGAAAGTTCAGATTGGGCCCCGCGCAGAGGTGGTGCCAGTGCCGAAAAGCGTGGGCCCCGAGGATCTCTCCTCGGGGCCCACGCTCCTTGCTGACCGCCTCAGCTCAGTTGTCGATATCTGTTGTCAATGACGGCCAGAGTTTTTCGTCAATCAGGCGCAGGCCCACTGTCCCCAGCCGGCTGCGGCCTGGAGCTTCTTGGCACGCTCGAACTGCTCCCGCGGGCTGGCGTCAACCGGGTTGCCGCTGCCGCCCATGGACTGCCAGGTCTGGAGCTTGAACTGGAACAGACCGAAGTGTGCGTTGTTCGACTTGTTGACCGCACGGGGGTTGAATTCCGACTCGCACTTGGCGACCTGGTACCACTTGGATCCGGGCCCACCGAGCATGGCCTTGATCTCCGCGGTGCTCATGTCGCCGCCGCCGGAACCGGATCCGCCGCCGGTGCTCGAGTCACCGGAGTCACCCGAACCGGAGTCGCCCGAACCGGAGTCGCCCGAACCGGAGTCGCCCGAACCGGAGTCACCGGAATCGCCCGAACCGGAATCGCCCGAACCGGAATCACCGGAGGCACCCGAGTCGGAGCCGCCGGTGTCGGCCGGCGCTTCCTTCTTCTTGGTGCCCTGGATGACGACCTTGGCCTTGGGTTCGGAGACGACTTTCTCGTCCTTCTTCTCTTTCTTGACCTCTTCGCCGTTGATCGTCTTGACCTTGTAGGTGACCTGCTTCTCGCCGTCCTTGCCTTCGGTCTCGACCTTGGTCTCGCCCTCGTAGAGGGAGCCGGACTTCTTGGTCTCGACCTTGGCCTTGATGGCCTGCTTGTCCTTGACGGTGTCGTTCTTCACACGGTTGACGGTCAGCACCTGACCGTCGGAGACTTCTGCGGACATCGGCACGGACAGGAAGTCGTCTTTGTCGAGCTTGACGCCCGTGTCCTTGAGAGCTTCCTTCGCGGTGCCCACGGCGGCAGAGACCTTGTGGTCCTTGCCATCGGCAACGACGGTGAGGTCTTTCGACGTGGTCACCTCGATGTCATTGCCCTTGTCCTTCAGACGCTGGCTGGCCTTCGCGTTGAGGTCGGCGCCCTTCGCGTCGACACCGAGGTCGGCCAGAGCCTGACCCACGGTGTTCGCGTTGGTCCATTCGTTCGTCTCTTTGCCATCGACGGACAGCGCAACCTTCTTCGCCGTGTTGACGGTGATCGTCATGTCACGGTCGACCTTGGTGCCCACACCGGGCTTGACCTGGTCGCGCTTATCGACATCGATTTCGTGGCTGTCGAGGATGTCCCCGACCGTTCCACCGAAGGTTCGGATCTCTTCGGCCTGTCCGTTGACCTCCAAGGTCACGGGCTTGTTCATGGTCACAACCGCGCCCGTGCCACCGACGAGTCCGGTGATCACGACCGCCTGTGCAGCGATCTGAACCTTGCGGTTCTTCAGAAAATCAATCACAAAAATATCCCTGAGCAGAGTTTATTGACCCGTTCACTGTAACCGATTCGTTACACGGTTCGCAAAATATCACGGAAATGTAACGGTGTGAGTTTCCTGAGGGCGTGTCTGACCTGGAGTTCCCCATGTTTTAGGGGCATTCCCGACCGCGATATTTCCTCGCCGAGGCGGCGCACCGATTCGTTACCTCGCTCACTGAGCCTGAGGCTCGGGCCAGCCCGACGGTCGCTGTGCGACACGCGCCAACGGTCGGCTGCCTCATCGATCGGCTGGAGTTCTCAGTCCCAGCTGCCGAGAGCTTGCTCCGCGTTGGTCCACACGGCAGCACAGAGATCCTCTTCGCTCATCCCGCGCACCTCGGCGAGTTTCCGCGCCGTGATCGCCGTGAGGTAGGGACCTCCCGGCTTCCCGCGATGCGGGTGCGGGGTGAGGAACGGTGCGTCGGTCTCCGTCAGCAGCAACTCCAGCGGAGCCGCCGCCGCGGCCCGCCGCAGCTCATCGGCGTTCTTGAACGTGAGGTTGCCGGCGAACGACATGTAGTAGCCTTCCGCGGCACACTCGCGGGCCATCGCCTCGTCACCGGAGTAGCAGTGGAAGATCGTAACCTCCGGGGCGCCTTCCTCTTTGAGGATGCGCAGCACATCGGCGTGTGCCTCCCGGTCGTGGATCTGCAGGGCGCGTCCGGTGCGCTTGGCGATCTCGATATGGGCACGGAAGGAGCGCTGCTGCTCAGCGACGCCCTCCTCAGCTGTGCGGAAGTAATCGAGACCGGTCTCCCCCACCACACGCATGCGCTCATGCGAGCTCACGAGCGATTCGATCTCGGTCAGGGCGTCGTCGAGCAGGCCGCGTTCGGCCAGCCGCGGTGCCTCGTTCGGGTGCAGGGCGGCTCCGCCGATCATCCACGTCCGCCCCTCGGCGGGAGGAATGGGCACGGTGCGGGGGTCGGCCGCCTCGGCGGGGGTGCCTGAATATTGGGAGGCCACGAGCTCCGTCGTCCACCGGGCGGCCGGAAGGTCGCAGCCGATCTGGACGATGCGACGGATCCCCGCCTCGGCGGCGGTGTCATGGAAGAAATCCAGCGTCGGGAACTCTTCGTCCGACTCCGGGGTCACCTCGGGCTCGGGTTCGCCGGCGCCGAGCGGCAGCCGCACACCCGTGCAGATGTCTAGGTGGGTGTGGGTGTCGACGATGGGGTGAGCGAGCGGATCGGGCACCGGTGGATAGGTTCCGGCGGCGCGCGAGGCCATTATTCGGTCTCCTCCACGAACTTCGGGAACACGGGTTCGGGCTTCGGCAGGGGTGTGCCCGGCTCGAGCGGGAACCCGACGGCCGCGAACGACCGGTGATCCGCCTCGGCGGCGGCGATGCCATCGGCAGCGGCCTCGGCGACGTTCGGTGCCAGGGCGGCCGAAGCATAGGCGGCACCGGCGGCGACGCCGATGCCCGCACCCGCGGACACGGCACCCATCGCCTCGGCGCCGGATCCGGAATCGACGGCGGTCGGCAAGACCTTCGCCCCGGCCTCACCGCTGCCTTCGGGCACACCGAGGAGGTCGAGGATCTTGCCCGCGGAATCGGGCATGACCGGCTGGATGAGGATGGAGATGATGCGCACGACCTCGATCGTCACCCACAGCACGGTGGCCATGCGGTCGGGGTCGGTCTTCTTCAGCTTCCACGGCTCCTGAGCGGAGAAGTAGCGGTTGGCCTCGGACAGCACCTTCCAGCAAGCCTCGACGTAGAGGTGGAGAGCCTGGGTGTCGACGTGGCGTCGGGCGGTGTCGGGCACGGCGCGGGCGAGGGCGAGGAGTTTCTCGTCCGCCTCGGTGAGCTCGCCCGGCTGCGGGACCTGGGCGTCGCAGTTCTTCTGGATCATCGACAGCGAGCGCTGGGCGAGGTTGCCGTATTCGTTGGCGAGGTCGGAGTTCTTCCGAGTGATGATCGAGTCCTTCGTGTACGAGCCGTCGTGGCCGTAGGAGAACTCGCGGAAGAGGAAGAAGCGCAGAGTGTCCAGGCCGAAGGCATCAACGAGGTCGAGGGGGTCGACGACGTTGCCGACGGACTTCGACATCTTCTCACCGGAGTTGAAGAGGAAGCCGTGGGCGTGGACGCGCTTGGGCAACTCGATACCGGCACTCATGAGGAACGCGGGCCAGTAGACCGAGTGGAAGCGGATGATGTCCTTGCCGATGATATGGACGTCCGCGGGCCACCACTTCGCGAACTTCTCCTCGTCGTCGGGGTAACCGGCGGCGGTGATGTAGTTCGTCAGAGCGTCGATCCACACGTACATCACGTGCTTCTCGTTGCCGGGCACTGGCACACCCCAGTCGAAGGTCGTGCGGGAGACCGAGAGGTCCTTGAGCCCGGAGGCGACGAACGAGGCGATCTCGTTGCGGCGGGAGTCGGGGCCGATGAACTCGGGGTGGTTCTTGTACAGCTCGAGCAGCTTGTCCTGGTACTTCGAGAGGCGGAAGAAGTAGGACTCCTCTTCGGTCCAGGTCACCTCGGTGCGGGTCTCCTTGGACAGGCGCACGCCGTCGACGACCTCGGTCTCGTCGTCGGTGTAGAAGGCCTCATCGCGCACGGAGTACCAGCCGGAGTACGTGTCGAGGTAGATGTCGCCGGCCTCTTCGAGCTTGCGCCAGATGGCCTGCGAGGCTGCGTAGTGGTCTTCGTCGGTGGTGCGGATGAACCGGTCGAAGGTCGAGCCGAGGGCGAGTTGGGTGTCGCGGAAGTTCTTCGCGTTGTCGTCGGCGAGCTCCTTGGGCGTGATGCCGAGCTTGTTCGCCGCCTGCAGCATCTTCAGTCCGTGCTCGTCCGTGCCGGTGCAGAAGAAGACCTCGTGATTGTCCAGTCGCTTGAACCGGGCGATCGTGTCGGCCGCAATGTACTCATAGGCATGCCCGATGTGAATGGCCCCGTTGGGGTAGGCAATCGCTGTCGTCAAGTAGTAACCCATAGGGAACTCAGTCTAAGGGACGCGGCGCGACGGGCGCGCATGGGCTGGTGAGGGTGGACTTGCCGAGGATTCGTGAATAGCCCAATTTGCGGTGAGTAGCCCATGTTTGAAGGTGAGCTGCTCACTTCGGACTGGGCTGAAACAGTTCGCACCTGGACACCAGCTCACAGAACCAGCGGTTTCCCACATCGACGACGTAGTTCAGGTGCCTGAAAGAAGAGCTTCTGTCCGAAGGTCTTCGGGTCCAGAACTTCATTGAATTTGAAGCGCACGATCTTATAGCCCATCGCCAGCAGACGATTGTGCTGTCGGCTCTCCTTGTTCATGACGTCGAAGCCGCCATCAACGTACTTCTGCGTCCCATCGACGTAGAGTGCGACTCTATCGTCACGGAACAGGAAGTCGAGTCTCGTGAGAAGTCGGCTGCCATCGGCAATATTCACCTGCTGCACGAAGTCGTGCAGACCCAGAAGATGCAGATTGAAGGCGGCTCTGCTCTCCGCATAGCTTTCGGACAACGGTGATGCGAGTGAGACCAGTCTCGCGGCCACCTTTGCGCCCCGTGCCAGGCGATCAATGGGCGCTGCGAACAGAGCTGCGACTGCACCCGGAACCTCGTCCAGCAGATGTGCCGGATACCCGAGCCTGAAGATCAGATCCTCGTCGTCGCCGAGAAGATGCCATCTGACCACCTGCTCCATCGCGGCAAACGCCGCAGCGCTGCCGAGTTCCGCCCGCAGATCCAATGCAGTTCGAGCCGGAGTAGTGACGCGAAGCCCTTCCACCTCGGAGACGTCTTCAGCTGCGATTGTTCTGCGTCGCCTGATCAGCTCGGGTGATTTGGTGCTTGATACGGGGTGGAACACCGATACTGGTTCGTCCGGCTCATCGAACATACCGATTCTGTGCAGCCGGGCCGCCGAAATCCCGAACACGATGTCTCCTGCGCGGTAGTGGGGATAGTGGAGGACCTGCAGACGCTTCAGATTCGCCTCGTATCTGCGCTGCTGGGACCGCTCCTTGTCGCGTCCTTCCTCGTGATAGGTCATCCAAGCCGAGTCCGTGGCGAAGGGAGAGAGGAATCGGTGGGCACGGACTTCACAACGTCTGACGACTGTATAGACTCCACGAGAGAGCTTCCGCAGACAGCAGCCCAAAGCACTGCGGATGTCTGCCGTTGAGGCTCCAGCATTGCGAAAGTCCGTGAAATACACGACGTTGTTCTTCATGCCGGCACACTGCCGAAATCCACTTCGATTCAGCAATGCTCAATCCTGTTGCTGTGGAATCAACTCCGGGGTCCACACGGCGACAGCGCCTCAGTAAGGAGTCAATCAACAAGCCTCAGCGCTCGAGTCGAGTCGTCGACCGGCTTCAGCGGCTCGTGCCTTTCGCCCCAGGCTCGTTTGAGGAGTAGGTCAACCGCGCTGATGGCCCAGGTTGAGGTGAGTAGCCCACTTTCTGCCTTGGGCTATCCACCCGAAACTGGGCTGCCGGCTATCCACAGCCAGTTGCGCACGAGTCGTGTCACTCGCGGTGGAGCCAGGCCTCGTAGATATCGCGCTTGGACAGGCCGAACTTCTTCGCCACTTGTCCGGCCGCGTCCTTGGCACGTACTCCGGAGTCGACCAGTGCGCTGACCTCGCCGAGGTGGTCCTCCGGAGCCGTTTCGACCTCGGTGGCGCCGGCGAGCACAAGGGTCAGCTCCCCGCGCAGTCCTCCAGCGGCCTGATCCCGCAGGGAACCGACGGTTCCGCGCAGAGTCTCCTCGTAGGTCTTCGTCAGCTCGCGGCTGATGGCCATGGGCCGGTCGACGCCGATGATCTCGGCGAAGTCGTCCATCGCATCGGCGATGCGGTGCGGGCTTTCGAAGAAGACCATCGTCCGCTTCTCGGCCTTGAGCTCGGTCAGCAGGGTCTTGCGCTGCCCGGACTTGCGCGGCAGGAACCCTTCGAAGCTGAACCGATCGCTCGGCAGTCCCGAGACCGCGAGTGCCATGAGCACCGCGGACGGGCCCGGCGTCGACGTGATCGGAAGTCCCGCCTCGGCGCAGGCCTTGACCACGCGGTAGCCGGGGTCGGAGACGGCGGGCATTCCCGCGTCGGAGAGCAGGACGACGGTCTCACCTGCAGCGATGATGTCGACGAGTTCGGGGGCACGGTGGCCCTCGTTGTGGTCGAAGACGCTGATGACACGCTTCGTGTGCGTGAGGTTGAGCCGCTGCGCGAGCGATAGGAACCGCCGCGTGTCCTCGGCGGCGATGACATCGGCAGTTTCGATGGCCTCCCGCATCCGCGGGCTCGCATCGCCGAGGTTGCCGATCGGAGTCCCGGCCAGGATCAGTCGACCGCCGGTGAGGATCGGACCGATTCTTGGCCCCGCGTCATCGGTCAGGTCGATGTCGTCGGACGGCGCCGCCTCGGTGGGGTTGTCGTCGGCTCCGTGGCCGGCCGCCTCGGTGGGGTCCTCGTCTGAGGCCGGATCCGCGTCTGAGGTGAACTCAGAGTTCGGATTCGAGGAATCCTCGGTCACGAAGCGCCTTCAGCTGCGAAGATCAACGCGAACATGCCGAGATAGAGGAGGACGAAGAAGACCCAGAAGAGAATCCAAAGGGCGGTGCCTACGTAGCCGACCCACAGGGCTGCGATCGCCATGCCGTCGCCGCGTTCACCACGTTCGCGGATCTGTTTGCGGGCGATGTGGCCCATCACGATGCCGGCGATGCCGAGAAGGAAGAATGACGAGATGACGCCCAAGATCGAGGCGCACATTCCGATGATCGCGAGCACGTTCGTCGGCGGAAGCGGCTGGTAGACGTATCCGGGGCCGCCGGCGTACTGGGCGTTGGCTGCGTAGGCGTTGTTTTGGCCGTAGGACTGGGCACCGTATGAGCCGCCGGTGTTCGACTGGGGCTGCTGGTAGTACATGTCCGGGTTGTCCCAGTTGTTCTGGCTGCTCATAGCGAAGTCTCCTTGTGGTTGCCTTCAACGGTACAGAGTCGTCGGTGGCGGCAAAAGGCGGGGCGGTTACAGGTCAATCACAGTTGAAGGTGCGAGACCGTGGGGTGGGATGCCGGGTCTGCCTAGCTGCGGTGATGCGGCATCAGTTGACGGTTGCGTTTCCAGCGGCGATCGAGGCGCCGATGACGAGCGCGATGACGCCGAAGTAGATCAGCCAGAACACGATCCAGAAGATCACGCTGAGGTACCCCAGCCATAGCCCGGCGACGGCCATTCCGTTGCCGCGCTCTCCGCGGGCCTTGATCTGCGAACGGGCGATGTGGCCGAAGATGATGCCGACGAAGCCGAGGAAGAAGAACGAGGAGATGAACGAGATGAGGCCGAGCACCAGCGCGACGATCGACGAGGAGTTCGTCGGCGCCACCTGCTGGTAGACGACGACCGGTGCTCGGTTTCCGTACGTCACTGGTGCCTGAACCGGCGCCGGAACCAGGGCGGGTGTGCGCACCGGTGCCGGTGTGCAGTCCGGTGCGGGCGTGTGGACTGCGACGGGGGTGTGGACCGAACCGTTCGATCCGGTGTAGGTGTTCCCGAGTGGCAGTACGCGAGTGTTCATGTCCGTTCCGTTCCGCTGGCTGTCGTTGATCGTCAGGGCTGTTCCGGGGCCGTCCTCGACGGTCGTCCCGATGTCTGAGATCAACGCTACCCACCTGCGGCGAGTGCGGCGGCCGAATCGTGTTGCAGTCCTGCACCACAGGTTGCAGATTCCCCTCGCCGAGGCGGCCCGACCGTCCCGTACCCGTGTGGCCTTGGGGTGCACGCAGCGCCACGGGCAGGCGAGTCCCGGGTCGTGCCGAGCGGCCCGACCGTCCCGTACCCGGGTGACCTCGGCCGTCCGCCGAGGTCACCCGGGACTGCGCCGAGGTCACCCGGGGCAACTCAGTAGCTGCTCATCATGCCCAGGAAGCCGATGCCCAGGATGCCGATCATGACGATCGCCATGATGAGGCCCAGAGCGATCGTCACGTAGCCGATGATGAGACCGGCGATCGCCTGTCCGCGGCCTTCCTCGCCGGTGCGCTTGATCTGGCCGAGGCCGATGTGGCCGAAGATGACGGCGAGCACCGGTGCGATCCACAGGAACATCGCGATGATGCTGAAGATGATGCCGATGACCGGAATCATCGAGAGCAGACCGCAGACGAATCCGCCGCCGATTCCGGCGATGCCCATCCACATCGACCATACGGCCATCTTGTTGGGTGCGGGCCGAACGAAGACCGGCTGCGCGCCGTAGGTCATCGGCTGGCTGTACGCTCCCGGCTGGCTGTAGGCATCGTACGCTCCCGGCTGGCTGTAGGCACCGGGCTGGCTGTATCCGCCTGACCGTCCGTACGCGTTCTGCTGGCCGTAGGGGCCGGACTGTCCATAGGAGTTCTGCTGGCCATACGGCTGTCCCTGCGAATACTGTCCGTCGCCGGATCCGTACTGGCCCGCGCCGGATCCATACTGGCCCGCGCCGGATCCATACTGGCCCGCGCCGGATCCATACTGACCGGACTGTCCCTGACCGTACTGCGGCTGAGATCCGTAGTTGTTGTTGAACTGCTGCGAGCCGACCTGGGGAGGGTCGCTCGGGCGGTAGTTGGGGTTGTTCGACACGTTGTGCACCATTCGCTCTGACTCCGGCTGTCTCCCACTACTCTAGTGATGCGCAGTGGCGAATGCCCAAGAGTCCTGCTCAAGGTGCCGAACCTCATGCCCGGCCCGACTGCCCGTCAACAACCGCAGCCCTTCCCTGCGGGTCGCATGAGAGCCCCGCCCGCCGAGATCCCTAAACTGGACTCCGATGACACACACCGCAGACTCCCCGGCCCCCACGAGGCGCATCGCCCGCGAGCACCTGGCGAGGAAACGTGAAAAGGTGCGTGCCGGCGCCGCTGCGATGCGCCGCGAAACCTTCCACGCCGGCATGTGGGCCACCCGCGCACCGCTGTGGATGTGGCCAGCCCTGCTCGTCATCACCGGCATCGGTGCGGCCCTGCGACTCTTCCGCCTTGATTTCCCACACCGACTGGTCTTCGACGAGACCTACTACGTCAAGGACGGCTACTCGGTCTTCAACTTCGGCTACGAACGCTCCTGGCCCGAGAACGCCGACGATTCCTTCAACGCCGGCGACCCCAGCGTCATCGAACCCACCCCCGAATACGTCGTCCACCCGCCGCTGGGCAAGTGGCTCATCGGGTGGGGCATCGACCTCTTCGGCGCCGACGATTCGTTCGGCTGGCGCTTCACCGTGGCGATCATCGGCACGCTGACGATCTTCCTCCTCGGCGTCATCGCCTGGAAGCTCTTCCGCTCGGCATTCTTCGCCTGCGTCGCCGCCGGCCTGCTCGCCATCGACGGCGAGCACTTCGTCCACTCCCGCACGAGCCTGCTCGACATCGTGCTCATGGCCTTCGTCCTCCTCGCCTTCTTCTTCATCCTCCTCGACCGCGAGCAGGTGACGAAGCGCCTGGCCGCATGGACCCAGCGCACCGCTGAAATAGACAGCTTCGCACCGTCCCGCACCCAGCAGAATCCAGAACCCCTCCCCGAGGCGGCCGCCACTCCCACATCGACCACCACCGAGACGGCCGCTTCCTCCCCCGCCGACCCGGGTGCAGTCCCCCGAACCTTCCCGACCACGCTGACCGAGTCGATCTCCTCCGCTGCTCCCATCACCGAGGCGGCCCCGCCCACCGCGGAAGCCCGACGTCGGCGTCGGACGAAGTCCAGGGACCTGATCAACTTCGGGCTCCGCCTCGGCGCGCGTCCGTGGATCTTCGCCGCGGGGATCAGCCTCGGCTTGGCTACCGGAGTGAAGTGGTCGGGTCTGTATGCGCTGGCGGCGTTCGGGATTCTGCTCGTCCTGTGGGATGTGCATTCGCGGTATCGGGCCGGGGTCGTGCATCCGTGGCTGGGCATGCTCATCCGCGACAGCATTCCCTCGTTCTTCAAGCTCGTGCCGATCGCGCTCGTGACCTATGTGGCGTGCTGGACCGGGTGGATCCGGTCGGATGATGCCTGGGACCGGCAGTGGGCTGCGGAGAATTTCGGCTGGTGGCGTGCGCTGCCGGACTGGTTGGACTGGCTGCCGTCTCTGGCGCACTATCATTACACGGCGTACTCGTTCCATGTCGGGCTGGACTCGGAGCATCCGTACATGTCGAACCCGTGGGGTTGGATCGTGCAGTGGCGGCCGACGTCGTTCTACTACGAGTCCTACGACCGGGGCGATATGGGGTGCACGGTCGCGAAGTGCTCCTCGGCGATCACCTCGGTGGGCAATCCTGTGATCTGGGGCTTGGCCGCCTTGGCAGTGCTCGTCTGCCTCATCGTGTGGATCATCCGGCGGGACGTCCGACCAGCCGTCATCCTCGCCGGCCTGGCGGCAACCTGGCTGCCGTGGTTCGCCTACCAGGAGCGGACGATCTTCACCTTCTACACCATCGTCATGGTGCCGTTTGTGGTGCTGGCCGTGACGTACTGCCTGACCCTCGTCTGGGGCCGGGTGCCTGTGAGTGGTCAAGCGCCCGGGGGCGGGCAAGCGGCCGGGCACCGAGGCGATCCGCCGGCTGCTGGCCGTGGGCCGTCGGCATCGGCTGCGGCGTCGGCGGCCGACCGAACGCCGCCGGGGCCCGCAGCGTCAGCGTCGGCAACCGACCGAACGCCGTCGAGGCCCGCAGCGAAGCAGCGTTTCGCCCGGATCTCCGCGGCGCTGTTCGCCAGGCGGCTGAGCGTCGGCCTGTTCCTCGTCGCAGCGATCCTCGCCTTCGCCTATTTCTGGCCCGTCTACACCGGTGAGGTCATCCCGTTCTCGGCCTGGAACAACCGCATGTGGAACATCACGTGGCGCTGACCGGCTGACGTTGGCGTACACCCACGCGCCGCACCGGCTCCGTCGAATCACGCCGCCGGCAGCTTCGTACTGCGCGTCATCTAGTTCTGTTCCACTCGTCATCACCTTTTGATCAGATACTCGCCTTCGAACCCGATGATCCGTCCAAAAGGCGATGGAGCGATTCACAGGCCTACCCAAAAGGCGATGAGCCCGGCATAGGCAGCGTGCACTCAGAGGTGACCACCGCCCGAGCATACTGACACCGAGTTGTCTCCCGTGCACTTTCTGTGTGACGGCTACCGGTCGCGGGCACAGCGGATGGCTTGAACTTCGCCGCACGGTCCTACCCGCCGCCGACCAGCGGGCTTGGTCCGTCACGGGTCCGCCATCGAAGGGTCGCCTCGGCGACATGGCGTGTTCACCTTGAGGTAACACCCCGTCGTTAGCGTCGAATCATTGTGAATGACCAGTCGACGACCTACGAGCCCAACGCAACCGAGTTTCAGTCGGAGATGAAGCCGGATGCGCGCACCACCGTGGCCGCGAACCAGGCGGCAGAAAGCTCCTCCCCCACTCCCCACCGCACCGTTGCGATCATCCCCGCGCGCGGAGGGTCCAAGGGCATCCCGCTGAAGAACCTGCAGAAGGTCGCGGGAATCTCCCTGCTCGCCCGCGCCATCAACGCCGCCCAGGCCAGCCCCAGCATCGACCGTGTGATCGTCTCGACCGACCACGACGGAATCGCAGCCGAAGCCCTGCGTGCCGGCGCCGAGGTGGCCCACCGCCCCGCCGAGATCGCCGGCGACACCGCCACCAGCGAATCCGCGCTCATCCACACACTGTCGACCCTCGATGAAGACTTCGACATCACCGTGTTCATGCAGTGCACCTCCCCCTTCATCGACTCCGCCTCGATCGAGAACGCGGTGCGCACGGTCCGTGACGACGACGCCGATGTCGTCTTCTCCGCCGTCGAAGACCACTCCTTCCTGTGGCGCCTCGACGACGACACCCAGGCAGTGGCCGTCGGACACGAAGCCAGCTTCCGGCCGCGCCGCCAGGACCGCGCCAAGCACTTCAACGAAACCGGTGCGTTCTACGTCATGCGCACCTCCGGCCTCATCGAGCACGAGCACCGCTTCTTCGGCCGCATCGGCATCGAAGAGGTCCCGCCCGAGCACGCCCGCGAGATCGACGACATGTCCGACCTCACTCTCGTCCGCGCCATCGCAGCATCGCAGACCCAGGAAACCACTCAGGTCATCGACGTCGACGCCCTCGTCACCGACTTCGACGGCGTCCACACCGACGACGGCGCCTATGTCGACGAGGACGGAAACGAACAGGTGCGCGTCCATCGCGGCGACGGCATGGGCATCTCCCGACTCGTGAAGTCCGGCGTGCCCGTGATGATCCTGTCGAAGGAACGCAACCCCGTCGTCACCCGCCGCGCGGAGAAGCTGCGCGTCGACGTCGCCCAGGGCATCGACAACAAGGCCAGCATCCTCGACGCATGGATCACCGCCAACGACCTCGACCCGGCTCGCGTCGCCTACGTCGGCAACGACATCAACGATCTCGAGGCCTTCGACGTCGTCGGCTGGCCCATCGCCGTCGCCGACGCCCACCCGCGCGTCCTCGCCGCCGCCCGCGTCATCCTCGACACACCCGGCGGACGGGGTGCGGTGCGTGAGGTCTGCGACCTCATTCCCATCCCCGTCGAGGCGGCCGAACCCCTGCCGAATCCAACCCTGACCTCACTGCGGTCGCCCACCGGACACCCATCGACCTTGGCAGAGCACCAGTCAGGACACCCGGCCGGCCACCAGTCGGCGGCCCTGTCCGGCCACGCGTCCGCCTTCCCCGACCAGCAACCGTCCGTCCCGCGGCACCAGCCGCAGTTCACTAACCGCGCGGAGATTTCGCGTGCCAACCGAAAGCAGGTTTCATGACTGATCAACTCGCCCCCGTGGCCATCGGAGAGCACCTCGTCGGCCCGAACCAGCCCGTGTACATGATCGGTGAGATCGGCATCAACCACAACGGCGACGTCGACATCGCCAAGCAGCTCATGGATGTCGCCGTCACCGCCGGTGCGCAGGCAGTGAAGTTCCAGAAGCGCAACCCCGAGGTGGCCGTTCCCGAACACCAGAAGTCGAAGATGCGCTCGACCCCGTGGGGCGAGATGACCTACATCGACTACAAGCACCGCGTCGAGTTCGGCATCGACGAATACACTGAGATCGACCGCTATGCCAAGGAAGTCGGACTGCAGTGGTTCGCCTCCCCATGGGACACCGACTCCGTCGACTTCCTCGAGAACGAATTCGATGCTCTGACCTACAAGGTGGCCTCGGCCTCGCTGACGGACTTCGAACTGCTGCGCGCGATCGCCGCCACCGGAAAGCCCGTCCTGTGCTCCTCGGGCATGTCCGATTGGGAGACCCTGGACAAGGCCGTCGAGGTCTTCGACCGGGACAAGCTCGTGCTCATGCACGCCACCTCGACCTACCCGCTGCCGGCCGAAGAGGTCAACCTCAAGGCCATCCCGGCCATGCGCGAGCGCTACGGAGTTCCCGTCGGCTACTCCGGGCACGAACTCGGCCTCGAGATCTCGTTCGCCGCAGCCGCACTGGGTGCCGTGACCATCGAACGTCACATCACCCTGGATTCCTCCATGTGGGGATCCGACCAGTCCGCCTCGATGGAACCGCGCGAGTTCGCCTCCCTCGTCAAGGGCGTCCGCGTCCTCGAAACCGCATTCGGCGACGGAGTCAAGCGCGTCATGCCGGGCGAGGAATCGAAGATCGATTCCCTGCGCAAGGTCACGGCCTGAGCAAGCGGCTGAGCCACCTCGGCGAGGATTTTCTGCGCCGAGGTGGCTCAGCCATGTCCGATCCACTGATTTTCTGGTGGACCAATCCATGACCGCAATCTTCGGAGAAGGCCCGTGACCGATTTCGACCTGAGCATCATCATTCCCGCAAAAGATGGTGCCCCCTACCTGAGCACGCTGTTCCGCTCACTGAGGCAGCAGGGCCCCGTCTGGGACCGCACTCAGCTGATCTTCGTCAATGACGGATCAAGTGATGAGACGCCGGAGCTGCTCGATGAGTTCAGCACTTGGTTCCCTCATTTCGAGGTCCTCACCAACCCGGAGGCGACCGGACTTGCCAATGCCCGAAACAAGGGGCTGGCATCTGCCCGCGGAGAGCACATCATCTTCCTCGATGGGGACGACTGGTTGGCCCCGGGGCATCTGTCCTCGATGCTTGCCGCAGCACATAGGCTCGGAGTCGATTTCATCCGCTGTGACCATACGACGGTCGAGGGGACCAAACGGGTGCGCAAACTCGCGCCGATATCGGTGCGTGACGTGCCATTGGATCCCAAGGTGGGGATCCTGCCCGTCTACGAATCGACGATGGTCGACTATCCGTTCGCCTGGGCCGGCATCTTCCACCGGCGAGTGCTCGAACAGGGGATCCTCCATTTCCCGGAGAACTTCATGACTGCCGAAGACCGGTCCTGGATCTGGCGACTGCACCTGCAGGCCGAGTCCTTCGCCGTCGTCGATGCTCCAGGGATTCTCTATCGAAGAGGAATGGCGGGTTCTCTGTCGCGTGTCGTCGACATTCGACAGCTGGATTTCATCCGCGCATTCGGACAGATCTTCGATCTCGTCGCTGCCGAACCGGACGCCGACCGACTATGGCCGAAGGCCATCCGCAACTGGTTGGCAATCCTCGACCATCAGATCAATCGTTTCGCAGCGTCGCCGGCGTCCCTGCGAAACCAGTTGCGAAGGGGTGCACGAACGATTTCGGCGAAGATTCCGCCACAGTATCTGCGTGAGGAGTTCGTTCTGCAGAAACAGGGACGACAGCTCAACGTCAGCAGCTACCTCAATGACGCACCTTCGTTAATGCTGGAGATGGTGAAGTGAAACAGATCTTTCTGGCCTCGACCCTGTTCGAACTCGTCTGCTTGGCGGCAGGAATCGATGGCGGTGACTACGACCGGCCAGCGGCTCCGGCGCTGATGGGAACCGATGGATTCGCGCCCGAGGACACCCCGGCTCCGACCGAACGGATCCTTCTGGTCAGCAACAACGCCGTGGTCATGGAGCTCTCGGAAACCTTCGTCGATTCGCCGGGAGCCGCCTCGTTGATCGCCCGGTTCGATCGGGTCGTCAACCTCAATGAGGCGCTCGCGCCTCTGCACGTCCATCCTTCGTCATGGCGGCCCGATCATACGGATCTGCCGGTCGTGGAATCGTATCTGCGTAGCCGGTGGGGGTTGGACGAAACCGACGAGATCGAACTCGTAATCGAATCGCCCCAGGTCAACCCGGCCATTGCGCTTGGCCGAGTGTTCTCCCGCGCGACGATCAGGGTACATGCCGACGGGCTGATGAGCTTCGGCCCGACCCGCAATCAGATTCCGCTGACGAACGGTCAGCGCATGTCCGTGCTGCATTACTTGCCGCTGGTGCCGGGAATCTCGCCGAAACTGCTCCGCGAGTTCGGAATCGTCCACCGCCCACTGGGTGTTGAGTCGTTCACCGGTGTGGTGCGCGAGCTCGGCGAGCATTCGGCCGAAGCACTGGAGGACGAGCTGGGAGGGGTTCTCAGCGCCGCGCCGTCGAGCAAACGTCCGTGGGCACTGGTTGTCGGCCAGTATCTGTCGGCGCTCGGACTCATCACTTCTGAGGAAGAGACGCAGCTGCACATCGACATGATCGAGGCCGCCGCTGCGCGCGGAATGGAAGTCGTGGTGTTCAAACCGCACCCGGCCGCTCCTCCCTCGCAGACAGGACCACTGTTCGAGGCAGCACAGAAACTCGGGATCACTCTGCAACTTTTCGACCTGCCCGTCATGGCCGAGGTCATCATCGATCGTCTGGCTCCCGACCTGATCGTCGGCGGCTTCTCGACCGCGCTGATGACTGCTCGCCAGATCTATCAGGTACCTGCCCTGGCTGTGGGTACGGATCTGCTGCTCGAAGCCATCGCTCCTTATCAGAACAGCAATCGCATCCCATTGACGATCATCTCCGAGATCTGCGACGGCAGCACCCCGGAAAAGGCCGACGCACATCCGCAGCTGAGCCGTCTGCTCGCCGCCGTCACCTACTGCATGGCACCGACGCAGTCGCACGATCTGCGTGACGCGGCAACAGACTTCCTCACAGAGGTCTTCGACGTCAGCACAGGCCACGGCGAGTCAGCCGACCGATTCAGTCGCTATTTCAAGCGCCGACGCCTGACCGCGCTCGCTCTGCCGGGCAGCACGTCGAAGGCGTTTGCTCCTAAGCGGATGATCAAACGATCAGGAACGCTCGTGATCAAAGCCGTGGCAAGAAAACAACAACGCATCATGAAACGGATCCAACAGCGGTGACACCGAAGAAGCGCCGGAGCGCCATCGCTTTCGTCGAGTCCCCACTGCAGTTCCTCTCAGCTCTCGAATCCCACGAGCCGACCGAAGACCTGCTCATCCGGGCGCGGGCGAACGCAAAAGGAATGACGTCCTTCCTTGATGCTTTCGACACTGCCTGGCTGCCGAAGAACGTGCGCCTCGAGCGTGAAGGGGCGAAGCCGGGGGTGCTGCGGAAGACGAACTTCGACCGGATCTACCTCGGTGATGCGTGCTCGGGTCAGGTGCACAAGGCTTTGGCGTTGGCCTATCTCGAACGTCGAATGCCCGAAGTCGTCATCCTCGACGACGGATTGGCCACGTATTCGGCGATCGAGATTCTCACAGCCAAGCGCGGTCCGCTGGTCCGTCCACGACAGAAGCTCAAGGCCTCGCGCACAGTGATGGCCGCACACGTCGCCGATCGACTGCGCCACCTCGCCACTGTGGGCAAGCTGCGCTGGCACACGGCGCTGCCGGTGGCGAAGCCGCTGCGCAAAGCGTTCCTCAAATCCGGCGGCGAGATCACCCGCCACCAGTTCGAACACCTGCAGACACTGCCCACCGGCGGCAGCCATCCACGTGACAATCCAGTCATCGGTTCGTCGCTGGCCGCCGACGGACTCATCGACGCCTTCGCCTACCGCGCTTGGGTCGACGGCATCATCGACGCCCACGGGTCGATCACCTATTACCCGCATCGCCGTGAGACCGAGGAGTTCCTCGCCGATCTCGCCCGTGACGACCGGGTGCGGATCAAGCATCTCGGTCTGCCGATCGAGCTGCGGCTGATCAACCTGCCGCCGAGATCGACGATCCGCAGCCTGCCCTCGACGGCGGCGGTGTCCCTGGCTGTGCTCAACCCCGATGTCGACATCCAGGTCACCGAGATCCCCGCTGACTGGTGGACCGGTGCCTCACCCGATAGTCTGCGAAAGTCCCTCAACGCCCAGTCGGTCAAGGCAGATGACGATTCCTGAATCCAGCGACCCCCACTACAGCGGTCCCATCCTGCCGCCGTCACTCGCCGACGCCGCGCCTCGCCCCTCGCATCTGTCCGAGCGCACACGCGCGGACAATCAGTCGTCGCAGTCGACTCGCCCGGACGGGCCGGTGCTGCCGCCTCGGCGATCGGCCGGGCTTGAGCCTATCCGCATCCTCTCGATTTCCGACAGTGAGTCGTATCTCAAGTGGGCGACCCAGCTGCTATCGTCCCTGCCCGACGTGGAGGGACGCGTGTTCCTCGTCGACAATCCGATTCTGCCGACAGATGAGCAGATCGCCAGCGCCGTCGCCGGCACCGATTGGGAGCACCGCGAGGTTCCCGTCATCACGCGGGCCGACCTCGCTCAGGTCATCGCCGATCACTCCCCCGATATCGTCCTCGGCGCCGCCACCGGCCCGATCGTCGCACAGGTCTTCCTCACCGCGCACACCCGCACGGACCGTCCTGCCCTGGTCTCTGGGCTGCCCGGAATGGGTCTGCCGGCCAGCGGCAAGGGGATGAATTATCGCCGGCTGATGGATGCGTTCCTCGCCCATTCCTCCGCCGAGGTGGCCGCCTACACCCAGGCGAGCGCACGATCGCAGGTGCCCTGCGAAGTTCTGTTGGCGCGCTTGCCGATGCTGCGTTCGGAAGGCATTCCGCAGCTCGCGGCACCAGCGGAATCCCTCGCCGAGGCGCCCCCACCATCCGACGCCGCCGCGCCTTCCTCGGCGGGTGCCGCACGAACCGGTGCCCCTGCGGCCCCAAGGACTCTGCTCTTCGCCCCGCAGGCGAAGGTTCCGGCCGAGCGTGCCGACCGTGAGGCGATCATTGCGGCCCTGGCCGAGTTCGCCGACAGGCGCCCGGATTCGACGGCGGTCATCAAGATGCGGTCGCGTCCCGGTGAGTTCGAAACCCATCACGAACAGCATTCCTACTTCGAGATCATCGACGACTTCCGCACCCGCCGAGTACCTGGAGCGGACCGCATCGAGCTCGGATATGGTCCCCTCAGCGACTTCCTCACCGACGGCTCGGCACTGGTCACTGTGTCCTCGACTGCGGCCCTCGAATCCATCGATCGGGGCATTCCGACCCTGCTCGTCTCTGACTTCGGCTTCAATGCCGAGCTGCTCAACGAGGTCTTCGAAGGCTCGGGCGCCACCGGAACATTGGCCGATGTGGCTGCCGGGTCAATCGGATTCCCTGACCAGGAATGGCTGACCGAGAACTACTTCCACGCGCAAGACGGACAGCTGCGCCGAGACCTGGGGCTGTTGGCCACCCGAGCACGGTCCGGTCAACTGCCGAACCGTCGGTCGGCATTGCTCAAGCAGAAGCGGATGCTCATTCGAGCCGAACTGCGCACCGTCACCCCGGCCCCCGTCGTCAGCGCCTACCGCAAGCTGCGCCGCACCCGCTGACGGCGCGGCACCTGGCGCCCCGAGAATAGGTCACCAATGGACATTCGAGACCAAACATAGGTCAGCACCGGATAATTTCAGCGCCCGAGACTATCCGATAGCGACCTGGATTCTTGACCAGCGGCGAGCAGTTGCTCATCGGGGTCCCTAGGTGGTCCAAATGGTCACAGAAAACTGCGGCGGGCGCGACCATTTGTCCCACCCAAGCGGAGGTACGAGGAAGCGGGCAAGCACCCAAGCCGCCGGAAGAGAGGCGGAGCCAGCAGCGCGAGCGGCCGGTGGCGCTCAGCCCCGGTCGTCGGGGACCCGGCTCGATTCCTCCATGGGAACGACCACCTCGGTGTCGGGGGCCTGGTCCTTGAACACCCAGGTGCGGTAGGCGTAGAAGCGGAAGATCATCGCCAGTCCGATGCCGATGACATTCGTCGAGATGTTATAGGTGAGCTGGTCGCGCATATCGAGCAGGTACCAGGTCACACCGAGGGGGATGACCGTGATGATCATGCCGACGAGGTTGACCGCGACGAACAGGACGATGCCGCGCATGTTCGAGTTCGTGGTCCGGTCGCCGTAGGTCCAGAGCTTGTTGCCCATCCATACGACGATCATCGACAGGATCGTCGAGATGATCTTCGACTTGATCGGGCTGCCCTCGAGGAGGGCGGGAATCGGACCGAACCCGTACGCCAGAAGGTTCGACAGGCCGACGTCGACGATATAGCCGAGCCCGCCGACGGTGAGGAACTTGAAGGCTTCCACCGCCAGGCGCCGGAGACGGTCCGAGAATGACTCTTTCATAACTGCACTCAGTCTATGGCCCTAGGATTCGGACTTGCTGGATGCGGCGCTGAGCGAGCCAGAGGACGATCGCGAAGGTAACGGCGAGCGCCGGCCAGAACGTGTACCGGAAATGGTTCGCCGGCACGATCGGGAAGTACCCGAAGATGTAGCACAGCGCCGAGGCGGCCAGGACCGTGATCTCGGGCCAGAAGGACCGCGGCCGGTGGGCAGACGCGTTCAGTTCGCGACGGGTGCGGCTGCGCGATCGGTACTCGAGACCGAGCAGCAGAACGGCGACGAGGGTCCAGAACCAGGGCTTGAAGAGCATCGGGAAAGTTCCCAGCGCGAAGTCCTCGACATACGGTCGGAAGATGTAGTCAGCCTTTGCGCTCCCTGCAGGCAAACGTGCCCTCTGCGCATCGCCGTCCCAGTCGGCCTCCCAGTATTCGAGCTTCGAGGTGAAGAAGTAGGAGGAGTAGACCGATGTCCGATATTCGATGTAGCTGACCGGATGAGTCACGACTTCGTTCAACCACAGCGACTTCAGCTCATCCTGGTAGGCAATGGGACTGAAGGCCTTCCCAGTCGTGCCTCTGCCGTAGCAGTTCCAGTACGAGTCCCAGATCTCGCCCTTCTCCAGGCACTTGTCGCGGGCCGAACTAATGTGGTCGGTGAGTTCCTTCGGTGCCCCGGACTTCCTGAGTTCGGCGTCCGGCACGGAGAACATCACGTCGTCGAGGAAGATCTGTGAGATCTGGCCGGTCTTCGTCACTCCCAACTGCGAGGCGATGACAGCATCGGTGACTTTGACGCCTCCGCCGATGAGTCCGAGCACGATCAGCGACGAAACCGCCGTCAGCAGAAGCGGGCGTCCTTCCTTCGCGGCGTCTGCTGTCGGTTCTGAAGTCTCAGGTGACTCGGAGACCGTCGCGGCTGAGTCTCCGGAACGTCCTCGACGGTTGCGCCACAGCTGCATCAGGCACCATCCGCCGTACACGGCGATCGGCACGACCGCGAACACCGCGTTCTTCCGCACCCCCACCGCATAGACGAGGAGGGCCAGCGCCGGAAGCCTCAGCAGCCATGTCTTCGGGAGGAAGCGGGTGATCATGATGAGGACGACGGCGAGCAGGATGGCCACGGCCATCTGCGTGTCCTTCCACAGCGTCGTCATCTGGGAGACGACCCAAGGCGTGACCATGATGGTCGGCCCCAAGAGCGACACCCACCTCGGCGCCCCAGAACGGTGGACGAGCACCCCGATCCCCCACGCGGCCGCGGCCAGCAGACCGACCTGCAGCAGGAGCAGACTGCCCGGGTCTCCGGTGATGTCGATGAGGATTCGCCACACCGCGCTCATCACCGGCGGATGCCAATCGGAGTACGGGATCTTCCCGGTTGCCTGCAGGTACTGATTGGCGATATCGACGTTGACCCGACCGGGCCAGAACAGGCGCAGGAAAAGCGCCGACCAGATCGCGACGAGTACTCCGAGCAGCAGATCCCATGCCAGAGGGGACGTCAGCCACCTGCGAATAGCAGAACGACTCATGAAGCGAAGCGTGCCCGCACCTGCCGGCTCGGCTTCATCCGTGCTGCGTCGGCAAAGATCTCTGCCTCCGGAGCCGAGAACTCTTCGTCCGCGGGACCGGTCTGTCGCGGAGCCTGCCGCCGCGTGACGGGTCGTCCGGTCACGGCGGGCAGGCTGAGGTAGACCAGGCGGGAGGTTTCGCGACGAGCCCTGCGGAGACCGTCCAAGGTCAGGCCGACGCTGCCGAGCAGGAACGCCAGCCCCATGAGTGCGGTGGCAAGAATCGCAGTCGGGAACCTCGGCACCAGCCCGGTCTGCCAGAACTCCCACACCACGGGCAGACCGAAGACCAGCGACAGGGCGGCGAGCACGGCGGTGAGCGTGCCGTAGAACAGGCGGGGTCGTTCGTGGCGGACGAGAGCGGAGATGAGCCCGAGGATGCGGAACCCGTCCTTGAAGGTCGAGAGTTTCTACTCGCTTCCGTCGGGTCGGTCACGGAAGTCCACGGCCTCCTCGGTGGTGGGAAGGCGCAGCGACATCGTGTGCACGGTCAGTTCGGTTTCGATCTCGAACCGGCGGCTGATCGCGGGGAACGACTTGACGAAACGGCGGGAGAAGACGCGGTAGCCCGAGAGCATGTCGGACACCTGCGAACCGAAGAGCCACCCGGTCAGCCGGTTGAACATCTTGTTCCCGGCTTCGTGGCCGGGACGGTAGGACGTGGTCTCCTGATTGTCCTGGCGAACCCCGAGCACGTGATCGTAGGGGCCGGAGATCAGGGTGTCGATCATCTCGGGCAGGTGGGCCGCCTCGTAGGTGTCGTCGCCGTCGATCATCACGTAGATATCGGCGTCGATGTCGGCGAAGGCGCGGCGGACGACATTGCCCTTGCCGGGGACGTTCTCCTTGCGCACGATGGCACCGGCTTCGGCGGCGCGCTGGGAGGTGCGATCGCTCGAGCAGTTGTCGTAGACGTAGACCGTGATGCCGGGGACTGCGGACTTGAGGTCGCCGACGACCTTGGCCACGGTGATCTCCTCGTTGTGGCAGGGAACGATCGCTGCGATCCTGCTCGATTCTTCGTGCATTCACCGGTCCCGCCGTGGAGCTCGTCCGCGCGCCGGGTACACCGGGCAAGCGAACCTGTCGATCAACCACAGGTACGCCCCGGACATGGACATCGGGTTACGTCGGAGGAAAATGCTGCTGGATTCTGCCCCGACTTCGACCACCGTTCACCGTCTCGTCATCTCTGCCTCCCCGAGGCGGACCGCTGCGTTTCCCTCTTTCCGCAGTGAGGCCTTCGTCACGATAGGCCGCCTATGCGTCCTTTTATGACATCTCATGACAGCGCCGAGACGATTCCTTGTCATCCTGAATCGTCGGCCCTACTGGACCGTAGACCGACCCATCCCCATTTTTCTGCCGTCCACCACCGTGCGCGGCATTCGTCAACCACACGAGGAGGCGCCTGTGATCGAACTGCGCGCACTGCGGAAGGTGTTCGGAGAGACCGTCGCCCTGGAGGAGATCGACCTCTCGGTCCCCGCCGGAGAGATCCACGGCATCGTCGGCCGCTCCGGCGCCGGCAAGTCCACGCTCATCCGCTGCCTGACGGGACTCGAGTCCCCCACCTCCGGAACGGTGTCGATCAACGGCGTCGACCTCACGAACCAGTCCGGTGCCGGATTGCGCGAAGCCCGTCGCAGCATCGGCATGGTCTTCCAGCACGTCAACCTCCTCGACTCGAGCACGGCGCTGAAAAACGTCGCCCACCCGCTCAAGATCGCCGGAGTGCCGAAGGCCGAACGCCTGGACAAGGCCCGTGAACTCCTCGAATTCGTCGGCCTCGGCGACCGAGTCGACAACTATCCGTCCCAGCTCTCGGGCGGACAGAAGCAGCGCGTCGGCATCGCCCGAGCCCTGGCCGCAGAGCCGAAGGTGCTGCTGTGCGATGAGCCCACCTCGGCGCTGGATTCGACGACGACGGATCAGATCCTCGGCCTCATCCGCTCCCTGCGCGACCGCCTGGGCATCACCGTCCTCATCATCACCCACGAGATGTCCGTCATCCGTGAGATCTGCGACTCCGTGACGCTGCTCGCCGACGGGCGCGTGGCCAAGACCGGGAAACTCGCCGAGGTCATCGCCGAGCCCGGATCGGTCCTGGCCAAGGATCTCGTCCCCCTGCCTCCGGTCAGCATCGATGACGGGGCGGGCAGCCTCGTCGAGGTGTCACTGGCCGGAACCGATCTGCCCACCGTGCTCACCGCCGCGCAGAATGCCGGTGCGAGCGCCGAGGCGATCCTCGCCGGAGCCGTGGAAACGATCGAGGGCCGCCAGGTCGGTCGACTGCGCTTCTCCGTCGACTCGGCCGAGCAGGCGAAAGAGCTGATCAGCGCCCTGAAAGCCGATGGAATCTATGCGGAGGAGGCCGCCTGATGAACGATCCCACATGGTTCGACAACCCGGCGATCACCGATCAGATGTGGCCGGCAACCATCGAGACTCTGCTCATGACGGCCTGGTCGACCGGACTCGCCGTGCTCTTCGGACTGCCCTTGGGCATCTGGCTGTTCACCGCTTCGAAGGGCGGGCTGAACTCGAACCCGGTCGTCTATCGGGTGCTGTCCTTCATCGTCGACATCACGCGCTCGATCCCCTTCATCATCCTTATCATCGCCCTCATCCCCTTCGCCCGATTCGTCGTCGGTTCGGCGCTGGGCTGGCAGGCGACCGTGGTGTCGCTGACGATCGGCGCGATCCCCTTCTACGCCCGCCTGGTCGAGAACTCGCTGCGCGAGGTCTCCGAAGGCAAGATCGAAGCCGCACTGATGATGGGCGCCTCAAATGGGCAGGTCGTCCGCCAGGTCTACGTTCCCGAAGCGATGCCCGGTCTCATCGGAGCAGCCACGGTCACCTCGGTGACGTTGGTGTCCTATACCGCGATGGCCGGTGCCGTGGGCGGCGGCGGTCTGGGTGCGCTGGCGATCTCCTACGGCTACCAGCGCTACCAGGCGGACACGATGATCGCCTGCATCATCGTCCTCGTCCTCATCGTCACGCTCATCCAGTTCATCGGCGATCGGCTGGCCCGCACGGTCGACCACCGGTGAGCCGCCTCGGCGATATTCACCTCACCCGCACTCTTCACAACACACAGAACACATCAAGGAGAATCATGAAGACGAAACTCATTGCGATCGCGGCCAGCGCGACTCTGCTGCTCTCGGGCTGCGGACTCGTCGGCGGCGGCACCGACTCCGTCGGTGAGAAGGACGGCGACATCACGAAGCTCACCGTGGGGGCGACCCCGGTGCCGCAGGGCGACATCCTGCGCTACGTGGATGAGAACCTCGCCGAGGATGCCGGCCTCGACATCGAGGTCACCGAGTACACGGACTACACGCTGCCGAACAAGGCGCTCAACGACGGTGACATCGACGCGAACTACTTCCAGCACAAGCCCTACCTCGACTCCGAGGTCGAAGGCCAGGGATACGAGATCACCGGCTTCAAGCCCATCAACCTCGAACCCTTCGCGCTGTTCTCGAACGACATCAAGGACGTGGGTGACATCCCGAAGAACGCGAAGATCGGCATCAACAACGACCCGTCGAACCAGGGTCGTGCGCTGAAGATGCTCGAAGACGCGAAGCTCATCACCCTCAAGGACGGCGTGGACGCGATCGACGCGAAGCTCTCCGACGTCGAGGAGAACCCGAAGAACGTGAAGTTCGTCGAGGCCGACGCCGCACAGCTGGCTCGCACCCTCGAAGACGTCGACGCATCGGTCATCAACGGCAACAACGCCCTCGAGGCCGGCCTGAACCCGGCCAAGGATGGCATCCTGCTGGAGAAGGCCGACGACAACCCGTACGGCAACTTCCTCGCTGTACGCACCGAAAACAAGGATGACGAGAACATCAAGAAGCTCGACGAGCTGCTCCACTCCCCCGAGGTGAAGAAGTTCATCGAGAAGAAGTGGGCCGACGGCTCCGTCCTCCCCAGCTTCTGATCCCAATTACTACCCGACGGCGGCTCAGATACCTCGCGCGGGGTATCTGGGCCGCCGTCGGGTTGTTTGGGGAGTGCAACGTTGCTCGATTCGCGTAGGACCGCGATGACGGAGGAGACTGGTCGTTGCTGAGGTTCGAGAACGTACCGGGGGGGCCGTTCGAGCCTCGCCAGCGGAGACTGCCCACGTCGACTCCCGCAGGGAGAGAACGGAACGATTCGATGGCCGTACGAACTCTGCAGCTTCTCGCGTCGGCAACGTTGGTTGCCTTGGCAGTCAGCGGCTGTGCTGCCAATGAGGCACAGCCCTCGGCCAGCGCCGACTCCCACACCGAAACCACAACCAGCTCAAAGGACGCCTCCGCCCACCAAGAGGTCGAAGACCAACTCAAAGACCTTGAAGATCGCTACGACGCGAGAGTCGGCGTCAGCGCGGTCGATACCGGTTCCGACGAATCAGTTGATCATCGAGCAGACGAGCGCTTCGGTTTCGCCTCCTCTCTCAAGGTGTTCGCCGTCGCCGAACTCCTTGATCGCACGACGCCGAAAGAGCTTGAGAAGAACGTGACCTGGACACAGGCCGATGTCGACGAAGCCGGGTGGACACCGGTGACGGAGAAGCACGTCGCCGACGGACTGCCGCTGGAAGACGTTGCCGAGAGCGCACTGCGGGTCAGCGACAACCTGGCGATGAACATTGTGCTCGATGAGCTGGGCGGGTCCAAGGCCCTCGACGATGCCCTGGACAGGGCCGGTGACACGACGACCGAGGTGACTGACGAAGAGCCGGAGCTCAACGACGTCGAAGAGGGTGACACGGACAACACCACCACCCCGGCCGCTTTCACCACCGACCTGCTAGGCCTCCTCGACCCGCAGCGACTCTCGGACGATGATCGCAAAGTTCTCTTCGACTGGATGTCGGCGAACGAGACCGGCGACCCGCTCATTCGCGCTGGCGCGCCCGAAGGCTGGGTCGTCAGAGACAAATCGGGGCACTCAGGTGCGATTCAGAACGACATCGCTGTGGTCACGCCACACGATCGCGAGCCCACCGTCATCTCCGTGATGACAGAAACCGACGATCCCAAATCGGAGGACGGGCCGGCCCTGGTCGCCGCCGTCGCCGAGGTGGTGCTTAACGAATTCGAGTGAAGCCGACCCGCTCCATTTGCTACCCGACGGCGGCCCAGATCCCTTGCGCGAAGTATCTGGGCCGCCGTCGGGTTGTTTGGACACGCGTCAGCTCGCCTCCCCTTCGAGGTCCGCGCACCCGGACCATTGAGTCGATGACAGAATGCGAACAGGAACAAGCCACTCGAGGAGGAGCACATGACACGCATTGGTTTCATCGGAGTCGGAGAGATCGCCTCGGCGATAGTCGAAGGGCTTGCTGGCAGTGAGGCGAAAGCCGACCTCCAGATCTTCCTCTCCCCACGCAATGCCGACCGTGCAGCGAAACTCAGTGAGTCCATCGAGTCTGCCACGGCCTGCCAGAGCAATCAGGATGTCGTCGACCACAGCGACCTCATCGTCCTCGCAGTTCTGCCGCAGCAGACTGACGCAGTCCTGGACGAACTCGACATCCCTGCAGAGAAGACCTTGGTCAGCGCCGTCGCCGGCGTTTCAACGGACACGCTCGACACCCATCTTCCGCAATCCCCTACGATCGTGCGCGTCATCCCCCTGCCCGCCGTCCGCGAGCGCAAGGGAGTGACCGCCGTGTTCCCGGCCAACGACGCGGTCGAAAACATGCTGAGCCACCTCGGCGGATCGGTGACCGCGGCCGATGAGACGATGTTCTCCACGCTCTCGGCCGTGACAGCAACAATGTCGGCGCACTTCGCGTTCTTGCAGACGATCACTGCATGGCTCGTCAATCGCGGTTGGGACCAGGCGGATGCCGATCATTTCATCCGCGGCCAGTTCGTCGGTCTCGGCACCACCCTCGCCCAGACCACCGACCCCATCGACGACCTCGTCGCCGCACACGAGACGCCGGGCGGCCTCAACGAAATGCTCAATAACGCGTGGATGAACGAAGCCAACCGCGACTCTCTCGCAGCAGCTCTCGACGCCGTCTTCGATCGCGTCACGAAATCCGACTGACCCCTATTGCTACATGACGGCGGCTGAGCAACCTGGCGCCAGGTTGCTGAGCCGCCGTCGGGTAGTAATTAGCTCTTAGAAGAGGCCGGTGATGTTGCCGTCCTCAGTGACGTCGATCTTCAGCGCTGAGGGCTCGCGCGGCAGGCCGGGCATCGTCATGATGTCGCCGGCGATGACGACGATGAACCCGGCTCCGGCCGACAGCCGCACGTCCTTGACCTCGATGATGTGGTCGGTCGGCGCACCGCGCAGGCTCCCATCCGTCGACAGCGAGTACTGCGTCTTCGCGATGCACACGGGCGCATCACCGTAGCCCTCCTCGGTGAATTGCTTGAGCTTCCGCTTGACCTTGGTCGGCAGATCGACGTCCTTGGCCTGGTAGATCCGCTGCGCGATGGTCCGGATCTTCTCCTCCAACGGCAGGTCCAACTCGTACGAATACTTCGCCGAGGCAGCCGGATCCTCCGGTGCCCCGCCCGCAGCTTCGACGACTGCCTCGGCCAGGGCGATCGCGCCCTTGCCGCCATCGGCCCAGTGCGTCGACTCGACAGCGGCAACGCCCAGCCCGTCGAGGTGCGAGATCGCCGCGGCCATCTCCTCGTCGGTGTCGGTGGGGAACCGGTTGAAGCACACGACCGGCGTCAGTCCGTAGATCTCGCGCAGGTTCCGGCAGTGCAGTTCGAGGTTGCTCATCCCCTCCAGCACCGCTGACACATCGGGAGAGTTCACGTCCTTCACGTCGACTCCCCCGTGGTATTTCAGGGCTCGCAGCGTCGCGACGACAACCGCTGCAGAGGGCCAGATGCCGGCGGTGCGGCATTTGATGTCGAGGAACTTCTCGGCGCCGAGATCGGCACCGAATCCGGCTTCGGTCACCACCCAATCCCCCAACGCCAGGCCGGCTTTGGTAGCCAGCAGGCTGTTGCAGCCGTGGGCGATATTGGCGAACGGTCCACCGTGGATGAATGCCGGCGAATATTCCAAGGACTGCACGAGGTTCGGCGCCAGAGCGTTGCGCAGCAGCGCGGTCATCGCGCCTGCGGCCCCGATGTCCGCGACGGTGATGGGTTCGCGGGATCGGCTGTGGGCGAGCACGATCCGTCCCAGCCGGTCCTTGAGGTCGGCCAACGAGGTGGCCAGGCAGAACACAGCCATGACCTCGCTGGCGACGACGATGTCGAAGGCATCCTCGCGGGGCACTCCCCCGTTGAGTCCGCCGAGCCCGACGACGACTCCCCGCAGCGCCCGATCATTGAGGTCGACGACGCGGCGGAGGTGGATGCGCCGCGGGTCGACGTCGAGGTCATTGCCGAAGTGGATGTGGTTATCGAGCATGGTCGCGGCGAGGTTGTTCGCCGCCGCGATGGCCGCGAAGTCGCCGGTGAAGTGGAGGTTGATGTCCTCCATCGGCACGACCTGCGCGTATCCGCCGCCGGCCGCCCCGCCCTTCATTCCGAAGACCGGACCCATGCTCGGCTCCCGCAGCGCGAGCACGGCCTTGCCGACCTCGGGCTTCGACCGCGCGAGTTCGTTGAGTCCGTCGGCCAGGCCGATGCTCGTCGTGGTCTTTCCCTCGCCGGCAGGGGTCGGGCTCATGGCCGTAACGAGGATGAGTTTGCCATCCGTAGCGGTCTCGGACGCCTGGTCGAGGACGTCGATCGGCACCTTCGCCTTCGTCCATCCGTGGGGAATGATGTCCTTCGCGTCGAGACCCAGCCCAGCGGCGATGTCGACGATGGGATCGAGCTCGGCGCTGAGCGCAATATCCATATCTGTGGTCATAAGGCCATCATGCCCGTTCCGCGAGATTTTGTGACCATCACCGACCCGAGAATTCGCGCAATGTGCACCGAGTTCCGCCCACCGCAACATCAACCTCGCCGAGGCGGCCCCGCACCATCGCCTCACGTGCAATCCCAGCGCGGCCCACCTCACCCTGCGTACTCCGAGCAGTCCGGACACCGTGTCATGAGATCGTGCCGACAACTGCGGACGTGGAGGAGGAACTTCTCCGCTGAGTCGAGTGAGGTCCGCTGTGCACGGATCACCGACAGCCGATCAGCGATCACCTCCGCACGCCCTGCCTCACCGCGATGCAGAACCGCCCGGATCTCGGCGAGGCTCATGCCCACGCTCTGGCATGACAGCACGATCCGGCACCTGCTCAGGTGCTCTGACGAATAGTCACGGTGCCCGCTCGCAGTCCGGTCAGGCACGACGACGCCTTCATCTTCCCAGTGCCTGAGCACATGCGTAGCCGTTCCCAATTGCGCGGCCGCATCCCCGATCTTCATGACTCCATGATGACACCTTGACTTCAGGTCGACCTGAAGTTCTACCGTCGCTTCATGAACAACCCGGAAATCTGCATCAGCACCGACCGCATCACCTTGAGTGACGGCACCGAGGTCGCCACCACGACCGTCGAACCAGCGTATGACGGAGGCTCGGATCCCCAAGGCAGGGACCGCCTCGGCGAGGTGATCATCTGCCACGGGACCCCGTGGTCAGCGCGGATGTGGCTGCCGCTTGCCCGCGAGCTCGCGCAGACGAACCGCGTCCGCCTCTGGGACATGCCCGGCTACGGCGACTCGACTCCCGCCACATCCGGCGATTCCGTCCCCGGCCCCTCCGAAACGTCGGCACAGTCGACGGACAATCCCCTCGCCGAGGCCGCCCCCGCCGTCGATCTCGTCACCCAACGTCATCGACTGGCCGAGCTCATCGACTGCTGGGACGTCTCGAATCCCCACGTCATCGCCCATGACATCGGCGGCGCTGTCGCTCTCGGCGCACACCTGCTCGAAGGCTGCGATTTCGCGTCGTTGTATCTGCTCGACATCGTCACTCTCGATCCGTGGGGTTCGCCGTTCTTCCGCCTCGTCGCCGAGAACGAAAAGGTCTTCGCCGCCCTCGCACCTCGACTCCATCGCGCCTTGGTCCGCGAATACATTTCCGGGGCGGCGGCCATGCCAGCCGACGAATCGCCATCGGTCGAAGACCGTTCGAGTCTCAGCGAGGAATGGATCGCCGCACTCAGCGCACCCTGGCGCACCGACGCCGGTCAAGCTGCGTTCTACCGGCAGATCGCCGCGCTGCGCCCCGAGCACACGGCGCCCGTCGTCGACCGCCTCGGCGAGGTGCGCTGCCCGGTCCGTATCGGGTGGGGTGAGGACGATCCGTGGATTCCGGTCGACCAGGCCGATCGCCTCGCCGAGGCGCTTCCCGGAAACCCGCACGTGGCCCGGTTCCCGCACTCAGGCCACCTCGTGCCGCTCGAGGCACCGCACGATCTGTTCGTCGATGTGACCGCTTGGCTCGACGGGTGAGAGTCGTGTGCGCGAGGATGGACACATGCGCGCATTCGACGAGCTCGTCACCGAAGCACAGTCCGCCGATGTCACTGGCTGGGGATTCGACTGGCTCGATGGACGTGCCACCGAGGAGCGGCCTCCGTGGAGGTACTCGTCTCTGCTGGCCAGGCGGCTGTCGACGGCGACCGCGGCCCTCGACATCGACACCGGCGGCGGTGAGGTCGTCGATGAGGCACCGGTGCTTCCGCCGCGCATGGCGGTGACCGAGTCGCACCGCCCCAATATCGCTGTGGCCCGTCACCGGCTCGGTCCGCGAGGAGTCGATGTCGTCGAAGCCGACCCGCGCCGATTGCCGTTTGCCAATGGCAGCTTCGACCTCGTCACTTCGCGGCATCCCGTGAGTCCTGCGTGGTCAGAGATCAGCCGTGTGCTCGTCCCCGGCGGCACTTACCTCGCACAGCACGTCGGTCCGGCCTCGGCGTTCGAACTCATCGAGTTCTTCCTCGGACCGCTTCCCGAGAACCGCCGGGCACGGCATCCGCAGACAGAATCAGAAGCCGCCGAGGCGGCCGGACTCACCGTCGAAACGCTGCGCACCGCGCGCTGCCGCATGGAGTTCTACGACGTCGGCGCGATCGTGTGGATCCTGCGCAAGTGCCCGTGGTGGGTGCCCGACTTCGCGGTCGCCGACTACCTTCCGCAGCTGCGCGAGCTCGACACCCGGATGCGCCAGGGTCAGCCCTTCGTCGCCCATTCGACGAGGCATCTCGTCATCGCGTCAAAGCGCTGAGGCAGCCCCGCGCTAAGACACCGAGTCCCCGAGGCACCCCACCCGATCACATCGTCGAAGCGCCACCCACCCGGAACCGATCCGGAACATCGCCGGCACCCGTAGCGAGGTCGGCGGCAAATTCGCCGAGCAGCGGCGCGAATTTCGCCCCGTGCCCCGAACAGGCCGAGACGATGACGAGACCGTCAACCTCGTCGATGACGAAATCCTCGTTCGGGGTGTTCGTGAACAGGCACGTCGTCTCCGCATACGGTTCCGGAATGAGTCCCGGCAGGTTCCGCTTCGCATAGTCGATCATCCGAGTCCGCATCTCCTCGGTGATCTGTCCGTCCTGGTCAAGGGCCGAACCGATCACCTTCCCGCCGTTGAACTGCGCGAACTTCTGTCCCGCGAAACCGGCGTCCCGCCCGCCGGGCAGTCCGTAGGTGAACATCTCCCCGGATTTGTGGATGAACGTCGGCCAGTCGGTGCTCGGCCGACCGTCCGCACCGACATCGCGGTAGGGCATGTGGAACGCCTGTTCCTGCCGCACTTCGAATGTGGGCAGCGCCTCGTGGAACGCTTGCGGAAGACCAAGATCGCCGAGGAGGTCAGGCAGCCACCCGCCCGCCGCGACGATGACGCGGTCACCTTCGACAATGTCCCCCTTCGCCGAGGTGACACGGAAGCCGTCCGCGGATCGTCGGGCCACCTCGGTGACCGTCCAATCTGTGAGGATCCGGGCACGCCCGGTGTCCACCGCACGGTCGAGCATGGTGGTCACCGTGGTCTCGGCGTCGATGACGCCGGCGTCGGGGTGCCATAGCACGTCGGTGTCGAAGGCGAACTGCGGCCACCGTTCTGCGGCACTCTCAGGGTCGAGGACCTCGTACTCGACGCCAACCTCGTCGAAGATCTCGGCGAGCAGATCCGTGTGCTGGGCGTCGCCGAAGTCGAGAGCTCCGGTGCGAGTGATCAGCTCGATCCCCGATTTCGCCTCGAGGTCGTCCCACAGCTCACGGGCACGCACGACGAGGTCGGTGTAGAGACGATCCGGGTAGGCGTAACGGAAGATGCGGGCCGAACCGTGGGAGCTGCCGCGGTCGTTGGCCGGGGTATGCCGCTCGAGCACGGTGACGTCCTCGCCGCGCGCAGTCAGGGAATACGCGGCCGCGGCACCGGCCAAGCCCGCTCCGATGACGATGTGGTGGGTCACAGCAGTACTCCTATTGAGTGGGTGAAGATCGTCGGCCCGGCTGCCTCGTGACTACTTCAGCTTGAGGTCGGTCACGCAGGTGGGCCCATCGCTTCTCGTCGAAAACTCGGTCGCACCGGTCTTGCCCTCGGCGGTGACCTCGATGGTACCGGTGATGTCGGACGGCACCCAGAAGCCGACGAAACCGTTGTCGAAGGTCGTCGTCGACTGACCGACCACTGCTTCGCCTGAAGCCGAATCGGTGATCACCACATCGACGTCCTTCCCGCTCATCTCGCCGAGGCAGGTCGTGAGGCTGTGATAGAAGCAGTCGTGTGTCTCATCGACGAAGGGAGCGATGGACACGTAGCTCTTCCCCTTTGGCAGTGCCATCGTCGCCTCTTGCTGCCCGTCGGTGAGGACGAGTTCGTCCGGCTGCACCGAGGCCATGAGGTCGGCGGGCCTCTCGTCGACAGGCAGGCGATCGAGGTGATCGATGACTCCTGTGACATCTTCGTCGGCCAGATCGAGATCCGCCAGCATTTTTTCGGCCGAACCCGGCTGCACTGCCGCAGACTCTTCTGAGTCTGCCGATGGTTCGCTTCCAGCCCCGGGAGCAGAACACCCAGCCAGTGCAAGAGCGAGGGCCGCGGGCCCCAGCACGAATCGCGTCGTTCTCATATATTTCCCCATGTCACTACGGGTGCAGAGCACCTGATCCGTTTTGTCAATCATACCCATAAGGGGTATAGAGTGGCCCTGGCGGGTCCACGAGATGGGATGCCCTGAAAGGTTCCCATCTGCCGCCGAGCGAATCCGACGCGACCGTCTCACCGAACCAGGAGACCACTCATGAAGAAGCTCAATCCGACCGCCCGCCTCGCTGCGGTCACAGCAGCACTCGGACTGGCACTGGCGGGCTGCTCGACCGGCAGTGACGACGCCCAGGGGTCCGGTGGCGAAGAGTCCCACGGCAGCCACGAGTCCTCCTCGAGCGAAACCAGCAGCTCCGAACACGAAGATATGGCCAGCACCGAATCCGGACACGGATCAGGTGGGCACGAAGGGCACGCCGCCGATGGCGGCGACCCGCCGAAGGGAATCACGAAGGCCGCCGACCCGAAGTTCGACGTCGGCGACACAGTCGTCCTCTCCGCCGACCACATGCCGGGAATGAAGGGTGCCGAGGCAACCGTCTCCGGCGCTTTCGACACCACGACCTACTCGATCAGTTACACCCCGACCGACGGCGGCGACCCGGTCAAGGATCACAAGTGGGTCGTCCACGAAGAGCTCAAGGACCCGGGCAAGGCACCGCTGAAGAAGGGCGACAAGGCCACCGTCAACGCCGATCATATGCCCGGAATGAAGGGCGCCGAGGCGACGATCGACTCAGCGACGGACGAGACCGTCTACATGGTCGACATCAAGACCGATGAGATGGAGATGACGAACCACAAATGGGTCGTCGAAAGCGAGATGAAACCCGCGAAGTAACGGAGTGGTTCACCAGGTCCGACCAAATCGTGCGAGGCAGTGCCAGACCTTCTTGCTCTGCTGCCCGTCGAGGTCCCATACACGCCTGGCCCGTGCGACATGAATGGGGAGCAACTGGGTTGAGTTCGCCAGCCTCTCGATGATCCGCTGCGCGAGCTCGACCACATCCTGGCCCCGATATTCCGGGTGCGCGGCAATTTCGGCAACCTCGGCGACATAGCCGGGGTGAGTCTCGACGACGAGGCCGCAGCGGCCGGCTCTCTCCACGACCGCATGATCCTGTCGCGGATGGGTCCGGCTGGTTCATCAGTCCTGCTCGGGCAGCATCCCGGCGGCCTCGACGGCGCTGCGGACGATCTCCTCGAGACCGAACTCGGCCTTCCAGCTGAGCAGGGCGGAGATCCGGGTGACGTCGGCGACCAGTGCCGGCGGGTCACCAGCACGACGCTCGCCCATGTCGGGGACGATCTCACGGCCGGTCACCTCGGCGATGGTGTCGATGACTTCCTTCACCGAGGCGCCGGTTCCGGTCCCGACATTGAACACGGTCTCCGTGGTGTCGCCGGCCTTCATGTAGTCGAGGGCGGCGATATGCGCCTCGGCGAGGTCCTTGACGTGGACGTAATCGCGGATGCACGTGCCGTCGGGGGTGTCGTAGTCGTCGCCGAAGATGACGGGCGCCTTGCCGTCTTTCAACCGTCCGAGCACGATCGGGATGAGGTTCATGACGGCCGTGTCGGCGAGTTCGTTCCAGCCGGCGCCGGCGACATTGAAGTAGCGCAGCTTGACGGCATTGAAGGACGTTCCGCGCATCTGCGAGGCGGTGATCTGGTTGTCGATCATCCATTCGCCGATGAGCTTGGTCTGGCCGTAGGGGTTGATCGGGCGGCAGTCGAGGTCTTCGCCGACCATGTCGACGTCGGGCATTCCGTAGGTGGCGGCCGAGGAGGAGAAGACGAGCGAGGTGATCCCGGTGCGTTCCACGGCGGCAAGGATGTTCGTCAGGCCGCCGATGTTCTGCCGGTAGTACATGACCGGTTCCGCGACGGATTCGCCGACCTGCTTCTTTGCGGCGAAGTGGATGATCGAGTCGACGCCGTGTTCCCTGATCGCCTCGACGAGTCGGTCGGCAGCATCCGCTGCGGCCAGGTCGAGATGGACCACGGGCAGCCCCTCGACGCGAGCGCCGATCCCGGTGGAGAAATCGTCGACGACGAGGACGTCGTCACCGCGTTGGGTGAGCAGCCGCACCACGTGTGAACCGATGTAGCCTGCTCCGCCTGTGACCAGTACCGCCATGGCCGGCCTCTCCTTCATCTCGACGACTCTTCACTGTCAGAATGCTCGGTATCAGAATACGCGCTGAGACGCTGAAGCTCTGATTCGGGCTGAATGCGCGGTGGGAAAGCATCGTGCACGAAGACGTTGCATGTCCAGGCCGACCACCAGCCGGAGCTGACGGGGGTTACGCGTCATCTGCGGCAGCGTTATGGTGGTAATAGACTCCGGGTCAACGCGAAACCGGAGAGAACAGGAGCAAAAATCATGACACAGTCAGTGACAGTTCCCGACCCCCATGGCTCAGAGAAGACCACTCGCGAGAACGCCGAACGCGGCTTCATCGCCTCCGACGCCCTGACCAAGAACCTCCAAACGGTTCTGGTCGACTTCATCGCTCTGAGCCTGACTGCCAAGCAGGCGCATTGGAATATCGTGGGCACGAACTTCCGCGACCTCCACCTCAACCTCGACGAAGTCACGGACATCGCCCGTGCAGGCAGCGATGAGATCGCTGAACGCATGCGTGCCCTCCACGCCTCTCCGGACGGTCGCCCCGCGGTGATCGCCGAACAGACAGGGCTGCCTGAGTTCCCGAACGGAGAGATCAGCACCCACGACGCCATCGACCACATGGTCGCATCGATCGAGGCAACCGTGGCGTCGATGCGTGACTGCCATGACGAGGTCGACTCGGCGGATCCGACCACCGCCGACATCTTCCACAGCTACATCGCTCAGCTCGAGCAGCAGGCCTGGTTCATCAGCGCAGAGACCCGCACTCCCAAGTGAGTCGGTGCGACTGAGCAGCCACTCTGGTCTTCGGGCCGCCTCCCCGTCCTCACGGTCGGGCAGGCGGCCCTTCGTCGTCGAGGCCCGGCACCGGCATCATCGCCCGTCGATGATGCCGACGAGGTGTTCGGCAATGATCAGCACCGATGTGGGCCACGACCCCGGACAAGAGATCGCAGCAAGCCCCAACCCGGGCGGGCCAAAGACTACAACCCGCGCCCGGCCTCCCACGGCTCTTCCGAGGCACCGGTGATCAGGGCGTTGACCGACATCGCCTGCGCATCGGTGAACGAGGCGATATAGTCCACCACCGCCCGTGCCCGACCACGCCTTACGATCCCGGCCGCGCCTTCCTCCCCCAGCGCTTGAGGGTTGCGCGCGTACAGATCCGAATACTCCTGCGTGGCCGCCTCGACGGAATCGACCAGACGCCGGGGAATCCGCGTGGCTTCATCCGGGTCGAGCAGCCACTCGTGGAATCCCTCGACCAGGGACGCGATGATCCGCGTCTGCCCACGCTGATACACGGCCAGGTCAGACCGTTCGAGCACGAACCGCGAATGCACGAATTTCAGCACCACGACATCGTGCCAAGCCTCCTGGCTCAGCCGCACGTGACCGCTGCGGATATGCGGGTCCGGATCGACGACGATCGAGGCCTGCAACCGGTCGATCCACCGCCGGGTGAACCCGGTGACCGCCCGGTCCGCTTCCAATCCCCCGTCGTAGGGGACGCCGAGGAGTCCCTCGACGAGATCCCGGTTGACCCGCTCCACCGACTCCCGAAACGCCTCCTCCGAGGCAATCCACGGATCCTTCTCCCCGATGTGTCGCCGGATTGCTTCGAGGGCATGGCCGGGACGGCGCCGATCCAACTCCGCAGAGTCCAGGGCCGCCAACTCGCGATGATCGCGCAGCCACCGCCCGAGCTCAGCGGACACAGCCGTGTACTGCAGCACGTTCGACCGGTAGAAGTCGTCCAGGTCGTGCACCGCGTAGGCAATGTCGTCAGCGACGTCCATGACCGCGCACTCGAGCGTCTGCTGATACTTCCCGATCGCCGGGAACGCCGAGAGCACGTCCGCCATCTCTTCGACCTCAGTGTCGTAGGCGGAGAATTTCATGGCGCCCTCACTGACATCGTCGCCGACTCCGCGTGGCATCCGAGCCGCCGACGACGCCCGGTCGCCGGTCCATTCCCCGCGCTCCCACGGATATTTGAGCACCGCGGCCCGAATCGCGCGTGTGAGGTTGAGACCGCGCGCCGTGGCCTCGCAGCTGTCGAGGGCGGTGAGGATCCGAAACGTCTGCGCATTCCCCTCGAACCCGTCCTCGAGGCGCAGCACCTGCCGCGACACCCGGTCGAGTTCCTTCTCGCCGAGGTGGCCGAACGGAGGGTGCCCCAGATCGTGGGCGGCCGCGGCCGCCTGGACGACAACCGGATCACACCCGCCAAGGCGGTTGACCGTTTCCCGAGTCCCTTCGTCAGCGTTGTTCAACGTGATCGCGATCGACCGGGCCACCGCGGAGACCTTGAGCGAATGCGTCAGCCGGTTGTGGATGACGGTGCCGGAACCGGCCTGCGGAATGACCTGGGTGACCGAAGCCAGGCGGGAGAAGAACGGGGAGAACCGGATCCGTTCGATATCGACGCGGAACTCGTCCTCTCCGGGACGGGCCTCCTCGGCGACATTGCGATCGCGACCTCCGGACAAGTGAAATCTCTGTCGTTCCATGAACTCAGACTACCGATTCGCACCCTGAAGACCCTCTATTGCTACCTGACGGGGGCCCAGCAACCTGGCGCCAGGTTGCTGGGCCCCGTCAGGTAGCAAGGGGGTTATTGAGTCTCTTGTCACACTCGCGTATGGTCAGAAGACCTGTAGGAGGTAGTCACGATGACCGGAGTCAATGAGAATTTCTACCAGCCAGCGACCCAACCTGGTGACATCATCGAAGTCGAGGACGAAGAGACCGGTGAGATGGTCAAACACGTCATCTACCTGGACGAATTCGGCAACGGCACGAAGACGCGGCCGCTGACCGAAGACGAGGTCGAAGATCTCAACGAAGCCTGAACTTTCCCGAAACTGATCCCGGCCACCCCTCACCGAGGCGGCTTCCCGACTTCCCGTTTCACCGCGGACCCTGAGGGTGGGTCACGAACTCACCAACTGGCGCGGACGGTTTCCGTGGGGCCGTCGACTTCGGTGAAACCCGCGTCGACGACGCTGACCTGCTGTTCGTTCGCCGCCCACGCGTCCTTCGTCGCAGTCTGCACGCGCAGACTGAAGCCCGACTCACGCCAGCGGTCCCGCACATCGTCGGGCATCTGCTCGAACGCCAGCTGCGCGGCGTGTCCGCATTGCGCGGCGGCCTTCCCGGTCGTCAGCGTCAGCTCGGGAGAGAGCTCGATCGTCACGACCGCCTCAGCGGCGGGGATCGAGGATTCGCCCTCATCCGGGAACTCGGTGCCGCCGACCTGCAGCTTCTTCAGCTCCGGTGGCAGGGGTTCGACGGGGCCGGGTGCGAAGACGAACGCCTCGGCGGGAGCGAAATCGTCGGTGCCGCCGAAGGTCACGCTCACGCACCCGAGTGCCCGTGCGTCCTCGAGCTTCTTCCCGTCACCGCGACGCACGACCTTGCGGATCGCTCCGTCACGCCAGTATTCGACGGCCTCGTTCCAGTCCCCGCCCGGCTGTGAGCGCGGATCGTCGAGGAAGGTCACGACAGCACGAGAGGTGGCCTCGAGGACGTCGATGTGGCGAGCGATGGCGGTCTTGGACCGGCGCACGACGATCGGCAGTGACCAAGGGATTTCGTGGTCGGTCTCGTGCCTGCGTATGTGTTCGGTCAAGGGTTGGCTCCTGCAGTGTCTTCGGCGGTGAAGGACTGGTGTCACAGTCCCCTCGTCATAACAGCGACGATCGGCGGATATTCCGGATCTTCGCAGGTGAGTCCTACCGCGGCGGCCGACGCTGGCCTCGCTAAGCTGGGAATCATTGCCGCCGACCAAGAATGAGGCTGATGATTCCCGGCGTGACAGTCGACCCCGCGCTCACCGAAGCGCTGCTGGCCACTATTCCTGCTGACATCGTGGCGTCGATGTCGCCACAGATGCGCGAGGTCATGGCCGTCCAGGCCACTCGGCCGACGAGTGCCGCCGAGCCGGTGAGGATTTCGCCGCTGCCACCGGTGACCTCTCCTCTGCCGCTCGATCCTTGGCCGCCAAACGCGCCGAATACCGGACCGAACGCACGCTGTGGAACGAAGGCGGCCCGACCATGGCCCGCACCGATGATCACCACATCCGCACCGCCGGGATCGACGTTCCGATCCGCATCCATCGCCCCACCACCGAGGCGGCCCTGCCCGGTCTCCTGTTCCTCCACGGCGGTGGGTTCAGCCTCGGCGACCTCGATACACATGACCGGATCATGCGCGTGGTCGCCGCTGCCGGCGGCTTCGCCGTGATCGGAGTCGACTATTCGCTGTCGCCGGAGGTGAAGTTCCCACAGGCGCTGCACGAGTGTGCCGGGGTCGTCGACCACCTCGCCGGCCACGGTGAGGATTTGGGCATCGACGGCACACGTCTGGCCATCTCCGGAGATTCTGCCGGGGCGGTTCTCACCCTCGGCGCAGGTCTGCTTCTGCGCGATGAACCGGAGACCATCGGGGCGAATCCCGCGAGCTTCTCGGCTCTGCGCGCCCTCCTGCCCATCTACGGCAGCCACGGTCTCATCGACTCGGCCAGTCGCAGGCTCTACGGCGGCGACTGGGACGGCATGGGCATCCACGACCTCAGCAACCTCCTCGACGACTACCTGCCGACCCCGGAGGACGAACACTCACCGCTCGTCGCGCATCTGACCGCCGACCTCTCCGGTCTGCCGCCGGTATTCGTCGCGGCCGCCGGGCTCGATCCGCTGCGCGATGACTGCCGGGCATTGGCCAGGACCCTGCAGCGGGCAGGCAACGACGTCCGCTTCGAGGAGTATCCGCATGTGCTCCATTCGTTCCTCCACTTCGGTCGGATCCTCGACGACACAACCACGGTGCTCCACAACGCTGCGGCTTTCGCTGCACACCATCTGAACTGATTCGTGCGGTCGGCGCCCAGCGGACGCGGACGAGACGGGTTTCCGGTCAGCGGCCCGTGGCCTGGTTCCTCGGCCCCGAGTTGCTGTGACTGCGGTCAGCAGGACGCCCAGGGCTGCTGTGAGTGCCGTCACCAGGACGCTCCTGGCTGCCGCGATCCGAACGACCGCCTCCCCTCGGCCGTCGGAACAGCACGTCTGCGTCACCGTCGGACTGCCGTTGCCGCTCGCGTTCGATCTCGGCGTCGAACTCGGCGCCGAGGAGCAGCGAGAGGTTGACCATCCACACCCAGGCGAGCCCGACGATCACTCCCCCGATCGACCCATAGGTGACGTTGTAGCTGCTGAAATTGTTGATGTAGAGCACGAAGCAGGCCGACACGGCAAGCAGCACGAACATGGCGACGAACGCACCGAGGCTAACCCACCGGAACTTCGGCTGCCTGACGTTCGGGGTCACGTAGTAGAGCAGGGCGATGAGCAGCATGACGAAGAAGACGAAGACCGGCCATCTGACCACGTTCCAGATCAGCAGGGCAACCGCGCCCATTCCGATGAGCTCGCCGAGCGTTTCGGCGATAGGCCCGGACAGCACGAGCAGCAGCCCCAGAGCGGCCAGGACGATGAGCGTGACCACGGTCATCAGGAGCATGAGCGGCTTGAACTTCCAATACGGCCTGGTCTCCTCGACCCGGTAGACAGCGTTCAGGGCACGACCGAGCGCGCCGATGTATTTCGACGACGACCAGATCGCCAGCAGCAGGCTGCCGATGAGGGTGACTCCGGCCGAGGACGACTCGGTGAGTTCGACGATGAGCGGGCGGATCGCCTTGGCCGCCTCGGCCGAGACTCCGTGGACCACGGAGAGCACCGCCTTCGTGGTCGACTCGGCTTCCCCGACCACGCCGAGCAGCGACACCATGGCGAGGATCGCCGGGGCAGCAGAGAGCAGAGCGTAGAAGCTCAGCCCGGCTGCTCTGTCGAGGCACTCGTCGTCGAGCAGACGCCGAAGAGCGCCCTTGACGATTCGCACTCGATTCAACCGTGGCCCGGCCCGTCTCAACGCTGTCCCACTCTGTAGTCCTTGGCCGCGTGGATCATCGCATTGAGAGTCGCGATGACCGGCACGGAGAAGAAGGCCCCGGCGATGCCCGCCACCGCTGCTCCCGCTGTCACCCCGAGGATCACAGCCAGGGGGTGGATCTTCACTGTGGGCCCTGTCAGCCACGGCTGCAGGACGTGGCTTTCGAGCTGCTGGACGACGATGACGATCCCGAGCATGATCAGGCCGTGCACCCAGCCGTTGAAGAGCAGCGCCAAGCCCACCGCGACCGCTCCGCCCACGATCGCTCCGACGAACGGCACGAAGGCACCGAGGAAGACCACCATGGCGATCGGCACCGCCAAGGGGACGCCGAGGATCAGTGCGCCCACCCCGATTCCGATCGCATCGCTGGCCGCGACGACGAGCTGGATCCGAATGAAGTTCGTCAGCGTCTTCCAACCGGCCTCACCGGCCGCGGAGATCCGCGCATGCGCCTTCTTCGGCCAGATGTTGACGACCCAGGCCCAGATGCCGCGTCCGTCGATGAGCGCGAAGAGGGTGACGAACAGGATGATGATGACGCCTTCGATGACATGCGCCGCCGTCGTGCCCACCTCGGCGGCACCGGAGCCGAGACCGGCGGCGTTGTCCTGCAGCCACTTCCCCGAGGAATCGACGAGGTCATTGAGTTTGGCTTCGGTGATTCCGAACGGCTGCGTGGCCAAGAGCTGCTTCGCCGCGTCCAGGGTCGTCGCCACCTGCTTCTGGATCTCAGGTATCTCACTCCTGATCTGAAAGGTGATGAGGAGGACGAGTCCGGCCAACAGGCCGAGGACGACGACCCAGACTGTGACCACCGCCAACCATTTCGGCCACCGATGCCGCTGCAGGAACGTCGACATGGGGACTAGGAGGGCAGAGAGGACGAGGCCGGCCAGGAATGGAACGACGATCTGTGCGACCTGCAGTGCCACGAAGATCGCGACTGTGATTCCCGCGATGATCACCAGCAGGTATCCGGTGAAGCGGGCACCGAGTTTGAGTCCCTCGGGTATCGGGTCATCGCGATTCGGAGGCGCGTTCAATGGACCTTCTGTCATGGACCAACACTAATGCCGCGAGCCGCACAGTGGGTGGACCATTCTGTTCTGGCCCGCCGACACGGGCGAGACGGGGCTACGGTCAGCGGCTTCCGAGGAAAATCCGAAGATGTACCAAAAGTGAATCACTACGGTGTTCCGATGACCAGATTGCGACGTTGGCCCTACACTTTTGCCATGGTGCTCGCTCTCCTCGTCGGAGCGGCCGCCGTGTTCTCTTCCCTCTTCCTCGATCTCCCGCTGCGGGACCCCGACGGATTCCTCGGCCCCTCATACATCCGTCTGCCTCTGCTGGTTCTCGGATTCATCGGCGCCGGGCTGATCGTGGAAACGGTGAGGCGAAGCGGGTGGCGAAATCTGCCGACGTCTGTCGTCGACATCGCTAAGAAGGAGTGGAACACCCACCGGCTGCTGTGCATCGGCGCCGGGCTGCTGAGTTTCTACGTCTGCTACGTCGCCTACCGCAATCTCAAGAGCGTGCTGCCGGTGTACCGCGAGGGCACCCTCTTCGATCAGCAGCTGTTCCGCCTCGACCAGTGGCTCATGGGCGGGAACACTCCGGCCGTACTCCTGCACGAACTCCTCGGCACCGGCATCGCGGCGAACCTCCTGTCGATCGCCTACCTCGCCTACCTGCCGCTCATTCCGATCAGCCTCGGCGCGGTCCTCGTGCTCAATCGCAGACTCGCCGTCGGCGCTTGGTATACGACGATGTTGAGTCTCAATTGGGTGCTCGGCACCGTCAGCTACTATCTCCTGCCGTCGGTCGGTCCCGTGTTCAGCCACCCCGAGGTCTTCCGGGCGCTGCCTGCCACCGGAGTCAGTGAGCTCCAGGAGTCACTCATCGACACTCGCCTCGACTACCTGAGCAACCCGATCGGCAGTGACTCAATCCAGGGTGTCGCCGCGTTCGCATCGCTTCACGTCTCCGTCACCTTCGCCGCTGCTCTGTTCATGACGCTGACGAAACAGCATCGCGCCGTTCTAGCGTTCACCTGGATCTTCTTCGGTGTGACGGTCGTGGCCACCCTCTACTTCGGGTGGCATTACATCCTCGACGACATCGCGGGCATCGGCATCGGCGGGGCGTCGGTGGCACTCTCCGCATGGGTGACCGGGCACCGCAGAGCACGCCGACGGCCGGTCGCCGCAGTCTCCGAGCCTGATTCCGTGTCCGCCGCGAAGTCCGCGGATTCTGTCTCACGCACCGCCGGGGCTATACTGTAATCACCTGCGAACCCGTTTTCGGGTTCCCTGCGTCGTCAGGACGCCTCGTCTCTGCAGCTGGGTGAAAGAACCCGCGCATTTCCGAAGCCGTTTTCTCGCGGCGATCGAGAGCGCCGACAGCGCTCATTCCATGACCGGAAGCGGCTGCCTGCCACCTATTCACGGCACCGGCACGCCCTCCGGCACGTCGAAGGGCCACCCCATCACTACGTCACAGACTCGCACCAATCCCCGCAGCACCCGCACCCGCGGAGGCAGCAACAGAAACACCGCCACAACCGCCGCCGACGCCTCGGGCGATCGCACGAAGAAGGCCTCCCCAGCCCCGACCACTTTCGCCGAGCTCGGTGTCCCCCAGAAACTGGTCGACACGCTGAGCAAGGAGGGCAAGACCCAGGCCTTCCCGATCCAGCAGGACACTCTGCCCGACACGCTGGCCGGCCGTGATGTGCTCGGCCGCGGAAAAACCGGGTCCGGCAAGACCCTGGCGTTCTCCATTCCGCTCGTCACTCGCCTGGCCGAATCCGGCAAGGGTTCGCAGAAGTTCCGCCATCCGCGCGGGCTCGTCCTTGCTCCCACCCGTGAGCTCGCCACGCAGATCACCGAGGTCATCGATCCGTTGGCCAAGGCCGTGGGCCTGCGGACGACGACGATCTTCGGCGGCGTCAAGCAGCGTCGCCAGGAGGTCGCACTCAAGGCCGGAGTCGACATCGTCGTGGCCTGCCCGGGTCGCCTCGAGGACCTGCTCCAGCAGGACATCCTCACGCTCGAGAACATCGAGGTCACCATCCTCGACGAGGCCGACCACATGGCTGACCTCGGGTTCCTGCCCGGAGTCACCCGAATCCTCAACCAGACCCCGACTGAAGGACAGCGGATGTTCTTCTCCGCCACCTTGGACAACGACGTCGACAAACTCGTCCGTCGTTTCCTCCACAACGAGGTCCTCCACTCCGTGGATGAGGCGACCTCCCACGTTTCGGCCATGACCCACCACGTGTTCGAGGTGTCGGTCGACGACAAGAACGAACTCGTACACAAGCTCGCCTCCGGCACGGGCCGCCGCATCCTCTTCACCCGCACGAAGCACCGGGCCAAACGCTTCGCCCGCCAACTCACGGCAGCCGGTATCCCCGCGGTCGACCTGCACGGCAATCTGTCGCAGGGTGCGCGCGACCGCAACCTCGCCGCGTTCACCGATGGTGAGGCGAAGGTGCTCGTGGCCACAGACATCGCCGCCCGCGGCGTCCACGTCGACTCCGTCGAGCTCGTCGTCCACGTCGATCCCCCGACCGAGCACAAGGCGTACCTGCACCGCTCCGGTCGCACCGCACGTGCCGGCAGCGCCGGTGACGTCGTCACGGTGATGACCGCCGAAGAGCGCAAGGACACTCAGATCCTCCTGCGCAAGGCCGCCATCAAGGCGACCCCGCAGAAGGTCAACGCAGAGTCCCCCGAGGTGACCGAGCTCGTCGGTGAGATCGCCGAGTTCGTCGCCCCGCAGCCGAAGGAACCCGTCCAGCCGCGCAAGAAGACCGAAACTTCCACGTCGAATGGTCGTTCATCCCGCCGTCGCCGAGGTGGCCGTGGCGGACGCGGCGGAAGCTCGGGTCGCGGTGACGCCGGCAACGGCGGCAGCGACCGCAGCCGTGAGAACTCGGGCGCCACCGGTGGCGGTCGCAGCGGCGAATCGCGTCGCAGTGAGAGCGGCGGCCGGGGCGCCGGGCACACCGGCGAGAGAAATCGTCGTCGCGAGAACTCCCGCGGGGGCCGCTCCGGCAATGGCCGCTCGGGCGGTCAGCGCGCGGAATCTTCGGGTCGTCAGCCGAGCAGCCACCGCGCGTCCGAATCCCGCGGCACCAGCCCCGAGACTCGTCGCCGCAACCGCACCCGTGCCGGAGGCTCGCAGCAGGTCTACTCGACCAGCAGCTGACGTCCTCACAATCCAGTAACCCTGCTTGGATACTACACTTTGGTGTAGATGCCGACTGGGCGAACCAGCTGTGAGAGGAGTCTGCCGATGAGCCACGACCGCGAGTCCCTCACCCTCGTCTGGTTCCGCGACGACCTGCGCGTCGAGGACCACGAGGCCCTGACAGCGGCCTGCGGCGACGGGCAGGCGATCGGCCTCTGGATCAGAGAGTGCCGCAGCGACGACGGCCTGGGCCCACGCCCGTTAGGCGGGGCGGCCCGGTGGTGGGCGCACGAATCGCTGCGCGTCCTGGAGACCGAACTCGCACAGCTCGGCATCCCGCTGCTCTTCGCAGCAGGCTCGGCCGCCGACATCGTCCCGCAGGCGGCTGCGGACCTGAAAGTCGATGCTGTGCGCTGGTCGCGCCGTTATGCGCCGGCTGCACGTCGCCTCGACGCGCAGATCAAGACGGACCTGGCTGATGCCGGTCGTGCCGTGCACTCCCATACCGGCGCGCTGCTCGTCGAGCCTTGGACGGTCAACCCTCAGGGCGGTGACTTCTACAAGGTCTTCACGCCGTTCTTCAACGCTGTGCGCGATCGCAGCGTCGGCGACAGCCTCCCGGCGCCGCGCACACAGAGTTCTCCGACGAAGGCCCAGCGACAGGCTTTTGCCGGGCACTCCTGGGTGCGCGACCTCGACGATCTCGGTCTTCTCGACGGAACCGACACGGGCTCGGGCAGCTTCGCCTCGGCGAGGACTCCGCAGTGGTGGCGGACGACCGTGGCCGGGCACTGGAACCCCGGGTGCAGGGAGGCGGCCCGAGAGCTCGCCTGCTTGGGCGACGGGCTCGACGGCTACGCAGATTCTCACGATGTCCCCGCAGACCCTGACAGCACGTCAGGCCTGTCGCCGCGACTGCGCTTCGGCGAACTCTCCCCCCGCCAGCTGCTGGCAGCGGCCCTGGACATACCGGAGGTGAGGGACGATGATCGGCAGGCATGGATTCGCCAGCTCTACTGGCGGGAGTTCTCCTGGCACCTGACCTATCACCTGCCGGCCGTCGAATCCGAACCGATGCGACCTGAATTCGCGTCCTTCCCCTATGAGGACGACCCCGAGGCACTCGACCACTGGTGCAGCGGCACGACCGGGACCGACCTCGTCGACGCCGGCATGGCTCAGCTGTGGCAGACCGGGGGGATGCACAATCGAGTGCGGATGGCCACGGCGAGCTTTCTCACGAAGAATCTGCTGATCCACTGGTGGCACGGCGAGCAGTGGTTCTGGGACACGCTGGTCGACGCCGATGAAGCCAACAACCCGGTCTCGTGGCAATGGGTGGCCGGGTGCGGAGCCGATGCGGCTCCATATTTTCGGATCTTCAATCCCGAACGCCAACGTGAGCGTTTCGATCCCGACTACGAGTACGTGGGCAGGTGGTTGGGCCGCGGTCCGGGCGGTCTCACTCGGGCGGAACGCTCGCAGGGTGATCGCGAGCCGATCGTCGATCTCAAGGCATCGCGTCAGGCGGCATTGGCCGCCTATGACCGGATGAAGAGTGAGGCGAAATGAGCACGACGAACGGACGCAGGATTCTCATGGCCGGGTGCGGAGACCTGGGCACACGGCTGGGCCTGCGACTGGTCGACCAGGGGCACCGGGTGATCGGACTGCGCCGACGCGTCGCCGAACTGCCCGACGCCTTTGAGACGATCAGTATGGACCTCTCCGGATTCGGAGCTCCCGGCCGCGATAGGGTCGATGCCGCGGACCGCAGCGATCCGCGACTGGACGCACTCGATGCGGTCGTGATCACTCTGACTTCGGACGAACCGACTCGGACCGGATACGAACGGACCTACCTCCACGGGCTGAGAGGTCTCGCCCGCGTGCTCGGGTCACAGCCGGGCCGAGTCGTCCTGGTCTCCTCCACGCGTGTCCTAGCAGAGGACCCGACGCGTGTGATCACCGAAGACGCTCCACTCGCCCCAGGGTCCGGGCCGGGTGAGGTCCTCGCTGCGGCCGAGTCCGAGGCGGCCGAGCTCTTCGACCACCTCACGATCGTCCGCCCGGCTGGTATCTACGGACCTGGCCGCACCCGCCTCATCGACTCCGTGCGACGCGGCCAGCGGTTCAACCATCAGCGGTGGACGAATCGCATCCACCGAGACGACCTCGTTCTCGGCCTCGAGCGCTTGGCACTCGGCTCGGAACCGCCGGACCTGGTCCACGCTGTCGATTCGCTTCCTGCCCAGATGGGCGACGTCGCCGCCTTCATCGCCGGCCGCCTCGGCGTGCCCGTCCCCGGCCATGCCGACGACGAGAAGCCGAGCGGCAAACGGATCGACGGAACTCGCTTCGGCTCACTCATGGGCGAACTCGGCTATCCCACCTACCGGCACGGCTTCGCTTCGATGCTGACGACAGCCCCCTGATCATGAACAAAACCGGGAACGTTCAGGCTCGGCGCCGCGCCTCGGCTGCGATGTTCTTCGCCATGGCGGGGAAGATGAAGCGATGAAACGGGGCGACGAGGGCCCAGTAGATGCGGCCTCGCACTCCAGTGGGGATGAAGGTCGCCGTCTGGTGATACTCACAGCCTTCGACTGAGTCTGTCAGAGCGAATTCGAGCCACGCGTGACCGGAGACCTTCATCTCGGCGCGCAGCAGAAGACGAGAGTTCGGCTCCAGCTGTTCGACTCGCCACCAGTCGACGGGATCGCCGATGCGCAGGCTGTCGGGCAGCCGTCGGCCCCGGTTGAGGCCAGCGCCTCCGACTGCTTTGTCCCAGATCCCACGAATCTTCCATGCCAGCGGCCACGAGTACCAGCCATTGGTCCCACCGATGCCCTCGATCACAGGCCACACCTCGGCTGCGCTGACACCGCTGATCGTCGTCGACCGTTCATCGGTGAAGATGCGCCGGCCGGACCACTTCGGATCACTGGGCGACGGCTGGGCCGCCTCGTCGAGCTCTCCGGCGTCGGCGTCCCAGTTCGTATCCACGGCACCTTCGATTTCACGGCGCAGGGCGAGTCGGACGGCGTCGGCGAACCCGATGAGCCCGGACTCGGGCGGCGGAATGACGGCATCAACCTCGTGCGACGAAGCCACCGCGTCTTCCTGCAAGGATTGGACGAGCGGCAAGGTGAGGCTGAACGGCAGCGGGGTGACCAACCCGACCCAGATGCCTGACAGCGTCGGTGCGGGAAGAGGCAAAGCGATGACGTGGCGGGGCTTGAGCCCTGCGACGGCAGCAAAGGTACGCATCACGTTCGCATAAGTGAGGATCTGACGTGAACCGATGTCGAAGGACCGGTTGACCGCCTCCTGCACATCGGCTGCGGAGAGAAGATAGTAGAGAGCGTCACGAACCGACAGCGGCTCGACACGGTTGGACACCCAGTCCGGTGCCGGCATCCAGCGCAGGGTCGTGGCGAGGTGGCGGATCATCTCGAACGAAGCCGATCCGGAGCCGATGATGATGCCGGCGTTGAAGACGATCGCGTCGACTTCGGAGTCGAGCAGAATCCGTCCGACGTTCGCTCGTGAACGCATGTGCTTCGAGAGCTCACGTCCCTCCGGATGGAGCCCTCCGAGGTAGACTATGCGGCGCACGCCGGCAGACGCGGCCGCGCTGGCGAAGCGCCTGGCCGCCTCGGCTTCGGCTGCCTCGAAGTCCCCGCCGGAGCCCATGGAATGGACAAGGTAATAGACGATATCGATGCCGCCGAGGCTGTCATCGAGACCGCCACCGGTGTCGAGGTCGACGGTTCTCACGTCGACGTCGGCTGCCCATGGAACCTGCTTGAGCTTCTCCGGTCGCCGCACCCCGACCCGAACCTGGTGCCCGGCCTGCAGCAGTCGCGGCACAAGGCGACCGCCGATGTAACCGGTCGCCCCGAGCACGAGCACGCGCCGCGGGGTGCGGGTTTGGCGGATGACTTCGTCGCCGAGCGACTTCGGGCCGGGCGGGGTCAAGCGTTCCGTCGGGCGATTCATCAGGAGATCCTTCCGGCCTGCCGAGATCGGCTGTCACGGACCAACCGTACACATGTAACCCATTGACTACTGCCGACCATCGTATAGCTGCTGCTCAGTCCGCCAGCGCAGCGCCGACGTTGTAGCGGAGGATCGCAGCAATGCCGTCGCTCATCGGGTCGTGACTGAGACCGATCTCAGCTGAGGACAGGATAGCCGCGGAGACGATCTCCGCTTCTCCTGCTGAGGCCTCGGCATCATCGAGCAGAAGGACCGCCGCTGCTCCGCGTTCCACTGCCTTTTCGACTTCTGCTCGCCCTTCGACCGCACGGCCGTGTGCTTTGCTTTCGCCCAGACGCTCCGAGTTCTCAGACTCTCGTTGCTCGGCGAGCCTCGTCACCAACGTCCTGATGGCCACGTCAATCGCCTCTTCGGCACCTTCGTCTTCATCGCCGCCCTCGGAGATCTCGTGAAGCATCTCCTCGGCTCGTGCCGACAGCTCAGCCTTGACGGCAGTTCTGCCCTGCACCTCTCCGGCCAGAACGAGTGCGTCCGACGCGTGGTCTGTGATGAGACGGTCGACGAAGTCGGCGACACTGCGTGCATTGTCCTTGATGATCTCGTCGACACGGCGCCGGATCTGGTTGTGCGAGTATGCTCCTCGCCGCGGCTTGTTGATGTCTTCGTCGCTGTCGCCGGTGACGTGGACCGACTCCGTCTGGGTGCGTTCGCGATCCGGGGTTACGCTCAGCTCACGAATGGCCGCTCCGTCCTGGCCGGCGATGACGAGGACGACATCGAACTGTCTGCACTCCTGTCGGAGGAAGGCTCCAAGCTCCGGCGCCTCGCCGTAGTGGGCCGAATCTCCTTCCCCCAGCGCCGCGTCCCAGTGTTCGTCCAGCAGAACTCCCTGTGAGCTCGCGACGATGGTCCGACCGTCTGTGTGCACCTTGGTGGGTTCGTCGGCGAGGGTGATCGCATCGATGGATTCGAGGAGAGACTCCTCTGCCCCGCTTTCGGACAGCTGGTCTCGCAGCTCCGACCACCGCAGGCGCAGCTGCGTATCGGCATCGGCTGATGGGGTTCGTCCTTCAAGGTAGACGGTGGCATATGGCCCGCCGCTCTCGACGACCGTGCGCAAGTGATTGTGGTTCATCCCCTGTTCCTCCTCAGCGTCTGTGGCCGTCTGACCTGCCCCCGCGGGGCTCGCCGCGCTGCGCGCGGTGTTCTCAGCGTGGCATTGTGGGGGGACCGCTGTAAACAGTCTTGACAAACCGGGGTCGCGCATTTATTGAAAAAGTCAGGCCAGCTACGGCTTCTGAGGTGACACAATGGGACCATGAACACCGATACAAACACCGAAACGATGATGCGCGCCGTCAGCCAGCAGACTTTCGGAAGCGCCGACGTCCTCGAAATCGCCGAGATCCCACGACCGAAGCCCCGCCCCAACGAAATCCTTGTGAAAGTCCACGCTGCGGGTCTCAACCCGACCGATTGGAAGCACCGTTCCGGCCACGGCTTCGTCGACGATCTGCCATTGGTGCTCGGCTGGGACGTCTCCGGAGTGGTCGAAGCCGTCGGCATCGGCGTCGCGACGTTCGCGCCCGGAGACGAGGTGTTCGGCATGCTGTCGTATCCGTTTGGGCTCGGCTCCCACGCCGAATACGTCGCCGCCCCGGCCAGATTCTTCGCGTCGAAACCCCGATCGGTCGACCATGTGCAGGCGGGAGCACTCCCCCTCGCCTCTCTGACCGCTTGGCAGGCGCTCGTCGACAACGCCGGCTTACAGCCCGGACAGCGTGTGCTGATTCACGCGGCCGCAGGCGGCGTCGGGCACATAGCCGTACAGATCGCGAAATCGCTGGGCGCATACGTGATCGGAACCGCGAGTTCGGCGAAGCACGGCTTCCTGCGCGAGCTCGGCGTCGATGAGGTCGTCGACTACCGTACAGAAGACCTAACCGAGCGAGTGCAAGACGTCGACGCGGTGCTCGACACGATCGGCGGTGACACGGCAATGCGCTCCCTGCACACGCTTCGAAAGGGCGGCTGTCTCGTGTCGCTCATCCCTGTCGGCTCCGCTGATCTCCTTCGCGAAGCAGATCAGCTCGGAGTGCGAGCACTGCGGATGCTCGTGGACTCCTCGCGCAGCACACTGGAAACCATCTCCGGGCTTGTCGACGACGGTGCACTGCGTGCCACAATCGCCGGCACTTTCCCGCTCTCGAAGGCAGCAGAAGCCCATCGAGAGGGCGAGACCAACCGCACCACCGGCAAACTCGTACTCACAATGGACGAGTAGGCCAAGCGCAATCTGGTCAGTTCCTCAGTCGAAGCGGCACTACGCTCACTGCCGTGACGAAGGGCCCGGCACCTGTGCATCGGTGCCGGGCCCTGCGATCACGAAAGTCAGTAGTGTGCTGGCGGATCGCTCGCGGGGAAGGACTCTTCCTCCCACTCATCGACCAATACGTCCTCTTTCTCCTTCGACGCGGAATCCGTGCCGGGCTTTTCCGCAACGTCATCCCTGGCTCCCTCGGGGGCCGCTTTCGGATCCTTCTCGTCTTCGCTGAAATCGCTCATCACGATCATCCCTTCTCTATCGAGTGTACGAACCTATGCTGACACTCTTTGGTCCAACTGGATAGGGGGTGCGGGCATATTGACGTGAGGCATTACGGGGGTGCCGCTCGGCCGAGGCCCCACGTAGACTGATCACCTGTCCGCGCTCTCCAGCGAAAGGTGACCAGAATGTCAACCGACGACAACAGCACCGAAAGCAGCACATCAGACAGCATGCGCAAAGCTGCGGAGAACCTCGATCACGAGGCCGGAGGTGCACCGTCATCCGAGTACCTCGACAAGGTCGATCCCGACGACTTCGGCCGCAACGATGAAACCGGCGAGGATGAGGACCGCGACGAGGATGGAGCCTCCGACGATAACGCATCGGCGAACGGTTCTGCCTCGACTGATCGCTGACGACCTTCAGAGCATCGTCGGCTCACAACACAGTTTGGGGCGGATAGCACCTGTTTGAACAGGTGCTATCCGCCCCAAACTGTGCCACAAGCCCTCAGAACTTCGGCACGTCGGCGATCAGCGCCCGCGTGTATTCGTGCGATGGATCCTCGAGCACCGAGGCAGTCGGCCCGTAGTCGACGATCTTGCCCTTGTTGAGCACAGCAAGATTGTCCGCGATGTGCCGGGAGAGTGCGATGTTGTGCGTGACGAAGAGCATCGCCAGCTTCCGTTCCTCCCGCAGGCTCCGCAGCAGCGCCACGATCGAGGCCTGCACGCTGACGTCGAGCGCCGAGGTGATCTCGTCACAGACCATGACCGATGGCGCGTTGACCAGCGCACGTGCGATCGCTGCCCTCTGCCGTTCACCGCCGGAGAGGTCACCGGGACGTCGGTGATAGAACGTCCGTCCCAGCCGCACGGAATCGAGTGCTTCCTCGACGGTGGTTTTCCGGCTCGCGGCCGTTCCCTGACCGCTCATCTCCAAGGGCACCGTCAGCGACTGGCCGATGGACCGCCGCGGATTGAGCGAGGAGAACGGCGACTGGAACACGTACTGGATGCCCACGCGCTGCTCGTTCGTGCGTTTGCGCGTCGACCGTGCCAGTTCCGCGCCGCGCAGTCGAACAGATCCCTTGTAGTCGTCGTTGAGCCCGGCGACCGCGGATACCGCGAGTCCGGCCCCCAGCGCTTGTCTTCGGTTCGGTGTGTTCATGTGCCTTCTTCCTAGGACGTCGAATCGGGTCCGCCTGCTGCGGCGACTCGCTCTGGCTTCGGGATTCGGGGGTCTGGTGTGGAGGTGTCACCGTCGGCGAGGACGTGGGCGACGAGGTAGTTCTCGAGCATGGCCAGCGCCTCGTCATCGGTGATGGGCATGTGCTCGGTGGTACGGGCGACGCCGAGGCCGTCGATGAAGATCGCCAGCGCCTTGACCATGAGAGAGGTGTCACCGGTGCGGATCGCGCCCGATCGCTGCCCGGACTCGACGACCGCCGTGATCATTCCGAGCCATTCGCCGTAGACAGCAGTCAGGTTCGCGCGGGCGCCTTCGTCTGTGGCTGCACGTGCCCAGCATTGGAGCCAGATCGACCACACGCGGCGGATCTTCCGGTCGACTCCGGCGTGGAGTCGAGCAAAATGGCGAAGGACGGCAGCGGGGTCGGCGGGGTCGTTGAGGTGGCGGGTCTGGGCGATGATGTCCAATGAGTGTCGCAGGGCCGCCTGCAGCAGCTGGTCCTTCGTCCGGAAGTGATAATTCACCGCCGAGGCGGTCATGCCGGATGCGCGGGCGACGTCCTCGGTGCGCACTTTGGCGATGCCGAGGTCGGCGTAGAGCTCCCAGGCCGCGGCGATGATCGTCACCCGGCTGCGGGTGCCCTTCGACATCCATTCCTGTTCGGAGGCCGGACCGAGGGCCGCTTCCCCATCGGCTTGCGCCATGCGCGTATCACCCGCGAAATCATCTGCGAAATAGTCGGCGGGTGATTCGCTGAGCGAAGGAGGAACGTCGGCGACCATTGTTCGCCGAGGCGGCCGGGCCGTTCGCCCCGTCGTCAGCCAATCCGTGGTGACCCCGGTGAGTTCGGCGATGTGAGAGATCTCCTCTACCCGGAATTTTCGTGTTCCAGCGAGGGATTTCGACAGTTTGCTCGCGTCGAGGCCGATGCGCCGGGCGACTTCGCTGTGGCTGACCCCCGCGTCTTTGATGGCGATGCGGACACGGGCGACCAGCGACGTCTCTGTGCTTTCAGCACTATTGCTTGTCGTGACCACCACTACAGTCTGCACAGAAGTTGCGATTTTGGCAATATACACTGACAGATTTAATAGTTTCGAGTGGCTCAGCCTCAGGGGCAGTCAGAAGCGAACGTTCGATTTGCGCCGTCGACCAGGGCCCTCACATTTTCATGATCCACGCGCCTCCACAGATTCACGCAACAGCAGATGTAGCATCGTAGCTTGCGCGAGTTCCCCCGCGACATGTGAACACTGCTATGGAGCCAAGATGACTGAATTGCCCGCAAAGACAGGCCCCAACCCAACCGGGATTGATGTCAGCGTGGTCATCCCTGTGTACAACTGCGAAAAGTACATCCAAGAAACGGTCGAATCCGTAAGAGCCCAGGACATGCACGCCGGAGCACTAGAAATTATTGCTGTGGACGACGGGTCAACAGACGATTCACTGAACATCCTCAACAAACTGGCCGCGGACTGCACCGACCTTCACGTCCACTCGACCCCCAACAGCGGGTCTGCTGCTGCGCCCCGTAACTTTGGACTCGAACGAGCCCGTGGCCGCTACGTTTTCTTCCTCGACGCGGATGACAAATTCTCCCCAAATGCACTCTCCCGGCTGACCGAGGTCGCGGACACCACAGGCTCAGGGGTCGTACTCGGCAAGATGGGACTGTTCGGGGAGAAGAGGGCCGGCAACGTACCTTCGACTGCTTTCGGTAAGACACTGTTCGCCGTCGATTTCATCGATTCCAAGGCACATTCGACGCTCGGAGCATGGAAACTTTTTCGCAGGTCGATCTTGATGGATAATGACATCCGATTCCCGCTCGGCTACAAGATAGGCGAAGATCAACCGTTCACGATGAAGGCCTATCTTCACAGCCCGCACATTTCGATATTGGCTGACCAGGTCTATTATTGGCTCCGAGGCAGAGACGACGGAACTAATATCACCGCAACTGGTCAACCTCCGAGTAAGCATCTCTGCCGAATCCTCACGCTCATTAAGACGATCGTCGACAATACCGAGCCAGGCGAGCGTCGTGACCATCTACTCCGGCGTCCGATCATCGGAGCAGCAGGGGTCAAGTCTGTGTTCGGAAAGAAGATGCTTGCCGCTCACGACCGAGCTGAACGTGAAGCCATGGTGAAGGAATTCCGCGAAGTAGTCGCGCCCCTTTGGAACTCAAACATCCGTGACCACGGCGTGCCCGAGTCACAGATCCTGGTGGATCTTGCCGTTCGGGGCGACATCGACGAAATTGAGACCGTCAGTCGTCTTTTGGCGCACAAGAAGCCAGTCCCTCTCAGTTTCGATGAGGAACACGCACAACTGGTCTACGAACCCCGCGCGGGTGACAGTGTGGGCGACCTGCGAGTCAGGCTCCACCAATCACTCGAGTCGATTACTTCGACGGCAGACGGGATCATTATCCGGGGCGAGTTCGGAGTCGCCGGCTTAGGCCGCGCTCCTGACAGCGCCCACATCATCCTTCGCCACCGTAAGCTAGGAACAAAGATCACGTCCAAGATTGACATTTCTCGGACGTACACTCGGAGCTTCGGTACTCGCGTGAGATTTTCGACCGATGTTCAGATTTCGAAGTTGGCCGATTCCGGCATTTGGGAACTATTTATCAAAGCGAAGTGGTCATCAATGGTGGTCCGTGAACGTCTCGGGATAGCCCGGACAGCAGGGATGGATACTGCTCCGATCATAATCGGCGACCCGGTCGAAGGCGTCGTATTCTTCGATCAATCTGACGGACTTTCCGTCGACTTGGGACCCACTGAGAAGCATCTCGATCCCGTCAAGAGACATGAGCTGCACGTCGTTGATCAGTTCGAAGTCGGACGTTCAGTGGTCTTCGTGATCAGCGGCCCGGTTTCGAACATGAAGGCCGCGTCCTATCAAGCAGACGACAAGTCCAAGTCAAAACCTGCCAGATTCATCGTCCATTCAACTGATCAAGCGTCAATAGTCATCCCTCGCTCAGCTGCAAAAAAGCAGGGCTGCGCGATCGAGTTGAAAGATGCAGAAGGGAATTCAGTCGAAATAGCACTGACTGAGCTCAGAGACTGAGAACGCAATCTTCTGAGGACGAATCAGCTCCTGAACAGAACAGGCCGCAACCACCCGTTTACGCATCGGCCGTCATCTCCGCTGTCTGCCGAATCTCGGGACGCACTATCGCTTCAATCCACGCTTCAGCCGAGTCCTCACACTTCGCAGGAGCGACTGCGGCTGTGTGCGACCGGACTGTCCAACGGACGGTTTCACTGCGTTTGCGGCAATCTTGTCCTGGTAGAAGCCATACGATCGACGAAGCTTACGTCGCATCTTCTCTTGGTATTGCTTACGTGATGTACCCGCATAGCGTGGCAGCTTCTCTCGGAGCTCCTCAAGTGAGTAGGGTTCGATCTGTTCGCTGGGCTTGAGGATGCCTTTCAATCCTGAGAACAGGGTTCGATAGACCGAGATCATGAAATCGTCGTCCTTCTCCACGCCCTCGCTCATAGCTCTGTCGAGGGCGCTGAGAACTGTCGAAGGCTTCCAATCTGCCGACTCCAGCGCTCGTTCCGGATAATCGACAGAACGATAGAAATCCGGAACCTTGAAATTCCACGTCAGCCCGATTGAAGGGATGTCGAAGGCGAACGAGGTGATCGACGCGTGAAGACGATAGGCGATGACACCATCACAGCTGCGAAGCTGTTCGATGAGCTCTTCTGGCGAGTTGAGAGTGACGGCAGCTTTCTTCCCCTGCACCCCGTGGTGTCGAACCAGAGAATCGAGGAAGATCTCATCGTCGAAATGACCAGTGGTGAACAGTCGATAGTCGTCGCCTCTCGCTGTCAGCTCGTCGATCACCCCAAGCCAGAAATTGCGCTGATCTGCTTCACTGAAAGGAATTCCGTTGTCGGGGAACACACCGGACCTGGTGACGACGAGGCCGATACGTTTCCGGCTGCGTCCAGGCGGATCGTCAATTGGACGCACCTTCTCAAACACCGAATCAGCGAAGACAGCGGGGTCAGACACGAGCGCTGTAGGAATCCCTGTCCCCTCAACATATTTCTGTGTCGATTCCAGATCGTCTCTGGTGGTGATCTGGCGAACGACGGGTTTCCTCAGCGCACTCTGCAGCGCCAGCGAACGTTCGTCTGCGTCATTGTAGGGCTCCACGCCGATACTGGAGAAGAGCACAGGGACCCCGTACTCCTCGGCAAGTTCGACCGTCCGGATAGTTCGCCGGTAGAAGACTTGGTAGACGTAGTTGAATAATGGCGCTCCGCCGAAGACTACTACGTCAGCCCTGGAAATGGCACGTCGAGCCGACTCGAGCAGAGACTCGTCACCCGTGCTCATGTATTTCTTGCTGATGATGCTGGCTGCTCGGCTGCGAACGATAAACGACTGTGATGCAATTCCAAGGTTCTCTGCAGCCGCTTTCAGCAGGCTGATTACAGAGGCTTCAATAATCTGATCACCGATATTGTCAGAATCTCGGTTAGTCAGCAGCAGAACTTCAGTGCGTGCCACGATTGGCTCTTTCTCTAGCGTCCACAATCAATCCGTTGACTGTGCTTTGTCATATAGCTTCTGGTAGTTCTCGTAAGTACGACGCAGCTTCCGGTTGACCTTATCGCGGTAGCCTTTGGGGCCAGTAGCCAACTGCCGGGGCATCCCTTCCCATAGCTCCGAGAATTCGTAGGGGGTTGCAGGATTGCCGGGAGCGAGCACGTCTCGGATCCCGTTAAACAGGGTGTTGTAGACGGACTTGAGGAATTCTTCGTCTTTGACGATGCCTTCCTTCATTGCGCGCTCGATCGCGGTAACGACCTTCTCGGCTTGCCACTCTTCCGGACTCAGCGCGCGATCCCCATAGCCCACGGATTCGTAGAAATACGGCACCTTGAAGTTCCACGACAGTCCGATAGAGGGAACGCCGAGTGCAAACGACGTGATGCTCGCATGCAGCCGATATGCAATGACCCCGCTACACCCACGCAGTTCGCGAATGAGTTCGTCTGGAGAATTCACCGTGACTGCAGCCTTTTTAGCCGGAATACCAGAGGACTTGATAAGGGTGTCGAGGAATACCTCATCTGAGAAATGCCCAGTGGTGAAGAGACGGTAGTCGTATCCCTTCTCTTCGAGCAGTGCGATCGTCTCGAGCCAGAATCTACGCTGATCATCTTCACTGAAGTCGATGCGGTTGTCAGCGAAAATTCCCGCCCTGGTGACAACCAGGCCGATACGTTGAGGCTTCGGCTTCGGTTCCGCAGCAACTGGCGCTTTGGCAACAGGTTGAATCGGGGCGGTCGCGGGCTTAGCCACGTTGGATCCAGCTGACCGGGCGACAATGCTTTTGACGATTCGCTTGAGTTTCCGCTTTGCTCGCACGGGAACGGACGGCACTGGCTTAGGTGCCGGGGCAGGCTCAGGTTTCTTGCGATAAACGATATCGGCCAATACTGCGGGGTCGGCAACATGGGCAACCGGTACGTTTGTGCCTTCGGCATATTTGCGCAGTGATTCGATGTCATCTCGCGTGGTGATCTGCCTGACCACCGGAAGTTCAAGCGCCTTTTTGAGAGCCTGGCTCTTTTCGTTCGTCGCATCGAACTTCTCCACACCGATACTCGAGAAGATCACAGGCACGCCATACTCTTGCGCGAGTTCCAGAGTGACGATCGTTCGACGATAGAAATTCTGATAAGCATAGTTGAAGAGCGGGGCCCCACCGAAGATGATCAGATCAGCTTTCGAGATCTCGTCCCGAGCCGCTGTCAACAGCTCTGGGTCTTTGGTGGCCATGTATCTTCTCGAGATGATTCCTGCAGCACGGCTTGATATGACGAAGTCATCGGTGCCGAAGCCAAGATTCTTCATCACGCCTTTGATGATGGACAGGACTGTGGCCTCGATGATCTGGTCTCCGACATTGTCCGAATCACGGTTTGTCAGCAGAAGAATTCTGGTGGGGCTCATAGTCGTTCAGGTCTCCTCATCAATGCAACGATCAACGTCGTTACCGAGATTGTGGCACGTCGTGCCGGCTGGTGAGTGCAACAAGTATCGCGTGTTTTCTCTCAGACGATGACTGGACCATCTTCAAACGTCTGAATTGTCCGGGATACGCCGTCGGCAAGCGATGTTCCTACGACCCAACCAAGACCGGTGAGCTTTGCTGCGTCCAAACCGAGTGAGGCAACCGGAGAAAACGATCGCCCGTCCTCCGGATTGACGAAATCCAGCTCGAGCTTCTTTTCCGGCCGTGCCGCGGCAAAGGTCTCAGCCAGCTCACGGATGCTGATGTTCCCAGCGGGATCGGCGACGTTGTAGACCTGTTCCTCACCATGCAGATCGGCAAAGAACAGCCCCTCCACGGCGTCCGCAACGTACGTGTATGTCCGCGTCGCCGCACCGGCGCTCATCATCCGCACATTGCGGCCGCTAACGACGTCGGCGAGGAAATCCGCCTGTACGCGACCGTCATCAAGGGCCATCCCAGGGCCATAAATATGCCCGAAACGCAGGCTAAGTCCCCTGATACCGAACTCATCAGCATAGGCAGCCAGCGCGGTCTCGGCGATGCGTTTGCCTTCTGAGTAACTGGCGCGCGGCGCGAAATGCTGCAACGTTCCCTCGTCGTCTTCGCTGATAAGGCCGCTGCCTTTGACCGCCCCGTAAACCTCCGACGAGGACAGAAGGACAAAGGACCTCCCGCGTGCGTCGACAAGAGCGTCAAGGAGGTTGATCGTTCCGAGGGTATTCGCCTTAAGAGTCGTGACGGGGGACGACTTATGTAAGCTCGGTCGAGCCGGAGAGGCGCCGTGGAAGATCGTCGAGAACTTGCGTTCGAAACTCTTCGTGTCGATGACATCGCCAGGCAGCAGGGTGAAATCTGAGCGCTCAATCGCGGAGCCGAATCGCTTTACTGCCTTGTGCCGGTTGCGCACCATTCCCGTGACATGGAGTCCGAGGTCGTAGGCATCGTTCGCGGCCAGCAGTGAACCGACAATGTACATCGGGATCATGCCGGAGGCACCAGTAACGAGAATCTCCGCATTCCGGTACTGTTCCCATGGCAGCCGAGCCGAGGCGATGCGTGCGACGTCCTCGGAGAAGACAGGAGTGTCGAACAGAACGACGTCGGTAACTCCGGCCGTTGAGACGACCGCTCGCTCATCACTCACCGCCGAAGGCCTCCCTGTCCTCGATGAGCGTGAGGAAGGTCCGGCACACGTAGTAGTCCGAGGCAGTAGTGATCTTAATATTCGTCCGCGGCCCTTCGACTCGGTGCACGGTATATCCGAAACCGTTCATGAGCGTGCATGTGTCGATAGAGTCGTTCTCCCCTTCAGCGACAGCACGGTCGTATCCTGCAAGGACGTCCTTGAGCGGGAATGTCTGCGGGGCCTGGGCGGTCCACAACGGGTCCCGAGGAATGACCTCTTTGATGCCGGCGCCTTCTTCGACGACGACTGTCTCTGTCATCTTCGTACAGGTAACTGCCGAACCGAATTCACGAGCACTCTCTATGTTCCGTGAGACGAGGTCTGCATCGATTAAGGGACGGACACCGTCGTGGATGAGCACGATGCTGTCCGGGTCATTGTGTTCAGCGACGACCTTGAGCGCATTGTGTCGCGATTCCTGGCCTGTCGATCCGCCGTCGACGATCCATTGCACCTTGTCCAGCTCGTAACGTTTGACCAGGCGTTCCAGGTGTTCCCGATACTGCGGAAGAATGGCCACGGCAATGGCATCGATCTCGGGATGCTGCTGGAAGATGTCGAGCGTGTGCACGATCACCGGTCGGCCGTGGATCTCCAAGAACTGCTTCGGACGTGAGCTGTGCGCCATTCGAGCGCCGACGCCTCCTGCGAAGACTACTGCGATGTTTGCCATTGGTTCTCCTCGTCCTCTTCTTCGGTCTTATAGCTGCCGTCGGAATCGTTGTCCGTCGGGTCGTTGAGCTGGTCTTCTTGCCCGGGCGCGCCGGGATCTTCCTCACCGACACGTTCGGACATACGGTGATCTTCGTCTTCGGAAGGCACCTGTGGTTCCGTGGCAGGCTCGCTGAGGATGAGCGTGTCGATCACTCGGTCGGAGTTGTTCGTGTCCACGTAGTCGAAGTTCTCTTTGACGAACTCCTTCGTCGCTTCGTTGCTCAACTGGGGACGGCGGAGCAGTTCGACGAGTTCGTCGAAGGTCGTAGCGATGCTTCCCGGGGCGGCTTCCCGGTAGTCTTTGTGCATTCCTCGCGTCGCAGAATAGGTATCGAGATCGTAGGCGAAGAAGATCATCGGGCGCTCGAGCAGCGAATACTCGTAGATGACCGACGAGTAGTCAGTGATGAGCACGTCCGAGATGAGCATCAGATCGTTGGTGTCCGCGCAAGACGCGACGTCGATGAGTCGGTCGCTGAATTCCTGTGGGATCGGAGCCGGATCAGGCACGAAATGATGCTGTCGGAACAGCACGACGGAATCGTCGCCGCACGACTCGTACAGCTCCCGGAAATCGATCTGGTCGTAGTCGTAGTGGGCGTCTCCGGAGCCGCGACCGCGGAAAGTAGGAGCAAAGAGGATCTTCCTCTTGCCTTTCGCCGTCGGGAACTGCTTTTCGAAGTCGACACGGACCTCTTCTGCACGTCCTTCTCTAAGGAAACCGTCGATACGAGGCAGACCGGTCGCGAGGACTGCTTCTCTCTCGATGCCGAAAGCTTCGCTGTAGACATCCCGCAAGTGCTGGGAACCGCAGATGGCATACGAATAGAGGCGATGGGCGTTTCGCAGATTCGGTGAACCGTACTGCCCGAAGCGGCTGTAGCCCACTGACTTGAATCCGCTTCCTGCGTGCCACAGCTGGATGATCTTCTGTTCATCTCGGTTGCCCAGGTCCTTGAGGATGGCGAAGTAGTCATCGATGAGGATGGTGTTCGCTTTGCCCATCTCCCACGCCAGCGCGAACGCACTCTGGCGGCTGCTGGTGCGGCCGGTACGGAACGAATAGCCGAAGTTGAATTGCGAATCGAGACCGCGTTCGAGCATGCGGTCATGTACGGCTTTGAGGTTGCCCTGCATATTCGGACGGGCCTCGGAGGCGAACAAGATGTTGCTTCCATCAGACGGCCGTTTGTAAGCAGAGATGGAGAATACGGTGCGCAGAGCCTTCCGCTTGGTCTTCGTCCACTTCTTGCGTGCCTTCGACTTCAGGCGTGCCACTTTGGACGAGGGCTTGCCCCCGGAACGTCCGAAGGAATACGTGCGCATGAGGAAATATGGAGCCGCCTCGTCGTCGGAGATGCCGAACGTCACAGTGTATGCGGAGAAGTTCTTGTTGTAGACGAATGCTCGTGAAGCGTCCCCGAGCTCTTCAGATCTCGCCAAGGGGTAGGCGGCAGGAAGGTTCTCTTCCCCGCGTCGAGCCACGAGGTAGTACGTCCCATTGGGAACCTGAGCACGACGATTGAACTGGGTCACGTTGATCGTGAGCTCGTAACGCCCCTCCCCCAGAGGTTCTGCACGAACCGGGAGTTCGACCTCATAAGGTCGCGAGTTCGGGGTCAGGAAAAACGAGTCAGGGGCATCGCCGGAAACCCTGACGACAAATGTCAGAATCACACGTTCCCACGAGATTCTTTCAATTGTCAGCTCATCTACCACAGGTTCCCCTCACCAGCATGATTTTGCAATGCTGACGCAACTCGTTCACTCTCAATTAACGTTGATAGCCTAGCAGTTTGCCTGTGGCAGTCGGTAACTCAACGACACGCCCGCGGACCGCATCCGAGCCGATGGCTTCGTGTTCTCATGGGCAGTCATGAAACGATATTCTGGCCGAGTCGTCGGTTGCATCTAAGGCATTGAGCCGTTGCGAATCCGAATTCACAACTGCAAGGAGTTCGAACAGTGGCTAACCCGGTCCGATGGGTCGCACGTACCGCGTTGCGTTCTAGCGCGTGGAAACGCACCAGCAAATGGATCAGGGGCGCTGAGAAGTGGAACCGCCTCGAAGACGAATATGACGGCAGCTATGTCAAAGCCGATGTCGTCGTCTACTTCGGTGACCGCAGCTCGAAGTTCTACCAACTCGAACAGTGGATCCCGGTCCTCGAGGAGCTCCATAAGGAGCACAGGGTCGTCATCGTCGTGCGAAAAGGTTCAGCCTTGACCAGCGTGCTGGAAACCACTCACCTCCCCGTGGTGTTCAAACGAAGGTTCGATCCCCTGCAGACCTTCTACCACGCCAATGACTTCAAGCTCGCTCTTTACGTCAACAACGGAATGACGAATTTCCAGTCGCTCAGCTTTGCTCCGATGGTCCATGTCCACGTCAATCATGGTGAGTCCGACAAGCTGAGCATGGTGTCAAATCAGGCCAAGGCCTATGACAAGGTCTTCATTGCCGGCGAGGCCGCTGTTGAACGACACCGCAGGGCTCTCATCGACTTTGATGAATCCCAGCTAGTCCGAGTCGGCCGGCCCCAATTGGATATCGAAAGGCCGCTCGAGCTCGAACCTTCGTCGGCCAGGACGATCATGTATGCGCCCACGTGGGAGGGCGAGAATGATGCGAACAACTACACCTCGGTCGATCGCTTTGGTCCGCAGATCGTCGAAGCCGCCCTCCGGATTCCCGGTGCGCGTCTGATCTACAAACCCCATCCGCGCGTCGAGACGTCCAAAGACCCGTACATGGTCGAAGCGAATGCGCGGATCCTCAATCTCATCGAGGCTGCCAACGCGTCCATCGACGACGAGACTCTGCAACACCAGGTGCTCATGCAGGGAGACATCCTCGGCATGTTCGACACGGTCGACCTGCTCATCACCGATATCTCCAGCGTCGGACTCGACTTCCTCTATCTCCACCCGGATAAGCCGCTCGTTCTCACCGACCGTCGCGGTGACACCGAATCACTCAATGCCGAGGCGCCGATCAGCCGCGCCGCGCCCCTCATCAACGATGAGTCGATCGGAAGTGTCGAATCGCTGCTCAAGGAGATGCTCGTGCGCGATTCTTCAGCAGAGATCAGGCATGAACTCCGCCGCCACTATTTCGGCGACGGCGAACCAGGATCATCGACCGTTCTGTTCACCGAGGCGGTGTCCAGGCTGATCGCCGATCGTACGGCTGCGCTGCAGAGCTACCACACCGAGAGCGTCAACGCCGAGGCCGACGACGAATAGTCGCGACCGGACTCGGCCAGCGGGTCATCGCCGCGGTCAGCGCGTCACCGGAACAGGCGGACGCCAGAAGCTCGAATTACTTCCGAGGTCTCACCGAGAGGTTCCCGTGCTTCGTCGCATACCATTCGCTGGCTGTCGCAGTCGTGACGCGGAATCGCTTCGGAGTGCTGATTCTCCGCTTCGATGACCACAGATCATGGGGTCGGCGAAGAAAGACGTCGAATGTCTCACCAGCGGACTCGGAAAAGCTCTCATCGTCCACGTCGAACGCAAGCACCGTTCGGTGCCCGAACCGGCGGAATGAGATCTCGGACTGGTGGCAGAGGAAGAACGTACTGAGCTCTCTGCCTGCGACGACCAACTGAAGTGTCTCGGCAACCGATTTGCGGATCCCGCCGATCTCGACCTCGACTCTGCATCCTCCCGTTATCGGTGTGCAGGTGAGCTTCCTGGCCCTGACCGACGGAACCTCATATTCGCTGCCGACCGCTGGGAGATCAGCGAGCCTCATTTCGGCTAACGCTTTCCGCCAACGAAGGTATCCGGCTTCGGGGAGGTAGCGTTCGACGGAGCTCACCGCTGCTCGACGCATGGACTCGACTTCGCTGGGCTCCAGGGAGAGGAATTCCTCTATCTGATCGGCCAGTGCGTCGATGTCGCTCCACGGCGTAATGAAGCCGTTGTCGCCGTGATCGATGAGATCCTGCGGCCCGTAGGTGATGTCATAGACGATGGGAACACAGCCGGCGCCCATCGCCTCCAGCAGCGACAGCGGCAGACCCTCGCTTGTGCTGGTGAGCGTGGAGAACGACGCCGACGTCAATCGTTCATGCACATCATTGACGTAGCCAGGCAGAAAGACGCGATCGGCGACGTCGAGTTCATCGATGAGGGTTTCAAGCTTCGGCCTCGCGGGTCCCTCTCCGAGCACGGTCAGGGAGACTGCTATACCGCGGTCGCGCAGCTTCGCGACCGCGCGAATCGGGTGATCGATGCGTTTGAGGTCGATGAGGTTCGCGACCATTACGGCATTCCCCATGTCTCGCCGCATCGGCGGATCAGAGACGACTGATCCTTGCGGCAGCTCCCCAGTCAGCAGTCTGATGTTCTCGCCAGAGAAGCCCATGGCGCGAATAGCTTCGGCCTGCTGCTGTGTCTGCACTCCGACGATGTCGAATCGGTCGAAGTTGCGCATCGTATCTGTACGGGCCCTCAGGGGCTGCCCGTGATTACCGTTCCATGGGTGGCTGAGATGGCTTCCGTGGAGGAAGAGGATGAGTGCGAAGTCGCGGTCCGAGATTTCGTGGATGAATTCGCTGACCTTCTTGTCATCGACGATGACGACTGCCGGCGACGTCGTCACGGTCGCTGTGATCCACGCATTGTAGAAATCGCGCGGCCGGCGCCACTCGACCATCGGCTCCCCCGACGGAGAATGCAGGATGAATCGTCGGCCCAGTTTCGGATCCTCGATGTCAGCGAGCAGCAGACTTCCGTCGCCTCGCAAATAGTTGCGCCGGATGACTCGACCGGTACGCGAGTTGCGGAACACGTCGTAGAAGGGGGTGATGTTCTCGAGCTCGCCGTCCTCGTCGGGGATCGGCATCCTCGGGGGTTCTCCCTCAAGGCGGGCCAGCTCGGCTTCGCTTCGTCCGCGAAGATCCTGCCAGATGTTGACGAGCTCGACATCGTCTCGCATCTTCCCCTGTGCGATCAGCCGGTCCCTGATCTCATCGGTGTCCATGCGCGGACTGAACGCGAGAATGGTCTGCGACAACGGGCTTCCATAGTTCTGGAAGCTCCGAATCCGACGCAGCGCAGCCGTCGTCATGCCGCCCATGGATTCCGGGATGCCCCACAGTACGTTGTATACGTGGACTGCGTCGGTCCCGAATGCGGGACCGACTGGTTCAACGTCTCTGCCACTGCCGTCTGGGGTCGTTTGGGCTCGCAACCTCATAAGTGGTACCTTTCCTCAACGCTCATCGACGACGGTCGGACAGTCAGCGCGTCAGCGCCATATGGCCGAAGTGGCGAGCCTGGCGGCGCCAATTGACGATCTTGGGAGCGTCCGCTGCTTCCCACTGGGCATGGATGTTCCAGTCGTCGCCGAGGTCGGCATACCGGCCTTTCACGATCATCTGCATCGCGTCGATATAGCTGAGACCGTTATGCTGCACGAGACCGAGGACTCGTTCGACGACTCCTTCGCTGCGCAGCTCGGTCAGATTGAGCACGGCGATCTGCGGGTCGAACGGCACGAAATCTTCGCTCATCCCCGCGTGGCTGGCGAAGACGAAGTCGAGGGCACCCGTGTGATCGTCACCGAATGTGCTCGCGATCCGTCGCATCAGTGTGAGACCGCTGGATCGGCTCTTTCTGACATCATGTTTCGCAGCCAGCAGCGTGTCCTTGAAGTCGACGGTCGAGAGCTCGGTGATGTCCGCGGACACCTCGGCGGCTGCGGGGACGACGATGAGTCGCTCGTGGTCTGCGAACAGCGCAGGCAGAACTGCCGCCAGCACATCAGGCGTGTTCTTCTCCTCGCCCAATGCCACAGACGGGAGGATGTCGATGCTTCCCTGGCTGAGCTCGCTGCGGATCTCGTCGACTTCGGCTGAGGTCAACGCACCGTTCGGCAGCCACACGCGGTAGGCGGCTCCCGCGTGGGTCTCGATAGTGCGGAGAGCCTGCCCGACCAACGGTGCTTCGCCCTGCTCAACAGTCATGACGATGTCAGTGACCTGCGCTTCGGGGACGGGTCGTTCGATACCGCTCAGCGCCGAGGCAATTGACCCTCTGTCTGCAACGGGCAGTGACGATTTGGCCAGATATTCGTCTGCGAACGCCATCTCGTCTGCTGTGATCTCGACCCACTTTGCGTAGATCTCGTCTTCGGATGCGCCGTTTGCGATGAGGGGCAGCAGCACAGCGAGTTTGTCGAGGATTCCATTGCGGATGGCATCGAACTCGGCAGCATCGATGCCGATGAGTCCGCCGAACCGGGAATCGGACTTGTTCTTGGGTTCGAAGTCGACGTCGGCCCCGACCGATCGTGCCGGCAGATTCGCGTGCAGGCGGGAAGTGAGGACGTGCTTGTACTTGTAGGCGTAGTCAGCGACCCAGTTGCGTGCGAGTTCGAGGTTCTCCGGGAACGACTTGTCGCGGATCGCGGTAACCGTCTGCTTCTTCTTCGGTCCCTTGTTGTCCTTCGGCCAGTCGACGCGCAGCGTTCCCGAGCGACGGTCAGGTGAGGCTGCGGGGAAGAGAGTGTCGACGGTCGTCGTCAGGCAGCCGGAGAAGAAGGCGGGAACGCCTACTGCACGCAGAACAGCGACAGACTGCCAGTCACGGCACCCGACCGGACCGTACTTCTTCAGATAGGCGATTGCGTCCGGCGTGAGCATCTCGGGGTACCGCACGAAGACCGACAGCAGAATCGGGCGCAGATTCGGGTGGAACGGAATATTGAACGATTTCCCGAAGATGTCATGCATGTACCAGCCGAAGGCGATGTACCAGGTGTCCTCTGGGATGTCCTGATAGACGTTGCCGTCACGATAGACCTCGACCAGGTTGAGTTCAGCCTCAGGCCCCGCGTATTTCCGTTCTTCCTTGACCGACTGACGGAGCTTTGCGAAGAGGTCGGTCAGACCGGTGTCTCCTGTGAAGCTGAGGTTCTCATAGCGGAGCAGGTGTCCGATCGACGCGATCGTCTGGATGTAGTCGCCGATGTTCCGCGAGCGGATCCCCGGCTGGTCATAGCTGAGGACACCGAAGTTGCGCTTTCCGGCGGTGGTTGGAAGTGGCTCGAGGTGCTTTCCTCCCGGCAGCCAGTCAGGCATGCGGTTGAGTTCGTAACGCACGGCCGAATCGGCGTCGTCCTCCATCTGGTCGAGACGAGCTTCGACCAGAGTCCGAACGTGATCGAAAGCGTCGATGCAGAAGGCCGATTCGGCCGTGCGCAGCACTGCCTTCGCGCTCCACCGGTCGGTCTCGCCCGCTTCATCCGCGCTCTCCAAGAGCGGCAGTGCCTCGTGTCCGAGCGTGTCGATCGCGGTCGGGTAGTACTCCTCGGCGGCGGCGACGATGATCTCCCGGTCTTCGATCTCCTCGAACTGTGCCCATGCGACCTCGGGGTCGGATGACCGCTGGTAGGCCAAGCCTAAGAGAACTCTTCCGGCTTCCTCGGTGGAGGGATTGCTGCGGAGGTTGAGCCCGATCGACACGGTGTCGGCCAGGTGTCCGGCGGCGACGAGAGACCGTCCGGCCTTCACGACAGCGGAACCGAACGACGATCCCTGGGTCAGGGCTTCGGATAGTGCCGCGTGGGCCTTGAGGCGTGCCAGCTGCCGTGCCTTGGCGTCGACCTCGCGTGTGGATGGGGCGACAGTCCATCCATCGGTGTTCTCTGCTGTCGCACCGTGCAGTCCCGTTGCCAGTTTCCGGTAGGCACGAGCGGTTTCGGTCGCGATCTTCTTCGGCTTGCCGGACGATTTTCCAGCACCGGTCGCACGCTCACGCACGTACTTGGTCCCGGAGGCTCGTTCGACCACAGGCAGAGCACGCCGTGCGATCCCGTGGACAACGGGTTTCACCAGCTCTCGTCCCTTGCTGAGGTAGCGGTCCGCGGCGTTTCGTCCAGTGGTCACTCGTTTCGTCCTTTGCAGAGGTTTCGGTGAACGGTCGTGGGCTCAGATATGAGGCTCAGAGTCAATCAGCCACACGATATCGAACTTCACTGTCAGTTCGATGAACCAGTGACCGTCTTCCTTCCGGAGGTCAGTCGAAGGTGTCCAAACCTGTCCGGCTGAGTCTCGCACCGAGCTGGGGTGCGAGAGTCTGCGCATAGGTCGCAGTGATGTGTGCAGTGTCGAAGTAGGTGATGACGCCGCCGATGACAGGCTCACAGCGTCCGTCGGGGCAGAACCAGTCCTCGGGATAGATGACAGAGAGCCGTTTCGAATCGATCGATTTCGCCGAGGCTGCCAAAGGATCCATCCAGTGCCATTCCTCCGGAGTTCCGGAACAGGCAGCGAGATCGTCTTCATGTTTGGCTACACAGTCCGGCACATTGATGTCCTGCCCACCCGGGTACGGGGTGTCCCGGATGACGACGACATCGAGTTCCGCATCGATCCAGCGTTGCAGGATCTCCTTGTGCCCTTCGGGCGCCTTCGCTTCGGTTTTGTCCCAGTCCATCCCGTCCAGCGGCGTCGACTGGCGCTCCGAGGTGATCACTGCGTCGAAGCCGCCTTGGGTCGTCCGCTCTGTGACCCAGTCGGCGTAGTCCTGACATCCCTTGGTCTCGTCGGGAGTCGAGAGATCCTGCGGCAGTGTCGAAATGCTGCAGTTCGAAGCGAGGAACGTGGTGATGGTCAGGTCTTTCTCCTCGGCCAAACGTTCGAGCGCCGGCAGCCAGTGACCGGCATGCGAGTTGCCGACCAAGGCGACGTGCTTCGAGCCGTCTCCGTAGGTGCACTCGGGTTTGCTTGCGTAGGGGGCGCTGGCCCAGCAGCCGTCCGCGTAGGCTTTGGACTTGTCCTTCTTCGCCGCGGCCGGTTCCATCTGGAGAGATTTCATTCCCTCGCAATTCGGATTGTCCTTCGCACCGGGCAGGAGGATCCTGCCGCCGAGGCAGGAGTCTGGGTCATCCAGCTGGGCTTGGAGTTTGTCCTCATTCTGCTCGACGAGGTTGTTCGCGATGACCATCTGGCTGAGACCGAGGGCGACGACGAGCGCCATAGCCACAGCGGCGAAGCCGAAGGTCTTCTTTGAACTGCTGAAGAACGCTGATTTGCGGAATCGGTTCTCCACCCAGGTCGTCGACGCCCAGGCGGCGACTATCGAGACCAGAATGATGGCGATGTTGTCGATTACGCCGAGGCTCTCTGAACGGCCCAGCTTGACCGAGGCGTAGGGCACAATGACGATGAGCGGCCAGTGCCAGAGGTAGACGGAGTACGAGATATCGCCGAGGAAGCGAACCGGTCGCAGCGAAAGCAGCGGAAGTACAGACGTGCGTCCACGGGAGTCGGCGAGGATGACAAGCGCAGTCGACAGCACCGGTACGAGCGCAATGTATCCGGGGAAGGGCATGTCCGCGCGAATGAGGAATGTGGCGGCCAAGATGCCTGCGAGACCGATCCATCCGAGCAACGAACTGAACGGCAGTCGTTCCGGTCGAATATAGAGCACGAAGATGGCGACAAGGCCTCCGGCTGCCAGCTCCCACATCCTCGTCGGGGTGATGAAGTAGGCCATTGCGGGTTCCGCGGCCGTGTACCAGATGGAGAAGACGAACGAGGCGAGGAAGATTCCGAGGACAGTGAACCCGACGATTCGCTTCGATCGACCGAGCTTTGCTCCGATGAGGAACGCCAGGCCGATGATCATGGGCCAGACGAAGTAGAACTGCTCTTCGACCGACAACGACCAGAAATGCTGCACCGGTGAAGAAGCATTGTCTGCGGCGAGGTAGTCGACGCTGGAGACGGCGAAGTCCCAGTTGACGACGTAGAGGCCCGCGGAGAGGATCTGCCGACCCGTATCGGCCCACACCGACTGCGGAGCAACGAGGAAGGTGGCGATGCCGACGAGGAAGAGAACGAGCAGGGATGCCGGCAGCAGTCGTCGGACACGTCGTGCCCAGAACTTTGCTACGTCCGTCCAGCTGCGCGGAGGAGATTTGATGAGGTGGCTGGTGATGAGGAAGCCGGAGATGACGAAGAAAACATCGACGCCGACGAACCCGCCGACGAAGCGGTCGGGCCATAGGTGGTAGAGCAGAACGATTCCCACAGCCAGGGCTCGAAGCCCTTGGATGTCGGATCGAAAGCCAGAGGGTTTGGGTGTCGGAGTTCTTCGCGGTGAGTTTTCAGCGACAGTGGCTGTCGACTGCATCAAATGGCTCCACTCGGTTTCTCAGTCGGTCAGGACGTACCCGACTGCGGTCAGTGTCATGTTCAAAGTTTGACTTTCACACGTCTGGCGACAACCACGCACGGTGAAGATTCCAGCTGGAAGTTGTCAACTCCGGTACAGCTAGGCGACTAAACGACGGGCGGTCGGCCGTGCCGGGACATGCGGAGCACGCCTCTCTTCGACAGCTTCTGCCTCTCTTCGTCTTGGCCCCACGGGTCTAGGCGCCAACCTGCACGCCATCCTTCCATCCAGGCTTTGAGCTGATGAGGCTTATTCGCCCACTTGACGAACTGCATCAACGTCCAAGAGCCCACATAGGCCCAGCTGAAAGGCCACGGCAGGTTGCGCCTGGCCAGCCAGACTCTGTTTCTCGCATTCATGTAGAAGTATTCGTCGTGGCGTCTCGGGTCGATTACTGGGTGAGCGACGGCGAGGTCGCCCATGTACCAGACGATGTAGCCGGCGTCCCATACCCTCCACGCGAGTTCGATTCCCTCGTGCGCGTACCAGAAGGGGGCCGGCCATCCGCCGCACTCGTCGAAAGCCCGCCGCTGCATGCAGACTGCGCCCTCCCACACAGAGAACACGTTCGATGAATGGTCGGCGCTGCCCTTATTCAGTCTGGGAATCCACCGTTTCGGTGCGTCCGGCCCACCGGGCTCTTCGACGCGTGGTTGGATCAGCCCGATCTGCGGTTTCGTCCGCATCAGCTGTGCCATCCGCATCAAGGAAGTGTCATCGGGAAGCCAGGCGTCGTCGTCGAGGAAGAACAGGAATTCGCCGTCGACGTGGGGAACACCTGCATTCCGGCCAGCGGGGATACCGAGGTTCTCCGGCAGCCCGAGCTTCTTGACCTGGTCCGGGATGCCTTCCGGCTCCCAGCCATTGCCGACACAGACGATGTCGAGGTCGACGCCTTTCTGTGCCAGCAAGGACTCGAATCCGCGATTGAGGTCTTCAAGTCGTTTGCCCTGGCTGAGGACGACGACGCCGAAGGTATAGCGCTTATTGTCTTCGAAGCGCTGAAAGAGACTCCGCGATGACTCACTCATGACAGCCTCCTCGATGCCATGATGGACAGGAAATGTCCGATCACTGACAACAGGCACAGCGGCGCCATGATGAGCACGAGCCAGCGCTCACCGAACAGCGGCTCCGCGCCGGCTGTCACTGCGATCGCGGTGACGATGCTCGACAGCAGGGCCATGAGCGACATTTCCACGGAGTGGTAGATCCGGTGGAACGGAACAAAACGCGCGACGCGTTTGAGAGTGGCGACTGCTCCAGGGTTGAGCGCTGTCGCTTCCTTCGAATCCGGGAGCTTGTCGAGACCGTTGAAGGCGCGGGAGACATGGACCATGTCATTGAGCGCCTTGTTGAGAATCACTAATCCGGCGAGGACGGTTCCGGCGAGCAGGAAGGGATAGGTTCCAACAGGATCGTCAATGAGGTTGTTCCACTCCCCCACGGCTCGAACACCGAGAGCGACTGCGACGAGGCCTTCTGTGGTGTAGTGACCGACCTTGTCGAGGAAGACACCTTTGGGGCCGCTGGTGCCGCGCCACCGTGCGACTTCGCCGTCGCAGCAGTCGATGTACATCTGCACTTGGGAGAAGAACACGGCGAGCACCGCTCCCCAGATCCCAGGAATGAGCAGGCTGCCGGCAATACACCAGCCGGCCACGATCATCAGGCCCGTGACGCCGTTCGCGCTGATCTTCGTGCGTACGAGCAGCATCGTGAAATAGATCGAGATATGGCGGAGGTAGAGCTGAGCAGTCCAGTGCTCAGCATTCTTCCGGCTGCGGACCTCCGGAGGCTGCGCTTTGGCCCGAAGCTCCGACAGAGTCGGATGATTCGCCGAAGACTTTTCGGGCACGTCCTCTCCTCTCAGATCCATCGATGGTGTCCCGTCACGATAGCGCGAAGTCCGTGCCGATTCGCTCAGGACTTGCCCAACTCGCTCTTGATCCGGGTCGTCGAGATCTCGGGAGTGCGTTCCAGATAGACGACTTCGCACTTGTCTTTGAGGAAGTCGAACTTTCCTGTCCAGTCGTCGCCCATGACGAAAGTGTCGATATGGTACTTATCGATATCGGTCGACTTCTGTTCCCAGTTTTCTTCAGGGACGACGAGATCCACGTAGCGGATCGCTTCAAGCATATGTTTGCGCTCTTCGTAGGAGAAGTACGACTTCTTACCCTTGCCAGCGTTGAATTCGTCACTTGACAGCGCAACTACCAGGTAGTCGCCCTGGTCCTTGCATCGTTGGAGCAGTCGAATATGCCCGTAATGGAGCAGGTCGAAAGTTCCGTAAGTGATGACTCGTTTCATTGCTGATTCCGTCCAGAGATCAAAGCTCACATCGTGAGCGGCAGAATTAGTTCCGCGTTAGTTTATCATTCTGTTACTTCAGGTTAAGAAAATGCAATGTGCCTCACCGGGCGGCTTTCTGCCTACGCTCTCCGCTTCTCAGCTCGATGACGCGTTCGGCTGCCCGGATGAAGCGCGCGGTCTGTGCCCCTGGCACAGTCTCACCGAGGTAGAGCTGCGCCAGAGCATCGACTGATCCGTCTCGCGAAACCGCCTGATCGATGAGGTCGACGATCTGGTCTTGCTGCCCAGGCTCCACCGTCGGACATTTGTCCAGCAGCCCGCCCTCGAGCACTTCTGCGTCGGGGTCATGCGGCTGGACCATGACCAACGGCTTTCCAGACGACAACCAGTCGAAGGCCACCGAGGTCATCTCGACAACGGCGATGTCAGCTTCATCCAGTTGCCACGAGACATCTGGACTGCGGTCCCGGAAACCTCTGGGGTCAGCCTCGACGATCTCTTCGACTGCTTCCAATGCGTCTTCGAATTCCGGGTTCATGACTCCGGTTCGAGGATGCGGGCGGAAGATCACTCGGTACCCGGCTTCGAGCAGAGATTTGACGATAGCTTCTCCGTTGAAGGCAATAGTTCCATAAGCCATCGACGGCGAGTCGCCTTCCCACGTGGACGCGTAGAACACTGCTTTCCCATCAGGGTGCTCGGCTTTGAAGTCCTCCCATTCCGGAGGTACCGTCCGGGGCCTGTCCAGTTGTGGTCGACCGACGTCGAACATCCGGTCGTCACCCAGCCCGTAGAGCGTCTGTTTGATGCGGTCTCTGGCGGCCTGTCCCGCGGTGAATACGAAGTCATACCCTTTGAGCTGGTTGGAGATCATCGAGATCTTCTCGCTCTCACCGTGGCTGAGGTGGACATGTGCAGGCTCCGGATAGCGGAGCGACTGAAAATTGCTGGTCGCTTGATTGACGTAGAAGACGGCCCGCAGATTCGACGCCTGCATGAACTCGTCCAAGCCTTTCGTCAGGCGTGAGAACCGAATCGGAAAAGCCGTGACGCCTTCGAGGTACTTAGCGACCGTTGCATTGCGCACCATGATGCCGAATGGCTTGTCACCGAATCCGAGCTCTTTCAGGCGTGACTCCAGCTGTTCAAAGGGCCACAGCCATTGTTCCAGCTGGTAGACCGAGCTGAGGTCGCCGGCGAAGTATGCGGCTGCGACGAAGTCGTCGTCTTCGCGAGGATTGAATTCGTCCGGGAGCCGCGACTCACGAACACGCTCACGCAGTCTCAACGCTGCAAGTTTTGCTACCGATTGAGCAAATGCGGCACCACGGACTGCAGTATTCGGCAGTTCTGCCGGTAGGAAGCTCATGCAATCTATTGTGCACGCCCAACTGAGTCCCGCCTGAACTCGCCCTTTGCTCAAGATGAATGGCACAGTCGTCGGCAATCGACTCGCCTCACGGCATCGGCTAGTTTTGGGTGAGATTCTGCGAAGGGAACACCATGCCATCCGACAGCCGTCACCGTTTCGAACGCCCCAGCCTGCGCAAGCGCGCATCCGCAATCAATACCGGGCAGGACAAACTGACTGCGGCGCTCTTCAGCCGCCGTATCGTCAACAGCGAACCGCAGGAACTCGTCACTTCCAGCTCATTCAATGAGGCGCTGGCCGCGCAAATTTCCGAAGGCCTAGGCGTCTCCCAGGGCTCGACAACTCAGGTCATTGTGCCCAGGTCGACGCCCGAGCTCTTGGCCGAGATCGCTTCGGCCTGGGACCTCCACCCCGTGCTCGTTGATGATATCTATCACGCGAATCAGCGGGCCAAGGTCGAACGCTACGACGATGTGCTCTTCGTCGTCCTCAAATCAGCGGTCTACATCGACGCGAAAGAGGAAGTCGAATTCAACGAGTTCCACTTGCTGATGAAGGACGACGTGCTCGTCATCATCTGCCAAGGTGACCGCTTCATCGACGGCACTCCTATTCCGACCGATGCCAGTGGAATCGAGGACTACCTCACGAATGAGAAGCGCAGCTTCACGAAGGACCGCGAACTTCTCACGCTCGGACCCGAGGCTCTCATCTACCGACTGCTCGACACCGCGGTCGATGGGTACTTCCCCGTCCTCGACGGACTCCAAGACGACAAGGACGGGATCGAGCGGCAGGTCTTCAGCGGGGACACTGCCGCTGCCGAGCGCATCTATCTCCTCAGCCAGGAAGTGATCGATGTCCTCCACAACTCCACCCACCTCAACCGACTGACGCAGGCGCTCGGTAACGGGGCAGCCAAGTACGCGATTCCCGACGACCTTCGCGCCTACCTCGATGATGTCACCGACCACCTCACGCGCGTCCTCGCCGAGGCGGGAGAACTGCGAGAGGCCCTGTCGCAGATCCTCAACGTCAACTCCACTCTCGTTGCCCAGAGACAGAATGAGGACATGAAGAAGATCTCCGGCTGGGCGGCGATCCTCTTCGCCCCCACCCTCGTCGGAGCCATCTACGGTATGAACTTCGACGATATGCCCGAACTCCATTGGGCCTTCGGCTACCCGATGGCACTGGGGCTCATGCTCGGTCTGGGCGTCGTGCTCTACGTCGTCTTCCGGGTCAAGAAGTGGATGTGAGATCAGCGCGTGTGAAAGTGCCGCTGAGGTTGCCGTACTTCGTCGAGTACAGCTTCAGCCGATCGGATCGATTGACAATCGAATCGCTGTCGCCCGCGATGCGCACGCGACAGAAGCCTCGGCCGACGACGAGATCGACGGAGAAGTCCACATACTCTGCCGTGATGCGCACGATCCTGCTCAGCGGGATGTCTGCCGTGATCATGTCTCCGGTCAATACTGCCCGGACGCGCCCATAGAAGTGGCTTTTCCGCGACTTCCACGAGACGAAGACATCGTCGGGAATCACACCTCCGAGACCCGACAGTCCGACTCTGATCGAGATGCCGTCGGAGTCGATGCTCGCTGAAATGAGTTCAGCGCGCGCATCCTTCAACTGTGCGATCGAGGTGAATGCCTGTTCTGCCAAATCTGAGCCCCAGCGACGAATGACAGCTTCTTCGAAAAAATCGGCAGCACGCTCGATGGCCTTGGCCCTCATCTGCCTGACTTCGTTCTCCGGCATGCTGAGGAAGTGCGCGATCGTTCCTGACAGCGTATCGACGTCGCCGTTCGGGACGATGAATCCGTTGATTCCGTGGTCGATGACCTCTGCAGGTCGATAGTCGATGTCGTAGCAGATGGGGATGCATCCGGCTGACATGCTTTCAGCGACGACCAGTGCTTGGCCCTCCGAATGACTTGTCAGCAGGCTGAACGAGCTGGTGAGAAACGCATTCTTCGCCCCCGGTGTGTGTCCGTGCAGGACAACGTTCGACTGTAGCCGGTTCTCAGCAATCAGCTCTTCCAAAACCGGCCGCTCGTCGCCTTCTCCAAAGATGTCGAGTGAGACTCTTCCCGAGCGGACAACCTCTACCTTGGACACGGCGAGGACGGCATCCTCAATTCTCTTGATCGGATCGAGTCGGGCGATCATCGCGCCCTGGCCACGGGGCCGAGGTGCTGTCGGGTCGCCGTGCAGATTCTCCGTCAGGTTCGAGATCGTTTTCATGCTGCGGGCTGCCAGATCGAGCTTGCTCATATCTTCGCGCTGTCCATTGGTGAGAATCGCAACGACGTCGAAGGCGTCAAGGTGCCGGAGCATTCCGAATTTGTCTCCGGAGAGTTCGTCGAGGTGATCACCGGCGACGTCGTCGACGAAGTGACTGTGGATCACCTGGCTGAGGATCACGTTGTCCCGACGGTACTCGTGGATGAAGTTGCCGACGAAGGCCGAATCGCAGATGAGGTACGACGGCTTCGTCCCGATGACCACATCGAGCCAGGCGTGGTAGAAGTCCCGTGCGGTCGGCCACTGAGCGATGACTTTCTGATCACGACCGAACAGGGTGATCCGGCGTCCGCCTCGGCGGCCTCGCTTCTTCATGTCCTGGCGATCGATGACAAGCAGATGTCCACGGTCGTGATAGCGATCGACCTGCAGCAGGTGGCCCTCGGAATCTTCCCTCAGCTCAGTCCAATCCCGTCCGCTCCGATTCAAGACGTCATCGACTGCTGACGGATCGGGATCGACCGTGCCGATCATTCGCCGCAGTTTCCGGTCGGACCACGTTGTGAGGTCCTGCCACAGATTGCGGATCTTCACCTTGCGATCGAGGGTTCCCGCCTCTTGGAGTTCGCGCTCTCGGTCCCGACCCTTCATTTCCGGACTCAGCGTCAGAATCTCAACCCGGCGGTTGTCGAGCCGGGCGAAGGCCGAGCTGCGTTCCAGGGCGACTGTGGTCATCCCGCCGAAGTCGTAGCCGATCGTCCAGGTCAGTGTGAAGTATCTGCCTTCGGGCAGGAGACCACGATGAGGAAATCGGTGAAGATGGGACTGTGTTGGGGATGCTTCGGGGCTGCTGTTCACTACAGAAAGACTAATGATCGATCCCCCGAAATCCAGAGGACACTCCACCTCAATGCTGTGATCTTGGCGAGAACTGCACCCCCCTCCTCCCCTGCTCACCCGGCAGGCATAGACTGCAAGTAGCCAAACGTCTTGTCCGCAGGAGGAATCATGGCCACACCACAGAACCCGACAAACCCGACAGGCGCGGTCCGCTCCCTGATGACAGAACTCGGCAGGGGAGCCTTTTGGGCGGTGCTGATCCGCGGCATCCTCGCCGTCCTCTTCGGCATCCTCCTCCTCGCCGCACCCGCCGCAATGGCAGTAGCACTCGGAATCTGGGTCGGCGCTTGGCTCATCGTCGACGGCATCTTCGAGATCACCCACGCCCTGCAGGCACGCAAACAGAACCTGTCATGGGGTTGGGAACTGGCCGGAGGCATCGCCTACGTCATCGGCGGCATCGTCATCATGATCGTGCCTCTGACCTTCGCTGTCATGGGCGGCACCGTCATCCTGCTGATGATGGCATCGGGAATGCTCATCCGCGGCGTCCTCAGCGTCGCGTCGAAATCGTTCAAGGGCTGGTCGAAGGCCCTGGGCGTCCTCGACATCATCTTCGCCGTCATCATGTTCATCGTCGTCTTCTCGAATCCGGGAGCAGCACTGCTCGCCCTGGCCTGGATCGTCGCGATCTACACGATCGTGTTCGGCATCTTCCTCATCATCATGGCCTTCGTCGCCCGCTCGCAGACGAAGAAGGCCTTCGGAAACTGACTAACCCACGGTTCGTGCCGGCCGTTCGGCGAACGGCCGGACGTACGGGCCCGGTCGGCCGCCTCGGCGAGGTCAATCATTTCCCACACGTTCGTCCACTCTGCGAAGAACGTTCACGGCGGCTTCGCCACAAGCTCACCTGCCCTCCATAGCGTCGGGGAGGTGAATACACAGAGAGAAGCATCCAAGCGCACCCGTCCGTTCACCATCCTTACCACCGCGGTCCTCGCGGCCTCGGCCACCTTCGGCGCAGGCCTCGCGCCCGCTGCGGCCACGGGCCTCGGCTCCGCCGGAGACGCCCCGGGACTTGACTCGTCCAAAGATTACACCGCGCCCGACAAGGTCGCCGACATCGAATTCCCGACCACGATCTCCCACCGAGGCGGCGCCGACGTCTACCCCGAAGAATCCATGGAAGGATTCACCGCCTCGGCGAAGGACGGATTCCTCCCCGAGATGGACATCCAGTTCCTCGAAGACGGCACCCCCGTCCTCATCCACGACGACACCGCCGACCGCACCCTCAACGGAGCCACCGGCCCCATCCGGGACCTCAGCCGGGAGGAATGGGACGCAGCCACGATCAAGCACCCGGCCGGCGGAGAAGAAGCCGCCACCGTCACCCTCGACGAACTCCTCGACGAGATGGGCGGCGAGGTCGTCCTGGTTCCCGAGATCAAGCCCGGGGCCACCCCCGAGGAGGTCGACCGGGTTCTCGACGAATTCGACGAACGCGGACTCAAGGACTCCCTCGTCGTCCAGTCCTTCGACTTCGAAGCGGCGAAGACGATCGCCGACCGCGGATACACCTCGCTCTACCTCATGGGCTCGACCATGCCGAAGGAATCACCGGCCGAGATCAAGGACGCCGGAATCGAATGGGTGGGACCGAGCAAGAACCTGCCGACGAACAAGATGCGCGAACTCGACAAGGCCGGCTTCCACGTCGCCCCGTACACACTCGAGACCGCGAAGGACGGACAGCGCCTGCCCGGGTTCATCGACGGCTACTTCACCGACGACGCCTGGACGAACTGACTTACTCGCGTCGATGAACAGTCAGCGGGACCCGGGGGAGGGTCGGAAAATCACCGCCGCGAGTGCCCGCGACGTTGAGTAGACTGCACGAATGGAGCCTCTCGAACGCGGCACCCCGATCCCGGACCCGCTGACACCCTATCTCGAGGTCGACCGCACCCAGCCGCGGCACGAATGCTGGGTGACCGGTCACATGGTCGCCGGTCTCGACGGAACCGCTGCCATCCACGGGCGCGTCGGTGCTCTGTCGACAGAACCCGATCAGGACCTCTTCCGACGGATGCGACAGATCGCCGATGTCGTCATGGTCGGCGCGCAGACGATCCGCCGCGAAGGCTACGCTCCGATGCGGCTGAGCGAGTCCGCCCGAGCGCAGCGTCGAACGCGAGGACAGTCCGAGATGCCGCCGGTGGCGGTCGTCAGTCGCAGCCTCGACCTCGACTGGTCCTCACAGGTCTTCGCCGCAGCCCCCGAGCACGCGCGCACCATCGTCATCACGTGCGCTGAGGCCGATCCCAAGCGGCTGGCAGCCGCCGAACAGGCGGCCACGGTCATCATCGCCGGTGAGGAGCGGGTCGAACCAGCCGCCGCTTTGCAGGCCCTCGCCGGTCTCGGCTACCAGGTCGTCCTGTGCGAAGGCGGACCCCGGTGGCTCGGGGAGCTCGTCGCCGCAGACCGCCTCGACGAGCTGTGCCTGTCGATCTCACCGATGATGGGCGGCGATGCGCTGCCCGTGAGCGTCGCGCCGCCGGGAGCCGGCATCGCACAGTTCTCGCTGAAGTCGACGATGGTCGCCGATGACACTCTCTTCCTCCGATACGAAGCGAAGCCGGCGGCGGAGGGACGATTATGAGCACCTCCGGGCTCGACGACCTCATGGGTTCGGTCGATTCCCCGCTCATCGTCGTCACCACCTCCGCGGAGGGCGAACGTGCCGGATGCTTAGTCGGATTCCATTCCCAGGCGAGCATCGATCCGGAGCACTACTGCTTCTGGCTGTCGAAGGCCAACCACACCTACCGGGTGGCGCTGCGTTCCGAGCGCTTCGCGGTGCACTTCCTCACCGACGTCGACCGCGAGTCGGCACGGCACTTCGGATCACTTTCCGGAATGGAGACGGACAAGTTCGCCGGTCTTGACTTCACCGTCACCGAGGATGGGGTGCCGCTGCTCGCGGACCTGCCCAACCGTCTCATCGTCGAACGCATCGCGATGCTCGACGACGGGAGCGATCACGTCTGCCTCACTGCACGTGTGATCGCGACCGAGACGACGGGCGGCTTCGCATCGCTGCGCCCTTCGCAACTGGGAGACCTCACCCCCGGACACAGCGCCGAGGAACGGGCAATCCGCCCGTAAGCCGACCGCGTGCCGATCTGCTGTCAGCGATGACGGAGCAGATGGTCAGACACACCTCTACTGTTGAGCCTATGACGACAACGGCAGAGCTCATTCGGAGTCGATGGCATGCCCGAAGTGCGTAACCCGCATCGAAATGCCATCGACCGGGTGGTCGTGGCCTTCCTCGTGGCTCTGCTCCTCGGCACGGGCGTGACGAAAGGTCCATGAGGATCGGAGCAGAATCAGCGTCGACTGGTTCAGACTCGGACGTCCTCTGCGTCGATGTCGGAGCGCAGACCGCGCCAGACCGGGTGCCGCAGGCGCCCGGCCTCGGTCAGGCCAGAGAACCGGACCTCCCCGACGAGGTCGGGTCGCACCCAGTGGGCATATCGCGACTCGTCGGCCGGCACGGTGAGCGCCGGCGTCTTCCGCGACCGGCGATCGAGGCTGGAGCGCAGACTCCGCAGGGCCGACTCGTCGAACCCGGTGCCCACGCGACCGAGGTAGTGGAGCCCTTCGTCGTCATGGGCGGCGACCAATAGCGAGGCGAAGCTGGATGAGCGTTCTCCTTCTCCGGTCCGCCAGCCGACGATGATGACATCGCGGGTCGAGGCGTGCTTGAGCTTGGCCCAGGTACGGGTGCGCTTTCCGGGCAGATAGATGCTGTCGGTCCGCTTCGCCAGCACTCCTTCGAGTCGAAGCTTCCGGCTGGACTCGAAGGCGGCGTCGACGCTTCCCTCGAAGGCCTCGGGCACATGGATGTGCTCGCTCTCGGTCACGAGTTCGAACAGACGTGCGCGCCGTTCCGTATAGGGGGTGCGCAGCAACGACGATCCGTCCGCGTGGAGGACGTCGAAGAGCATGAGGTAGACAGGGGTGCGTCGCTGTTCCCGTTCGATATCGCTGTCCCGGCTCAGCCCCATTCTGCGCTGGAGGCGTCCGAAGTCCGGTCTGCTGCCCTGCCCGAGGGCGACGATCTCACCGTCGAGGATGCAGTCGACATCGATACACTCGACCAGTTCCTGAAGCTCCGGGTACGTGTTCGTCATGTCATGGCCGTTGCGACTGGTCAGCTCGATGCTGCTGGTGCGCTCCTCGTCACCGGGCTGCACCCTCGCCAGCGCACGGATGCCGTCCCATTTCATCTCGAAGGCCCAATCCTCGGCCTCCCGCCGGAGGGAGCCGATGTCGCCGATGCTCGCGAGCATCGGAGCCAAATCCGCCGGCAGAGCCTCCTTCTTCGCGGCTCGCTTCTTGGAGGTACGCCCGGACGGCGTGCCCTTCTTCGATGAGTCGTCCGCAGCCGCCGACTGCTTCTTCGGCTCGTCCTCCATGAGGTGGATCATCCAGTTCTTCTCGGGCTCCTTGTTCGGTCCGTGGTCCCCGGTGTTGAACAGGGCGAACCGCCGCACTCCCCCGAGACCGCCATCCTCGCGCCCGTGGAGGACCGCGATGATCTCCTTGCCTTCTTGCCACTTCTCGACCTCGATGGTGCCTGCGTCCCAGATCTCGACGTCGCCGGCCCCGTACTCCCCTTTCGGGATCGTGCCTTCGAAACTGCCGTATTCGAGGGGGTGATCCTCGGTCTGGACCGCCAGGTGGTTCTTCCCGGGGTCGGTCGGCGGTCCCTTCGGCAACGCCCAGGACACCAATACCCCATCGTGTTCGAGTCGGAAATCCCAGTGGAGGCTCCTCGCATGGTGTTCCTGGATGACGAAGGTCAGCTCGTCCCCGCTCGTTCCCTGTTTCGCTGGCACGGGTTCGCTCGTGCGCTTCGGATCCCGTTTGGACCGGTAGGCCTCCAGTCGGTCGCGCTCGGCTTTCGGGGCATCGTCCGACTTCGAGTCGGCTTGGGACTCCGAATCGGCCCCGGACTCCGGGGCCGAAGCTGTTCCTCCGACCGCCTCGGCGAGGGGTTCGAGAAGATCCCCGAAGTCGTCCACGCGGTCGAGGACCTCTTCGAAGCGCACCTGCTCGACGGCGGCCGGATCGTCGAATTCGTCCCACCCGCGCGGTGCGGCGACCATGGGGGTGAAGCGTCCGCGCAGAGAATACGGAGCCACCGTAGTCTTCGCCGCCGAGTTCTGCGACCAGTCGATGAGGACCTTGTCCTCCCGCAGCGTCTTCTTCATCGCAGAGACGATGAGGTTCGTGTGGTCGGCCTCCAGACTGCGGGCGAGCTCATGGGCGACATCGGAGACCTGCTGCGAGCTCACCGACCCGTCCAGCGGCGCATAGAGGTGGACGCCTTTCGATCCGCTGGTCACCGGGTAGACCTCCAGGTCCATGCCCTCGAGAAGTTCGCGCACGAGCTGGGCCACCTCGATGCAGTCGGCCAGGCCTCGTCCGGGGCCCGGGTCCAGGTCGAAGACCATCCGGTCGGGGAATCGGGTCTCCGAGTCGATCGTGCCGGGGTCCTTCGCTCCCGCGCTCACCCTCCACTGGGGCACATGGACCTCGAGCGCGGCCATCTGCGTGAGATAGGTCAGGGTCGCAAGATCGTTGACCAGGGGATAGCGTTTGGTGCCCGTGGAGTGCCGGATCGCCCGTGTTCGGATCCACGACGGTGCGGAGTCCGGGAGGTTCTTCTCGAAGAACACATCCCCGGGGTCATCGGGAGTGCCGACGCCGTCGACCCAACGTTTGCGCGTGGCGATCCTGTCCCGGGCATGGCGGATGAGGTGCGGGGCGATCCTGGCGCAGTAGTCGAGGATCTCACCCTTCGTCGTGCCGGTCTCCGGGTAGAGAACCTTGTCCAGATTGCTCAATGTCAGTCGATGGCCGTCGACCGTGACCTTCTGCTCGTGACCTGCCACTGAGCACCTCCTCGCGTGCGCCGTTGGTGCTGGATAGTCCTTTCACCGTACTTCGCGCCGATCATGTGCAACAGGGGGTGCGGGGCCGCCCGAGCACCCCCGGCACCGGTGAACCCCCTTGTCGCGGCTTCCGAACGGGGTTAGGTTTGACGGACGTCGACAATGCTGTCTGGAGGCTCTCACATGGGACATTCGCTGCACCTCACCGTCGACGGCCAGGAGCACACTCTGGTCGTGGATTCCAGAACCACTCTTCTCGATGCGCTGCGGGACCGGTTGAGGGTGATGTCCGCGAAGAAGGGCTGCGACCACGGCCAATGCGGGGCCTGCACCGTCCTCGTCGACGGTCGTCGGCTCAACTCGTGCCTGGCGCTCGCGCTCACCCACGACGGCGCCGAGGTCATGACCGCCGACGGTCTGGCCCCCGAGGGTGAACTCTCCACTCTGCATCGGGCGTTCCTCGCCCACGACGCGTTCCAGTGCGGGTACTGCACCCCGGGCCAAGTCTGTTCGGCCGCAGGCATGCTGGCCGAGGCCGCCGACAACGCACCGAGCGTGGTCACCGAAGACCTCGAGGGGCCCGTGGAGCTGTCCGAGGAGGAGATCCGCGAGCGGATGAGCGGGAACCTCTGCCGCTGCGGAGCCTATGTCAACATCGTCGCGGCCGTGAGCCGAGCCGCAGAGGAGTCACGATGAATCCCTTCGACTACGAACGCGCAGCCGATGCCGCCGGAGCCGTCACAACTGTCACCGATCGTCCCGATGCGGTGTTCCTGGCCGGCGGCACGAACCTCGTCGATCATCTCAAACTGGGCGTCGCAGAACCGGATCTCGTCGTCGACATCAATCCTCTCGAGCTCACGGAGGTCGAGGCACTCGATGACGGGGGCCTGCGGATCGGTGCGATGGTGCGCAACAGCGACGCCGCCGCCGACCCGCGCATCCGATGCGACTACCCGATGCTCTCACGTGCCCTGCTCTCCGGTGCGTCCGGTCAGCTGCGCAACGCGGCCACGATGGGCGGGAATCTGCTGCAGCGCACGCGGTGCGTGTACTTCCAGGACACCTCGACCCCCTGCAACAAACGCGAGCCCGGTGCCGGCTGCTCGGCCATCGGCGGCTACACCCGCTACCACGCGATCCTCGGTGCCTCAGCGGACTGCGTGGCCACGCATCCCTCCGATATGGCCGTCGCTCTGACCGCACTCGATGCCACAGTCGTCGTCCTCGGCGCGACCGGTGAGCGCCGGATCCCGGTCACCGAGCTTCACCGGCTGCCCGGGGATCGCCCGGAGCAGGACACCGTCCTCGAGCATGGTGAACTCATCACGGCACTCGAGCTCCCTCCCCCGCGGCCCGGCGCCTCGACGTACCGGAAGATCCGCGACCGCGCCTCCTACGCCTTCGCTCTCGTCTCCGTCGCTGCCCGAGTCGACGTCGACACCGCAGGGCACGCGCCGGTCATCCGTGAAGCCGCGATCGCCCTCGGCGGCGTCGCCCACAAACCCTGGCGTGCCCGCGCCGCCGAGGCGGTGCTGCGGGGGGGGGGGCGGAACCGACTGCCGAGACGTTCCTGGCAGCAGCCGACGCCGAGCTCGAGGCGGCGGAACCCCTCGACGGCAACCGCTTCAAGGTCCAAATGACACGCGGATCGATCAGCACCGTGCTCGCCGAGCTCACCGGAGCCCCGGAAGTTCTGCCGGAATCGACCACGGGGGACACTCATGAGTGACCTGCTCACGACCACAGCCGTCGGTACCCATCAGGTCCGCCTCGACGGCCCCGCCAAGGTCCGCGGCCTCGCCCCCTACGCCTACGAGCACCCCCTCGACTATCCGCTCTTCCTCTACCCGCTGCAGGCGAAGATCGCCCGTGGGCGGGCAGCGCACATCGACCCTTCCGCAGCCGAAGCTGCGGAGGGAGTGGTGCATGTGCTCACCCACGACAACGCCCCCGAGCTGGCGGACACGGATGACGGTGAGCTCGCGATCCTGCGCTCTGCTGAGATCGGATTCCGAGGCCAGTACCTCGGTGCCGTCATCGCCACCACTCCCGAGCAGGCCCGCCACGCAGCGAGCCTCATCGAGATCACCTATGTGCAGGACGATCACGACGTCGAGCTGCGCGAGGATCACCCTGCTTCCCAGGAACCGGAGTCGGGCAGCGGGGATGTGCGCACAGGCGATGTCGACACAGCCCTCGCTGAGGCGGCCGTATCCATCGATGAGCGCTACAGCACCCCCATGGAGCACAACAATCCCATGGAACCGCATACCACCGTCGCCCTCTGGGACGGAGACGAACTGACCCTGTGGACCTCGACGCAGGGCGTGCACCCCGCACGCGCGACATTGGCGCCGATCCTCGGGGTGGAGCAGGAGAAGATCCGCATCATCTCCCCGCACGTCGGCGGCGGCTTCGGCTCCAAGGGCGTCCCCCACGCGGACATGATGCTCGCTGTCCTCGCGGCGCAGGTGGTGCCGGGTCGACCCGTGAAATATGCCGTGACCCGGCAGCAGATGTTCTCGATCACCGGCTATCGAGCTCCGACCCTGCAGCACATCCGTCTGGGCGCGAGAGCCGACGGCACGCTCACGGCCTTCGCTTATGATGCGATCTCCATGTCCTCGCAGACCAAGGAGTTCCCCGAGGAGTCGACGAAGCCGGGCCGCATGATGTACGCAGGCGACAACCGCCGCATCACCCAGCGAGTGGTTCCGCTCGACGTGCCGGTGCCCTCCTGGATGCGTGCTCCCGGCGAGGCTTCAGGCATGGTCGGACTCGAAATCGCCATGGACGAACTCGCAGTGGCCGCCGGCCTCGACCCCATCGAGCTGCGGGTGCGCAATGACCCGACCACGGACCCGGACACCGGACTGCCGTTCAACCAGCGCCGCCTCGTCGACTGTCTGCGAGAAGGAGCAGACCGTTTCGGCTGGGAGAAGCGGAATCCGCAGCCGCGCGCCCGGCGGGAGAACGGCTGGTTCATCGGCATGGGCGTGGCCTCTGCGACCTACCCGGCAGGCAGGCAGCCGGGCTCTGTCGCGCGGATCCGCCGCACTCCCGAAGGCTTTGAGGTCTCGATCGGTGCCGCCGATCTGGGCACCGGGACGTGGACCGTCCTGTCTCAGACTGCCGCGGACGCTCTCGGCGTTCCCATCGGGCAAGTCGAGCTGCGAATCGGCGACACCGCGCTGCCGAACGCGACTGTGGCCGGCTCATCCACGGGACTGGCGAGTTGGAGCACGGCGATCGTCACCGCAGCCCAGGAGCTCCGTTCCGAGCACGGAGCCGATCCTGCCATCGGCGCCGAGGCCCATGGTGAGGCCGAGGCCAATCCAGCGGCGGAGAAGTTCGCCCTACACTCTTTCGGAGCCCATTTCGCCGAGGTCCGCATCCAGCCGACCACCGGTGAGATCCGACTGAGGCGCATGTTCGGCATGTTCTCCGCCGGTCGGATCGTCAACCCGACCACCGCACGCTCACAGTTCATCGGCGGCATGACCATGGGCGTCGGGATGGCTCTGCATGAGAAGGGCGAGCTCGACCCGCGCTTCGGTCACGTAGTCAACCACGACCTCGCGGAGTATCACGTGCCCGTCAACGCCGACATCACCGACATCGAGGCAGATTGGCTCGATGAGAAGGACCCGCTGGCCGGTCCCCTCGGCGCGCGCGGCGTCGGTGAGATCGGCATCGTCGGTGCCGCAGCCGCGATCGCGAACGCAGCCTTCAACGCCACCGGAGTCCGAGTCCGCGATCTGCCGATCTTCGGCGACGCGTTCCTGCCGACGTGAGCGGCGAGACCGGGTCGACTCCTCCCAAACGACCCGTCCCCGGTCCCCCAAGAGGACTCGTCCTCGCCGCCGGAGCGGGGCGACGCCTCGGCCGAGGGCCGAAGGCACTGCTGGTGCGGGAGGATGGGCTCACCCTGGTGGAGTCGATGGTCCTCGCCCTGCTCGACGGTGGCTGCCGGGACGTCACAGTCGTCACCGGAGCCTGCAGCGAGCAGGTCGCGCGCCTGCTGGCCGGGTGTGACCGCGTGTCCGTCGCGTTCAACCCTGACTGGTCTTCGGGTATGGGTTCCTCGCTGCGCCGCGGCCTGCAGGCGATCGGCCCCGGACCCGACGTCATGGTCACACCTGTGGACCGTCCCGGAATCTGTGCGGCGGAAGTCGCTCGTCTCATCGCCGCCCATCGTCCCCGTGCGATCACTGCTGCGGGCCACTGTGATGCGAATGGGTCGCTGCGCCGCGGTCACCCTGTGCTCTTCGACGAGAGCTGGACGAGCCAGGCGGCGGCCGCCGCGCACGGCGACGTCGGTGCCCGCGACCTGCTCGAGACGCGCAGAGCTGTCGTCGACCTCGTCGACTGCTCCGACCTCGACGACGGGGCCGATGTCGATGTGCCCGAGGATCTGCACAGGCTGACAGTCGTCAGTTCTCGCGATTAGCTCTGGGTTGTCGTGAACAACTCGGCCGGAGTCGACCTGAAGTGCTGTGAGCAGAGTCGGGTCTCATCGAAGGCTCTGCATAAAGCTGCTGAAGCCTCCCTCCGCGCGTCCCTCCAGACGGGCCGAGGTGAGAACCCGGCAGGTATCGGTGCGTCTCACGTTTCCCCCCGCGCCGAGCACTGCAGCAACGGTTGCGGCATCTTCGCCAAGTGGCAGCTGAGGCATGCCGCCGATGATGTTGAGATACGAGCCTCGAATGCCCAGGTTCGCGCCGAACACGTAGGGGTGGTCCTCAAGTAACGTGTGGTGAGAGTGCCATTTCGCGATCAGCGCTGCCGACCCAGTATCAGGTCGCGGCGACACTGTGCCGACTAGGCAGTCGCTTCCGGCTTCCGCCAAGGCAAGATGCGTCGTCAGCCAGTGAGTGGGAACTCTGCTGTCCGCATCGGTGAACGCAATCCATGTCAGGTCGAAGTTGACATCACGATCAGCTTCAACCATCTGCTTGAAGTGATTCCAGGCGAAATTCCGGGCACTGCCCACGTTCTTGAACGACGTCTCAAGTATCGTGACTTGTGGATGCTGTTCGGCGAAGTCTGCGACGCGGCTCACCGTTTCGTCGGTACAGGCGTCGGCCACGACGAGGATTCGAGTGGACAATGGCGCGAGCCCATCAGGGACCTGAGCACACGCTTGGGCCACCGAGTCGAGACAGCCGAGGATCTCGTCTTGTTCATTGTGAGCCGGGATGACAATGCCCAAGTGCGTGATCACTCAACGGCTTCCGCAGGGAGGAAATCGTCAGTTTTGTCCACCGTCACGATATCGAGACGATACTCGGCCTCGGAGCGAAAATCGGTCCGCAGTCGGGGCCAGTAGTCCAGGCACGCGTCATGGACTTCATCGGCGGTCAGAGGCCAATCTTCGATGTCACCCTTCCAATGACAGAGAACGAGCACAAAGCGCGATGGGGTTGATTCATCAATGCGTTCCAACGTTCGTTGCAGCTGTGCACGTGTCAGATAGAAGCCGGTCTCTGAGAGGACGACGCAGTCGAAATGCCCTTCGGGCCATTCGTATGGGACAGTGGCGTGCAGGAAGGCTATTTCGGTTGCAGTGGTCGTCTGCAGACGTTTCGCTGTTTTCAGCGCCTCGCAGCTGGCATCGACAGCTGTCACTCTGACGCTGTAAGCGGCAAGCTCTCGAGTCAAAGCGCCGACTGAACAACCGATCTCGAGAATGTGGGAGAACGAGGTCGACGGGAGGTGGGACACAAGGGTCTCGCGTTTGGCGATTTCGTATTCGGAGTCCCACACCGTCCACGGATCGCTCCGTTCTCTGTGCACATCATCGAACACCGCCGACGCAGTGGACGCATCATTGATCCGCGAGCCTATTCCCTCCTGACCAGAGCTCGGCGATGCCTCACCGGATCTGAAATCCGTGATCACGAAAGTATCGTGGCTCCGGATGAAGTGTTCCAAATGGGCGCTGGTGAGGATCGCTTCGTCCCCGTGCTGATCCGACAGCGCTTCTGTCTGCGACGGGTAACACGCGAGCAGAGCGTTTCGATCGAGACCTTGTGGGTCGGCTAAGGTCTGCCAGGCCTGCCACCGAGGGTCTGTGGGAGCAGCCCAGTGCCAGAACCAGATGGGATATTCGAGCACTACGGCATGATGTGATCGCCCGATGTCCAGCGCCGCGGCGCCCACCGCCTCGTGGTCACAGTGCCCATCCCGGCTGTAAGGCGCAACGAGTGTCACCGGCCCATGTGATCGTGCGATCTCCTGTCGGATCACGTCTCTGATCTTGCTTGAATATTCGGGCAGTTGACCGTCGGGCAGATCGAGAAAACGACTGGAGTGCGCCTTGTCGAAGGTGCTCAGCGCACGATCGAACTCCTCCAGACGGATGCTTTTGAGCTGATCGCCGGTATACGTCGGTGACTCAGGGTGCGATTTTTCGCCTGCGCTGAAGAGTAGGACTTTCAGCTGGCAGCTCCACTCATCGGCACGTGCGAGCAGCGCAGCGGCTCCCAGCGCTTCATCGTCTGGGTGTGCGGCAAGGACGATGATGGTTCCGCCTGTGGCGATTGTGCTCTCTGGAAACGCCGGAAGATCAAGGGCACCCGCCTGCACCCAGGCATCTTCTCTGGTGCTGCGGTCTTGGTGGCTAAACCTCATCGACATCTGACTCTGCACAGATATTCTCGCCCAAAGCAGCTTCGTCCCGAGGCCCGTGATGCTGACTGAGGTAGACGGTGAGATCAGCGTCAGCTTTGGCAAATGCCGCATCACTCGTCAGAACCGCGGGACCGGCCAGCTCCCGGCTCAGAAGCTGGATCCGTTGGGCACTGCGGTATATGTTGTTGCGAACTCTCAGAGCCAGTCTCCACGCGTGTTCTCGCGAGAACTTCTCATCCCCATCCGCTGCAGCAGCAGTTTGCGCCAACATGGTGCGGACCGCGAAGATCTCAGCATCAAGCTGCCCGAGCTGCATCTCTCCCATCGGCGAGCGCCCAGCCCTGTTCAGGTGGGTTTGGGCTGCACGCCGGGCCAGTCCCAATGCTCCACCGAACCAGCAGGCTGCCACGCGAATCCCGCCCCAAGCGAAAGAGGGGCGGTCAAGGTACCAATTCGGGGGGCCGACACTCGTCGCGGGTGCTCGGTCGAAGACGACTGAGCCGCTCGGGATTTCTCTGAGACCCAGACTCGGCCAAGCACCTGTCTGCGGTCGTACACGAGGGTGCCGAAGATTCACCGCGTAGGCTCGGTTCCCGTCGCTGCCGCTGGCGATGACGATCGCGTCGGTGAGTTCCGCGGCCAAAGAGCACCACGCTTTCGTGCCGGTGAGGAGGTTCTCCGCACCGGCATCGACCACGTTCACGCGATGTGTGGGCAGGTCAGCCGCGTATACGCCCCAGGCCGAATCGGGGTCAGGTGTTTCGTGTCCGGCCTCGGCAAGGATGCCCAGAGCGTCGACGTGGGGTTCGAGCATACGAGCGACGCCGATGTCGATCGCAGCCAGTTGAAGCAGCCTTTCCCATTGATCGATCTGAGGTGAGCACCCTGTGAGCTGCAGAAGACGGGCAAGGGCGGTGATCTTGTCGACAGCAGACGCACTGCTCGTGACGACCTCGGTGAGATCATCCCTGAAGTCTGGAGTTTCCCACCACGGTTCGAACGGTGTGGCGATGATCCCAGACGAGGTTGAGTCGAACAGGGTTTCCATTTCACGTCCTTCGGGCAGAACATTTCGTCGGAACTCGGTGTGTAGTGAACACGCAGGAGACAGTCGGAGGTGATGGCTCTGAACACGCTTATATCTCAAGTGGGTGCAGATACCCAATTCCAGCCGGCTCTTCCACATCACCCCAATGTGCAGACTAGCGGCATGCTTGGCAGATCTCAGTCAACTGCTCTCCACCGTGTCGTCGGCATCTGTGCTGTTGTCTGTATAGACTCGTTGCCGCATCCGCTGGCCATGAGTCAGCTTCTGCACGTCGGCATCAGTGTCGAAGCTGGCACCGAGGCCGCCGGCGACCACACCCATAGCTGCGCTGAGCCATGCGATATCGAGGTAGTTGGTGAACGACGCGTCTTGTTGAATCTGTTGGGTCATAAATGCCGGATCGATAACGACGAGGCCGCCCAGGAGAATGAGGACGACCAGTGTCGCGTAGAGAGCGATCACAGTGATCAGCAGTGTGAGGACGGTGGAGAGGTTGTAGTACATGACCACCGTGGCCAGACTTTCGTTGACCGGTCGATCCCAGAGTCTGTGACTGACGATCAACCAGGCGACCATCATTAGGATGGCGAGCGCGCCGATTGAGAGCAGCCGGAGGGTGGACAGGTAGGTCGACATCTGCCAGATCGAACTGTAGAAGATGCCGAAAGCTCCGGTTGCCGAGGCTGCCGCGAGGGCTCCTGAGAGCTTCGGAGCCGTGCGCCAGGGTTCGTTGGCAATCGTCATCCCCATAATCAGCCGTGGGCCTCCGGTGATGGTGTGGGCATGCAGGGACTGATGGCTGGAGTCTTCATTGTTCGACCAGTTCGACCATCCGAGCAGAAATTTGCGCGCCGTGGCTTCGGGGTCCCACGGAACCAACTTGTTCACCGAGCTCATCATGACTTTGATGATGCGGCGCTTGGTGGCCAACGCGCCGAGTGTGGGGCATGAGATGACCGCAAGGTTGCGGTCAGAGTAGACTTCGGCGATCAGAGGGTCGCCCTGGGTGTGCCGGGGGATCTCTGTGAGGATGAGGATGATGTTGACGTCGGGGTAATCAGCGCGGAGATCTTCGACTGCGTCTAGAGCCAGCTCGCGCTCGGGTGTCAGATAGACCGTGTCGGTGCGAGTGTGCAGCGTCGTTGTGACCCCATACGCCTCACGCAGATAGCGCTCTAACGAGGAGTGGATGGAAGCCGCTCGCCTGCTGGGCAGACCTGGATCGGCCACGACCAGCACTTGAAGAGCCTGGGATGAGGTGGTGGGCATAAAGTCCTCCGCTACTCGACCAGCGAGTTGTGTAGAAGATTGTTCTGATTCCGAAGTCTAGTGAGCGTAATCACTATGGGGTAGTCCTACACGTCGGCTTCGCTGTCTGAAGCTTTATCGCCTGCGCAGCCGCGGACAACTGCTTCGGACTGGACGGCGAGCGGTCCCCCTGAATCGAGGTGATCAAGACAGAGTGAGCAGCGACATACGCGGTGTCGAATTCCGCTGTGTCACAATGGTCTCCATGGTCCCCGGCACTGTGCACGAACTGTCCGAGCATGATCGGTTGATCCTCGACTTCGAGAAGACTGCGTCTACTGCGGCGGGGCGACACGAGTTGTGCCAGCGAATCGAACTTCCAGCAGAGAGGTACGCCATCGTGCTCGAGGGGATCGTGGATACGGATGCCGCATACGGTTACGCCCCGGACGTTGTGGAGCGGGTGAGGCGGTTGCGCGCGGAACGGTTCGCATTCGAACGCCGGCAAGGCCGATGGAAGAAGCACAGCAACTTCCCCCTATAGCCCGATATGCCGCCATCAGATCAGCGCGGCCTCTCACCTGTCTTCATCATCAACCTCTACAACGATGGATTGATCGGCAACATCGCCCACATCCGCTTCGCGGATTGCTCCCCAGTGAGGCTCAGCCTCGTCGTAACCGTCGTCGATATGCGTTGCGGCGTCGACGAGCTGTTCGTTCCAATCCGGCCCGGGCACTTCGACGCCGGGGCGGACACTGTCTGCCATCATTGCATCCTCCTCAATTCGTACCGAAGCGAGGTGTTCTCATCCTGGAGATCGAGAATGATTCCGATGCTAGCAAGATTCGCGCCCACGTCAACCAGCTCCCGCACACGCCGCAGACGAGCAATATCCTCGCGGCTGAACCGCCGCGTCCCGCCTTCACTTCGCATAGGCGTCACGAGGCCGCGAGCCTCGTACTGCCGCAATGACTGCACCCCGACACCGGTCAACTCCGCAACACGCGAAATCGAGAACAAGCGCCCACCAGACTCTGAAGTCGCCGTCTCCCCATGTCCCAAAATTCCTCCTGAAACAGTGTTGACATTCGCATTCTGATCGACTAAATCATATGTCTATCAGATGATATAGATCATATCATCTGCACGAATCCGCCATCCAGCAAAGGAGGTTTCACCAATGATCATGATGCGCACTGACCCATTCCGCGAAGTCGAACGCCTGAGCAGAGAAATCTTCGGAGCCACCGGCACAACGGCTCGCCCCGTGATGATGCCGATGGACGCCTGGCGCGACGGCGATACTTTCCGCGTCGAACTCGACCTGCCAGGAATTGATCCTGACAACATCGACCTCGACGTCGAGAACAACGTCGTCACCGTCAAAGCTGAACGGCCCGGCCCCGACCACGGGGAGTCTTCGGTCGCGGCAGAGCGGCCCCGCGGGACCTTCAGCCGACAACTCGTCCTCGGCGACAACCTCGACACCAGCAACATCACGGCGAACTACGACGCCGGTGTGCTCACACTCAGCATCCCGGTCGCGGAATCAGCGAAACCCCGCAAGATCGCTATCAACTCAGGCTCTGCTGAACCGGCAGCCATCAGCGCCTGACCACAACTGGTGGGGTGTTCCCATGCAGACGTGTGCACCAGACGTCCAGCTGGGTATCGATGCTGCGTTCTGGGCGATCATCCTCAGCGACCGCGAACTGCGCGACCTCGTCACGAGTCACCACGCAGATGATGAACCGCGGGTTATGAGCCACTGCGAGTGCCGGACCTTCAGGCACTCCTCACCGTGGCTGCTGTTCCGGTCTCCCGGTCTCTCAGCAGCCCAGGTTATCGCCCACCGAATCCTCGCTTGTCAGCGCTCTCCTCCCCGGTTCAAACGGCGCTGACATCTTCGATGAAAGGAGGTGAGACGTTTCCGCACCCAGGATGAGCTGCACAGCCGTGTGGTCGCGTCCGCAATTCTTTCTACCAGTGTGCTCGACGCAAGATGCGCGGCAGTGACGTCACAATGACGACGAAGTGATGCGGGCCCGTCCACGGCTTCCCCTTCTGGCCCCGGGCTATCCCCCGGGGCCAGACCATGTTCGGTTGAGATGAAAAACGAGGAGAACATGTTCGTCAGCTTCTTGGAGAAACTGCTGATTGTCTGGCCCTGGCACGCTCGAGCACTCACTCGCGCACTTATCGGCAAGACTGCCACAGTCCGCCATCGCCCATGACTGAGCGATCATCGCATATGAATGCTTCCCACGCTCGTCATGAGTTGTAGTCCTGAAGGTGAGGTCGTATCGCACGCCAGGGGCAGGTACTACGAGGAACAACAGAATGCTATGACTGACATATCGAAGTCGAATGCGAAGATGCAGCCAGCGACTGGCGACTCGTTTCGCCTCAGTGAAGAGACGAATCTTCCCGTTCGTCGCTGAGGGGAACGACCTGCCGGTGGCCACCGCGTACAGCGAGGATCTCTGCGAGGATCGACACAGCCACCTCGGCGGGGGTGAACGTCTCCAAATGGAGACCGATCGGCGAATGCAACCGTGCCAGTGCTGGGCTAGCCACTCCCGCTTCGCGCAGCGCGGCGCGGCGGTCGCGGTCGCTGCGCCGCGAGCCCATCGCCCCGACGTAGGCCACGTCGAGGTCGAGTGCGACGGCCAGGGTGGGGATGTCGACCTTCGGGTCGTGGCTGAGGACGCAGATCATGCTCCGGGTGTCGAACTCACCGGTGGCGGCCGCTTCGGTGAGGAATCGGTGCGGCCAGGCCCGAACCACCTCGGCGCCGGGAAACGATGTCTGGTCGGCGAAGGACGGACGGGGGTCGCACACTGTGATGCGCAGTCCCAAGGGTCTAGCCGCTTCGACGAGGGCGAGACTGAAGGCGTTGGCCCCGACGACCAGCAGATGGGCCGGCTCGATGCGGGTCTCGACGAAGAGCTCGATCGGCTCGCTCCCGCCTTCCGGGGGCGCAAGGCGGATGCTGCCGGTGCGGCCGCCGCGGATAAAGGCCCCGACGCGCTGTGCGGCGGTCTCGACCACAGCTTCGGGCACCAGAGGATCGAGGCTGACAGCCAGAGCGTCGGTGCTCGGTCCGGAGACGTCGCCCACAGCGGCTGCGCAGACGGCTGCCGCTGGGGCATGGGCGCGGTCGTCGGACGGCAGCCGCAGCACCACGGCGACCGGCTCGCTCTCCGCTCGCAGTCCGGAGCAGCCAGCGCGGAACGGCTGGATGAGCACGTCGATGCGACCACCGCACATGAGCCCGACGGCAAAGGCATCCTCGTCGCTGTAGCCGAAGCCCTGCACCGAGGCGTCGCCGGTGGCGAGGGCGTCCTGACACGCCTCGAGCACGGCTCCTTCGACGCATCCGCCGGTGAGGGAGCCGACGATTCCGCCGACGGTATCCACGAGCATCGAGGTGCCTGCCGGGCGCGGCACTGAGCCTTCGGTTTCGATGATCGTCGCAACGGCGACGTCCTGCGGCTCCTCCGAGTCGAAGAGCCGTGACACGGCGATGGGAAGGATATCGAGCATGAGCCGAGACTATACCGTCAGGAACGTCACCGACAGAGCCTTGACGCAAACGGATTCTTCGGGCAGTTCGTAGGTCAGACAGCCACGATGGGTGCCATCGGCTTCGAGCCCTCTCTGCGGGCAGGCCATCTCTTCCAGGCTGCCCTGACAGTGATCGCGATGGGAACGCCCATGAGATCAGCTGCGAAGAGTGAGGTAGGCCCGATTCACAGCCAGGGGCGCATCGGCACGAGAGCGCGTTCGGCGAGTTTGGTCAGCCGGTGGCGGTTGAGCCACTCCGAACCGAGTTCGACACAGTGCATGGAGTCACTGTCGAAAACCTTCTCCATCTCGGCGGCGAATGCACGGTCGATGACTTCGACATTCGTCTCGTAGTTGAAGGTCAACGACAGCCGATCGATGTTCGCCGTGCCCACCGTCGACCATTCGCCGTCGACCGTCGCGACCTTCGAATGGATCATGCTCGCGGTGTAAAGCAGAACCGTGACCTTCGAATTGATCATCTGCTCGAAGAATCCTCGGGAGAGCCAATCGCCGAGGATGTGGTTCGACTCCTGCGGGACCATAACGCGTACATCCACGCCGCGCTCGGCCGCCTCGATAAGAGAGCGCAGCAGCTGTTGATCGGGGATGAAATAGGGAGTGGTCAGCCAGATCCGCTTCCGCGCACGGGCGAAGGCGTTAAGATACATGCTGCGAATGGGATAGACGAGGTGGATCGGAAGATTCGCCGAGACCCGCAGCTTCGACTCCCAGGCCGCGGGCGGCACCCATGCGATCTGTTCGCCGGAGTCGTGGAACTCGTTCCACACTTCCGCGATGGTCTGCCGCAGCGCCCACGCTCCGGGCCCGATCGAGCGCAGATGGGTGTCGCGCCAATGGCGGGCGTAGAGAGAGCCGATGTTGAACCCGCCGACGAAGGCTACATCGTCGTCGATGACGAGGATCTTCGAATGGTTGAAACCCGAATGCCGCATCGGCCCCCGCCAAAACCTCCGCGCCACCGTCGGCAGACGCAGCACACGGACCTGCTCGGAGAGCTGATGGTAGAACGAGCTGGGCACCGACAGGTTGGCGAAGCCGTCGTAGATCAGGTGGATCTCTACGCCGCGGGCGGACGCTGCATTGAAAGCGTCGATGAATCTCTGCCCCACCTCGTCGTTCTTCCAGATGAACGTCTCCATGAGGATCGACTCACGTGCGGTGTCGATCGCATCGATCATAGCGTCGTAGAGGGTGGCGCCGTCGGTGTAGATGTCGAGCTCTGACTGCTCGACCGTCGAGCTGAACGTGCCCGGCCGCGGCGCAGGGCGCGACTTCCGTCCTCGCTGTTGGATGAGGTCGATGGCCATCGAGGCAGCGACGGTCGTCGGCACTGCAGCGGCCAGGCCGGCGACCGTCCAGGGCACGGTTCGCCGCAAGCGGCTCAGGGGCCGGAGGGATGGATTTCTCAGCGCAGACATCCGCTCACTCTACCCCTCCCGGGCCCGTCCGCCTGTCTCAGGTGAAGATGCTCACTCCCCCGGGCCCGACGAGGCAGCCGACCACGATGAGTACAACACCCCAGAGAATCTGCTTCCTGAAGATGGCGAAGATTCCTGAGATGACGAGGATCGCTGCGAGGATCCAGAGAATGACTGCCATGGGTGCTCCTTTACTCGATGATTGCGAAGGTCGCTTTCCGGCAACCAGTTCGCGTTCGAACCGCCAATCTAACACCCCTGCGCTGCACGGACGGAATCGGCAGCCGGACGGTGGTGCCTCACCAGCAGGTCCGGAGGTGGTCACTATGGGTGAAGTCCAACGCGAAGCAACTGAGTGCCTCCGGCGGCCGAAAGTCGCCCCCGACCCGCTGCAGATCGCCAAGGGGTCTAGCCAGTGTTCGAAACCTGCGTTTCAATGGGGTCATGAGAGCTATCTGGACCGGATCCATCGCCTTCGGCCTCGTGAATGTGCCCGTGAAACTGTATTCGGCCACGGAGAACCACGACGTGAGAATGCACCAGGTCCACGCGAAGGACGGCGGGCGGATCCGCAATCAGCATCGGTGCGAGAAGTGCGGGAAGACCGTCGAGTACGACGACATCGACAAGGCCTATGACGACGGCGAGCATCGCGTCGTCCTCACCGACGAAGACCTCGAGGCCCTTCCCGCAGAGGACAACGACGACATCGACGTCCTCCAGTTCGTGCCCAGTGACGAAATCGACCCCATCATGCTGGAGAAGTCCTATTTCCTCGAGCCGACGTCGAAGACGCCGAAAGCCTACCTTTTGCTGCGCCAGACGCTTGAGGACACGGAGCGGACCGCGATCGTCAAACTCACCCTGCGCACCAGGACGCGCCTGGCCGTGTTGCGAGTGTGCGGAAAAGTCCTCATGATTCAGACCCTGCGCTGGGCCGATGAGATCCGTGACGTCGACTTCAAGGGCGTGAACTCGAAAGCAAAGATCTCGGGCAAAGAACTCGAGATGTCGAAGAAGCTCGTGGAATCGTATTCCGAGGACTTCACCCCCGAGGAGTTCAGCGACGACTACCAGGTCGAACTGCGCAAACTCATCGACGCGAAGATCGAATCGGGCGAGAGTTTCGATGTCGAGAAGACCTTCGCCGAGGACGACGCCGAGGAGGGCTCCGAAGGCGACGTCATCGACCTTATGGAGGCCCTGCGGAAGTCCGTGGACAGTTCTCGATCATCGAAGCAGGGAACCTCAGGCAAGAAGTCGAGCGCAAAGAAGACCTCGTCGAAGAAATCGGAACCGAAGAAGTCGTCAGCCGCGAAGAAACGCACCGGATGAGGAGACTCGCACGAGGATACCCCATGCATCCGTCCAGAGACCCGCCGACGGAGACACAACACCCGTCTGACCGAAACTGCGAACCGACCACGAAGGAGCTGCTCCACTATGCCGAAGACGACGCAGACAGGAAAGCCGAAGGTGAGCGAGCTGCCCTCGACGCTGGAGAAGTCGAGCAAGAAGGCGCAGCGGACCTTCGCCGAAGCTTACGACTCGGCCATCGACCAATACGGAGACGAGAAGCGCGCTCACCAGGTCGCCTACGACGCGCTCAAGCATAGCTATGAGAAGATCGGGGACAAATGGGAGGCGAAGGCCTCCTCCGGCCCGTCGGATGCGCAGAGCTCCGGCGGCAAGAACACCGACCGCAATACCGCCGGTGGAGTCGACGCGAACGCCTCGAAGGACCACCTTTACGAACAGGCGAAGAAGCTCGGCATCTCGGGACGCTCGTCGATGACGAAGAACGAACTCGTCGATGCGCTCGAGCAGGAGAGCAAGCGCAAGACGAAGCAGAATTCCTGAAACCGCCCCGAAGCGTCGAAACCGAAGCGGCATGAAGAGATCTTCCGGCAGCGGTGCCGATGACTCACCCACCGGTAAGGAGATTCCCATGGCTGCCTGCGACACCCGCGAAAACGACCATCAACGATAGAGGAGGAAGACGATGAGCGACCAGCTGACCTTCCAAGACCCCACCACTCGCTTTCCCGACATCTCACCGCCGAAGCAGGATCAACCCGAACCGGGCCTCGACGCGGAACTGATCCCCGGCACAGATCGCGGTGAGGACAGCTACACCGGCACAGGCAGGCTTCGCGGCCGCAGGGCGCTGATCACCGGCTCGGACTCCGGCATCGGAGCCGCGGTTGCGATCGCCTTCGCCCGAGAGGGAGCCGACGTCGCCCTGTCCTATCTGCCCGCCGAGGAGGAAGACGCCCAGCACGTCTGCGAGATCATCCGAGGAGCCGGCCGCAGAGCTGTGCCGCTGCCGGGCGACCTGTCCGATCCCGAGTACTGCCGCGAAGTGGTCCGCCGGGCGGCAGAAGAACTGGGCGGACTCGACGCTCTGGTCAACAACGCCGGGCGACAGATCGCGGTCGAAGACATCGCCGACCTCACGGATGAGCAGTGGGAAGACACTTTCCGGACGAACATCCACGCGATGTTCAGGGTCTCCCAGGCCGCGCTCGAGCACCTCGAGCCCGGATCGACGATCGTCAACAGCACCTCCGTGCAGGCGTATTCCCCCTCCGCCCACCTCATCGACTATGCGGCGACGAAAGCGGCAATCAACAATTTCACCAAGGGACTGGCCACCCAACTCGCACCGAGGGGAATCCGAGTGAACTCTGTGGCGCCAGGACCGATCTGGACTCCCTTGCAGGTTTCCGACGGCCAGCCGAAGGACGCCCTTCCGCACTTCGGGAAGAACACTCCGCTCGGGCGGGCGGGGCAGCCGACGGAGCTGGCTCCCGCCTACGTCTTCCTCACCTCGTCGGAGTCGAGCTACGTCATCGGTGAGACCCTCAACGTCAATGGCGGCCAGCCGAGTCCCTGATCGTCGGTTCCAGGGATGATCGTCGAAGCGGTGGGACCCGAAGCGAGAGGAGCGCCGCATTTGCCCTTAGGCCCGGTGCTCTCCCGGTCGGCCGTTCGCGTCGTCGGCCAGTAGGCCCTGCGGACGATCGGCTTCGGTCATGGCGGAGAGGAACCGCAGCACGGTCTCGCGTTCCCGGCTGTTGAGATGTTCCAGCAGAAGACGGACGGCTGCATCAAGGTCATTCTCGATCCGAACGCGGGATGATGATCCGTCCGCCGCTTCAGCACACGGAGCTCCACGAGTGCGCGGATCGTCGCTACCGTCGGCACACGCCAACGCAGGAATGAAAGTCCTGTCATCAGTGAGGAGACATCATGAGTTCAGAAGAACGTCCAACCATTCCCGGCAGACCCGGCTCCCGCACTCCGGACTTCGAAGAACCGACGACACCTGCCGCGAAAGTCACGAGGCGAATCAGCAGACGTATGGACGATCAGAACCCGAAGCGCATCGACACCCACTCCGGTTACTCGTTCTCAGACGAGCGCGCGATCATCAGGCGGAGGCAGCTCACGGAGGCCGTTGATTTCTGGAACATATCGGTTGCCGGAGCGTGGTTGCACTATGTCAGCCTTGGCGGTGAACTCACCGAATACGAGCTCGATGCCTACCTCCACAAGGCTTACTTCCTGGCGCCCTATCAGCACGACATTCTGGCCGAGGCCGTCAATGAACTCATCGATATGCTTCCTCCGCCTCCGCGAGCCCCGCTGACCGACGAACCCGGTCTATGATCGGTCGCCTCGGTATTCCAGCCTGCCGCGGCGGTTGCGATGGACGGCTCCCTGCCGCACTGCTTCACGCACCGCCGCACGGAAGCGTCCTGGGCCCCATCGTCGAGCCCCGATCGCACGGTAGAGTTCGACCTCACCGACAGGTTCCATGTCGCGGACGAAATCGATGATGCCGTTGACCTCGTTGGCCGAGACCTCGGGCGGAACGTCGCGAGAGGACACCGAAGGCCACGGCGCATAGACGCCGGCCGATCCCGGGCCCGGACGCAGACGCTCCCTTCGGCTTCCCGCCTCGGGGCCCGCCGACGATTCGGCTGCGGCGGCGGAGCCCGCCCGGTCACTGCGCTCGGTCCGCTCGGAACCGCTTTCCGCAGCGCTTTCGGCACCCTCAGCGTCCTCGGCCGTCAAGGGGCGGGCGATGTCTTCGAGGTCGGCACCTTCCGCCTTGACGCCGAAGAGCAGCTCGGCCACCCCGCCGAGCGCCATGACCGCCGCCCCGATGCAGAACGCCCAGGCCACTTGGGAGCGGTCACCGGACTCGATCATGCCGCCGAAGAGCAGCGGACCGGCGATGCCTCCGGCGGCCGTACCGACGGCGTAGAAGAACGCGATGGCCAGTGCTCGAGTCTCCATCGGGAAGATCTCGCTGACCGTGAGATAGGCTGCGCTGGCACCGGACGACGCGAGGAAGAAGCACACGACGAGGATCAGGAGAAAGAGCCATTCGCCGCCGACTTCACCATTGAAGACGAAGGCGAGGACGACTGCGACGACCGCCGATCCGAGGTAGCTGAACGAGATCATCGGCTTCCGACCGATCGTGTCGAAGAGCCTGCCGAGGACGACGGGGCCGGCGAAGTTGCTCAGCGACCACAGGATGATGAAGATCGGCACCGAGGCTGCGGCGACTCCGTAGAAACCGCTGAAGATCGTGCCGAGGTTGAAGGTGATGCCGTTGTAGAGGAACGCCTGACCGACGAAGAGGACGAGGCAGAGGATCGCGCGTTTGGGGTAGATCGTGAAAGCGACCTTCATGATCTCGACGAAGGAGATCGTCTTCCGCTGCCGGACGGTGATGGTCTTCTGCGGCGGCGGCAGGGGCTGTGAGGTCTCCGACTCGATGCCGTCTTCGATCTCACCGACGATGCGTTCGGCTTCATCGTTCTGGCCGTGGATGAACAGCCACCTCGGACTCTCTGGAACGTTCTTGCGCACGACGAAGACGAAGATCGCCAGCAGCATGCCGACGGCGAAGGCCAGGCGCCAGCCGATCATTTTCGGCAGGATATCGGTGTTGAGGAAAAGCAGCGTCGTCGCCGCACCGCCGGCGGCGCCGAGCCAGTAGGAGCCGTTGATGATGAGATCGATGCGGCCTCGCACGCGGGCGGGGATGAGTTCGTCGATGGCCGAATTGACGGCCGCGTATTCCCCGCCGATGCCGGCACCGGTGAGAAAGCGGACGAGGAAGAAGTACCAGGCGGAGAACGAGAACGCCGTGGCGACGGTGGCGACGAGATAGAGCACGAGAGTGATGAGGAAGAGCTTGCGGCGACCGAATCGGTCGGTGAGCTGACCGAAGACGATCGCACCGACACAAGCACCGAGCACGTAGATTGCTCCGGCCGTGCCGATCTGCCCCGCAGTCATGTCGATGCCGCTGCCCTCTTCGGTCATCCGAGCCGCGACGTTGCCGACCATCGTGACCTCGAGACCATCGAGGATCCACACACTGCCGAGCCCGGCGACGACCATCCAGTGAAACCGGGCCCAGGGCAGCCGATCCAACCGTGCCGGCACGTCGGTCTTGACCGTCCCGAGTTCAACCTTCTCACTCATCACACGCCTCCTGGACAATTCCTGGACAGAGTCTTCTGATTGCCAGGAAGTCTAAGCACACTCTGCGGGGCCGACAAGGCATGGTGGGAATGCCCGAAGGAGAGTACTCTGCGCCCACAGCGCACGGTGGCGCTGAGTCGAAGGATCGAGGGCAGGCGCGAATACAGTTCAGTGTCGCGCGGCCTTGTGAGGTTCTCCCCGGAGGCCCGGTTCACGATCACGGCCGAAGGACGAGTCATTGGCGAGTGCAACGGCTTCATCCTCGTTCGCGACCGAGTAGACGACCACGACAGGCCCGAACAGCTCCTCCGAGCAGGCACGCATCTGTTCGGTCACCCCGGTCAGCACCGTGGGGTCGACGACGGCACCCGGCCGGTCGGCTCGGTGCTCTCCGGTGTGGACCTTCGCGCCGTGGGCGACAGCGTCCTCGACCTGCTCCATGAGGTCACGGGCGGCCTGTTCGGAGGACAGAGGTGCCATCGTGGTGACGGAGTCTACAGGGTCTCCTGCGACGAACTGCGACATCTTCGCCGTCATCAGATCCACGAACTCGTCGTAGAGATCTTCGACCACGATGAGGCGCTTGGAGGCGATGCAGCTCTGGCCGGAGTTCGTCATCCGCCCTTTCACGGCGGCGGTGACGGTCGCGTCCGGATCCGCGGAGTCGAGGACGATGAACGGGTCGCTTCCGCCGAGTTCGAGGACGGACTCCTTCAGACTGTGTCCGGCGGCCACTGCCGCTCCAACGCCTTCGGAACCGGTCAGCGAGGCGCGGCGAACTCTCTCGTCCGCGGTGATCATCTGGATCTGATCATTGTCGGAGAGGACGTTGCGATAGCAGTCGGACGGCAGCAGCGCATCGTTCATGACCTGTCCGACGTGCAGAGCCGTCTTCGGCACGGCGGGTGATGGCAGGCCGAAATGCGACTCAGGCAGGCACGCCGCCCAGCATGGTGGCGATCAGCCCCAGTACCGCCAAGGCCGCGATGACGATAACGATCACACGTTTGCGCATGTTCCGGATTCTACTGCGACCCACCCGCCGAATGTCCAAGGCGCCCGACTGCGGGCCACCGTCATCACAGAGTCGCCCATCACCACGGGTTGGCCTCCTGCCAGCGGGTGAACCAATAGCGGTCGCCCTGGTAGTGCGACTTCTCCGGCTTGCACCCTTTGAGATCCGAATGCTCGCCCAGCCACGTCCGCACCAGCGGCATGACCTCGTCCAGACGATCGACCCACTCATCGAGTGGCAGCAGCAGAACCGAACCGTCATCGGAGTCCAGTCGGCATGAATAGTTCGGCAGTCCCTCGGTGATCTGCGAATGCGTATACCTGATCTGATCGCAGCCGGTGGTGAGATAGAAGCGGATGAACTCACCGCAGACGTAGGAGCACAGCGTTTTGAAATTCCGGTAGCGGATCATCCACGCCGGAGGATCATATTCAGACATGTGTTCTATTGTAGGCACACGTCGCCCCGATCTTCGGTCCCGATCTCATACGGGCCGCCTCGGCGCCGGGAAGGCACTCGGGACGAGACCCCTCGCTCCGGCTGAACGGCAGGTCGACTGTGGTCGACTGCTTCTCAGCTGCGGCGGGAGCTTGAGCGGATGAGGATGAGCGCGAGGATCACGCACAGCAGATAGGTGGCACCTACGGCGACCCAGCCGAGTTCGAACCCGCCGGGCGAGCCGACGATGACACCCATGAGCAGCGGCCCGAGCGCGAAGCCGAAGAACATTCCGGCCGTCACCACCCCGCTGGCCGAGGCCATCGAAGCAGCGGGAATAGCCCGCATGAGTGCGGCCATGAGCACCACCGAGACGCCGAGAGCCGAGATCCCGTGGAAGGCCACGGCGACCCAAACGAGCAGAGCCCACCCAGCCGCGTCGGCAAGGAGGAACAGCACCGCTCCAGCCAGGGCGACGAGGGCGAGGAGCCGCAGCAGGCGCGGCCCCGAGGCGCCTTTGGCCATGCGTCTGGCCCAGGTGACGCGGGCGATGACGCCGATGACGCCGGCCAGTGCGGCAGTGGCACCGCCGAGGACGAGGCTGAAGCTCATCTCGCGCACGGCGAAGAGGGGCATGTACACGTTCGTCGCCTGCACGCCGATGCCGTTGATCAGCCCGAACAGCGCCAGGACCCACACCATGCCGGGGTGCCTGGCCGGACGGGTGGGTGACGGTCCTGGGTCGGGTCGGGCCGCCTCGGCGGGAGTGTCGGTCTCGGCGATGTCAGGGTTGAGGTCGGCCGCCTCGGCGGGGGTATCGGCTGAGGTTTTCGCAGCGATCAGCAGCGGGGTGGTACGCAGGGAATACCAGGTCATCGCAAGCAGGATGAGCGGGATGATCGCGACGGTCAGGGCTGCGCCGCGCCAGCCGATGCCGAGCGCGAGGACGGGGAAGGCGAGGCTGGCGACGAGCTGGCTGACCTGGACCCCGGACTGCTTGATGCCGACCCAGCCGATGCGTTTGATGTCGGGGACGCGTTCGAGCAGGATCCGGTTGGTCACCCCGTTGGGGAAGGACTGGGCGATGCCGGACAGGCCGGCGGCGAGCAGCAGCATCCCGAACCCGTCCGGCACGGCCACCAGAAGCAGTGCGAGCGCGGAGAGAACGAAGATGAACGCCATGAGCGAGAGGTCGGAGTGCCTGTCGGCGAGCCTGCCCAGGGTGGCGCTGCCGACGGCTGCGGCACCGAAGCAGGTGGTGGCCAGCAGTCCGAAGTGGGCTTCGGAGATGCCGAGCTCGGCGATGATCGAATCGCTCGTGGCACTGAGCCCGTAGAGCAGGATGGGCCCGGCGGCGACGGCACCGAGGAGAACGGTGAGCAGACCGATCCCAGGGGGCTTCTGGTCCAGTTTCCGGCCATGGTCGGCCATCACTCACCTCCTGTCGAGGGCATGCTTCAACTAAGCATGCTGGCCGGAGGCCGACGGCAAGTGTGGAGATGTCTCAGGCGCGGCTGCAGCGTCGAAGTCACGCCACGCGTTCGGGGTACGAGTACGCGTTGAACTTGCCTTTGCGGTTGAAGCCGATGACGCTCACGCCGACGTCCTTGCCGTAGTCGACGGCCATCGCCGATGGGGCGCTGACGGCGGACATCATCGGGATGCCCGCCATCGCGCACTTCTGGACGAGTTCGAACGATGCCCGCGCGGACACCTGCAGGACGGTCGATCGCAGCGGCAGGCCACGGTTGGCCATGGCCCAGCCGATGACCTTGTCGACGGCATTGTGCCGGCCGACGTCCTCGCGACCGACGAGCAGTTCGGGTTCTGCGTTAGGGTCGTCTCCGACGGCGAAGAGTGCCGCGGCGTGGACCCCGCCGGTCTTGGCGAAGATCTCCTGCGTCTGCCGCAGTCGATCGGGCAGCTCACCGATCCGGGCGGCAGAGAGGAGCTGCGGAAACTCGTATTCCCCCTGGTCCTCGACATGAAAGGCGGCGGGGATGAGCGGGAACGCGGAGGTCTTCGTCACCGCATCGGCGGCCGCGGTTCCGCAGATTCCACACGACGACGAGGTGTAGACGTTGCGAGCAGGCGCTGTCTCGGGCTTCCAGATCCCAGGAGCCAGACGCACTTGGGCTACGTTGTAGTTCCGGCTGCCATCGGGGGCGAGCCCGGCGGAGAAGTTGACCTCGTCGATATCGTCCATCGAGGTCACGACAGCCTCGGAGAGCAGGTATCCGGCGATGAGTTCGACGTCGTGTCCGGCGGTGCGCATGGTCACGGTGTACTGCTCACCGTTGAGCTGGATCTCCAGCGGCTCCTCGCCTGCCAGGGAATCCGGGCCGGCCGAGATCTCACCAGTGGCGTCGAACTTATAGACCCAGGCTCGCACGGCCTTGCGCATCTGCATGGTCTCGTTCCTCTCTCAGGCCCGGGGGCCGTGGTCGGTGGTGTCCTCGACGGAGGTCTGAATGTGCTCGAGTAGGTCATCGATGACGGTGATTCCGTCCTTGACCCCTCCCTTCGAACCGGGGAAGTTGATGACGAAGCTGCGTCCGCGCACTCCCGCGACCCCGCGGCTCATCACCGCCGAGGATGTTGTCTCGAGACCCTTGCGCCACATCGCATAGATGAGGCCCGGGGACTGGCGTTCGAGGAGTTCGGCAGTGAACTCCGGCGTGCGATCATCGGGAGCGAGCCCGGTGCCGCCGCTGGTGACGATGATGCGAGGACGGCCGGCTTCCGGAGTGTCGACGAGAAGAGTCCTCAAGGCCTCACCGACAGGTTCGCCGTCTCGGACGACGATGGCATCGGGAGTCTCATAACCGCGGCCGCGCAGCCAGTCGACGAGGATCGGACCCGTCGTGTCCGCGGCCCCTCCCCGAGCCGCCGAGGTGGAGGCGATGATGACCGCAGCCTTGCGTCCCGCTCCGAGGAGTTCGCTGTTCTCTTCGCTCACCTGTCTGCCCTCTTCCCCATTCAGTTTCAATCGCGCTCGTGGACAGCACAGCTGGTACGTGCGCTTGCTCACCATCCCTGCGCTCGCCCACGAGGACGGTTACTGCCTCCATTGTCCCACTCCGGTCGGGGATGGCCAGAGACGGCACGACCCCGGGCGGCTTGCCGAGACGACGTCCGTTTCACCCATCTGGTGCCACTTGTTCAACCACCACAGACATTCACCTTCAAGACTGCCCGCATCTCACCCCACGCAGCCCAGGTAATGTGAGGGCGAAACACGTCGACCGCCAGGTCAGCGGCCACTACGCAGTCAGGAGAAGGAGAAGCGGTGGAAGATCTGAGCCTGAGCACGCTCATCTGGCTGCGCATGGCCCGCTTCGTCCAGAACAGCAACCAGCTCTCCAATGAGCACCTGCGCCGATTCGGGCTCACCGTCGCCCAGTTCGAAGCCCTTGCCCATATCCGCAATTTCGAGCCGATCACGCAATCCGAACTCGCAGAAGGACTGACCGTCAGCGGCGGCGGCATCTCCCGCATGCTCGCCCGGCTCGAGTCCGAGGGCCTGATCTCCCGCGAACAGGACTGGAAGACCAAACACATCTCGCTGACGGCCAAAGGCCGCGAACTCCTCGAGCGCGCGTTCCCCTCGCAGCAGAGACAGCAGGCGTCCCTGTTCGACGATTCCTTGAGCGAGGACGAGAAAGTGCAGCTGCACGCACTGATGAAGAAGCTCTACGACACCAGCCGGAAGCGCGGCGAGAACCCGCAGGAATAATCCCGCGGCCGTATCAGTTGACATGGCAAATGACATTTTCGTCGCCGTCACGAGGAGAGACCTTGAGCGAGTCCGCGCAGCCGCACATCACCCCACCGCAGCACTCCGAAACGACTGATTCCCAGCCGACACAGCAGCCGAACTATATGCACGAATTCGGTCTCGACCGAGGTCAGGGACTGCAGTTCGGCATCTACAGCCTCGGCGATCATCTGCCTGACCCGAACGACGGATCGCGCGTCGATGCGGGACAGCGCATCCACGAGTTCATCGGCTACGCCCAAGCCGCCGAAGCAGCCGGACTCGACTTCTTCAGCCTCGGCGAGAGCCACCAGGAGTTCTTCGCCTCGCAGGCCCATGCCGTCATCCTCGGCGCCATCGCCCAAGCCACGGACACGATCCGCATCGGCAGCTCGTCGACGATCCTGTCGACCTCGGACCCGGTCAGGGTGTTCGAGAACTTCGCGACGATCGATCTCATCTCCGGCGGTCGTGCCGAACTCGTCGCCGGTCGCGCCTCCCGGGTCGGTCTTTTCGAGCTCCTCGGCTACGATCTGCGCGACTACGAAGAGCTCTACGAGGAGAAGCTCGATCTGCTGCTGAAGATCAACCGCGAGAAGCAGGTCACCTGGTCCGGGCAGTTCCGGGCACCGCTCAACGACGCCGAGGTCCTCCCCCGCCCCACCGGGCAGGCGCTGCGCATCTGGCGCGCCGTCGGCGGGGCACCGGCGAGCGCGGTGAAAGCGGGACTGGCCGGGGTTCCCATGGTCATGGCCCACCTCGGCGGGACCACCTCGGTGTTCAAGGGCACCGTCGACGCTTACCGTCGCGCGGCCGCGCAAGCCGGATTCAATCCGGCGACCCTGCCGATCGCCACGGCGGGATTCTTCCATGCCGCAGAGACCTCGCAGGAGGCGCTGCGGGCGATGTATCCGCACATCAACGAGGGGATGAAGCGCACGAACGGACAGGGCATGCCCAAGCAGCATTTCGCGCAGAGCGTCCATCCGGCTTCCATCGCGAACATCGGCAGCCCGCAGCAGATCATCGAGAAGATCCTCCACCAGCATGAGGTCTTCGGTCACCAGCGCTACCTCGCGCAGGTCGACTTCGGCGGGATGGCCTATGCCGACGTGATGAACCAGATCGACATCATCGGCACCGAGATCCTGCCCGCCGTCAAGAAGTACACCGCCACCGAGCCTGGGGTTTCGGGAGTCGGATCCGCCGGTTCCGCGTCCGGCCCTGCTGGTTCCGCATTCGATTCCGCCGAGGAGGCGCTGGCATGAAGATGATTCTGCTGTCCGGGTCGAACGTCGGAACGAAGACCCGGACCGTGATCGATCACCTCGCCGAGGCGGTCGCCGCCTACGACTCCACCATCGAGCTGAGCGTCATCGACCTCGCCGAGGCGGACATGGTCTTTGCCGACGGTCGGAACTTCACCGAGTACACCGGTGATACCGGTCGGGTGGCCCGGGAGCTCATGGACGCCGATGCGATCATCATCGGCACCCCGATCTTCCAGGCCTCGATCCCGGCGGCACTGAAGAACGTCTTCGACTTGCTGCCGATCAGCGCATTCCTCGACAAGGTCGTCGGCGTCGTCGCCACGGCCGGTTCGTCGAAGCACTACCTCATTCCGGCCCAGCACCTGCTGCCGATACTGAGCTACATGAAGGCACAGGTAGTCCAGCCGTATGTGTTCGTCGAGGAAAGCGACCTGCACCGCGGCGAGATCGTCAGCCACGACGTTCTCCAGCGCCTCGACCGCCTCCTCGAGGACACGATCGTGCTCACCCGCACTTTCGCATCGATCCGGGAGGAGCGGGACGCCGCTTACGGGTTCTGAGGAACGCTCCTGCGCCAACTGGCATTGCCGCCCGGGCCGTGAGTCGCACCCCATGTAGGGCGCTCTGCAGTCGACGCGGCAGCACGATCCGGCGAATTGGTACACCTCTCTCTGAAGTGCTCAGCGAGGAAAGTGGGCATTCTAGAAGAACATGTACCAAAACAGACTGAGCGACCGGCTTCGCCCGCGCTCCGTCAAACGCCTCCAGCCAACGTCGGGTCACACGAACCCATCCGGTGCCCCAGACCACCGGATTTGCCGGGCAAGACGCCCCTGGATACCCTGACAGCGGCAGGTACCAACCGGGACGACCCGGCTGAGTGAGAATCACGATGAGGACGGCCTCAGAGACAGGAAGACCTTTCATGACCGCCGCCCTCCGCACCATCACGCCGACCGCGATTCTTCGACTCATCCTCGGCTGGGGCGTGTTCATCGCCCTGCAGTTCATGGGCTCTCTGCTCGCACCGCCGGTACCCACTCCCCTGCTCGTGACTGCGCTTCTCGTCATCATCGCGGTCATCCTCATCTGCGCCTTCGGGGTCGTCACCGAGGCCGAACACCTCGCGAACCGCCTCGGCGATCCCTACGGTTCGCTCGTCCTCACGATCTCGATCTGCCTCATCGAGGTCATTCTCATCGCCGCGGTGCTGCTGGGTCCCGGCGACCACGCGACGATCGCCCGCGATTCGGTGATGGCGGTGTCGATGATCATCCTCAACGCTGTCATCGGCCTCTGCCTGCTCGTCGGCGGACTGCGCCACGGCGCACTCACCCACAATCGCACCGGCGTCTCGAACTATCTGGTCATGATCGTCGTCTTCGCTGCCCTCGCCTTCGCCCTGCCCGCCCTCATCGGCACCCCCGACGGTGCCTACGAGATCTGGCAGGAGATCCCGATCATCGTGGTCACCGTCGGCACCTACGTCTTCTTCCTCTACCGACAGATGGGACCGCAGGCCCACGAATTCACCGAGGCGGCCCCCGTCGGGCCTGCTTCGGCGGGCGCCTCATCGACTGCCGGAACGACGCAGCCCTCCCTCACCGAGGCGGCCGACCAGTCCGAATCACGCCCGCCGGAGGCGGCCGGCCGGGCTGGCGACGCACCTCACGGAATCGTCGAGATCCTCTCGACCCACCGCGTGGAGATCGCCCTTCGGCTGGTCCTCCTCGTTGCCACTGTGCTGCCGATTGTGCTGCTCTCCCATGACATGGCCAAGCTCCTCGATGACGGCCTGGGCCGCCTCGGCGCTCCGGTGGCCCTGTCCGGAGTGGTCATTGCGATGATCGTGTTCCTGCCCGAGACACTCACCTCTCTGCGAGCGGCGTGGAACGGCGAGATCCAGCGAGTGAGCAACCTCTGCCACGGCGCACAGGTCTCGACGGTGGGACTGACGATTCCCACGGTGCTGGTCATCGGCATGCTCACCGATCAGCAGATCGTGCTCGCCGAGTCACCGATCAACCTCGCGCTGCTGGCGATCACGCTCCTGGTCTCCATCATCGGGTTCGCCGGCAAGAGGGTCACCGCCGTCCAAGGCGCCGCTCACCTCATCATCTTCGTCGTGTTCGGTCTCGCGCTCTTCGCGTGAGCTGCCGCCACAACGACGGAGTGGGCCGGCGCGGACGGCGAGCACTCACGGGTAGGCTGAACTCCGAACGTTCAATCAGCTCCCGACTCCGCCCTGCGCGAATGAGATCGCGGTAGGCCTCGCCGCCGACTTCGCGCACGAAGTCGGCAGAGCGCCTCAGCTCCCAGCCATCTCCCGCAGGGCATTCTTGCGGATCTTGCCGGTCGACGTCGTCGGCAGCTCATCGACGAACTCGATACCCGCCGGTGCCTTATAGGAGGCGATGCGGGTCTTGACGAAGGCGATGAGGTCGTCTTCGGCCACCTCGGTGCCGGACGCAAGGACGACGTAGGCCAGCGGTCGCTGTCCCCACTTCTCGTCGGGCATTCCGACCACGGCCGCCTCGGCGACGGATTCGTGGGCGACGAGCGCCTGCTCGACCTCGATCGTGGAGATGTTCTCTCCCCCGGAGATGACGATGTCCTTGGCGCGGTCGAGGATCTGGACGTACCCGTCCTCGTGCATCACGGCGAGGTCGCCGGTGTGGAACCAGCCGCCGCGGAATGCCTCGGCGGTGGCTTCGGGAGCGCCCAAATAGCCCTTCATGACGTTGTTGCCGCGCATGACGATCTCGCCCATCGTCACCCCATCGCGGGGCACGTCGGTGAGCACATCATCGGCGCGCAGCTCGACCACGCGCATGCGTTCGGCGCTGATCATGCCGATCCCCTGCCGGGATTTCAGCTTCGCGCGCTCCTCCACCGGCAGGCCGGTCCATTCGGGCTGCGGTTCGCATGAGGAGTACGGGCCATAGGATTCGGTGAGTCCGTAGACGTGGATGACCTCGATGCCGAGCCCCTCGAGCAGGGCGATCGTCGTCGGCGACGGCGGGGCACCGGCCGTGGTGATCGACAGCGAACTGCCCAGATCGTGGGCCTCCTTGGCCCCGGCGATGGTGTTGAGCACGACGGGAGCACCGGCCATACGGGTGACCTTCTCGTCGTCGATGAGCCGCCAGGCTTCGGGCCCGCGTACGGCTCGGATGCACACGTGCGTGCCCGACACCGCGGTCAGCGCCCAGGTCGTGCACCAGCCGTTGCAGTGGAACATCGGCAGCGTCCACAGGTACCGAGTCAGCGCCGCAAAATCCTGCGTGACGACCTCGCCGAGCGAGTTCAGATACGCCCCACGGTGGGTGTACATGACGCCCTTGGGCCGGCCCGTCGTGCCCGAGGTGTAGTTGACGGTGATCGTCGTGGTCTCGTCCTCGACCTCATAGGCTCGGGGTGTTTCCGGCGCCGAGGCGGTCCAGTCGGCATACGCTTCCACGTTGAGATCCGTCGCGGTGACCTTGCCAGGGGTTCCGTCTTCGTCGGGGTGGACGACGATGGTTTCGACCGCGTTCGCGGCTCCTGCGTCGATGACCGGCTGGAGGAGTCCGGCATCGCCGAAGAGGAACTTCACCTCGCTGTGGCCGAGGATGTATTCGACCTCGGGCGGGGCCAGCCGGGTGTTGAGCATGACGAGCACGCCGCCTGCCAGCGGGACCGCGTAGTGGGCGATGAGCGCCTCGGCGCTGTTCGGAGCGAGCACCGCAACCGTGTCCCCGGGTTCCAGTCCACGACGGACCAGCCCTTCGGCGAGGTTCTGCACGGTCTCGGCCATCTGACGGTAGGTGAACCGGCGCGGGCCGTCGACGATCGCCTCCCGGTCGGGGTGAGCCTCGAGCGAACGCTCGAGGAAGCGCAGCGGAGTCAGGGCGGTATCGAGTCCGGACATGGCAGGTCTCCTCATCGTCGATGATCGTGGCGGCCGTCGACAGGAGCAGCTGCGACGGTGTTCGACATCAGACTACCGAGCGAGTGTGATCGCGTGCACACCGCCCCTCGCCGAGGCGGCCGGCCGGCAGCGTGACCGCTTCCTGTCCGCGCTTCGGTTCCATGCGAATGTGAGCGTGACGCCTCAGCTATTCGCAGCCGACTCCGTCGCCGTCGCGGTCGAGGTGCGACCCGTATCCGGGGTCGCCGCTGCGCACGGGTGCGGCACCGGCTTCGCGGGCGGCTGTGCAGTTCTCGAAGAAGGTCGACGAGCCTGAGCTTGAGGAGCTGCTGGATGATCCGCTCGACGAGGAGCCCGACCCTGACGCGCCGGACCCGGACCTGGACGTTCCTGAGCTCGAGGACTTCTGACCAGCAGGGCGGGTCTCTTCCTTCGTGGTGACATTGTCACCGTCGCCGGGACCGGGCCAGTCCGCATCCTCGGTGAATGCGGGCTGGTCGTCGCATTTGCCGAGGACGCGTTCCATGGCATCCTTCTCGGCCGGGACCACCCACAGTTCGTATTTGTGCTTCACGGCGATCTGTCGGGCGACGTATTCGCAGCGAAAGCTCTTGTTCGGCGGCAGCCAGGTCGCGGCGTCGCCGTCGCCCTTCTGTCGGTTGAGGCTTGAGCTGACGGCGAGCAGATTGAGCGGGTCGTTGCCGAACTCTTTGAGTGTCTCCTCGTCGAAGTTGAATGCGCCTGTCTGCCACGCGTTCGATCGGGCGACGACGTGGTCGATGTCGACGGCGTTCGCGCTGCGGTCGAAGTCGTAGGTCTCGCCGGCGTAGGGGTCGGCGAGAATCCCGGCCAGGACGATGCATCCGCGGGTTCCGGCCTTGAGCGTGATGGTCGTGAGATCGCGGCGGAGCACGTCGTTGCGGGTGTCGCAGCCGTTGTGGTCGGTGTCCGAGCGCCACTTGAATAGTTCACCGTTGTAGCCGGACTTCGGTGCGCGGCCCTTGACCGTGAGTTCGTCCAACATCGCCGAGGCGGTCCCCGTCGCCGAGCTGCCCGCGCGGCCTTCGTCCCCTTCCTCGCTTTCGCGATCTTCGTCTGTGTCGCCGGACTTCGACGGCGAAGGAGTTTCCTCGCTCGTTGCCGTGGCTTCTCGAGTGGGTTTGGGATCGGCCGAGCTGGATGAGGCGGTGTCGATGGCCGGTTGGGCATCCTCGGCGCATCCGGAGAGGAGGCCGAGAGACAGGACTGCTGCAAGTGCCGCAAGTGCGCGGCGTGAGGAAGAGAGCAAGGGCATGGACTTTCGGGCGTGCAGGCTCGCCGGTTCGGCGAGATGGCACAGACGTGGTCGTGGACCGAGCCGACACGAATGTCGCTGCTCGATCCACTTCGATCAGTCTAGAGCCGGCGGCGCGGCGGTGGCATACGGTCGGCAGGAACGTATCCCTTTCGTTAGATCCCCGGATGATCGTCGAGATGAGATTCTCGGCGGTTGCCTCAGTTCTACCGAGGGGAGGGTGAGGTCACCGGCGGGTGGGTGCATGATTGAGGGGAACGGTGAGCAGCCTCGGCGAGGAGGATTTTCGATGCGACACGATGAGGAGCGCCCGCGCACCAGCGGGTTCCTGGCCGACGGGACGGTACCGGGGCACTGGACTCAGGTGCTCGGGGCGATGCGGGCGAATCCGTTCACGCATCTTGCGCTGGATGAGGTACGCACCGAGGCGGCCCACCACCTCATCGTCGCGCCTTCCCCGGAGGTGGCCCGGGCGTGCTTCGGGAAGTTGCTCGACGCGTGCGGGGACTCGGTTGAGATCGTCACCGTCGAGGAGCTCGTACCGGATCGCGTCCCCGCGGGGACGTGGGTGTTTCTGCCGCACAGACAGGACGGGTGGACGGATCTCGAATCCGCCTCGGCGAAATTGCGGGCGGGACTGCTCCAGGAGAACTCGTCACGCGAGACCGGCGACAACCTGGTCCTCATGGAGTACGGGATCAACCTGTGGATGTGGGCCGAGCCGCCGTCGAGCGGAGGCGACCCTGTCTGCCACGCCGGTGAGCTCATCAGCTGGGAAAGCGCGTGGGCGCTGGGCACGAGTGATGCCGGCAGTGAGAGTGACACCGGGGCCAGCGCGGATGGCGCGAACGGCGCCAGCAACACGGCCGCCGCGAAGTCTTCACCACCGGTGCCGTCCGCTCGCCCGCCGATCTACTTCGGCCTGCCGCCTATCCTGCGTCAGCGCCGCTGGGAAAGCTGAGCACATTCTCTGGCTCCCCCGCTCACACCCTCACGCCACGGCAACAACCACTCCGGCCGCAAGCAGCAGCACGAAGTAGCCCCAGGCGTGGAGGATCTCGGGGATCTTCGGCACTCGGCGGCGCAGGAACACGATGATCGGCAATCCGCCGATGAGCAGCGCCGCGGCCGCCACCAGGTCGAGCGATCCGACGATGCCCGGGGCGTCGATCGCTGCCGGGGTCAGGATCGTCACGAGCACGGCCGGGCTCATGATCACCAAGGTCAGCGGGTTGGCCAGGGTCGTGGCCACGGTCATCGTCGCCCCGGATCGGCGCATCATCGGCACCGTCATCACCGACCCGCCGACGCCGAGGAACGACGCCAGACCACCGATCGGCACACCCCAGACCGCTGCGATTCCGCGTCCGCCTTCACTGACCTCGCCGACCTCATCGACAACTGCAGCCTTGCGCCGGAAGAATCCGGGCCGGGCGAGCAGATCGATGGCAGTAGCCGCGATATACGCAACGAATCCCCACTGCAGCATAACTTCCGGAGCGAACCGTCCCGCGAAGGCACCGAGGCCTCCCCCGAGTGCGAGCAAGCCGAGCAGCCACCACCGCCCCTTGAGATGAGCGAGCGTGGATCGTTTCGTCGACACCGTCGCGACGATTGCGTTGACGAGCATCACCAGCGCCGAGGTGGCCGCCGCCACCCGCGCCGTGTCCTGTCCGAGGTCCGCATCGACCAGGGTGATGATCGGGACCGTGACGAAGCCTCCGCCGAACCCGAAGAGCACGGTGGTCAGGCCGACGAGGCAGCCGATGAGGACGAGCCCGAGGAGTTCCACGCGGTCAGGCGAGCCTCAGAGCCGGGCGATGAGCAACGGTTGGGTCACGGCTCCAACGTAGCCGATCTCGTCAGCCAGGTCGCCGTTGGCAACACCGCGACCATCGGGTCCGACATGAGTGCGAACGTTCATGTTCAGCCATTCGGACTTCGGTTCGCGTGCAAAGGTCAGCGACAGCGACGGTGGGATGAACGTCCACTCGCCGTACGGCACAGCCGCCGAGACGCCGTTCGCCGAGTCCGCCACGATGACGAAGCGCTGGATCGGGCTGGTGTCCTCCCCTGCGACGAGCGGGATGCGCGGACGCACCCAGACGTCGGCGGCTCCGAGTTCCTGAAGGCCGCCGGAGACGAATCGCCATTCGATGGCACGCCCGTAGCCCCAGTCAGGGCTGATGCCGGGGAAGTACTTCTGCTCCTGCGGTTCCGGCACCGAGGATGTGTCGAAGTTCGCAGCCACCTCGGCGCTGGATTCGGGTGTCGAGCGCATCCGCCACGCGGTCGCGGTGACGGCAAGACGGTCTTCGGCCCAGAGTTTGGCTTCGACGAGTTCGATGCGCTTTCCGGGTCGGACGATGGTCGCCTCGGTGCGGATCCGACCCTGCGGGATCGGCCCGAGCATGTCGATGGTCAGCCGGCCGATGCTCATCGCCTCGTCTTCGCGGATTTGTTCGACGGCACGGGCGAGCAGTGCCGCGGGCGGCCCGCCGTGCTGCATCCGCTCGTCCCACGGGCTCGTCGTGGCCCGGGTCGAGTCGAATTCGTTCTCGCCGCGAGGAAGGTAGAAAGCCTCGGGCAGTGGTGTGACCTCGTTGTCTGTCACGCGTTCTCCTCAATCGTTCGTTAAGTACTCAGGCTATTGTCTCTCTGCTTTCGCGGCGAACGCGAGTGCGAATTCCTTCTTGCTGTCGGCAATCGCCTCGACCTCGAAGGTGTTCTTCCACGTTCTCAGCAGTCGTTTCTGCTGGGCGATGACTGCACGGTCGGCTTCGTCCAGCCCATGAGGCGGTGGAGGTTGACCGATTCGAGCACCGAGGGGATGCCGATGCGCACCTCTGGCATCGAATACCAGGAGTCGCTGCTGCCTATGCGGAAGTCCGCGGCCGCTGCGATCTCGGACGCTCCGTCGATGCAGAAGCCGTCGATTGCGACGGCGACCGGAAGGTCGCAGTTCTTAATCGCTTCGCACACCTCGCCGAGGCGGCTGATCGACTCGTACGCTCGTTCCGCACTCGTATGTGCGAACTGCGCGGTGTCCATTCCCGCCGAGAATCCGCGCCCACCGGCAGAGGTGAGGAGAACTGCGCGCAGATCTCGTTCGCGCTCGCCTCGGTGAAGGCGTCGGTGAGTTGGCCCAGCATCTCCTCGGTCAGTGCGTTTGCCTGCGCAGTGTTGTCGATGGTGAGGGTGAGGACGTTGACGGTGCGGTCTTCTCTGATCATGCGGGGCTCCTGCCAGTGAGATTGTCGCTGCCACAACCTTATTCCGCATCGAGGCTCGCCAGGGCAGCCTCGATAAATGCCGTCGCGGCGGGACTCGGATTGAATTCGCTCCATGCGAGGTATTCGACGCGCTTCGGCCCGTCGGTCACGGGCACGGTGACAAGTCCCCGTCCCTTCGGTACTACCGCCGGGGCAAGCAGCGCAATACCGAGGCCCTGGACAACCAGGTCGAGCATCATGTCGACGAGCATCGATTCGAACGCGACAGTGCGGGTCAGTCCCGCCTCGGCGAAGGCCCGATCGGACTGCGAACGGCCGGGACTGTCCGAGGGGAAGTCAACGAATGTCTCATCAGTCAGATCAGCCAGCCGCAGCCGCTTGCGTCCGGAGAACCGATGACCGGGTCCGAGCACGGCCACGAGCCGTTCCCGTGCCAGAACGGCTTTCGCCACCCCCGTCGGCTCCACGTATTCAGGTAGACCGAGGACTGCCGCATCGAGACTGCCTGCTCGGATCCGTTCGATGAAATCGAGACTTCCGCCCACGCTCATGCCTATGCTCACCTGCGGGTATGTGCGATGGAAGCGGCCGAGCACCGCGGTGAGGTCGAGCCGTGTCACAGTCGGGATCGCCCCGACGCTCAGACTTCCTCGCATCTGACCGGTCGTGGCTACCGCCTCGGTGACGGTCCGTTCGGCGGCATCGAGAGTGGCCCGAGCACCGGCTACGAAAGCATGTCCGGCTTCGGTGAGTTCGACGCGTCGGCTTGTCCGGGCGAAGAGCTGGACACCGAGTTCGCGTTCGAGAGCTTTGATCTGATGGCTGAGCGCCGATTGGACGACATGCGTATTCTGAGCCGCTCGGGTGAAATTCCGCTCCTCGGCGACAGCGAGAACATAGCGCAGCTGCTGCAGTTCCATTTGTCCATGATCGCAGTTCATTAAATCAATGAAAACTATGTGTTGGACTCATATACCGTCGCAGGTCGACTCTGGAGGCATGACAACAGCGACTACTTCCGCACCACCGACCGCCTCCCCGTCCGGTCCACAGATCGGCACAACCCTGCTCACAGCACTGGCCCCCGCGGTATGGGGCACGACCTACATCGTGACCACCGAGTTCCTGCCCGCCGGCCACCCGCTTCTCGCCGCACTCGTGCGCGCCCTGCCGGCCGGACTCATCGGCCTCCTCATCGCCCGCCGCCTGCCCACCGGATCCTGGTGGTGGAAAGCCGCGGCTCTCGGAACGCTCAACATCGGGGTCTTCTTCCCACTCCTGTTCGTCGCGGCCGCCCGCCTGCCCGGCGGAGTCGCCGCGACGCTGGGTGCTGCCCAGCCGATCCTCATCACCATCCTCGCCGTCTTCGTCCTCGGCGAACGCCTGTCCGCTTGGCGACTGGGCTGGGGAATCGTCGGCGTCATCGGAGTCGGTCTCGTCGTCCTCGGGCCAGGCGCCGGCTTCGACATCGTCGGAATTGCGGCTGGCATCCTCGGTGCCGCCTCGATGGGAACCGGCGTCATCCTCGTCAAGAAATGGGGACTGCCGTCCGGCATCGGTCCGGTCGGCTTCGCAAGCTGGCAGCTCAGTGCCGGCGGGCTCGTCCTTCTCCTGCCCACTCTGCTCATCGAAGGCGTCCCTGCTCATGTCGACGTTCCGGGCATCGCCGGTTACCTGTGGCTGGGCGGCATCGGCGGGCTACTCGCATACACCCTGTGGTTCCGCGGCCTCGGTCGCCTGCCAGTCACCGCCACCGCCCTACTCGGGCTGCTCTCCCCACTGGTGGCCGCTGGACTCGGAATCGCCTTCGCTGGCGAGAGCCTCAACCCCGCACAGATCGCCGGCTTCGCCCTGGCTCTGGCGGCACTGGCATGCGGGCAACTCTCCCCGACAGCATTCACCCGCGCACGCACAGAAAAGGAGACCGCAGCATGAGAATCACCGTCATCGGAGCCACCGGCATGGTCGGGTCCTGCATCGTCGACGAGGCAGCTAATCGCGGCCATAACGTCGTCGCCGCCTCACGCCACCCGAACAGCACTTCCACCAGTTCGACCACCGCGACTCGACCCAGGGTTCAGCCGATGACTGTCGACGCTCGCGTCGCCTCCGACCTCGACATAGCGCTGACCGATGCCGATGCGGCCGTGCTCACCGTCCGGGCAGCGCCCGGCCAGACAACACAGTTCCTCTCCCTCACCGAGGCGGTGCTGTCCGCGACCGCACACGCGCAGGTCCCGCTACTCATCATCGGCGGTGCCGGACCGCTCCAATCACCGAACGATCCTGAATCCTTTGTCCTCGACGACCCGGAATTCGTCGCCGAGGAGTGGAGAGAGCTCGCCGCCGCCAGCGTCGCTCAGCTCGAGGCCTGCCGGAACCATTCGACAGACCACTGGGCCTACCTCAGCCCTCCGGCCGTGCTCGAACCCGGCGCCTGCCTCGGCGAGTATCGGCGCGGAACAACGGCTCTCCTGGTCGGGCAGGACGGACGCTCACGAATCAGCGTCGAAGATCTGGCCGTGGCCGTCGTCGACGAAATCGAGGTGCCGAGCGCCGAACGCCACTTCACCGTTGCCTCTCGCTGACCCGATGCGTTCTGTGCGGCCAGACTCACTCTTGTATCCAAGATGGATGCAAGTTAATGTGAGTGAGTCTTGACCACCACGACGACGTGAGACCACCATGACGAGCCACATCCGCGAACAGGCCAAACTCATCACCGCCCAGCTCCTCTCCGGGGCCGGCATCGCCTCCGGATATGCCGTCGGCGGACTGCTCGCCGAAGAGATCACCGGGCAGACGTCGATGGCCGGATTCGCGCAGATGAGCGTCATCCTCGGAGCTGGTCTCATCGCCTACCCTCTCGCCGTCCTCGCCGGTCGCTCCGGCCGTCGCAAGGCGCTGACCTTGGGGTTCGGAATCGGCGCACTCGGGGCGGTGGTCGTCCTCATCGGCGTCGCCCTCCAATTCCTCCCCCTGTTCATGCTCGGGATGATGATGTGCGGTTCAGCGACGGCTTCAGGCCTGCAGGCCCGTTACGCCGCCGTCGACCTCGCCGACCCGGCCGCCGCCGGTCGTGCCATGTCGCTAGTGGTGTGGGCAACGACCGTCGGCTCCGTCCTCGGCCCGAGCTTCACCGCCCCCGGTGCCCACCTCGGCGAGACGTTGGGCATGAACGGTCTGGCCGGGCCCTACCTCATCTCCATGGTCGCGTTCGCCCTGGCCACGCTGTCAGCCTCGACCCTGACGAAGTCCGTGGCCGCCGGCACCGATCACCCGGGCGAACCCGACCTCGATGATCCCAGCCACGACGGAGAGGCCACAACCGAGGCCAACGCCAGCGCCGCCTCGGCGAGGGAACCCGCCGCGCCCAACGGATCCACCGCCCAGGCGGCCGCCCCTCCCCCGATGAAACTCGGCGAAGCGCTGCGCTTCGCTCTGGCCCGCCCGGTGCCGCTGTTCGCGATGATCACGATCATCGCCGGGCAGATGATGATGACCAACGTCATGGTCATGACCCCGGTGCACATGGATCATCAGGAGTTCAGCCTCGGCGCCATCGGCATCGTCGTGAGCATCCACATCGCCGGGATGTACGCCCTGTCCCCCGTGTTCGGCTGGATGGCCGACCGGTGGGGCTCGGGCGTCGTCATCGCAGGTGGGGCCGGTATCTTCGTCCTCACGATCGTCCTCGGCGTCATCGACGCTGTGGCCCCGGAGTCGTCGATGGTGCTGCTGTCGATCGCGCTGGTCCTGCTCGGAATCGGATGGTCGATGTTCCTCATCGGCGGATCGTCCCTGCTGACCGCCTCGGTGCCGGCACATGCGAAGGTGCCCCTGCAGGGCGCATCGGATTCGGCCATGAACCTCGGCGGGGCCCTCATGGCAGCGATGGCCGGGTCCGTGCTCGGCGCCGGCGGGTTCCTCTGGATCAATCTCATGGCCACGTTCGTCCTGCTCATCGCCGTCGGATTCTCGATTCGGGCGATCCCGCTCATGAGCTGGCCGGGACGTCGCGCCTCCACCCTCACCGAGGATGCCGACCAGTCCGCTTCCGCCGCGGGACAGGACGGGGCGGGGAAATGAGCACGAAGACTGAGTCGATGAGCGCGGCCGAACGCGCCTATGCCTACGTTCGCGGGCAGATCCTCGATGGCGAGCATCCGCCGGGAACGATGCTCGGCGAGGCCGCGCTGGCCACCGAGATCGGGGTCAGCCGCACCCCGGTGCGTGTGGCCCTGGCCCGTCTGCAGGACGAGGGGTGGATCCACATCTACCCCAAGCGCGGGGCGATCGTCCAAGGCATCGATGAACGCACCGTTGCCGAGCTCGCCGATGCCCGCTTCGTACTTGAGACGACCGCGGTCGAACGCGCCTCCGAACCCATGCGGCAGCGCTTAGCGGAGAAACTCGACGGTCTCATCACACAGCATCGCGCCGCCTTCGCCGAGGGGGATGTCGCCCGGTTCATCGAACTCACCCTGGAGTTCCACCGTGGTTTCGTCGAGGCCGGGGACAACAGGGTCATGCTCGAGATGTATGCGCTGCTCTCCGACTGGCACCGGTTCACTCTGTTCATGAACAGCCGGCATCTCCTCGAGCGTTCGGACGAACTCATCGCCGAGCACGAGGCGCTCGTCGCACATCTGCGCGCCGGCGATTCAGCAGCGTTCGCGACGACACTGCAGGGGCATATCGCGGAGAATGCTGCGCCGACGCGCTGATGCGCTGATTCTCCGGGGCCCTCCTGCGCCGGCCCGACTCGACGTCTCCTCGTAACGGCACAGTTGAGGGTGAGCAGCCCATGTTCAAACATGGGCTACTCAACTCAAACTGGGCCGTGGCCAAATTCGCCCACCGCCGCCTCGCCGAGGGGTTCCCCACTCTGCCACCCGGTCGTAGGCTGAGGTCATGGAGCACAGATATCTGGGAAACAGCGGACTCAAGATCTCCGAGATCACCTACGGCAACTGGCTCACGCACGGTTCGCAGGTGGAGAACGACACCGCCACGAAGTGCGTGCACGCCGCCCTCGACGCGGGCATCTCCACCTTCGACACCGCCGACGTCTACGCGAACACCGTCGCCGAACAGGTCCTCGGCGATGCACTCAAGGGCCAACGACGCGAATCGCTCGAAATCTTCACGAAGGTCTACTTCCCCACCGGGCCCAAGGGACACAACGACACCGGCCTGTCGCGCAAGCACATGATGGAGTCGATCGACGGCTCGCTGCGCCGACTCGGCACCGACTACGTCGACCTCTACCAAGCCCACCGCTACGACTACGAAACCCCGCTGGAAGAGACGATGCAGGCCTTCGCCGACATCGTCCGCTCCGGCAAAGCTCTTTACATCGGCGTGAGCGAATGGAACGCCGACCAGCTGCGCGCCGCCCACCACCTGGCCAAGGAACTCGGCATCCAGCTCGTGTCGAACCAACCGCAGTACAACATGCTCTGGCGCGTCATCGAGGAACGGGTCGTCCCGACGTCGAAGGAACTCGGCATCTCGCAGATCGTCTGGTCCCCGATCGCCCAGGGCGCGCTGACCGGCAAGTACAAACCCGGCCATCCGGTCCCCGCCGGATCCCGGGCAACCGACGAGGACGGCGGCGGTGCGGAGTCGATCAGGAGCCGCTATCTTCACGACGACAAACTGACAGCAGTGGCAAAGCTCGAACCGATCGCAGCCGAGCTCGGGATCACGATGGCACAGCTGGCGATCGCCTGGGTGCTGGCCAACGACAACGTCGCCACCGCCCTCGTCGGCGCCTCCCGCCCAGAGCAGATCGCCTCGAACGCCGAGGCCGCCGGGGTCGCCCTCGACGCGGACGTCCTCACTCGCATCGACGACATCCTCGGCGACCTGCCGGAGACCGACCCCAACAAGACCCAGTCGCCGGCCACACGGCTGACCTAATCCCCTCACCGAGGCGGCCGACCGTCTTGATTCCGACCGCGGTCCTCCGGTGGGGCCACGGTCGGAATCATCCGCGGCGGCGGGTGTCCGTCACCCAACCGGGAGATGAACTCGACGAATCTCACACCGACCCGGGGCCGCCTCGGCGAGGGTGGTGGGTTAAACTGCATGAAGCGGTTATATAACCAAGGAATTTATTTCCGGGCGCGAAGAGGAGCCGAATCAGGACACCGCCTCGGGCGCGCTGACGCTGGTAGACGAGTAGAAACACAGACGACGAACAGGTGAGGGGATGCCATTGGCGAACGGAGACGACATTCAGAAGGACCCGTCAGAAGGCACTCCGGTCAACCGGAACCTGGTGCTTGCGGTTCTCGTCTCCGGCGCGTTCGTCATCATTCTCAATCAGACGCTGCTCAACACCGCCCTGCCGGCGTTCATGCACTACTTCGAAATCACCTCCGGTGCCGCACAGTGGGTGACGACGAGCTTCATGCTCGTCAACGGCATCATGATTCCGGTGACCGCATTCCTCATCGAGAAGTTCACGACGAGGGGCTTGTTCTTCACCGCGATGGGCCTATTCATCATCGGCACCCTCGTCTGCGCGATCGCCCCGGTCTATCCGGTGATGCTCATCGGACGCGTCATCCAAGCCTCGGCCGGCGGCATTATCATGCCGCTCATGCAGACGATTCTCTTCGCGATCTTCCCTGTCGAGAAACGCGGATCGGCCATGGGCACCTTCGGCCTCGTCATCGCCTTCGCCCCGGCCATCGGCCCCAGCCTCTCCGGCTGGATCGTCGACCACCTTCCGTGGCAGACGCTGTTCTACATGATGCTGCCGATCGCGATCATCGATCTCATCGTCGCCTATTTCCTGCTGAAGAACGTCACCGAACGCACCTTCCCCCGACTCGACGTCCTCTCGATCATCCTCTCCACCCTCGGCTTCGGCGGACTGCTGTTCGGCTTCGGCACCGCCGGTGACGCCGGCTGGCTCAGCGCCGAGGTGCTCATCCCGCTGGTCATCGGCGCGATCACGCTGACGTTCTTCATCACCCGTCAGTTCAAGCTCGAACAGCCGATCCTCGAGTTCCGCATCCTCCGCTACCGCATGTTCACGCTCAATACCCTGTTGGGCATGTGCGTGTTCATCGTCATGGTCGGCGGCATGATGGTCCTGCCGCTGTACATGCAGAACATGAATGACTTCTCGGCCATGGAGTCGGGTCTGGTCCTGCTTCCCGGTGCCGCGGTGATGGGACTGATGTCGCCGGTGACCGGTCGCGTGTTCGACGCCGTGGGCGCGAAATGGCTCGCGATCGCCGGCTTCGTCCTGCTCACCGGAACCACGTTCCTCTTCACCCGGCTGGAACCGGACACGTCGTTCGTCTACCTCGCCGTCGTCAACACGGTCCGCATGTTCGGTGTCGCCATGGTGATGATGCCGGTGACCACGGCCGCGCTCAACCAGCTGCCCTCGCACCTCATCCCGCACGGCACCGCCCTGAACAACACGCTGCGCCAGATCGCCGCGTCCGTCGGCACCGCGGCGCTCGTAACGATCATGGTCTCGGCCGCGCGGAACCCGGAGACCTACGGCATGGCGGGCCTGGTCCACGGCGCGAACGTCGCGTTCTTCGTCGCCGCCTGCGTCGGCATCCTCGGCGTCATCGGTGCGTTCTTCATCAAGAACTCCCACGGACTCGAACCAGGGCAGAAGAAGACCGCCGGCAAGTGATTCCGGGGTACCGCAGGTGCCTCACCGCCACATCAGCGGATCCGCCCCGACTCCTCAACCGCTCCTGTCCGCACCCTCAACGAGGTGGCCTGCCACGATGCGCGCCTGTTTGAGTGCGTCTTCGGACTCCACTGCGCCGCTGAGCACCAGAGTGGCGTATCCGTGGACGATCGACCATGCCGCCACCCCGAAGTCGGAGTCCGGCCCCGATCTGGTCGTCGCCACTCCGACCGAGAGCGCCGCCCACGCCCGCTGACGGGCCGCAGTCAGTTCGGCGTCGCCATCGCGGAGCAGCCGGGGTTGGAACATCACCGTGAAGTGGGATGGGCAGGCGAGCGCGAATTCGACATAGGCGACTCCGCGGTCAATGAGCCCGCCGTCTTCGTCGACTCCGGCCATCGCTTCCGCCAGACAGTCGAACCCTTCTGCCGCGAGGGCCGTGAGCAGACCGGATTTGTCACCGAAATGGTAAGTCGGAGCGGCGTTGGAGACTCCGGCTCGTTTCGCCAGCGCACGCATGCTCAGCTTGGCCACGCCGTCCTCGGCAATCGCCGAAGCGGTCTCCGCCAACAGAGTCCGACGCAGATCCCCATGATGATAAGTCACAGTCCGATCGTACCGGAGCTAACTTTTCATTGACAAGATACGCGTCGGCGGCCTATCTTTTCATTATAAAGATTCGCCGAGGCCGCGAGGCTCCGCTCATCGAAGGAGCCTCTCATGGCATCCTTGCTGTTTCTCCTCACCACAACTCTCGCCGTCTACGCCGTCGGGCGCTTCAACTCGGCGGCGGCCGAACATGGCCTCGGCACGTGGCCTGTGGCGATCAGGTTCGGGCTGGCCGTGATGTTCGTCGTCACCGGTGTCTCCCATTTCGTCGGCATGCGCGAGACTCTCATCGACATGGTGCCGCCATGGCCTCCCGGCGCGGCCGCGCTCGTCACCGTGACCGGGGCGCTCGAACTGCTCAGAGCCATCGGCCTGCTGCTGCACCCGACTCGCCCGTGGGCGACCGGCGGGTTGGGGCTGATGCTCATCCTCATGTTCCCGGCGAATGCGCATCTGGCGCTGACCGGCGAGAATCTGCCGTGGGACGATCAGTTGGTGCCACGCACACTGATGCAGGCCGTCTTCCTTGCCGCGGCCCTCGCAGTGCTCATTCCGGAGATCCGGGGGCAGCGCGGAGCGCACAGGCAGTACGCCCCGGGCACGGCGTCGAAGCCGTCCGCCCACTGACGCTCCGGGCTTATCTGTAATAGCCCTCGCGGAGGTTGATTCCGTGCTCGATCCAGACCTTGAGCGCCGAGAGCATTCCGGTCCAGCCCATGCAGTTGCCGAAGGCCCCCTGAGCTCCACCCTCGGTGAGCTTCCAGGACTTCTCCGTGATCGTCACGAGAGTCCTGGCCCCGTCGTCGACGGGGTGAAGTAGCGCGAGAGCTGTTCGAGGTCGGCGGGCAAGGGCCGCACTCACGCTTCCCGAAGTGGGCCGGTCGAGCCGCGAACGATGAGCTCAACGGGTTCCCGATGGTTCCCGAGTCCGGGTTCGGTGAGTCGCCGATATGCCTGGCGTCCCATTTCGCGAAGGTCCAGTCGGACCGTAGTCAGTCCAGGTGACAGCAGCGACGAGGTGGCGAGATCGTCATGACCGATTACGGAGATATCTCGACCGACAATGAGACCCAGGTGACGAATCGCATGATAGACATAGGCAGCTGTGTGATCCGAGTTCGTAATAATTGCCGTCGGACGTTCTGCAGTCGGCATTCCGAACACTTCGGACAAATGCTCTGTAAGGCCGTCGCCTCTCAGCGAAGCGTAGATGGGACTAGGCAGAACATGATGCTCCGAACACAGCTGCAGATACCGTGCCGTCCGGTCTCCATCTGGCATGAGCTGGGGCGGAGCAGACAAGAGTGCAATTTTTCTGTGCCCCATTTCGTAAAGATGGTGGAAGGCGAGATCCACTGCTGTCTCATCGTCCGGCGTCACATGAGGGATCTCAGGTGCCGCTGTGAGTCGCGCATTGACGATGGCAAGCGGCGCCGTCGGCTGCAGCTGTTGCCATAACCGGACGGTGGACGCATCACCGACGGGCACGATGGCCAGTCCAGCCGTACGGCGGGAAGCCAGCGAACGAACGTGCGCCTCTTCGCGCGCGGCATCAAACTGACTGTCCATCGCGAGAACCGATACGCCATCGCCTTCCGCTCTCTCCTGCATCCCCATGAGGATTTCGTTGAAGAACGGATTGGCGACGTTTCTGACAACGAGGCCCATAATCGTTGCTTTTCCAGTCCGCAGCTCGCGAGCACGCGGGTCTGGCTGGTAGCCGAGCTCAGCAGCAACATTGCGGACGTGTTGTCGAGTCGGCTCGGAGACTCCAGGACGTTCGTTGAAGACGAAGCTGACAAGGGAGGGAGATACGTCTGCCGCTTCAGCTACTGTCCGAACCGTGGGTCGACGGTTTGACGTTCCTCGCTCATTGTTCGGAACCATCCGTCGTCTGCCTCGCTCTATCTGTCGGTCCGTCGCGGTTCGCCGGCGGCTCAAATTCGGATCGGTGACTTTCACCGAGCTCCATTATCCCGGAAATCTGCCTGCCGACTTCTCGGTCGGCAGATAGATACGAACTCAGTCTGATCATTTAGACTCGGCACCGCTTTCTACACGTGCACTCCAGTGGCCGGCTTCGGCAGCCAGCTTCAAGAGACCCCCAATGCTGTAAGAAGCTCATTCGAGACTGAAACCAGAAGGTCCTGATTACGATCGGCAACGGCCCCTTCAGCGTATAGTCCACCGACAGAACCTTCGTCGTTGGCCGCGATCTCCCGGTGAAGAGACGCGAGATCCTCAAGGCTCAGGGTTCCGTCCGGTGTCGCCGGTGCCTGGGAATCAACCATCGTCGTCCGCATCCTGACCATCGACGGGCCTGCAGAGATCTCTATGCCACGGAATTGCACGGGCCATTCGGCGATGGAGCCAGTCGAAGCCTCCCAGAAACCGCCGCCTTCGCCAGGCCGAGGGGTGATTTTGTTGACATGGGTATGCCCCGACAGCCACAGTGCCACATTCGCAAAGCGGTGCAGAAGCTTTTCGACCTCGTCAGCAAGATACAGCTTCCCACGTCGGTCCTCTCCTGCCCCAGAGCCTGCCCCGAAGCCGTTGGTCATCGTAGAGAGACCATGGTGCGACGCGATGACGACCAACCGGTCGTCCCCGCCTCCGCTAACGGCCTCCCCGCTCTCGGAGAGATACGAGGTATGGACCTCGACGAGTTTCTCCTCCAGCCATTCGAACTGTCGCTGGTCCACGCACCCATCGACGTGCCCGGCGATGTTGGTGGTGTCCAGAACGATCATTCTCACTCCGGGAAGTTCGTCGTAGACGTAGTACGCGCGACCGGATGCTCTGTTGTCCTCGGTGAATCCGTGCCCCTGCGGAGAGCCGAGGGCGCAGAGATGTCTATTGACATACTCAGCCTTCGTCACCATCCGCCGCCCCGAGTCGCTTTCGATAGGATGGCTCGCCCCTTGAGAGACCCACGTCGGGTCCTCGACGTATGCGGACAGCTTATCTCCGCGGGGACCGGCATCCTCCGCTACTCCAATGGGCTTGGCTCGGCCAGTGAGAAAGTCGTCGTATCCGCGCGGCTCGGCGGAACGCCCCTGTACCAGGCAGTCATGATTGCCGAAGCAGCTCAGCCAGGGAAGCTTCAGGCCCTCGCCGTCAAACGGTTTGGCAGATGCCGTCAAGGCTCCCGCATGTGTCGGCAGCCCTTTCGTCTTCTTCCACTGGTCGTGCGACGAAGGCTCGGGGTTGTAGTAATTCTCGTCATCCAGGCCCACTGGCGCATCGCTGAAACCGCGTGTGCCAGCTGCTGGCTCGATTGTGCCGCCCGCGAGGTATGTGAGGAACGCATCGAGCTCATTCGACTGCGCCGAGTCTGTGTTATCCCCGGTTGTCAGAGCGATGTCCCATCGTCCCGGTTCCCTGGCGACTAGTCCGTTGATGGTGCGCACCGTCATTTCAATCGCGTGCGCCAGAAGAAACTCTTGTGGCCGGTAGGCGGGAAGCATGCGCGCCCAGTCTGGTTGCCCTTCGCGTCGTTGGAGGAACTCCACTCGACTCGGCGAGGCAAGGTCTGCGATCTGAAAGTCAGTGAAGTGAACCAGCCCGGCAAGCCGGACTTCATCGCGGGCAGGCTCTCCGTCTGGCGTCGCAGGCACCAGGTCATTGCGCACAGTATGCTGTTCACCGGAGTGGAGGTGGAGCCGACGATACGGCTCGGCCTGGTCGGGAACCAGAGTCGTTTCGACGGTGGTGATCACCTTAATGTCATCGCGCTCAGGCATGAGCAGGCTCCTCGAAGTTGATCTCTTCCAGGCTGCGGTTCTTCGTCTCCGGTGCCATAAACAGGCAGATCAGCAAGCCCGCGGCACCGACGGCGGCAAACACCCAGAGTGCCGCATTGTTCCCCCATGCCGCCACGAGGTTGGGGAAAGCCAGCACACCCAGGATCGATCCGATGCGGCTTACCGAGGTCGCCAGTCCCGAGCCCGTTGCACGCAGTGATGTCGGGAACAGTTCTGTGGGGTAGACGAAGTTGAGGATGCCGCCACCGGAGTTGGCGAAGAGTACGGCGATGCTGAAGAGGACAACGAGGAATCCGAAGCTCGGTCCGATGACAGAGGCCAAGACGATGAGTGCCACGGTGAGGCCGGCAAAAGAGGTGATGATGAGTGGACGTCGTCCCCAGTTGTCGACGAGATTCATGCCGATGATGGAACCGGCCAGTCCGAGGAGGGCAACAACTCCGGACCCGATAATCACACTGACGTGAGAGCCGTTGGTGAACGGTTCCAGGATGGTCGGCGTGTACATCGAGATGCCGTAATAGGCAGTGGCGTAGCAAAACCAGAATCCGCAGACGAACAAGGTCCGTCGACGCTGGACACCGACGAAGAGCTTTGCCGACTCGCCCGGCTTCGGCTGGTCACTTTCAGTGAGCTCGGCATCGGTCGGTCGTACACCGGTGACCTTTTCGACGACATTCTTCGCGTCCTCTGTTCGGCCGTGGGCGAGGAGCCAGCGAGGCGATTCGGGGAGCTGCACGCGGAAGATGAAGACGATGAGCGCGAAGACTGCTCCCACCAGCAAGAGCGCGCGCCAGGCGTAATCTCCCAGCGGCAGCACAACCAACCCGACCAGATATGCGGCGACCGCTCCGACGAACCACATCGCACCGAGCGACGTGGAGAGCTTCCCTCGCCCCTTCTTAGAGGCGAATTCAGAGACAATGGTCGCCGAGATGGGGTAGTCGGCACCGATTCCGATGCCGAGCAGGAATCGGAAGATGATGAGCTGCCAGACATCTTGTGAGAATGCTGTCAGGGCCGCAAATACGACGAAGGCGAGCAGATCGATGACATACATCGCCTTGCGGCCGAAACGATCAGTGAGATTGCCGAGTACGGCGGCGCCGATGAAAGAGCCTATGATCGCCGAACTGGTGATGAGGGACTTCTCGCCCGCACTGACATCCCATTCATTTGCAATCATCGGCAGAGCCACAGCGATGACCGTCAAATCGAAGCCGTCAAGGAATGTGCCGCCTGCAGATAGGACAGTCACCTTCCGTTGAAACCGTTTCGTCTGTGGACTCTCGAAGCCGTCAAAGTTCATGATCCGCCCTCTCTCGGGGATGGAAAACCACCAAATAGGTGATCGTCTGAAGTCTCGTAATCTCGGGGTCTAAATCGATTTAAACGCTACACTGGCTGTTGCGCGATGCACAATAGAATTTTTGCCTGAAATCCAATCGACTCCTGCCCTTCATTCTGGGGTCAGATGAGGACACATAATGTTCACGTTCAAGTCATGAAAGGACCGGAGGCTGCTGTGGACGACATCCTCAACAACCGCTGCAATCGACTGTGGGGACTGCGGCACGGAGAGAGCCGAGCAAACGTCGAGCAGATTGTTGTCAGCCGCCCAGGCCGTCTTGCCTTCGAGTGGGCCTCGCTGACCGACCGGGGAAGGCAACAAGCAGAAGAGACCGCCCGAAACAATCGAATGCCCTCGGGCTCGCTTCTGATCACCAGTGATTTTGCGCGCGCCCACGAAACCGCTCAGATAGCAGCCACGGCCTGGGGAACCCGTCCCGTAAGGATCGATACGCGCTTACGAGAGAGGGATTTCGGTTCCCTCGAAGATGGCCCGGCAGCTCGATATGACGAGGTGTGGGCAGCAGATTCCGAAAATCGAGGCTGGCCCGACGGCGTTGAGACTCCGCAACATGTCGCCGCGCGGACTCGTGCACTTATCGAGTCACTCATTGACGATCCCGAAAATGAAGCTTCTGAAATCGTCCTCGTGGCTCATGGCGACGTACTGCAAATCATGGAAGCCTGGCTGAAGGGACTCGACCCGTCACAGCATCGCTCGCTTCCCCACCTTCGCAACGCCGAACTTCGCCTTCTCACTCCAACTAAGGTATAAGTTCGAAGAATCCAAGAATGCGCCTTGGAGGTTCAGCCTCGGCTTCGACCTGATTACGTTAAGGAACTTGGCAAGAGTTCGGATCAGCTCACTTGTAGTAGCCCTCGCGGAGGTTGATTCCGTGCTCAATCCAGACCTTGAGTGCCGAGAGCATTCCGGTCCAACCCATGCAGTTACCGAAGGCGCCTTGAGCTCCGCCCTCGGTGAGCTTCCAGGACTTTTCTGTGATCGTCACGAGGGTCCGTGCCCCGTCGTCGACGGGAGCGAACTCGAAGGTTGTTGTCGTGTCCTTGTCCACGGAGTCGTCGGACCCCTCCCAGCGGATGACGATCTTCTCGTCCTGGATGTTCTCGACGACTTCGACGGGGAATCGACCCGGAAAGTCAGCGAAATCCCATGTCACCTCTGCCCCGGCTTCCAGGCGGCCCTGGGCGCCGCCGGTCGTGAAGTAGTGCGAGAGCTGCTCGGGATCGGCAACTGCCTCATAGGTTTCATGCGGAGTCTTCGAGATATAGCCGGTGACGGTGAAGGACAACTCCTCCAGTGGGCGGGACTGATCGGCCTGCTCGGCGGGTGTGTTCTGAGTGCTCTGCTCATCTGTCATGTGATATTTTTACCACATGTCACAGGTGGAGGGAACAGGTTCGGACGAATCCGATGACGCGGTGTTCAAAGCACTAGCCAACCTCACACGGCGACGCATCCTCGACCTGCTCCGGACTCAACCGCGCACGACCGGTGAGGTCTGCGAAGCGTTTTCCGACCTCGACCGCACGACAGTGCTGCAGCATATTCGCGTGCTCGAAGGCGCCGAGCTGGTCACCGGCCGCAAGGAAGGACGCACCCGCCTGCTGGCCCTGGCGCCGCTGCCGATCAAACGAATCCACGATCGATGGATCGGCGAGTACACGCGTGCGGCCGTCGGCCTGTTGGCGCAGCTCGATGAGGATTCGCCGTGATGACCGGCTCAGCCGTCTCAGTTGTTCCGCGTCTGCAGAGTCCGTGCGATCCATGACAGTGCTCCCGCGAACAGCAGAACAAGGGCACACACCAAGAAGGTCGATGAAGACCCGAGATAGGTGAAACCGAGTCCGCCGACCACGCCGGCGATGGCCAGGCCGATGTCGAAGTTCATATTCCAGGCGACGCTGGCCCGGCTCGGCGAGCTGACCGAGGCGAAGGCCATGACGAGGCTCGCCGACTGCATGGCGCCCAGCCCGAGACCGATGATGAGCATTGCGACGAACAGCGTTGCGTCATAGGATACGACGGCGCAGACCAATCCGATCGCGGTCAGGACGAGACCCAAGATATTGAGCGCGAACGGCGGTAAATGGTCCGCAATCGCTCCGACGACGAAGCGGCCGATAACCGCCGATACCTGCATACCCGCGATGAACAGCGCCGCCACCGCGACGTCCTCGCCCGGCCCGAAGCCGATGATGATCCCGAAGACGATCATGCCGATGAGGAACGGCGAGAGCATGAGGATGAGCCCGAAGACCTCCCCCGCCCGGCGCCCCACCTTCCGCAGGCTCCTTTTCTCATTGTGTCCGGGCCGAACCCCGACAGTCTCATTGCCGCGCGCCGAATCTCCCGCATCGTCTTTTCCTCGCCGAGGCGACCGCCCGGGCACATATTTGAGCACCGTGGGGATGGCCAACAGCAGACAGGCGCAGACGATGATGCGGAAGATCCAGATCGGAATCGTCTCGACCAACCACAGTCCCAGCGGCGCCCCGACGGCTGATGCCAAGGAGGTGATTCCACCGAAGAAGCCCAGTGCCTTGCCGATCCGCCCCGGTGCGGTCGTACCCGGAACCGCCGCATTGGCGAGGACGACGAAGAGTCCGAACCCGACGCCTCCGCAGAGTCCGGCGAGGACGAGCGCCAACAGCGGCGGGGAGACGAAGAGACCCAGGAGTTGGCCGAGGAACTGCAGTACGAGAGCCATCAGCAGCGATGCCTTGAAGCCGAAGACCCGGCCGGCCCACGGAGCGAAGGGCTGGGCGACGATGACACCGATCATCATCGTCGTCAGCACGGACCCTCCGGTGACGGTCGACAGTCCGTCCGTCGCGGCGATCGTCACCATCGTCGAATAGCTGAAGAAGAAGGCGGAGAACCCGAACATCGCCGACCACACCAGACCCAGCAGGGCTGGGGTGTACGTCGCCTGAGGCTGGGGATCGGGGCTCATAGTCCGAGGTTACGACATCGGCACTGCATCTGCCGTGTCCGAACCGTTCGCCTTCCTTCCGAGCAATAACTGTTCACCTGCGCGTCAGAATGGTCGTCTACCATCGGCCCATGACCTCATCGGAACTGAACCGCGAAGCCCCCAGCGGCACCGTCGACACCGCATTCGTCCTCAAGTTCGAACCGCTCTATGTGCTCACGGACCTCGAATCGGAGATCTTCAGCGAAGTCGGTCCGAAGACGAAGGTCCGCGAATCGTTCAAACGCAAACACTTCCTCAAGGTCGCCGAGTGGAAGGCCATCGGAGTCCTGTCGGGTCTCGAGGAGCTCTCGTCCGATGACATCGACTTCGTCACCGGCGTCGCTCTCGACGAGGACACACCCAATCGCTTCCGTCTTCCTCTGCTCCAGATGCTGCCCGGAGTGGGAATCCCGATGGCGAGCACTCTGCTCACCGTGGTGAATCCGAAGAAGTTCTCCATCATGGATTCCCGGGCGCTGACGGTGCTGCACGACTTCAATCTCGTGCCCACGGACAACCCGTCGCACATGGATTACCAGACCTACCGCAAACTCATGAAGTCCCTGGCCAAGGGCGCCAATTGTGCGCCGATCGATCTGTATCGGGCACTCATCGCCTATTCGCGACAGGATCAGGACTGAGTCTTCGGTATCAGGACGCGGTTCGCTGCCGACGCCCGGTGCCGAAGTCCCTGCGCCGAAGTCTCAGGGGCGAACATTCAGGCGGCCAGCTCCTCCAGACGCTTCTGCCAGAACGCGATCTCGTCAGTCAGCCGAGCCGGGTCGAGACCGTCTGCGTACCGGACCAGCTCTTCCTCCTGAGACGGTGACATGACTCCGGCTGCGCGCAGCCGCTCGAACGGAGTGCGCGGCTCGTCGTAGATGCGACGCTGCTCGCCATCCTCGCCTTCTGCCCAGCCGGCTGGTTTGCGCGTAGGGGTGAAGTAGTTGAGCCGGTCGTCGACGGCACGCCAGAGTCCGTTGAGTGCAGACCGTGCCTCGTCGGTGTCATAGCGGCGGACATTGCCGTACTCGTGAACGAGATGCTGATGCCGCGATGCTTCCGGAAGCCGATCACGACGGAGGTCTTTGAGCACCGGACTGAAATGGATGTCCAGGCTGCGTGCCCACCGGTCGGTCGCCTCGTGGACGGTGTCATCGGCGTTGCTCAGCTCGATGGCGTTTACCCAGAAGGGAATCCCCTGGACCTCATCGAGCGACCATTGCAGCACGTCCACCATGGTGCCCGCGGCGTTGTCGGGAAGACTGCGTGTGAAGACCCAACCCGTGTGCAGGCAGGAGGCGCTGATCGTGAACACACAGTTCGAGGCGCGGGTCGGACCGGCGTGCGCAATCGTGTCGACGAGGAAGAACCCGGGCTCAAACTCGTTCGGTCCCGACGCGAAGTCGAGGAAGTCTTCGCTGGGACTGGTGAACCGCTTCGTCGACACCCGACGGTCCCGGAAGTCCTCGGCTCGTGCGGTGCGCAGATACCGGTCGATCGACGCCGGACTGACGGCGAGCAACTCGGCGCGGACCTCGAGACTGTACCCATCGCGGTCAGGCACCAGTGCGCCGTGGCGTTCGGCGGCGTCGAGCAGCAGCGGCATCACCGCGGCCAGGTACTTGCCGCTCTGATACCCCGACCACTCCCAGATCCGAACGAGGAGCGCGCGAGATTCGGGCGAATATTTGCAGCACCTCGACCGTGCCTGTTCGGTGGCCTCATCATCGAAGTCGTCCTCTCCGTCGTGCAGGGCGGCCAGGCGGCGCCGCGCATGGTCACGGGACCATCCGGTGAGGATCATGACCTCGTCGAGGATCCACCCTTTGTCCTTCTTCCGTGCCGAGGAATACAACTCGAGATAGTCATCGACATCGAATTCTGTTTCTGTTGTCACTGGGGAAGGAATACTCTGAATATTCTGCTGTTCGTGCATCAATTTTGATTGTTCCTCCGAATTCGGGGAAGCCACTTCATTGTTTTCGCTCTACCCCGGAACGATTTGCATAATGCTATTCTTAGTTCAGGCAGGAGGTCTTCCTAAACGACAGAAGACGCAGAGATGTCACAGACTGCAGCACGGCTGCTCGGGTTATTGTCACTGCTGATGGTTCCCCGAACCTGGTCGGGAAACGAATTGGCAGATCGTCTGGAAGTGAGTCCGCGGACCGTCCGGAACGATATCGGCACGCTACGCGATATCGGCTACTCGATCGACGGGACGCGCGGAACCGAAGGCGGTTATCGCCTGTCCTCCAACGGGGTGGGCATCCCACCGCTCATGTTCGACGCCGATGAGGCGGTGGCGGTCGCCGTCGGCCTCCACTCGGGCCTGAGCTGCATCATCGGCGGAATGGAAGAGACCTCGGCTCTGGCCCTGGCGAAGCTCGAGACCATTCTCCCCGCCGCAGTCCGAGCCCAAGTGCAGAGCCTCGCACACTTCACCGTTCCGGTCGCCGGAAATCAGCCGATGCCGATCGTCGACCCCAACCTCATCGTCACCCTCATCGACCACTGTCGCCGGCACGAACGCCTGCGCTTCACGTACCTCGACACCGGTGAGTCCCTGCTGCCAGAGTCCACCAGCAGTTCCCCGGCGCACGAGGTCCATCTGGAAGTCGAGGCCTACCGACTCGTCAACCGTCAGCACAGCTGGCAGCTGCTGGCCTTCGATCCCAGGGCCGAGGATTGGCGGGTCTTCAGCGCCGAACGCATTGTGCCGAAGACCCCGAGCGGTCCCAGCTTCACTCCGCGCCCGCTGCCTGCCGAGGACATCGGAGACTTCGTCGAACGTCATTCGACGGAACCCAGGTGGCGGCATTCGGCCCAAGTCATCGTCGACGCCCCAGCGTCCACGGTGATGAAGAGACTCGCTTCCGCCGAGGGCACCGTCGAAGCGCTCGAGGACGATCGCTGCCTCGTCACTGTCGGCGGGCAGAGCCTGGCCACCATGGCCCTGACACTGGCACGGCTGGACACCGACTTCACCGTCGTCGACAGCCCCGAACTCCGCGACACCCTCGATCGAATCTCGCGCCTGCTCGGTCGCGCGGCAGAGGATCATGCCGTGCCTGACCTCGCGACTGCCCGATCGAAGAATGCGCCTCGGCGAGCAGCCAAATAGGGATAAAGTCACAACCCGGTATAAAAGCCTTTGTGCGAATATGTGAAATTTCGCGGGCATGACACGTGAGTCATGACCATTCCTTGTCTCGTGAGAACACCGAGCGGTAACTTTCCTGGATACGTTTCAGGTTTCGACCCGCCTTGATGACGACTAATCCATTCGCGCCATTGTCGACCACAATCCCCTAACTCCCTGATTGGAGAAATGCGATGCTTCTGCCGTGCTTCGGCACAGCAACGAGTCCTCGTGCCACCCGCCTCGACACCGAGGGCGGGCCACGGTGACGGCGACAGACGACGACCGGTCGATGACGACCGGGCAGCTCCGCCGCGCCGACGACCTCGCCCAGCGCATCCGACGTACGAACATCGTCTATGCCCGCCTCTATGGACCGTTGGTGGTGATGGTCATCGCCGCTTCGTTCTTCCCCTACTACTCCCCCGAACCGGACAGTTCGGTCACGTACGGGAACCTGTGGCAGGAAGTCCTCATCATCGGACGGGGAGTCGATGTCTTCGCGCTCTTCGCTCTGCTGTTCACCACCGGTCTGCTGTGCCTGGCTGCGGTGGGACGAACGACGATCGCCGTCCTGATTGCGATCCTCACCGGCGCAATCGTCATCGGCTGCACCCTCCTGCAGGCACCCGGCTATGTCAGCCCACCGGCACTGACGATCTTCGGCATCATCGACATCTCACTGAGCTTCCTCATCGCAGCGATCACCCTGGTGCACTCCCTGCATCTGTTCACCCTCGACCTCGCGTTCCAACGCCGCGCCGTGTGAGAACAGCCGCCGCGCCGTGTGAATCGAATGGCGCACCACGTGAACCCAGTGCCACACCGCGTGCGCGGCGCCGCCGGTCAGCCTGACGATCTCCCCGCTGCTTGCAACGCCGGGATCACCTCATTGCGGATCAGCGGTGCGAACTGGCGGGTCTCGGTGTCCGCGGGCAGCGGATCGATGGGAAACCACCCGGCTTCGGCGATCTCGGCCAGATGCGCGATGTTCTCCACATCGAGCCCCTTCGGCTGGCCGTCGTAGCAGAACACGTCGCCGATGACTCGGTGATCGGCCTCGTTCGCCGCCGCCGCGGCGAACGTACCCAGGGCGTGCAGCCGGTGTCGGTCCAGATCGAGTCCGAGCTCCTCGGCGATCTCGCGCACGATGGTGTCCTCAGCGGTCTCCCCCTCTTCGGGTTTGCCGCCGGGCAACATGAATGACGTCGTCCCGGCCTTGCGCACCATGAGCAGCCCCGGACGCTGCGGGTGGAGGAGGACGAGCGCGGAAACGCGGATGTCATTCATTTCGACCACACTCCGGAGGCACCTCGCCGGTGGGAGTCGAGCAGGTGCGTATCGACCATGCCGATGGCCTCCATCAGGGCATACATCGTGGTCGGTCCGACGAAGCGGAATCCCTTCTTCTTCAGAGCCTTCGACAGGGCCACGGACTCCGGTCCGGTCGTCGGGATCTCGGCGACGGTGCGCGGGCGCGGCGTCTGCGCAGGCTGGAACGACCACAGAAACGCATCGAGCCCGCCATCTTCACGCAGCTCGATCACGCGAGCAGCGTTGTTGATGCAAGCTTCGATCTTGCCCCGATGGCGAATGATCCCGGGGTCGGTCAGCAGCTGCTCGATCTCGACGTCGCCGAAGCGGGCAACGGCCTCGGGATCGAATCCGGCGAAGACCTCACGGAATCGCTCCCGCTTCTTCAGAATCGTCAGCCAGGAGAGTCCGGCCTGGAATCCTTCGAGGCTCATCCGCTCGAACAGCCCCGCCTCGTCATGGATGGGCAGGCCCCATTCGCTGTCGTAGTAGTCCAGCAGCATCGGGTCGCCGTACGCCCAAGGAGTGCGGGCCAGTCCGTCGTCGCCGATGACGGCTCCGCCGGAATGGCTTGGCTGTGTTTCGTCGTCCATTCTGCAACCGTATCGCGTCGCACTGACATTGCCCGCACGCCCCATACTCCGGTCCCCCAGGTCATGGTCACGCCGGTCTGAGCCCCATGTCAGTGATCTCCGATAGGGTGCGGCCATGACCTCAGTGCTCCTCCTCGGATTCGGTGCCATCGGCCGTCACGTCGCCCAGCTGCTCTCTCCCGAGCTCGCCGCCGGGACGCTCAGCCTGACCGCTCTGGTCTCTGATCGAGCCAAGCATGACGGCCGCCCGAATCACGGCGCCGAGGTAGTCGACCTCCCTGGTCTTGCCCGGCTCGCCGGTCGTGCCGACATCGACACTTCACCCTCACCGAGGATGTTCGACGGTTTCGACGTCATCGTCGAATGCGCCGGTGTCCCTGCCGCCGCCCAGCTCGGTCCGTCGGCTATTGCGTCCGGTCGCCCTCTCGTCCTCACCAGTGTCGGTGCCCTGGCAGCGCCCGAGGCCCGTGCGGGTCTGCTCGCTGGCCCCGGCCGGTTGTATGTGACCAACGGGGCGATCGGTGGACTCGATGTGCTCGAGGCGGCGGCGCAGGCCGATGGCCTCGACACCGTCGAAATCACCACTTCGAAGGAGGCGAGCGGACTCATCCGACCGTGGATGTCCGAGACCGAGGCCGCGCGTCTGCGTGACCTCCGCCCCGGGGACGGACCCTTGACGGTGTTCACGGGCAACCCCGCCGAGGCGATCGAGAAGTTCCCGGCCAACGTCAATATCGCCGTCGCTCTCGCTTGGTCCACCCGCGGACTGTCCGCCGGCACGTCCGATGCCGACATGCTCGGCGCATCGTTGGAGCGGGTGCAGGTCGTACTCCAAGCGGTGGCCGGTCAGACCCAGTCCGCCCATCGGATCCGAGCAGCCGGGTCGGCAGGAGAGTTCACCTTCGACATCCGCTCGACGCCGAGCCCGGAGAACCCCGCCACCAGCGGGCTCACGGCCCTGTCCGTCACCCGCACCCTGCGCAATGTGATTGCGGGGTGATCGCCTGACCTTTCCCGGGCTCGCCACGCACCGTCCGGCCGCCTCGATGCGGGAGAAACGTGCCGCCTCGGTGCGAGAAACGACAACGCCCGGGACCGCCGACCATCAGGCCAGGATCCCGGGCGTCGCTCTCACCCAGCGGATTCAGTCATCGCCGTGGATGACGTTCTCCTGCAGCTGGAGGAATTCGACGTGGCGTTCGTACTGGTCGAGCACGTCATCGATGATCTGCTCCTTCGAGAACCCCATGATGTCGTAGCCCTGACCGGTGCCGCCGTCGAGGTAGACCTCCATCCGGTAGTAGTCCTCGCCGGTTCCGCGCGGAACCATTCCGCCGAACGACGGCACACTGACCTTGTGCGGCCAGACCTGATAGCGGAACGGGTATTCCCCGTCTCCGTCGACCTCGAACTGGAAGAGTTCGCCGTCGTCGACGAACACGCCTTCGGAATCGACGCGACCGCAGCGCGAAGAGATCCCACGGCCTTCCATCTCTGCGGCCACCTCGTTGAGGGTGGGGATGAGCACCTTCTGCTCGAACTCCTGGGCACGCGCCTGATTCGGGAAGGACAGCACTCGGCCGAGCTGACGCTGCCAGGTCTCGTGACCGGGGCCGCGGGAACGACGCGCCAACGAACCGGGCAGGGTCGTATCGACGCTGTCGACGCGGTTCGCCTCCACCCGCAGTGCCTTGTAGAGGCCGATCATGACGAGGATAACGACGAAGGCGAAGGGCAGACCCATGATCACCGTCGCGCTCTGCAGCGCGCCGATGCCTCCGACGAGCAGCATCGCCACCGTCAGGGCACCGGTGAGCACGGCCCAGAAGATGCGCAGACCGGCGCGTCCATCCTCGGCGGGGTTGCGCAGATTCGACGACAGGTTCGCCATCACCAGGGCCGCAGAGTCCGCGGTGGTGACGTAGAACAGCAGAGCCGTGAGCGTGGCCAGACCCGCGATGAGGAAGAAGGCCGGGTAGCGGGAGAGCAGGTCGTAGAAGCCGCCCTCGGGGCTGACCATGACCGCTTCGCCGAACTTCACATCACCGTTGCGGATGATGTCCAGGGCCGAGTTTCCGTAGATCGAGATCCACATGAAGATGTAGATGAACGGAATCGTCAGGGTGCCCAGCACGAACTGACGGATCGTGCGTCCGCGGGAGATGCGGGCGAGGAAGAGCCCGACGAACGAAGCGAAGGCGATCCACCAGGCCCAGAAGAACAGGGTCCAGTCGGTCATCCATGTGCCGGTGTCTTCGAAGGCGAAGGTCTGTCCGGCCATGTCCGGGAACAGGCGGACGAAATCCGTGATGTTGAGGACGAAGGCGTTGAGCAGGAACTTCGTATTTCCCGCCACGAGCACCCAGAGGCTCAGCGCGATGGCGAACACGACGTTGAGGACGGAGAGGAACTTGATGCCTTTGTCCACACCCGAGACCGCCGAGAGCGTGGCGACGCCGACTCCGACGACGACGATGCCGACCTGGGTAGCGGTGCCGATCGGGATCCCGAAGACCGTGTTGAGGCCGACGTTGACCATGACGACGCCGATGCCCAGCGAGGTGGCCACGCCGAAGATCGTTCCCAGCAGAGCAGCGAAGTCGACCGTCTCGCCCAGAGCACCGTGGACACGTTTGCCGAAGATCGGGGCCAGCGCCGAACGGATCGCCAGCGGCATGTTCATCCGGTAGGCGAAGTAGGCCAGAGCCATACCCATGAGGGCGTAGAGTCCCCAACCGCTCAGGCCGTAGTGGAAGAGCGCCCAGACCGTCGATTCGCGGGCGGCATCGACCGTTTCGGGTTCGGTGCTCGGTGGGGTGAGGTACATCGTGACCGGTTCGGCCACGGCGAAGAACATGAGGTCGGTGCTGATGCCGGCGGCGAAGAGCATCGACGCCCAGGCGACGAGGCCGAATTCGGGCTTCGAGTGTTCGGGGCCGAGCTTCGTGTTTCCGTAGCGGGAGGCCGCCAGGTAGATGACGAAGACGAGGACGGCGAGGACGAGGAGGACGTAGAACCAGCCGAACCAATCGGAGGTCCAGCCGACGACGGCACCGAGGACCGTCTCGGCATTGGTCGGTGAAATGAGAGCCCACACGGTGATGGCGAGCGCCACCAGGGCCGCCGCCAGGAACACCTTCTTATTCACGGGAGGAAGCGAGGGCTTCACCTTGGCCTTCGCCTCTCCCTTCGGGTCACCCGGCGGGGTGTCGACTGATGCTGACATGGTTGTACTCCTTATCCGGACGCGTTGGCGTCGTGGCATCGGACTCGGTCGAGCAGAGTGCTCAACCGAGCATAATCAACGGCTGTTGCTTCAAGATTTTCCGTCATCGCCGCATCCCCGGTTCCACGGGGACGGCCAACAACGGAGGTTACCACATAGACACTTAAGGTCACTTTATGCCAAGCGAATCTTCAGATCAGCGACTCACCCTCGCCGAGGTGGGGCTCAGAGGGAGACGAAGAGCAGCGCGGCCGCCATCACCACCCCTGCGCCGAGGAATGTGATGACGGTGTAGCCGAGGACGTCGCGCATCTTCAGACCGGCGATCGCCAGCACCGGCAGCGCCCAGAACGGCTGGAGCATGTTCGTCCACTGGTCGCCGTAAGACACGGCCATGATCGCAATCGACGGGTCGACGCCGAGCTGGTTGGCCGCATCGAGCATGATCGGTCCCTGGACCGCGAACTGGCCGCCGCCGGAGGGGACAAAGAAGTTGACGAGTCCGGCCGAGAGCAGCGCGAGAACCCCGAACGAGGCCGGGTTCGCGATCGAGACGATGGCGTCGGAGAACACGGCGATGAGTCCGGTCGAGGACATGATGCCCAGGATTCCGGCGTAGAGCGGGAACTGCAGAAGGATCTCGCCGACGTTCGAGGCCGCCTCCTTCGTCAGGTGGATGAGCTCGAAGGGGTTGCGCACGAGCAGGAGGATGAGCGCGAGGAACGACCAGTTGACGATATCGAGCGTGAGTCCCCCGCCTTGGGCGAAGTGGATGATGAGGTAGGCGACGAGCGCGAGACCGACGACCAGGGTGAGCACCCGTGAGGCATCGATCCGGTCGGCCGGGGTGACGACCTCTTCGTCGACCTGCGACTGTTTCTCCGAGCTCACCGAGGCGGGGAGTTCGTAGACGGGGGCGCCGGCCCTCGGAGCGACGAGGAAGAAGAGGAGCCCACAGACGATGATGACGCCGGCGATGGCCAGCAGGTTCCAACCGGCGAAGATGGTCTCCGACACGGGAACCGTCTTCCCGCCGAGGGATTCGGAGAGGAAGGAGTCCGGAGTGGCCGCGGTCAGCGGGCCCGATCCCGAATAGCCCATATGCCAGACGACGAACCCGGAGTAGCCGGCGGCGACGAGCAGCGGGAAGTGGACCTTGATTCCGCGGTCACGTGACTGGACGGCGACCTCACGGGCGAGCAGCGCACCGACGACGAGGCCGAGCCCCCAGGTGACGAGGCTGGCGAGGGCGGCGACGAGGAAGACGAAGACATAGGCGAAGGTGGCGTTGCCCGGAACGCGGGCGAGCCAGGCGAGCAGCTTCCGCACGGGGCCGGTGTTGGCGAGGATGTGGCCGAGCAGGAGGATCAGACACATCTGCGTCATGAACTCGAGCAGTCCTGCCAGTCCCTCACCCCAGCCGGTGACGACGTCGACCGGGCCGGCGCCGGTGAAGACGAACGCGAGGACCGCGACGATGAGGGTGAGGACGATGGCGAAGGTCAGGGCCGAGGGAATCCACTGTTCGAGGAATCGGTTGACCGGCCGCATGATCCCTTTTGAGGCTGCGGCGTTGACCTGGGTCGACGGCTTCGGTGCCGACATGGGAAGACCTCCCGCTGAGATTTATGAGAATTGGCTGTGCGTGGTCTCAGCATACAATCAGGGCGCTGTCTCCCGGTAGGAGACAGCGCCCTGACGGCGATCACAACCCGGTCACGATCGGAGCCCGGATTCTCGGGCTCCGGTCGTACCGATCAGCTCTGTTTGTACACGAGCTGCTTGTTGACGAATTCGTCCATCGCCAGCGGCCCGAGTTCCCGGCCGACGCCGGAGCGCTTGACTCCGCCGAAGGGCAGGTATTCGCGGCTTCCTTCGGGAGCGTTGAGGAAGACCATGCCGGAATCGATCTGGTCTCCGACGCGTTCGGCCCGGGCGATATCGGTGGAGAACACGGCGGCGCCCAGACCGAAGGGGGTGTCGTTGGCGAGTTCGACGGCTTCCTCTTCGCTGCTGACCTTATAGACGATGACGGCGGGGCCGAAGAGCTCTTCGTAGTATCCGCGCATACCCTTCTTCACATCGGTGAGGACGACGGGTTCGACATAGGCGCCGCCGCCGTCGTACTTCTTGCCGCCGGCGAGCAGGGTCGCGCCCTCGCTGACGGTGTCCTGGACCTGTTCGACGAAGCGGTCGGCGGCGGCCACCGACGACAGCGGGGACAGTCGGGAGCCCTCCTCACTGGGAACGGCGGGGGTGTTCTTCTGGGCCGCCTCGGTGATGGAGGAGACGAAGTCGTCGTAGATGTCGTCCATGACGATCATCCGCTTGGGCGAGTTGCAGGCTTGGCCGGTGTTGCCCATGCGGGTGTCGAAGAACGTCTTCGCGGACTTCTGGACGTCGTCCGTGTCGAGCAGGATGTACGGATCGGATCCGCCGAGTTCGAGCACGACCTTCTTGAGGTTCTTTCCGGCCTCGGCAGCGACGGCGGCACCGGCGCGTTCGGATCCGGTCAGGGACACTCCGTGGTTGCGCGGGTCGGTCAGGATGATGTCGGCGACCTGCTCGTTGCTGGCGTAGATGTTGATGTACGCGCCTTCGGGCAGGCCTGCCTCGATGAAGATCTCTTCCATGATCTGTGCCGAGCGGGGGCACTGCGGGGCGTGCTTGAGCAGGATGGTGTTGCCCAGGGCCAGGTTCGGGGCGGCGAAGCGGGCGACCTGGTAGTAGGGGAAGTTCCACGGCATGATGCCCAGCAGCGAGCCGACGGGCTTGCGGCGGATCATGGCGGTGGCGTCCTTGGGTCCGCGCAGTGGTTCGTCGGCCATGAAGGCTTCGGCGTTGTCGGCGAAGTACTTGTAGATCATCGAGCTCAGCTGGACTTCGCCCTTGCCTTCGGGCACGGATTTGCCCATTTCGAGCTTGATGACTTCGGCGAGCTCCTCGGCGCGCTCGGCGTAGATCTCGGACACGCGGGTCAGCAGCGCAGCGCGCTCGGCCACCGTGGTCCGGCTCCACTCGTCGAATGTCGTCGCCGAACGATCGAGGGCCGCGAGGATCTCGGCATCGGTGGCGGTGGGGAATTCTTCGGCGACTTGGCCGGTCGCCGGGTCGGTCACGCGATACATGGTGGTCTTGGCTGTCCTCTTTCACTTCGACGGGGTTGAAGCGATCACCGATGGTGTGATCGCAGGTCCATCCCCCACGCTAGGGCCGAACTCCGGCGTGGGCAACGGTGGTCTTGTTTCCTGGGCAGATTCCCAGCCATCACCGAGGTGGGCGACCCGACCGGCGGCGTGTCCAGGGACACCGCCGGTCGGGGCAATCGAGGCCGTTCCGCCGGTCGGATCTGACCCGCCGGTCGGGCCGGTCGTGGCACCTCAGCCGGTGACGCCGGTGAGTTCGTTCGGTGCGTGCGGCAGCGTTTCCTCGGCCATCACCTCACCGGATTCGAGATCGACGATGTGGATCTTCTTCTCTCCCGGATCGCTGACATAGGCTACTTCGTCCTGGACGAAGAGCGTCGGGCGGGCCTTCTGCCATTCGACGGGCTCTTCCCATTCGTCGATGACCGGGTATTCCTCCGTCACCGAGGCGGTGGCGGGGTCGATGATTTTGAGGTTCCCGTCCGTGGTCAGGACGACGCCTTCCCCGTCGGGTCCGCGGCCCAGGGATCGGAAGCTGTAGGAGGCGCCGAGGTCGACGAGCGAGAGCTTGCCCGACTTCGTGTCGGTGACGCTCACCCGTTCGGGACGTTCGAGTTCGGCATCTTCGTCGACTTTGTAATCGCCGAGGATGTACTGCGATTCGTCGCTTCCGGACTGGTTGCCGATGCGACCGAAGGAGTCGGGAGCGTCGATCTTCTCGAACTTCCCATCCTTGTACAGCAGGATTCCGTCCTCGCAGCCGAGCGCGATGACCTCGTCCTTCGCAGCGGCTTCGCCGTGGACTCCGGGGCACTCGTCGCTGCTTGCGATCTCTTTGCCGGAGCTGTCGACGACCTTCGCACCCGAGCGTTCGTCCTCGGTTCCGACGGTGTGCAGCATCGAACCATCGGCGAGTTTCACGGCGACACCGTGGTGGGGTTCGTCGACCTCGGTTACCTGGGGCTTCGGGGCGCCGTCGGAGAAGTTCTCGGTGTCGAAGGTCTGGATCTTGCCGTCGCCGTCGCCGAAGAGCACGGTGGCCTCGCCGTGGTTGACGACGTGTCCGGGCAGTTCGGTGTCGAAGACGGTGTCGGTGAGCTGCGGGTCGGCGGCGTAGCTGTGGGTGTGGTCGCCGTGCGGCTGGGTCCAGACTCCGGCGTCGAAGAGGCGGAAGCCTTCGGCGACGGAGACCATGAGGTGGCGGCCGTCGCCGACGGGATTGAGGCGGTTGAAGCCTTCGAGCTTCGTGTCGTCGATGACATCGAGAGTCGTTGCGTCGAGGGTGAGGATCCCGCCCTCGTAAGTGGTCACGATCCGCGGCTGGGCGGCGGCGAGCTCCTGGGCGTGCCCTGTGTCGTCCTTGTCGTCTGCGGCGCCTGCGGTCTTCTTGTCCGCACTGCCCGCGTCGTAGTCGGTGGCGTCGTCGCCTGCCTGGCATCCGGTGAGCAGCAGCGCCGAGGCGACCACCGCCGATCCGAGCATCGTGTGGTGTCGTTTCATCATTCGCACTCTCTAGTTAGTGAGACTCGTTATCATTAGCAGGTCGATACTAACCCGATGCAGGATGGATATGCGAAATCAGATGACGATTGGGGTCGACGAGAAGCTCGGCGGCCCGAGGGGTCCGGATCGATCCGCCGAGGGCCGGCCCCGACTATGAAATGAGTCACTGTTACGGTAGTGCCATGGCCAGTGTGACTGAACTCGTGAAGCGCTACTACTCCACCGTCGATGCCGGAGATGCGGACGCCACCTCGGCGCTGTTCGCCGCCGCCGCAAGTTATGATCGGCCGGGCTATCCGACGATGGTCGGCCGGCAGATCACCGACTTCTACCATGGCGAACGCGTCATCGAATCCGGTTCTCATTCGCTGCAGGAGATCCTCGTCGACGGTGATCGCGCATCCAGTCGCGGCGTCTTCAGCGGTCGCCTCAAGGACGGCTCTGAGACGTCGGTGGGCTTCGCGGATTTCTTCCTCTTCGACACCGAGGGTCTCATCGCCGAACGCACCACGTACTTCTATCAAGCAGCGGTCTGAGCCGCTGCCTCCTCGAAAATAGGTCACTGTCGGATACTTCTGAGCCCGGAAGATATCCGATAGTGACCTTTGTTTGGGACGAATGCGTTTCAGCGCCCCTGACCACGGGCCTCGAGCACCGCCTTCTGGATCCGGTCCCGGACGGCCGCTGCCTGTGGGGTCGGGGTCGGGCCATAAGCTTCTTCGACCTGTTCGAAAACGTCTTCCATGCCTGCTGGATCGACATCGACCGGCAGGTCCTCGATGGCGGCGAACGCCGGGCCGATATGGTCCATGAAACCCCGGATCCCAGCCTCTCCCCCGCCGAAGTGCATGCCTTCGAACTGGCCGATAGCCGACCATCGCAGACCCAGCGAATTCTTCATCACCGTGTCGAGCCCCTCGGCAGAGACGACCCCGTTCTGCACGAGCGAGATCGCCTCCTTCATCAGCGCGTTCTGGAGCCGGTTGCCAACGAATCCGCGGATCTCACGCCCGAGCACCACTGGTTCGCGCCCGCAGCTGCGGTAGAACTCGACCGCAGCGTCGACGGTCTCCTGGGAGGTCTGCGGTGACGGCACGACCTCGACGAGAGGCATGAGGTGCGGTGGATTGAACGGGTGGCCGACGATGACGCGGGATGCCGCGGACTCCGGCAGAGCGGCCGCGATCAATGAGGCCGGGATCGTCGACGACGACGTGGCGAACACGGCACCGGCCGGAGCCGCCTCGGCGATCTGAGAGAACAGCACGGGCTTCGATTCCGGATCCTCGGGACCGGATTCCTGGACGAAGACGACACCTGCCACCGCGGCCTCGACGGATTCGGCGAGTTCCACGGTGCCGACTTCAGAGGCCAGCTCATCTCCGGCGGAGGCATCAGCGGTGACGTCGGCCTGTAAGCCGGCGACCACCTCGGCGAGATCGGGACGCGGGTCGAAGACCCGCACCGTGTACCCGCTACGGGCGAAGAGGAAGGCGAACGATCGGCCGATGGTTCCGGCGCCGATGACGGCGACTGTTGAGCTCATGCGACCAGGCTATACCCGCCCCACCTGCTCAAGCGGCGGAGTTCACTGAGGCGTGCCAGGACATTCATCCAAGCATGCGCCAGCTGCCGTCGGCGCGTTCGCCGTAGTCGAATCGTTGCCGTGCGCTTCCCGCCCGCGGCGCTTCCCGCCCGCGCCCCGACCTGGTGGCACAATGTCACCATGAGCGCGAACCCAGAACTGAGAACAGTGGACTCGGAGATCATCGCCCTGGCGGAGGACGAATACGCCGCCGCGGCGGAAACCGCGCGCATCGAGGTGCGCGAGATCCACACCGCCGACGAGGCAGCCAGGGCCTCACTGCTGCTCGACGAAGTCTGGAACGTCGACGAGACCGGCACGAACGTGTTCGAACCCAGTCTCATCATCGCCTTCGCCCACGCCGGCAACTATGTGTCCGCTGCGTACAGCGTCGACGAGCCCGACGAGATGATCGGTGTGACCATCGGCTTCTTCGGTCAGCCTTTGGGTTCGGTCATGCATTCGCACATCGCCGGAGTCCGCCATCAGATCATCGGCCGCGGTGCCGGCTCCGCGATGAAGCTCCACCAGCGTCTCTGGTGCCTCAACCTCGGCATCACCGAGATGACCTGGACTTTCGACCCGCTCATCGCCCGCAATGCGTACTTCAACTTCCAGCGTCTGGGTGTCGGCATGGTCGAATACCTCGAGGATTTCTACGGGCAGATGCGCGACGGAGTGAACTCCGGCCAGGCCAGCGACCGGATGATGGTGTCCTGGCCGCTCGACCGTCCGGCACGGGCCTCGGTCGTCGATCCCGGTTCGGCCTTCCCCTGCCTGCGCGCCGATGACGACGGGGAGCCGCTGCTGAGCGAGGTGCCGAAGGAGACCGAGTTCGTCTCGCTGGATTTCCCTTCCGATATCGAGGATCTGCGCGGCCAGGATGCCGATCTCGCCAGCCGCTGGCGACTGGCGCTGCGCACGGCGCTGACCGGTCTCGTCGGCGACGGCTGGGTCGTCGACACCTGCCTCAAGGGCGGCACCTACCTCCTCCACCATCCCTGAGGACCCATTCACCTCGGCGTCACTTGGCCCGTGTTCACTGATGTGATGACCTCTGCACCTGCCCCCACCGCCGAGGTGGCCGGATCGTTCCTGCGCCTCGGCCTGACGTCGTTCGGCGGTCCTGTCGCCCACCTCGGATACTTCCGCAACGAGTTCGTCGGCCGCCGCTCGTGGTTGGATGACCGCGAATACGCCGACCTCGTCGCCCTGTGCCAGATGCTGCCGGGCCCCGCGTCCAGCCAGGTCGGCATGGGACTCGGGCTGCGCCGTGCGGGCCTGCCCGGGCTTGCGGCCGCGTGGGTGAGCTTCACTCTGCCGTCGGCGATTCTGCTCACCCTCTTCGCGTTGGGGCTCTCGGCCTTCGGTGACCTCGGCGATGCCGGGTGGCTGCTCGGGCTCAAGGCCGCCGCGGTGGCCGTCGTCGCCGGTGCCGTGCAGTCGATGGCGAAAACGCTGACCCCGGATGCCCGTCGTGCGAGCATCGCCGCCGCCGTCCTCATGCTCATGCTCGTCATCCCGGATTCGACTCTGCCGACGGCGCTGGTCCAGATCGTCGCGATAGTCCTCGGCGGAGTTCTCGGCCTCGTCTGGCTGAAACGGCCCGACAAAGGTAGGAACGAGAAGGAATCTCCCACCGAGGCGGCTTCCGCCTCCGAATCTGCGACTGCTTCCGAATCTGCCTCCACCTCCGAATCAGCAGCTGCCACGGTCGGCCCCCACTCCCCCGAGAGCCGCATCGCCTCACGCGGCGCCAGACGGCTGGGCATCGCCTCCCTCATCGCCTTCGCCGCTCTGCTCCTCGGACTCCCGGCCCTCACCGCGGCGACCGGGGACGCGACCATTCGCCTCATCGATATCTTCTATCGGGCAGGGGCCCTGGTCTTCGGCGGCGGTCATGTCGTCCTGCCCCTGCTCGAGGCCGAACTCGTGCCCACCGGGCTGGTCGACCACGACACGTTCCTCGCCGGCTACGGTGCTGCACAGGCAGTCCCCGGTCCGCTATTCACCTTCGCGGCGTTCCTCGGAGCGTCGATGACAACGGGACCCAGCGGCATCCTCGGTGCCGGCATCGCCCTGCTGGCGATCTTCCTTCCGGCGGGTCAGCTGGTCATCGGGATCCTGCCGTTCTGGGAGCGGCTGCGTGCCTGGGAACCAGCGACGGCGGCACTGACCGGAGTCAATGCCGCCGTCGTGGGGCTGCTGGGGGCTGCGCTCTACGATCCCGTGTTCGTCGAGGGGATCACCTCGCCTGCGACCCTGGCGCTGGCCGTCGCCGCCTTCGTTGCCGGGACCATGTGGAAGGTCCCGGCGTGGGGGACGGTGATCGGCGCCGGGGTGCTCGGCTGGCTGCTGCTGTGATCGGTCAGGCCCGGGGCTCGACCGTCCTGCCCCGGATCGGTCCCTGCCTAGCTCAGCCTTGCGATCAGGACTGTTCCCAGTCCTTGCGCAGCAGCTTCTTGTCGAGTTTGCCCACCGACGTGCGCGGCATCTCCTCGACGACCCTGACCTCGTCGGGCATCTGCCACTTGGCGAAACGAGCACTCAGCGTTTCGACGATCGAGTCCCGGGTCACCTCGGCGCCGGGGTTGGCCACAACGTAGACGACGGGACGCTCATCCCACTTCTCGTCGGGGACGCCGATGACGGCGGCCTCGCTGACGTCGGGGTTGTCGAGGATCGCGTTCTCCATGTCGATCGACGAGATCCACTCGCCTCCGGACTTGATGACGTCCTTGAGGCGGTCGGTGATCTTCAGGTAGCCGTACTGGTCGATGGTGCCGACGTCGCCCGAGCGCCACCAACCGTCGAGGAACCGATCGGCATTGTCGGGCAGCTGGTAGTAGGACTCGGTGATCCAGGGTCCGCGCATGAGGAGCTCGCCCATGGACTTTCCGTCGCGTGGCAGCTCATTGCCCTCGGGGTCGATGGTCTTCATCTCAACACCGATGATCGGCAGGCCCTGCGAGCGCTTGAGGTCCCACTTCTCTTCCTCGTCGAGGTCGAGACCCGGACGGATCTTCCAGTTCGTCGACGCCAGCGGGGTGGTTTCGGTGGCACCGTAGCCGTGGATGACGTCGGCCCCGGTGACCTCCTTGAACCCGCGCATCATCGACAGCGGCGGCTCTGACGATCCGGAGACGAGACGGACTCCGCTGAGGTCCGGGGCCTGCGGCATCTTCTTCATCATCTGCAGCATCGGCCCGAAGATGGCGGGGGCGCCGTTGGCCAGGGTGACCTTCTCCTCGACGAAGGCCTGGGCGATGGCACCGAACTCCTCGGCGGCGAACTTCCCCGGCAGGACGAGCTTGGCGCCGGCGGCCACAGCGTTCTGCGGGAAGCCCCACGACAGCACATGGAACATCGGGGTGATGGGCATGACGCAGTCGTCGAAGTTCACGTGGAGTGCGGCCAGACCGCCCATCGTGTGCAGGTAGATCGACCGGTGCGAGTAGTACACGCCCTTGGGGCGGCCGGTGGTGCCGGTGGTGTATCCGGCGTAGGCGGCGGTCTTCTCGTCGACGACGGGCCAGTCGTAGGTCTCGGACTTCTCCGCGATGAGGTCTTCGTAGGAGACGACGTTGGTCAGGCTCGTCTCGATCTCGGCGATCGGCTTGTCGGTCATGACGACCCAGCCCTTGACGTCGAGCTTCGGAGCCAGCGATTCGGCGACGGTCAGCAGCGATTCGTCGACGAAGATCCAGTCCGACTTCGAGTGGCTGACGACGTAGGCGAGGTCCTCGGGAGCCAGGCGCAGGTTGAGCTGGAGCATGGTCGCGGCCACACCGGGCACGGCGAAGTAGAGCTCGAGGTGGCGGCGGGAGTTCCAATCGAGGACTCCGACTATGGAGCCGGCGCCGACGCCGAGGTCGGCGAGGCCGTGGGCGAGCTGCGCCATGCGCTTGAACTCGTCGGCGTAGTTCGACCTGCCCCAGGATCCGTCCGAACGGCGGTAGACGACCTCGGCATCACCGAAGACGGTGGTTGCATGGCGGATGAGGCTGGTGGTGTTGAGCTGGTAGCTGTCGCCCAGGGTGGACGGAATTCCTGTCAGCATGAGACTCCTTCGTTCGTGCTCCGGTCCCGCCTCGGCGCTGTGGCCGCGACGGGAGAAGTATTGTGATCGCCGGTTTCGTGGTGGGCGGTCGTCACCATCACATCAGGTGCGGAGGCGGTGCGGATGCAGGTGTATTGATTCATGGTCAAACAGTTATCAAACGGTCCGTCCGCGCATCCCAGAATCATTCGCCGGTGAAGCCGGGTGCCCTCTTGTCGAGAAAGGCGGCGACCCCCTCGGCGAAGTCGTTGCTTGCGCGCAGCGCATCCTGTCCTTCGACCTCGCGGGCGAAGGACGCGTCGAGTTCGGCCAGGCTGGCTCGGTTGATCGCTCGCTTCGAAGCGGCCAGGGCACGGGTCGGGCCCTGCGCGAAGACCGCGGCGACTTCTCCGGCACGTTCCAGGTGGCTTCCAGCCGGAACGACCTCGCTCGCCAATCCCCAGTCGAGGGCGTCGGCGGCCTGCAGCTTCTCACCGGTCAGCGCCAGGCGCAGGGCCCGGTGGCGTCCGGCCGAGGCGGCGACCAGGGCGGTCGAGCCCCCGTCGGGCATGAGCCCGATCTTCGTGAACGGCAGCATGAGATAGGACTTCTCGCTCATCACCAGATAATCGCAGGCGAGGGCGAGGGAACAGCCGATGCCCGCGGCCGGTCCGGACACCGCCGCGATCGTGGGGATGGGCAGGTCGAGGATCGCGGCGATGATCCTATTCGCCCCGGCGAGGTCGATGCCTTCGCGCTTCGCCACTCCACCCTGGAGATCCGCACCAGAGCTGAAGGACCGTTCATTTCCGGTGAGGATGATGGCACGGGAATTGGCAGCCGCCTCGGTGACAGCCGCGCCGATGGCCTGGAATGCCTCCTCGTTGAGCGCGTTGAGGCTCTCCGGACGGTTGATGGTCACGGTCGTGACATCGCCGCTGACTTCGGTGAGAACGCTGGTGGACAATGCGACTCCTTCGTACGAATCCGATGATCCGGGTAGCTTTCGGGGCTAATGCCTCCATCCGCCGTCGAGGAGAACGGAAGCATCTACCGTCACTTTAACGTACGTTAAGTTGATCTGCGTCACACATCCGAGCGGAGTCGTCGCTGCCCGTATCCTGTGGGTGGATCCGCCCCGAAATCTACTGAGTTATCGAGGCGGATTCACCCACAGGAGACACGTTCCGAAGTGAGGCCTGGGCCGGAGAGAGCCTCCCCGTCTCAGGCCAATGTCGCGCCGAGCTGGGCGGCGGTGAGTTCCCGGTCGGCGAAGACCAGGCGGACGAGGATCGCTTCGGCCTCTTCCTCATCGGTCAGACGTCCGCTGAGCAGGTGCGTCCAGACCCGAGGGTCGGGGTCGATGGAGAAGAACTGGTCGAGGTCGTCCGCGCAAGGCCGGTCGAGCACGTAGTCGGGCGTCTGCCTCATCAGGCAAGGGCCGCCTCGAGGTCGGCCCAGAGGTCGTCGAGGTTCTCGATGCCGACGCTCAACCGGATGAGCCCTTCGGGCACGGTCGCCGGTTCCGAGGGGTGCCGGCGGCGACGTTCGATGAGGGATTCCACCCCGCCCAGGGAGGTCGCCGGCGTCCACAGTCGGACCGCCTCGGCGATGGCGGTGGCCTTGTCCGCGGTCGCGACGGTGAAGGAGATGATCGCGCCGAATCCGTTCATCTGCGCGGCCGCGCGGGCGTGGCCGGGGTCGTTCGGCAGGCCTGGGTAGCGGGTTTCGACGACGGCCGGGTGGGCGGCGAGGCGCTCGGCGATGACCTGGGCGTTGGCCTGCGCGCGGTCGAGGCGCACCGCCAGGGTGCGCAGTCCGCGCAAGGCCAGCCAGACCTCGAAGGGACCGGCGATTCCGCCCCGCATGGATCGTTCCGTGTGCAGCTTCTCACGCAGGGAATTGCTGCTGGTCACGACCGCACCGAGGACGACGTCGGAGTGCCCGGCGAGGTATTTCGTCACTGAGTGCACGACGATATCGGCGCCCAGGTCGAGCGGGGTCTGCAGCAGCGGGGTGGCGAAGGTGTTGTCGACGGACACGAGGAATCCGCGGTCCTTGGCCGCCGCGGCCAGCGCGGGAACGTCGGCGACCTCGAGCATCGGGTTCGTCGGCGATTCGATCCACAGCATCCCCGGGGGTGCGGCTTCGCCCGCCGTCGCCGAGGCGGTCCATCCGTCAGCGTCCCCCGCAGAGGCGACCGTCTCCTCCGCTGGGACCTGGCCCGCCGTCGCGTGCCCCGCTTCGTCGAGGGCGGCGATGACCGCCTCGGTGTCGGCGATATCGACGGTGACGAGGTCGAAGTTCTGCCGCCCAGCGATCTGCTCGGCGGAGGCGAGCGCTCCCTGGTAGCTGTGGGTGGGGATGATCAGGGTGCCTCCGGCGGGCACGAGGCTGATCACGGCCGAGATCGCCGCCAGGCCGGAGCCGAAGACCAGTCCGGGCAGGCTCGCATGTTCGAGCTGACCGAGCGCCTCTTCGAAGGGCGTCCATGCGGGAGTGTCGAAGCGGGCATAGGCAAAAGGCGAGTTCGAGATGTCGCCCGCGCTCACGAAGGTCGAGGACAGATCGATCGGCGGGTTCACCGACGCACCGTCGACGCGCTGAGGCCGTCCGGTCTCGACGACGACGGTGTCCGGGGCGAACCCGGGATTGCGAGCGGGTGAGGAGGCTGGCTCGGGCTGTGTCATGTCCCCAATATATGCCTCACCGCATCTCACGGAATCGACAGCGATATTTCGGACACGTATTCCGTAACTCTGAAGGGTTCGCCCGGTGTCCGCAGCTTTGGACGGCGCGGAGACTTCGACCTGCTCGGGTCCCGTCGCTCGGGTCCCGTCACTCGGACCCTGACACTCGAGCCCATTCACTCGGGTCCCGTCACTCGAGGCTGTCGATCATGTGCTCGAGCAGCAGACGTGCCCCGGGTGGCTGTCGCCGGGTCCTGGCCCATACGGCGTGGAGTTCGCGGGTGAGGTCGACGTCGTCGGCTACCGGCAGCGGAATCAGACGTCCGGCTCGGAAGTCATCACGCAGAGCGAGTTCGGACAGAACGACCGGGGCCACGGATGTGGCGGCGGCGATGCGCAGGGCGGAGTTCGATCCGTACTCCCCCGCCACGCGCACTCCCCCAGCTCCGATCAGTGCCGCGTCGATGACCTCCCTGGTGCCCGAACCGATCTCACGCACCAGCAGCGGCACCTGCGCCAGCTCCTCGGCGGTGATCGGCTGCGTCCAGGCGTGGGCGAAGCCCGTGGCACAGGCGATCATGAGTCGGTCACGGCCGACCACCTCGGCGTTGAGGTCCTGCGGCAGGGATACGGATTCGATGAGCCCGAGGTCGCTGGTCTGCCGACGCACCCGGTCGATGACTGTCGCGGAGTTCTCCACCGACAGACCGATGTCGATTGTCGGGTGTGCGGCGCGGAAGGTCGTGAGGTGGTGGGGCATGAGGTACTCGGCGACCGTCAGCGAGGCGCTGACCTTGACGGTTCCGGCGCGGGCGTCCTGGATGGCGCGCGCCCCGGCGTAGAGCGTGTCGTAGGCTTCAATGACCTTCGACGCCCATTCGGCGACGGCGCGGCCCTCGACGGTGAGTTCGGTGCCTCGTGGAGAGCGCCGCAGCAGCGGCACCTTGAGATCGCGTTCGAGGTTGCGCAGGCTGCGGGAGGCATTCGGCTGGGCGAGATCGAGTTTCGCCGCGGCCTGGCCGATCGACCTGGCGTTGCCGCTGAGGGCCACCAGCAGCCCCAGAGCCTGGAGCTCGGGCCAGTTCTTGATATTCCCGAGATCGTGCATATGATCATCATGACATATCAGATCCATATGGGTTGCGAAGAAATCACCGTCTACTGCGACCGTGCAGGCGTTGACAGACTGAAGCTTCGTCTCCCTCTTACCCGGACTTGCCGTCGCCGCCGTGGCCACGGCGGTCGCGTGGCCGATCTCCATGCTCGCCCCCGTGCTCTCACCGCTGCTCGTGGCGATCGTGCTCGGCATCCTCCTGGGCAATCTCGTGCCCAACCTGCCCGAAGCGTTCATGCCCGGACTCAATTTCGCCGCGAAGCCGCTGCTGCGCCTGGGCATCGCCGCCCTCGGCGCGCAGGTGGTGCTCGGCGACATCCTCGACCTCGGGTGGCTCGTTCTCGTGCTTGCCGCCGTCATCGTCGCCGCCGGCGTCCTCTCGGCCCTGGCCCTGGCGGGACCACTCAAGGTCGACCGTCCCCTGGCCGTGCTCATCGGCAGCGGATTCGGCATCTGCGGTGCCGCCGCCGTCGCCGGAGTCGAGTCGACCCTGAAGTCGAAGAAGGAGGATGTGGCCGCCGCGATCGGCCTCGTCGTGCTCTTCGGCACCCTGATGATCGCGATCGTGCCCGGACTCTCGACCGCCCTGGGTCTGTCCCCGGAGGCCGCCGGAATGTGGGGCGGTGCCGCCACCCATGAGGTCGCCCAGGTCGTGGCGATCGGCGGGATCATCGGCCCCGCGGCCCTCGAGATCGCCGTTCTCGTCAAACTCGCCCGCGTCATCATGCTCGCCCCCACCGTCGCCGTGTTCAGCTACGCAGTGCGCCGCAGCGAGGACAAGGCACTGACGAACACCGGCACCGAGGCGGCCGCCGGTTCCACCGAGACCTCCGCAGCCGCGGGGTCGGGTGGAAAGAGCAACGGGTCGGGTGCATCGGCCGCGGCGTCGGCGTCGACCGGTGGGCCGGTGTCGACCGGAGGGGCGGTGTCGACCGCGACGAAGCAGACTCCGGCGCAGGGCAAACGTCCGCCGATCGTTCCGCTCTTCGTCGTCGGCTTCCTCGTCATGGCGGCCCTGCGCACCTTCGGCCTGCTCCCGGAGTTCGCCGTCACCGGACTCAGCTGGATCCAGACAGTGTGCCTGGCGATGGCGATGTTCGCCCTCGGCCGCGGAGTGCAGTGGCGATCGCTGAAGAACCTCGGCGCCCGACCGATCGCCCTGGCAACACTCGTCACGATCGTCGTCGCCCTCATCGCCCTCGGCGGATCTCTCCTCCTCACCTAATCCTCCCCAATTACTACCTGACGGCGGCCCAGCAACCTGGCGCGAGGTTGCTGGGCCGCCGTCAGGTAGTTCTGAGGCCGACTCGGGGAGGATTTTCCGTCTATCGGGACTTTCCGACGGTTCGGACACGCCTCATCGGTACCCGCCGGTAACACTGGTAGTCTCTCAGCGAATCAGCCAGCGATGCTCAGTGTCGCTTCAGCCTTCGCAAGGACAACATGCTCACTCAGATCATAGCTCTGCTCATATTCGTCGCTCTCTTCGCCATCGGCGCGGTCCGCGGTGTGCAGATCGGCGTGCTCATGCTCGTCGGCGCGGCCGGAACCGGGCTCCTCTTTACCGATATGGCCGTCGACGACATCGTCGCCGAGTTCCCCCTGGACATCATGATCCTGCTGGCCGGGGTCACCTATTTCTTCGCGATCGCACAGGAGAACGGGACCGTCGACAAGATCATCGACTGGGCCCTCGAACGGGTCGGATCCTCGGCGGTGCTGCTGCCCGCGGTGTTCTTCGTCATCACCGGCTGCATTGCGGCCATGGGAGCACCGTTGGCGGGTCTCGTCATGATGCCCGTGGGCATGCAGGTCGCCCGCAAGTACGGCGTCGACTACGCGCTCATGGGACTGGCGATCTGCTTCGCCATCGGCGCCGGCGGCTTCGCCCCGACCAGCCTCTACGGAATCGTCACGTACTCGACAGCCCACGATGCCGGCATCGACCTCTCTCCGTTCCTGCTCTTCGGCATCGCCGTGGCCGTCTACCTCGTCATGCTTGTGGTCGCCTATTTCATGTACGGGCGGTCGCTGTTCTCGAAGACGACTGTGGCGGCCGCCGAGCATGCTTCGACCGGAAGTGCCCAGTCGAAGATCTCCCGCGGCTCCGCCTCGGCGTCAAGCGTCGCCTTCGGTGAGGACGATGAGGACGAAGCGCTCTTCGATTCCTCCACCACCGACGAGGCGGGGGAATCCAAGCCGTTCACCTTCGTACAGATCCTCACCGTGATCTTCATGGTCGGCCTCATCGGCACCGTGGTCGTGCTCGCGGCGCTCGGCCAGGAACCGGACATCGGCCTGCTGTGCTTCATGTTCGGAGCGATCCTCGCACTCGTCGATCCGAAGACGGGCAAGGCCGCGATCCCGAAGATCGACTGGCCGACCGTGCTGCTCGTCGGCGGCATCATCACCTTCGTCGGCGTGCTGCAGAACATGGGAGCCGTCGACCTGCTCGGCGAGGGCGCCGAGTCGATCGGTTCGCCGCTCATCGCCGCTTTCGTCCTCTGCATCGTCGGCGGCCTGGTGTCGGCCTTCGCGTCGACGACGGGCATCCTCGCTGCGCTCGTGCCGCTGGCCCTGCCGCTCATCGCCGCGGGCGGGGTGCCCGGCTGGGCACTCATCGCGGCTCTGGGCGTGTGCTCGGCGGTCGTCGACGTCTCACCGTTCTCGACGCTGGGTGCCACGGTCGTCGCGACCGCCCCGGTCGAGGACAAGCCGCGCCTGACTCGCATCCTCGTGAAGTTCGGCATGTCGATGGTCGTCATCGGGCCTGTCGCGCTCGTCGGCGGCCTGGTTGTGCCCGCCATGATGTTCTGAGGCTGAGCGCCAGGGCCAGGCTCACGGGCCGGACTCCGCGCCCGGGCCTCCGGGCCTCCGGGCCTCCGGGCCTCCGAGAATAGGTCAGCATCGGACACTTTTCTCCAACAGAAGTGTCCGATGCTGACCTATTTTCCGACTGCAGCCCGCTCTTCGCCTGCAGCCGCGCTTCGGCCGCCCTCAGCTCAGGGGTTTGGCCAGGAGCACGAATTCGAGGTCGTCGACCTTCGGCAGCCCGAAGCGTTCGTCGCCGTAGGGGAAGGGCTCGATTTCGCCGGTGCGCACGTAGCCGCGGCGCTCGTAGTAGGCGATAAGTTCGTCACGCTTGTTGATCACGCTCATCCGCATCGCCGTTGCACCCCAGTGTTCGGCCACCCACGCCTCGGCGAGGCCGATGAGCAAGGACCCCACCCCTTTGCCCTGTCCCATCGGAGAGACGGCGAGCACCCCGAGGTATGCGGCTCCGTCTTCGGGTTCGCGCACATAGACGCTGGCTACTGCGCGCCCCTGCCCATCGCGGGCGAGCAGAATCTGGGAGTCCGCCTCGGCGAGCATGTCCTCGGCCATGGGGCCGTCGAGCCGCTGTCCTCCGAGCAGGTCCGCCTCGGTGGTCCACCCCTGTTTCGACTCTTCGCCGCGGTAGGCCGAGGACACGAGCTCGACGTAGTCGGGGATGTCGGCGGACGTCAGCTCGGTGACCTCGAATCCGGCTGCACGCAGCTTCCGGCGGTGCGCGTCGACCAGGGTCGCCGAGGGGTGTGCGGTCATAGGTGGGACTCCTTCGAGATCGTCCGGTCGGCTGAGTCTGACCAGGCTAGTCGCTTCTTCAGGAACAGAACTATAGTGTCAATTGTCAGGACAGCGACGAGCGTCGATCGATCGCCGACGACCATCGCGCAGTGCCGCCGGCACGGACATTCGGGAGGAATGACCATGGACATCGACATCTCGGGAGAGACCTTCACCATCGCCGAGGATGCTGCGGCCAAACGCTTCACCGTCACCCACGAGGGCAAGGTCATCGGTCTCGCCGATTACATCGACCGTGAAACGAGCGCCGATGACACCGCCGACGGTCCGGTGCGCATGTTCACCCACACCGAGGTGTCGCCCGAGTGGGGCGGGCGCGGCTTGGCGGCCAAACTGGTGCGCTATGCACTGGAGACTAGCGCCGAGGCGGGGCTGAAGTTCCGAACCACGTGCTCCTATGTGCAGAATTTCCTGGCCAAGAACGACGAGTTCGACAAGTTCGTCGCCTGAGCGGCCGGCCCATGAGCAGTGTGCGCTCCCGGCGATGAGGTCGCGCGGCCGCGATGACCGAGTGGCCGCCGCACCCCACACCGTTGGTGTCATAACCGCCTCGGCCTTACCAATTGCGCTCGGCCTGACGTAACACACCGGGGCAACAGTGCCGTCAGTCAGCACCGAGGCGATCAGGCACCGGCGGTGCGGCGTCCCTTCTTCGCGAGGTAGGCGGCGACGGAGATCGACACCAGACAGCCCGCAGCGAGGTAAGCACCGACGAGGTACCAGCTGCCGTCGCCGACTCCGACGAGGTAGGTGGCGATGAACGGAGTGAAGCCGCCTGCCAGCGCGCTGGCCAGCTGGTAGCCGACGCCCGCTCCGCTGTAACGGAATTCGGGGCTGAACATCTCGGCGAACAGCGGCTGCTGGACGCTGACGACCGCGTCGTGAGCGATATTGACCAGCAGCACGGCGAAGATCACGATGGCAATCGTGCTTCCCGATTCCAGAGCGAAGAAGAACGGGATCGCGCTGAGCAGTCCGACGACTCCGCCGGTGAGGTAGACGCGCAGACGTCCGTACCGATCAGAAAGGTAGGCGAACGCAGGAATCGTGACGATTCCCAGTCCGCCGACGAGCAGCGTGATGTTGAGCATGAACTGCCTGTCGAAACCGAGTTCGTCCGTCGCATACGACAGCGCGAAGGTGGTGACGATGTACATAGTCAGAAGCTCGATGAACCGCAGTCCGACGATCTGGGCGATCTGTGCGGGGAATCGTTTGAAGGCCCCGAGGATCGGCAGCTTGGCAACCTTGTCCTCGTCCGCGTTCTGCACTCGCTTCACATATTCTTCGGATTCCGCGACACCGGCACGGATCCACAGCCCGACCAGGACGAGGCCCGCGCTGGCAAGGAACGGGATCCGCCATCCCCAAACCAGGAAGCCTTCGGAGGTCAGTCCGCCGCTGAGGATGGCGACGAGTCCGGTGGCCAGCAGCAGGCCGACCGAGTAGCCGACCTGAACCCCACTGGAGTAGAAGGCGCGCAGCTTCGGCGGTGCGCTTTCGACGGCCATGAGCGCGGCGCCTCCCCATTCTCCGCCGACCGCCACGCCCTGAATGCAGCGCAGCAGGACGAGCAGTGCCGGTGCCAGCCAGCCGCTCGTCTGGTAGGTCGGCAGACAGCCGATGAGGGCGGTGGCCACGCCCATGATCGTCATCGTCCAGATGAGCATGGACTTGCGCCCGAGGCGGTCGCCGAAGTGGCCGAAGATGATTCCGCCGAGCGGGCGGAAGATGAATCCGACGCCGAAGGTCGCGAACGCCGCGAGCGTGCCCGCCCGGTCACTGTAGCCGGGGAAGAAGAGCTCGCCGAAGACCAGAGCTGCGACGATCCCGTACAGCAGGAAGTCATACCATTCGACGACGGCGCCGATGAACGACCCGGCCGCCGCACGACGTGCACGCCGTCCCACGTAAGGTTCAGCTCTCACCTGGTCTTCGATATCGGCCATCGGATTCTCCCCTGAACTCGTCTTCGGCTCTCTGCCGGCCGCCCTCGCGTGATCGACGCTGAGCAATCTAGCACGGCCGATGACTGCTGAGTCGACCGTGTCCACCAGGGAAAACGCACGCCGCCAATCAGGCTGTGTCCACGGTTGCCGATGCGCTCAAGCCAGGCACCGACTGGAGGGGACACCAGAATCGCAACTGTGAACGCCTGCTCGCTTCGTCGCTCGCGACCGCTGTCGATTCTCGGTCGGCTCCCATGATCCTGCCCGGGGTTCGTGATCCTGAATGATCACGATTCGCCGAGGCGGCTCCCTCACCGATGCCGACCACCGCCTTCTCGCGCCGTGGGCCGCCGACTGCGCCGAACACGACCTCGGGGCGGCGGCCTACGCGATCAAAGCGACCCGAGGGACATCGGGGAAGGACCTTGTGGCCGGTCATGCCGAACGCGACTGGCAGCGTGACCGGCTGCCGAATGAAGTCCGCGAACTCGTGCTGGAAGATCAGGCACGCCGCGATGCGATCTGCTGGTCGGTATTCAGCGCCTGATCGCTGGCGGCATCCTCCACGGCAGACAGCACGCTTTCGAACGGGTGCTATCTGTCGTGAAGCAAGCTGCCCAGCGACTCATGGACACCGTAACCCTGGCACGCAGAAGCCCCGCACGGGTTGTGCAGGGCTTCTGCGTCAGCGTCGCGACATCCTTGCGGACCTCGCTTCAGCGACTTCGGGGCGTCACGCGCGCCGGCGAGCGAGAACGTCGTTGACGGCGCCGAGGTCGGCGGCCTTCGTCGTCCGGATCGCCTTTCGCCCGTGGCCGAGCGGTCCGTCCTCGCGGGCGGAGTCGCTGAGTTCCGGACGGTAGCCGAGCTCTTCGGCGAACTCAGCCGCGATGTCTTCACGGCTGCGGGCCTCGGTTTCGTACGAGCTGGCATCGGCCGCCGATGCCGCGGGCACCGGATGCTCGGCTTCGGGAGCCTCGACGTAGCTGGGTACCGGCAGCGGGGTCGGCGACCAGCCGTCGCGCGATTTCAGACGCTGCATGAACGGGTCATCGACCGTGCGAGCCGCCGCATCAGGTGCAGCGTGCACTTCCGCATCGACTTCCTTTCGACCGGCCGCATCTGAGATGGTTTCGGTCTCAGCGAGGAGGTCGGCTCCGAGAGAGACCGGGGCCTTGGCGGATTCGGTCCGAGCCTTCTCTGCAGATGTCGCCGAGGCGGCGTCGGCATCGTTCTCGCGGTCGATCGTGGTACCCGTCGCTTCCGCCTTCGGCTCTGCCGTCGACGTTGATGCCGCGGGGGCGACGGCGCGCGACGTCGAGGCGGTCTCGGAGTCGGCGGCCGCCTCGGCGGAAGTCGCGTCACCGTCTGCGGTCGAGTTCTCCTTCACGACCGGGATCGGTCCGGTGAGGAGGACCTGGCGCGTGGTGTGGCCCTCGGCGGCTTCCTTGCGGATGCGCACGAGCGGGATCTCTCCGGTGTCGGCCTCTTCGCGGGACTTCTTCGCCTCGACGGAGCGGTTCATCGCAGCGCGAGCCTGCGCGGCCTTCGCCGCCGCGCTCGTACCCTGGGCGGCCGCGGCGATCCGGGCAGCAGTTCCGCTCGATGTCGATGCAGGGGCTGTGCGAGGCTGCTGCTTGACCGGAACGGTCTGCGACTTCGCGGACTTCGCGTCCGCGCGAGCTGCAGACTGCGAACCAGCTGCAGGCTGAGCATCAGTCGTCGTCCTGGCCGTAGCAGTCTGTCGCGCAGCAGCAGTCTGTCGCGCCGTGGCCGTCTGTCGCGCCGTGGCCGTCGACGGTTCGGCCGACTTCGGCTCGGAGGCACGCTCGACCTTGGCGACGCGCTCCGGAGCAGTGTCACGCTTCGGCTGGGCCGCTGGCCGTGACCGTGCGGTCTCCTGCAGACGTCGCAGTTTCTTCTTCGTCTCGCGCTTGCGCAGATTGAGCGTGCGCACGAGGAAGAGAGTGACGACCGCGAGCCCGAGGAAGACACCGGCCAGGGCGATGTGCACCACCGAGAAGGCCGCGAGCACACTCGACACTAGGATGCCGAGAACCGAGGCGAGGAAGACCAGGGAGAAGCCCCTGACCATGGTGTTCAGCGACTTCAGTGACTCCCGCAGGGTCGTGGCTTGCTCGGTCATCGCATGTTCCTCATCGGCTCCGATGGTCGGATTGGAAATCTGTCGGTTCTGTCCGTCTGTGCCGGCCATCCCCTCGCCGAGGTGGCCGCCGCGTCCCGTCCGGGACCGGCCTTCACGTGGTCCGCCCCCTTGAGGTGCCGGACCGGCGCCGCCCGGAGCCGTCCGGCTCGTCGACGCCTTGCGGCCGACGCCGGTCGGGTGCGGCGGATGGGCCTGTGGCCAACGACGCTGTCTGTCCGGCTGCCCGACGGAGCGGCCGCTGTCGTTGAAGACGGCATGGACCGCGGGGTGGAGCAGTCGCACATTGTCAGTGGCAGCGCCTGCACGAACACCTGTGTCAGTGCCGACGCCTAAGTTGGATCCGACAACACCGCGACCGACGGCCGCATGGTTGGCGGACAGGGAGGAGTGGGTTTCACCGACCGCAACGGGAAGGACGTTGAGCTGGGCGTGCTCGGCAGCCTCGGTGATTGTGTGTGCTTCGGCGTGACCGTCGATGACGGCGAACTCGGGAGGGGAGGCCGAGAGACTCAGCTTCGGGGCCTCGACTTCCTGAGAGACGTCCGGGGTCGGCACCGACGGCACCTTCCGAGGTTTGTCGTGGAAGACCTGGACGCGCTCCGAATGGTCGTGCCCGGGGATGGCCGTCTCGGCGGAGACGACGGCCGCATTGTCCGGAACCGTGTCGATTTCGACGCGCAAGAGATCCGTCGCGGACTTCCGAATCATTGCGGGCACAGCAACGGCGAAGACCACGACGATGGCGATGACGACGATGATGCTGGTGTCCACAGTGCCACCCTAAGTTGCAGGCATCAGGGAAGTCGTGAAGACGCGAGGTGTGTCGGTCAAACTGGGGCGAAGTTCACCGAATTCCCAGGTGGCGGCTGGACGTCCCCGGTCCGCGCCTACCACCCGCCGGTGCCGTGCCTGTAGGCGGCCAGCAGACCCTGCGGGACCTCCTCGGCGAGGAGGGCGAACGTGCGGTGGTCGCACCACTGCCCATCGATGTGCATGTACTTCTCGCGCAGCCCCTCATCGCGCAGACCCAGCTTCTCGACCACGCGCAGGCTCGCGGTGTTCTCCGGGCGGATGTTGATCTCGATGCGGTGGAGTTCGAGGGCGAAGAAGCAGTGGTCGGCGGCCATCGCCACGGCGACCGGGGTGATTCCGCGCCCGGCCACGCGCGAGTCGATCCAGTAACCGATCTGCCCGGACAGGATCGAACCCCAGCTCAGGCCCGATACGGTGATCTGTCCGCGGAAGTTCCCGTCGACCTCGATGGCGAACGGCACGGTCTGCCCGCGTTTGGCCTGTTTGTCCTGCATCCGCACCATCGTGCGGAACCCCGGCAGCTCTTGGCCCGGCGCGGGCAGGGTCGCGTCCCACGGGCGCAGCCAGTCGCGGTTGAATCGGCGGACCTCTCGCCAGGCCTCTTCGTCGCGACGGCGCAGCGGTCGCAGCACGATATCGGACTGTCGATCAGTCAGGATGACAGGCCACACGCGGCTGCCCTCGCTCTCGGGATCAAGGTCGGTCTGCCCGGATGGGCTGAACCAGGACGGTCGGCTCGGAGCCGAGTCGGCGCTCAGTCCAGCGTCGGCACGAACTCGCGCAGCCACGCTTTGAGATCGCCGCCGAGGTCCTCCCGGTCGCACGCGATCTGCACAACGGCTTTGAGGTAGTCGAGCTTGTCTCCCGTGTCGTAGCGGGCGCCCTTGAACACGACTCCGTAAACTCCGTGGCCCTCGTCGTCTCCGGCGAGCTCCTGCAGGGCATCGGTGAGCTGGATCTCGTTGCCGCGTCCCGGCTTCGTCGTCTCGAGGACGTCGAAGATCTCCGGCGCCAGCACGTAGCGGCCGATGATGGCGAGATTCGACGGAGCATCCTCGGTGGTGGGCTTCTCGACGAGGTCGGTGACCTTGACGACCTCGTCGTCAGCAGTGGACTCGACGGCGGCACAGCCGTAGAGGTGGATCGCCTCGGGCGGAACCTCCATGAGGGCGACGACGCTGCCGCCGGTCTTCTCCGCGACCTCGATCATCTTCGGCAGGATCGGGCTGCGCTCATCGATGAGGTCATCACCGAGCAGGACCGCGAACGGCTCATTGCCCACATGCTGACGTCCCTTGAGCACGGCATGGCCGAGTCCCTTGGGGTCGCCCTGGCGCACATAGTGGATGTCGGCGAGTTCGGAGGGATGGCGCACCGCGGCGAGCTTCTTGTCATCGCCCTTCTGCGCGAGCGCTGCCTCGAGCCCGTCGACCCGGTCGAAATGATCCTCCAGCGGCCGCTTATTCCGACCGGTGATCATGAGAACGTCCTGCAGACCGGCATCGACGGCTTCCTCGATGACGTACTGGATCGCCGGCTTGTCGACGACCGGGAGCATCTCTTTGGGGGTGGCCTTCGTGGCGGGGAGGAACCGAGTTCCGAGACCGGCGACGGGGATCACGGCCTTGCGAACGGTGCGCTGCGCTTCATCACTCATGACGTCATCTTAACGAATCCGCCCACCCCGGTTAGTCTGAAATGCGTGGACTCACAAACTTCGAAGGCGCGGCTGCGGTCCCGCATCCGCGCCGCTCGCGCAGACCGCTCCCTCACCGAGGCAGCTCCGGGGATCGTGGCGGCTGCGGGGACCGTGGCGGCCGCGGGGACTGTGGCGGCCGCCGCGCGGGACCTCATCCGAGAAACACCGGTTCGTTCCATTCTTGCCTATGCGGCGCTGCCCGGAGAGCCGGACCTCGACCCGGCGCTCGATCAGTTTCTCGCATCCGGCGGCACCGTCTACCTGCCCGTCGTCACCAAGGTGGGCGAACCTTTGATGTTCGGCCAGGTCACTGGTTCGATGGCCAGCCTGAGACCGCAGGGCCGATGGGGAATCCGCGAACCGGTCCGGGATGGTGAGATGCTCACCGCCGCCCAGCTGCTCTCCCCCACGATCGGCCTCGACCTCGTCTTCGTCCCGGCCCTGGGCTTCGGAGCCGCTGGTGCTCGGCTGGGCAACGGGGGCGGCTTCTACGACAGGACCTTCGGCCCACACGGGGAGGAGCCTCTCGGTTCGGGCGTTCTCGAATGGGGACTTTTTGGTTCCGAGTCCCCTGGTTCAGAGTCCTCTGGTCCCGAGTCTCGTGGTTCGGAACGCAATGGTTCGGCAGCTCCTGGTTCGGGTCCCCGCGTTGTCGGGGTGTGCTTCGCCGACGAGCTCAACCTCAAGGGCCTCGCCGCAGAAGCCTGGGACCTGCGCATCCCGGAGGCCGTCACCGACGACGGAACTCACGTCTTCACGGCCTGATCGTCGGGAATCAGTACCCACTCGCGCGTGTTGATATGTGGATAACCTTGTGCATATCGCGGACCGGTGCTCCGGGGAGGAACTGAGATGCACTATAATCTTGTCGTCGAAGAAAGGTCTCGAATGCCCGTCTACTCCTACGCCTGCAAGAGCTGTGGTCACGCGTTTGATATTCATCAGGACTTCAGCGATGACTCGCTCACCGTCTGCCCGGAATGCCAGGGCCGCCTGAAGAAGGTCTTCGGTGCCGTGGGCATCAGCTTCAAGGGATCCGGCTTCTACGCCACCGACTCCCGCTCGAGCAAGTCGAGCACCGTCAGCTCCTCGAGTTCAGACTCCTCCTCGAAGGAGTCCTCGGGCTCGTCGTCGAAGGAAGCCTCCAGCACGTCGACTTCGCCATCGAGCAGCTCCTCGACCGCGAGCACCCCAGCCGCAAGCTGAGCGACGCCGGTCGCCGGCGCACCCTCCCAGCCGCCAGCTGACAGCCTGCACCTTCAGGGCGATTCACCTCAGCCGCCAACCGACCGGATGCCACGAGGGACCGGCTCTCGTCACTCAGACACCAATCGCCTGTGGACGGCACGAACTGTCCACAGGCGAGTTCCATACCCTTGCCGCGGGCCGCGCAGCACCGCAGACTCGGCGCATGGGCATCTTCCACCGCGTCCGGTCTACGTCTTCCGGCCAGTCACGGCTGTCTCGCATTCGGCCTCAGCGCATCCTCGCCGCCGTCTGCCTCGCATGTGCCTGCGCTCTCGCCGTCTGGATGCTTACACCGACCAGCGCAGGAACGGCGATCGTTGTCGCGAAGTCGGACCTGGCACCCGGAACCGAGCTCAAGGCCCAGGACCTCACTCTCACTCAGTTCCCTTCCGACCTCGTCCCCGACAAGACATTCAGGTCCGTTGAAGAGGTGCAGGGACGGGCCACCTCGGCGGGGTTATCGAAGGGGTCACCCCTGACCTCGTCGATCGTGCTCGATCAGCAGGCGCTGCCGAAGGGCAGTCGCGATCTGCTCATGCCGATCCGTCTGGCCGATGATGCCTCGGCGGCACTGCTCCAACCGGGGCAGAAGATCCGTCTCTTCTCGTCCCTGCCCGACGGCGGGTCGGAAGTCGTCGTCGAGAAAGTGACGATCGCCCGCCTCGTCGACAAACCCGAAGGAATTGCCGCGGAGTCAGGACAACTTGTTTCCGTGATCCTCTCCGCCGATGATGCCGGGCGTGTCGCCGAGTTCGCCGGACTCCCCATCAGCTTTGCCATCCTCCCTCGCTGAACCATGTCATCGCCGGGCTGTCCGCCCTTCTGATCTGCGGTGGTCGGAGACGTCTGTGTTCACCCGACCGACGCTCATCACTGCAAACCGATTACCCGGAGTATCACAACGATTACCCGGAGCGTCAATACGATGATCGGACTCGCAGATCATTTCTGCTGACCATGAGTTACCCATGTGTACTATTGAAACGTAATTGAACAATTCACAACCGCATTGCGGTGAACACACACCGAAAGGGTTTCTCTAATGCTTAGAGGCTTCAGAGACTTCATTCTCCAGGGGAATGTCGTCGAACTCGCAACCGCGGTCATCATCGGCGGTGCCTTCACCGCGATCGTCACTGCGTTCTCCGACAAGATCATCAACCCCCTCATCTCTGCCGTCGGCGGCGCCGAGGGTCCTGCTCTGTCGTTCCAGATCAAGCCGAACGTCCCGGAGACGACCATCGATTTGGGCGCGGTCATCACCGCGGCCATCAACTTCCTCATCGTCGCCGCTATCGTCTACTTCATCATCATCGTGCCGATGAACAAGCTCAACGAGCTGCGTAAGCGCGGAGCGCCCGAGGAAGAGGTTCCTCCAACCACCGAGGATCTGCTCGGCGACATCCGCGAGATCCTGCGCAACCAGACCGCTGCTGCCGCCGGACCCGCCGAGGGTCCCGCCACCGACGGTCCGATCGATCCGAACCAGCTTCCGCGGCACTGATCACCAGCCGATCGCACAGAAGGCCCGCTCTCATGCGAGAGCGGGCCTTCTTCATGTCTGTAACCTATCGGGCTATCTGAGACCGATCGGGCGCTATTGACCGACCGTAAAGGGCGGGGAGATGCCCGGACAGATCGAAGCCACTAGACGGAACAGTAGCTATGACCAGTGTGGGGGCTTCTGCGAACGGTAGTAGTCCTCGGTGAAGCCGCCGCCACCGGAGTCGGCTTCATTGCGCAGAGTCGCTCGATATCGGCGCTTCGCTGCTTCGATCCGGGCCCTCCGAGACTCATCAGTTTCGGCATCGCCGTCGCAATGTGAAGGCTGTACCGGCTCAGCGCCGGACTCGCCGTCGCCGTGCGGTGGCTCGTCCAGTTCAGTGTTCAACCCGCTGACGCTGGGATCAACCGTTTCTCGGTCGCTGCCGCTCGTTCCTCGGTCGCAATCAGCATCCTCGGCGCCGGTGGGCCGGTCAGGCATCGTCGTTCTTCGACCCCGACTTCGCCGAGGCGGTCCCGTCCATCCCGGATTCAGCCGACTCCGACTCGGACTCCCCCGACTCCGCCTCGGCCGAATCCGACCCGCCAAAATCAGCGGCGGTCGAATCCTCGTCGGCCGAATCCGAGTCTGCGGACTCGGCCCCAACTGCACCGGCTGCTGCAGCATCACGCGGTCGAGCTGCCTTCGCGGACGAACCTGCACCGTCGTCCCCGGCACTGTCGGACCCCGCACCGACCGAATCGGTGTGGACGGACTCGTCGGCCGCCTCGGGAACCTGGTCATTGCTTGCGGTCTGGACGAGGCCGGCAGAGCGGAGCTCATCGGCACGGATCTTACCGGTATCGAAGGTCGGCAGGATGTCGTCTTCGACGGGGCCAGTCGAGTTGGACCGTGGGATGAACACCTCGGCGCCGGTGACCTTCTTCGCCTGCGCATGGCGTTCCCGGTAGCGGTCCACTGCGGCCTGCAGCTGGGAATCGCCGCGGCTCGAGTTGCCCTTCTGCGCCAGGGCGGTGCGCAGCAGATCCTTGATCTCACCGTCGCCGCGCACGACCGCATCCGACTGGATCCAGTCGATCATCTGATCGAGGCCCTCGGCGGAGTACTTGTGCATCGGCAGACCGGGCACGAGCTTCGGTCGGCTGCCGGTGCGGCCGACGACCACCGAGGCGGCACGCGCCGCGTTGAGCACGGCCTGCGGGCTCATCGTCTCCACGGTGGCACGCCAGGTCTCGAAGATCTTCTCGGTCTCGGTCTGCGGGTCGACGAACGCATCGGTCGACCACACGCGCATGAACTTCCAGCCTCGGCGGCTCAGCTGTTCGGGCAGCACCCGGTCCCGCTGGCGCAGGCTGCGCATCGACGCGTATTCGGGTCCGTCACCGGCGACGGCGATGATCATTCCGTGCTCGTCCTCGGTGGAGTTCGCCACGGCCAGGTCGATGCCGTTGTAGTGCTCGTGAGCAACGACGCCGAGCTGCAGCAGCCGGTCGGCGATGTCGTTGAACAGCGGATCGTAGATCTCGCCGTGCGGTCCTGGCTGGTGGACGCCGCCGGTCGCGACCTCCTCGAGCAGCTGCGGGAGCATGACCGCTCCCCCGTTGAGTTTGCTGCGATCGAAGTCCTCGGCCTCGATGCTCGAGACCAGGGTCAACCGCTTCCTGGCTCGCGTCATCGTGGCCGCGAGGATGCGGCGACCATCCGGCCCGGACAGCGGACCGAAGTCGTGGATGACGCGACCGTGGACGGTGCGGCCATAGCCGAGGGTGAAGATCACGGCATCGCGCGACATGCCCTGGACGCGTTCGGCGTCGGTGACGACGAACGGCTCCTTCGAAGAATCGTTGAAGAACGCCGCCACATACGGCAGATCCTTCATCGCCCGCGAGATCGCCGTAGCCACTCGCTGCGCATGATGCGGGGTGAGCGCGACGACGGCCAGCGACTCCCGCGACCGGTTCCGCGCATGCTTGAGGACCAAATCGACGACGCGTTTGACCTCGGCATCGGGGCTCTCGACCCGACCGGTCCCGATGTCCGTGGGACCCCTGCCGTCGGCGACATAGGAGAATTCGAGGCCGCTGCCCTCACCGGTATGCGCGGTCGGCAGCGTCGAAATCGTCGAATCGTAGAAGTGCCGGTTGGCCAGGTCGATGAGCCCGACCGGGGACAGTCGATAGGAGTTCGACAGCCGCATCCGCGGCAGGAACTCGCCGAGGCGGTCCTGCACCGAGCGGGGATGTTTCCCGTCGTCCATGCCGAATCGATCGACCGCGATCGAGAACGGGCGCGGTCCGAGCAGGCGGGAGTCGCCGAGGGAGATGACCTGACGGGCTCGGGTGATTCCGGGGACGACATCGGCGACCGAGAGCCGTCCGGCATCGGCGATGACGACCGCATCGAAGAGAGGCAGAGCGGAGAAGAGTTCGGGCACCGTGTACGGGCTGCCCATCCACACCGGGGCCAGAGTCGTCAGCAGTTCGGGTGCCTGCGTGGAGATCCGCTTCGTCGAGGTGTGCTTCGACAGCAGCTCCTGTTTGATGGCTCCGGCGGCGATCGGATCGGATTCGATTCCGCGCTTCCATGCCTGCGCATGGTTGAAGCGCAGTCGGGAGGCACCGGCGGCGACGAAGGCACGGTCGTTCTCGCGGAAGCCTTCGGCGACCTGGTGGAGAGCGGCACCGTCGTGGCGGCCGATCGCAGGATCTTCACCGGCCATGGTCTGGAGCACGGAGGCCCAATAGGCGAGATCGAATTCGGGGCCGACGAGTGACTCGTCGACCTTGCGCCTGCGCAGATCGGCCATGAGATCGCCGAGGCCCTCGCCGTCGAGTTCACGCTGCAGGCGGGAGCGTTCGGGCAGGTCGGCGAGGTTCTCCGAATCGCTGCCCATCGCTTCGGCACGTGCCTGAAGTTCCTCGATGAGCATCGATCCGAGGTCCCCGCCGTCCGGCGTCGTCTCGAGGATCGGGGCGAGCTTGGCCATATCGGCTTCGACGCTCTGGAGGATCTCGTCGGCTTCGAGGACGCCGCGCGGGATCTGCGGGCGGCCGTCATGTCCGGCGAGGTCCGAAAGGATGACCCGCTGGGCGCGGACGTCGATGAGTGCCTCGTGGAGGTCAGCCACCTCGGCGCCGGGCCGGAGGAACTCCGCGGCCGACTTCTTCAGTCGACGGCGCTGCATCATGCCCATTTCGACGCCGACATCGGCCCGGTATTCGGGTGTGCCGGTGGCGGCGATGAGGTCATCGAGCCGGTGGTCGTAGATATCGGGTGCGAAGTTGTCGAGCGTCTTGCGCACGCGCAGGAGCACACGGATGGCGCGGGACCAATCGTCGACATTGCGGCGCGGATTGAGTTTCGCCTTCTGCAGCACCGGTTCGGTGGCAGCGACAAGGTCGGGGATCATCCGACCGATGCGTTCGGCCACGGTGCGTGCGGCTTCGGCTTCTTCGACGGATTTGAGATCGGCTCCGAACCAGACGGTGTCTTCGACATCGAGGGTGAAAGCCCCCAGTCCGGCGAGTTCACCGAGTTTGCCGCGCAGGATGTTCCGGCGGTCGTCACTGGCGCCGAGGATATCGTCGTCGAAGCGCACCGGTGTCTGCGGGGAGTCATCACCGGAGGTCAGTTCGGCGAGGTGCTGCATGGTTTCGTAGACGGAGACGTCCCACGGCTTGCGCCTGCGGTGCAGGGAGGAGACGTGGTCGGCCAGGGTCGCGCGCTGTTCGTTGAGTTCGGTCAACAGGTGGGACAGGTCCGGGCGTTCGGACTTCTCTGCCGAGGCGATGAGACCGACGAGCTGTTTGCGGATGTCTTCCGAACCAGCGCGAGTGTCGACCGCGAAGTCGGAGAGTCCGACCTCGCCCAGGCGGGCGGAGAAATCGTCGAGCGCATCGGAGGTCTGCGCGAGGAAGAGGACGCTCTTGCCGGTGTGTGCCAGTGTGGTGGCCACGGCGACGGCAACCTGGGTGGCACCGGTTCCGGGCGGGGTGTCGACGACGACGGAGTGACCGGACACGGCAGCGTCGACGACGGCCTGCTGGTCGCCGTCGACGTCGATGACGAGGAATTCCTCCTGCGGCTTCCGGTCGGGAAGCGGGGTGATCGGCTCCTGAAGCGCAGCGGGTACGACGTCCTCACCGTCGGCTTCAGCCGCGGGTGCTGTCTTCTCGGACTTGGTCGCCGCTCCGGCTTCGGCATCGGTCGACGTCTTCTCGTCGTCGGTGGTCGTGGCGACGGCGGATTCGGCGGCAGTGACCGGCTCTGCGGCAACGAGTGGTTCGTCGGTGATCGGCGCGGTCGGCTGACCGTAGTCCTCATCGGCATCGGCATCCGCTGCATCAGCGGCACCGGCAGCTGCCTTCGACGAAGCATTCTCGGCCGCAGGCTTCTCGGGCGCAGCCTTCTCACCGGTCGTCTCGCCCCTGGTTACCGACTCTTCAGCGGACTCATCAGCATCCTCAGCGGGGTCGCCCTCTGCCGTTTCCGCAGTCTTCGTCTCGGCTCCGGACTTCACTGCGTCCGCGGAGGTCGCTTCAGGTGCTGGCTTCTCATCGCCTGCGGGTTCGGTGTCTTTGTCGTCGGACTCGGCGGCGGTCTCCGCCTCAACAACACCGGCGACCCTCTTGGCTTCAGCTCGCTTCTGCTCGGCTTCGGCCTTCTCTGCCGCAGCGATCTTCTCGTCCGGGAGGACACCCGGCTGCGGCACATACGAAGGCCCACCGAGGGAGGCACGCACGTCCTCGTCGCCGGCCAGCGCACGCAAAACGGGGTGTTGGGTAGGCAGGTAGTCAGTGGAGAACGGGTTCGCGATGTTCGCGAACGTCGAGATGATCAGGCGGTGGTTGATCCGCAGACCGGGCACGTTCTGCCCCAGATCTCGCAGACGGTCGAGAGCCGGGCCCGGATCGAATCCGTGCGGTCCGCCGGTCGCGTCGACCCATTCGTCGACGGGCACGTCGAGGTCGTATTCCTCGCGCAGATGCTGGACGAGAGCGGGATTGATCGTGATCTCGTTGTCGAGCACGATCTCGTAGTCCTCGACTCGGGAACCACGAGGCACCAGCGTGATGTGGCGCATGACGACGGGGGCATTGAACTTGAACTTCGCGTCCTTTTCCGTCCACGAAGCGAATCCGAGCGCCAGGTGGGCGGTGCGGATGCCGCGTTCGTTGTCAAGCTGCTCTGCCTTCGACCGGATGGATTTCGCACGCCGACGCGCGTCCGTGAGGATGTCGTGGTCGCGGATGAGACTGGAGAGTCGGGTGGCGCGACCGGCCAGCAGCTGTGCCAGGCCGGAGGGGTGGGCGCCGGAGAGGTCGATGCTGCCGTCACGGGAGTCCCGGAAATGAAGCATGGTGTCGCGACCGCCCAGATGGGCAGCCTGCTTCTTCCACTCGGCGAAGACATCTCCGAGTTCTGGGAACTGTTCGTCTCTAACGGAATCCGACACAATTCGACCCTAACGAGAATCTGTCCATAATAGGTGCTGGCACACCGTGGAACAGTGAGGTTTCTTCTACGCTACACTGGGTGATCGTGGTTGAGGACGACCACCTGGCCCCCGTAGCTCAGGGGATAGAGCACGGCTCTCCTAAAGCCGGTGTCGGCAGTTCGAATCTGCCCGGGGGCGCCAGAACCACCTGTCCGAGCAAGACCCCCTTGCCGATGTCGCCCAGACCCACAATCACCGAGGCGGCCGATCGTATCGATCGGCCGCCTCGGTGATTGTCTTCCGGCCTGAAGCATCCGATCATCGTGATCGGGATTCACGAACTCAGGCGGGGTCTAGAGGCCAGGCTCTGCCGGGGCCTCGTTGCTCTTGCGGCGACCGTGATCGCGGGCGACGCGGACGACCATCGTCGGGCACTGCGAGTACGGCAGCACCGACTGCGAGGTCGAACCGAGCAGGAGGCCGGCGAATCCACCGCGGCCACGCGATCCGATGACGAGCACTTCGGCCGTGTCAGAGGCTCGGACGAGCACCTCAGCGGGCTGGCCGTCGAAGAGCGTCCACGTGACGTCGAGATCAGGGAACTCTTCGGCCAGCCGCTGTTTGGCGACGACGAGTTTGTCCGCGCCCTCGTTGACGAGGCGTTCGAGGTCGGCGGTGCTCGGCAGCCACTCGGGACCGATGACCGTTGTGGTGATCACGGCGACGATATGCAGCGGTGAGCCACGGCGCACAGCCAGCCGGGCCGCCTTCCACAGCGCCGGGGAATCGGCACCGAGAGAGTCGACGCCGACGACGACCTTCCCGTCGAAGCGCAGACCTTCGATCGACTCGGCATTCGGGTCGTGGGTTTCGACCTCGACCCCGTCCTGGCGGATCGGCCGCGACGAGGTCGGGTGCGCGGGGCGCTCGGCCTGGTTGTCCCAGCAGGAGGGGACGACGACCGTCGGGCACGCGGAGTGCGCCGGCAGAGCGCTCGAGACCGTGCCGAGGAGACGACCGGCGAAGCCGCCGCGCCCGCGGGAGCCGACGACGGTGAGGCAGCCGGTCTTCGATTCGTCGATGAGCACACCGGCGGCGTCTCCGATCTCGATGACCGCCTCGACGGGAACACCGGCGGCCTTGGCCTCGGCGGCGGCCTCCTTGAGCGTGTTCGTCACGGCCGCACGGATCGAGCTGTCGTCGATGGGCACATAGGACACGTCGATGGCGGCCGCGGCCACGCTCGGGATCGTGTAGGCGCCGACGAGGCGGATCGGACGGTCCAGGGAGCGAGCCTCTTGGATCGCCCAGGCCAGGGCGTTGCGGCTCGGCGGCGAACCGTCGATTCCGACGATGACGGCTTCGGGCTCACCGGCCGGGGCCGGGTCGGGGTTCTGTGGGCGATCCTGCTCACTCATCGCAAGCTCCTTGGGTCGAAGCGAACTTCTGTTTCGTCCACCCTAGAGCACATTGACGGTGAGAGCTTCACCTATGTCACATCGTTACCCGAATTGCGCCAACATATGGACAACACGGGCCCCTATCTGGGGCGATGCCCGACTTTGAGGCGGCGCTGGAGTTGTTGTCAGGCAGCGCTGGTGTACTCGAGGAATGGTCGCCACTTCTCGACGGGCTTGTCGATCCCACGCATCCACAGCTGCCCCAGGCGGGGCTCCTGCGGCAGGAAGCTGAGCTTCCAGCCGATCTCACTGAGAGTGCGATTGCCCTTGCGATTGTTGCATTCGCGGCAGCACGCGACGAGATTCTCCCAGGTGTTCGCTCCTCCGCGGGACCGTGGGACGACGTGGTCGACGGTGTACGCCGGTTTCGAGCAGTAGGCGCAGCGGTGGCCGTCCCGGCGCAGGACTCCGCGACGGGAGAGCGAGACGCGGCGGTTGCTCGGCGGGCGCACATAGCGGGTGAGCAGGATGACGGAGGGCTGATCGAGACTCATGTGCTCGGATCTCACCGGAATGTCCTCTGCTGCCAGGACTGTCGCCTTTCCGGTCAGCACGAGCACCACGGCTCGTGTGAACGGAACGATCGACAGCGGTTCATAACCGGCGTTCAGCACGAGAGTCTTCATATCTCGCCCCTCATCTTCTTCTCTACTGGGCCGAAACCGGCTGCCCCGGCCACAGGGAACACAAAAGGCGCCGTGCTCATGGGCACGACGCCTGGGAAAGAGGGCACGGAGACAGATATGTACTCCGCACCAGAGACTGGAGCGGCTATTCGAATTATTCGAGTATGCCCCATCTGCTTTCCTTCGCATCAGCGGTTGACACCACTTGGTGTCCACCATTTATTGAACTCAATCTTCTCCAGAGTAACGCGGCGCGCGCCCGTGACCCAATTCATACGACTCGCGTCACGGAAACTTCGGTTTCCGTTCACCGAATCTGGTAGGCGCGAGCGGGCGCCCGAAGTTTCCGGGCATACGAAAGCTCCCCGTACAACTCGAGGACCGTCGAGTTGTACGGGGAGCGATCGGAAAGAAGATCAGAGAACGCGGATGAAGGTGACGTTGCCCATCCAGCTGTAGCTGCGCTTCGAGGTTCCCGAGCTCGGCGAACCGGCATCGTACATCTGTCCGCCACCGGCGTAGATGCCGACGTGGCCGGGGTGCCAGATGAGGTCACCGGGCTTGGCTTCGGACTGCGAGACGATCTGGCCTGCGCCCTTCTGAGCACCGGACGTGCGGGGCAGGTTCACGCCGACGTGGCTGTAGACCCACGAGGTGTAGCCGGAGCAGTCCCAGCCGCTCTGGCTGGTTCCGCCCATAACGTAGGGGGTTCCGACGCCCTTCTGGGCCCAGGCGAGGACCTGCTCGGCCTTGGATCCATCGATGGATCCCGAGTCCTTGGAGTCGGACTCGCCCGAGTCGGACGATCCGCTGTTGGCGGTGTCGTCGGAGTTTCCGGCGGAGTGGTCGGAGTTTCCGGCGGAGTGGTCGGAGTTTCCGGCGGAGTGGTCGGAGTTTCCGGCGGAGTGGTCGGAGGAGGGGGTGGAGGTTTCGACCGGCTTGGGCTTCGGCTTGGGCTTCGGAGCAGCCTCAGCGGTGATGGCCTTGCTCTCGACACCGAAGGAATCGGACTTCTCGTCGTCCTTCTTGTCCTTCGAGTCGTCGCCGATGGTGACGGCCTGGTTCTCGAAGTCGACCTTCTGGGTGGTCTCGGCTTCTGCGGAGACTTTGCTCTGGTCGTCGGCTCCCTGGCCGGCGGCCGGCATCACTGCGGCGGTCAGCAGACCACCGCTGGCAGCGACAACTGCTGCACGACGGCCGAAGACGCCTGAGTTGGCGTTCAGAAGTTCAGTGAGTTCGGTCAGTGGAGTCTTGACCTTGGCATCGGCGGCGCGGCGGCCATGCTGCTTAGTTGCCACGTTTTCCCTCTCGTCCCTATTGGCTGCTCTCAGCCAACCGCCACTATCGGTCCTTGGTATCTCACGGCGAGCGTGGCGCTCGGATCTCGCTGTGAAGTCGTCATTGCGTGAACGACCTCCACAACTGTAACCAATCGATGACTGATTGTCACGTTTTTGTCACAACCACCGGAGGGACACCGTGATGTTTTCCATAAACCCGCAGGTCAGAGGCTCAAAATGGCTTGAAATATTCGTAACATTTTCTCGTTATACGACGTGACCCAGGGGTGGAGGAACCACTCCCTGGGTCAGAGATCACAGTGATTTGTAACGAATCGGGTTTCGGGCACCCGCTCTTTCGTTACCGTTGCTCGGTCTCGTCGTTATCGAGACACAGCCCTGCCGTTACCGAGACTGCGTCTCGTCCCGTTGCTGAGACGCAGTCCCGTCGCCATCGGGCGGAGGCTTCTGAGCGTCTCAGCTTCGGTAGGCGAAGACGTGCGAGGCAGTCTCGACCGGCAGGTCGAGTACGTCCTGCGCGCCGGGCACCTGCACGGTGATGTATTCGCCGTTGCGCGAGATCTCGACGTCGCTGCCCGGCAGGACGCCGGCGACCTGGAACTGCTGAAGCAGATGGATATCGACCTGCAGCGGTTCGGCCAGCCAGGCGATCGTCAGCTTCTTCGCGCCGTCCCGGCCGACTGCCGTGGCGAGGTCGATGACGTCGGTGGTCTTCGAGACTTCGCCGCCGATGACGTCGAGTCCGGGGATCGGGTTGCCGTAGGGCCCGGTGGAGGTTTCGGAGAGCAGCGTGACGAGCTTGCGTTCGACCTGCTCGCTCATCACGTGCTCCCAGCGGCAGGCCTCGTCGTGGACGAGTTCCCATTCGAGTCCGACGACATCGGAGAGGAGACGCTCGGCCAGACGATGCTTGCGCATCACGTCGGTGGCGATCCGTCGGCCCTCCGGAGTGAGCTCGAGATGGCGGTCGTTGCCGACGTGGAGCAGTCCGTCGCGCTCCATCCGCGCCACCGTCTGTGACACGGTGGGGCCGGAGTGATCCAGGCGCTCGGCGATGCGGGCACGCAATGGCACGATCGACTGTTCCTCGAGCTCGATGATCGATTTGAGGTACATCTCGGTTGTATCAATGAGGTCGTTCACTTCTGACCAGCCACTCCACTCTTCGTCTTCAGGTCGTTTCGACCGTTACAGGCATTGTCACCATTTCGGGTCGTTCCGACCCTGCCCCGCCCCGCACAGGCGATCCCGTTCGCGGCCGTTGCGATCTGCCCCAATCCTATCGTGCGTTCAGCAAATCCCGTGAGTCGAGGAATCGCCCCGTGCCGGACGCGGCTTCGGTCGCCGCCTGACGGCTCGACCGGGGTGCGCATCTGCCCGCGCGGGAGGAATTCGCACCGGCTGGCTCAGCCCGCATTCGTGTAGGTCGTCTTGTGCACTGTGAAGAACTCGCGTGCCGCCCGAGCCTGTTCGCGGGGGCCATAGCTCGACCCTTTCCGTCCGCCGAAGGACACGTGATAATCCACTCCTGCCGTCGGGGCGTTGACCATGACCATTCCAGCATCGGCGTAACGCTTGAAGTGGGTCGAATATTTCAGGGAGGTCGTGAAGATGCCCGCGGACAGTCCGAACTCGGTGTCGTTGGCCACGGCCAGCGCTTCGTTGTAGTCGGCAACCTCGATCACCGAGGCGACCGGACCGAAGACCTCTTCGACGTTGATCGTGTCGCCCGGCTTCGTGCCCGTGACGAGCGCGGGGGCGAGGAAATACCCCTCCGTGTCCGAATCGATGAGCTCACCACCGGTGACCTCCCCGCCTTCGACTCGCGCCTTGGCGATGTAGTCGAGGTCCTGGTCAAGCTGGGTCCGGGAGACCACGGGTCCGATTGCGACGCCCTCGGCGCGGGCGTCTCCGACGGTCAGCGCCGCCATCTTCTCCTTGAGCAGCGCGACGAATTCGTCGTGCACATCGGAGGTGACGATGAGGCGGGAGGACGCGGTGCAGCGCTGACCGGTGGAGAAGAAGGCTCCGTTGATCGCGGCCTCGGCGGCCGGTTCGAGGTCGGCGTCGCCGAGCACGACGAGCGGATTCTTCCCGCCCATCTCGCACTGCACCCTGATCTGGTGGGCCGCAGCCGATGCGATGACGGACCGTCCGACGGCGACGGATCCGGTGAAAGTCACGGCGTCGACCTTCGCCGAGGTGGTCAGTGCGTCCCCGACCACGGAGCCCGGCCCCATGACGAGGTTGAGGACCCCATCGGGCAGTCCCGCCTCGGCGAGGATATCGACCAGCGCGTACGCACTGGCGGGGACGAGTTCGGCAGGTTTGAACACGATCGTGTTGCCGAAGGCCAGAGCCGGGGCGATCTTCCAGGCCGGGATGGCGATGGGGAAGTTCCACGGGGTGATGATGCCGATGACGCCGATGGGCTCGTGCGTCATCTCGGCCATGAGCCCGGGGCGGACCGAGTCGACGACCTCACCGGTGTTGCGGATGGTCTCGCCGGCGAAGAACTTGAAGATCTGGGAGGCGCGCAGCACCTCGCCCTCGGCTTCGGCGAGCTGTTTGCCCTCTTCCCGGGCTAGCAGATCGCCGAGTTCGTCGGCGCGTTCGGCGATGAGGCTGCCGGCCTTGTCGAGGATAGCGAATCGCTGCTGTGAGCCGAGGTCCACCCAGGCCGGGGCGGCAGCGCGGGCGGCATCGATCGCCGAGGCGACCGTGGCGGCATCCGCGCGGGCGTAGCGGCCGATCACATCGGAAGGATCGGACGGGTTCGTATTCGTCGACCGATCATCGCTGGGCACCCGTGCGCCGCCGATGAGGTTGTCGAACACGGCGTCAGGTCCGTACTGGGTACTGGAAGTGGTCATGGGTGCTCCTTTGCATCGTCTGCGCCCGGATGCGGCGCGCATGTTGTGACCATTCTGCTGGGTGGCCGGCACCCTGTGCTGATTCGTTCTGCAACACGGAAGGTCAGTGCCCTGGGGCAGAACCTCAGGAGGGGGCAGTGCCTCAGGGGTAGAGGCGGACGACCTCCCAGGCCGAGGAGTCGTCGAGGTCGGCTGCTTCGTGGCTGCCGTCGGCGCGGCGGAAGACCCACCGGTCGTGGAACCGGTTCTGCTGCCCCTGCCAGAATTCGATCTCGAAGACGCGCACGCGGAATCCGCCCCAATGGTCGGGCCGCGGAACGTCCTGGCCCTCGAGCTCGGCCGCCGCGGCATCGTATTCCGCCTGCATCTGTTCGCGGCTGGTCACCGGTTGGGACTGCTTGGACACGGTCGCCCCGATCTGCGATCCACGGGGGCGCACGGCGAAGTACGCGTCCGAGTCCTCGGGGGCGGCCACCTCGGCGAGGCCGCGGATGCGGACCTGTCGTTCCATGTCCTGCCAGGGAAAGTTCACGGCGATGCGGGGGTCGGCCCGCAGCTGCCGGCCCTTCGCAGAGTCGTAGTCGGTGAAGAACAGGAGTCCGCGTTCGTCGAGGCCTTTGAGCAGGACGATGCGCGAGCTCGGGCCCCATTCGTCCAGGGTCGAGACGGTCATCGCATTCGGTTCGCGGACATGGTCGGCCGCCTCGTCGTACCACTGGCGCAGCAGGTCCAGGGGTGCGGCGTCCGGGTGTTCGAAGACGGCTGAGTCATAGGACTTCCGGGTCTGCGGGAGACGATCGACGGGCTCACTCATGTCTTCACTCTACGACGCGGAACGGACACGAGTCAGCCGGGTCCTGCCTCGGCGAGGCCAGGGCGGTCGATCCGGGTCCCGCCTCGGCGGGCGTGGTCGAGACTGGGAATGTCGAGACGGCACGTTCGTCACATGACGGACCGGTCCCGGGCGCCGGGCGGGCCCGCCGTAGAATGTCGAGCGTGACTGCGACGAATATTGAGATCCCGAAGAACCTCCTGCCCGCCGACGGACGCTTCGGGTCCGGCCCGGCCCGCATCCGCCCCGCCCAGATCGAGGCGCTCAACGCTGCTGCGACGAAGGTGCTCGGCACCAGCCACCGCCAGGCGCCGGTGAAGAACCTCGTCGGCCGCATCCGCTCCGGCCTGGCCGAGCTGTTCAGCCTGCCCGAGGGCTACGAAGTGGTGCTCGGCAACGGCGGGTCCACCGTGTTCTGGGACGTCGCGGCCTTCGGCCTCGTCCGCGAACGGGCCGCCCACGCAACCTTCGGCGAGTTCGGACAGAAGTTCGCAAAGGCCACTGACACTGCCCCGCACCTGAAATCCTCCCTCATCCTGGGCGCCGAACCCGGCACCGCCGCGACCCCATCGCCGGAGGCCCTGGCTGCCGCTGGTCTCGTGGGCTCCCCCGCCGAGGCGGCCACCGGCGAGAATGCCGCCGACGTCTTCGCCTGGCCCCACAACGAGACCTCAACCGGTGTCGCCACCCGAATCGCCCGTCCGACCGGGATCGCCGAGGATGCTCTCGTCGTCATCGACGCCACTTCCGGCGCAGGCGGGTTGGCCGTCGACATCGCCGAGACCGATGTCTACTACTTCGCCCCGCAGAAGAACATGGGCTCTGACGGCGGACTGTGGGTGGCGGTCATGTCGCCGCGCGCGATCGCCCGCGCGCAGGAGATCAAGGACTCCGGACGCTGGATCCCGACCTCGCTCGACCTGGTCACCGCGATCGAGAACTCGGCCAAGGACCAGACCTACAACACACCGGCCGTGGCGACCCTGCTCCTGCTCGCCGAGCAGATCGAATGGATCAACGGCAACGGCGGTCTGTCCTGGGCGGCCGAACGGACCGCTGAGTCCTCCGGGCTCGTCTACGACTGGGCGGAATCCGCCGAGGCGGCCCACCCCTATGTTGCAGATGCGGCGAACCGTTCGTCGGTCGTGGCCACCATCGATTTCGATGATTCCGTGGATGCTGCTGCCGTGGCCAAGGTGCTGCGGGCCAATGGCGTCGTCGACGTCGAGCCCTACCGCAAGCTCGGACGCAATCAGCTGCGCATCGCGACCTTCGTCTCCGTCGACCCCGACGATGTGCGGGCACTGCTTAACTGCATCGACTTCGTCATCGACGCCCTCAAGTAGCGCAGAGCCGCGGCAGCACAGTCGCGATTAGTCGCGTCTGCGCGGCCATGAGCACGGCGCACAAGCGACTTCCCAACGACGTCCGCGCAATTTCTCCACTTAGTGCCATAACCTCCCGTTGCTACCGGAGGTTATGGCACTCAGTGTGTCGGATGCGCTGGCCGCGGTAGGAGAAGCCGCTGCGGGTGCAAGCTGACACTAATCGTGAGGGATGCTCAGGTAATGGTGAGGGATGCTGACGTACCTGGCGTGGCTTCGAGCAACCCTCACCCTTCGCGACAGAACACTCCACTGCAACGATGCAGTTAAGCCCTAAGGGTGACGGATGCTTGCGAGTCTCAGGCGAAGAAGTGGATGAGGACGCCGACGCCGAAGGTGATGCCGGCGAGCATCGCGAGGATGAACTCGATGCCCGCGCCGATGCCGATCGCCTTGATCGACTCCCAGCTGGAGTTCCACGCCGTCTTTCCGTCCTTGAGGCGGGAATACTCGGCGAGGTAGAGGCCGGCGACGAAGCCGATCGGCAGGCCCAGCACCGGAATGACGAAGAAGCCGATGACGGCGAGCACCCCGCCCAGCAGCACCGAGGAGTTCGGCACCTGCATGGACTTGAGTCTGCGGCCCGTGAGCACGAGCGAGGCGCTCATCCCGGCCGCGACGAACACGGCGACGATGGCGAAGATGATCCACGCGGTCGGTCCGCCGATGATGATCGCCCAGATGAGCACCGCGATGGCGATGAGGATCGACCCGGGCAGCACCGGCACGATGATGCCCAGACAGCCGACAAGGATCGCCAGGCCGACGAGCACCGAGGTGATGATGTCAGTTGTCACAGTCCGTCCGTTTCCATCGCTCGACCCTCGAATCCCTCGCCGAGGCGGTCGATCGAAATTCTATGACACGAACCTCCGGGCCCGCCGAGTGCCTGCCCTGCCGATGCCGCCCCACGAGCAAACCCGCTCACTCGAACCCGTCAGTCTCCGCTGCCGCCCGGCGGCCTGCCCTGATAGCTCATGTGCAGCCGGATCCGCGACTTCGGATCCCGGTGGAGCCGCAGGTCCTTGGCCATGATCATCCACAGCAGCCCCACGGCGAAGGCGATGATCCCGGAGGCGGCTCCGACGACGAGCGCCATCCGCGGTCCGAAGGCATCGGCGACCCAGCCGGCCAGGGGTGCCCCGATCGGGGTGCCGCCCATGACGACGGCCGCGTAGATGGCCATGACTCGGCCGCGGTAGTTCGGCGCGGTGGTCGTCTGCACATAGGCGTTCGCCGAAGTCATCATCGTCAGCGATGCGAAGCCGACGAACATGAGCGAGGCGGCGAAGAGGTAGTAGTTGGGCATCAGCGATGCCACTCCGACGGCCACACCGAATCCGCCGGCGGCGCCGAAGATGAAGCGCAGGCGGGGTCTCTCACGCCTGGCCGAGGCGAGCGCCCCGGTCACGGACCCGATGGCCATGACGGAGTTGAGCAGACCGAAGCCGCTGGCATCCTTGCCGAATTCGATCTTCGCCATCGTCGCCGTGTAGATGTTGAAGTTGAATCCGAAGGTCGCGACGATGAACAGCACGACGAGCACGACCGTGATGTCCGGGCGTCTGCGCAGATATTTCAGTCCGCCGAGGACACCGCCCTTGCCGCGTCGACCGGAAGGATGCAGCTTCGACTTGTCGAGCCGGAGGAGCACGGTGAGCGTCGCCGCGAAGCCGAGGCCGCTGATGAGGAAGACGGGACCGGGTCCGATGACGGCGGTGAGCACACCGGCCACGGCGGGCCCGATCATGCGGGCGCCGTTGAAGGACGCCGAGTTGAGGCTGACGGCGTTCGGCAGCAGCTTCTCACCGACGAGTTCGGAGACGAAGGCCTGCCTGGCCGGGTTGTCCAGGGTCGTGAGCATCCCGAGCGTGAAAGCGAGCACGTAGACGTGCCAGAGGACGATGACGTCGGTGATGGTGAGGACGAAGAGGACGAGTCCGATGAATCCCAGCAGCGCCTGGGTGACCATGAGCAGACGCCGTTTGTCGAACTTGTCGACGAGGTTTCCCGCGAACGGGAACATGATCAGCTGCGGTCCCAGCTGCAGCGCCATGGTGAGGCCCAACGCCGAAGCGTTGTTGTCCGTGAGCATGGTCAGGACGATCCAGTCCTGCGCCGTGCGCTGCATCCATGTCCCGGTGTTGGAGATCAGGGCACCGGCGAACCAGTGCCGGTAGTTCGGCTCCGACAGCGACCGGAACATCTGGGACATCGAGTGGTTCAGCCCTCCTGGAACTCGAGCTCGCCGGAGTAGTCGTCGACGACTGCTTCAGCAGGCTCGTTGTTCGGCCGGCTCACGTCGGTCTCCGAATGCGCACCGCACCCGGATTCGAGTCCGACCACGCGACCGTCGAACGGCGACCACGCATTGGCGCAGACCCCGAACTTCTGACGCAGCGATCCGGCGATCGGCATGAGGTAGCCGCAGCTGCCGCAGTGTCCGGCCGCGCGTGAGGCGAACTCGCTGTCGGGTCCGGCATCGGATTCCGACCACCGGCTTGCGGCCGCGCTCAGCCCGTCGGAGGAGAGCACGCGTTCACGACCGAGACCGAATTCGAAGTTCTGGATCTGGTCGATGTTGTCTGCCGAATTGTCCTCGGTCTGCTGGAAGCCCGGCTGCAGGTTCGGATCCTGATCGAGCTTCGGCAGAGTGTCCCGCGGGCCCAAATCGCCGGGTTCGAGTCGTTCCTCCCACGGCACCCATTCGGGGGCGACGAGAGCATCGGGTCCGGGCAGAAGCGCGGTTTCGCAGACCGTGACCTTCTTCGCGCGCGGAGCGCGGGCGAGCACGGCCACCCACCGCCAACCGCGGTAGGTCGGGTCGGTGCACACGAAGTAGTGGGTGACCAGGCGAGTCGCCTCGGCCACGGTGCCCAGGTGTTCGCCGACGACGGCAGTGCCGGCCACCTCGGTGATGGCGGTGCGGGCGATGTCGATCGCCGCGGCCAGCTGGGTGTCGAGGACGACCTTCTCCGTGCCCGATCGCGGACGACCGGTCTTCGATGCCTTCGCCGAGGCGACCGTGCCGGAATCCGCGGCGACCGCACTTCCAGCGGCGGTCGATTCGCCCGCAGCGGCGGGCACATCGCTGCCCGGGGCCTCGGTGGTCTGTTCGGCGTCGTTCTCGGCGGGCGCGGCTGTCTGCCGGGCCAGCCAATCACTGAACAGTGATGACATCAGGACTCCAAATCGTCGGCAATCGCCCGCAGCAGGCTGGCGACCTTGTTCCCATGGGTGGGGTCCGGGTAACGGCCGTGCTGCAGTCCGTTGTTGAGGTCATCCAAAACTTTGATGACATCTTCAACCATAACTGCCATGTCCACGGCCGGACGTCGGCGGGCCTTGGCGACTTTGCCGGGAGTGGTGATCGGGCGGGCCTTGAGCACCTGCGCTCCCCGGCGGGAATCGACGACATCGTATTCGAGCCGGGTGCCCTTGGTGACTTCGACTCCCTCGGGCAGCACGGAGGAATGGAGGAAGGCCTGCGAGCCGTCCTCGGCGATGACGAAGCCGAAGCCCTTGTCGGCATCGAACCATTTCACGCGTCCGGTGGGCATGATGTCCTTTCTGTCTGTTCGTACCCGCTGAAGCGGGCTGATCGTACGGTGCCCGCAGGTGCGGGCCGTGTGTCGGTCGGCTGCGGAGTCGGATTCCGCGGCCGGGAAGCAGGTCGGGTGGTGTGGTCGCTGTGCTCGTGTGCCCTCATTGCCGTCGGTCGGACTCTGCCGACTGCGGGACCGAGGGCATCGCGTCGCCGCTGTGATCCCTGGCTCTCACCTGTCCGTGGAGGTCACGTGCAGGGTGGCGGTGAGCACCTTGTCCGCGGCGGGAGATCACGGGGGACGTGCGCGCTTGGATGGTCGGCCGCCTCGGCGAGGTGGGGATCCGCACCGCCTGGATCACACTGTGCGGGTGGGGCTCATGCCCGTACCCGAACCTGCGGGGTGAGGCATGAGTGATGGTTTCAGCGGTGGCCCACCCCGGTCTGTCTGCGTCGGATGGCGGCTCGGATCATGGCCACGCAGGCGAGGATGACGGCGATGGGCACGAGGATCATGGGCAGGTAGGTCAGCAGCGGACTGGGCGTCAGTCCCATCCAGGCCTGGCCGAGGACGCCGATGAGGCCAAGCGCCCCGATGGCTGCGGCGGCAACCGCGGCGACGACGATGGTCGTGTCGACTCGAGTGGCTGACAATGCGCGTCCTTCCGTCCGATCTCTGATCCTTCTCTGCGCCACCATTGTACCCCTCGCGATAGACTGATCTGCGATGTCAATGACCTTCAGCCAGTGGCTGTCCCACAGTGCAGATGCCGACTTCGAGTCCTTCGTCCGGACCCGTCGCGACCTCCTCCAACCCGAGTCCCCGACGATGGCGGCGCTGGCCGCGGCCGCGTCCTCGCGCATCGGGGTCTCCCGCGGCATCGAAGCCCTCGATGCGCAGTCGCTCGAGGTCTTCATCGCCTTGGCCAAGGCGGCCCGGACGACGCCGGAGATCAAGATCACGGGCAATCCGCATATCGATCCCGCACTCGCCGAGGCGGCCCTGCCCCGACTGCGCGACCTCGGCCTGGCATGGCCGGCCGGTGGGGAGGCCGATTCGGGTGGGTCTGGTGGATCTGCGGGGTCTGCTGGGTCTGCTGGGTCTGCGGTTGGGGGCGTATGGAAGATCCAGTCCGAGGCCATCACCCTGCTGCCCACCTCGGCGGCCGAAACTGCCAGGGCATATCCGTGGCAGATCGACCCCGCATCGATCGATTCGAGCGCGGCCACGATCGGTCAACCTCTCATCCACAACAGCGAAGAGGCCGCCGTGGCCGAGGTCATCTCATCCCTGCGCGGCCTCGTCGATGAGCTCGCCGCCTCCCCGATCTCCCGGCTGATCAGCGGCGGCATCTCGAAACGGGACGTCTCCCGACTCGCCCGCACCCTCGAACTGGGTCTCGAGCAGACGATCACCCTGCTGCAGGCGGCGAAATCGCTGCACCTCATCGGGGTCCTCGACGATGCGCTCGATCCGCAGTGGACGGCCGCCGATGATGCCGATTCCGCTCTCGCCCGCGATCGTGCCGAGCTGTGGGCAGCGCTGGTCGGGGCGTGGCTGCGCGATCTGCTCGACGTCACGCAGCTGGCGGCGGGGGCGAGCGAGAACGAACGCCTCACGGTGCTCGCTGCTCCGAAGAAGTCCCTGTTCAAGGGCTATGGGCTGTCGGCGCCGGCGATGCCGCTGCTGCGCTTCGCCGTGCTCTCCGTCCTGCACGACATCGGTCTGGGGTCAGCACGGTCGGCAGGGTGGATCCATGCCGAGGTGCTGCGTCGGCATCCGCTGCTGCCGGCACACGAATTCGCGATGACCGAGGCCGTTCTCCATACCTGTGTGAGTTTCGGGTTGGCGACGACTCCGCTGCAGGAGCCGGATCATTTCGGTCCGAGCCGGTTCGGACTCCGTCTGGCCGCCGGACTGGATCGGGCGATGGCCGAGCATGCCGAGCAGGACCCCTCGATCCTGCCGTTGGGTGTGTCCGTCGAGGCCCTGACAGTGCCCGGCGATGTCATCGCCGCGGTCACCGAGGGGCTCGGGGCCGAGGTCGACACAGTGCTCATCCAGTCCGATCTCACCGCTGTGGCGACCGGCCCGATCGAGCCGCGGGTCCACCATATTCTGCGCAGGTACGCCGTCGTCGAGGCACGCGGCCAGGGCACCGTCTATCGCATCGACGCCGAGACCATCGAGGACACCATGCAGTCCGGTCTCACCCCGGAGGAGGCCTTGGCCGAACTCGCGGGCATCAGTGCCGAAGAGCTGCCGTCGACCTTGGAATTCCTCGTGCAGAACACGGCCTCGAAGCTGCGGCGGGTGCGTGTGGCAGTGGCCAGGGCGGTGCTCATCGTCGACGACCCGGTCGACCTCGATGTCATCCTCTCCGATCAGGCGATGATGCCAGCCGGTCTCGAACGTCTGGTTCCGACCGTGGCGATCGCTCAGCTGGGCCCGGAGCGCACGATGCACCTGCTCGAGGCCGGGGATCATCATGCCCTGCTGCATTCGGCGGCGGGGCCGGTGCGGAAGCGCCGAGTGATCACCGAATCGGAACCCGAGGTCAGCGTGAGGCGACGTCCGCGGGTCAGCGACGGCCACCTCGGCGAATATATTCGGATCCTGCGGTCCGCACCGACGGCGGCCGCCCAGGTGAGCACGGATGAGCCTTTGGGGCATATGGATCGGCTGCGGGAAGCGGCGGAGGAGAAGCGTCGCGTGCTCATTCGGATCGCGGATTCCCACGGCAAGGAACGGACGATCGAGATGCTGCCGACCACCCTCAACGCCGGCCGCGTCCGCGGAGTGGTGACGACCACCGGCGCCGAGGCCTCCCTGTCCGTCGCCCGCATCGTCTCCGTAGACCCCTCCCCTTAATTGCTACCTGACGGGGGCCCAGCAACCTGGCGCCAGGTTGCTGGGCCCCCGTCAGGTAGCTCGGAGCGGGAACAATCGGGGTGATGGACGTGTTGTGTCCTCTGGTGTCATCACACTTCGGGAAGGGAAGTATTGAATGAATGGTCCGTTGATCGTGCAGTCCGATCGGACTGTGCTGCTCGAATCGGGACATCCGATGGCCGTCGAGGCGGCCGTGGCGATTGCCCCGTTTGCGCAGCTGTCGCGGACCCCGGAGTACATCCACACCTATGAGATCACCCCGCTGGGTCTGTGGAACGCTCGCGCCAGCGGCCATGATGCCGAATCCGTCGTCGACGTGCTCCTCGAATTCGCGAAGTACCCGGTCCCACATGAGCTCCTCGTCGACATCGTCGACATCATGGACCGGTTCGGTGTGCTCACCCTCATCGACCACCCGATCCACGGACTCACCCTGACTTCGACGGAGACGGGACTGCTCGATGAGCTCGTCGGTCAGCCCGACCTCGTCGGCAAGTTCGGCAAACGCATCGACGCCGAATCCGTCCTCGTCCACCCCTCCGAGCGCGGCGAGCTCAAACACGCCCTGCTGCAGTTGGGCCACCCGGTCTCCGACCACGCCGGCTATGTCGACGGCGAAGCCCACGAGATCTCCCTGTCCGATGATGCCCACGGTGGTCAATGGCATCTGCGCGACTACCAGAAACAGGCGATCGACCAGTCGCTGTCCGGTGAGTCCGGGGTCGTCGTTCTGCCCTGCGGTGCGGGGAAGACTGTCGTCGGTGTGGCCACCATGTCCCGGGTGCAGACGACGACGCTCATCCTCGTGACCAACTCGGTCTCGGCCAAGCAGTGGAAGGACGAGATCCTGCGCCGCACCACCCTGACCGAAGACGAGGTCGGCGAATATTCGGGATCGACGAAGGAGATCCGACCGATCACCATCGCCACCTACCAGGTGCTCACCACCCGGAGGAAGGGCTCGTACCTCCACCTCGAACTCCTCGATGCCAAGGACTGGGGCCTGGTCATCTATGACGAGGTGCACCTGCTGCCGGCACCGATCTTCCGACTGACCGCAAGCCTGCAGGCTCGCCGTCGCCTCGGCCTGACTGCGACGCTGGTGCGTGAGGACGGACGCGAGGACGAGGTGTTCTCCCTCATCGGGCCCAAACAGTACGAGGTGCCGTGGAAGGAACTCGAACGACTCGGTTATATCGCTTCGGCCGCCTGCCATGAAGTCCGCGTCCGCCTCGACGGCGGAACCCGAACCGCGTATGCCCGCGCCGACGGTGAAGACCGGTACCGGCTGGCTGCGACATCGGATGCGAAGCTGCCGATCGTCTCCGAGCTCGTCGCCGATCATCCGGATGCGCAGATCCTCGTCATCGGTCAGTATCTCGACCAGCTCGAGGAGATCGGAGCCGAACTCGGTGCACCGGTGCTCACCGGGCAGACTCCAGAATCGGTGCGCCAGGAGCTCTTCCGCGAATTCCGGTCCGGGGAGATCCCCGTGCTCGTCGTCTCGAAGGTCGCGAACTTCTCCGTGGATCTGCCGGCCGCCTCGGTGGCGATCCAGGTCTCCGGAGCCTTCGGATCCCGGCAGGAGGAGGCTCAGCGCCTCGGACGGATTCTGCGTCCGAAGGAAGACAAGGGTTCGGCCACGTTCTATACGGTCGTCGCCGCCGATACCGTCGATGAGCATTTCGCGGCTCAGCGCCGCCGCTTCCTCACCGAACAGGGTTACAGCTACAGCATCGAAGTCCGCTGACACTCCCCTCTTTACTACCTGACGGCGGCCCAGCAACCTGGCGCCAGGTTGCTGGGCCGCCGTCAGGTAGTAATTACGTAGTGATGAGGGAGGGTTCGGACTTGGCGACTACCTCGCGGCGGGCGACGCGGCGGGCCAGGCGGGACTCGCCCCACTTGATGAAGCCGACGCCGCCGAGGATGAAGACTCCGCCGAAGAGCTGGATCGGGGCGGGCATCTCGAAGAGGACCAGCCAGGCGACGATGACGGAGAACGGGACCTCGACGAGGTTGACGAACGATCCGACCGTCGCCCCGACATAGCGCAGACCGAGGATCCCGGTGATGTAGGCGCCGACCGTGAAGGCGACGATCATCGCCATCGGCACGACCCACGACATCGACACCCCGCCGAAGTCGACGTCAGCCGTCACCGCGTTCCACGGCATGACGCCGGCGAGCACGATGGCCGACATCGCCAGGGCCCCGATGCCCATGCCCAGACCGGTCAGCGCGACCGGCGGGATCGTGATCGTGTCCTTCGCAGAGACGAGGAAGTAGCTGGCCAGGCAGACCGCGGCGGCCATGGCCATGACCACGCCGAAGATGCTGATCGACGATCCGCGCAGGTTGAGCACGAGCAGGAGCCCGATCATGGAGACGACGACCCCGATGAACGTCACGGTCGCCGGCCGGGTCCGCGTCCGCGCCCAGATCCAGAAGACGATGAGCATCGGCGCGGTCATCTCCAGCAGCAGCGCCACGGCCACGGTGAGGTGTTCGACGGCGACGAAGTAGAACCCCTGGACGCCGGCCATCGAGACCAGGCCGTAGGTGACGACTGTGCGCCAGTGTGTGAGCACTTCGCCCCAGCGTCCGCGCAGGGCGATGAGGGTGGGGATGAGCAGCAGGACCGCGGAGCCGGCCAAGCGGATGAGCACCACCGCGCCCGGCGTCCACCCGATCGCATACATCGTCTTCGCGATCGGCCCCGACACCGCGAAGAAGAACGCGGAGGCAAGAGTGAGCAGGAACCCTGCGATGACGGTGCGATTCATTCCTGACCTCCTGATGTGGTGAAACGTTGAGTGGCGTACGAGGGCAGACGTCCCCGAGGTGGTGGTGCGGTGTTGAGTTGACAGGGCGAGGCTGAGCGGATGGTGCGGTGCCGGATCATCCCCTCGCCGAGGCGGTCCGACGATTGCCGGTTTCAGTATCGGCCCTGAAATTGAAATGGGTCAAGTGCATTTTGGTCCTTACATCCTGTGGCAGAATGTTATTCACCATGGCTTTCATCTACGACATTCGCGCGAACCTCACGATGCTCGTCGACCTCCTCAACACCTCCGGCGACATCACGGACGGCGGCGATGAGCTGACGACAACCGCGAAACTCCACGAATTCGCGGCCCGGCACGACTTCTCCGGCCCCTTGACCGCCACAAAACACGACGTCGACGAGACCCTGGAACTGCGCCGCAGATTCGCCGCAGCCCTGGACTCGAGCATTGATGCCGAGACCGACGAAGAGGTCGAAGCCGGCACGATCGCAGTCGTCGATGAGATCAATCTCACACTGAGCGACTCGGGTTCCGTGCCGCAGTTGGTCAAACATGACAACTGGGACTGGCACCTGCACGCCACCGGCGCTCAAGCCAGCCTCGCGGATCGAGTTGCCGCCGATGTCGCCCTCGTGCTCATCGACCTCATCCGCTCCGGCGACCTCGACCGACTCGGTCGCTGCGCCGCCGAAGACTGCCGCGCCTACCTCGCCGACTTCAGCCGCAATCGCTCGAAGCGCTTCTGCGATACCGGCAGCTGCGCCACCCGCACTCATGTTGCGGCGTTCCGCGCCCGCCATTCCGACGCCGACTCCCACAACTGACCCGAGGAGCCGCCCATGTCACTTCAGCCCTTGCACATCACCGCCGGACGCAAGCTCGCCGCCGGCCTAGCAGGCATCATCACCATGTCCGTCACGCTGACATCTGGGTTCGCCATTGCGGCGCTGGCTTTGCTTCCTGCGGGTCCCGGAGGATTGCTGAGCGAAAAGACGCTCTTCAGCGCCATCGCGGTCATTGTGGCCATCGCCTCTGTCACCGCCAGTTTTCTGCTCGTGCTCGCAGCCCTCGGCCGCTTCCGCACCGGCGGCAGCCTCTCTCGCTTTTTCCGATACCAACTGGCAGCGCTCGGATCCGGCGGCGGGCTCGGCCTCGGCTTCGCTCCAGCCATGACGGACGCGGCTCCCGTCTGGTGGGTGGTTGCGATCGCCGCCGGTCTCGGACTCGTCGCCGTCTCCCTGCTCGCATTCCGCAAGGCCCGTTATCCGATCCTCGACCGCCCACCCCACCCCAATGTCGCCCTCGCAGAGGGAAGAGTCATCGACTACTCGGCACAGGCCCAGTCGAGGGGCCCGACCCTGACCGTTGTTCATTTCGTCGACGACCGGGGCCGGGAACGCTGGGCCCGTCACCTCGTCCAGCAGGACCCGTCGCTACGAGGTACTGTCGGCCAGGTGGTCTATGACCGCCACCGCCCCGAGCGGGTTCGGCGCTTCGCTGTCACCCAGCAGCTCTTCGACCTCCGCCCGCCGCGTGAGATCCGAGAGAATCCGACATCCCGGTCGGGCACCGTCTTCCCGATGCCACCCGACCCTCGCCCGCCGCGCCCACACTGAGTCGAACACCCATACTCAGCTGAACGCGCCCTCGCACACCCACCTCGGCGGGCAAATCTGACCGCGAGCTGGTCGCGACCACATTTTTCACTGAAATCAGGCTTTCGTTCCTGAGAACGAATACCCGATCCAGGACCCAAAAAACTTTCCTGAGAATTTTAAAGTGACGCACATCACATTCGCATTCAGGTAATCTCCAGCCCATTCCCAGAAATGGGTCTCAGACTGGATTCATGACTACAGCACAGAACGACACCGACATCGAAGCCACCCTGCTCGTTGTCGATGATGAGCCCAATATCCGCGAACTCCTGTCCACCAGTCTCCGCTTCGCCGGATTCGACGTCGTCTCCGCCGCCAACGGCGCCGAGGCGCTTCGTCTGGCCGAGCAGACGGAGGTCGACCTCCTCGTCCTCGACGTCATGCTCCCGGACATGGACGGCTTCACCGTCACCCGCCGCCTGCGCCAGATCGGCATGAACGCCCCCGTCGTGTTCCTCACCGCCCGTGACGACACCTCGGACAAGATTACCGGTCTGACCGTCGGCGGTGACGACTATGTGACGAAGCCCTTCAGCCTCGAAGAGGTCGTCGCCCGCATCCGCGCCGTCCTCCGCCGCACTCGCAATCTCGAGGACGAGGAGAACGCCGTCATCGTGGCAGGCGACCTCGAACTCGACGACGATACCCATGAGGTCCGCCGCTCCGGCATCCTCATCGACCTCTCCCCCACCGAGTTCAAGCTCCTGCGCTACCTCATGCTCAATACGAACCGCGTCCTGTCGAAGTCGCAGATCCTCGACCACGTGTGGGAATACGACTTCGGCGGTGACACCGGAATCGTCGAGTCCTATATCTCCTACCTGCGCCGCAAGATCGACGTCACTCCGGAAACGGACGCCGCCGGTCACCCCGTCGAGATGGAATGGACGCCGATGATTCAGACCAAGCGCGGGGTCGGCTACATGCTGCGCACACCGGAATCCAAGTAGTCGTCCAACCAAGGGCGATAGATTACATACGTGGCAATAGAATCCCGTCCCTCTCGTCCCGGCTTCTGGGAAGAATGGTCCCTGACCACCAAGCTGCTGGCCATCATGATGCTGCTCATGCTGCTCGTCCTCACGGGGACGAGCGCTTGGGTGTTGGAGAACCTGCGCGACAGCCTCGTCCAGCGCACCGATGAGCGACTCATCAGTGCTTCGGAGACGTTGGCGAAGCAGGCCTACCAAGATGTGTTCCAGAAGGCCGAACTCCAGTCCGGGGACGACGCCGACGAGGATGCTCCGTCGTCAACGACGATCGATTCGAATTCCTGGGATCAGCTCAAGAGCCTTCTGCCGGGAGGCTTCTACGTGCAGTTCTACAACACGGACGGGGATCCGATCCGCGATCCTGTCGCCCCTGAGCCGCAGAACCATCCGATCCTGCCGAAGATCAACGAGCAGGAGGTCTACTCCCGCGCCGGCGAACCTTTCACCGTCGCTGGAACGAGTTCGCAGTGGCGAGCGCGGGCGATGAAGGTGAAGAACACCGACGTGCTCGTGTCCATCGCGGTGCCTTTCGACCGCGAGGTCGACAACATCAACGAGCGGGCCCGGAACACGATGATCGGCATCGGGCTGCTCGCCTTGGCGATGGTCGCCGGAGTCGGTTATTGGGCGATCAACAACACGTTCCGGCCGCTGCGCGATATCGAGAAGACTGCCTCCCGCATCGCCGCCGGCGACCTCTCACAACGTGTGCCCAGCTATCCGCGCAACACCGAGCTCGGCCGGCTGTCTGCGGCACTGAACACGATGCTCGGACGCATCGAGGACTCCTTCGACGGGCAGACCCGCTCGGAGAAGCGCATCCGCCAGTTCGTCTCCGACGCTTCGCACGAGTTGCGTACCCCCCTGGTCACGATCCGCGGTTATGCGGAGCTGTACCGCCAGGGTGCGATCACGAAGCCCGAGGACGTCGCCAATGCGATGGAGCGGATGGAGTCCGAAGCCAAGCGCATGGGCGTCCTCGTTGACGACCTCGTCGTCCTGGCCCGCCTCGACGAGCAGCGCGCCGCCGAGATCGGCCCGATCGATCTGCACAAGGTCGTCCGTGACGCCGCCGCCGATGCCGCAGCGCAGGCTCCTGACCGTGACATCAGCTTCATCGGACTCGACGGCGAGGATGCGCAGCCGGTGCCCTTGATCCGCGGGTCCGAATCGAAGATCCGCCAGGTCATCGTCAACCTTGCCGCCAACGCCGTACGCCACACACCTGAGCACACGGCCATCGAATTCGCCGTCGGCGTCGTCGGTCTGCCCGAGTCGGTCGACCCCGATTCCGCGGACACCGGCGAGATCCGTGAGGGCGGAGCCCGCGGTCAGAACGGTCGCAATGGTGCGAAGAACGGGGCGAAGGACAAACCACGTGAACGCGGGTTCGTCACCGGCGGGGTCCGAATCTTCCGCCGAGGCGACTCTGCCGGAAACGACCAATCCGACACCCAGCCGAACCCCCGGACCGCCGCAGAGTCCCCGGCCAAGCCCAACCGTCAGGTCGAGTCCGATAGTCCCGTTCCGACTGCGGAGCACGGAGAGGGGCAACACAACGGGCAGCTCAGGACACCGTCCGGATCGCAGTCGGCGCAGCCCTCCGGTCCTCAGAATTCCGGACCGCAGAATGGGGCAGCGGCCGATTCCCAGACTGCGTCGCGGTCCGCATCAGCAGCCGAGTCCCAATCCGGACCTCAGCCTAAGTCTCCCGAGCCGGCGAACATCGTCCCCGATGTCACGGCGGCCGGATCGATCACGGTCGATGAGTCACTGCGAGGGTTCCCCAACGGCAGGGTCCGCTTCGAGGTCAGGGACCACGGCGACGGAATCGACCCAGAGGTGGTTCCGCGCATCTTCGAGCGCTTCTACCGCCTCGACGTGTCCCGGACCAGGGATACCGGCGGATCCGGGCTCGGGCTGTCGATCGTCAAGGCGATCGTGGAGAACCACCATGGTGCGATCTCCGTCCACGAAACTCCGGGCGGTGGTGCGACCTTCCGCATCGACCTGCCCATCTCCGACAACGGCGAAACCACTGCGTACACGCGAAAGGATGAGCGATGAACGAGAACACCGACCCTCAGAATCCGGATGAGGTGTCCCGCAGCTCCCGACCGGATGATCAGACACCGCGTCCGTTGGGGAATCAGGACAGGGGTTCCGCCGCCGGGGGACGTCGCAGCTCATCGGCCGGAGGCTACCGAGGGTCCGGAGCCGAGGTTCCGCGCACCTTCCCGTCCCAGCCCAACGGCCCAGCACGCGTCAGTCCACCGGTCGCACCGCCGGAGAGACGCCCCGACGTTCCGTCGACTCAGGCGCAGAACCCTGTGGACGGATCCCGTCACCGAGGCGGCTCTACCTCCCAGCGGTCGTCGCCGTATCAGCCGAACGGTCAGCAGCATTCTTCGCACCAGCCGGGCAGCCTCCGGCAGGGCGGCCAGCCGGGCTATCCAGGACACCAGAGTGCCCAGGGCGATTTCGGCAATCAGCCACGACCGGATCGGCAGAACGACCAGCCGAATCTGCCGCAGCACCAATCTCAGTACGGTCAGCCCCAGCAGAATGGGCCGCGCTCCTATCAGGGCCAGGACAACGCCGGACAGAACAGCTCCGGATCGACTGCTGTCGGAACCGGAGCCACGGCAGGAACTGGAGCAGCAGCTGCTGGCGCCGGCACCTATCAGACCGGGCCGAACTCTCAGCAGTCAGGTTCCGCCGGCTACCCGGGCGCTCCCGGCAACCCGAACGGCCCCGGCAACCCCACCGGCTCCAACGCCTATTCGGCCGCACATGGCTCGGGCCCCTGTTCCTCGGAATTCTCGGCCGTCGGTTCCCAGCCCGGACCCGGTGGGCCGGTGAATCCCAACGGACCCGGTGGTCCGGTCGGGCCGGACGGGTTCGGTCCGTACGGAGCTCAGCAGCCGCCTCGGCGAGAGAAGAAAGGACCCGGCTGGGGTGCGACGATCGCGATCGGCCTGGTGGCCGCGCTCCTCGGTGGGGCTCTCGCGTTCGGCGGAAACTATGCGCTTTCGGCGCTGCAGAACGACGAACCGCGCAAGGTCGCCGAGGAGACGATCGAGACCCCCGATTGGACGCAGGTCGCAGAGAAGACCTCGGACAGTGTGATGTCTATCCAGGTCGGCACTCGAGGCCAGGTCCAGGGACTCGGTTCGGGTGCACTGTACGACGATCAGGGCCACGTCATCACGAACAACCACGTCGTCGCGCCGGCGGACACCCCCGACGGCGAGATCGCCGTGACCATGAAGAACGGTGAGACGACGGAGGCGAAGATCGTCGGCCGCGATCCCTCGACCGATATCGCCGTCATCAAGCTCGAACAGGTGCCCGACGGGGTGAAACCGTTGGTCATGGGCGATTCGAAGAAGCTGACCGTCGGCGACCCCGTGATGGCCCTGGGCAACCCGCTCGGCCTGGCCAACACCGTGACCACCGGCATCGTCTCCGCGCTCGACCGCCCGGTATCGACGGAGAACATCGGCGACGATGCCTCCTCGCAGGAGAAGGAGATGACGATCACGAACGCCATCCAGACCGATGCGGCGATCAACCCCGGCAACTCGGGTGGACCGCTGGTCAATGGTGATGGCCAGTTCATCGGCGTGAACTCGGCGGCCGCATCGCTGAGCCAGGGCGAGGGAGGTCAGTCCGGGTCGATCGGCATCGGTTTCGCGATCCCCGCGAACCAGGCTGTGATGATCGCCGATCAGCTCATCTCCTCCGGCAAGGCCCAGCATCCGTTCCTCGGCATCACTCTCACCGACGGGCACATCAACAGCGGCGGGATCAGCCGAGGCAGCGCCAAGGTGCAGTCCGTGGCCGGCGGATCCCCCGCAGCCAAGGCCGGAATCAAGGACGGAGACGACATCGTCGAGGTGGCCGGAACCAAGGTGAACAACGCCATCGCCCTGCGCGCCCTCGTCCGCGCCCAGCCGGTGAACACCCCGGTCGAGGTCACCGTGGTCAGCGGCGGGAAGGAACAGAAGCTCGACGTCACGCTCGTGCTGCAGTAGGCACGTCGCCGAGGCGGTCCGCTGGCTCAGCGGTCAGCCGCCCGAACTTCCACCACTCGAGCGCCCGCGCGTGGGGATCCGATCGCGACTCAGCCACCTGGAGGGTGTGGACAGCCGAACGCTGTCCACACCCTCTTTCCGTGCTCTTCCCCTCCTCTGTCGCGTCAGCCGACACTGATGTCGTCTCGCCCGACCGCGGCGGAACGTCTCTGACCAAGAGGAGTGATGATGAGTTTCGAAGTCGACGCCGAACGCGTCCAATCCGCTGCCACAGCCGCCGCGAACACCTCCCGCAATCTCGTGTCCGAATCCGACACGATGATGCGCAATCTGCTTGCCCTCCAGGAATGCTGGCGCGGCAGTGCCGCCCAGAATTTCCAAGCCGTGGTCAACCAGTGGGAGCGTGCGCAGAAGCAACTCATGGAATCGCTCGACTCCGTCCACGGAGCGCTCCACACCGCAGCCCGGCAGTACTCCGAAGTCGAGGTGGCGAACTCGCGCCTCTTCGCCCCCTGAGCCGATCGGATTCCACCGTCACGATCGAGCTTCCGCTCGTGGCGAGCGGTTCCCTTTCCGCCTCGTCGAGTCCCTGCTCGGTCGGGCGTCCCGACCGGATCCGCTCGCGCTGCACGCCCTGTCGAGTCCCGTTCGCCGAGCGACACAGGTCCCCGCCGCGGACCCCCGAGTTTCTGCGGCCGGGATCTGTTCGTTCTCGTAGTCGGCGTCTGGCAAACTATCAGCCTTTCTCAGTAGACTTGAGAGCGATAGTTCGCGGCGGTGTTGGCCAAGAATCTCCGGACCGGAGTGGATCGGGTTGGCAGCGTCGGGTCAAACCAATGCAGGAGTCGACTACGGATGAGTATCTTCCAACGGATCGCGACGATCTTCGGTGCCAAGGCCAACAAAGCTCTGGACAAGGCCGAAAACCCCAACGAAACCCTTGACTATTCGTACCAGAAGCAGTTGGAGCTGCTGCAGAAGGTTCGTCGTGGTGTTGCCGATGTCGCCACCAGCCGCAAGCGCCTCGAGCTGCAGATCAACCAGCTCGAACAGCAGCAGAACAAGCTCTCCGGTCAGGCCGAGAAAGCCATGCAGATCGGTCGCGAAGACCTCGCTCGCGAGGCACTGACCCGCAAGTCCGGGCTGACCCAGCAGATCACCGACCTGCAGACCCAGCATGAAGGACTGCAGGGCGAGGAACAGAAGCTCACTCTCGCCTCGCAGCGTCTCCAGGCCAAGGTCGACGCCTTCCGCACGAAGAAGGAGACGCTGAAGGCCACCTACAACGCTGCCGACGCACAGACCAAGATCGGCGAGGCGTTCTCAGGCATCTCGGAAGAGCTCGGTGACGTCGGACTCGCCGTCCAGCGCGCCGAAGACAAGACCGCGTCGCTGCAGGCGCGGGCCGGTGCCGTCGATGAGCTCCTCGCTTCGGGTGCCCTCGACGACGTCACGGGAACCCAGAAGGACGACATCACCGCCCAGCTCGACTCCCTCTCCAGCGAGAACGACGTCGAGATGGAACTCCAGCGGATGCGTGACTCCCTGCCTGCCGGGTCCGAGAAGCAGGACCAGAAGTCGCTCGAAGGTGAGGATCAGCAATGATCATCCGCATCATGGGCGAAGGACAGTTCGACGTCAAGAATGTCGACCAGGACCTGCTCCAGAAGTACGACAACCAGGTCGAAGATGCTGTCAACGCCGGCAACGAGGAAGCCGCCCGCACCGCGCTGAGCGCCCTCCACGACTACGTCACGGCCAACGGGCAGCCCGTCGCCGATGACTATCTCGGATCCTCCGATGTCGTCGTCCCCTTCGTCGACGCCACCTTGGCCGAGATCGCCGAACTGCTCACCGGCGAGGGTTTCATCCCGGACCCGGCCTGAAACCACAGAGCACCGAAATGCCTCCGGCCCATTGTCTTCGACAGTGGGCCGGTTCTGCCACTGCCAGAGAGGAACCCCGATGAAGAATCGCTTCGTCAAAGACAACGGACTGACCATGCGGATGGGATGGACGATCTTCCTCAACGGCCTCATCTATGTCGTCCTCATCCTCGCGATCTGGTGGATCTTCGGACAGAACATTCCCGGAGTCATCATCGCCGTCCTCATCAGCGCCGGGGCGTTCTTCTTCCAGTGGTACTTCTCTGACAAGATCGCCATGCGTGCCATGGGCGGACGAGAGGTCTCCCCCGAGGAGGCTCCGGAGCTGCATACGATCGTCGACCGGCTCTGCCAGCTGGCCGATTCGACGAAACCCCGCGTGGCCGTCTCGAACTCCCCGATCCCCAATGCCTTCGCCACCGGCCGCTCCCCTGAGCGCTCGGTGGTGTGCGTGACCCGTGGCCTGCTCGAGAAGCTCGACCGTGATGAGGTCGAGGTCGTGCTCGCCCATGAGCTCTCCCACGTCGCCCACCGCGATGTCACGGTGATGACAGTTGCCGGCGTCACTGGTGTCGTCGCCGCGCTGATGATGCGCGCCGGTTACTACATGAGCTTCGGACGGTCGAACAACAATAACAACGGCATCCCGATCCAGCTGCTCTTCATCCTCGTCGGAGCCGTCGTCTACGGGCTCTCGTTCGTCCTCATCCGCGCCCTCTCCCGGTATCGCGAGTTGGCCGCCGACCGCGCAGCAGCCATCCTCACCGGTGCACCGTCCACACTGGCGTCGGCACTGACGAAGCTCAGCGGAGACATGGCCAAGATCCCGGAGAAGGATCTGCGGTCGTCCGCCTCGGCGAACCACCTCGCTCTCATCCCCGCCATCAGCGGAAAGGCCGCCTTCGGCCAGCTCTTCTCCACTCACCCCTCACTCGAGAAGCGACTGGAGCAGCTGGCCCAGATCTCCGCCCAGCTCTCCCGCCCTGAGTGAGCACCAACTGCACCTCTTGACTGCGCACCACCGAAATAGGAGCTCCATGGGATTCTTCGACGCACTGCTCGGCCGGTCCAAACCGAAGCGGGCCAACCTCGACGACCTCTTCGCGCTGCCGCCGGCGGCACTGACTCTGCAGGCCGCGACCGGCTTCACCCCCACCGGTGTCGGGGCCGTCGCCTTCCGTCAGGTCGAGGGAGCCGCGTTCCAATCCGCCGAGTCCGAAAGCGTCGCCCTCATCGGCTCCGACCCGGCCGCCTCGGTGAGGCAGGAGAACGACGGCTTCGGGTTCACGTGGCAGGTCGTGGCTGATGAGAACGCCGAGGTGGTCAACCTCGTCACGAACATCCACGCTGTGAACTCGGCGCTGGTCAATCAGGGCTTCGACACGATGCTGCTGTGCACAACCGTGTACTTCGTCCATCCCGATGGACGCCGGATGGCGTTGGTCTACCAGTACAAGCGCGGAACCTTCTATCCGTTCGTGCAGCTGGGCCCGAAACAGCGGGACAACCCCCTGGAGATCCAGGTCAAGGGCGTCCTCTCCAACGAGCTGCCGTTCGAAGAGGACACGTCGAACTGGTCGGCTCTGTGGGACGCCCCGGGCATGAACGACACCCCGGGAGCTCCTGAACTGCCGTAGGCAGTTCAGACCGGACAGACAGCAGTTCAGTCGGAACAGAGAGCAATTCAGTCTGGACAGACAAGTGGAGGGCGTCCCCGCGGGGACGCCCTCCACTCATATCTGAAGCTGTCAGCCTTCCTCGGCAGCCACCTCGATGACTTCGCCGAGAGCTTCGATGCGGTCGCCGGGACGGATCGTGGCACCGCGGCGGGTCTCGACCTCGCCGTTGACGCTGACCTCACCGTCGGCGATCATGTCCTTGGCCATGGCACCGTGTTCGGCGATTCCGTGGAGTTTGAGCAGCTGACCGAGTCTGATCGACTCGCCGCGGATCTCGATCGTGTCCATCAGAATATGTCCCCGAATCCGTCGAACAGTCCGCCGCCGTCACCGCCGTCGCCTCCGAAGAAGCCGCCGCCGTCACCGCCGCCCATGTCTCCGCCCATATCGCCACCGGCGTCGCCCATGTCGCCGCCGTATGCGCCGTCCCAGCCGCCGCCCATTCCGCCGAACATCATGGCACCCATGAGGACGCCGGGCAGCAGGCCGGAGCCGGCGTAGGAGTTGAAGTATCCGCGGTTGTATTCGGCGTAGGCCGGTCCGGCCTCCCAGTAAGCGCGACGGGTGTGTCCGTCACCGGTGACGACCTTGCGCACCAGCGGGTCGGCGCCGACGGCGACGCGTTCGGCGTCGGCGGCGCACACGGGCACGGGGCGCAGCTGCCCGCCGGCCGGTGCCCAATCGATGTCTTCGACCGAGGGACCGTGCTGCGGGTTGAAGAAGCAGGGCGGACGACGCACCGGCAGGGGTTTGCCTTCGACCCGGGCGCGAACGCATTTGGCGGCATAGCGGCCGTCTTCGAGCGCCTCGGTGACGTGGCGGATATCAGTGGGTTCGGAGACCTTCTCGAGTGTCTCCTTGGCGACGTCGTACGAGTCGAGCGCCTGCTTGTAGTCCTGCGCTCCGCCCGTGTCGAGGTCGACGCCAGCGGTGATGACGTCGAGTTCGGCGACTTCCTCACCGAATGCGGTGACGTCCTCTTCAGCGGTCTTCTTCACCTGCTGAAGCTCAGCGGCGTGCAATTCCCGCTGCCGCTTCTTCTCCTTGCGGTGACCGATGAAGAAAACGGCCCCGAGAACTACGAGCAGCAACAGAAATACTTCAGTCACGATCCATGCCTCCCAGGCTAGCTTTGTCCTCGAACAGTATGCCCGATGAAACTGGAAGACGTCTGAGCCTGTGCCCCACATCCGCTCAGTCCGCGGCTGTCGAGGACGGCTCAGACCCGGCGGTGGAAGACCGCTGCACGCAGATCACGCGACGCCGTTGCGCGCGGGTCTTGCGACACCATTGCGCAGTTCATCGAACAGCGCAGCGCCCCGTGCGCCACCGCCTCAGACGAGGGCGAGGAGACCTTTGACCAAGGCCGCAATCCCGCCTCCGAAAGCGAGGACGAGCATCCCGATCCGGGCTGCGCCCCCGTCGATATGCCGGGAGAGCCAATCGCCGCCGGCGAGGCCCGCCACAAGGACGAGCCCGAGCCCGATCCAGAGTCCGATCTCCAGATGCGGCCAGGTCCCTCCGTCGATGATCACCTTCATCACCACCGCCGAGGCGGTCCCGACGACGAGGAAGGGCTGCAGGGTGGCCGCGAACGACCGTTGTTCCCAGTTCGTCAGCACAGCGTAGGCGCTCACCGCCGGTCCCCCGGCTCCTGCCGCAGCAGACATCGCCCCGGAGAAGAATCCGGCCGTCAGGCGTGTGCCGATGTTCGCGGGGATCGTCCGCCCCAGCTTCCCCAAGGTCAGCGAGCTGATGAGGGAGACGATGATCAGCGCGCCGATGAGGATCTGCAGCGGTGGGGTGGGCATCGATGACGACAGGAGTGCGCCGGGAATGGTGCCGATCACCGCGCCCAAGGCGAGGTGTCGGAAAGGCGGCCATTCCACCTCGGCGTAGGTGCGGACGAAGACGGAGAATGAGGCGACGATTCCGCAGATGTTGACGAGGATGACGCCGCTGAACGGATCGAGGAGGAGGACGAGGAAGGGACCGCTGACCAGGCCGAATCCCATCCCGGTGACGCGTTGGGACAATGCGCCGAGGAACACTGCGAAGAGGATGAGCACAACGACGGGTTCCACTCGGTCGAGTTTAGTCCAGCCCGATTCCCGGCTGATCCTCAGTCTCACCGCTGACCGCGGGATTAGAGCATTCACCATGAACGCCAGTCCCCTCTGATCGCGGTTCAGCGCAGATCCCCGATCGTATGGGCAGGTCCGGGCCTCTGATGCCGATCGCGCGGTCGTCAGTGATGTCCTCTCGGAGGGTTATAATCTCGGTCAGCTCGACGTGGAGGAGTTCGATGAACGCACCGAGGCGGCTGCGAAGATCAAGACGCTCGGTGAAGTCCCAGCTCTGTTCGAGGATCTCGTCCTCGCCGATCCTGTGGAGGTCGAACCTGGCACGCTCGATGATGCGGGCCGCGCGCAGGCACTGGCTCGCCTCGAGGCGGACCGGGTGCCGATCACACCGGAGAAGATCGATGCCGCGGCGCAGAAGTACTACCGAGAGCGGGTGCGTCGTGCGCTGCTCGGTGCTGTTGCGGGGCCGGTCGGGATCGTACTGGCGATCTGGGCGATCTCGTCGATCGCCTCTGGAGGGTTCATCTTCTTCTGGCCGATCTTCGTCATCATTCCCACGCTGCTCGGCGGACTGGGACACATCGCGCGTAAGGGCGAGATCATCCGCAACCGGAAGAAGGAGCTCACCCGCAGAGCCCGGGCCCAGCTCGGTGATGCTGAGGCCAAAAACGACAGCTCGAAGAGGGTGAGCCTCCCGAGCGGGATTATGAAGCGGACTTCGGCACGGGCCTGCAGCCGCCGCATCCGCCGTACTCTCCTGGACAGATCTCACAGCGGGAAGAGCGAGACCGGCGCCGGTCGCATCGCCGCCATAACCGCGACAATCCCTGGGACTGAGATTACATTCGCAATCCGGCATGGTGTCGGCCTCTTCAGGCCCGGAAACTCCGTTTCCTACTCAGACCGGGCAGGTCCGGAACCGTCTCAGGCAGGGAACGTCCGGAACTGTCTCAGACTTGGAAGATCCGGATCTGTCCGAACTCCTGAGCCTTGTGCGTGGTGAACCACATCGTGTGCGAGAAGTGCCTCAGGTCGTCGCCGTCGGCCTCCGCCTGCCAGTATCCCCATGCGGCCGCGGCCTTGCCGTGGGTGATCGCCGCTTCGAGGTGGCCGACCTCGTGAGACTGGCCGGACAACTTCACCAGCGCTTCGACAACGTCTACCCCGCCAGTGTGGGTTTCGACGTCGGAGGAGTGGACGATCTGCAGCACGCAATCGTCGGCAACCGCTTCGTTCAGTGCTTCTCTGTCGCCGTTGAAGAGATTTTCCTCGAACGTCGCCACGAAGACGTTCTTCGGACTGTTTCCGCAGGAATCGGTTCCGGTGAAAGTCATGGACCCAGCCTATGCGGGGCGAGGCTGCGGAACAACGGGTCGGCGGGCCGCCTCGGCGATGATGGTCGCCGACGCACAACGAGCGGACACTTCCGCGCGGACGATCTGACCGTCGGGCCGGGACCCGAGAGTCCGGGCACGAAAACGGCCGTGCCGGCACCCTTGCGGGCACCGGCACGGCCGATCGAACAAGCGGTGGCTATCAGAAGCCCATGCCGCCCATTCCACCCATTCCGTCCATGCCGGCAGCTGCATCTGCACCTGCGGCGGGCTTCTCGGGCTTGTCGGCGACGACCGACTCGGTGGTGAGGAACAGACCGGCGATCGAGGCGGCGTTCTGCAGGGCAGAGCGGGTCACCTTGACCGGGTCGTTGATGCCGGCGGCCAGCAGGTCCTCGTACTCACCGGTTGCGGCGTTGAGACCGAATCCGGCTTCGAGGTTGGCGACCTTGTCGGCAACCACACCGGCTTCGAGGCCGGCGTTCGTGGCGATCTGCTTCAGCGGGGCTTCGATGGCAACCTTGACGATGTTGGCACCGGTGGCCTCGTCTCCCTCGAGTGCGAGGTCGGCGAATGCGGCCTTGCCAGCCTGGATGAGCGAGACGCCGCCACCGGCGACGATTCCCTCTTCCACAGCAGCCTTGGCGTTGCGCACGGCATCTTCGATGCGGTGCTTGGTTTCCTTGAGCTCAACCTCGGTGGCGGCTCCGGCCTTGATGACTGCAACACCGCCGGCCAGCTTGGCCAGACGTTCCTGCAGCTTCTCACGGTCGTAGTCGGAGTCCGAGTTCTCGATCTCGGCGCGGATCTGAGCGACCCGTCCGGCGATCTCCTCGGCGTCTCCGGCGCCCTCGACGATGGTGGTCTCGTCCTTGGTGATGACGACCTTGCGGGCGGTGCCCAGCAGATCGGTGGTCACGCTGTCGAGCTTGAGCCCGACTTCCTCGGACACGACCTGGCCACCGGTGAGGATGGCGATGTCGGCGAGCTGAGCCTTGCGACGGTCACCGAAGCCCGGAGCCTTGACGGCCACGGACTTGAAGGTGCCCTTGAGCTTGTTCAACACCAGGACGGCCAGGGCTTCGCCCTCGACGTCTTCGGCGATGATGAACAGCGGCTTGTTGGACTGCTGAACCTTCTCGAGGACGGGCAGCAGGTCCTTCACGTTCGAGATCTTGGAGTTGACGATGAGGATGTAAGGATCCTCAAGGACAGCTTCCTGGCGATCGGTGTCGGTGACGAAGTAACCGGAGATGTAGCCCTTGTCGAAGCGCATACCCTCGGTCAGTTCGAGCTCGAGTCCGAAGGTGTTGGACTCCTCGACGGTGACGACGCCTTCCTTGCCGACCTTGTCGATGGCCTCGGCGATCAGTTCACCGATTGCAGGATCTCCGGCGGAGATGCCGGCGGTGGCGGCGATCTGTTCCTTGGTCTCGATGTCGATGGCGTTGTTCAGCAGCACGTTCGTGACGGCCTCAACGGCCTTCTCGATGCCGCGCTTGAGGCTGAGCGGATCAGCACCGGCTGCCACGTTGCGCAGGCCTTCGCGGACGAGAGCCTGTGCGAGCACGGTAGCGGTGGTGGTTCCGTCGCCTGCGACGTCGTCAGTCTTCTTGGCGACTTCCTTGACGAGCTCGGCGCCGATCTTCTCGTAGGGGTCCTCGAGTTCGATCTCCTTGGCAATGGAGACGCCATCGTTGGTGATGGTCGGTGCGCCCCACTGCTTTTCGAGCACGACATTGCGACCGCGGGGTCCAAGGGTCACCTTGACCGCGTCCGCAAGCTGGTTGAGGCCAGCTTCGAGTCCTCGACGAGCTTCTTCGTCGAATGCAATCATCTTTGCCATAGTGGCTTAGATCCTCCCTGATGGAGTGGAGTGGGAATCCAGAGCAGTCGTCAACGCCCGCGACGGCAGAGAGTGTGTCCGCATGTTCCATTCCACATATGGACCACGCCCTCGAGACGACTGGTGGGAACCCATCGGTTTTCACCAGTACTAGATTTAGCACTCTCCCCATGCGAGTGCAAATGTTTGTCGCCCGCCAAGATGGGCGAGGGCAGTGCAGATCCGCGAATTGTCGGCGCGCGATGGAGGCACAGCGGGCAGTTCGGCCCAGCGCGAAACATTTGGCGCGGGTGGCGAACCCGGGGTGGTGCGGGCTTCAGAGCCCGCCCTCGGTGCGCGCCCCGATCCTGCGAACAGACTCCGCCCGCGAACAGCAGGTCGACTCCAGAGTCCTCCGTGTCCGCACTTTCGGCATTCGGTACTGTCTTCTCTGAAGAACACACCGAGGAAAGTGAGTACTACGAAACAAGGTGGTCAAGTGCGCCGAAGGTGGTCAATTACGCCGATTGATCCACGACCAGCAAGTCGCAGGCATCAAACGGCCACGATCCGGAGGGCACTCCCGCGCGGGCACTCCCCCGAGGGCCCCCCTTCAGGCAATCCGCCCGCGGGAAGCCCACCGCCTGCGGGCACTGAAAAGCGCCGAGCAGTTGCCTGCTCGGCGCTTCCCCCGTGCGATTGGTGCCGGTCGGCCCGAAAGCCGTTCCGACTCCCCGCCGCAGCGGATCAGAAAACTGTGCTGACAGCAGCCAGTCTCAGAGGAGGGTGACGGACTCCGCCTGAGGACCCTTTTGTCCTTCTCCAACTTCGAACTGAACCTGCTGGCCCTCTTCGAGAGAGCGGTAGCCGTCCATCTGGATTGCGCTCCAGTGAACGAACACGTCCTGGTTGTCGCCTTCAAGGGTGATGAATCCATAGCCCTTTTCAGCGTTGAACCACTTGACGGTACCTTGTGCCATTACTTCTCCATACAGTGCAGTGCCATTGAAATCCCGCATCGCAGCCGCGATCAGATGACCCCACCCGAGATACGGAAGCTAGTAAAACTCAACTGACCCCGCGACGTCTCTCATTGACCTCTAGAGAATAATCTCGGTGAAGCACGAATAGAACACAAGGTGCTGTGCTTGCCTAGCTGTTGCAACTCTACCGCAGGCGCGCATACCACCTAGAGCGGTTCAACACTGTTATAGATTCGTTACCTAAAGATTTCTGTCCTGTTCACAACGGGGATCGCGGCGGGTGGAATCTGACCGTTCGGTCAGGAATTCGCCGAGGCGGCCCACCGTCACATGACCCGACCGCAACCGAGGAGACCAGCCGTCATGCCCTCATCGCCGAGGCGGCCGAGGCCGAACCGGTCCCGCCGACTCAGTCGCGCTGCCACGCCGCCGAATCGCTTCGGATCACTCCGAGTCCCCGCCTTCGCTGGGCTCGGGTCCGCGATCGGCGATGTCCGAACAGATGACGACGGTGATGTCGGCTTCGAAGTCGGACGAGGCCTCGGTGGCGGAGACTCCCAGCGACTTGGCGACGAGCTTGGCCTGGGACGCGTTCTCCTCGCCGTTGTAGTACACGGTCGAATCAGAGAGGTTCGTCGAATAGTTGCCGACCTGGCCGAGATTCCAGCCCTTCTCTTCGACAGCCTCGGAGAACTTCTTCGCAACACCGGAGACGCCGGAGCCGTTGAGCACGTCGACGGTGACCGAGTCGTCTGCGACGCTGACTTCGCTCTCACTCGGTGAGGGTTCGGCCGACGACGATTCGGAGGCCGGAGGGTCGGCGATCTTCGACTCGGGGTTGCCCATCGAGGAGAAGATGATGTTGATGGCGGCCACGACCAGCAGGACGGCGACCAGGGCGAGGATGATGACCAGCGAGATGGCACCGATGTTCGACGACGCCGCGGACTCCTGTCGATGGGCACCGCTGCGCCGGCCGGGCTCGATCTCGTCGAATTCGTCGGTCATGTCTACCTCGAGACGCGGGCTTGGGCGCGTTCGCTCTGCCGCGTGCTGCGGATTCGGCGAAGGCGCTTGACCAGCATGGGGTCGCTGGCCAGAGCTGCAGGGTTGTCGAGAAGCGAGTTGAGGATCTGGAAGTAGCTGGTGGCTGACATGTCGAAGCGCTCACGGATCGCGTGGTCCTTGGCGCCTCCGTATCTCCACCACCGCCGCTCGAACTCCAAAACGGCCACCTCGAGCTCGCTCAGTTCTGAGGTGTCGTCGTTCGGCGGCATAGAGGTTGTGCTCCTTCGAGAGGTGTCTGTGCTTCTATTCTATCGCCGGATCGGCGGTACCGAAATTTCCGGCGCGCCGCCGAGGCTGTGAGGTCGATCCCGACCGGGGCACGGCTCGTGGGACGGCAACTCGCACATGCCCGGCGGCTGCTGCGCCCGCAACCGCAGCACCCCGCCGCACGGCACCGGATCGGTGACCGTGTCGACGGGGTGAAGGGAACGACCTTCGCCGAGGCGGGGCCGCCTCGGCGAACCGGGTGACCCGATCACGAGGATCGGATCGACCCCACATTCGACCGCGCGGGCAGACCCGCCTCGGCGAGATCGGATCAGCGGATGCGGATGTTGACCTGCTTGATCTGGGTGAATCCTTCGAGCATGCCTTCCAGCGATGCCTCTCGTCCGAATCCGGAGGTCTTCATGCCGCCGTAGGACTGGCCGGGCAGCTGGCCGCCGCCCTGGTTGACCTGGACCCAGCCGGATTCGATCCGGTTGGCCATGGTCAGGGCCGCGTCGACGTCCTTGGTGAAGACGAAGGCCGCGAGTCCGAAGTCGGAGTCGTTGGCCATGTCGATCACCTCGTCGATGTCCTTCCACGGGATGACCGAGAGGACGGGGCCGAAGATCTCTTCACGGCTGGTCTGCCAGTCGTTCTTCGCCTTCGAGAAGATCACGGGCGCGTGGTAGAAGCCGGGTTCGCCGACTTCCAGCGAATCGGAGCCGTCATAGGCGATCTCGACGCCGTCCATCGCCTTGCCCATCTCGATGTAGCTGGCGACCTGGTCGTACTGCTTCTGGTTGATGATGCAGCCGATGTCGGTGGACTCATCGCGGGGGTCGCCGACCGTCATCTTCGACACCGCGTCGACGAGCTTGGACAGAAAGTCGTCGTAGATGTCTTCGTGGAGGAACAGACGCGAGCCCATGGTGCACGACTGGCCCTGGCGGGCGAAGCGGGTCGACAGCAGCACCTGCTCGAGGGTGTCGTCGTCGTTCGAGTCCGGGAAGATGATGTTCGGGGACTTGCCGCCGAGCTCCATCGACGAATGCGCGAGTCGACCACCGGCCAGCTCGGCGACGTGACGGCCGACGCTCGTCGATCCGGTGAATGAGACCTTGTCGACGTCGGGGTGGACGTTGAGGGCCTCACCGATGACCGAGCCCTTGCCGGTGACGACGTTGAGCACACCGGCAGGGAGGATGTCGGCGATGATCTCGGCCATCTTGAGGATGGTCAGCGGTGCATCCTCGGCGCATTTGAGGACGATCGTGTTGCCGGCGGCGATCGCGGCAGGGGTCTTGAAGGCGGCGATCATCAGCGGCGAGTTCCACGGCAGGATGCCGGCGACGACACCCAGGGGCACGCGCTTGGTGTACTGGAGCTGCTTGTCTCCGGCGGGCAGGGTGTTGCCCTTGACCTCACCGGCGACGCCGCCCATGTAGCGGAACAGGTCGGCCAGGATGATCGTCTCCGGGCGAGCCTGGGTGCGGATCGCGTTGCCGGTGTCGAGAGCGGTCAGCTGGGCGAGCTCCTCCGAAGCGGCTTCGAGCGCATCGGCACAGGCCAGAAGCTTCTTCTGGCGTTCCTTGAACGGAAGGGCCGCCCACTCGGGGAAGGCCTTCCGTGCGGCTTTGACGGCGCGGTCGGCGTCGGCCTCTTTGCCGTTGGGCACCTTGGCGATGACGACGTTGCGGTCGATCGGGGTGATGACATCGGTGGTGTCGCCGTCAGCGGCGTCGACCCATTCTCCGCCGATGAGCATCTTCCAGTTCTTGGCCTCTGGGAATTCCGACATTTCGGTCCTTTCGTTCAACGATGAACTCCTTAAGCCGAGCATAACGCGTGGCGCTGAACGGCAATACATCGGTTCGCTAGGCGATCGCGCACACCCGATCTGCGCGTGGTGCACATGCGCGCAGGTCGATTCCCACCCCCGCCGAGGCGGTGCCGAGGTTCGCAACGCTCGCCCTTCCCTCTTCTGCGCGGTGGATGCCGGATTGTTGGGTCGATCCACGGTGATTTCAGTGAGGAAACCACCGTGGATCGACCCAACAATCATGTCCGTGGTGGCTTCCCGCCCCCGCTTCCCCTCCGCTGGCGCCAGCACCGCCGTTCCTGCGCCGCCCATTCCTTGGAAGCTGACACCACTGTCCCAGCGCGACCTCGTCCGCCGAGCATCGCTAAACTCGTGCCCATGACGTCGACGCCTCCGCTGACCGAGATCATGTCCCCCGATTGGGCGAACGCCCTGGTCGGAGTGGAGGAGCGCATCCATTCGATGGGCGACTTCCTCCGCGATGAGATCGCCGCCGGTCGCGCCTACCTGCCCTCCGGGGACTTCGTCTTCCGCGCCTTCGCCGAACCGCTGTCCGAGGTCAAGGTCCTCATCGTCGGCCAGGACCCCTACCCGACGCCTGGCCACGCCATCGGCCTGTCATTCGCAGTCGACCCCGATGTCCGCCCCCTGCCGCGGTCGCTGGGCAACATCTATAAGGAGCTCGAGTCCGACCTCGGCATCCCGCCGGCCCCGCACGGGGACCTGCGCGCCTGGTCACGCCAGGGAGTCATGCTGCTCAACCGGGCCCTCACCGTCTCCCCCGGCGAACCCGCTTCCCACCGCGGCAAAGGCTGGGAGGAGATCACGGAACGGGCGATCACCGCGCTGATCGAACGAGATCAGCCGCTTGTCGCGATCCTCTGGGGCCGCGACGCCCGGAACCTCGCTCCCCTGCTGACATCAGGAACCGCCGAGGTGGCCATCATCGAATCCGCGCATCCCTCACCTCTGTCGGCCCGGCGGGGATTCTTCGGCTCCCGACCGTTCTCGCGCACGAATGAATTGCTCGCCCAGAAGGGCATCGATCCGATCGATTGGGCCCTGCCGGATCAGGCCTGAGCCCGGATCAGAGCTTGGCCCGGATCAGGCCTGAGCCCGGTCCGATCTGAGTCCGGATCAGATCTGAATCGGCCCGGTCGCGGTCTCCTCTGAGGATCCCGTTCCTCCAGCCCCATTCGGCTGAGGCTTCGCTCCTCCGGTCTCGCCCGATTGAGCCTTCTCTCCCCCGGCCTCGCCCGACTGAATCCTCGAACCTGCAGACCCGCTCGACTGGGTCTTCGCACCGCCGGGCTGCACCGAGTCGATGACAGCGGTCGATGTCTCGCCGCTGCGCACCTCTTCGACCTTCTCCTCAGCCGAGCTCTGACTCTTGAGGTTCTTCAACGGCAGCGCCAGATAGCTGCCGAGCACAGCGCCGACAGCGAGCGCCGCGTTCGCCAGGATCGCGGTGAACAGCGAGGACAGACCCACAGCGAAGGAGACGTTCTCCGATTCCGACGCGATCTGATAGACAGCGGTGAAGATCGACAGCCCCTGCAGCAGGGTGTAGATGCCGGGAATCATCAGCACGATCGCCGGAGCTCCCAGCCGCAGCGCCAGCGGCCGCGACAGGAAACCGGTGACGGTGGCCGCCAGCAGACTGGCAAGCACATTGTCGACGTCCAACAGCGTCAGCGACATCATCGTGATGTGCGAAGCAAGGCCGACCAGCGCCGCCGGCAGGATGAACCGGCGCCTGGCCGACATCGCCACCGCACCGGACATCGCCACCACGGCCGCCGCGACCATCGACAGGATCGCCGTGACCACATGCGGGCTCGACTTCGGCACGAGCACTTCGATATGACTGAGCCCGATGGCCTGACCGCACACGATTCCCAGGGCAATGCCGGAGACGATGCCGGCCAGAGTCATGAACACCCCGACCACTCGCCCGGCCGCGGTCAGCGGGAAGTTCGTCAGCGCATCCTGAACCGCCGAATACAGCGACTGCGTCGGCAGCAGCAGAACGATTCCGGCAGCCACGAGGTACTGCGGTGAGGCGATGATTCCCACGTCGCCGGCGATGGTGGCGATGAGCGTCGCCGAGGCTGCCTGAATCGCCGTGGTGAAGAACGACGGCAGGTGGGTGCGGCCGAGCAGCTTGCCGAACTGGAACACGACGATGGCCATCGTGATGCCCAGGGGAATCGCGATCGGACCTCCTCCGAGCAGCAGGACGAGGGCACCGACCATGAAGCCCCAGGCACCGGTGGTGAACCATTCGGGGAACGGTCGCCGCTGCGTGCGTATCGCGTCGAGACGACTGCGTGCCTCATGGAATTCGAGACGCCCGTCGACGAGGTCGGTGACGAGCTTGTGCACCGAGGCGAGCTTCGCGTAATGCGTGGACTCACCGCGGTTGACCCGCATCACCGTCAGCAGACGTCCGTCCGAGGTCGAATAGTGCACGACCAGGGTGTTCGATGTCAGATCGACCTCGACGGTGGCCAGACCGCACGCGGTGCACGCAGCGATGACGGAGACCTCGACATCGCTGGTGCCGGCACCGGCGCGCATCATCATCGCCGCGATATCGGCGGCGAGGTCGAGGATCATCCGGGCTTCGTCTTCGCTCGGCTCGTTCGCCTGCACCGGCGCCTGATACGGGGTGCCCTTGAGGGCGGTGACGATCGGCACCGGCTGCGTGTTCTCCGTCGTACCCGAGACGAGTCTGCCCACGGTGCGCCGAGCGACCTTCTGGGCGATGCGCTGAGACGCACCGAGGTGGTCGGTGCGAGACTTCGACCGCCCGCCGCCACGCTCGGCCTTCGCCGCCTTCGCCGCGGCGGCCCTAGCGAGATCTTCGGGCTGGGGTTCCGGTGAGGAGTCCCTCAGTTCGGCAAGTCGCTGCAGGCGGGTGCGTTCGAGCAGTTCGCGCAGGGCCTGGGATCCGGCCTCCGGATTGCCGCCGGAGGCCGGGGCCGGGGACGAACCGCGGACAGGGCCCGGCTCGTCCGGGTCCTCGACCCGAACCTCGGTGGTGGTGGCGTCTTCGAGTTCTCTGTCGCTCACGGCTCGCTGATGAGTGTCGGGCCGAGCGGGTCGGCGATGTGCGCGGTTCCTGAGGCGGCGTCGTAGTCGAAGACGCGACGGCCGGAGACGAAGACGGTCTCGGCGCGGGAGTTCAGATCGAGCGGATCGCCGGACCAGATGACGATATCGGCGTCACGGCCCACGGCCAAGGCACCGAGGCGGTCGTCGAGGCCGAAGATCGCGGCCGGGTTGATCGTCAGCGCTTCGATCGCGACGACCGGATCGAGTCCTTCTTTCACGGCCAACGAGGCTTCGTGGATGAGGAAGTTGATCGGGATGACCGGATGGTCGGTGGTCAACGCGATGCGCACTCCCGCCTCGGCGAGGGAGGCCGCGGTGGCCAGGGTGCGGTCGCGCAGTTCGACCTTCGACCGGGAGGTCATCAGGGGGCCGAGGATGACGTCGATGCCCTTGGCGGCGATGAAGTCGGCGATCTTGTGGCCTTCGGTCCCGTGGTTGATGACGAGGCGGTAGCCGAATTCCTCGGACAGGCGGATGGCGGTGGCGATATCGTCGGCGCGGTGGCAATGCTGGTCCCATGCGAGCTTGCCGTCGAGGACGTCGGCCAGGGTCTCCTTGACCAGGTCGCGGTCGAACGGGGTGCCGTCGGTTTCGGCTTGCGCACGTTTGGCCTGGTAGTTCCGCGCTTCGACGAAGGCGTCGCGGATGATCTTGACGGTGCCCATCCTCGTCGATGGGGTGACCTTCTTCTCCCCGTACACGCGTTTCGGGTTCTCGCCGAGTGCGGACTTCACGGACAGATCCTGTGTCACGAGCATCTCGTCGACGATTCGACCCCAGGTTTTGAGGAAGGCGGTGCGACCGCCGATGGGATTGCCGGAACCGGGTTTGATGAGCGCCGAGGTGACACCCCCACGCAGGGCATCCTTGAATCCGAGATCGGTGGGGTCGATGCTGTCGAGCGCGCGCAGGCCCGCACCGTTGGGATCGGTCATCTCGTTCGTATCGTCACCGGACCAGCCTTCACCGTCCTCATGCACGCCGAGGTGGCCGTGGGCTTCGATGAAACCGGGCAGGACCCAGCGTCCGCCGGCATCGATGACCTCGGTGTCCGCTGGCAGGGAAGAGGTATCGACCTGGCCGGGTGCTACCTCGGTGATGCGGCCGTTCCTGACGGTCAGCGTCCCTGATTCGATCGCTTCGGCGCGGTTGCCGGATTCGTCGGCCACGGGCACGATCCGCGCGTTCGTGATGACGAAATCTGTGGCTGCGGGGACCGGGACTGACCGATACATTCTGCTCCTAGCGAGGGGGTCGGCGACGACGTCTGGCTGCGGTGTCGAGTCTACGCCACTCGATGATTCCACTCGGTGACCTCTGGGCCGTTCGCCGCGTTGGCGCACGGCCTCCGCCGGGGCGAGTTCCCGCCCTCTTCCCCTCCCAATTGCTACCTGAGGGCGGCCCAGCAACCTCGCGAGGTTGCTGGGCCGCCGTCAGGTAGTTCTCGGGCGGACGGGCCCCGCGTCGGGTCCGGCGTATAGTCTGGATGAATCGCCCGAAGAGAGAAGGATCCCTGATGCTTGAGCCGATCACCTCATACGTCGCAATCGGAGACTCATTCAGTGAGGGTCTGATGGATCCCGACCCACGGGTCGAGGATCGGTACCGCGGCTGGACGGACCGGCTCGCGCTCATGCTCACCGAGTCGTCGGTGGGCAGCCCGGACCTGTCCTATGCCAATCTGGCCATCCGGGGGCGGCTGCTCGACCGTATCGTCGATGACCAGGTGCCGCAGGTCCTCGAGATGAAGCCGAACCTCGTGAGCCTGTGCGCCGGCGGCAATGACTGCCTGCGCCCGAAGGCCGATATCGATGCTCTGGCCGCGAAGTTCGAACGCGCCGTGATCGCGATGCGTGAGGCCGGCATCGAGGTGCTCATGTGCAACGGGTTCGATACCGAGTCCAGCACCCCGCTCATCCGTGCGGTGCGGCCTCGCGTGGGGGTCTACAACGCCCATCTGTGGTCGATCGCGCAGCGGCACGGCTGCCATATGGTCGACCTGTGGGGCCTGCGTTCGCTCTACGCCGCGGAGATGTGGGCCGATGACCGCATCCACCTCTCGACGGAGGGTCACCACCTCGTCGCCGAGCAGGCTCTGGCGACCCTGGAGAGCGGTCGTTCCCTGCCTGTCAAGGGCTTCGGTCTTCCGGCTCGTCCGACGCGGGCGATTCGCGAGGTGATGAGCGAGGAGTCGCGGTGGGCCCGTGAGTACCTGGCCCCGTGGGTCGGTCGCCGATTGCGCGGCCAGTCCTCCGGTGACACTCTCGACCCGAAGCTGGCGGAGCTCACCCGCGTCCGCGACCTCGTCGAACGCTCGCGCGAGGTCGACCGTGCACGGGAGAACGGCGAGGTCGACGCCGCCGGCGAAGCGGGCACTGCCGGCCGGACCGGCTCGGGCGAAACTCACACACGTGAAGCCGGTGGGGTGAACGCATCTCAGGGTTCCGAAAGATGAGCGTCGAGTCCGTGCGCATTCCCGAACTCTCCACCGCCGGGACCACCATGGCTCCGTCCTTCCGACACGCCTACGGGGACTCCCCCGAGCAGTTCGTCGAGGTCTACGGTGACCCGGCGACCGCCTCGGCGACGGTCATCTTCGTCCACGGAGGCTACTTCCGACCCCGCACCGATCTGTGCCACGCCCGGCCGTTGGCTCGGGAGCTGGCCGAGTCGGGAGTGCTCGTCGCCTCCGTCGAGTATCGACGCCTCGGCGGGCAGCCGCTCCTGCTCGACGATGTCACCGCGGCCATCGAATCGGTGTGCACCGAACTGCCGCGCTGGGGTATGAGCGAGCAGGCACGGGAGAATCTGGTCGTGTCGGGCCATTCGGCCGGTGGCTGCCTCGTCCTCGCCTGGGCTTCGCACCTGCCCGACGAGGGACCGCGGATCCGTCTGCGTCCTCTGGCACCGGTGACCGATCTGCTGCGGGAGGTCGAGGGCAACCTCGGCGATGGGGCAGTCCTCGACTATATGGGCGTGCGGCCAGACGACGATCTGGACGCCTACCTGCGCCACGATCCGCGATCTCGGGCCGCCCTCATCCCGGCACGCGTCGACGTGCATTCGATCCACGGGGATGCCGATGCCACCGTCGACGTCGAATTCTCCCGTGCCTTCCCCGCCGCCCTGACCGAGCTGCCGGGTGCGAACCATGCCGATGTCATCGACCCCGACTCTCCGTACTTCCCGCAGGTGAGGGACCTGCTGCTCGGCTGAAGGTACTTCTCAGATCCCTTCGGGGCTGATACCGGGACCGTTCTCGATTCCGGTGCGGATGTCGAAGAGCTCGGGGAAGAACGTGAGATCGAGCGCCTTCTGCAGGAATCCGACTCCGCTCGAACCGCCCGTACCGCGTTTCATGCCGATGATCCGCAGCACTGTGCGCATGTGTCGGTAGCGCCAGATCTGGAAGTTCTCCTCGAGGTCGACGAGCTCTTCGCAGCTCTCGTACTCCTGCCAGTACTTCTGCGGGTTCTCGTAGATGATGCGGAAGACATCGCACAGTTCCTCATCGAAAGTATGGGCGACCGATTTGTCGCGGTCGAGGAGCCGCTGCGGCACCGGAAGACCGCGCCGGGCCAGGCAGGCGAGGAACTCGTCGTAGATGCTCGGTTCCTCCAGGTACTGCTCCAGGGCCGCACGCGCCTCGGGTTCTCCGTCGAAGACTGGGAGCATGGCCCGATTCTTATTGCCGAGTAGAAACTCCACGGCCCGATACTGCCAGGACTGGAAGCCGGAAGCACGGCCGAGCTGGTCGCGGAAGCCGACGTACTCACTCGGCGTCAGCGTAGCGAGCACGGACCACTGCTCGGTCAGGGTCTTCTGGATGTGTTTGACGCGGGCGATGCGCTTGAGCGCGGTCTGCAGCTCATCAGCGGCGATGAGTCGCCGGGCGTCGAGGAGTTCGTGGATGACGAGACGGAACCACAGCTCCGTGGTCTGGTGCTGGATGATGAAGAGCAGCTCATCGTGGTGTTCGGGACTGCTGACTGGATGCTGGGCGCCGAGGAGACGGTCGAGGTCGAGATACGACCCGTATGTCATCGATTCCTTGAGGTCGGTGTGGACCCCGGCCTCGAGGTCGCGTTCGTTCTTCTCGGCCGTCGTCCGAGCGTCTCTGCCCGGGTCATGGTTGGTGTCCGTCATGATCTCCAGCATAGGGGTCAGCCGGGTTGGCGCCTCTGCGGTTCGGCGACTTCCCGCACGTCATCGACGAGCTGTTTCCACTCCGGCGGCATCTGAGACTCGCCGAAGCGGACTCGCCCGTACCGGCTCTCGATCAGGTAGGCGAACCGATCAGCACCCGTGGCCCGCGGGACATCATCACTCTGCGTCACACCATCGCTCTGCCCGCTGTCGGACCAGGGAAGTTCGGCGATGCGCGGGCCCAGTTCATCGCGTCGGGTGCTTGCGTCGATGTCGACCTCCCAGACGAGGAGCATCCCGCCGATACCGCCCGAGCGTTCGACGAGCAGATGCCCGAAACCACCGGCAGGCTTCTCGTTCACCAGCTGCTCCCCTGGTTTCCGCGGGCCGAACCTGCGTGGGAGATGCCCACGGTTTCCCACCCGGACACGATCGCATCGTGAACGTCGGATCCGGCTCCGAACTGGTCGGCCGCCTCGGCGATGGTGAGTTCTGCGAACTCCGCGAAATCGGTGCGCTGCGTGATCTCAGCCCCTGTGAGGACGGAGTACCAGACCTGTCCGACGCTTTCCCAGGCCGGGCCGCCCACGGCGATGGCGGCGAGCGCGAAGGCCCGGTTCGGGATCCCGGAGTTCAGGTGGACCCCGCCGTTGTCGGAATCGGTGGCGACGAAGTCGTCCATATGCGCAGGCTGCGGGTCCTTGCCGAGGACGTCGTCGTCATAAGCCGTGCCGGGTTCGATCATGGAGCGCAGGGCACGACCGGTCACCTCGGGGGTGAAGATTCCGGCACCGATGAGCCAGTCGGCGTCCTCGGCATTCTGTCCCGCGTCGTGCTGTTGGGTCAGGGCGCCGAAGACATCAGCGCAGTGTTCGTTGAGCGCTCCCGGCTGACCGAAGTATTCGAGGTCGGCGGCGTGGCTGATGACGCCGTGGGAGAGTTCGTGGCCGATGATCGACAGCGAACCGGTGAACCCGGTGAACACTTCGTCGTCGCCGTCGCCGAAGACCATGAGGCGGCCGTCGAAGAAGGCATTGTCGTAGTCCTTGCCGTAGTGGACGCTGGCCATGAGCGGCATTCCCGCGCCGTCGAGCGAATCGCGCCCGAACACCTCGGAGAACAGCGAATACGAAGCGCCGAGCCCGTCATAGGCTTCGTTGACCGGTTCATCGCTGACGGGCTCTTCGCCTTCGGAGCGAACGAGTTCCCCCGGCAGCACCTCGGTGTTCTGAGCATCGTGGACGAGGCGCTGCAGGCCCGCCGGAGCGGGCGCGGCGAGCGCGGATTCGTCTCTGCCGAGATCGGCCGGAGGGGTATAGCGCAGACCGGCCAGGCGCAGGTTCCGGCAGCTCTCGTCGGACATCCGGCAGCTTGCCGCGGCGGCTGCGGCCTTCGGGAATCGTTCGGTGCCGCGCTCGGCAATCGCATCGAGAAGATAGGGCGGGACGACACTGTGAAGTGGGAGAACGCTCGAAGAGACCATGACTCCAGCGTGCCATTTCCGGCGACGAACCGATAGGGGACCCGGCACATCCGCGGCGGACGGCCCGCCGCGACCTCAACTAAACTTGCTACGTGCTCAAACCCATCCTGTGGCCGGTGCTCGTGCCGTTCGCCCTCTTCGCCGTCGGCCTGGGTGCGATCATGCCGATCCTTGTGCTCGGCGCGCTCTCGCTGGGGTCGACGCAGGCGTTCGCCGCCGCCATCGTCGGCATCATGGGGGCCGTGTCCCTGATGGCCACGGTGCCGGCCGGGATCCTCATCGACCGCCTCGGCGATTTCCGGGCCATGTTCGTGGCCACGTGCGCGGCGATCATCGTGCTCGGCTCCATCGTCGCCGCCTTCATCTGGGATTCGCCGTACTCGCTGCTCGTCTACACGGTCGCGCTCATGGTCTTCGGCCCGGTCTCCGATGTGTGGAGCCTGGCCAGGCAGGCCGTCGTCGCCGAGGTGATGCCGCCGGCCGACCTCGCGAAGGCGATGACCGCGCTCGGCGGCACGCAGCGGGTCGGCAACCTCGTCGGGCCGATGATCGGCGCCGGCCTCATGCTCGTCTTCCCGATCTGGTCCGTGTTCGTCTTCTCCGGCCTCACCGCCGTCGCAGCGATCGCGATCATGACCCTGCCGATCGCACAGATTCCCGGCTTCGAGGGCCATCCCCACCGCGCCGAGGCGACGCCGACCTCCCCTGCGGACGATATCTCCCCCACCGAGGCGGCCCACCCCACCGAGGCGAACGATCCGGCACACGGTGACGTCGCCCCTCCTCGGCGGGGGAAGAAGGATCGCCGGCCGCCGCTGGACGTGCGGTGGAAATCGGTCATCCTCACCGGCGTCACGATCATCGCACTGGCAGCGGCCCGCGCCGCCCAGCCGGTCGTCGTCCAGCTGTGGGGCGTCGAGATCGGTCTGCACAAGTCCTCGATCTCGCTCATCATCGCCTTCGGCGCCGGACTCGAACTCATCGTCATGTTCCTCGGCGCGTACATCAAGGATCACCTCGGTCGGGTCGCGACCCTCGTCGCATGCCTGTCCATCTTCGGCACCGGGTTCGTCATCCTGGTCGCAAAACCGGATCTCGCCGGAATGGTCATCGCCGCCGCGGTCATGGCCTTCGGCAACGGCCTCGGCGCGGGCGTGAATATGACGATCGGAGCGGACCTCTCCCCCGCGGTCGGTCGCCCCCGCTTCCTCGGCATCTGGGCGATCTTCAACAACGGCGGCAAGCTTGGCGGGCCGACGCTGCTGTCCCTCATCATCACCGTGACCACCCTGCGCTTCGGGGTGCTCTTCCCGGGACTGCTCGCCTTCCTCGGTGCGGTGTGGATCCTCATCTGGGCCCGTCAGGTGGGCCTGCCCGGAAGGCGGAGGCGCCTCGATCCGCCGAAGGCGGACTGACCCGCCGCCTTCGGACTGCACCTCCGGCTAAAGGCTGCCCCTTCGCGCACGGACTGACTCGACGGACCAGGCTGGAGATGACCGAATCGACGAAGTTCGGCTGACAGCCCGAAGCTGAAGGCCCGCAGCGGCCGGCCCACAGCTGAGAGTCCGAGCAGGATCAGGAGAGTCATCAATGGAAGCACTGGACGTCGGCGGATATGTGCTGGTGAGCCTGGCTGCGCTCGTCTTCCTCTTCCTGCAGTCATGGTTCGCCGCCACCGTGGTCTGTCGCGTCGTCGGCGTCCCCACCGGCTGGCCGCGCACGCTGGCCGTCGGTCTCGTCATGAGCGCCGTCGTGGCCGTGACCGTCCAGTACCTCTACCGGGCCGGCACCGGGCACAACGTCGACGGACTCGACATCTCCCCCGGAGTGGCGGTGCTGTTCACGGTGCTCGCCCTCGGGTGGATCTTCGCCCTGGGCGTCGCTGCCCTCGTCATGCTCGAAGCGGCCTTTCCGACCGGATCCCTGCCGAGCCCGCAGTCACTCTTCTTCGGGTGGAAGTCCCGCCGTCGCCGCGGCGGCCGCTATGCCCAGGTCGTGTCCATCGCCGTGCGGCACGGGCTCGGCTCACAGCTGCGCGGCTTCGGAGGGGATTCGCCGGGTCGCGACGTCAAGACCGCACGAGCGCTCAAGGAATCCCTCGCCGAGGCGGGGGTGACCTTCGTCAAGCTCGGACAGATGCTCTCGACCCGCCGAGACATCCTCCCGCCCGTGTTCGTCCGTGAGCTCGAAACCCTCCAGACCCAGGTCACACCCGAGCCCTGGTCGGTCATCGAACCGGCCATCGCCGAGCGGCTCGGTCGACCGATCGGAGAGGTGTTCGCACGGATCGGCTCCACGCCGCTGGCGGCCGCCTCGGTGGCACAGGTCCACGAGGCGACCCTGCTCGACGGCACGGAAGTCATCGTCAAGGTGCAGCGGCCGAAGGCACTCAATCAGGTCACTCAGGATCTCGACATAATCCTGCGGTTGGCGGGTTGGCTGAACAAAACCACGACCTGGGGCAGGGATCTGGGTGTGCAGTCGCTGGCCACGGGCTTCGCGAACACGCTCGAGGAGGAGCTCGACTATCGGATCGAGCTGGACAATATGGCCAGCACCGAGGCTCTCTCAAACGGTCGGGGAAGTTCGACGTCACCGTTCCGCACGGTTATCCGGGCCTCAGCGGCGAACGCCTGCTGGTCATGGATCGGATGCCCGGACAGCCGGTCTCGCGGGCGGGGGCGCTGCTCACCGAGCTCAGCGGTGCCGAGCGGTCCCGGTTGGCGACCACACTGTTGGGTGCCACGCTCGAGCAGATCATCGGGGATGGGATCTTCCACGCCGATCTGCATGCCGGCAACATCTTCATCACTCCCGACGGGAAACTCGGCCTTCTCGACTTCGGTGCCGTCGGTCGGCTCGGCCCAGCCACGCAGACGTCTCTGGGCCTCATGCTCTATTCGATCGATCAGAACGACAGCGCCGGGGCCACCGACGCCCTCATCGAACTCCTCGGGCGTCCAGACGGGCTCAACGATCGGGGGGGGGGGGGGGTCGAACGGGCCGTCGGCGAACTCCTGCTGCGCTACGGCGGCGGCACCCGTGCGGCACAGGGTCAGAAGCTCTTCGACGATCTGTTCAATCTCGTGCTCGCGCACCGGTTCTCCGTGCCGGCACCGATCAGCGCCGCATTCCGGGCGATGGCCTCCGTCGAGGGTGCGCTGCTGACGATCGACCCGCACTTCGACGTCGTCGCCGTGTCCCGGCAGGAGGGCAACAGGCTCGTGAGGTCGAAGCTCAAGGGCACGAAGATCACCGATGAGCTCCAGCGTCGGGCGCTGCAGCTGATGCCGATGATCGACCGCATGCCCCGCCGGATCAACAAGATCACCGAGGACCTCGAACAGGGACGGTTCTCGATGAACATGCGTGTGCTCGAGAATCCATCCGACCGCAGCTTCCTCACCAGCCTGTTTCAGCAGCTCATCGTCGCCGTCCTCGCCGGGGCCGCCGTGGTGGGAGCAATCATGCTCATCACCAGCGACGAGGGTCCACTGCTGACGAAGGACATCCGCCTGTACTCATTCTTCGGCTTCGTGCTGCTCTTCGGCGGTTTCGTCTTAAGCATGCGCTCCCTCATGCTCGTTTTCCGACGCGACGGCCAGACCTAGCCGGTCGCCCGGCGGCTCGCTTCCGCCGCTCGTCTCCGCCTCCGCCACTCGTCCGCACCGCTCGCTTCCGCCGCTCGTCCGCAGCGTCCGGCCACTCGCCTCCGCTGCCTCGTTCAAGGCCGAGCGCACTTTTCGCGCCGTGTACGAATCGATAGCCGCGCTCCGCCTCGAACGAGAGATGTCTGCGCTTGGACGAGAAGCTTGTGCTTGAACGAGCGCGGCCAAGGCCCGTCGCCCGCAGCAGCGCAGATCCCAGCCACGGCACGGCCCGGGCATGAAGAGGCCCCGCGCCCACTGTTTCCAGCGATGCGCGGGGCCCTACCGAATGGAGCCCCCTGTCAGACTCGAACTGACGACCTTCGCTTTACAAGAGCGGTCCGCCTCCCAAGTTGCAATTGGTTGCGGTTGGTGAATATGGGTGCTGAACTGCGCAAATATCGATCATGGAGCCGAACTGTTTGGCGTCAATTGGTGGCCATCGGTCGTGATAGTTTACGCGCAGGTTACGCGCAACGTCCGCAATATGTTCGCAGTCAGATCGTCCGGTCGAGCCTGTCAGCGATGTCCTGGAGGCGTCGAGCCTCGTCGCGAATAGCCGCGACGACAGCTCGCCGCTCGTCCTCACGCTCGGTGATCGGCAGCGACGCTGCCATGAAATAGCCCTGGTGGTTGGAGTAGACGTAGCCTGCGTCCTGCAGGTCGCCCATGGCTGCCACGGCGGTTCCTGTCGCCACGTTGAACTCGTCGCAGACTGCGTAGACAGACGTGAAGTGCATGTTTGCCTGGTGGTTCGATACGATCCGCTCCCGCAATGTCTCCGCGATCTTTTCTCGCTTAGTCATTCCAATCCTCACTGAACTTTGCTACGGTGATCTCATCACTGCAATTATCATCGATTCTTGCAGTGAAGTTCAGCATAGCAGGCTTCAGTGACAAATGGAGTGACCATGGATTTGACCATCACGGTGCGGGCCGACGTGCTCGCCGCCATCACACACGATCTTTACGGAGGAGAAAGCCTCGGTGACGTAATCGAGGACCTGTCCTACTGGGAGGCGGCAGCTCGCAAGAGGTTCGCCGGTTCGAGCGAGGACACGTCCTCGCCCATCGATCCCACGACGACGAGCCCCACAACGACCATTTCAGTGCCGATCTCCGATGCTCCGGTACGGATGCTTCGCGAGTCCATGCGTCCAGGGGAGACGCTCGACGGCCTAGTCACGGCGCTCCTCATCGCCGAAGTCCGGCATCGGCGCACAGGCATGCACTGGCCGGTCTACGGTGCCAATGAGCCGGTCATGACCGATGACGCCACCACCGTTCAGCGACTGATCGTCCACCACGAAACCGCTATTACGACCACAGGAGGTCACCTTATGTACACGATCACTACAGAGGTGCGCGACGACGTGCTCACCGCGTTCGATGCGTCCCTGGATGACTGGGAGGACCGCAATGGCGAGATCGCGGCCTTGATCCACCTCGAAGACGAGTGCCGGGATGCACAGTGGTCGATGGTCTGCGATGACATTTCGAGCGCACAGGCGGGTGCGACGACGACCATCGATGTTACCCTCGACGCCCATGACTATGCCACGTTGGAGCGTCTGCTCGGGACTGGCGAGGATGCGGGGCAGCTGCTGACAGGCCTGATGCTCAGCGCCCTGTCTGGACACAGGCAGGGTGCGGTCCGAGCATCTGATCCTCTGCCGATGCCTGCGTGAGCCGCCGCACGCGAGTGCCCCCGACAACGAGTCGGGGGCACTTTTATGTGCTCATATCCGAGTACAGCTGCTGTATTGCGTCTTCCCGCGAAAGCAGGTTCGCGGCGAGGTCAGTGCGCAGGACTTCACGCTGTTCCCATACCGTGCGCGCCACATATACCCGCGCATGCTGGAAGCGGGCGCGCATTTCTCGAATGTCGAGGAGGCCGCCGATGAGGCCGCCGATCACGGCCCCGATCACGCCGCCGATGACCGCGCCCGTAACGCCGGTTACCGCGAGTGCAACGACCTTTTCGCCGGGGAGCATGTCTGTGGTGCTGGCGACCCCATTGACGATGAGCGCGGTTGCCACACCGCCGATGACGGCGACGACACCGCCGGTCCCGAGGATGCTCAGCAGATATATGAGCCATCGCTTACGCGGCTGGCGATAGGAGGGCTGAGGTGCTGGCATGGGAGGCAAATCCTGCTCGGATTCGAGATACGCGATGTCCTTTGCTCGCACTCGATCAGCCCACTCCACCACCGGGCGCATCGTTTTGTACCCGGCGACGCCGCCAGTGATGCCACCTGCCACACCGGCCAGCCCAGCGACCGCTGCCGATTTCATAACCACGATGATATCTGGTGGTTCTGACACGGCCTAGGTGCTCGGGTGCCGTCCCGGGCAGGAGTAGTGATGGTCCCCAACTTTTGAGGCAATACGGGGAGGGCGGAGGGAAGGCGAAAGGCCCGGGTCGATCGCGAAGATCGAATACCGGGCCTTTCTATGCTTTAACCGCTAAGCGCGTTGAGCGAGGCCTAACTCGCTAGCGGTCTTTCTGCTAACTAGTTTACGCTCGTATACGAGGATAAGCAAAGGAGCGCCATGGAGTCGTGGGTCATCGAGTGGTTGAGCGAAGAGCGGCTCCGACGGTACTTAATCGCCGCCGGTCACAACGACGATCGAGCATTGCGGTTGTATGAGTGGAACGCAAACGTCAACGCCTCACTGCTTCATGATTTCGCGCACTTTGAGGTAGGCGTGCGTAACCTCTACGACCGAGGCCTACAGCTGTCCCTCCGCCAAGGAGAGAATCACTGGTTTGAGGACATACCTCTGCGCCGCCTCTTTCCGCACCAACACGGCGGAGACAAACGGTCCCGTGACGACGTTGGTAACGCGAGATCGCGAGCCGGGGGTTACAGCGCCCCACCCGGAGCCATACTGGCAGAGATGATGTTCGGTTTCTGGGCGAATTTGACCGCTCACCGCGTCCAGTCGACCGTATGGCCGTACCTCAAGCAGGTACTTCCCAATCAGACCGACCGTGCGCAGCTGCATGACAGCATGGCGGAGTTGAACAGGACGCGTAATCGGGTAGCCCACCACGAGCCAGTCGACTCGGCAAACGTCCAAGTGACACTGCGACGCATGAAACGCATCGCCAAGTACGTATCACCTGAGTTCGCCGCCCACCTCGAAAGTATGAGCACGGTAAGGACTTTGCTAGCGCAGCGCCCTTGATGCCGCCCGTTACATTCATTGTCAAGTAGCAGCCGGGGGCTGCGTGTTGCTCGGAGCGGGTCGCGCTCATTTCATCCTGGTGAGAACTGTTGATAGCGACATCGACAGAGTCGTTCCAATCGATGTCACCGGCAAAATTAGCATCGGGAAGCACGCGTTCCAGGCTCCGCTCCCGGTGTCGCCGCGGCGGCAAAGCGGCTAGTGGCACTAGGCGCACTAACTGTACTGACCGGGGACATTGATCGAGACCGCTTCCTAGACGAAATCGAGCACTCGAACGTAGTGATCGAGTGCTGCGCTGGCCGCGAGAAGAGCGCGTGCGCGAGTGTTTAGTTGCTGCCGCCAACCGTTAACCGTATCTGCCAGTTCGACGGCACCGCCGTGATCTCTGACCGCAGAAATAGTCCTGGCGATACCGGCAAGGCCGTGACCTCCTCGTCTCAACAAGTGCGCAAGCTCGGCGTCTCTGACGTCGGCTGCGAGGTAGTGGCGGTGGCCGGTATCGGAATTGCGCTGTGGAATGAGGATGCCAATCTTTTCCCAAGCACGCAGGGTCATGGTCGTAAGTCCAATCCGTCGGGATAACTCGACGGGTGATAGCGGGCTCGAGAGCGGGGCGGGCCGACCTATGACGGATTCGTCCAAGTGCGAGGCCAGACTTTCGACGGCGTCCCGATCAGCAAGCAACTGAGCGTGAGCGACGTCAAGCTCGGCTAGCGGATTGTCCATTTCTCCAGTGTTGATGCCGCACATGATGACCGCGGCTCTGGGCCGTCCGGTTGCGGAAGTGAGTGCCATGAAGGTCTTCAGCGCCTCCAAATGGATGATCGTGTAACGCCGATGGCCGGAGACCAGACGGATCGAGGATGGAAGGATGCCCTCATCTTCGTAGTTTCGAACCGCCTGTGTAGACACGCCAGCTTCACGCGCTAGATCCACCGGCCGTAGTGATGGTTTGAGGTTTTCGCGCTTGGCCATGGGCTTAGGATGCCACAATCCTCAACGGAGGTTTTAGAAGTAGCCTTGATGTACATGACGAATGATCAGCTCACAGCTCCAGAACTGACAGAACTCACCCTGACTGAGCCGGACCGTCGAGAACTGATCGGCTGGGCCGCCACCTGCGTCCGCCGACTCCTGCCGGTATTTATATTGCATCGTCCAGACGATGACCGACTCGCGAACGCGCTCGATGCCGCCGACAGGTTCCGAGAGGGAAAGCTCACGGTGGGGCCTATGCGCAAGCAGGCGTTCGCGTGCCACGCTGCTGCTCGCGACTGTACAGACCCTGCGGCCGCTGCTGTGGCGCGTGCCTGCGGCCAGGCCACGGCTGTTGCCCACATGGGTGGGCACGCGCGAAATCTGCCGCGGTATACGAAGAAAGCTCTGTCAGGCCATGTGCTCGCTGAAGAACTCGAATATCAGCAGTCGCACGTGCCCGACCGTTTCCGTATCTACATTTACGGCGAGTGAAAGGATTATTGTGTCTCACCCCAATGCTGCACTGACCCCGCGTCACCGTATGAAAGTCGCTCAGCTTGTCGTTGACGAAAGATGGCCCATCACGGAAGTAGCGGCACGGTTCCAAGTATCCTGGCCAACTGTGAAGAGGTGGGCCGAACGGTACCTTAGATGTACTGACCGGAGACGATAGTTCAGTGTTCGCAGGTGGCTCCGAAGTCGCTTGTGAGCCAGTCCGCGATCGAGTGCCACGGGAATATTGGCGGGTCATGAGGTCCAGGGAAGGTTGCCACCTCCTCTACGCGGTCGAGGCGGAAGATGCGCCAGTCCTCGCGCATGAGGTCGTAAGCAATGAGGTACCAGCGTTGCTGGCGCAGGAAGTGTCGATACGGTTCGATGGTCCGGTGCGAACGACGACCATGCTGGTCGGTGTAGTCGAAGGTGACCCGCAAACTTGTCGCGACGGCGTCGGCGATCGTGCCCACGAGATTCCAATCCACGGACGCTGGAGGTTCCCGAGAGACTTGTGTCGACAGGGCCACCGCCGCAGCCCGCTGTTTCAGCTTTCTGGGCAGGACTTGCTCGAGCTTGGCGCATGCTGTCACAGCGGTGGCGTCGTCGGGTGACCACGCTTCGAGAACCAACAGGCTCGTGATGATCGTCGAGACCTCGTCCGCTGTCAGCAGCAACGGCGGAATCTTCATACCCGGCCGAAGAGCGTAGGTGCCGCCGGGGCCCGGGCGGGAGCGAACGTCGTAACCCAGGTCGCGCAGCCGCATGGCATCCCGACGCACGGTTCGTTCGCTGACCTGCAGCTGATCTGCCAGCTCGCGACCACCCCATTGTCCTCCTGACTGGAGCAGCGCCAGCAACTTGAGTGATCGCGTCGATGGAGTGTCCATGTCTCCATGGTTCCAGAAATTGCGGACAGGATCAGGCCGGATCTGCCTCTAGCGTGGAAGCACGAACGGAAGAGAGGAATCATCATGACGATCGCCATCACGACTCCGCAGGGGAACGTTGGTCAACACCTGACGCGCATGCTCATCCGAGCCGGAGTCAGACCGCGGTTACTCACCCGCCACCCGGAGAAAATCTCGACCTCCGTTGCGGAGTATGCGGACGTGGTGGAAGCAGACTCGTTCGACCCTGACCAGATCGTTTCAGCCACCGCTGGTATGGACGCGATCTATTGGGTCGATCCCCCAACCACCTCGTCGGATCATCTGGGAGACTACCGGCGTGCGACGGAGTCAATCGTCGCCGCGGTTGAGGCGAACCGGATCGGACGGGTTGTTTTCCAGAGCAGCGTTGGCGCGGAAAAGCGTCACGGTGCCGGTGAAATCGATGGCCTGGCCGAGACGGAAGTCGCTCTCGATGCCTGCGACGTGGACGTCACTCACCTTCGCTGCGGGTTCTTCTTCACTAATCTGCTGTTGGACCTGGCGTCGATCAGAACGGGGCACCTCCAGACCGTACTGCCACCCGACTTTCCGATGGGCTGGGTAGCCCCGCGAGATATTGCTGAGGTAGCAGCGCTCATCTTGCTGAATCGCAACTGGAGCAGACGCCACGTCCAGGCAGTTCACGGCCCTGAGGACCTGACATGGTCCCAGGTCGCGACAATCCTTTCAGAAGAGCTCGACCGGGAGGTCCGAGTCGAGCAGATCAGCGATGCCCAGATGCGTGAACAGTATCTCCAGGTAGGGATGCCACCGGACATGGCCGAGGCAATCCTTGGGATGCCCACCGGTCTACGTGAGGGCTTCATCCCCGAGCAGAATCGCACCCCGCTGACTACCACGTCGACGCATCTGCGTGTTTGGCTCCATGAGGAGCTCATCCCCGTTCTCTGAAGAGATTGAACAGGCAGGAGAAATTGCCAACGACAGGCAGTCCCATATGGGGCCGCCTGCTCAATTCCAGGAGATCGAATGTCACACGCTAACGCGGCCCTGACGCCGCGTCACCGATTCAAAGTCGCTCGTCTCGTGGTGCACGAAGTATGGCCGATCAGTGAGGTCGCCGCTCGTTTCCAGGTGACATGGCCGACCGTGAAGAGATGGGTCGACCGTTACCGTGCCGGTGAGCCCATGCACGATCGATCCTCTCGGCCGAAGTCGTCACCGAATAGGACGAGCAAGGACGTGGTGAAGCGGTGCGTGAGCCTGCGGATGCGGTTGAGGGAAGGACCCGTTCGGCTCGCCGGCCGGCTCCACGTTGCCCCATCGACGGTTCACCGTATCCTGCGCTCGGCGGGTCTCAATCGCCTCTCGTATACCGATCGAGCTACGGGTGAGCCGGTTAGGCGGTACGAGCACGACCACCCGGGGTCACTCGTACATGTCGACGTGAAGAAACTCGGAAACATCCCTGACGGTGGCGGCTGGCGCTACGTCGGTCGTCGCCAAGGCGAGAAGCATCGCGTCGCAACACCGGGAGTCACTCAGTGCCTACGGTAGCCCAAAGCTCGGATACGCGTTCGTTCACACCGTCCTTGACGACCATTCCCGCGTCGCCTTCACCGAGGTCCACGACGACGAAACAGCTGCGACCTCAGTCGGCGTGGTGTGCCGCGCGGTGGAGTGGTTCGCCAAGCACGGCGTCACCATAGAGAGAGTGCTTTCGGACAATGGAGGTGCTTATCGGTCCAACCTGTGGCGCAGCACGTGCGAAGCCCTCTCGATCATGCCGAAGCACACGCGCCCTTACCGGCCTCAGACCAACGGCAAGGTCGAGCGCTTCCATCGCACCATGGCCGACGGCTGGGCATACGCTCGCTGCTACACCAGCGAGCAGCAACGCCGAGACGCTCTACTGCCGTGGCTGCACCACTACAACCAGCACCGGCCACACACCGCTTGCAACAACCAGCCCCCGTTCTCAAGATTGATCAACGTCCCCGGCCAGTACAGCTAGCGCTGTCAGCGCGAGAATCGCACCAATTCCAAGCTGCGAAACTTGTGTCAGTGCCTAAGCGTACTCTCAACGAATCAAGGTTATTATGAGTAAAACCGGGAGGTGGAACACCATGCCAATAGCGACGACTGAGATTATCTCTCTCGAGGATGCTCGTAACCGTTATGCAGCTCTAATTGCGGGCATCAGCGATTTAGATGAGTTCAAAGCGCGCGGGAATGCTTATGCCTTGAGTGATGACGATCAGGCTCTGTATGACGATCTCATGGAGCTGGAATATCTCATTGGAGATTGAGCGTACCTCGCTGGAAACTCAGGCTACTGACTTCGCGCAACGGCTAACTAAGACAGTGCACGCGGTGGCGCCTCAATGTGACCCGTTCAAGGCTCTCAACATTGAAGGCACACCGCGTGTTTCTGTACGCCAGAACCCGTCGGTTGGCATTCCTCTGGCTGTGGGCGGGCAGCCGTTCCTCAACCTTAAGGTGGACTATAGGTGCTGCCTCGACAGGGACGGTGACTTCCTAGCAGTCGAAAAGTCTAAGATCGAAGTCGTCCCGATGGCCGGTACTGGTCCGATCTTCCGATACGAATACGACCGGAACTCCGGCAAGGTCCCTTCCGCGCATATGCATGTTCATGCCCATCGGGACGCGTTCACATTCTTGATGGCCAAGGCGGGACAGAGCACGCGCCGGGCGCGCCTACGTGCTGATGCCAATGCGGTCCCATCTTTGCAGAGCATCCATTTCCCTCTCGGCGGTCACCGTTTCCGCCCTTGTCTCGAAGACGTGCTCGAAACTTTGATCGAAGAGTTCGGGGTGGATAAGCAGGAGGGCACGATGGCGGCTCTGAAGGACGGGCGAGCTGAGTGGCGCCGAACACAAACGCGCGCCGTGGTGAGAGACGATCCGGCCTCGGCGATAGATGTCCTTCGGAATCTGGGTTACGACGTCGAGTGGGCGTCTGAAGGCGATCCTCCCTCTGTGCGGTGGGACAGGCTCCAACAGCACTAGGGATCCTTTTAGGTTTGTCAAACAAGACTGGCAGGGGTCGCCCACTGCGGCACCCTGGTTGGTGCCGTGGTTGAGAAGGGCCGGTCACCATAGTCATCATGTGGTGACCGGCCCTTCTGATGAATTCCTACCGCACTGGGCAGCGTGCTCGCGTTTTGCACTTCGTGGCCGGGGTTCGTGGCCTCCGAAGCCACTGTCCTGCGTGGAGGTACGATCGGTAGGGGAGAGATGCCGTGACTCTGTTACTGTCCCGGCGCGCTGGTGCCCATGCCGGCCTCATAAGCGTGGACAACTACGTTATTCGCACGATCTTCGCCTCATCGGCGATCAGAGCTGTCTAGTTATGACAGTGTGAAGTAGCCCACCATGACGGTTTCATTTGGCCCCACCCGCGACTCGCAGAAGTTGTCGCGACGGCCACAACTTGCCTCTCCTTAGAACCACACGCTGGTTCAACAGAACAGGGGCCACCACCATGGAGTCACGAGTGGAACTCTTCGCCACCATCCGCCGCGACGCACGCATCGAAGGAGTCTCGAGCCGGGCTCTCGGCCAACGCCACAACGTGCATCGCCACCGTCCGCCAAGCCCTAGACAATACTGAACCGCCACCATGGAAATTGGCGCAGAGAACCTCACCGAAACTGGACCCCCACAAGCCAGGCATCGACGCCATGCTGCGCGCTGATCCCGATGCATCCTGGAAGCAAAGCCACACAGCAACCAGGATCCTGAACCGCCTCATCGACGAACTCCCAGCTGTCGGACTCTCCTATTCCGCCGTCCGCGATTATGTGCGGATTCGCCGGACAGAAATCGATGCCGCTTCTGGTCGAGGCAGGCGAACACTGGATGCATGACGACTCACCTCTACGTGTGGACCGGCGTGGACGACCCTTCACACAACGACGTGGCCCAAGTAAATTTCGGCGACGACGGTATTCGGGTGGCAGGATCCTCAATCGCCTCGTCCCACGACACCAGCTGGATACTCGATGTCGGCCCAGGCTGGAAGACACGTCGCATCGTCGTGACGGCAACGGGACGAACGTGGGGATCGAAGTGCCCTCACTTCGAGTGATTCGCAGCGACCAGGTCTACGACTCGAGCCCGACTGCTGGCAAAATGCGCTACACCAGTTACGGCAGAGACTTCAATGCCGAGATCACGGTTGACTCCCGCGGAATCGTCATCGACTATTCGGACCTGGCACTACGCCCTGACTACAACTCAGTTTGATCTGCTCATCCGCATGCTCTGATCCGGATCAGTGGTGCGATGGCAGAGTTAGCACTCTCATTGCAAAAACAGATCCACGACCACGAGTGCTGCCAGTGCTAAATAGACTCCGGCCGCAATGTAGTGGAGGAGTCTCCCACCCTTCGCGCTGTCTGCAAACCATGATTGAAAAGAACCAGCGAACAGCCCGACGGCGCCGTAGAGAACGAATTCGATGAGAATATCGATCACGCTTAACAGTGCTAACTGCAGAGTCGGGCTCGACGCTTCTCCGATGAACTGTGGTAACAGGGCGATGAAGAAGAGAAGCAGTTTCGGGTTCGTGAGACTGACCAACAGACCCCGAAAGTACCAACGACCAGCATCCAAAGAGCGCTGATTACCTGCCGCGGTTCGCGCAGAGCGGATTGCTCCGATACCCAGCCAGAGAAGATAGCCCGCACCGAATATTTTGATCACCGTTAGAGCGAGGGGGCTCGAGGCGACTATGGTGCCCAATCCCGCTATGACGATGAGCGCGTAGATTCCCATTCCCGAACAGATGCCCGCGATGGCAGAGAGCGCTGCTCGTCGACCGCTTCCGAGACCAACTGCGACCATGTAGGCCAGGTCTGGTCCTGGAGCGATGAGGATGAGTATGACGGCAAGAACGAATCCTGGCACTACCGAGAGATCAATCGTCGTCATCACGCTCACCGCCGGGCCATTCCCGTGGCATCCATCCTGCGATGACGGTGACGGTCGACGCGAGCTCGATTGCCGCAGCCAGGACTGCACCACATTTGGTTCGGCCGGGCACGATGAAAAAACTGACCGCACGATGGCGCTGAGCACACGGCGATGTTGGCGAGATCCTCTCGCGCGAGGAGATCGACCACAGCGGCAGCAAGAAGCCCGGCAAGTGCGTCGAACCCGCCCTCCGACGCACTCTGTAAACGAGAGGTTCCAGCTGCCGACCCAAGCAACCGGAGTGTGCCGCCGATTTCGATTGCCTCGTTGATGGTGGCAACGTCAGCCTGCGGCAACGTCCTGTCGTCGCAAGCGGCGTGCAAGAGCCGAAGGGCGCAATCGCGGAGGTTACGCAGGTCCCGGAGGCTCTCAGATGTCAGGACAACGGTGGGCAAGTCAGCGGGTTCCGCTTCGTGCCAGTCGTGAAATTCTTCGACGGAGCCAATGAGTTCGATAGTGCTGTTATCGACTACCTTGATCGTGTTGGCGAAATCGACGGCGAGATGGTCGCCCAGCCATGCCCAGGTCGTCTTCATACCCACAGACTGAAGGGTAATGCTATAGGTTGTCAAAAACCATTACATGAAGCTGTCGCGCCCTCGCCCTCACAGTGGGTACTGCTTGTTTCCGATGCGGTCAGATGTACCGCTCAATGCCGAATGGATCTGGAAGGCTTGTTGTAACAGGCGTGGCCGGATGATCGGGAATTTGTATCTCTTCGCGCAAGCACTACTTTCACTTCTTTCGCATGTAGAACAGCGCTCGAGCAGGCTGGAGCGCTCATACTGGTGAGATGTTCGACAATTTCATCGACGAGATCGTTGTGATCAAGGAATGTGCGCTACGAGTTCGCCGTGCAGGCGAGGGCCCCGTAGTGTTGCTGCTCCATGGGCGTCCACGTACGGGATCGACCTGGCATCGAGTCGCGCCCGAACTAGTCGCGGCTGGCTTCACAGTCGTCGTCCCGGACCTACCGGGCTATGGGCGGTCGATTGGCCCTACACCAACAAGAGATCATTCCGCCCACTCGAAACGAGAGATCGCGGGAATATTGGCAGCGCTTATGCTTGAACTCGGGTACAAGCAATACTCAGTTGTCGGACACGACCGCGGTAGTTACGTAGCACTCCGCGTCGCGCTGGACTATCCAGACCGGGTCGATAAAGCGGTGCTGATGGATTGCATCCCCATCAGCGAGCATCTGCGACGCGCGGATGCTCGATTCGCAACTCGGTGGTGGCACTGGTTCTTCTTCGCTCAACCCGAGACGCCCGAACGGGTCATCAACGCGGACCCTGAGGCTTGGTACACCGGCGATCCGGAGACTATGGGATGCGAGAACCACGCTGAATGGCGCTTAGCGATGCGCGATCTTGATGGCCGCGACCAGTTCTTGATGCCGTGTATCGCGTTGTGTGGGACCCGCCTTCGTGCGGCTGAGCCAGCGGTAGAACGATGCGCGGGCGATGCCGAGGACTGTGCACATCATCGCGATCGAATAGGTGGCCTTCTCTCCCTGAATGAACTCGTAGACATCCTCTACTGTTGCTTCGCTGCAAAGAAGGTTGACTTTTCCCAGGAACTCGTTCTCCTGCTTCAACCGTGCGTTCTCAGCCACGACCGCCTGGTGTTCGGCCCAAGACACCGACTCCAGCTCGTCAGTGGCGAACTTTTCGGGATGCTCAGCCCGGTACCTCTTGATCCAGTTACCCAACGTTCCAGGCTTGACTCCAACTGACTCCGCGACCTGGACGATCGGTCGGTCGCGAGGACGTGCTGCTGCTCGGGGATGTGCAGACCTCCGGCGGGCTGCTCGTCGCCGGTGAACTGCCTGGTCACCCGGTCATCGGCGAGGTCGTCGCCGGCTCGGGCGTGCGGGTGCGGTGACGACCCTGTCAGCTCACGAATCCGCGTGTGGCGAGACGGTTGGTTCTGACAGGTGAGGGCGGTGTCTCCCGGATACGACTGCGACGAGCCACAATAACGCGCAGATCAGCCAGGACAGCCACATCGGAGGACCAGCCAAGACCGCCACCAACAGCACGCTCAACCCGCTGATCACGCTGACCGTCAACGCTGCCGCTCCGCTGGATAGCTTCCAGAAAGACACAACACCGATACCGTAGAGCACGAAGTACATTCCGCCGGAAAGCACGAACAGCATCTCGAAATCAATGAGGTCGAGGGCACCGAACAGAGTGATGATTGTCAGCAACACTCCGACGGCTCCCACTGACACAATCGGATTGCTGTCTTGAGCACGCACCCTGCTCAGCGCTCTAGGGAGATGGCCGCTCCGGGAAAGCCCGAATACCAGACGTGACAGAGCAAGGACCGAGGCACAGACGTTGGCTGTGATACAGGCGATGACCAGCACCACGACAATCGGTCTGCCGATATGGCCGAGCGAGTGTTCGGCGAGGATCAACAGCGGAGCCGAGTTCAGCGCCGGGTCCCTTCCGTCGACCACGGCGAAGAGACCAAACAGCAACAGAGCATAGAGAACCACCACCGCGGCATATGAGGTGGCGAAGATCTTTGGGATCAGGTCTGCGCGTTTGTGCTCCTCAAAAGTGAAAGCAACAGTCTCCCAACCGGTGAAAGCAACGTACACCGAGGTCAGAACCGCCCCGAGCGGGCCCCATCGAGGCAACTCGATGGAAGGCGGTGGCGTTCCATGCACAACGAGTGCGATCAGCGCGGTAGCCAGCACAAGCGCGAACAGTCCCAACACCAGAGCAACCTGAACCTTGCCCGAGACATTTGTTCCAGCCAGGACGATCACAGTTGCCAGACAAAGGACCATCACGGGGAACAACCATGCGAGTGTGCTCCAACCGGAGAATTCCGCGACATATCGGCCGCCGGTGATTGCAGTGGCAGGGATTCCCGCCGTCAATGCAAATGCGGCCAATAGGCCCGCAGTTTTTCCTGCTGCCCTTCCCAGTGCCGACTCGGAGTAGTGAGCCACTCCGGAAGCTGATGGGTAGCGTCTGCCCAGCCACGCATACGAATAGAGCAAAGGAGCGACCGACACAGCAGCAATGCACCAGGGAATCCATGCCGACCTCCCCAGCTGAAAATAGCTGGTACCCGGAAGGATCATCATCCCGCTGCCTAGGATGGTCGACAGTGCAATGAACGTGCCTACCGTGCCGCCGATCGACCGTCGCAGTTCGCTCATACTCGTCGATTTCCTCTCTGACGCCGAAGTCTGTGGCCGCAACTGTTGTCACACCAACGAAGTTTCGACACATACGCAAGCGTTGGCCACGCTACTGATTGCGTTACCACCTTCACTCTATTAGTGGTAACGTGTCAAGTGTCAACATCGGACAGGTAGCATGATCGAGATGAATACAGCGGATCGAAATGCCGCACCCGACGATCTGGAACTGGTGCGCAGACTTCTCAACACTTGGCGAATACCTCACGACACTCGCGCACCGAGCGACGATCTCCGACAACTGGTTGAGAGCAGTGAGAGTGAATGGAAACGACAGTTCGAGACTCTCCCGAGACCCACCGATGGAGAACAAGTCAGCAGACTGACTCAGATACGCGACGGTCTGCGCGATATGGTCCAACGCAATAAACCGAACGACAACGATCTCTGGTGGTTTCACAAACGACTGTCTGAATACCCTGTGGTTCCCATCGTCGCCATCGCGGATGCAGGGATGGTGGTCGACCTTCGCCCTCAGTCTGAAGAGACCAGTGCCGCGATCCTCACTATCGTGCTTCGGAGCATGCAACGCGGCACATGGAATCGGTTGAAAGCCTGCCCGGACTGCCGATTGTCCTTTTATGACCGAAGCCCCGGTGCCACAAAGGTCTGGTGCGGGATGACAACCAATGGGCCACAAGGTAGGGCGTGCGGGTCGATCGCGAAGATGCGAACCTACCGAAAACGGAAGTCGGAAAACTTGAACTGACGTTTGCCAGCTGAAGCTAAGACGCACGACTACGACTGCTTGTCAGCTTGAAATCTATGGGACCCGGAATTTGGCCTCGACTGCTGTGAGCAGAGAACGGCGTCCGGGACGAGTCACGACAACATCCTCCCTAGTTGTACTGACCGGAGACGTTGATCAATCGTGAGAAGGGCGGCTGGTTCTCGCAGGCGGTGTGGGGACGGTGCTGGTTGTAATAGTGCAGCCAGCCATCGAGCTCGCCGCGTCGTTCGGCCTCGGAGGTGTAGCAGCGGGCGTAGGCCCACCCATCGGCCAGGGTCCGATGGAATCTCTCGATCTTGCCGTTGGTCTGCGGTCGATACGGTCGCGTGCGCTTGTGCTTGATGCGGAGCCCGTGACAGGTATCCCGCCATAGGTGTGAGCGGTAGGCGCCGCCGTTGTCCGACAGCACCCGCTCGACGGTCACACCTCGCCGGTTGAACCACTCGACGGCCCGCACCAGGACGGCCGTCGCGGTGACGGCGGTTTCGTCGTCGTGGATCTCGGCGTAGGCGACGCGGGAGTAGTCGTCGATGACGGTGTGGACGTAGGCCTTGCCCATCAACGGGTCGGAGTACTTGCTCCTGAGCTTGCCTGGTGTAGCTTCCCGGTTCTTCTCGCCCTGACGACGACCGACGTAGCGCCAGCCTCCGCCGTCGGGGATGTTGCCGAGCTTCTTCACATCGACGTGGAGCATCGCGCCGGGATGGTCGTGCTCGTAACGGCGCACCGGTTCCCCCGTGGCTCGGTCCACATGCGACAGCCGGTTCAGGTGGGCGTCGGTCAGGATCCGGTGGACCGTCGACGGCGCGATCCCCAGCCGACACGCCAACTGCACGGGTCCTTCTCGGAGTCGTAGCCGCAGCTGGATACAGCGGCGAGTGACCTTCGGGCTGGTCTTGTTCGGTGAGTGGTGCGGTCGCGACGAGCGGTCCTGCATGGGCTCGCCGGCTCGGTAGCGGTCGGCCCAGCGCTTCACGGTAGGCCAGGAGGCCTGGAAGCGGGCGGCGACCTCGCTGATCGGCCAGCCCTCGTCGATGACCAGTCGGGCGACGATCAGACGATGGCGCGGGGTCAGGGCTGCATTGGGGTGTGACATGGGTTCCTCGACAAAGAGTCGTGGCGGCGAGCTGCTGCTCGCCGCCACGTAGGACATGGGGTGAGATGTCAGTCAACGGGACTGACGCGGATGAGGTTGCCGTCGGGGTCGGCGACCACGAAAGTTCGCCCGAACACGTCGTCATGGGGCTCCTCGACTACCTGAACGCCCTTTGCCAACCACTGCTGGTAAACCTCGTCGATGGCGTCGCCCCCGCCGGGCAGCATCAGTCCGATCTCGCTTGTGCGCGGCGTCTCGGGCTTGGACTGGTCACTGTGGCCAGTCCAGATCGCGAACAGGACACCGGGCGCGACCTCGAAAGCGACGTAGCGGGGGCTGGTGAAAGTGGGCTCAATGTCGAACAGGTCGCTGTAGAACGCGGTAGAACGCTGGGCGTCGGTCACGTAGGTCAGGAACAGGCTAGGTGCCGTTATGGCGGGCCTCCAAGGGTTGGGCTGGCGTGTGAACTTCCGCCATCAAATCACCAATACACGACAGTTCCTGTCATGTTTCTTGAGAGAATGAGTCCATGAAGGCTTCTCGTCTGCTGTCGATCGTCCTGCTGCTCCAAGTGCACGGACGCATGACTACCCAGCAGCTCGCTGACCGCTTTGATGTTTCAAGCCGGACGATCTTGCGCGATGTTGAAGCCCTGTCCGCTGCCGGTGTCCCAGTCCATGCCGAACGCGGCCGCCATGGCGCGATCGTGCTGGACGCCCGATCCCGTCTGGACCTGTCACGGCTCGAACCGTCGGAGCTGCAGCTCCTCACGGCCGTCGGTCTCAGCCCGGACCAGCTGGCACAGATTGGCCTCGGAGAGGTAGGTGAACACGCCCGCGCCAAGCTCACAGCAGCCGCCCGTCGCTCGGGCCCAGGCGAACCGGCACTGTCCGAAGTCCTGTTGATCGACCCTGCCGGATGGTTCACGCCTACCACGACCCGTGACCTGTCGAGCTTGCTGACTGCGGCCCGGCAAGGCCGCCGGCTTGTCGTCACTTACCGCCACAGCGGACACGCCACCGCCGACACCTACCAGGTCGACCCCTACGGGCTGGTCAGCAAGCAGGCCGCCTGGTATCTGGTCGGTGACGTGAACGGGACGCCGCGCATGTTCAACACCAATCGCGTGGTGACACACAAGGCTATGGACGAACCAGCCGAGTCGCGGCACGGCCAGTCCTTGCAGAAGGTCTGGGATCAGCTGGTCGGCGAGTTCACCACCGACGCAAGCGTGGAGATCCACGCGCACCTGCGCGCCAACCGGCTGGACCTCGCCGCCAGAATCCTCGGGAGCCGCCTGATTGACGTGTCCATCCCCGTCGACGGGTGGCTCACCATCACCGTGGCCTACCCCGACATCGAGTCCATTCGCCAACTCCTCCAATTCGGAGACCACATCGAAGTGCTCGACCCACCTGAAGCCGTGCAGCGTGTCCATGACCTCGCCCACCAACTGATGGAAGCTCACGACCCCGCAGGCTCAATCAACGTCTCCGGTCAGTACAACTAACCGGGGACATTGGTGGGCACCGGACCCGAATCGGACGACCGACAGGGACCAAGACTCGCCGACGTCCTCTCTCTTGTGGACGCTGATGCATATGGGGTGACCACGATTCGACCCATTGGCTGAGGAGCCTGCTACCATTTAATACGAATATCGTATTAACTCGCTAGGAGGAGCTATGGAACCGACCGAACCCATCAGCGGAACGTTCACCTATGTCACCTGGGAGGTCGACCCAGTCCGACGAGGCCCATTCGTGCGCAAGAGCGCAGCAAGGCGCCAGTTCATCGACACGCTCGGACCATTCCTCGCCGGATTGCGTGCCGATCCGACCGTCGCCCACATTCGCTTACTCGAAACGACTTTCATCGCTCCACTCGCTGGACACCCAAATCACGACGTAACCTTGATTCTCGACGGCGAAGACACACTGACCGGAGTAGTCGAAGCCGCGATCCGCGACCATGGGGTTCGGACGCCGACGCTGATCCAGTCAGCAGGGAACCCGATCCGGTTTGGCAACACGGACACCAGTGTCGGCCCCGTGCTTCTAAACCACTTCGTATCTGCCGCGCCTGTAGACGAGGTGGCAGCGACTTGGCAACAGATATCTGACTGGTACGGATCGGTCCTCGGGGTTTCGAATTCCACACTTCTCGCCTTTGAAGAGCCTGACCCGTACGTCGTTCTCAACTACGCCGTAGTTCCCGGCCCAGTAGTGCGCTTCATGCTCGACCAGATGCTGCGCCCTAGCTTCTACCGGAACGTCAATGGCCGGCTGAGACGAGTCGGCGCGCGGGCCCTGCCGATCTTCGCGCAGCGTGTGGATCAGCAAAAGCTGTCGTCCAACTCATCGGTGGCACCTCAATGAAAGTAACAGTATTCGGAGCCACTGGCCCCACAGGCCTATGGATATGCAACCTAGCGCTAGCTGCTGGCCACAATGTAACGGCAGTAAGCCGACGGCCCGATCCGCTCTTGCTCCCAAGTTCCGAGCGAATCAGCATCACCGTTGCTGACGCAATCACTGGAACAGGTGTCGATAAGGCCGTTACTGGAGCCGACGCAGTTCTATCCGCTCTTGGCGCACCTTATGGACCACGCGAAATCAACATCTATTCGCAAGGCACTGACACGATAATTGGTGCAATGCGCAAGCAGTCCGCTGGGAACCGCCTCGTGGTCGTAAGCTCGGGCCTTACTTACCCGCCACCTCATACAAACTTCGTAGCGGACTTCGCAATCTTCCCTCTCCTCAGGAATGTCATTGGTCGCACGTTGTACCAAGACATGCGCCGCATGGAAGAAGAACTGCAGAAGAACAAAGACATCGCCTGGACCATCATGAGGCCAGGACGACTCATCAACTCCCCAAGGGTCTCGGACTACCACCTTGACGTCGGGCACCCATCGTTTGCGTACACGGCCCGAGCAGACCTTGCAGCAGCGATGGTCGACGAGCTCGACAGAACTGACAATATCCACACTCCGGTCGCCCCGTCCACAAACCGGCACGGGGCCCAGAAATGAGCCGCATGACCACCCCTTTGCGAGACGAACTACGCCGCCTTCGGATCGAACTGCGTATTCTCAATGACGCTGTCGCCGCCGAGGTAGGTCTCAATCCTCGCGATCTCGACATCTTAGATGTGATCGACCGGGAGGGACCCTGTACACCCTCGACGCTCGCAGAGCGGACCGGGTATCGGCGAGCCACTCTGACCTCAGTCATCAACCGCCTGCACCGAGACGGATGGATCGTCCGCAGGACCGCCCCGGACGACGGGCGATCGTCCATTCTTGCCTCAACAGCACGTTTCGACGAGATACGAGCGCTCTATGCTCCAGCCGATGACATCGACTCCGCCATTTCACAGAAATATAACGAGCAGCAGCGCGCCACTATCGCCCAAGCGCTTTCACTCGTTACCTCTCATCTCCGCGGACTCAGCGAAGGCACCGTTCCACCGGAGAAACAGGGCCCTTAGCAAGGGCCGGGTCCTCGTCCGTGCCGGCTAACACCTTGAGATTGGCCAGCACATCCGATTCCCGATCGACAAACCTAAGCGTGTGCGGCATGGTTCTGGCGGTGTCGGCGATGATGAACGCATCCCGGGCATCCGTCTTCGCCTGGCCCGGATACAGGTCGGCAGCCTTGCGCATCGCTAACCCCGGAAGGTAGGCGATAACGGCTCCACAATCCCGGGCGACTGCGACGGGAAGCGCACCAATCGTGTTCGGCTGATCAACGATCACCAGCACTCGACCGTAATCGTCCTGCGAGAGCTCGTGGTCGAAGACCCGTTCTCCTGCCGGCACCAGCCCACACCCGTGATGGCTGGTCCTGCCGACGTCGAGTCCGAGCCGCACGTCGTATTCGGTGTTCATGACAGTCCTCCTCGACCGTCAGTTCCATGGTCATTGGTTGTCACGACACTCGATGCTGGCACCCACGTTACGACGAGACCTCAACAGTGTTGGGCCGAGCCCCTATCAGCAGTCAACGCGCGTCCTGGATTCCTGGCGGCACCCTCCGGATCATTGATGACAGGGCAATTCAGCCATACCAGGACCAGCGACCAGACCCCGACCGGGGCCCATCAATAAATATAGGGACACTCACCAGAGAGGGAGTGCAGGGGTTGGGAGCGGCCGCGGGCCGACTGCGGCGCGAACAATGTGCCCGAAACCGGCGGGGTTCCAAGGGGGTGCCGAACCCCCTCAGGTGACCCACATCAAGGGGCGCCGCCCCATATCAGAGGCACTAGAAGGAGTCTCACACGTGTCAAGGTGTGTACTTTGCTCACTGGGGACACCAGGGGTTCTCGGCTTTTCAAAGTGAGCTGGCCTGCTGGCCTGCTGGCCTGGTGGTCCTAGGGGTTCCAGGCGTTCCAGGAATGCAACCTGTCTAAGGGTGAAGTCGTCTTTTAGGGCTAGGGCGTGTCTGATAAATATCTCGGTGGGAGTCTGAAACCCTGGAATCGTGTCTCGATTCCAACTACTCACCGATGACCAATGGGCCCTCATCGCCGACTACCTACCAGCACCAACAGGCCGACGGGGCCGACCCTTCTCCGACCCCAGACAGATGATCGAGGGCATCATCTACCGCTACCGCACCGGCATCGCCTGGCGCGATCTGCCCGAGACCTTCGGCAAATGGCAGACCGTGTGGACCTGGCACCGCCGCCTCGCCGCCGATGGTACCTGGGACGCCATCCACCAGGCTCTGACTGCACACGCGGCAAAGAACAACAAGGTCGACTTCACTGTCTCGGTCGATTCCACGATCGCTCGCGCGCATCAACACGCGACGAACATCAGCCGCGTAAAAAAGGGACTCGTCGAATTACAAGGATCTGGCCACCGAGTCGCCTGACCACGCTTTCGGCCGCTCTCGCGGAGGCTTGTCGACAAAGACTCATCAGCTTGTCGATGGCCACGGGTTGCCGCTGGTGTCGATCTGCACGGCTGGCCAGGACGGCGACAGGTCCATGCTCACTCCTCTGCTGGAGAACTTTCAGGTCGGTCGACGTACCCGCCCGGACGCTGTTCTTGGCGACAAGGCCTATTCGTCGAGAGCAAATCGGTCACTGCTGCGGTCGCGGAGGATCGAGGCAGTCATTTCCGAACCGTCCGATCAGCAAGGCCATCGGCTCCGGCGCGGGTCAAAGGGTGGTCGTCCCCCGAAGTTCGACGCGATCAAGTAACAAGGGCCGCAATGTCATCGAGCGCGGTTACGCCCGTTTGAAGCAATGGCGAGGACTGGCCACTCGCTATGACAAGCTTGCCATCTCTATCGAGCCGCTGTCGTGCTCAACGGCGTCATTGCCTGGCTGCAGCATTTATCAGACACACCCTAGTGGAGCTCCGGACCTCCAAAACTGTGCAGCCTCTCCCGATGAGTACCAGGGACCCCAGGTATCCCTATGCCAGCGCATCGCCTCATAGAGTCATCGACCTTTGGAACTGCCTGCCTCCCAAGAGTCCCCGGAGTCCCGTGGATGATCTCGAAACTCATGACCCTTCCACCCTGGACAAAGAGCCCCGGGAATCCCCAAAAGGCATCCCACATCTAAGCTGCACGCACCCCTGAAAGACGACCACAAGGGACCCCAGGAGCGCGCTCGAACCTCAACCAGCACGCAAAGGGCACAGACCCAGACAACCCAAGAACACTGTCACGGAACACTGTTCCCTCAAGAGCACACCTGCACGCTACAGAAGCCACCACCTGACCGGAGACCGCACCCGAAGGGTGTACCGGAACACTGTTCCCCAGGGGTGCACCTCAAGAGTGTTCCAGAACGGTCTACGGGATGACTGTACGGGCACACCCTCCCAGAACACTGTTCCCACCGCTTTTCAGATACCCTCTCAGCTCGCATTGTGTGTTTCGGGCGGAGGTTCGGAGAGGTACTTCATTGATGCAGGTCAGAAGCTTATTCAGTTGGTCTTTCGGGAACGATAAACCCTCCGGGCGACAACGTTGTTTCGGAGAAGTATCCGGAGGCTTTATCGGATGCTTTAATGGAGGGATTATCGGAGGCTTTATTGGTAGAATGATGGTGTAGCCGCAGGTTGCTGACCAGAGGAGAACCCGTGACCCGCACGCCATCCGCGATCCGCACACGATCCAACCGGGGCGTCGCCATTTCCGAACGCGACCTCAACCGCCTGCGCCTGCTGGGGCGTTGGCACTCTCTGACGGCAGAGCACATCGTCAGAAGCGAGCAGCCCTCTACGCTCTGGTCTCCCACTCAACACAGTGCTCAGAGCCCCGAAGCTCGCGCGAAGTTCGGTCGAGCTGTAGAAGCGGCTAAGCGTCGGCTCCGAACACTCAAAGCGATTGAAGACGATCCGGGAATCGGCCTAGGACCCCTCCTTGGAACAGCGCTTGCGTCGAACGGCGCAACAGCGTACTTCGCCTCACGAATTGGAGCCCGCACCGCAGGACTCCCCTGGAACCTCAGAAACGCAATCAACCCCAATATCTGCCAGCACGCCTGGATGGCTGCCGATATCGGCATGGCACTAGAGTCAGCCGGATACCGAGTCCTTTCTGAGCGTGAAATTGCCACTGGTATCGACCGCCACGCCGACGAGATCACCGCGCAACTCGAGTCCGAGGACACCGCCAACGGCCGCAGCACCGGCAAACGCCCCGACGTTGCGATCCTCGCCCCGAATGAGGCCGAGTACATCGCCATCGAAGTTGAGCGCGACACCGACCGATCAATCAGCGTCTACGAACAGAAACTCTCCGCATATGCGAGCAATGCTTCGATCAGGGCCGTCTGGTACATCTGCGCCAGCAAGACAACCGCGAAACGCGTCGCGGACGGAGCGACGAGAGTCTTTAAGTCGCCCGGCAATTTCCCGCTGCGCATCATGACGATTCCCCAAATCAACTGCCTTCACTTTCTCGACGTGAGCAACCTGAGCGAGCGAGCTAAAAGGGATCTTGAAGCCATGCGCCCCGGTCCGGCAGTGAGCGCCCTCAGCGAGCGAGCCGAGACTTCTCTTGGGACCGCGACCCCAGCCGTAGACGAATTCGCCGACGACGGTCTCAGTACGAATGATGTTTCTCCCGTAAGTCAGCGCTGAGGTCATCGATGACCTCAGCGCAAACACCATCGCTGAAATCATCGATGACCCATACATACATACTTACTTCCAGGGGTGGTTGCCTGAAGAGGTAAGTGCACCTTCAAGAAGTAGTTCAGAGGCGATGAGCGATCGCTTCGCTCCTCCATCGCCTCTGTCGGCTGGGGAAGGCTCGCTACGCTCACCTTCCCCAGCCGACATACCGCGCGGGCGCGTGCAACGCGCGCGAAGCCCCCTTGGGTCCTAACCCGAAGAACCAGGCCGTGGACTGTCGCTCGATGGCACCAGCTCTTAGCGCCGAGGTAGCCCACGGAGCGTCCCTCGCAAGGGGAAACGACTACCTTTGTCGCCCGAGCGCATGAAAAGCGGCTCACGCGCCACACAGGGCCTTCGAGTACTGCGCCAGCTCCGAATGCACATAAAAGACCACTCAGCAACGGCGAGGCATCAAGCGATTTCGGCGCAGACGCAAATGCAAAATGGGCCGGCTGATCAGGCAAAAAGACGCCGATCAATATAGCACCCTGCCGCAAAATAGGGTATTTGACCTGCGAAAATACTCCCTTAGCCTCCGAGGGTGAGGTAAAATAGAGAGTGAGAGAAAGGCATCCAGAAAGGATGGCTTATGCTCTCTGAACGAACTCGTCGAGCCCGGTCTCGACTCGCTAACGCCGTCCGTCGCGGCGAAGATGACGGCGCTATTGAGATAGCGCGGACCGCTTATGACATAGAGCGGGCCCGTGACATGCTCCACGCGATCCGGGGCACGACCACCCCCGAGCAGCGGCGGAGCCTCCACGACGCAGTGGAAGCCACGGGCGGTGACCTATCGTGACTGCGGCCCTCTCTCACCGACGTCCAGGAACGATGCTTGGCCTGGCAGCTCGCGACAATCGGCGAACGCAGAAAAAGGCTTCCAGGCCGCGTTCGCCGATTCGTGCGCGCGTCCGCACAATTATGCGCGCACTTCTCGCGACTGTCGCCCTCACAATTGGACTGGTCGGACTCTCGACATCATCCGCGCAAGCGTTTCCGTGGGATGACATGAAAGACAACATCGCCGCGACGGTTCAGAACATCTGCAGTCCGAACGATGTGCCACAGCCGAGCACGTACACCAACATCGACACCGCGGCTGGCCTGAACAAGGCAGAACCCCGCGAAGGATACCGCTCTACGATCAAGCCCGATTTCACGCAGGATGAAGCAGGCGGCCAGGGAGGAAACGGCATGGAGCGCCTCCAGCGCGTGTACGGCGACCAGGGCGACAAGGACGACGTGATCGTCAAGCCAACATACGAGCGCTATGGATTCTCCACGCTCCAATGGCACAGCTACGGTAACGAGGAGTGCATGACTCCGGCACTCGTGATCAGCCCGCTGGCAAACATGTCACTCATGTCCATGGTGCACGTGCCGATGATGATTTCCATGGCGTTCCTGAACTTCGTCATGGATAACGTCCTCTACACCGGTTTCTCGGCCCTGATGCAGCCGTTCATCGGGGCAATGTATGAGATTTTTGAACCCTGGATTTACGTCCTCGTCCCCATTGGCATCTTCATCACCTGGCTTGCTTCGAGACACTCGCTTCAAGCAACCCTGAAAGCAGGTGGCTGGGGCGTGTTCATCATGTCTGTCTACCTGCTCATGGGCGAAAGCACCTCACAGGTCGTCAGTTGGGGGACGAACATCGTCACAGAAGTCTCAGGATCGGCGGCCTGCAAAATGAACGCTGCCGCGAACGGGGGGCAAGAAGACGGTGAAGACTGCGACGCCGACGACCCTGTAAAGGCCGTCCAGGAAGCTCTTTGGTACGGCGTCCCCTACCAAACCTGGCACCTGGGGCAGGTAGGTGAGCACCAGGCCCAACTCGATGACGAAGCCCTCGACAAGGGTGAAGTGGGCTGGGGTCCCGCCCTCCTCAACGGGCAATATGTCGGTGTCGATGAGGAAGGCGAAATCGACGAGACCGGCAAAAAGGTGCTCCAGGCCACCAGCACCTGGAACTCCGCCACGTATTCCCCTGACGGGGACGAGAGTAAGAACCTCAAGTGGGGCAAGGACAACCTCTGGGATAAGGTCCCGTACCTCGCCAACGTCAAGATCATGTGTGACGACCGAGATAACGGCGATGACACCCCCGGCGACGACGACAACGCTATGCGTCGGTGGATGTACAACGGTGCCAGCGGGACCAGCCATTGCGACTCAGCTGGTGCGGGAACAGCGGATATGATCCCCTATATCACTGGCGATCAGTACAACAAGCAAATCTTGATTGCCGTGTCCGGGCTCGTCGGTGTCACCGCCGTCTCCCTGACAATCGTCGGCTCGGCAATCTACCTTGGTTTCCAGAAGATGATGTTCTTCTTCCTCCTCTTCCTCGCCCCCGTGGTGCTGCTGGTGTCTTCTCTCGGGGACCGTAAGCGGAGGCCGTTCGCGGTCAGGTACGCAGAGATCGTCGGGGTGAACCTCCTCAAGCAGGTCGCCGCAGTGTGTATCGTCCTCTTCGTCTCCTACGCCATGGCGTCACTGTTCGGATCGTCCACGTTCGGGCACATTCCGTGGATCATGAAGCCTCACGCGGCGTTGCTGTTCTTCCTCGCTCTCGCGTTCCTGGCGTTCCCGTTGAAGAACATGGTCAAGGGGGCGATTCAGGGCGATACTTCCGTCATTGACAAGCAGGCGACCGCTCCACAGCGCGCTATGAAGAAGACTGCGTCGGGTGTCGGCAAGTTGGCTATTGCTGGGGGCGCAATCGCGGCCACTGGTGGTGCCGCAGCGGTCCTCGGTGCTGGTGCTGGCGGTCTCGGAGCGGTCGGTGCTGGGGGCAAGGCCGCGATGGTGGGCAAGGCCGGGTCGATGCTCGGTCAGGCTGGTCGCGTCATGGGTGTCGGTTCAAAGGCCGGTCGCGCGATGCGCGGGGCAGGCCGACTCATGCAAGCAGGCCGAGGCATCATGGATGCCAAGGACACCAAGCGCGGTTGGGACAAAGGTCGAGAACAGGCTGCGGCTGAAATGATTGAGAAGAACCCGTCGCGCTATCACAAGGTAAATGAAGACGGAACGCTCGGCGGCCTCCTGCCTGGGGCTCAGCAGAAGGCGTTGAAAGACGCGCAGTCGACGGCTGAGAGAGGCGTGAAAAACCAGCGTGCACAGCAAGCACAGGATGACTTCATGCGGAAGTTCTTCGCGGGATGGGGCGGGCCAGAAGCTCCACGCCACCAAGAGCCAGACGACACGACGGACCCCAAACCGGACCCCAATCCTGAGCCTCAGCCATTGCCGTCGCCGAAGCCTGGGGCCCGTGGAGCGCTTGGCTCGGGAGACTCGGGCAACGGCAGCCAAAGCAGCGGTTCTGAGCAGGCACAGGCTCCCAGTGGAGGACCACCTAGTCAGGGGCCATCTCCCCAGGACACAGGAGGCAGCGATGAGCGTCCGTCCGTCATCGACTACCCGCGTTTCGTCGAGAAAGCGCGTGAGAACCTGGCGGGGCCGGAGTTCTCTCGCGAGATGGACTACAACGTCAGCACCGTCCGGTCGGGCGACGACGTGCTCCACAACTCTGAGCTGACGAAGCAACAGGTACTGGATGACCCGACGGTGCTGCTCTCCGGATCGGCCTACGATGGTGGTCGCACAACAGCGATGGACCCGTTCCATGCCGCAACGGGGGCGCTCAATGAGCTCCGGTTTGCCGGAGGCTCGGGGAACGAGGCCGACATCGAGTCGGCTGTGGCTAAGGCGGTGTCGGCAATTGATCGGCATGGGGTCCCCGATCAAATCGGCGGCGTCCACTCCATCGGAGACCGAGCGACTCGTTTCGATCCAGCAGAAATTATCGGGGCGATGCCTCGACTGGGCACCGACGCGACATGGCAAGAGCGGGCCGAGGCCGCGCACATCATGCAGGCAGCGCAGGTGGCTCTCCCCGCCAACGTACCGATAGAAATCCGCGAAAACCTCGCGGAGTACACGTCTCAACTGTCCCGGCCAGGGGCAGACCTTGGAGGGCTTGCCGACCAGAAGTTTGACCTGATCGAGCAAATTTCGTGGTGGACGCAGCGATTCGATCTGCAGGCCGCCTACGATGCGCCGCTGACGGCGGGGGTCTCGCGTGACGACATCCGCGAGGCCGTGGCCGACGGTGTACGAGGAGCACAGGTCCCGACCGAGGCGACTAACCGCACGAGTACCTGGGACCAGGGCACGTCGGCGTCGGCGGATACCGCTGCCCCCGCAACAACGGAAATGGACGAGTCCGATTCGGGTGCGCTGATCTATCGCCCGAACACGGACCGGAGGAAGCGCCGCCGCTCCGGTGATGACGACACTACTGAGGAGATGTGATGGGAGAACGTGAGCTTCGCAACGAGGTTGAGGCGTCCGCGAGGAGGCCGGGGCAGAACTTGTTCATCGAGCCGGAGCTGCGACCCTACGAATATTACGTGGAGACCGTGCACACCGGAGAGGAAGTGCTTGCGGATGCAGAGCTGACGCTCACTGACGTTCATATCGAGCCGCGCCACCTCGTCCGAAGCAGCGCCTACGGCGGTGACCCGTTGCGTCTCGATCCCTTCCACCGCGCCACCTCCCGACTCCACTGGCTGCGGTTTGCAGACCACACCGAGGACCCTGACGCGATTCACAGCGCGATCATACGGGCCTCGAACGCGCTCAGAGAGCATGGAGTGCCCCCAGAAATTGGCGACGCATACGCCATCGAACATCGCGCCACGGAGTTCCGCCCCTGGCAGGTCATCGTCACGATGCCACTTCTCGCTGAGTGTGAATCTTGGATAGAACGGGTTGAGGGAGTCCGATACATGCTCGGAGCTCTCGTCGCGATGCCCGAGAAGCATCCCGCACGAAAGGCGGTTCACGAATACGTCCGGAACCTTGCGACGCCGAGCGTGACCAACGACGAACTGTGGTTCTTCGAAAATTGGGTGAGGGAGCAGCTCATGCCTGAGCTGTAATCGCGTGCACCTGTGGGGTGGAATCGAGCAGCTCGATTCCACCCCACAGCCCGTCTCAGGCCGAAGAGCGCGCGGCGCGTTCTTTGGCCCGGTAGACGGTGCCGCGCGAGACACCCATGAGCGCAGCGACCTCCGAGGTAGTGTGCTCGCCGGAATCGAGCAGGGACACGAGATGGCGCTCCTGCGCGGGCGACAACTTCGGCTGCTTACCCCGCAGCCGGCCCCGCGCCTTCGCTACGGCCATGCCCTCACGCGTGCGCTGCCGAATGAGGTCCGCCTCCAGCTCGGCAAACATCGCCAGGTTCGTGAAAAGCATTTTGCCCATGGGGTCGTGTGGGTCGTAGACGCTGCCGCCGATACTCAGCGAGACCCCCTTGGCCTCCAGCTCATCCGCAATGTCTTTGGCGTCGCGTACTGACCGCACGAGGCGGTCAAGTTTGGTGACGACATAGGTATCGCCTGCCCGTGCGGCAGCAAGCGACTCTCGTAGTCCCGGGCGGTCGCGGTTCGTACCGGTGAGACCAACATCCGTGAAAATATTCTCGGCATCGACGCCGAGGGACATGAGACGGTCTCGCTGGGCCGTGAGGTCTTGATCCTGGTGAGTGGTGGAGCAGCGGGCGTATCCGATCAGCATAGTTTCTCCTGTCTCGTATAAGGCCCCTTGACCGTGCAGATCACCGGGCGGGTGTTCCGGACACTCCTGGAGGGGGCTGGCGGTGTGTGTGCGCGGGGTGTCCGGTCAGCGTCCGGCTAACGGACGCCTGGCGCGGGTGGTTCCTCGCCGGATATGGCAATGTCCTTCAATACTTCGGCGACAAGGCTTCGGATGCCGTCGAAGGCCTCTCGCGGATCAGAGTCTATCCACGACAAGGATGGGAACTCTGCGACTGTGCCGACAAGCTGATGGGACTCTGGGGACCATTGGACTTGGTAGGTGTATTGCTGGTCCAAGGAGAGCCACAAGCTCCTTGGCCCTATAGCTGTCTGACGAATGCACACGTCCCCCGAGATGAGCGTATCTGCGAGGTCGCGCACGACGCGCGATTCGGTCGGGTCTTCGATCTCGTCAGCGTACGAGATTAGTGCAGCATTGAGGGTTCCATGCTCCTCGTCAGTTAAACGATGGATGTTCTGAAAGTTCATGAGACCTCCTGTGCCGCTTCTTTTCGCTTTCGCGCTCTTGCAGCTCGCTGGCTGCGGGCGTCGCGCTCGAGCTTTTTATGCTGGGCCATGATGCCGCTCTTTATGTCGCGTCTTCCGTGGATAATCTCGTATCGGTCACCTGTGTCGCGCCAAACACCACTGCGAACCAGCTCTTTTGCTGCATCATCTCGCAGCGGAGAGTCCGAGGCCTTCTCTAAAAACCGCTTTGGGAAATTGATCGCATCCCGCTGAACCTCGCGTGGACCGAGACGGCTGAACATGTAGTGCTGGGCTTCAGCGGCAGTTCGCACACATGCGTCCTCCAGCGCCTCTGAGACCCCAGCGTCTAGAAGCATTGCTACCAGCTGATCGAAATACTCAGTCCCGAACTTCGCATAAGTCATGACGAACCGTCTCGTCTCGAAGTCTCAGGACTGAGCAGGGGATGACATGTCACATGATCTGATGTCACATCGCTTCCGTCGCGCGCACAGCGTTTGGTATCGTAGTGCATAGCATTGTCCTTTGATTTGCGGGCATCCACGCGAGCTGGGTAGCAGCCCAGTGCTCGCAGGAGTATTAGATTCCAACGTGGCGGCGGTCGGCTCAGCTGACCGCCGCCCTACTTTGTTCCCAGCCGTCCGCTTCTGGTCAAGACACGTTGGACGCAGCACGCTCGTACTGTGCTTGAAACCAGTTGTCGATGTCGTCACGTCGGTAACGAACCGAGCGTCCAACGGTGAAGCCGGTGGGGAATTCGTCGGGGCCGCCTCCGTTCTTCCGCCACCAGCGCAATGTGTTCTCCGGGATGCCGTACTCCTCTACCACCTGCCGGATCGTGAGAGTGTCATGCCAGTCCCGTTTAGTTGCTTCACTGGCAAGCGTTTGAGTGGGGTTATCGTTCACAGTTACCTCCTTCTGTAGTAGCTTCCAATGCCAGAATACCATGCTACATGGTGATAATCGATGGTGCTCTACTACGATTTGGAGTAGCGCATGAGCGTGGGTGGCACGTATTGTGGTACTCATGACAGACCATGTAGACGGCCGAAGTGCTGCTGACCAGCAATTTCTTACAGCAATGAAACGTGGACGCCGAGCGCGTCGAATGTCGCAAACGGAGTTGGCTGATGAGGTAAAGAAGCGCGGCTGGGGCGAGGCTCGGCAGGCGATCATCTCGCGAATCGAGCTCGGTGAGCGTGAAGTGCGTTTAGGGGAGGCCTACCTTATCGCTCAGGTGCTTGGAATGAGCGTAGAAGCCATGGCCGCGCCAGACGATGTCCATCTGCTATTACGCGACCTTGATTCCAATGCGGCGCAAGTGAAGGACCAGGTTGGGACAGTCACAAAGAATCTCGAAATTCTTTCGAGATATGTCGATCATCTGCGGGCTGACCGGGAACGGGCTTTGGCGTACCTGGAAGATCAAGCGACAACTCCACACGCTGATTCGATTCAGCGCGCAGTCGATTCAGCGGACGAGGCGCTATCGGAAGCTGCCAAGGTAGGAGGCTGACGCGTGGCAAGTATTCAGAAGACTAAGAGTCGTACGTGGCAGGTCCGATACAAGGACCCGAGTGGCAGGCATCGAGCGAAGACCTACCGATTGAAGGCCGATGCCCAGAAGTTTCTCCATTCGGTGGAGACGGAAATTGCGCGGGGCTCGTACATCGCCGCTGAGCGCGGGGCTGTCGATGTTCCCACATGGGTGCAACGGCACCTCGATTCTCGGGCCGATCTGGGCGTGACGACGCGCAACAGGACACAGAACATCATCGACGTCCATATCAAGCCGAAATGGGCGTCTGTGGCCCTCTCAGACGTCGAGCACGCCGACGTCGCGGCGTGGGCCAAGCAGTTGCTTGGAACCTTGTCGGTGCGGTCGGTGAAGAAGATCGTCAACGTCCTCTCAGCCGCGTACGATTCGGCCGTCCGCGACCGACGCGTGCACAGCAACCCATGCCGCGGCCTGAAGTTCCCGAAGGCTACGCCGAAGTCGAAGATTTTCCTCTCTGCCGAGCAGGTCGAGGATCTGGCCGGAGCAACGCCCGACGACCGGCAGGCGCTCATTGTGTACGTCCTCGCGTACTGCGGTCTCAGGTGGGGAGAGCTGGCGGGTCTGAGAGTGCAGGACTTCGACCCGCTGCGCCGTCGTCTCAACATTGAGCAGACCATCGTCGATGACGGTGGGAAGTCATTTGTGAAGCCGCCGAAGGACCATGAGATCCGCTCGGTTCCGGTTCCGAAGTTCCTTGTGGAGAAGATCGCCGCTTATATCGCCACGGCTGGGATGACAGACCTGATCTTCACGTCGCCGCGGGGAGGACCGTTGCGGAACCGCAATGAGCGGGGCCGGTGGTTCAATCAGGCAGTGGATGCAATCGGCGTTCCCGAACTTACTCCGCATGGCCTCAGGCATACGGCGGCGAGCATGGCGATTAGTGCCCGGGCGTCGGTGCTTTCGGTGCAGCGGATGCTCGGACACAGTTCGGCGACGGTGACTCTCGACGTGTATTCGTCTCTTTTCGAGGATGATCTCGATGAAGTCGCCGATCGTCTCGACCGCGCACGCGCTGAAACTGGTTTACGCGATTCTTACGCGACTGGCAGTGTCCGGAAGATCCGCTGAAGCGTTTCCCCTGGTGAGAAGTGGAGCCCCCTGTCAGACTCGAACTGACGACCTTCGCTTTACAAGAGCGGTGCTCTACCAACTGAGCTAAGGAGGCGTGGTGTGCACCGAGCGTGCGCGCCTACACGATAGTAGTCCATGGCCGGGCCAGGCCACAAAACCGCGGGGCCCAAAGACGGACGGACCCCACCTCGGCGGGGTCCGTCCTACTCACACGGCACCGGCCGGAAGCTCGGGCGATCAGCCTTTGAACTCTCCGGTGGCCTTGAGGATCTCGGTGGCCAGGGCCTGCGAGTCGCTGGTCTTGTCGGTGTGCTTGCCGTTGATGAGCACCCACGGGGTGGCTTCGACACCGTCGTCCAGTGCGGTCTGGCTCGACTGTTCGACGAACTTGTCGAAGGTGCGGTCCGTGACGCAGGACTTCACGGTCTGCTCGGAATCGGCCTTGAGCTTCTTCGAGGTGTCGACGCCGGCGTCCTCAGCCACCTTGAGCAGTTCCTCGTCGGTGCGGCCCTCGCCGCCTTCCTCCGGCTGCTGAGCGTAGAGTGCGTCGAACAGGTCCATGGCGACCTCGGGCTGGCTGTCGACGACACAGGCGGCGAGGTTGGCCGAGCGGGTCGAGTACTCGTTGCCGCTGGACATACGGTCGAGGAACGACACCGGCTTGTAGTTGACGACGACCGAACCCTCGTTGGCGAGCTTGCGCAGCATGCTCGCATTGCCTTCCTCGAAAGCCTTGCACCCGGGGCACTGGAAGTCGAGGTAGACGGTGACCGTGGCGGCGCCTTTCTTCGCACCCTCCTCGGTCGGAGCCGGCAGATCCGATTCCTCGCCTTCGGGCATCTTCAGCGGCTGCACGAGCGTGTTGTCCTTGCCCACGGTGATTCCGTCGGAGACATAGTTCGCGGGGCTGACAGCGGGTTTGCTCTGCTGGAATACGAGCACACCGACCACGGCGAGCACGGCGACGACGACCACTGCGATCCCGGTGTACAGGATCGTCTTCGCGGTCTTCTCCTTCTTCGCCTGATTCGCCGCGATCTGGCGGGCGTTCTCGCGTGCGCGGTTCCGCTTGTCGTCCGCGGAGTTGTTCTTCGCCATTGTTCCTCACGTTGGATCGTCTGACATCGGTGCGGCCTGAGGCCCGAACGGTGCGGGACGACTTCCGCGACCCGACGGCACCACTGTACCGAAACAGGTGCTTCGGCAACTCCCAGAAACATTCAAGCTTCAACTACAACGTTCAACTACCTCGGGCTCTTCCGGCACTCAGTTCGGATCTAATCGCCCGATCGCACAGTTGAACAGGCGTCCAGATGCCCAGATGCCCAGGTGCCCAGGCGCCCAGGCGCACGATCGCCCAGGCGAACTCCCACATTCCCGCCCGCGTCGAACCGACCTGCCCGCGCCGGACCAACCCGCCCGCGTCGAACCGACCTGCCCGCGCCGAACCAACCCGCCCGCGTCGAACCGACCGGCCCGCGCCAGATCAAGCAGTCAGTCCGACCTGCTCACACCGGTCCGGGCAAGTAGTCGAAGGGGTTGATCGTCAGCGGCCACCAGGACATGGCCGCCCCCGACTGGATGACTATGACGGCGAGGATGACGAGCAGCGCGATCACGGCCAAGGCGATGAGGCGGCCGAGCTGATTGCGAGTGGCTCCCGAGACGAGCAGACGTGAGCCGAAGCGCAGGCTCGAGGCACCCGGTCCGACCCACAGCACCAGCGAACCTGCGGCGCCGGCCGCCCACACCGACCATTGTTCGGACGACCCGCTGGGCACGATCCCGGCGATGTCGAGCCGGGTGAGCACGAGCGCGGCGGCGGCCGCGATCGCCGGCAGGATGAGCGAGGCCACCGAGGTCAGGATCGAGGCCAGCACGGCCCCCGGCGCCGAGGCGAGCGCGCGGAAGAATCCGCCCGAATCCGTTCCGCGGTCGAACCGGTACCGCTGGACCTTCCGATCGAGACGTGTGCCGGTGCGGGCGAGCACCGACCAAATCAAGGCGACGACACTGATGACCAGCGGGCCAAGCGGCATGACGGCGACAGCTAGGGCGATGAGTCCGAAGACGACCCAGCCGCCCGACTGCACACGCCGGTATCCCGTCGGCGCCCACGGCTGACCGCCCTGCTGCAGCGGCTGACCGCCCTGCTGCAGCGGCTGGCCGCCGGGGCCCATGTGCTGGCCGCCGGGACCGGACTGGTCGCCCCACTGTCCCTGGGCGACTTGGCCATGCTGTCCGCCGGGACCGTTCGGTCCGACGAGGTTCTGTCCGTGGCCGGGTTGGACGAAGCCGGAACGGCCGAGGTCAGCCCCCGCCATCGGGGAGGCCGGGCCCGCTTGGATGCCGCCGTTGGGGTTGCTGATCGGCGGTGCGGTCGCCTGCTGCGGCGGCTGCCGGTGCATCTGCCCGGGACCGTAGCCCGCTCCCTGGTTGGGCCCGAAACCATGACCGGACCCGGCATGATTGGTCGGTCGGCTGGATCCGGGGTACTGCGGCTGCCCGCTGCCGGAAGGGCCGGCTCCCGGGTACCCCGTGCCCGCAAAGTCTCCCCGCTGACCACCCTGACCAGCAGAGCCGCCGTACCCGGCCGCTGCCCCAGCCGCTCCGGCACCACCAAGACCGAAACCGCCATGCCCGCTGCCACCGTCATCGACGGCAGGCATGACCGCGGTCCCGCTCGATGTCCGCTGCGGACCACCCGCTCCTGCCCCTCCGCTGGGACCGGAACCGAGCTGCGGCATCCGCCCGGACTCGATGTCGACGAGAGCATCGAGGATCATCTGCCCCGACGGACGACGTTCGGGTTTCGGGTCGAGGCAGGCGGAGATGAGCGGAGCGAAGTTCTTCGGCGCCCCGTCGAGGTCGAATTTGCCCATGGCCACGCGACCGAGCACGGCTTCCAAGGGTCCGGAGCCATAGGGGTTGCGGCCGGTGGCGGCGAACGCCATGGTCGCGGCCCATCCCCACCAGTCGGTCTTCTCACTCGACGTCTTGCCGTCGGCGATCTCCGGGGAGAGATAGCCGGGGGTGCCCATGACCAGCCCGGTGGCGGTCACGCGCACTTCGTCGGCGACCTGGGCGATGCCGAAGTCGATGACCATCGGCTCGCCGTCCATGATCATCACGTTGGCGGGTTTGAGGTCGCGGTGGATGACGCCGGCATCGTGGACGGCGTTGAGAGCGTCGAGGAGGGCGTGGCCGAAGTGGACGAGCTCATCCTCGGCGAAGGGGCCGTTGTCGCGGACGTCGTCGGACAGGGTCTGCCCGTCGACGAACTCGGTGATGATGAACGGCTGCGCGGAATCGAGCTCCGCGTCGAGCACCTCGGCGATGCGGGGGTGACGGATGCGTCGCAGAGTCCTGGTCTCCCGGGCCAGACGCTTGCGCGCGGTCTCGTCATTGGCGATATGCGGGTGGAGGACCTTGACCGCGACCGGGTTGTTTCCGCCGTCGACACCGAGGTAGACGACGCCCATGCCGCCCGAGCCGAGCTCCTCGATGAGGCGGTAGCCCCCCAATTCCTGATCCATCACCTGGCCAAGCCTAGTCGAGCGGGTACAGTTCATTCCAAGGACCGACACAGGAGGAGGCGCAGATGAGCACCGTCGACTCTGCCGAGCCCAGCACCGAAATCCCCTACGGCGACAGCGATTTCGTCGTCGTGGCCAACCGCCTGCCCGTCGACCGCGATCCCGACGACGAGAATCGCGGATGGCGCACCTCACCTGGGGGTTTGGTCACTGCTGTAGCTCCCGTGATGAAGGCCCAGGAGGGCGCCTGGATCGGGTGGACGGGCGTCGCCGACGAGGACTTCGAACCCTTCACTATCGACGGCATGCACCTGAGCCCGGTGACTCTGACAAGTGAGGATGTCCTCAGGTACTACGAAGGGTTTTCCAACGCCACGCTGTGGCCGCTCTATCACGATGTCATCGTCCCTCCCGAGTACCACCGCACCTGGTGGGATGCGTATGTGCGGGTCAATGAGCGCTTCGCGGCCAAGGTCGCCGAGGTGGCTGCGCAGTCCGCGACCGTGTGGGTTCACGATTATCAACTCCAGTTGGTTCCGCAGATGGTCCGACGTCTGCGCCCTGACCTCGCGATCGGGTTCTTCAACCACATTCCCTTCCCGCCTTACGAGCTCTTCGCTCAGCTGCCGTGGCGCGACGAGATCCTCCGCGGCCTCCTCGGCGCCGACCTCATCGGGTTCCAACGGCCGGCGGACGCAGCGAACTTCCGCCGTGCCGTCCGCGGGCGTCTGGGATATGCGACGAAGGGGTCGACCGTCTCGGTCCCGCCGGGTGACTTCCTCCCGGCCCACCTCGTCCGCGCCGAGCCGTTCCCGATCTCGATCGACACGCCTTATCTCGAGGAGCTCGCCCGCGATCCGAAGATCCTCGAGCGGGCGAAGCAGATCCGCGAGGAGGTCGGCAATCCTCGGGTGGTCATGCTCGGCGTCGATCGGATGGACTATACGAAGGGCATCCGCCACCGGCTCAAGGCGTTCGGGGAGCTGCTCGCCGAGGGCCGACTCGATGTCGAGGATGTCGTGCTCATTCAGATCGCGACACCGTCGCGGGAACGCCTCGAGCAGTACAAGATCATCCGACACGACGTCGAACTGGCCGTCGGGCGGATCAACGGTGAGCAGGTCGATGTCGGTTCGATTCCCGTGCGCTACCTCCACCATTCCTATCCGCGCGACGAGATGACAGCGTTCTTCCTCGCCGCCGATGTCATGCTTGTGACCGCTCTGCGGGACGGAATGAACCTCGTTGCCAAGGAATATGTGGCGTGCCGAAGGCGGGACGACGGAGCCCTCGTGCTCTCCGAATTCACCGGGGCTGCCGAACAGCTCAAGGGCGCGGTGATGGTCAATCCCCACGACATCGCCGACCTCAAGGCGGGCATCCTCGAAGCCGTGCAGATGGACGAGAGGACCCGCACACGTCGGATGAAGCAGATGCGCAAGAGGGTCGCCACGGACACCGTGAGCCGGTGGTCGAAGAACTTCCTCGCCGAACTCGAGCACATCAAGGACAACCCCGAGTCAATCGTCCCGGAACGGCCCGTGGTGCAGAAGAACCGCACCGCACCGCCGCCGGATGTGCCGGCGGCCCCGTCAGATCGCGCCGAGAGACCCGATGATGCCGAGTGGACAGACGATATCTCCACCGCTCGCTAGGAGAAGAACAGTGACATCGAAGCCGACCGTGCTCGGTCCTGCCCCCTCCGCCCCCGCCGAGGTGGCTCTGCGTGACCTCGCCACCGCCGATTCGCTGCTGCTGGCCTTGGATTTCGATGGGGTGCTCGCACCTCTTCAGGACGATCCGTCGACGTCCCGGATGGTCCCCGAATCGGCCTCGGCCATCGCGGCGCTTGCCGAGCTGCCGCGCACTCGGGTGGCACTGGTGTCCGGACGCGATATCGCGACCCTGCGACGTCTGTCCGAGGCGCCGGGCTCGGCGTGGCTGATCGGTTCGCACGGTGCGGAGGCCGAGCTCGGCAGCGACGCTGCTCGCGATCCCGACTCCGCAGTGATCCGGTCTCCCGAGCTCGCTCCGGCCGAGGCGGAGATGCTCGCCGCCATCGAGGCACACCTCGACGCGTTCGAACACACTCTTCCGGGCGCTGATGAACGCCCCGGTGCGGCCGCGGCGACGACAGGTGCGGGCGCGGCCACGACGGGTTCGGCCGCAACGAATGGCGCTAGCGACTCAGGCAGCGCCGACGGCCCCTCGGATTTCCTCATCGAGCGCAAACCCTATTCGCGGACGGTCCACACTCGCGGACTCGCCCCCGAGGCCGCCGCGGCCCTCCATGAACACGCCACCGAGGTAGCCGAGGAGTTCCCGGACATCCGTGTCATCGAGGGCCACGACATCACCGAACTCGCCGTCAAGCAGGCGACGAAAGGCGATGGCATCCGGCTGCTCGCCCGCGCCGGCGAACCGACGGCGATGGGCTACATCGGCGACGATGTCACCGATGAGGACGCCTTCGCGGCACTCGACGAACTCACGAACTCCCGCGCTCTGAGCACTGGTCTCACCGTCAAGGTCGGGTCCGCCCCGACTCGCGCTTCATGGCGGATCGCCGATCCTGCGGCCGTGGCCGAACTGCTCGGCCGCCTCGTTGCCGAACGCACGGAATTCCTCCGCACCGTCCGCGGCTGAGGTCGAGCCGCCTCGCCGAGACTGACTACGATCGAACACCGAGATCAGCGGCGCTGCGGGGGCACGGCGCTGGCACGGAGGACGAGATCCGGGTCGACCGTGTAGTCGACGTGCACCCGCGCATCACCGGCGGCGATCATCGCGCGGATCTCGTCGATCGCCGACTGCGCGACGGTCGCCCAGTCGTAGACGACCTGGGAAAGGGGCGGCTGGACGACATCGGCGTCGGGGACGTCGCCGACCGTGAGCAGGGACAGGTCCCTGGGAACGTCGAGTCGCAGCCGCTGGGCGGCCTCGAGCATGCCGAAGGACAGGGACGGGGCGCAGGCGATGACAGCGGTGCACCGCAGGTCGAGCAGCTCCTCGGCGGCAGCGACTCCGGCCATGGCTCCGCCGGCAGCCTCGACGACGGGGGCCTGATCACGGGTGGCGGGAATGTGGAGGATCCCTGCCATCGATCTGCGGAATCCGGCGATACGGGCCGGGGCAGCCGAATCGCGCAGCACGGCGAGCCCGATGCGTTTGTGGCCGAGGTGGACGAGGTGGGCCACGGCGGTTTCGATACCGCCGGTCGCGTCGAGGTAGATGCGCGAGATCCCGTCGTCGTGGCGGGCATTCGAAATGCGGATGAGCGGCAGCCCGCGTTCGGCGAGCATCCCTGCGAGCACGCCGGCGGCGCCGCCGCCGACGACGATGGCTCCGGAGATCGTGGGGCCACCGTGTTCGCTGCCGAGGATCGTCTCGAGCAGGGCCTCATTGCGTTCGGCGATGGCCTCGATGTGGACGACGGCGATGCCGAGCCCGAACATCCGGTTCGTCAGGATCCCCGCAAGCCGCGAATACGGGTCGACGTTGCCCGCTGACACCGCGGGTTTGATGAGCGCGATGAGCGACGAGGCGGATCCTGTACCGGACCCAGCACCTGATCCGTCCCGTGTGCCGGATTCGGCGTACGGGGTCTGCCCGGCAGCGCCGAGGATCGCCAGGGCCTGCCGCACCTTCGCCAACGAGGCGGCCGACACCGATTCGGGATCGCGCAGAGCTCGTGAGGCGGTGGCTTTCGAAACCCCGGAAGTGCCGGCGATCTCGGCGAGACGGACGTGCCGGTGCTCGGGCAGGTGTTCGCTCATTGGCGAGCCGCCGTCGTCGAGGTTCGGGCGACGAGTCGAGGACGGAACACCGGAGGCACCGAAGGCAGACCCGTCGTCGAGATCCGCAGGGTCTGCAGCGTCGCATCGATGAGGGCATTCGACAGCCCCTCGACGTCGAGGCCGAGCACCGTGGCCGGCGGGCCCGTGAACTTCATCGTCGGGGAATCGCCGAATCCGACGACCGACATGTCCCGCGGCACCTGCAGATGCCGATGCCGCAGCCCGTGGAGAGCACCGTGCAGCTGCAGCGCGGACTGGACGATCACCGCTGTGCAGGTCGCATCCTTGAGTTCGAGCACCGCACGCGATCCGCCGGAGAACGACTTCGGCACCCGTGAGATCCAGTCCTCGAGGTTGAGCCCGAGGTTTCTGGCCGGATGTTCGGCGAGGAAGCGGCGGATGAGCTGAACGGCCAGTTCACCGCTGTCGTTGCAGATCAGCCCGATCCTCCGATGGCCGATCGCCCGCAGATGTTCGAAGGCCGTGGTCATCCCGCCGCCGAGGTCGAGGCGCGCGGCGATGACCTCCGTACCGGCTTCGGAGACCTCCTCGGTGGCGGACTGTTCGGCGACGCGGATGCAGGGGATCTCCGTATTCAGACTCGTCATCGTCGTGGTCACCAGGGCCACTGCGCCCGCGGCGATTGCGGTCTGCAGCGGTTCCGGGTCAGTTTCGACGAGCGGGCGGGTGACGAGGAGATCATGATCTTGCAGGGCCATGGCCACGCGAGTGCAGACCTGGACCTGCCAATGTTCGGGATTGCCGGGAGCGCTGACGGCCACGAGCCGCCGCGGCGCATCATGGAGCAGGGTCGAGCGCGAATACCCGAGCTCGCTCATCGCCTCCAGCACCTTCGCCCGGGTCGACTCGGCGACGGCACCGCGTCGACCGAGCACCCGGGAGACCGTGGCCAGAGAGACTCCGGCCTTGGCGGCGACCTCGTCCAACGTGACCTTCATACGAGTCAGTCTACTTTCGCGCCGCGGTCTGCGTCGGCGCATCCGGCGGGGGGTGGACGCCGCGGTATGCATCGGCGCACAGCCATCGTGCTGAGAATCACTCTACGCTTTGTCGAATTCACAGAGTCCCCCAATCATCCACCCCTTAGGATGAGAGTGACTGAGCATCCCTGCCGGGTCACCGACGACCAGCTGCTCACGGAGTTATTCAGAAGTTTTAGGAGGACTTATGTCAACGGTGTCGTTGAATGGCCTCAGTCATATCTACGAGAACACGACGTCCGAATCCGTCCACCCGTTCAATCTCTTCGTCGATGACGGAGAGTTCCTCGTCCTCTACGGACCCAGCGGGTCGGGCAAGTCGACGATCCTGCGAATGCTGCACGGACTTGAGACCCCGAAGTCCGGCACGATCCTCATCGACGGCGCGGATATCACCCACTCCGCCGTCAACGACCGCGATGTCACCCTGGCCCTGGAGAGCTACGCGCTCTACCCGCATATGAGCGTGCGCGACAATCTCGGCTTTGCGCTGCGCGTCGACGGCCTGCCCGACGACGAGATCACCGAACGCGTCGAATCCGTGATGGACAAGATCGGGCTGAGCGACATCCTCGATTCGGTTCCCGGCGACCTCACCCAGCTGCAGCGCCAGACCGTGGCCCTGGCGCGTGCTGTGGTGCGCCGACCCAAGGTGCTCATCATGGACGAGCCCGTGGTCAATCTCGTCCCCGAGCAGCAGGCTGAGACCCTCGCTCTCATCAAACAGCTGCAGCGGGAATTCGGGCTGACGACGATCTACGCCACTTCCGATCTCGAGGATGCGAAGGTCCTCGGCGACCGGATCGCCTTCCTCGATCGCGGACGGCTCATCGGCGTGGAGACACCCGACCTCGCCGAGGCGCTCGTGGCCTCGGTCTCCGACACGGACTCCTGAGCCGTGTCGGGAACCCTGCCCCCGCCGGTCCCGTCAGCACAGGCTTCACCGTCGGCGACGACTCCGAGTATCGCAGCCGCATCTGTCGGCGGCACGGCATCGGGCGGCGCGGCCGCCCCCTCACCGGAGATCCACACTGTCCGGAACGCCGATCGTGCGGCCCTGGCCGAACTCCCCTGGCACCTGCCCCTGGCCGAATGGCCGGAGAAGCTGCTCGGCGGCCTGCCCCGCGGAATCTCCCGCCACGTCGTGCGCTATGTCGAGATCGGAGACGAAGTCCTCGCGATCAAGGAGACCGACGATGCGCAGGCCACGCGTGAGTTCGACATCCTCGGGGCGCTCGGCAACCTCGACGTCCCCCTCGTCGAAGCCCGCGCCGTCGTCGGAGGCCGCAGGACCGCATCGGGCCAGGCACTCAAGGGCGCGCTCATCACCGCCTATCTCGAATTCTCGCTGCCCTACCGTGCACTGTTCTCCCGGGACCTGGCCGAGGACACCGGCGGCCGCCTCGTCGACGCTCTGGCCGTGCTGCTCGTCCGCCTCCACCTCGTCGGCTTCTACTGGGGAGACGTGTCCCTGTCGAACACGCTCTTCCGCCGCGACGCCGATGCCTACGCCGCCTATGTCGTTGACGCCGAGACCGGCGAGCTGCACGACCAGCTCTCCGACGGACAGCGGAACATGGACCTGCGGATCGCGCGGATGAACATCGCCGGGGACTTCCTCGACCTGCAGGCCGCGGGACTCGTCGCCCCCGAAACCGATCCGCTGGCGGCCGGTGAACGGCTCTGCGAGTCGTACAACGCGCTGTGGGCGGAGCTGACCCGGGTCGAGGAATTCAGCGTCAGCGAACGCTGGCGCATCGACGAACGCATCCGCCGCCTCAACGACCTGGGCTTCGACCTCGGCGAGCTGACCGTGACGACCGATATCGACGGCATCAGCCTGCTTGTGTCCCCGAAGGTCGTCGAACCCAACCACCACTCACGGCGTCTGCTGCGACTGACCGGGATCGGCGCGAACGAGAACCAGGCGCGGGCGATGCTCAACGACCTCGACTCGTTCCGCTCGGCTCCCGAGATCGCCGAAGTCGACGAACTCGACGAATCCCAGGCCGCCCGCCGCTGGCTCGACGAAGTGTACAAGCCCCTCATCCAGGCGATCCCGGAGAACCTCACCCGCAAACTCGAACCCGGGCAGATCTTCTACGAGTTCGCCGAGCACCGCCGCACCATGGCGCGCGCCCGCCAGCGCGACATCCCCACGATGGAGGCCATCGCCTACTTCATCGTCGACTACCTGGCGAACCTCCCCGACGAGATCCGCTACGTCGACAGCAAGAAATTCTGACACCCTCCCCGAGGCGGTCCTGACCTCAGCCGATGTTCCACAAGGTGAAACGGGGACGGCGGGGCCGCCTCGGCGGGCATACCTTTGAAGTCCACGGAGCGACACCGGTGTCGCTCCGGAACCGAACCCCGCCCGGAAGGATTCCCGATGTCGACGAACGAGCCGATGCCCACGAACGAGAACAACCCGTCGATCCCATCCCTGTTCGACCTCAGCGGCCGCACGGCCGTCGTCGTCGGGGCCGGCTCCGGACTGGGACAGGCCAGCGCGATCGGGCTCGCCGATGCGGGGGCGCACGTCGTCGTCGCCGACCTCAACCTCACCGGCGCCGAGGAGACCGCCGCCCTCATCGCCGCTCGCGGCAGCGGGTCAGCCGCCCACTCCACGGCGCAGGGTACGGCGTCGGACGGATCGGCCGCGCCGGGAGCGGACGGGGCGGCCACGGCCGCTGCCGTCGACATCACGGACACGGCCTCCGTCGATGCCCTCGTGGACGCCTGGGCCGATGCCGAGATCCTCGTCATCACACCGGGGGCGAACGTGCGCAAACGCCTCGTCGACACCACCGACGACGAGTTCGACCGGGTCATCGACATCAACCTCAAGGGCACGTACCGACTGATGCGCGGTTTCGGCCGTGAGATGGGTGAGCGCTGTCGCGGGTCAATCGTCACCTATGCATCTTTCCGGGCGCTGGCCATCGAACCCGGCCAGGGAATCTATGCGGCAGCGAAAGCCGGTGTCGTCCAGCTGACGAAGACGATGGCCAGCGAGCTCGGAGGCAAGGGCGTGCGCGTCAATGCAATCCTGCCCGGCCCGTTCGACACTCCTCTGACGCAGCAGATCAAGGCCGACGGCAAGTGGTGGGACGCGTATGCGGACAAGACCGCCCTGGGCCGCTGGGGTCGCCTGCACGAGATCGCCGGGCCCGTCCTGTTCCTCGCTTCGGACGCCTCGAGCTATGTCACCGGTCACTCGCAGCTCGTCGACGGCGGCTGGATGGCCCAGGACGGACGGTTCACCCCCGACGTGTGAGATCCGCGACGCTGCGGGGCGGAGTGACCAGTGACCACGCGGGGACCCGGCGAGACAATATTCATGATTATGCAAGAATATTCAGATGACCGTTTCGCACACTCAGTCCACCCCTCCGGCGCACACTCCCACAGGAGTGCTGCGGCAGCTGGGGCGACGCAAGTCGATCAGTGCCATGACCGCCGAGGCCCACACGGATGCGCAGACCGCGCAGCAGGGTGGGCTGCGGCGGACCTTCGGCGTCTTCCAGCTGACGATGATCAGCGTCGGCGCCACCTTGGGCACGGGAATCCTCGTCATCCTCGGCGAGGCAGTGCCTGTGGCCGGCCCCGCCGTGTGGCTCGCGTTCGTCCTCGCCGGAATCACCGCGCTGCTGTCGGCGGTCAGCTATGCCGAGATGGCCGGAATGGTGCCGGTCTCCGGGTCGAGCTACTCGTATTCCTACGCCACCCTGGGTGAGGGCGTCGCGTGGGTCTGCGGCTGGTGTCTCGTCCTGGAATACGCGGTCTCGGTCGCGGCGGTCGCCGTCGGCGCCGCCGACTACGTCAACGAGACCCTGCGCGTCTTCGGCCTCGAGCTGCCCGCATCGCTGACCACAGGGCCGGGCCTGGCCGAGTATCCGGACGGAGTCATCAACGTCTCGGCCCTCATCGTCGTGGCCTTGGCGACCGTGCTGCTGATGCGCGGCGCCCGCGAATCCGGTGTCGTCAACACCATTCTCGTATTCGTCAAGATCGGCATCCTCGTCTTCTTCGCCATCGTCGCTTTCACTGCGTTCAAGGCCGGCAACTTCGCGCCGATGCTGCCGATGGGTGCCGCCGGAGTCACTGCGGCCGCCTCCAGCGTGTTCTTCTCCTATATCGGCTTCGATGCCGCGTCCACGGCCGGTGAGGAAGCGAAGAATCCGCGCCGGGATCTGCCGCGGGCGATCATCTTTTCGATGCTCATCGTCACCTCGATGTACGTCCTCGTCGCCGTCGCAGCGATCGGGGCACGGCAGTGGCAGTGGTTCGACGGCGCTCACGCCCCGCTCGTGCAGATCGTCGAGGAGATCACCGGATCGAACATCGCGGTGCTGCTATTCGCGGTGGCCGCGGTCCTCGCGATCTTCTCCGTCGTCATCACCGTGCTCTACGGTCAGTCGCGGATCCTGCTGACGATGGCCAGGGACGGAATGGTGCCGAAGATCTTCGGCCGCGTCTCTCAGCGCACCGGCACTCCCCTGGTCGGCACTCTCATCGTCGGTGGCCTTGTGGCCATCACGGCGGCTTTCATCCCGCTCGGGGAACTCGCAGACGCCACGAGCATCGGCACCCTGTTCGCGTTCTGCCTCGTCAACATCGCCGTTATCTACCTGCGGTTCAAGCGCCCGGACCTCGACCGTTCGTTCAAGGTTCCGTTCGGTCCGGTCGTGCCCGCGCTGGGAGCCGTGGCGTGTGCGTTCCTCATGGTCAACCTCGGCGGGCGGACATGGATCGTCTTCGGGGCGTGGATGGTCGTCGGCACCATCGTCTACTTCACCTACAGCCGCCGCCACTCAAGAGTCGGGGCCATGGACGAGGAAACGTACCGTACCTCCCTCTAATTGCTACCTCACGGCGGCCCAGCAACCTCGCGTGGAGTGGTCCCCAATAGTTGGACTGCTGTGGGGTCAGGGGCGGCGGGCTCTTGCCACCTCGTAGAGGGACACGGCAGCGGCGATGCCAGCATTGAGCGACTCGGTGGTCGCGGCGATCGGGATCGACACGATCTGATCGCACTTCTCCGCGATGAGCCGCGACAGTCCCTTGCCTTCGGAGCCGACGACGATGCACAGCGGGTCGCGGGTGAAGGTCAGTTCGGGCAGCTCGACGTCGCCGTCCATGTCGAGACCGACGACGAAGACGTTCTGCTTCTTCAGCTCGTCGATCGCCCTAGCCAGGTTGACCACCTGTGCCACGCGGATTCGCGATGCGGCGCCGGCCGAGGTCTTCCACGCAGCGGCCGTCATCGAAGCGGCGCGACGTTCGGGGATGATCACTCCGTGACCGCCGAAGGCCGCCGTCGACCGGACGATGGCACCGAGGTTGCGCGGATCCGTGATCCCGTCGAGGGCCACGAGCAGCGGCGTTTCGGCGCGTTCGGCCGCGAACTCGAGCAGATCGGAGGGATCGGCGTAGTCGTAGGGCGGGACCTGCAGGGCGATGCCCTGGTGGATCGCGTCATCGGTGAGCCGGTCGAGGTCGGGCTTGCTCGCTTCGAGCATCGAGATGCCGCGCTGAGTCGCGAGAGTGATCGATTCGCGGACCCGATCGTCGGAGTCGATGCGTCCGGAGACGTACATCGCGGTGGCCGGTACGCCCTCGCGCAGAGCTTCGAGGACCGAATTGCGCCCGGCGACCATATTCGGTCCGAGCTCCTTCTTCTTCCGCTTCGCCTGCGCTGAGGCGTTCGAGGTCTTGCGCTGCTGCGCGGCCTTGTGTGCCTTGTGGTAGACGCGGTCCTCGGCCTTCGGCGTCGGTCCCTTGCCGCGCAGGCCGCGCTTGTTCTTACCGCCCGACCCCTTGGTCGGACCCTTCTTCGAACCGCCGGAGCGGGGATTGGAAGCCATCTGATTCCTTCAAATACGTTGGGGCCGCGAGCTCGTGCCCGTGACCGAAAATCGTCGCCCTCAGCCCTCGCCGAGGTGGTAGCGGTATCCGTCGGCCGTGTCCTCGATGACGACGCCGGCCGCGGCCAGTTCGTCCCGCAGGGCATCCGCGGTGGCGAAGTCCTTCTCCGCCTTCGCCTCTGCCCGTCGCTCGGCCATGACGGCCACGAGGGAGTCGAGCGCCGACTCCGCCTTGGCATCGGCCGCCGAACCGGCCCAGACCGCAGCGCTGGGATTGACACCGAGGATGTCGAGCATGAGCTCCACCTCGGCGACGATCCGCGCCAGGCCCGCCCTGTCGCTGCCGGAGTCGAGGAGCTTGGCCCCCTCGCTCACGGAGGCGAAGACCACGGACAGGGCACGGGGCACACCGAGGTCGTCGTCGAGAGCGGCGGCGAATTCGGCGGGCACATCGACGCTGCGTGAAGCGTAGGCGTCGCTGACGTCGGGCAGCGCCGGCCCGTCCGCGCCGAGTGACTGGCGGGCGCGCTGGAGGAAGTTCTGCAGCCGTTCGAGCGAGGCCGCGGAGCGTTCCATCGCCTCGTTCGAGAAGTCGAGGATCGACCGGTAACTGGCACCGGTGAGGAAGTAGCGCACGGCCAGCGGGCTGAACGTGTCGAACAGGTCGGATGCGAAGACCGAGTTGCCCAGGGACTTCGACATCTTGTCCCCGCCCACGTTGAGCAGGCCGGAATGCATCCAGATGTTTGCGAACTTGTCCCCGGCGGCACGAGACTGCGCCAGCTCGTTCTCATGGTGCGGAAAGCGCAGGTCGAGTCCACCGCCGTGGATGTCGAAGTTCGACCCGAGGTACTTCGTCGACATGGCCGAGCACTCGATGTGCCAGCCCGGTCGGCCACGGCCCCACGGCGAAGGCCACGAGGCGGTGATCGGCTCGGAGTCCTTGTGCGCCTTCCACAGCGCGAAGTCCCGGGCGTCCTTCTTCCCGCGCAGCTCGGCGCCCTCCGACAGCTCCATGTCGTCGAGCTTCTGGTTGGTCAGTGCCCCGTAGTCACTCCACGAGGCGGCGTCGAAGTAGACATCGGCACTGCCGTCGAGCGCGGGGTAGGCATGACCGGCCTCGATGAGGCGGGAGATGAGTTCGATCATCTCCGTGATGTGCCCGGTCGCACGAGGTTCGCTGCTCGGCGGCAGAACGTCGAGAGCATCGTAGGCGGCGGTGAAGGCACGTTCGTACTTGTACGCGTGAGCGAACCACTCCCGCCCCTCTTCGACGGACTTCGACAGGATCTTGTCGTCGATGTCCGTGACGTTGCGGATCATGGTCACCCGGTAGCCGCTGTAGAGCAGCCAGCGGCGCAGGGTGTCGAACACCGAGGCCGACCGCAGGTGGCCGATATGCGGCTCGCCCTGCACCGTGGCGCCACAGACGTAGATACCGACCTGACCGTCATTGACGGGGCGCAGTTCTTCGGTCGTGCGGCTGGCGGTGTTATAGAGCGAGATAGTCACGCTCACAAGTCTACCGGGCCGCACGGGCATCCCAGTTTCTCAGGATTCGATACAGGACTGTTATGCGCATCACGTGACGCGTGGCACATTGCACAGAATTTTCATAGTAAAGTGGGGCCGTGCAATGAAGACGCAGATGAGAACCACGCTCTCACAGCCGACTTCAATTCCGCCGGACCGTCTCACAGATGAGATAGGCTCCGGCACTCGGCCTCACAGCAGGCAGGCCGGACAAGAAAGGACACCATGTCGACAAAAGCCACACCCCAGAGGGAGGTCTTCGCCACCCGCGGCGCGTTCATCTTCGCTGCCATCGGTTCGGCGGTCGGCCTCGGCAACATCTGGCGCTTCCCCTACATCACCTATGACAACGGCGGCGGCGCGTTCCTCATCCCCTACCTCGTCGCACTCCTGACAGCAGGCATCCCGCTGCTGTTCTTCGACTACGCGATGGGACACCGCTCGCGCGGTTCCGCCCCCTTGGCATTCCGCATGGCCTCGAAGGTGACCGAGCCGATCGGCTGGTTCCAGACCGGCATCGCCTTCGTCATCGGCATCTACTACGCCGCGATCATCGCGTGGGCCGGCTGCTACATGTTCTTCTCACTCAATCAGGCGTGGGGAGACGATGCCGCCGGGTTCTTCACCGGCTCCTTCCTCAAGGCCGGCGATCCGGGCGTCTCGTTCGAGTTCGTCCCCGGGGTGCTCATCCCGGTCATCATCGTCTGGATCGTCACCCTGGGGATCCTGCTGGCCGGTGTGCAGAACGGCATCGCCCGCTTCTCGAAGATCTTCATCCCGCTGCTCGTCATCCTCTTCCTCGCGCTCGTCGTCAGGGCCCTGTTCCTGCCCGGCGCAACTGAGGGCCTCAATGCTCTGTTCACCCCGGACTTCGCGGCACTGTCCGACCCGGCAGTCTGGATCGCGGCATACGGCCAGATCTTCTTCTCACTGTCGATCGCCTTCGGCATCATGATCACCTATGCCTCATACCTGAAGAAGAAGACGAACCTCACCGGTTCGGGCCTCGTCGTCGGCTTCTCGAACTCCGCGTTCGAGATCCTCGCGGGCATCGGCGTCTTCGCAGCACTCGGCTTCATGGCCGCAGCTCAGGGCTCGCAGGTCTCCGAGGTGGCCGACTCGGGCATCGGCCTGGCCTTCATGGCCTTCCCGACGCTCATCTCCGAGATGCCCGGCGGCGGAATCTTCGGCTTCGTGTTCTTCGCCTGCCTCGTCTTCGCCGGTCTCACCTCGCTCATCTCGATCGTGCAGGTGCCCATCCAGGCGGTGCGCGAGAAGTTCAGACTCAGCAACAGGACCTCGATTCTCGTCATCGGCGGAGCCATGGCGATCATCTCGATCCTCCTGATGACCACCATCACCGGCCTCTACGTGCTCGACACGATGGATGCCTGGGCCAACAACATCGGCATCGTCGGTGCCGCAGTCGTCGGTCTCATCGCCGTCGGTTGGTTCGCCCGCAAGCTGCCCGTGCTGCGGGATCACCTCAACGCGATCTCGAGCTTCAAGGTGGGCTGGTTCTGGATGATCATCCTCGGCGGTGTCACCACCGTGGTGCTCGCCTACATGCTCATCTCGCAGATCATCACCTACTCGACCAAGGGCTACGAAGACTATCCGATGGACATCATCGGCGTCTTCGGTTGGGGCATGATCGGCCTGCTCATCGTCCTGGCAATCGTCCTCACGCTCATCAAATGGCCGAAGAAGACGCTCGACGAGGCAGAAGCTTCAATCGCCGACTCCGTCGAACAAGAGAAGAAGGGAGCCTGACATGGGCACTTCAGCAATCATCATGATGGTCATCGCCATGGTCACGGTCTGGGGCGGTCTGATCGCATCGCTGCTCCACCTGCGCAAGCACCCCGACGAGGAAGCGGCCGAATGATCTGTTCGGGGTGAACCCCACCCCGTGATCACGTCCGGCTGAGTCGGATCCGCAGCGCCGCCTCGGCGACGCGGATCGGCTCACCCTCACCGAGGCGGCCCGATGCATCCCCCGCATCGGGCCGCCTTCGTCGTTCCACCTTCACCCGTCCTTGGGGAGTCCACCACCGGACCTGCCCCGCACGTTTCCAGCGCATCGTCTCACCACCGCATCCGCCACTGGTCGAGCCCAGCGTGCTTGGTTAGGGTGGGGATTGTGAGCACCCCGTCCGGGGGTGCACTCAGTCCACGTCGGGTGTTCCCACCAGTCGGACCCCGTCGCCGAAGACATTTAGGAGACGCAATGCCACAGACCGTCAAGGGCGTCATCTCCCGCAGCAAGGGAGCCCCAGTCGAACTCACCGACATCGTCATTCCGGATCCGGGTCCGGGCGAGGTCGTCGTCGATGTGAAGTCGTGCGGCGTCTGCCACACGGACTTCCATTACCGCGAGGGCGGGATCAGCGACGACTACCCGTTCCTGCTCGGCCACGAGTCCGCCGGAGTCGTCTCCGAAATCGGCGAAGGAGTCACCGAGGTCGCGGTCGGGGATTTCGTCATCCTCAACTGGCGCGCCATCTGCGGCGACTGCCGTGCCTGCAAGCGCGGCGAACCCTGGTACTGCTTCGACACCCACAATGCCTCACAGAAGATGACCCTGCCCGACGGCACCGAACTCGAAGCCGCTCTGGGCATCGGATCCTTCGCCGAGAAGACGCTCGTCGCCGCAGGCCAGTGCACGAAGGTGCCCGAGGCGGACCCGGCCGTCGTGGGACTGCTCGGCTGCGGAATGATGGCCGGAATCGGCGCCGCCATCAACACCGGTGAGGTCACCCGCGGCAAGTCCGTGGCCGTGATCGGTGCCGGCGGTGTCGGCTGCGCTGCGATCGCCGGTTCCGCTCTGGCCGGGGCGAACACGATCATCGCCCTCGACATCGATGAGAAGAAGCTGTCCTGGGCCAGCGACTTCGGTGCCACGCACACCGTCTCGACGAAGGGCATGAGCGAGGACGATGTCGTCGCCGCGATCCAGGAGCGCACCGGAGGCTTCGGCGCCGATGTCGTCATCGACGCCGTCGGACTCCCCGCCACCTGGCGGCAGGCCTTCTACGGCCGTGACCTCGCCGGCACCGTCGTCCTCGTCGGTGTGCCGACCCCGGAGATGGAGCTCACGGTTCCGCTGCTCGACGTATTCGGCCGCGGCGGCAAGCTCAAGTCCTCCTGGTACGGCGACTGCCTGCCCGACCGGGACTTCCCGATGCTCGTCGACCTCTATCAGCAGGGGCGCTTCCCGCTCGAGAAGTTCGTGTCCGAACGCATCGGCATCGGCGATGTCGAATCAGCTTTTGAGAAGATGGCCAAGGGCCAAGTCCTGCGATCGGTGGTGGAACTGTAATGACTGCTATTGAGCATCTCGTCACGTCAGGCACGTTCTCCCTGGATGGGGAGACGCACGACGTCGACAACAACGTCTGGATCATCGGCGATGATTCCGAGGTCATCGTCATCGACCCGGCCCATGATGTCGATGCGATCGCCGAGGCGGTCGGATCCAGAGACGTCAAGGCCATCCTGCTCACGCACGGTCACGACGATCATGTGCGCGTCGTCCGCGACTTCGCACAGCGGGTGGGCAATCCGACCGTGTACCTCAATCCCGATGACTATGTGCTGTGGGATATGACCTTTGAGAACTACCGTCCCGACGGACAGATCGCCCACGGCGACACCTGGACCGTCGGCGGAGTCAGGCTCAAGGCCCTGCACACTCCCGGCCACTCCCCCGGTTCGACGTGCTTCTTCGTCGAGACCGGTCTGCCGGCTCCGGCATCGGCCGGTGCGGGACGGGCCGTCGGTCCGGTGCTGTTCTCCGGAGACACTCTGTTCAAGGGCGGCCCCGGGGCCACGGGGCGTTCGCATTCGAGCTTCGATACGATCATCGAATCGATCCGGGACGTGCTCTTCCGGCTGCCCGAGGCGACCGTCGTGCTCACAGGGCACGGCGATTCCACGTCGATCGGCGCGGAGAGCCCGGCCCTCGAGGACTGGATCAAACGCGGCCGCTGAGCCGCCGCAGGACGGACTCTGACCACTCGCCGGCGACGACGCTGATCGCCTAGCCGCCCTGCCTACGGTCAGTCTCTGACCGAACAGTGCAACTCGCAGACGCGGGTCGCGACCCACACGGGTTCGCGCCCCGCGTCTGCGCTTTCCACCCCTGACGGATAGACTCGTCGGGTGCCTGAATCACAGTCTTCGCAGCCCGCCGAGTCAGCGTCCGCCTCGGCCCCCGGCGCTTCCGCCACGACGTCCACCGGTCTCAAGGTGGGGATGAAGCCCCGCCACCTGGTGATGATGAGCCTCGGCTCGGCGATCGGCGCCGGTCTCTTCGTCGGCTCCGGTGCCGGAGTGCAGGCGGCTGGTCCCGCCGTGCTCATCTCCTACGTCGCCGCGGGTCTCATCGTCATCTTCGTCATGCGGGCGTTGGGCGAACTCGTCGCCGCCGACCCGAATCCGGGTGCGTTCTCGCACTATGCGGGCAAGGCCATGGGCCCGGCCGCGGCCTTCGCCGTCGGCGCTCTGTGGTGGGTGCAGCTGTGCCTCGTCGTCGCCGCCGAGGCCACCGCCGCCGCGCAGATCGCCGCCTCCTATATCCCTGCCGTCCCACAGTGGGTCATCGCCTTGGCGATCATGCTCGTCTTCACTGCCATCAACCTCACCACTTCGGGCAGCTTCGGTGAGTTCGAGTTCTGGTTCTCGCTCATCAAGGTCGCCTTCGTCGTCCTCTTCGTCGTCCTCGGTGCCGCATACCTGTTCGGGTGGACCCCGGCCGAACCGCCCGCGCAGATCTTCGCCGACGGGTTCATGCCCACCGGCATCTCCGGCATCGCCGCCGGACTGCTCGTCGTCGCGTTCGCCTTCGGCGGCATCGAGATCGTTGCGGTCGCCGCGGCCGAGACCGCGAACCCCGAACGCAGCGTCTCCCAGGCGATCAAGACGATCGTGTGGCGCATCCTGTTCCTCTACATCGGGTCGGTGGCGATCATCGTCCTCGTGCTGCCGTGGACGGACGACCGCCTGGCAGAGTCCCCCTTCGTGGCCGTTCTCGAGACCGCGGGACTGCCGTTCATCGCCTCGCTGCTGGCCGCGGTCATCGTCATCGCGCTGCTGTCGTCGATGAACGCGAACATCTACGGAGCGTCCCGGATGTCGTTCTCGATGTCGCAGCGGTCCATGCTGCCCCGCGGGCTCGGCCGCACCAATCGCCGCGGTGTGCCCGTGGCAGCAGTGCTGGCCACCTCGGCGTTCGGCTTCGTCGCCGTCGCGCTCAACTATTTCTGGGCCGCCGAGGTCCTCGGGGTCCTTCTCAACATCGTCGGCTCCACGCTCATCGTCACCTGGGTCGCCACCCTCGTATCGCAGATCGTTCTGCGTCGTCGCGCCGAGGCGGCCGGTCAGTCCCTGCCGCTGCGCATGTGGGGCTACCCATTGCTGTCGTATGTCACTCTGGCCGGAATCGCTGTGATCATCGGGCTCGGCCTGACCGTCGAATCCGTGCGCTTCCAGATCGTCGGCACGCTCATCTTCGTCGTCGCGCTCTACCTCATCGGCCTCATCGTCACGAAGCGTCACCCGAACGCGAAGGTCTGAGCCCGCCGTTCACCGCCACCGAGGCGGCTGTCGGCTTCCGTGCCCGGACCGCGGCGTTCCCCCGCTGCAGTCCCCCGCCGCCGGACCGCGGGAGTCCCCGTCGGCCGGTGTTCAGTCTCAGCCTTCGTCCGGTGAAGGCGTCTGCGCTCGTCGAGACTCAATCGACAAGTGCGTCCAATGCAGCAACGAGTTCCCGCAGAGCGTGGGCTGAATCTGCCGATTCCGCCCAGCCGGCGAGCATGTTCCGGGTCTGGCCCATGTGCCGGGCAAAGTGCCTGCCCGCATAGTTCGTCACGTCGATCGGCACGATCCTCTCGACTGCTTCGAGGACGACGTGCGCGGCGGAACCGAACACGGGAACCGGCACCCCGAGGCGGGTCCGCACGGCCTCGCTCGCAGCCTTCGCAGGGCGGTCAAGGTGTGATTTCAGTGCGACCCAGCTGCCGTTGCGGACGCTGAGTTCCGCGACGAAGGGAATGAACACCGTCGGCGGCAGAAGCACGGCCTTCATCGGCACCGGCAGTACGAGTCGACCCAGCCTGCTGACAAGCGCACGCACCGCGGTCGACGGTCCTGCGACGAAGAACCGGGGCGCACCTGCAGGTGCCCAGAACGTCACTTCATGCCCGGGTTCGGCCTTTCTGCCGACCACTCCGTCGAGACCGCCGGTTGTGAGCACCCCTCCGTCGGCCTCCCCGGCACGGCTGCCCTCAGCGCGCACAACCTCAGCCGGAGCGCCTGGGTCCAGTCGCTCGGACAGGAACGCGGGTCCGAATATGACTGCTTGAGCGCCGGGGAAGACTGCTTGTGCTCGATCGAGGTCTCCCTCGACCTGGCTCGTCGTCGCAATGAACGCGGGCAAGATGTCCCGAATCGCCGAGACCACCTCTGCGTCGAGATCATCCGGCCGAGTCGTGAGCACGATGAGGTCCCATCTGCCATCGGCGGCAGCATGATCCCAGTCTGTGATCGTCACCCGCCGAGTCGCGGCCACTCTAGTCACCGACCAGCCACTGCCCGTGCTCGCTTGACTGCCTTCAGCTCCCCCGGTTTCTCCCCCGTTTTCTCGCCCGGTTGCTCCCCTGTTGTTGCCTCCGGCTCGCCCGCTTCTTTCCCTGCAGCTGCCGTGTCCGACTCCCACCTGGCCGGAATACGTCGGGTCGAAGGTGCTCACGCGCCGCGGAAAGGCCGTCCGCCCATTGGGACCAGCCGTGCGGGAGACGACGGCGACCTCATGGGCATCGGTGAAGAGCGCGGCCCCGGCGATGCCGATGGCACCAGCCCCTTGGAAGAGGACTCTCACTGTTTGATCCTTCCTCGGCGCACCTGATTCGGTTCGATCAGAGAAGTGCGTTTGCCTCGATTAGGGTGGTTCAGAGCTGTTGAATCAGTTCGGATGAATCAGCACGGTGGCGATGGCGGCGATTCCTTCGCCTCGACCGGTCAGTCCGAGTCCGTCAGAGGTTGTACCGGAGAGCGACACGGGTGCGCCGGCGGCTGCCGACAGAACTTGTTGGGCCTCAGCACGGCGGGTGCCGATCTTCGGTCGATTGCCGATCACCTGGAGGGAGATGTTTCCGATCTCGAAACCGGCCGCGCGCACGATGCGGGCCGCCTCGGCGAGCAGCACCGAACCCGAGGCACCGGCGAATTCCGGACGATCGACCCCGAAGTGCTCACCGAGGTCGCCGAGCCCCGCGGCGGAGAACAGCGCGTCGCAGCAGGCATGAGCGGCCACATCGGAGTCCGAGTGTCCTTCGAGCCCTCGTTCGCCCGGCCACAGCAGTCCCGCAATCCACAGCTCGCGCGCAGGATCGACGGCAAAAGCATGGACATCGACACCGGTGCCGATACGGGGAATGACCTGATTCATCACGCCTCCTTCGCCGAATCCAAACCATCTGCTCCGTGGACTTCAGCTCGGTCGCGCATTCGGGCGAGCTGTTCCGCAAGGACGAGGTCGAGCGGATAGGTGATCTTCAGCGCTTCCTCGTCACCGTCGACGGCGACAATGTCGACGCCGAGGCGTTCGACCAGCCCCGCGTCGTCCGTCGGCAGCGCTCTGCCCAGCCGGTCGGCCAAGGGCGTCGAGCCCGCACCATCGGTTGGGCAAGTGTCATCGGTCGCGACAGTGCCGTCGGCCAAGCCAGCCCCGTCGGCTGCGAACTCGCGATGGGCCCGCCGGAGCACCTCGGCACGGAATCCTTGAGGTGGCTGGACTCGTCGCAACTGGGCCCGCTCGAGGTCGCCCCGCACCACTGCACGCGCGCCAGGGCCCTCAGTCACTGCCGCAATTGGATTGTCTGGTCGATCCGCGGTGGTTTCAGCGCCAAAATCGCCGTGGATCGACCCGACAATTCCGTCAGAAGCGCCCCCCGCGCCCGTGCCTGCGCTCGGTTCCGCACCGCCGGCCCCGTGCGGAACGACCCTCCGAACGGTATCGATCATCGGCAGAACCGGAACGACCGCCTCGGCGCCGGATTGCAGCGCGGCGACCACTCGGGTGAACACCTCGGTCGGGGTCAGACACCTTGCCGCATCATGAACGAGAACGAACTCCGCACCTCGGTTAAGTTTCAAGGCTGTTTGCACCGAAGAACTGCGATCATTGCCACCTGCTACGGCTGTAATTGAAATTTCGCATTTCATCCGCGTGGCTGCTTCGGCGATTTCTTCTTGCGCCTGCAAAAGAAAATCCTCGGGAGCGGCCACCACGATTGCGGAGGCGACTCCCGAGGAGATGATCGTCGCGAGGCTGCGCGCCAGAAGGGTCCGTCCGTTCACACGGACGAAAGCCTTCGGCTCATGGCAGCCCAGACGGGATCCCGACCCTGCGGCCGGGATGATGACACAGGTGCTCAGGATGCAAGCACTTCGTCCAGCAGAGCTTCTGCTTCGGACTCTTCCTTCTTCTCGGCCAGTGCGAGTTCGGAAACGAGGATCTGGCGAGCCTTCGAGAGCATGCGCTTCTCACCGGTTGACAGGCCGCGGTCCTGCTCTCGGCGCCAGAGGTCACGGACGACCTCGGCCACCTTGATGACGTCACCGGACTGCAGCTTCTCGACATTGGCCTTGTACCGACGGGACCAGTTCGCGGGCTCTTCGACGAATTCGGCACGCAGGACGTTGAAGACCTTCTCAACGCCTTCTTCACCGACGACATCTCGCACACCGACCAGATCGCAGTTCTCTGCCGGAACTTCGATCACGAGATCGCCATGGGCGACCTGGAGCTTGAGATACAGCTTCTCCTCACCTTTGATGGCACGTTTCTTGATTTCTTGGATTGTCGCTGCACCGTGATGTGGATAGACAACAGTGTCGCCGACCTGGAAACTCATATTCTCTTCAAACCCCTTTCGCGGAATACCAGTTTACCATGAGGCTCGCCACAGAAATCGTTCAGGTCAGCGAATCTTCATGCTAGGCTCCGCCTCTGCCGCACGCCGTGATGAGCCCGGCTGCCGCCTCTGCCAGCGAGAACATCGGGAGAGGGCGCTTTGCCGAGAAGCTCGGCAGCGAACCTCGACCGACCGCGACGCAGGCCGAACTTCGCTGCCTCTTCACCGAAACTTCAACCGCGACGCGCCCGAGCGTCGCGGAACCTCGTCCACTCCGACCACCCGGTTCTACAGCGGGTCAAAAACCGGGTAGTATACAGACTGATCTTGTATTGCCACTTCAAGGAGCATAATGAAACGGCACAACCGCGCGGCTCTCGCCGTTGCCGCACTCGCTCTCGTTATCCCCGTCAGCGGATGTGCAAGCCTGCTGTCTCCCCATCAGACCGCCGAATACCACTACAACGGCGGCGATGGAGCCTCGGGAGCCGTCGGCGACGTCGAGGTCCGTGGGCTCATGCTCATCACGGATCAGGAGAGCTCCGGTCCGGCTCAGCTGTTCTTCACCCTCATCAACAAGGGTGATTCCACCGCCAAGGTATCCATCGAGGTCGCCGACACCACGGTGAGCGAATCGATCAAGGCCGGCGACACCTTCGTCCAGGACCCGAAGAGCCCCGAGACCTCGTCCAAGGAAGTTGTCACCGTCGACAGCCTCAAGGCGAAGCCCGGCGACCTCGTCGACATCACCGTCAAGAACGGCAGCGAAGAGAAGGTCCTCGAAACCCAGCTCCTCACCGACACCCTGCCGTACTACAACGAGTACGTGCCGTCGGAATCACCGTCCGAGTCCCCTTCGGACATGCCGACCGAGGATGCAGGTTCCGCGGAAGGAACCGCAACGGCCAACGGCTGATCCGTCTTCCTCGAGCACCGGGACCAATCCCGCGCGGGAGCACAGAAGGAGCCGCTCACATCATGTGAGCGGCTCCTTCTGCATTCACGTCCGGCCAGCCGTTTCCGGTCTCACGAACCCGACCTCACCAACCCGGCTTCGCCGGTCGACGCCCTCAGGCTTCGAACTTGTACCCGAGCCCGCGCACCGTGGTGAGCAGACGCGGTTCCGAAGGGTTCTCCTCGATCTTCGCGCGCAGCCGCTTGACGTGGACGTCGAGAGTCTTCGTATCGCCCACGTAGTCCTCGCCCCAGATCCGGTCGATGAGCTGACCACGGGTCATCACGCGGCCGGAGTTGCGCACGAGGATCTCGAGCAGTTCGAACTCCTTGAGCGGCATGGACTGCTCTTCGCCACGCACGGACACGACGTGGCGTTCGACGTCGATGCGCACTCCCCCGGCCTCGAGCACGGACTCGTCCTTGAATTCCTCGGTCTCGACATTGCGGCGCAGCACGGCTCGCACGCGAGCCAGCAGCTCCCGCGAGGAGTACGGCTTCGTCACATAGTCATCGGCGCCGAGCTCGAGCCCCACGACCTTGTCGATCTCCGAGTCCTTGGCCGTGAGCATGATGATCGGCACATTGGACTTCGCGCGCAGCTCGCGGCACACCTCGGTGCCGGAAGCACCGGGCAGCATGAGATCGAGCAGGACCAGATCGGCGCCGGTGCGGTCGAACTCCGCCAGAGCCTTGAGCCCGTCATCGGCGACCGTCACCTCGTACCCTTCCTTACCGAGCAGGTACGACAGCGGGTCCGAGAACGAATCTTCGTCCTCGACAAGCAGAATACGAGTCACGTTGTGAGCTTCCTTTGTTCGCTTTCTTCGGTCAGATCCTTGGGTGGGTCGGCGGTCGCCCCGCCGTCTCCATTATCACCGGAGGGCTCGTCGTTGTCGCCGGCCGGGCCGTCTGCGCCGGACCCAGCGGTTCCGTGCCCATCGTCATCCGCCGAGGCGGTCCCGACGGCGGCGTCTTCGTCCACCGAGGCGGACCCCGTGTGCTCGTCCTCTGTCGCCGAGGCGGCTCCGGTCAGTTCGTCATCATCCACCGAGGCGGTCCCGGTCGAATCCGCGGAATGTTCGATGAGGACACCGGCCGGGGCCGAATCGGCAGCGGAAGCTTCCGTCGCAGTTCCGGCCAGCGGGAGCACGATCGTGAATGTCGATCCCTTGTTCAGCTGGCTCCACACACGCACTTCACCGCCGTGGGTGGCGACGATGTGCTTGACGATGCTCAGCCCCAGCCCGGTGCCGCCGGTGATCCGGGAGCGCGCCGGGTCCACTCGGTAGAAGCGTTCGAAGACGCGCTCGGTGTCCTGGGCGGTCATGCCGATGCCCTGATCGGTCACGGCGATCTCGATGCGCTCGTCGACGAGGTCGACTCCGACGCCGACGCGGGTGCCCTCGGGCGAATAGTTCACGGCATTGTCGATGAGGTTGCGCACCGCGTTGACAAGGAGTTCGTAGTTGCCTTCGATGAGCAGATCGCTCGGCGGGGAGACCTCGATGTGGATGTTCTTGCCTTCCGCCCCTGTCCGGGCACGGTCAGCGGCATCGTCGACCACCTCGGCGACGGAGATCTTCTCGGTCGTCGCGGGAGTGGCGTGGTCCTGGACGCGGGAGAGGTCGATGATCTCCTGCACGAGCTGGGTCAGCCTCTTCGACTCCCGCTGCATCCGCCCGCCGAAGCGTTCGACAGCGGCCGGATCGTCGGCGAAGTCGGTGACCGCCTCGGCGAGCAGTGCCATCGCACCGATCGGCGTCTTGAGCTCGTGGGAGACGTTGGCGACGAAGTCACGGCGGACGGCGTCGACGCGCTTGGATTCGGTCTGGTCGTCGCAGAGGACGAGGACGAAGGAGGTGCCCAAGGGAGCGACGCGGGCGTGGAGGTAGCGGATCACGGAATCGGAGTTCTCCCGTGTCTGTTCGAGGTCCATCTCTTCGATGAGACCGCGCGCGCGGACGCGGCCGACGACCCGCAGCATCTCGGGCGATGCCAGCGAATGCCCCCTGACCAGGCCGAAAGTGTATGCGGCCGGCGACGCCTTGACGACGTCGTCACCGGCGTCGATGACGATCGCAGCCGAGGGCAGGACGGCCAGCACTTCGGCGATGCCTTCGGGCAGGTCGTCCTCGGAATGCAGATCGGCAGCATCACGGGAGCGTTCGCTGAATCGGAACGCAAGAATTCCCGCTATACCCAGGCCCAGGCCGACGACGCCGGTCAGGACCGCCACGACTAAGAGATCCACAGCCTCAAGCTTAGTCGGTGTCCATCGTCCCGGCGCACCGAATTCACTTCGGCTGGAAGTATTGCCGAGGAATTCACCTTCCCGTCTGGAGTAGTTCATTCGATCGTGCGATGCTGACGTCTGTGTGCCTGCGCTCCCTGCCGTTCCTGCCTTCTGCTTTCCCCCGCTGAGGGTGCGGATCGGAAGCGCCGGCACCCCTCATGACACCATGCACCGCCGACAGTCACTCCAGATTGTCACAATCGAGAGTTAAGGAACCGCAGTTCATGCGCGAAGTCTTCAGAAACGAATTGGACGACCTGGCCACCCAGTTGGTCGGCATGTCCACCAAGGTCCTCGACGCCATCCGTCTGGCCAATCAGGCGCTGCATTCGAATGATCTCGAGCTGGCGGAGCAGGTCATCGAGGCCGACTCCGTCATCGACAATATGCAGTTCACCCTCGATCAGCAGGCCGCCGATATGCTCGCCCTCCAGGCCCCGGTGGCCGCAGATCTGCGTGCCGTCATCGGTTCGCTGCGGATGTCGGCATCGCTCGAGCGCATGGGCGACCTCGCCCGTCACATCGCCCAGCAGGTGCGCATCCGCTATCCCGAGTCCGCAATCCCCGAGGGCTTCGAATCGACGTTCGCGCGGATGGGCGAGTCCGGTGAGAAGATCGCCGAGGCGACGCAGAGCCTGCTCTCGAATCCCGGCCTGTCCGATGTGCCCACGATCAACGCCATCGACGAGGAGCTCGACGAACTCCACCTGAGCGTGTTCGGGAAGCTCGGCGAGGCTCCGGCCGGTTCGCTGGCTCCTCGCCATATCGCCGATGTCGCCCTGCTCTCTCGCTACTACGAGCGTTTTGGTGATCACGCGGTGTCCGTGTCGCAGAAGGTCGAGTACCTGCTCACCGGCAACTGGGAGCCCTACCTGTCGAAGAAGTGAGGCCCGCGTCGCACGGACTCACGCACGTACGCGCAGACCGCGCAGACCGCGCAGACGACGATCGCCGAGGTGGTTCTTCCACCTGGGCGATCGTCGTCTGTGTCCGGCTCAGCGTCCCTGGTTGGCGACTTGGCCGATGGCGGCCGCGGCCGCCTCGGCGTCGAGGTAGGTTCCGCCGGGGGTGACCGGGGTGAAGTCCTCGGTGAGCTCGTAGTGCAGCGGAATGCCGGTGGGGATATTAAGCCCAGTGATATCGGCGTCGGAGATCCCGTCGAGGTGCTTTACCAGCGCGCGCAGCGAGTTGCCGTGGGCGGCCACGAGCACGGTCTTGCCGACGGTGAGTTCGGGCACGAGGGTGTCGTACCAGTAGGGCAGCAGGCGATCGATGACGTCGGCGAGGCATTCGGTGCGGGGCAGCGCCTCACCGAGGTTGGCGTAGCGGGCTTCACCGGCCTGCGAGAATTCCGAGCTGTCGGCCAGTGCCGGCGGCGGGGTATCGAAGGAGCGTCGCCAGGTCATGAACTGCTCTTCGCCGAACTCGTCGCGGATCTCCTTCTTGTTCTTGCCCTGCAGTGCGCCGTAGTGGCGTTCGTTGAGGCGCCAGCTGCGGTGGACGTCGAGCCAAGACAGATCGGCTGCCTCGAGTGCGATGTTCGCGGTCAGAATCGCACGCTTGAGCCGCGAGGTGTAGACGACATCGGGGATGAGGTCTTTCTCGCGCAGCAGTTCGCCGGCGCGCTTGCCTTCGGCACGGCCCTTGTCGGTGAGGGTCACGTCGACCCATCCGGTGAACAGATTCTTCTGGTTCCATTCGCTTTCGCCGTGGCGCAGCAGGATGAGGTTATACGTCATGGCTCCATTTTGACACGACCGCTCAGTCTCGGTCGCCGACGACCGTCATCACCGCCGGTCTCCTCCGGCGGTGGCCCGCCGATTCCCCGCAGCCCCTCCTCGCCGATCGGGTCTCAACTTCTGGGCGTGTGTCTCGAATGACAAAACGCGCGGAGTAGCCTGGGCCCATGTCACAAACCCCAGCACACCAGGCATCCGGAGGCACAGCCGCTCCCGCTGCCGATCGCAGTTCGATCATCGCCGTCACGGCTCTGCCGGTCCTCGTCGTCATTGCGGGAGTGCTCGGGTTCCTGCTGCCCGATGCCTTCACTCCCCTGGCGCCGTCGATCACATGGGCGCTCGGCGTGGTCATGTTCTTCATGGGCCTGACCCTGACGCTGCCCGACTTCGCCCGCATCGCGAAGCGGCCGTGGATTGCGGTGCTCGGAGTCGTCACTCAGTTCGTAGCGATGCCGCTGCTCGGCCTCCTCGTCGTGACCGTGTACTCGCTTCCGACCGAGATCGCCGTCGGCGTCATCCTCGTCGGCTGCGCGCCCGGCGGCACTGCGTCGAATGTCGTGACCTATCTGGCCAAGGGCGACACAGCGCTGTCGGTGTCGATCACGACCCTGTCGACGCTTCTCGCTCCCGTGCTCACCCCGCTGCTGACTCTGTGGTTGGCCGGTTCGTATATGGACGTGCCGTTCTGGTCGATGTTCGTCTCGATCTGCCAGACCGTGCTCGTGCCGGTCATCGTCGGCGTCCTCGTCCGCGTGTTCGCGTCGAAGTTCGTCGAAAAGATCTCGCCGGTGCTGCCGTGGCTGGCCTCGATCGCCATCGCCTATATCGTCTCGATCGTCGTGGCCGGATCCGCGGGTTCGATCGCCACTGCCGGTGTGCTCGTTCTGCTGGCCGTCGTCACGCACAATCTGCTCGGGCTCGGCGTCGGCTACGGTGTGGCCGCGGCCTGCCGTCTCGACACCCCAGCCCGTCGCGCGCTGTCGTTCGAGGTCGGACTCCAGAACTCCGGTCTGGCATCGACCCTGGCCACCACGTACTTCTCACCGCTGGCAGCACTGCCCGGAGCCGTCTTCAGCGTGTGGCACAACGTCTCCGGCGCCGTGTTGGCCTCGCTCTTCGCTCGTCGTCCCTACGGCAAGCCGCCGGCCGATGCGTCCACCCGCGAGCCGGCAGCTTCCGGAACCACCTCCGCTGGGACCGCAAGCCGATGACCGCCGAAGCAGCCTCGGGCGAGGGCAGACAGGGTCGGGGCGAATCGGGTCAGAGCGAATCGGGCCGAGGCTTCGACGGGTTCTCCCGTCAGACCCTGGACCTGGCGGGCCGGACGTTCGTCATCCGCCGCGCGACCGAGGCCGATGTGCCGGCCATTGTTGCGCTCCTGCGTGACGACGTGCTCGGGGCCGCCCGTGAGGCCGAGGCCGAAGTGGTCGACCGTGCGGGCGCTGTCGCAGCCGGCGTTGCACCTGCCATCCCCGACGCCGAGGATGCGGCCCCCTATGCTCGTGCGTTCGCGCTCATCGACGCCGACCCCAATCAGCTCCTCCTCGCCGTCACCGAATCAGCAGGACAGGCTGGCCTGCCGGGCCGGGCTGACATCGCCGACCGGATCGAGTCGGCCGAACAGGCCCAATCAGCCGAACAGCACCGATCAGATAGCCAGACTCACGACGGCTCGACCGTCGTAGGGACCCTGCAGCTGAGTCTGCTGCCCAGCCTGTCTCGCCGCGGCACGCTCCGCCTGCAGATCGAGGCGGTGCGAGTCGGCCCCTCGGCTCAGGGCATCGGGCTCGGCACGGCGGTCTTCGAATGGGCTCACGAGTGCGGACGTCGCTTCGGCGCCGGACTCGTTCAGCTCACCACCGATAAGTCGCGTACCGGTGCTCAGCGTTTCTATGACCGACTCGGCTATGTCGCCAGCCACGAGGGAATGAAGCTGCCCCTCGGCTGAGACCGGCGCACCCTCACATCCACTTCACTCCGTCGACCTCGAATTCGCGGATCCTGTGGGTGATCATCTCGGTCAGCAGCTCGGTCGGAATCTCTCCGTCATACGGCAGTCTGATCGAGCCCTTACCAGTGTCGAAGTCCTCCAGACGGTCGGCGAAGGCGTCTTTCGTACTCGGAGTGAATACGACGTTCGCGTGCTTCTTGTACCCGGCGAACACGAACAGGATCGAGCCGAGGGCGTAGGCGGGGCTGCCCCATTTGAGACTCTCCTCGGCCTGCGGTGCAGCGGCACGGCTGAGCTCGCGCAGCCGGGTGAGGAAGGCTCGGTGTCGCTCGTAGTCGAATGAGGCGATGTATTCGTCGACGCTCGCCGGCTTGGAGGCGGCCGCACTCATGAGCGCGGGCTCTGGCTCGGACCGTCGGCAGAGCCCTGCGAAGCGGCCGGATCGGACGCCTCCCCTGCTCCTCCGCCCGGCTGCGCGGACTCCTCACCGGCTCCATCGCTCTCCCGATCGGCCGACACCGCCGGGGGTTCGGAATCGGCGTCGCCGAAAGTGCCGAGGAATTCGTTGTCCTCCCCGCTGACCACCTTCTCGAACGCCGAGAGGTTGCGCGTCGACTCGCCCCGACCGACCCTCCAGGCCCACTCCTTCTTCATGCCGGTGAGGAATCCGATGAGGAGGAGTTCGTTGAATGCGGAATCCGCCGTGGCGAGCATCGCCCCGAGAAGTCCGTCGAGGTCATCGAGCAGGTGCTCTCGCGGCACGCTCGCCCGCAGATAGACATCGCCGAGGCTGTCGATCGCAAATGCCACCGGCCCGGGTTTGAGGTTCTTCTGCAGCAGCCACCGATTGAATGCGGCCGAGTTCTCGTCGGGATGACGGATGACGAACGCCTGCAGATGGGCGGTGCGAGCGAAGACGCTGATCGCCACGTTCGTCTTGAGCTTCTTCTCCCCGGGCAGGGTGACGACGATCTCCGCGTCCTCGATCGAGTCGACGGGAACGTCGTTGTTCTCGGCCCAGGTGCGCACTCCGGACAGGATCGCCTCGGTGTCGGTGCTCATGTTCTCACGCCTTTCGCTCGCCTCTCGTGTTCACCGCCGACTCTAGTCGTTCAGCACGCTCCCAGCGCTTCCGAGCGCCGCGCAGATATGCCGGAGATGTCCGGCACAGCATCGAGGACGGCTGCGACGGTGTGGCCCCAGTCGAAGCGTTCGGCACGGTCGACGGCATGGCCGGCGAGTTCGGCTCGCAGCTGCGTGTCAGTGAGCAGCGTTTCGATCGCCGTCGCCCAGTGGTGAGGGTTGTGGTCGGCGATGAGCAGTCCCGAATGTCCGTGTTCGACGATCTCCGGGAGTCCTCCCACCGCCGAGGCGATCGCCGGCAGACCGGAGGCGGCCGCTTCGGCGGCCACGAGTCCGAATGATTCGCTGCGGGAGGGAACGATGAGCACGTCCGCGGCCCGGTAGTAGTCGACGAGGATGTGGGAGGGAACGGGCGGGCGGACCTCGACGCTGGGTTCGCTCGCGATCGCCGCGGTCAGCTCCCGCAGATACGCCGAGGACGGTCGGACCGCTCCCCCGCCTGCTTCGACGCCTGCCCCCGAGGCGGCTCCGAGGAGGATACCGCGGGTTCGGGAGGCCAGGTGCGGGTTGCGTTCCCGCAGTTCGGCCAGAGCGTCGACGGCGACGTCCGTGCCTTTGATGAACTGCATACGCCCGACGTAGAGGACGATAGCCTCGTCCGAGTCGAATCCCAGACGCTTGCGCGCGTCCGACTGTGAGTCCGGTGCGTAGAGCGCGTGATCGACACCCGGTCTGGCGACGACGACCGAGTCGGGGTCGGCGTGGAGTTCCGACAGGAGGTCGCGACGTTCGGCGGGGGTGGCGGCGACGAGCAGGTCGGCCGCGGCGGCGATGCGCTCTTCGGCTTCGAGTCGTTGGGGTGGTTCGTGGCTGGTGTCGGAATCGCGGTTCTTCACGGCCCCGATCGTGTGCATGCTCACCGCGATCGGAGCCTGCGCCGCACGGTCCTGCACGGCCCCGGCAACGGCGTCGGCACCGCTGTCTCCGGATTCGGTGCTGCTGTCTCCGGTCTCGGCGTCGTTGTCGACGGCGTTGTCACGGGCACGCAGGGCCGCCTCGGCGGAGATCCAATAGTGGCTCCAGATGAGATCGGCGGAGCGGAAGTCGGGGTGGACCGTGAGCAGGGCGGCGAGTTCGTCGATCGCGTCGGCGAGTTCGTCCTTCGTCGCGGCGCCGACCGGCAGGTGGTGGAGGGTGATGGATTCGGTGATCTCCAGCCTCGCACTCTGCCCCTCGGAGGGGCCCGCGTCGCGTCCCCGACCAGCGCCGGCTCCGTCGACAGCGACTTCTGCGCTGCCTCCCGTGCCGTCGAGTCCGCCGGGGTCGGCGGTGAACACGTCGACTCGGTGTCCGGCGGCGGCGAGCGCGCGCACGGATTGGTCGACGTAGACGTTCATTCCTCCGGCGTCGCCCTGGCCGGGTTGGGCGACGGGCGAGGTGTGGAGGGAGAGGACGGAGATGCGCACGGAGACAGTCTAGCCAACGACCTCGGTCAGGTGACCAGCCGAAACCAGCGCTGAACCGAATCCAGAACCTAACCGAAGAACGTGACCGACCGAAGCCGGTGCCTAGTCGAAGCCGGTGCCTAACCGAAGAACTCGCCGAGGAGGCGCCGCACGTCGTGTCGTCCGCGCCACAGGATCGATCCGGCGGGGAGCACCTCGAGGCGGGAGTTCGGAATCGCACGGTGGATGTCTTCGGCGACGGGGACCGGATGTGCTGAGTCGTCTTCGTGGGTGAGCACGAGGACGTCGCCGGAGAAAGAGCGCAGGTTCCGAGCCGCCTCTTCGGTATCCGCGACAGCGATTTCGAGGGCGAGTCCGAGTCCGTCGGACATGTCCGTGTGGACGAGGTTCTCGGCCTTCGCCTTCGTCCAGGCTCGCGCGGGAAGCATTTGGGCCACCTCGGCGGGTTCGCGGGAGAGCATGAGTTCGACGATGCCGTCGATGTCCTCATCGGCGACGAGGCGACGCAGCTGCTCGAGGTAGGAGCGGTTGGCGGCGGCCACCTCGGCGGGGAATCCGGTGAAGGAGGCGGGGAGGACGAGGGCGACCTTGTCGAGGCCGCGGGTCACGGGGTGGGCGATGCTCAGCAGATGGAGGAGTCCTCCGGCGGACATCGAGACACCCAGCGCTCGGCTCGCCGAGGTGGTGTTCACGGCGCCGGCGAGCACCTCAGCGATCTGCGGGTAGGTCCAGCCGGGGCCGGGTGAGGGTCGGCCGCCGTGGCCGGGCAGGTGGAGGAAATGGCGGGTGCCGGTGATGCCGGTGCCGAAGGGGCGGGTATCGCGGATCGCGCCGGCGAATCCGTGGCCGAAGAGGGTGTGCGGCTCGCCGCTTCCGAACGTGGCGATGAAGCCGGATTCGGGGCCCGGCAGGTTGAGGTCGGTGCTCATAGGGTGAGTCTAGTCAGCGTGTGCTGGGCGCTTGCCGATAGGGTCCGCGAATGCAGTTACGGCGTCAAGTCGGTCAGCGGTTGCGGTAGCGCGGGTCGACGGCGCGGACCTTCGGGCGCACATCGGTGAGGTAGACGATGCCGGCCACGAGGGCGATGATGTTGAGGAAGATCATGCTCATGCCCATCGGCGGCAGGGCGATGAGGGCGAGTGCGAGTCCGACGCCGAGGAGGATGACCCAGAACTTCTTGCTCTGTTTGTCCACGGCGCGGTAGTTCTCGTCCTTGAAGCGGAGGCAGTCGATGAACGCCCAGAGCTGGACGACGAATGCGGCCACCGTCAGGGCAAGAAAGACGAGACGCTGAAAACCCGCGATGTATTCCATGGTCCCAGCCTAGCAATCTCGGGCTTTCGGGGCAGTTCCGGGCGGGAGATCGTCGGCAATTGCCCACCCGCATCCCACGGCTTTCACAGTGGGTGCGTGCCGTCCCGAGGCCGCAGCCGATAGGCGGCGGCCAATGTTTGCGGTGGCGGTTCGCTGCCTCGGGACTGCGGTCAGTGCGTGCCGCCCCTGCTCAGAGGATCCCGGTGGTGCGGATGAGCGCGCACACGCCCATGCCGATGACGACGGCGAGCAGCATCGGCACGCGCAGAATCGAGGCGAGAACGCCGGCACCGACGCCGATGAGGCGGGCCGGATCGGCGATGTCAGTGCCGTCGAAGACCGCGGTGGTGGCGAAGACGGCGCCGATGAGCACGACCGTGGCCCGGTCCATCCACATCGTCACACGCTCGGTCGAGTCGGCCGAATCACCTGCCCCCGCCGAGGCGGCTGCGCCCTGTCCGTCGACCCCTGCAGCGGCGGATGCGCCCCGTCCGCCCATACCTGCGGAGGCGTCAGCCCCCACCGAGGCGGTCGCCGGGGTCCGCCGGCGTCCCTTCGTGGCGATGGCCGCTCCCACCTTCACCCCGGCGAAGCGCATGAGATAGGTTCCTAGGCTCAGCCCGGCAAGGGCGATGAGGAAGCTGACGGCGCTCATCGGCGGCTCTCCTCTCGAGTTGAGTGCTGCGAGTGGGCGGCATCGTGCGGGTCTGCGCTGTTGTCGCCGGCGCGGCGGCGACGGATGAACCATCGCACACCCCAGCCGGCGGCGACGAAGACGAAGACGGACAGCGAGGTCACGGCACCCAGCCCGAGGGGCAGCAGCGGGGTCAGGCCCACGGCGATGAGGATGCCGATGACGGTCAGCGAGAGTGTGACCCGGTTCTTCAGGTCTCCGCGGATGAGGCAGAAGAGGATGATCGGGAAGGCCGCATCGAGTCCGAGCAGGTCCGCGTTGATGACATTGCCCAGCCACTGTCCGACCATGGCACCGCTGGGCCACATGATGGCGATTGCGGCGCCCATGAGCAGGAAAGCATGCCATTTCGCCCGGTCGTTGTGCCCAAGGCGCGAGATCGCAGTGGATTCGTCGTTGATCCAGTGGGAGGCGATGAGAGCTCGCCAGTCCTGTGGGAAGAAAGGGCCGACCGCGACTCCGAAGGCGAAGTTGCGGGAGTTGACGAGGAGACCCGCCAGTACCGCGAGGATCGGGGCACCGCCAGCGGCGATGACGCCGACGAAGGTGAATTCGGCGGCGCCGCCGAGAGCGAACATCGCCAGCAGCAGAGTCTGCCACCAAGCGAATCCGGAGACCGCGGAGATCGCCCCGTACGACAGCGCGACTGCGATGATCGTGACGGTGACAATGGCGACCGCACGATAGGTCGAGCCGGGGAGCACCCGGTCAGCCGTGCGAAATAATGAACCCATGTTCTTTACAGTGCACCCTCGAATATCGTTCGTCAAACCGAACGGACTAACCGATATAGTGAACCCATGACTTCTCGAAGCGACGATTCGCTGAATGACGCTCAGGGCAGCTCCGACCCCGAGTCCGCTCCCAGCGCCACCGATTCCGACGCCACAGCGCCCGGCCCGTCGCTGTCGCCGAGTCAGCAGATCGCGGCGGCACTGAAGCGCGAACGACTGCGTGCCGGGCTCTCCCTCTCCGAGGTCGCCAGGCGCGCCGGCATCGGCAAGTCGACGATGTCCGGGCTTGAGATGGGAAGCGGAAATCCGAGTCTGGAGACGATGTGGGCTCTGGCCGCTGCGCTCGACATCCCTCTTGCGCGCCTGCTCGACCCGCCCCCGCACGAGGTCGCCTTCCAACACGTCGGCGATATGCCCAGCCTGCCTTCGACCACCGCAGACTATGTGGCCACTCTGCTATCACCGTCGCCGACGAATGCCCGACGCGACGTCTACTTCATCCAGGCCGAACCGGGTGAACCCAGGGAGTCTCAGCCGCACCCGCAGGGCACGATCGAACATGTCATCCTCGGCCGCGGGGCCGCACGCATCGAAGTGCTCGGCAAGTCCTACGAGTTAGGCGTCGGCGACTACCTCACCCATCCGGGCGATCAGCCTCACCGGTTCACGGCTCTGGAATCGGGCACGAACGCCGTCTTCGTCGTCGAAAGCAGCTGACCGCCTCGGGCACGCCCCGTTCGACGCACACCCCATCCGGCGTTCTCTCCCCAGCACGCGCACAGCTTCGACGGCTATTCGACAGCCGGCCCGTCTTCCTCATCGGCGTTCACGGCCAACGGCGGAAGCCGTGACTGGGCTTCCTCACGAGTGAGTCCTGCGGCCTGCAGCAGGTCGACGGCGACAGTCCGCAGGAGCAGGACCATCGACTCGTCGTGGATGTCCCAATCGGGCTTCGCTCGCGGATCCAGAGCCCCCGCCGCCTCGGACAGGGCCGCCTCGGCGAGGGAACGGTCGGTGCCGCGGCGCAGAGCGATCTCGAGCTTCTTCGCACCGTCGGCCAAGGATCCGACGTAGTCGGCGATGACGGGTTTGGCGACGCCGAGCTCGGTGATGCCGACGACGCGGCGGGCGATGACTCGCATGGTCCGCATCGCGCGGTCGGAGAAGGTGTGGGCACGTGACAGGCGCGTGACTTCGGCCGCATGCCGGCGGGCACGTGCGTTGATCTTCGCGGCTTCGCGGGAGATCCGCAGGGATGAGCCCCAGGAGTCGATGATGTCCTGGGTTTCGCGAGCGCGCTCGAGGGCTCGGCCGGCCATCGTCACATCGGCTTCGCGCAGGGCTCGTTTCATCATCCTGAGGACGGCGTCGACCTCCTCGAGCATGTCTGCGGCCAGGCGCCGCGGGACCTTGCGAGCGTCGCGCGGGATGAGCAGGGCCAGCAGAATCGCGCAGACGGATCCGGTGAGAGCGTCGAGGGTGCGCGGGAACGGCATGGTGGTGGCGGTGGCAGGGACCACGACGACGTAGACGGATTGGACGGCGATCTGGGTGATGAAGATGCCGCCGGAGTTCAGTATCGTGCCGATCGTCAGGCCGATGATCAGGGTCAGGGCGAGCTGCCAGGTGCCGGAGCCGTATAAATTGACGAGTATCTCGCCCACGAGCACCCCGAACGTCGCTCCGATGCCGATCTCGAGAGCGCGGCGCAGGCGACGGTCGACGACGGGGCCGATGCCGACGGCGGAGGCGACCGCGGCGAGGAACGGATACGGGTGGCCGAGCACGTAGACGCAGAAGGCGTAGGCGGCGGTCGCGGCGATGGGGATCTGGATCAGCTGACCGGAGTTCACCCACACCCGCTTGAGTCCTAAGCGCAGGCGGTGGGCGACGACGTTGAACCCCCGCCGAGGCAGTTCGCTGACCCGTTTGTCCGCCATCAGTCCCCTCTGCCGTTCGCTGGTGTTGTACTCAGAATACCGGAAATGTGGCATGCTAAAGTCTGTCCGCCGAGGAGGCTAACGAATGACAACGAATCTCACCCGAAGCGAAGCGCAGAGTCGAACACAGCTGCTCGAGGTCGATTCCTACTCAGTCCATATCGACGTCAGCAACGCCGAAACCGATGCCGACACGTACCTGTCTCGCACTGTCGTCGACTTCTCCGCTCGCTTCGTCGATTCGACATTCATCGACCTCATCGCCGACTCCGTGACCTCCGTTCTGATCAATGGTGAGAGCCTCTCCCCTGCCGAGGTCTTCGACGGCGCTCGAGTCACTTTCCCCGTCCGCGCCGGACGCAATTCCCTGACGATCGAGGCACAGGCCCGCTACTCCACTTCGGGCGAGGGTCTGCACCGGTTCACGGATCCGGCCGACGGCAAGACCTACCTCTATACCCAGTACGAACCCACCGACGCCCGTCGCGTCTTCGCGAATTTCGACCAGCCCGACCTCAAGGCCGAGTTCATCTTCACGGTCACCGCTCCCGCTCATTTCCAGGTCCTGTCGAACCGGGCCGAGGCGCGGACGGAACCGGCCGATGGTTCGGCGGGGGCCGCCTCGGCGAACGGATCCGCCTCGACGGGATTCGAGCCTGCGAACGGATCCGCCTCGGCGGCCGCGGTCACCCATTACTTCGAACCGACACTCAAGCAGTCGAGCTACATCACCTGCATCACCGCGGGGCCCTACGAGGGGGCGACGGACGAATGGACGGATCCGCGCACCGGGCAGACCGTGCAGCTGGGCGCGTGGACGCGCGCGAGCCTCGTCGACCACCTCGATGCGGAGGATATCTTCGGCGTCACGAAGGCGGGCCTCGACTTCTTCACCTCCGAATTCGACTACCCCTACCCGTGGGGCAAGTACGATCAGATCTTCGTTCCCGAGTACAACCTCGGCGCGATGGAGAACCCCGGCCTGGTGACGTTCACGGACAATCTGATCTTCCGGGACAAGGTCACGGACGCGAACTACGAGTCACGCGCCAATGTCATCCTGCACGAGATGGCGCACATGTGGTTCGGCGATCTCGTCACGATGAAGTGGTGGGATGACCTGTGGCTCAAGGAGTCCTTCGCCGACTTCATGGGCGGGCTCGCGCTGGCCGAGGCGACGCGGTTCACCGATGGGTGGGTGACCTTCGCGCTGCGCCGCAAGGCGTGGGCGTACACGCAGGACCTGTATCCGACGACGCACCCTATCGTCGCCGACATCCCCGATGTCGAGGCCGCGAAGCTCAACTTCGATGGCATCACCTATGCCAAGGGCGCATCCGTGCTCAAGCAGCTCGTCGCGTTCGTCGGCCGGAAGGCTTTCTTCGCCGGTTCGCGGCTGTATTTCAGACGGTTCGAGTACGGCAACACCGAGTTGGCAGATTTCCTCGAATGCCTCGCCGAGGCGGCTCCCGACCGGGACATCGCGAAGTGGGCGGCCGCGTGGCTGGGGACGTCGGGAGTCTCGGAGCTGTCCCTGCAGCTCACGACGACAGACGGTTCGTCTGGGTCCGCACCCGGGTCGGCAGGGCCCACGGCCGGGTCGGCAGGGTCCACAGTCGAGTCGGCCGCGTTCTCGCAGGGTGGGGCCGGAATCGGAGCCGACGGAGATTCTGCCGGTTCCGACGTCGCAGCGCAGAGCTCGGGACGCGGGAGGCTCGTGGCTTCGAGCTCGGGCGCGAGGCTGCGCAGCCCGGATGCGGGCGGCGACGGTTTCGATGAAGCTGCCGGAGCCGCTCACGAGGCAGGATCCGGGTCGAGCGGCAGGGTGGACCCGCCTCGGCGACGGTCCGGTTCGGAACAGGTCACGGGTGCCACGATCACTCAGTCGGATTCTGCCGAGGGCACGGCACTGCTGCGGCCGCACACGATCGAGATCGCCACGCTCGGGCGGTCCGGGCGGGCGATCGTTCCCCTCGATTCCTTCCGCTTCGAGTTCTCGACCGAGTCGGCTGACGTCGAGCAGCTGATCGGTTGCAGCGCCGGCGTGATCACTCTGCTCAACTACAACGACCTGGACTATGCCCGGGTGCGCCTCGATCCGGAGTCGACGGAGGCGGCGGTCACCTCGGCGTCGCGGATCACGGACCCGCTGTCACGTGCCCTGGTGTGGTCGGCGTTGGACAATGCGGTGCGCGATGGGCTCATGCCGGTGCAGAAGTACCTCACCGCCTATGCCCGCAGCCTGGGCAAGGAGAGTCATGCCGGGATCATGGCGGGGCTCAGTCAGACCGCTCTGACCTGCATCGATCAGCGGGTGGCGGACCGGAATTTCGATGCCGCGATCATGGGGCTTCTGGGAGCGGCGTTGGATGCGTTGGCGGCGGCGAAGGCGGGGTCGGATGCTCAGCTGCATCTGGCCAATCTCGTGTTGGCGCTGACGTCGCGGACGGCTCGCTGCGCCGCCGGCAGCTCCGCGGTTGCTATGGGACGTGGGTTCGCCAGCCAGATCCTCACGGTGCCGGTCGGTGAGGAGATCGACCGGATGTATGCCGGAGCTCCCGGGCAGGCCGGTTCTGCTGGGCAAGCTGGTTCGGCTGGGCAGGCTGGTTCGGTGAGCCAGTCGGCCGAAGCTTCCGGTGGTGCCCGCACGGGTCGAGGCGCCGAGCATTCGACTGCGACGCTGCCGTTCCGGGGTCTCATCAATGATCATGCGCTGCGGTGGAACGCGCTGACGGCGCTCGTATGCCTCGGGTGGGCGGATCAGACGGATATCGCGCGGGAAAATCATTCGGATCCCAGCTCTTCGGGTCGACTTCACGCCGAGACGGCCAGTGCCGCACTGCCTCTGCCGATCGTCAAGATCCGTGCCTGGGAGGCGATCCGCGAGGCGGGAGCGCTGAGCAATGATGTTCTGTCGGCGATCATCGCCGGGTTCATCGCGCCGAGCGCGATGCCGCTCATCGAGGAGTATGTCGATGAGTACTTCGATGGTCTGCTCGGGTTCTGGACGGACAATTCGATTGAGATCGCTCGCCGCCTGGTGCTCGGCCTCTATCCCCGGTGGTCCGTCGACGAGGAGGCTGTGGTCGAGAAGACTGACGCATGGTTGGCAGCCAACGACGATGCACCCGCGGCTCTGCGCCGACTGGTCATCGAACGTCGCGATGATCTGGCCCGTGCCATCTTCCTGAAATCCACTCAGAGCTCTCGACACTGACCGGAGGTCGTGTCGACCGGGCCGACGGTCGTCTCGACGTGCGAGTATCGGTGCCTCCGGGTCGACGGTCGTCCCGGTCGACTCTGTTCGATACCCGCTTCGGCGAGCGCCGCTCCCCTGGCGGGGTTCCTTGGCAATCGCCGTGCTCAGCGAATGTGGCGATGACCCCAGCTGGGGCTCTTCTGAAATCACTGATGGCCGGTGCCCTCCTCAGGGCACCGGCCATCGGTGTGTCGGCTGGTCGTTGAGACCGACTTGGTCAGATCCTGGTTGGAACCGGGACCATCTGCCTCGACCCGGACCCTTCTGACTCGATCCAGATCAGAGGACGCGGCCCAGTTCAGAGGATGCGGCGGGCTCCGGAGAACTCGTTTCCGGTATCCCACTTCTTCCAGTCGGTGACGTAGACATCTTTCGACGCGTTCGGCGAATGGATCATCTTGCCGTCGCCGACGTACATTCCGACGTGGTGGACCGTTCCCGAGCTGGTCGAGAAGAACAGCAGGTCTCCGGGCTTGAGGTTCGACGAGGAGACTGCCTTGCCGGCCTTCGCCTGTTCTCCCGAGTCGCGAGGCAGTTCGATGCCGTGGGCTTTGTAGATGGAGTAGGTGAATCCGGAGCAGTCGAATCCGTAGGCGGAGACTCCGGCCCACAGGTAGCGCAGGCCCTCGAACTGTTTCGCGGTCTTCACGAGGTCTTTGCCGCTGGGCTTCTCGGGTTTGTCGCCGACGTCGTAGACATCCACGTCGTCGATGTCGATCCAGGCGGCTCCGCCTCCGGGGAGGGCGACGCGGACATCATCGACGTCCTGGGCGATGAGCGGCAGGTCGACGTTGAAGCTGACGTCGGCACCAGTGTCCTTGGTGAATTCGATGCCTTCGAGTTCGCTCTTGGGCTTCGTGACCACTGCGCGGGGCTGGTCTTCGGCGAGCTTTCCGAAGCGGTCGTTTTCGACCAGCTGCTTCTTGGGCAGCCAACCCGGGTAGCCCTTCTTGTTCTTCGGGGTCTTCTGGTCGGTCACGGCGACCTTGGCCCAGCTGCCCTTGGTTTCGATGACGGAGACTTCCGAACCGTAGGCTGCCTGGGTCTCGGTTTTTCCAGTCAGGCCCCGACGCACATCGGTGGATTCGAGGTTCTTGTTCCACTTCTTGAGGTCGACGGGGTGCTGGAGTGCAGGCTTGTCAACCTTGCGAGGGGCCTTCGGGCCGGTCCACAGTGTCGCGACCGTGACATCGACGTAGGCAGTCTCGCCCTTTTCGATCTTGCCGTCGGTGATTCGTTCGAGTTCTTGGCCGGGCACGACATCAGCGGAGATGCCGGACGTTTTTGCGGCGTCGGTCGACGACAGATTGCTCGACAGTGCGGGAGCACCGGCGCCGAAAACCAGTCCGACCCCAAGTGCTGCCGAAACAGCAATTTTGGTACGCATTATTTCTCTTTCGGTCTGCAGGCTCAGGGCCCGCGTGGGGGAAGTCTCCGAAGGTGCGCGAGCCCATTCGGCGTACAGCATTCGCCTCCGTTTTGACCTCTCCGCAAGGAGCGGCCTCGCCGAAGACGAGGTTCTGCACGGTGTCGATTCTACTGGCTGTCACACGACTGTCAGCTTTCATGACACTGTGACAGGATAACGCGGACTGGTCGTGGATTGAAGTCCACTTGCCCGAATCGATGCTGAGCTGAGACTTCGGCCCGGCGGCGATGGCCGATATCTGCCCTGACCGGAACCGGGGGCAGACCTCAGCCAGGTCTCACATATCGGTGCCTGCAACAGCGACGCCGGAAGCTCCGGTGGAGCCGAGGAATTCCGTGGCAAGCAGGTCGATCGTCTGAGTCCGTCCTGGGTCTTCGCGTACGTCTTCGCCTTCCATGGCGCCGGCGATCGGTTGGATCATGATCTCATCGACTTCGAAGCGCTCGGCGAGTTCCTCGAGCTGCGAGGACACGGATTTCGTGTCGCCGATGATCCAGTTGCCTGAGAGCTCTTCGCCGACCATGCGCTCTTGGTCGGTCATCACCGATCGCACGTCGTCGCCGGCCAGGTGCAGCTTCTCCATCGGTCCGCCGGTGCGCATTCTGGCCATCTGCAGCATGAAGGGCTCCGAGCGCAGCCGCGCTTCTTCCTCGGTAGGTGCTGCGACGACATTGGCCGTGACAAAGGTCTGCGGCTGGTCACCATAGGCGCCAGGCGTGAAGTTGTCTCGGTAGATCTTCATTCCAGTGGTGGCACCCGACGCGAAGTGGTTGGCGAAGACATAGGGCATGCCGAGTTCAGCTGCCAGCCTGGCCGAGTAACCGGATGAGCCGAGCAGCCACGGCAGCGGCCGCGTTCCCGGAGCTGCCGCGGGAGTCGCCTTGAGCACATGTTCGCGTCCACCGTGAAGCGGAACTCGCATCCCCTCGGGCCGCATGAGGCTGAGAGTGTCGATCACGTGCTGGGGGAACTGTTCGACGGGATCGATTGCCCGTCCTTCACGGTCGACCATCCGTCCTTCACCGAGGTGGCCGCGCATTGCCGCCGACGTGATCGGATCCGTCCCCGGTGCACGACCGATTCCCAGATCGATGCGGTCGCCGTAGACAGCGGAGAGCAGAGCGAACAGCTCTGCGACCGCCAGCGGGGCATGATTGGGAAGCATGACTCCACCGGACCCGAGGCGGATCTGCTGTGTTCCCTGGCCGAGGTGCATGAGTTCGGGCCCAGGCATCGTCGATGCGATCGAGGGCATGTTGTGGTGCTCTGCGACCCAATAGCGGGTGAATCCGAGCTTGTCGGCCGTGTCGATGATCTGCTTTGAGGCGGCGAAGGAGTCTGCTGTCGTCTGTCCCGTACGGACAGGAACGAGGTCAAGGATCGAAAGCTTCATAACGAGGCAACAGTGCATGTGAGAAGAACATTCCGTTCTTCGCGGTTCATGCCGCGAATGAACCGCACCATTGTTCTCGGCTACGTGTCCTTCGAATAGAAGTCACACTGCCGGGGTGTGTGTCGGCTGAACTTAGGTGCTTGTCAGCCGAAGAGAGTCTCTCCGATTTCCCGCGCAATGAACCGAGCGTGGAGCACCGGTTCCTGTGCTGGGTCGATGGTCGCCGCTGGCACCCACGCGGGCCGACCGCCGATGAGCATCCTGCAGTCCCAATCGGTGTAATCAAGCAGGTGGTGATGCGCTGAACAGGCCAAAGTGAGATTGTTGACGTCGGTCTTGCCGTTCTGCGCCCATGGGACGATATGGTGCGCTTCGCACCAGCCGGGAGGAGTGTCGCATCCGGGGAACGTGCATCCCTGGTCACGGCTCGCGAGAATTGCCAGCTGTTTCTCTGTGGCCAACCTTCGTTCTGTCGCCAGTGCCAACGATTTCGCTTTCTCGCCCATCAGGTGGAAGAAGACCGATCCGTTCAGTCCTTCCAGTGCAGCGGAATTGATCGGAAACGGCGCTTCGGCCCCCGTGACACCCTTGCCGGTCTGGTTCGCCAGATCTTCTGCCTTGGCTGTGACGACCAGTGCGTAGGCCGCTCCGGCCTTGATGCGGTTCATTTCGATGCTGCCGATGACGCTGGAGAAACGTTCGTAGATGCGACGCCGGACACTCGGCTGCTCAGCGGCCATCGTCACCAGTGAGCCGTCCTGCCTCACCCCGGCTCCCTGCGGGATCTCACCATTCGCGCCGACCTGTGGCGGGGTGAAGTCGAGCGAGGGGTCGAGACAGTCCGAGCGGTCGCCGCGCAGAACCTCCGCATAGGCGTCGATTACTTCCTGGTCGAGGTCGCTCACACTGGCACTGCCGCTTTCGACTGCGGAGCGGGCGTCGTCGGCAGAACGGGTATCATCGGTGGCGCTCGCTCCGTCGATTGGGCGTTCGCCATCCGCGGGAGCGGCATCGATGCCCGCCGCATTCGCGCACCTGTCCTCGTCAGACTGAGAATCGGTTTTGATGCGCGAAGTCAGCAAGCCATTGAGAATCCCACCGGTCTCCTCGTCGAGGTGACCTTTGAGGGTCCACGTTCCGTCCTTCGCCTGGCGCAGGTTGACAGCGAAGCTGTCCCGGTCTGCCGCTTCTTTCGGTTCCTGGCCGTCGGGATCGATCCAGCCCAGGATCTCTTCGAAGAGTGCATGGATATCGCAGACGCGAACCGCCTGAGCCTTTTCGACGAGCAGACTTTCAGCCTTGATCTTATCGTCCTCCGACACGATCACAGGCAGGTTCTTCAAGCATTTGGAGATCGTCGACGCCTGGTTTGCCGAGAGTACTCCTTCACGAAGGGCCGCTGCGAGAATCGGAAACTGCGCCTCGATCGATTCCCCGCTGATGCTGGTCCGCTTTCCCAGGCACTCAGCGAGCTGAGTGCGGCGGTAGGCCTCTTGTGCGGAAAGATTGAGGCGATGTTGGACCAGCGCCTTCGTCGTCTTCGCCCCGTAATCGCGGGGCGTGCCGACACGTTCGAACACGGAGAGCGTCACGACCGATAGGGACTCTGTCAGACGGTTCAAGGTCTCAAGACCGTCGAGAAGAGTCACCGCATCATCGGGCCCCATGGGCCGGGTGAAGTCGTGGAGCCCGTCGAGCAGGCCCTGCAGAGCGCAGATGCTTTCTGTGACTTCCGGGGCAGCGTGCTTCAAGTCTGACCAGCGAAACTCGTCGAGCAGAGGATGCGCGTCAGCTTCTGAGTCATGGCGTTCGGCAAGTGCCTTGTGTCGCTCCGCGCGTTCTGCCTCAGCGATACGTTCAGCTTCTTCCTGCGCCCGCTTCTTCGCCTCGTACCGCTGAACGTGGGCGTTCCACTCCGCTCTTTCACGCGCGAGTTCTTCGTCCTCTGCGCGAGCCGGCGGGTTCTTCTTCAGGAACTCCTCACGCTCCGCAGCTCTCTGTGCCTCACGTTCTTCGCGCTTTGCCTTCATCCACGCGCTTTGGCGTGCTTCGATCTCTTTGATGCATGCCTGGACCTCTGCCTCGGTCTCCGGCATCGTCGTCCTGCTCGACCAGGGCCCCTGCCCGGCGAGGATATCGCCGTTCGGAAGAGCAGGCACCGCTGCGTCAGCCTCGATAGCGGTTGCTTGACTGCCGTCTCCCGCGGTTACGACGCCGTCGACGACTGCAGGGCTGCCGTCTTCGACGGCGTCATCCTGTCCGTCACCAGCTTGGTCGGCGACCGCCTCGCCGTCGGCCAGGTTGTCGGCGATCCCGTCGAATCTGTCGGCGAGAGGATGACCGGTCAGATCGAATCCGGCCTCAGCGAGCAACTCCCGATACGTCGACCTGGAGGAGCCACCGTCGGCAGACCGGGCAGAAGAGCCGGCTGCAGTTGGAGAGAGGTCACTGGGCGGTGAACCCTGAGGGGGTGGTGCCTGCGAAGCCTTTCCTGCTTCGCGATCATCGTGCTCGTCGTACCTTCGGTCGGGGATGAGGGCCATCTTCGCTTTATCCGTTCATCATCGTTGATGTCTTCGGCTTGGCTCTATTCTAATCCATAAATAGAACAGAGTCGATAGTTCTGTGCTATTTATTTGATATTTTTCCCCTCAATACGATTTTCTACTATTTGTGCTGGTCAATGGATATTTCACTCCGAGTGCGGTGTTTGACAATGATCGCCGGCGACGGCCAGAAGAGGGGTCTCTCACCGACGGTGTCGACGAAGTGGACCAAGACTACTTCTCGCCACTGACGCGAGCACGCGGGGCCAGCACCCCGCAACAGCCACGCAGGCAGCACCCCGCCGCAGCCACCCAGGCAACACCCCGCCGCAGCCACCCAGGCAGAACTCACACCCAGCCGCAGCCACCCAGGCGGAACTCACATCCCGCCACAATCAAGCGCGCACAACCGACGCCCCGTCGCATCCACGAGCGCCTGCGCCGCCCCACAGCTCCACTCAGCTCTTCATATGAACGCGCTGTCCTTCGGGTCCGAACAGGCTGAGATACTCGACCCCGGCATCATCGGCTCCCCCGAACCAGTGCGGAGTGCGCGTATCAAACTCCGCCGCCTCTCCAGCGCTGAGGACCATCGTCCGGTCGCCGAGTATGAGGGTCAGGCGACCGCGGATCACATACACCCATTCGAATCCTGGGTGAGTCTTCAGCGCACCGAGCTTCGGTGTCTGCCGACCGTCGACGATGTGCTTGAAGGCCTGCACTCCGATCGCTCCGCGGCTGAGCGGCAGGATCGTCTGATCATGGAACTTCCGCGGTGAGATATGAATGCGCGGATCCCCGATCGGCGGAGTCCCCACAAGCTCATCGAGCGGGAGCCCATAGACCCCAGCCAGCGGCAACAGCAGCTCCAAACTCGGCTTGCGCTTCCCGGATTCCAAGCGCGACAGTGTGCTCGTCGACATGCCGGCAAGCTCAGCCACCTCGTCGAGTGTGCGCCCCTGCTCCTGCCGAAGCCCTCGCAGGCGAGCGCCGACACCGGCCAACGACTGTCTGATGGCCTCCTGCGCCTCGACCGGGGCGGACCCATCGGAGAGGATCTCCGACATCCGACCCGCCGCATGAGCGGCACGCTTCCCTGACTCTCCTGGCTCTTCCATGCCCTCAGCATGACAGAGTTTGCTATTTCGCAAACGCGTTTGCACTTTTACACGGGCCAGGAACACGCTCGAATAGACGCCGACCACCCATCAGCACACAGGAGAATCATGACCACCCAAACTGCACCCGCAAACTCCCAGCCAACTGCGCCCGATTCGTCGGCCGAATCCACGCAGGACTCCTTCGATGTCGCCGTCATCGGCGGTGGGGCAGGCGGCCTCGCCGCATCGATCGCCTTGGCCCGCTCGCTGCGATCCGTCGTCGTCATCGACGCAGGTCAGCTGCGCAATTCCTCTAGCGCGCACGCGCACAACGTCCTCGGCCACGAAGGCATCAGGCCTCAGGATCTCGTGGCGAAAGGCCGCGCCGAGGCCGAGGAATACGGCGTTGCCTTCATCGATGCGACTGTGCAGCAAGCACGCACGATCGATTCGGAACCCCACCCAGCTGAGGAGGCTCCGCGCCATCGGTTCGAACTGACCACCTCGGCGGGGGTCATTGTCAGGGTCCGACGCATCATCATCGCCACCGGTTTGAGCGGCGAACTTCCGGACATCCCGGGTCTCGCGGAAGGCTGGGGCGACACCGTCCTGCACTGCCCCTACTGCCACGGCTTCGAGGTGCGCGGACAGCGCATCGGAGTCGTCGGCACAACGGCCATGTCATACCACCAGGCGATGCTGTTCTCCCAGCTCAGCGACCGCGTCAGCTTCATCCGGCACAACGCTCCCGCCCCTGATCCCGAACAGACGGCAATGCTCGATACGCTCGGCATCGGGTTCATCGATTCCACCGTCACCGAGGTGGCCCGCACCGAGTCCGACACCGTCGTTTCACTGGCGGCCGCCGAATCCGCGGACGGAGCGGAATCTCCTACCTTCGATGCGCTCACCGTCGGTGCATATGGTCGAGCGAATGCCGACCTGTTCGCCCAGCTCGGAGGCGAGGTCGTCGCTCACCCGAGCGGGATGGGCACCTATATTCCGACGCAGATGGCCGGACAGACCGATGTGCCCGGCGTCTGGGCGGTCGGCAACAGCGCAGACGTCTCAGCGATGGTCGTGGTCAGCACAGCCAGCGGGGTGATGGCCGGCGCTCATGTCAACGCCGATCTCATCATGGAGCGGCTCGGCTGAGACGTGCGTGAGGCGGGTGCATGACAGCCCAGCAAGCCTCGTTGCGTGCGCGCTGCGGACGCGCCCGCAGCAATGCAAGCGCGGACGCCCCGCGGCGAAGTGAGCCGGGGGCGCGGGTGCGTCCTCTCGTACCCGCGACCAGGGAAGCGCAGGCGTCACGAATTTGCGGGGCGGCCCTTTTCGCGGGCCACCGCCGCAGTTGTCGCGCTGTTGCGGCGCGGCCTGCCTCCGCCGGCCACGCAGACATCACGCATGCACAACTTGCCCCGTCGCCGCGGGTCACGTCGCCGCGGTCAAGCCCTCAGTGCGCGGCTTTGACGCACAGCACCGGGGCTTCGGCGTCGAGGATGACCTTCTGAATCGTCGACCCGAGCAGGAATTTTCCGACCGGGGTGCGCTTCCGGGTTCCGAGCACGATCAGTTCGGCTCCCACCTCGTTGGCGGTGTCGAGGATCTGTTCGGCCGGGTCGTACTCGCTGCCCAAGGTCAGCACGCGGAATTCGACGTCCGCCCTGGTCAGGTAGTTGTTGACCGATTTGAGCTCCCCTTCGCCGAGGCGGTAGGAGTCGCTGCGCTGCGCCGACCGTGACGCATTGACGACGACGAGCTCCTTACCGTCCTTCTTCGCCTGCGCGATGCCGGCATCGAGAGCAGCGTGTCCGGCGGGATTGTTGACGTAACCGACGAGTACTGTCATTTTTCACCTTCGTTGGATTGAGCTGTACAGATCCGAGCGCGCAGGTCGGGAACCCACCGTCCCAGCATATCGAGAGATGCAGACATCGGTCGGCGAGCGGCCCCGGCCGCACCGCCTCGGCGAGAGATCGCACCGTCCCCGCGGGGGCGGGCACCGCCTCGACGAGGGACGGTTCCGTGCCGGGAAAGGACGGCGCCGCCTCGGCGAGGGGATGAGCTCACGACAGCTCTTCGGGATTGCGGAATCGGGTGCTCGTGCCCTTCGTCGAACGGTTCCAGAACCAGGTCACGGCCCACAGAACGACGCCGATGCCGACGAGCGCCGCTGCGATCTGATACTGGATGAGCTCATCGAGGCGAGCCCACGGACCGACGAGGAACACGCAGGTGATGACGCCGATCCACGGCAGAATCGTCGGTGCCTTGAAGTGTTCGGCATTGCCGGACTTGTCCTTGCGCAGGATGAGCACGGCGACGTTGACGACGGCGAACACTGCCAACAGCAGCAGCGAGGTGGTGCCGCCCAGGGATGCGGTCACCGTCTCGGGCAGGATCGTGGTCACGAAGAAGATGAGCGCGAAGGCGATCAGCGTCGTGAAGATGATCGACACCCACGGCGAGCGGCGGCCGGCCAAGACCTTCGCGAACACGGGCGGAAGCACGTTCTGCTTGGCCATACCGTAGAGCAGACGGCTGGCCATGAGCATGTTGATCAGGGCCGAGTTCGCAACGGCGAACATCGTCATGAATGGGAAGATCGTATCGATCGGCAGGCCCGGAGCACCCTCGCGGACGACCTCGAGCAGCGGCGTCTCGCTCTCGGTGAGCACGCCGATGGGCACTGCTGCGACGGTGACCAGCGAGACGAGGACGTAGATGATGCCGGTGATCGTCAGACCAGAGAGCATGATCTTCGGGAAGATCCGCGGATCCTTCGTCTCCTCGACCATGTTGACCGAATCCTCGAAACCGACCATGGAGAAGAAAGCGAGCGCAGTGGCACCGGTGACCGCGAGGAAGACGCTCTTGTCGCCCTCGGTCTCGAAGATCATCACGCGTGAGAAGTCGGCGTCACCCGAACCGAGTGCGAAGAAGCCGACGACGATGACCAACAGCAGACCGCTCAGCTCGATGAGGGTGAGGACGACGTTGAACCATACGCTCTCGCCGACTCCGCGGAGGTTGATGAGCGCGATGAGGGTGAGGAACGCCAGCGCAATCCACATCACCCCTGTGCCGGAGACGTCCCAACCGAAGCCGGCCACGAGGTTCGCCGCGAAGACATTCGACGCCGTCGATGCCGAGGTGATTCCGGAGCTGAGGACAGCGAAGGCGACGAGGAACGTCACGAAGTGGATTCCGAACGCCTTGTGCGTATAGAGCGCTGCACCCGCGGCCTGCGGATACTTCGTCACGAGTTCCATATAGGAGAAGGCGGTGATCAGCGCGATGAGGAAGGCGAGGATCACCGGTGCCCAACCGGCGCCGCCGACCTGCCCGGCCACCTTGCCCGTCAGAGCATAGACGCCGGTTCCGAGGATGTCACCGACGATGAACAGAAGCAGCAGCTTCGGCCCCATGACCCGCTTGAGGGTCTCGGGCTGGTGTCCGTCACCGGGGTCGATTGTCGTCGTGGGTTCTTTGTCGCTCACGATTCCTCCGTGTCCACTGCGGCGGCTGTGCCGCATACCTGGCAACCCTGACTGTGGTCAGAGCCTCGCCCAGTATGCCTCAGCCACGAGCCTGACACACAAGCTTCAGTTCCGAACCACTGTGAGAAACGCCGAGAACAAGGCCTTCGAATCACGTTCGCCCTCCGGCCCAAGCTCCATCGCTTCTTCCAACAGGGTATCTTTATCGAACCCCAAAGTCTGCAGTTTCTCCGCATCCCAGCGCTCGATGTTCGCCCGCGTCGACTCCGGATGGAACTGCGTCCCCCATGCCCGGCCGACTCGGAACGCCTGGAATTCACAGGCCTCGCTCGTGGCCAGCAGCGTCGCATCCTCCGGGAGGGCGACGATGCGGTCGACGTGGCTTTCGACGAACGACGTCCGCGGTCGGATCGCTGAGAACACCGGGTCCGCGGCCGCCTCGGCGGTGGTGTCGATCCTCGTGTATCCCTTCTCCGGCGCTCCGGTCCGAGCCCGCACATCGCCCCCGATGACGTGGGCGATGAGCTGCCCGCCGAGGCAGATCCCGAACTGCGGCAGATCCGTGGCCAGGGCACGGCGGACGAGTTCGGCCTCATCGGCCAACCACGGGGCACGATCCGTCTCGTCGGGCATGTAGCCGCCGCCGAGCATGATGAGCCCGTCATAGGCATCGAGTTCCGAGGGCACCGGCAGGGGTGAAACCCCGCCGATCCGCAGATCGAATTCGACGTTCTCGCTGATCATCCACCGTGTCAGCAGCCCCGGCTGGGATTCGATGTCATTGACGATGACGAGCAGCCGAGTCATGATTCCGCCCCCGTCGAGGCGGCCGTGCCATTGGCCGCGGACGGTGCGTCGACCGCCGAGCCGAGGAACGCCGTGTACGCATCCTCGTGTGCGTCGAGGACGCGCATCGCATTGTCGAAGCCGATCTTGCGCAGGTCGGTCTGCGACCATCCCCGCGAGGCGAGCTCGGCGAACAGGTTCGGATACTGGCCGGCATCACCGAGTCCGGACGGCAGCTCATCGACTCCGCAGATGTCGCCGCCCAGTCCGATGTGGTCGATGCCGATCCGCTCGCGGACGTAATCGCAATGGTCGGCGACTTGGCCCACGGTCACCTCGGGGGCGGTTCCCTGTTCTCCGGCGTCGACCCATTCGCGGCGGGCGTTCGAGACGAATGAGGGCACGAACGTCATCATCGCCACTCCCCCGTTGTCGGGCACGCGGTCCAAGACGTCGTCCGGGATGTTGCGTGGGTGCGGGTTGAGACCGTACGCGCAGGAGTGGGTGAAGAGGACCGGCAGGGTGCTCTGGTCCAGCGACTGGTGCATGACGGTGGGCGCGACGTGGGAGAGGTCGAGGATCATGCCGATCCGGTTCATCTCCGCCACGATCTCACGGCCGAAGTCGCTCAGGCCTCCGTGGACCGGTTCGTCGGTGGCCGAGTCTGCCCAGGAATGGGTCGTCGACCAGGTGAGAGTCATATAGCGGGCCCCGGCGCGGGCGAAGGACCGCAGCACGGCCAGGGACTCGTCGATCTGCTGACCGCCCTCGACTCCCATGAGGGAGGCGACCTTGCCGGCGGTGCGGGCGGCACGGACATCGGCGGCGGTGCGGGCGAAGGCGAGGCGTTCGGGGTAGGCGGTGACGACGCGCTGGACCGCGTCGATCTGCTCCCAGGTGGCCTTGATCGCGTCTGCGCCGGTGATCGAGGAATGGACGTAGACGGACCAGTACTGCGCGGCCACATGGCCGGCCGCCAGCTGATCCATTGTGGTGAACGGCGACACGGCCGGATCGTTGAGCCCCTCCACGCTGTAGTCGCGTTCCTCGCGCAGATACCAGGCGAGGTCGTTGTGCCCGTCGAAGACGTAGACCGCGGGTGCGGATGCTGTGGCTGCTGTCGATTTGGTGTTGGGGGCGGTCATGGTCGGGTCCTTCCGGTCGGGCGGATTGGTTCGGTGCAGGGGTGGACGGATGCAGGCCGCCGGGGCGGGCGGATGCGAGCTGCCGGGGCGGGCACATGCGAACTGCCAGGGCCGTCAAGACGGTCGGACCGGGCAGGGCATACACGGTGCGTGCATGGAGCGGCACGCCCACGATGGGGAGGTCGGCCGCCTCGGCGAGCTGGGGTCGGTTCGTTCATCATGCCAGCCCGGACAGGATCTGGGCCGACCACAGGCCGAGGAACGTGCCGAGGAACGTGCCCATCAGCGCGAACAGCACACCGACGGGGACGAGCTGCCGGTTGAAGGCTCCCGCGACGACCGGCGCCGAGGCGATTCCGCCGATGTTCGCGGTGCTGGCCACGGCGATGCTGAAGAGCTCGGTGCGGGTGAGCTTGGCGTAGATGAGCATGATGGCGATGTGGACGAGGAGGACGATGATGCCCGCCACCAGGTAGAGCGGCGCTTCGGCCAGGGAGGTGAAGTCCGAACCGGAGGCGATGATGCCGATGATGAGGTAGAGCAGGATCGTCGCGAGCTCATTGGATCCGGCGGTCCTGCCGAACCGAGTCGATCCGATGGCCAGGCCGAGGACGCTGACGATGAGGATCGTCCACGCGGTGCCGTCGATGACCGCTCCGACCTCGGGCAGCAGTTCGCCGAGGCGGATCGCCAGGGCCGAGGCCAGAAGCGCGAATCCGATGAGTCCGAAGATCGACGACAGCGTCATCGGCTTCTCCTCCTCGGCGGCGACTCTGTCGGTGAAGTCGAGCTTCGACATATCGGCCTTCGTCCACTTGTCGAACTTGTCGGAGACCGTGACGGAGGAGAAGACGAGCAGCAGCCAGAAGGAGTAGAGCACCGTGTCGACGATGAGGACGTAGCCGAACACGTTCTCGGGCGCCTGGAGGACCTCCTGCACCGCGACCATGTTCGCCGAACCACCCGTCCAGGAGGCGTTGAGAGCGCCGAAGGCCTTCCACGCCTCGGGGTCGAGGCTGGAGTGCAGGATGAGGAAGCTGATGATGAAGCCTGCGATGATGCTCGCCGCGGTCACCGCGAAGGTGAGCAGCAGCTTGGGCCCGAGCTTGATGATCTGCCGGATATCGCACTTGAACAGCATGAGCAGGATCATCGCGGGCAGCATCACCTCGCGCAGGGTGTCACCGACCGCGGTGATGTCTCCGCCGTCGTGGTCGAAGACGCCGAAGGTGTTGAGCAGCGCCGCCACGATATAGAGGATGACGAAGCCGGGCACATATTTGAAGAGCTTGAAGCGCCCGCTCCGGTCCGCGACGACGAGCCCTGCGGAGATAGCCAGAAGCAGGCTGATGAATAGAAAACCGTCCGTGATCACTAACGACACTTCCTCATTGAAAACGTCCATCCCGGTCCGGGGCATGCCTCCGGGGTGGAGCAATGTGCAGTTGTCGATCGGATCCGGTCCGGTGAGGGCCCGGGCAATCGGGGTGGTCGAACGTGCTGCCTAAGCGGCAACCTCGCGGTACTTCTTCGCGGCGTTGTTCACTGCTGTGATCAGCGCCTTCTGCGAGGATCCGTGGTAGCGGCGCTGGATGCGCTCTATCAGTCGACCGGGGTCCGTGATGTCGGCATCGACGAACAGGCTCCGAATGAAGTTCCGGGTCAGAGCCAACGTCGCCGTGCAGTCCACATCGAGGATTCGGTGGGTGTCCGGCTGGATCTCGAACGCCACGTAGAACAGACCGAACTGGTTGGTGATCGGGTTGTTCGACGGAGCCTTCGCTTCGCCTGTGAGGTAGATCGTATCGGACATCGCCCACCAGACTACCCCACGGCTCTCCACGCCGAGGGTGCTTGCGAATCGAACGACATTCAGAGGAACCGGTGGATCGCGTCGCCGGCTTCGCGCATCACCGGCATGACGTCGACGACGCGGTCGGTGCCCGGCTCCCAGTTCGCGAACACCGCATAGGCGACGCGACGCGTAGGCGTCATCACGATCCCGGCATCGGCCCGGATCGTCCCGTTCGTGCCGGTCTTGTTCCACACCCACACGTCCCGCTGGTAGTTGTAGTGGGCGAGCGGGTCCAGATCGAACGCCGAGGCGACCATCGAGGTGTCCGCGCCGGCTCCCAACCAGCGCCGGAAGACCTCGTTCGTCGACTCGTCCCAGAACTCGTCTTTGGCGTGCCTTGCCATGAAATCACTGAGCTCCGCGGCCGTGCCCGTCGACAGGGTCCGCGGTGCCTTGGCCGGACGCGGCCAACGCAGAAAGTCGTGCAGACCCGAGTTCCGGTACCCGAGCTTCTCCACCTGATTCCCAACATTCTCCAGCCCGACCCTGCGGATGAGCACGTTCGTGGCGAAGTTGTCGCTGAACGCGCCGATGAGCAGAGCGACGTCGAAGATGCTCAGGTCGTCCTGCTCCATGAGGTACCAGATCCCCGACTCGTCAACCCTCTCCGAAGGCCGCCGATGCAGGCGTTCCTCCAGGTCAAGCGTGCCGTCCTTGAACATCTGCAAGGCAGTGTGGAGCAGGAAGACCTTGCCCATGCTGGCCGTGTCGAGTTCGTCGTTCTCATTGTGGGCGAACACCCGTTCCCCGCTGTCGACGTCGAAGGCCAGAGCGCTGAAGCGCACTCCGGGCAGTCCATCGAATTTCAAATCGCTCATCATCATGCTCCTATCCGTCTGGTTTCGTTCATGCCTGCCCAGCCGCGCGATCCACCCACAGCCGCGGCCGCTCCCCGGGCTCCGCCTCGAGCGTGACGTCGACGCCGAGTGGGGCACTCGGCGCATCGGGATCGTGGCCGAAGCCCATCTCCGACACGATCGGTATTCCCAGACCGCCGAGGTAGTCGATCATCAGCGCCTCCACCTCGTGGACGGGCGCGCAGTCCTCCCACGAGCCGAGCACCACCGCATCCGCCGAGGTGAACCACCCGCCGCGGACCAGCTGCACCATGAGATTGTCGAGCCGGTACAGCTCTTCGTCGACGTCTTCGAGCATGAGGATGCTCGGACCCCGACGGTCGCGTCGTTCCCGCACGTCGCTGAGCTCGGGACTGCCCATCCCAGCGGCGATGAGACTGAGATTTCCCCCGCCGAGGCGGCCCTTCGCCGACCCCGGAACCAACGTCTGTGCCCGGCTGAGCGGGCGGGCCGCGTCTTCTGCGGGGAAGCCGAGCTCGCGGCCGCCCCAGGGATGAACCAGCCACGAGGCCACCTCGTCGGGGACGACCGTCGAATTCTTGAACGGGTCGTTGCCGACCATCGGGCAGAACAGGGTGGCCACCCCGAGGTGATGGTCCCAGGCCTGGTGGAATGCGGTGATGTCCGAGGAGCCGGTGAGCAGCTTGGGACGGCCGTCGCGGCGCAGCATGTGCCGGCGCACGAGGTCGAAGTCGATGCCGTCGAGCAGGCGCATGGCTCCGAACCCGCCGCGCAGCGCGATGACCGCATCCGTGTCCGGATCGCACCAGGCGTCGACGAGGTCGGCCCGGCGCTCGGCGTCCGTGCCGGCGAGGTACTTCACCCGCGGATGGCGGGCGCGGATGTGCTCACCGGGCACAACGCGCAGCCCCCAGGATTCGAGCTGAGCGATGGCTCGTTGCAGCGATTCCTCGTCGGTGGGTCCCGACGGCGCGATCAGCCGAACTGTGTCGCCGGCGGCCAAGGGTGCCGTTTCGAGGTACGGGCTCGATTTACTCATTCCTCACCAGACTCTGACTTCCCAGTCGGGGAACCGCGGCGAGCAGCTCCTGCGTGTACTCGTGCTGCGGATCGGACAGCACCCTGTCGACCTCACCGTATTCGACGATCTCGCCTCTCTTCATCACGGCCACCGTATCCGCGATGTTCCAGGCCAGGCCGAGGTCGTGGGTGATGATGAGCGCACTCATTCCGAGGTTCTTCTTCAGCGCGAGGAACAGCGACAGGATCTCCCCGCGCACCGAGGCATCCAGCGACGCCACCGGCTCGTCGGCGATGAGCACCTGCGGGTCGAGCGCCAGTGCGCCGGCGATGACGACGCGTTGCCGCTGTCCGCCGGAGAGTTCCTGCGGAATCGCTTCCAGATAGTCCTCGGCCGGGGTGAGTTCGGCGGCTTCGAGCGCGCCGATGACCCTCTCGTGCTCGCGGTCCTTGATTCCCTGCACCTTCAGACCTTCGACCACGGCTTCGTACACGCTGCGTTTGGGATTGAGCGATCCGGCCGGATCCTGCAGAACCATCTGCACCTTCCGCCGGAATGCTCGCAGCTCCTTCGCCTTCTTCGGCAGAGCCTTGCCCCCGAACGACAGCTGGGAACCCGCTTCCACCTCCTGCAGACCGAGCAGTGACCGCGCCAGAGTCGTCTTTCCCGAACCGGACTGGCCGACGACGGCAAGGATCTCCGCCTTCCGCAGCTGCAGATCCACACCGCGCACCGCACGTTCACGACCCCGGCGGGTGTCGAAGGCGACACTGAGGTTCTTCGCCTCGAGCACCACCTCATCCGTCATGGTGAACGGTTCGGCACGGATCACCTCGGCGGGCTTGAGTGTCCGGGGGTTCAGCCGGGATTCGGGGTCCCCGATCTGCGGAAAGGCACCGGCGAGCTGCTTCGTGTAATCCTCCTGCGGAGACAGGCACACTTCGTCGCTGGGACCGTATTCGACGAGGCGGCCGTGGCGCATGATCGCGAGATTCGCGCACACGGCGGAGAGCACGGCGAGGTCGTGGCTGATCATCAGCAGGGAGATTCCGCGCTCGGCGACGAGACGAGCCAGACCGGACAGGATCTGCTTCTGCACGATGACGTCGAGAGCAGTCGTCGGCTCGTCGGCGATGATGATATCGGGTTCGCAGGCGAGCGCCATGGCGATCATGATGCGCTGTTTCTGCCCGCCGGAGAGCTCGTGCGGATACGCGCTCGACTTCGATGCCTCGAGGTTGACCTCGGCGAGGAGTTCGAACATCCGGTCCCGGCGCTTCTGCGGGGTCGTCCACGTGCCCTTCGAGTGATGTTCGAGGGCTTCGATGATCTGGCTTCCCACCTCGCGGACGGGATTGAGAGAGTGCAGAGCGCCCTGGAAGACGATCGAGGCCTGAGCCCACCTGACAGCGCGGATCTGGCCGAAACTCAGCTCCCGAATGTCCTGCCCGCCGAGGAGGACCCGCCCCTCGAGGCGAGCCGACTTCGGCAGCAGGCGCAGAGCCGACATGATCAGGGTCGACTTCCCCGACCCCGACTCCCCCGCGATGCCTAGAGTGGCACCGGCGGGCAGGTCGAGACTGACGTCTTTCACGGCGACGACATCGCCGCGGTCGGATGAGGAGCGGTAGGTGATCGAAACGTTCTCGAAATGAAGATCGGTCATCAGCGGCTCCTCAGGGCAGGGTTGATGATGGCCTCGAATGCGCGCCCGACCATCGTGAACGCGAGCACGACGAGCAGGATCGCCACACCCGGGGTGAGCACGTACCACCAGTAGCCGGAGGTCGCCGCGGACACGTCCATCGAGTTCTTCAGGATCGTGCCCCACGATTCCTTCGACGTGTCCCCGAGGCCGAGGAACGACAGCGTCGATTCGGCGATGATCGCCCCACCGACGGTCAGCGTCGTGTTCGCGAGCACGAGTGGCATCACCGCCGGCAGCAGATGACGGAACAGGATATGGGAATGCCCGGCACCGAGGATGCGCGCCCTTTCGATGTAGAGCCGGGATTCGACGCTCAACGTCTGCGACCGCACGATCCGTGCGGTCGACGCCCATGAGGTCAGTCCGATGGCGACGACGATCGTGAAGACACCGCGTTCGAGAACGGAGGACAGCACGATCGCGAGAAGCAGGGACGGCAGGACGATGAAGAAGTCGACGATGCGCATGATGATGCCGCCGAACAGCCCCGTGAAGTGACCGGCGGCCAGGCCCATGATGGTGCCGATGATCATCGACATGACGGTCGCTGCGACGCCGACGAGGATCGACACGCGCGCTCCCCAGAGGATGCGCACCCACAGCTCCCGTCCCAGGTCATCGGTGCCCAGGGGGTGGTCAAGGCTCGGCGGGGCATAGCGCGGCACGTCGAGCTGCTTCGTGACATCGAGCATCGAGGCCGGGGCGATGAGCGGGGCGGCGATCGCGATGACGATGAAGAACAGGAGCACGACGGCGCCGATGAGCGCCGGGACGTCGGAGCGGAAGAGCGCCCAGTTCTTCTTCGCGTTGTTCAGGCGGCGTTCGCGCACGAGCTTCGCGCCGTCGACGGCAGGGGTGGATCCCCGTGTCTCCGAACCACGCGGGTTCGGTTCGTTCGATGAGGGGCCGGGGGCCGCCTCGGCAGGGGTGTTCGCGCTCATCAGGCCCTCCTGACGCGGGGATCGAGGAATCGGTAGACGATGTCGGCGGCGAGGTTCATCACGATGATGATCGCGGAGAACACGACGAAGGTGCCCTGCAGCAGCGGCAGGTCGGGGCCGCGAATGGCCTCGAAGGTGAGTTTGCCCAGCCCCGGCCACGAGAACACGGCTTCGACGGTGACGGCGCCGGCGATGAGCCCGCCGATGTGGAGGAAGACGACGGTGACGGTCGGCAGCAGCGCATTGGGCACGGCGTGACGGCGGCGGACCTCATCCTCGGTGAGGCCTTTCGCGCGGGCGGTCGTGAGGTAGTCCTCGTTCATCTCCTCGAGCAGGGAGGCGCGCATGATCATGAGGAACTGCGCGTAGACGACGGCGACGAGCGAGATGACGGGGAGGATGAGGTGTTTGATGACGTCGATGATTCCGGCCGGTGACCACGGGTCGAGGCCGGGGGTGATCATGCCGCCGGTGGGCAGCCATTGGAGGGTGCCGCCGAAGATCATGAGCAGGATGAGGCCGAGCCAGAACGTCGGCACGGACCAGAAGATCAGCGAGGTCGAGGACGCGAGCTTGTCGAACAGGGTGTTGCGGCGCCAGGCTGAGAGCTGTCCGAGCCACAGGCCCAGGACGATGGCGATGACGGCCGCGGTGGCGGTGAGCAGCAGGGTCGGGCCGAGGTATTCGCCGATGAGCGCGGACACCGATTTCCGGTATACGTAGGACTCGCCGAGGTCGCCGGTGACGATGCCGACGAGGTAGTCCCAGAACTGGACGATGACGGGTTTGTCGAGTCCGTACTGGCTGCGCAGTTCGGCGATCTGCGCCGGGGACATCGGTCGTTCCTTCGCGATCTTGAGCACGGGATCGCCGGGCAGCATCCGGAACGCGAAGAAGCCGAGCACGATGACGAGGACCATCGAGGTCGCGGCCCCGCCGAGCTTGCGCAGGAAGTAGCGGGTGAACGATCCGCCGGCCGGTGGTTCGTCCATATCGACGATGGCGGGGTTCGCCGGCTTGGCGAAATTCGCGTCGGCAGGGTTCGCGTTGGCGGGGTCCGCGTCGGCGGGGTTCGCGGATTCCTTCGCCGAGGCGGGACTGGGGTTCGTGGGGTCGGTGCCCGGGTTCGCCGTGCCCGTTCCTCGGTCAGGGCGATCCCCGGAATGGGGATCGTGGGTGGGTGTGCTCACTGTGGTGCTCCAGGTGGTGGGGACGGGACCGTGGGCCCGGGTGCCGCAAGTGGTGCGGACTGGCCCGTGAGTCCGGGTGCCGCAAGTGGTGGGGACGGGACCGTGGGCCCGGGTGCCGCAGGTGGTGCGGATGGTGCGGCACCCGGACAGTGGGTGTGGGGACTATTCGCGGTCGTCGGAATTCTTGCGACGGCTGAGCAGCCAGCCGCCTCCGCCGAGGACGACGATGACCGCTGCCGCGATGCCGATCCAGCCGCCGGCGCCCATTCCGCCTCCGGTGGCTTCCTCTTCGCTGACGGGTTCGACCGAGGAATATCCCCAGTAGCCGACCTGGTTGGCGATAGCACCGCCGTCGCTGGGCTGTTTGGTGAAGTTGTCGAACCGGTCGGAGCGGTAGGCCTCGAGCTGGTTCGGGTACCACAGCGTCACCGAGGGGGCTTCCTCGTAGTGGATGGCCTGGGCCTTCTGCACGAGGTCCTGACGCTTGGCCTGGTCGAGCTCGACGTGCTGAGCCTGATAGAGCTTGTCGAATTCCTTGTTGCACCAGCCGTCCTGGCTGGTGCCGCCGTTGCCGTCGGCGTCGGGGCGCTGACCGCAGGTGTTGATGCTCAGCTGGTAGTCGGGATCGGGATTGATCGACCAGCCGGAGAAGTACATATCGTAGTCGCCCTTGGTGGTGCGTTCGGACACCGTGTCGACGTCAGAGGACTCGTTCTTCAGGTCGATGCCGATGTCCTTCATCCACGGTTTGATGAACTTCGCGGTGCTCTGCTCGATCGGCGCGTCGGCGTCGGTGAGGAAGCGCAGCTGCAGCTTCTCACCGTCCTTCTCGCGGATGCCGCCGGATCCTTCCTTCCAGCCGGCGTCGTCGAGGAGCTTCTTCGCCTCGGCCACGTCGAATCCGCTGATGACGGAGCTGTCGGACTTGAGTGCCCAGTCCGGGTAGACGGCAGGAATGAAGCTCGTGGCCGGCTGCGCATAGTCCTGCATGACCTGTTTGCGCAGGGTCTCGGTGTCGATGCCGGCGCGGATTGCCTGGCGGACCTTCTTGTCCCCCAGCGCCTCGTGGCCGGTGCCGAACTCCTTGCCCTTGGCGTCGGCGACGCCCGGGTTGATGGAGATTCCGTTGAACCGGCGGCCGTTGCCGTCGTTGAGTTCGACGTTGTGCGCGTTCTCCAGCGCCGTGAACTGGTCGGGGCTGAGCCCGGTGATGAAGTCGACTTCGCCGGAGCGGATCGCCTGTACCTGCGCATCGGAGTTCGTGTAGTAGCGGTACTGGATCTCGTCGAGCTTCGGCTTGCCGCGCCAGAAGTTCGGGTTCGCTTTGAGCGTGATCGACTTGTTCGCCTCGTAGCTCTCGAGCTGGAAGGGTCCCGAGCCGACGGACTTCTCATCGTTCTTGAATTCGCCGGGCTTGTCGATCTTCGACCAGACGTGCTCGGGCACGACGGGGATCTCTTGGCCGGGGTTGTTCGCTTGCGGCTTCTTCAGGGTGATCTTGACGGTGCCGTCGTCGGGGGCCTCGACTTTGTCGAAGTTCTCGACGAGGCTGCCGTTGGCCACCGCCATCTCTTCCTTCTCCATCATCTGGTTGTAGGTCCAGGCGACGTCTTTCGAGGTCAGCGGTTCACCGTCGGACCATTTCATGTCCGGACGGATCGTGTAGGTCCAGACCTTGCCCTCGGAGTCCGTGTTCCATTCGGTGGCGAGCCCCTCGGTGATCGAACCGTCCTTGGCGTCGTTGGCCACCAGGTTCTCGTACATGTACCGGAAGGTGTTCGTCGGCACGAGGTAGAAGGACGTGAACGGGTTGAAGGAGTCGATGAAACCGTCGGTGGCGATCCGCAGCACGTTCTCCGACGCCGGAGCCTCCGAGGTGGCAGCCTGCGCCGGGGAGACGGCCATCGATCCGGCAAGGGCGAGTGCTGCGACTCCGGCCAGGCACCGTTGCCAGCCTCTGCGCAGTGAGTGTGAGGTGAGCATCTTCGTCTTTCTTCTCGTGCGGTGATTCACTTGTCCTCCCGGCCCGGGTGAATCTGGGTGTTCTCCCGGGTCAGAGCAGATGTGTTCTCCATCACTCTACGTTCGAAGTGACGTGAAAACGGCACAACAACACACAAATATGCCTGCCGGTCACTGTGCAGATGCCACAGGCGGCTAGAAATCAGCTGCCGTGGGCAAGGGGTTCGGCAGCGGTTTCGCGATCGTGCGGACTCAGCGCGTGGCCCTCAGGGCTCAGCCCGCGGTTCGCCGGGCTCAGCGGGCGCAGTTCGGTCTCGCCCGCCTCGGCGAGGATTTCAGCGACCGCCTGCCCGCGGCGGATGAGGCTGAACTCGATGCCGCCGTCAGTAGCGGTGCGGTAGCCGAAGATCGGCACCCGCGGGAGCAGGTTGTAGGAGAACGGATTCGAGAAGTAGTAGGCACCGGTCTCGGGTACGGCGACGAGGTCACCTGCGTCGAGACGCGGCAGCATCCGATCCCGGGCCAGGAGGTCGCCGGAGAAGCAGGCGGGTCCGGCGACGTCGGTCGGGACGATCTCGGTGTCGGCCTCCTCGGCGGTCTTGGGGTTCCCGTCCGAGGTGAACGGCAGGATCCGCAGGGGCCAGTCGTTCGGGGCATAGGAGGTGCGGGTGGCGACCTGGACACCAGCCTGGGTCATCACGATGCGGCGCCCGCCGGTGGTCTTCGCGTATTCGACGCGGGTGAGGATGGTGCCGGCCTTGGCGAGGAGGGCGCGGCCGAATTCGGTGACGATGTCGAATTCGAACAGGCCCGCCACCTCCCCTTCGAGCACCGAGCGGTAGTCGGCGAAGGTCGGGGTGATGTCCTCGCCGTCGAAGTTCACCGACAGTCCCCCGCCGATGTCGATGCGCGTGATCCGCCTGGTCGAGGCACGGGAGTTGATCTCCTCGGCGAGGTCGACGGCGGCGCGGATTCCGACGGCGGCCTTGTCGAGGCTGATGCCCTGCGAACCGGAGTGGACGTGGATCTGACTCAGCCAGGGGCGAGCGAGGTAGGCCTCGATGAGGGCCTCGCGGGCGCCCGGGTCGGCGAGGCCGATACCGAATTTCGAGGTTTCGGTGGCGGTGCTCAAGGCGCCGATCGCGCCCGTGCCCGACTGCGGATTGATGCGGATTCCGATCTTCGCCGAGGCGGCCGTGCTGTTCCGATCCGCCAGGATCGTGTCGAGGCGGGAGAGTTCGTCGAAGTTGTCGACATTGATCGAGACGCCGAGGTCGACGGCCCGCCACAGTTCGGCCCAGGTCTTGGCCGGGGAGTCGAAGACGATGCGGTCGGCGGCGAACCCGGCCGAGAGTGCGAGTTCGAGTTCGCCGGGGCTGGCGACCTCGCAGCCCGCTCCCGCCTCGGCGAATCGGCGCAGCAGCGACGGCAGCGGCACCGCCTTGCACGCCACTGCATGGAGCACCTCGCGGTTCGATGCGAATGCCGAGGTCAGCCGGTCGAAAGCGGTGTCGACCCAATCGAGGTCCATGAGTCCGATCACGGCCGCCTCATCGGTCAGCGCGGGAACGGAGTCCGACTGCGCGGAGGCGTGTGCCGGCGCCGAATCCGACTGTGCAGGAGCCGAATCCGACGGCGCGGAGGCGTGTGCCGAGTGTGCCGGATCGGCTGAGCGGTGAGGCGACACACTGTTCTCTGCGATCGTTCGGATTGCTCGGGCGCGACGGTTCGGAATCGCATGGTGATGACTGGGCATAACGTCCTTCGTTCGAGATCTGTTGTCACTTTAGGACGGCTGACCTCGAAGAACACACGATAATTCGCCAATCTTCGCAGAAGCTGATTGTAGGTTTCTCACGACCGGTCGTGAGCGAGCACGGAGAGTTCGAGCCAGAGCCGCTCGGCCGGTTCCGCCGTTGAGAGACCGGTGATCTCCTCGATCCGGCCGAGGCGATGTCGCAGCGAATTCGTGTGCACATGAAGTCGGCGGGAGGCCTCGGCCGAGTTGCCGACCGTGGCGAAGTAGACGCGCAGAGTCTCGAGCAGGCTGCCGTTGTGCTGAGAGTCGTGAGCGGCCAGTGCCTGTGCCGGACCGAGCACTCCGGCGCCCGACGGAGTGCGCTGGCCGGTGGGTGCTCGCCCGTCGGCAGGTCCGGGCCCTCCGCCGATCACACGCTCATCTGCGGCCAGCAGCGTATCGGCGACCTGCAGACCGACCACCCTCGCTGCCACGTCGCGGATGGTCGCCCCGACGATTCGGCCGTGAGCACTCGGGCTCGCACGTGTGCCCGAGTTCTTCTGTGGGGTCGGGTCCACATCATCATCGTCGTCCGCGCCAGGACCCGCCTCGGTGACGGTCTGCACGGCGTCGACGATATATGCGGCTTCGGCCCACGACCGGTGCACGGCATCGAGGCGGTCGACCGGGGTGCCGACCCCGAAGCACAGGGTCTCCGATTTCGGCAGGGACCTGCGCAGAGCGGCGATGACGTGATCGCGCACTTGATCGGCGTTCATCGGCTCGCTCATCTGCACCAATGCCGCGAGGTGGACCCGCTCCCCGGTTCCGGATCGATTCATGCTGACATCTGCCGGACCGTTATATGCCGGACCGACAGGGACAGAACCATGTCCGGCGTGTGCGGCACCGGTGGAGCTCACGTGCGCGAGCACGGCATCGGCGAAGGCGGCCCGCAGATGGAACCGCAGGACGGGCTCTCGGTCGGGGGCCACCTCGGTGAAGGCAAGGACGCAGAAGCTGCCCGAGAACGGCAGCGACAGCAGGGTCGCCGACGGCCCGAGATCGGCCGAGCCGGCGAGGATCCCGCCGAGAGCCTCCCGGCGGATGCGCTTCTCGAACGGTGACCGGCGCAGGGTCCGAAGCATCACTGGCAGGGCCGCGCGGGCGGCGTCGCACAGCACCTCGCGCAGCGGTTCGGGGTCGACCTCGGCCGGGTAGGCCGCCCAGATCGTCCCGATGAGTTCGCCCTCGCTGCGCAGGGCGATGACCGATCGAGCCGGTGATGTGCCTTCGGCGGGACGTTCGACGACATCGGTGGAACGGCGGATCGTGTCGAGGAACCCGGATTCCTCGAGTTCGGCGATCCGCCAGTCGGGAATGGCCCCGGACAGGATCGTCTCGCGTCGGATCTCATCGAGCTCGTCGCCGAGGTTCGCATGCGCGAGCACTCGGGAGGCTGGGTCCTCGATCGTGATCGACGCGCCAGTGGTTTCGGCGATGACGGCGGCCAGGGCGCTGAGGTCGTCGACATCAGGCCAGGCCAGGGCGCTCGTCGCCCCTTCGATGAGCTGTCGCAGCTGGACGAGGATCTCCGACCACGTCACATGCGGCGATCGTTCGAGAAGGACCGGAGCCCGGCCCGCACTCCCCCGCAGGTCGGCCCCGTCACCGAGGTGGCTGTGCGTTCCGGGCGGGACGACGAGGGCGGCGGCTCCCACATAGTCGGTCAGCACGGAATCGAGCCCGGCAGGGCTGCGCACAGGTTCGGTGACGAGGACGACTGTGGCGTTCAAGGAGCCGTGGTCAGTCGCCTCGGCGGTCGAAACCGTGCGTGTAGCGGTAAGCGGAGCCGCACGTGGAGCAGTGAGCGCTGGGGCCGACGGCTCTGTGGAAGCGGCTGGCAGGTCGAAGCCGAATTCGACTCGCGCGACCGCGACGTCATCGGCCACCTCCGTCAGCGGCAGGAGGAACCCCTCCGTGTCCCGGATCAGGCGGGACAGTCGCGGACTCGCAGTGTCGGTCATGCTCCCACTGTAGTCAACGACCGACCGTGGTCGGGAGGATCTGCGTCAGCGGAACCGGTCGCCTCGGTCGGGTGGGATGAACCGGACGGGTCGGCCGCCTCGGCGGGGTGGGGTTGAGTCGAATCAGCCGTCCGCCTCGGCGGGGGCAGATCATTCCGGGGAGAAGAATTTGAACTGGAGGGCTCGGACGACGAGCTGGGCGAGATTGCGCGCCCCCAGTTTGAGGCGCAGGTTGCGGGCGTGCGACTTCATGGTTGACATGGCCACCGATCGGTCAGCGGCGATCTCCTCGTAGCTGTGGCCCTGGCAGAGCAGGGTGAGCAGCTCCAGCTCGCGGGCGGTCAGCTGCGGTGCCGCGTCGGGGGCGTCGGGCAGGGGATCTCCGCTGATGACGATGTCCTCGGCCAACCCTCTGAGCAGTTCGGGGCTCTCCCCCGCCGAGGCGGCCCGCACGATCGAGACGAGTTCCCTCTCCCCGGCCGTCTTGTTGATCACGGCGAGTGCACCGGCTTCGAGCCCGCGGGCGATTCCCGGACCAGGCGATACGGTCGTCAGGAGCACGACGCGGGCTTCGGGGTCGAGGTCCATGATCGCCGCCGTCGCATCGACGCCGCTCATTCCCGGCGGCATGTTGACGTCCATGAGGACGAGGTCGGGACGTTCGGCATCGAAAGCGGCGATGGCCTCTTCGCCGGAGTGGACGGGGTCGAGGACACGGAAGGAACCGGCATCATCGAGCGTCTGGGCCACGGCTCGCGTCGTCCACGAATCGTCATCGACGACGAGCACGGAGGTGCGTGCGGCGGAGTAAGGGGTCATGTCGTGGTCGGCCTGCGGCATGGTCGTCTCCGGTCTCAGGTGAGGGGCCGCCTCCGAGGTCGCGTAAGTGGCCGAGGTGGTGTGCGGGGCCGCGTGGGAGTGCGACGCCATCAGGCGTCGACCTTGTCCCGGCCGCCCTTCGTACGGCTGGCATTGCTGCGGCTGCCGCTGCCGTTGCTGTGGCTGCCGTTGCTGAGGCGGTAGGTCGCCTCGCCCGAGGTGCCCGATCCAGCGGTGTCCGTGCCCGTGAGTCGATCGGGAGCCTCGGCACTGGTCGCCTCCAACGCACCCACCCTGCCTGCGCCTGAGGCCGAATCGGCACTGTGATCGGCGCCCGGTGCCTCAGCCGAGGTGGCACCAGGATTCTCTGCACTTGACGACACAGCGCTGGTGTCGAAGTCATCATCGACGACGTCGATCATGTCCGCGTCCGAGGAAGACCGCGCGGTATCCGATTTGGAGGAAGCCTGCGCTGAAGGGGTGATGAAACGGATCGGCAGGGCCACCTCGACGACGGTTCTCCTCCGTTCATCCTCGTCCACCCGGCAGACGCCGCCCACGGCCGCGGCCCGGCGGGACAGCGACCGCGGCGCTTTGCTCAGGGCGGTCGGTGATTCGTTCGTGCTGCGGCAGAGCAGCTCGGCCCGGTCACCGCGCTCACCTCGCATTTCGACGGCGAGGGTGGCGGGGGTGCCCGGAACGGAGTGGCGGATGACGTTCGTGGCGAGCTCGAGCATCACGGCCCGGAAATGGTGTGACATGGTGCCGGTCGCGTGGGTCGGCAGGCGGGAGAGCTCAGTGGTCAGCGGAACGGAACCGGCCGCACACCCGTCCTCGATCGCCGTCGTCAGCTGTTCCGCCTCGGCGCGGAACCGAACCCGAGAGGTGGCGGAGTCCCCGGTGCAGGCCTCGGCCTCCCACCTGCTCAGGCTCGTCACCAGCTGTCGGAGCCGTTTCGTGGCCTCGGCGTTGACCAGCGCCAACTCGGCGAGGAGGCGGGCCGCAGTCTCGGGATCGCTTTCCTTGGCGAGGGTGCGGATGATCGCGGATTCGGTGGTCAACGAATGCGAGATGGTGTCGTGCATGTCACTGGTGAACCGGGCGCGCATGGCATCGAGTGACTTCTGGTGGTCGACTGCGGCGCGTTCGCGGCGGTCGATCTCACTGCGGATTCGAGCTTCGACGAAGGACGCGCACAGGCCGAGGATCGAGTAGGTCAGCCAGCCGTAGCCGAGGTCGGTGAACCCTTCGAAGCCGGCGTCATAGGATCCGAGTCGGGTCGATGCGCCGAGGTAGACGGCCAGTCCGACGGTGCCCAGCGCGAAGCCGATCCAGCGGCGGCGGCTGATCAGGACCGCGGTGGCGAGGATGAGCGCCTCGGGGAACATGTTCTCCAGGTCCGGGTAGAGCATGGAGAACGCAATGCCCAGTCCGGTCGTCGCGATGACGATGCTCAGCGGCAGGAAGCCGGCTAAGACGATGAGTCCGTAGGCGAGGATGAGCAGGCCTGCGTAGCGGGGTTCGGTGATCTCGAACGACCCGGGCACCAGGATCGTCAGACCCATGATGAGGGCCAGCAGACGGATCGGCGGATCGATGAAGCGCGGCCCCCGAAGGAAGTGCCACACTCGGTCCGGGACGCTCGCTGACGTGCCGGTCGCGCTGTCGATCTCTCCAGTCATGGCCTCTATTGTGCTACAACTGCACCCCCCGAACTACCTGACGGCGGCCCAGCAACCTCGCGCGAGGTTGCTGGGCCGCCGTCAGGTAGCAATTAGGAGGAGGGTCAGCCGAGGAGTTCGGCGAGGGCTGCCTCGATGACGTCGAAGGCATCGCCCAGAAGCTCGTCGGAGATCGTCAGCGGCGGCAGGAAGCGCAGGATGTTGCTGAAGGTTCCCGTGGTGAGCACGAGGACGCCGTTCTTCGCGCAGTAGTCCGCGATCTTCTTCACGAGATCCGCGTTCGGCTCGATCGAATCGTGCTCGACGAACTCGGCGGCGATCATGGCACCGCGGCCGCGGATGTCGCCGACCTCGGGGTACTTCGACTGCAGCTTCGTCAGGCGGTCGACGATGATCTCACCGATAGCCAGGGCACGCTCCGGCAGTCCGTCCTCTTCGTATGAGGCGATGGCGCCGAGCGCTGCGGCACAAGCGGCGGGGTTGCCGCCGTAGGTTCCGCCGAGGCGGCCCGGTCCGACCGAGTCCATGATGTCCGCGCGACCGGTCACGGCCGACAGCGGCAGACCGCCCGCGATGCCCTTGGCCGTGGTGATGAGGTCGGGCACGATGCCCTCCCACTCGGAGGCGAACATCTTGCCGGTGCGGGCGAATCCGGCCTGCACCTCGTCGGCGACGAAGACGATGCCCTTCTCGCGGGCGTAGTCGACGAGCGTGGGCAGAAAGCCCTCGGCCGGGACGATGAAGCCGCCCTCACCCTGGATGGGTTCGATGACGATCGCAGCGACGTATTCGGAGCCGATCTGCTTTTCGATCATCGTGATGACGCGCTTGGCTGCGTCCTCACCGCTGATCTTCGTGCCGGCCGCATCGTTGTCGCGGTACGGGTAGGACATGGGTGCGCGGTAGACCTCACCGGCGAAGGGGCCGAAGCCGGCCTTGTAGGGCGCTGCCTTCGCAGTCATCGCCATGGTCAGGTTGGTCCGACCGTGGTAAGCGTGGTCGAAGACGACGACGGCGTCGCGGCCGGTGTGGGCGCGAGCGATCTTCACAGCGTTCTCGACGGCCTCGGCACCGGAGTTGAGCAACACGGTGCGCTTCTCGTGGTCACCCGGAGTGAGGCGATTGAGGGCTTCGGCGACCTCGACGTAGCTCTCGTAGGGGTTGACCATGAAGCAGGTGTGGGTGAAGGCCTCGAGCTGCGCCTTCGCGGCCTCGACCACGCGGGGGTTCGAGTTGCCGGCCGTGGTCACGGCGATGCCCGAGCCGAGGTCGACGAGCTGGTTTCCGTCGGCGTCCTTGAGAATGCCGCCACCGGCCGCAACCACGTAGGCGGGCAGGCTCGAACCGACACCGGTCGCCACGGCTGACTTGCGACGTTCCTCGATCTCACGGGACTTCGGTCCCGGAATCTCGGTGACGATCCTACGTTCCTGCGGCAGAGCTTCGCCGCCAATTTCCAAAGCTGTCATAAGGGGAAGAATAGAGGTTATCGACGCTTTTTGTCACTTGCCGTCCGAGGGCTGAGCAGAACCGCTCGCAACGGAGAGACGAACGCGCGGATTCGGGCCAGATAGGGTGCGAAATCCGCAGCCGTTCACCGGCCGTCGAATTCCCTAGTCAGGCCGCCCACAGCGAGGGCAGAAGCAACCCATGGCCGCACCCCAGACTCCCTGTGATCAGCGGTTCTGGCTGCGGGCGTCGACGTCCCTGTTCCGTTCCGGTAGCACGCGCTCGTGGTCGCGCATCGGCACGACGATCGTCTCCTGAGCACCGATGACGCGTTCGCCGTCGCCGATTTCGAAGCTCAGCTGCGACTCGGGGGCAAGGTTCCGTTTGACCACGGCCAGACCGATCGGTCCGAGCTCCCAGTGCACGGTCACCGAGGTCAGAGTGCCCACGGATCGTTCGGACCCGCGGACTTCAGCGAGCACCTCGGTGCCGGGATCCGGGGCGATATGGCCGGACCCGTCGAGATGGACGAAGGTCAGACGCCTGGGCGGCTGACCGAGATTGTGGACGCGCGCCACCGCTTCCTGACCGCGGTAGCAGCCCTTGGCCAGGTGCACGGCCGTGCGCAGCAGGTCGAGTTCGCCGACGAGGGCCTTGTGATCGATTTCATTCCGGCCCGGTCGCCAGGCAGCGATCCGCAGGGCTTCCCAGGCATCGAAGCCGGCCATGTCGAAGCTGTTCGCCGACAGCCCCTGCAGGTCAGAGCGCTTGACGATGCCGATGACGAACGGAGTCTCAAGACCCGGGTGGTCGGTTCCGGCGACACCGTGCCCGATGTCGATCTGCGCGTAGGAGGCCGAACCGCTTCCGATGTGCGGCCACGGATCGGACCAGGTCCGGGTGACGGGCAGGGTCTCCGACAGAGCGGTGATGGCGCCGAAGCACTGATAGTCGTCGCTGAGGTCCTCGATCTCGACGCGCATCATGAAGACCATCTTGCGCAGGAAGTCCAGTGTCGCATCGGTGTTGAGGTCGCTGATCGCCCACAGCGCCTCACCGTCGTCGATGAGCTTCAGCCAGCCTTCGATGCGACCGTTCGGATCGAGCACGAGGGTTTCGGTGGACACTCCGGGGGCCAGGCTGTCGATCTTCTGCGTGGTAATCGAGTTCAGCCAGGTCAGACGGTCGGGTCCGCTCAGACGCAGCACGCGGAGGTGAGCGAGGTCGACGAGACCGTCCTTCTCCACGAGCACGCGCTGCTCTCGCAGAGGAGCTCCGTAGTGGATGGGAGTCTCGGCGAGGTCGCCGGCCCCGAACACCGCGGTCGAACTCAGCCCGCGGGCCAGCGACGAGCGCCGAACCGCCTCGGTGGGGGTGTCGGTGTTCTCCGGCGACGGCGAATCGTTGAAGTCAGAATTCGGCGACACGGGATCAGTCATATTAAGACAGCTTCTTCAATCTGGCAGAGGAGTGGGAGGCGAGTTCGTGGCCCATGGCTGCCATGTCCCAGGCCCACATGAGTTCGCCGCCGACGAGGCCGTACATCCGCGTCGAGGCGGTGTACTCCTTCGCGGTCTTGGTCCTGGCCACCACGTCGGTGGCCAGATCGATGCGCGGTCCCTTGACGGTGCCGGCGTAGAGTTCCATGACTCCGTGCGGGTGGACGATCTCGGCTTCGATCTCGAAGGCGTCGTCGTTCGTGCGCAGGGCTTCGACCGCTGCGGCCGAGGTGAAGGACTGCGGTTCGGTCGGCACCATCATCCCCGGGCCGACGTCGCCGTCGTCGTGCTGACGCACGAGCTGCCAGATTCCGGTCTCGAGAGTCAGGGTCGACTCGAGATCACCGGACTCGCTGAGCAGCCACGCATGCGCGGTGTACTGGAGGAAGGGCGTACCCTCATGCGCGACGAAGTCGATGCGCTGGCCGAACTGCTTCTCAGGAGTGTCCGCATAGCCGACGACACCGACGCCTTCCCACGACCCGATCAGCCAGGACAGAGGGACGAGCTCGGGGTGGACCGAGGCATCGAGTTCGATCACCATCAGGGATCAGCGGTTGTCTTTGAACAGCGCCGTGACGACCTTGATCCCGACGCCCAGGGCGCCGAGTGCGGCAATGCCGACGAGGCTGGAGAAGACGATTTCGAGAGCAACAAGATTATCCATGCTCCCAGTCTACAGTTCCTGACAAAGTGATGTGCATTCAGCCCAGGTCAGGAGGCGACGCGTTCGAGTGCGTAGACGACGACTCCGCCGAGCGCGATCGGGGCGGCACCGAGGGCGAGCTGAACGGCGAAGCTCCGGGCCTTCTCGACGTTCTTCTTGACCTCGATGTTCTGTGAGGCCTCGAGGTTGGCGGCTTGGAACTTCGCATAGGCGACGAGCCCGAGCATCCGATCGACCGCTGCCACGAGCAGGCCCATGATGACACCGAGGATGAGCGCCATGGCCAAGGAGATCGCCGGTGCGAACACGAGCACAGACAGGATCCCCGCCACGGCCGTGGACATGACGATGGCCAACGGCGAGGTGTAGATCGCCGGCCACGGCAGCGCGGTCATGCACTGCGCCACGATGAGCGAGGCGAGGCCGATGACGATGGCCTCCTTGTCACCGGGGACCGTGATCGCCGCAACCCAGGTGCTCGCGGACAGGACGATGACGAGACCGGAGACCTGCGCGGACACGTTCGCCACCGCATAGGAGGCACCGATTCCGCGGGTGAGGTTCTGCACGAAGGTCCACAGCAGACCGAGTCCCGCGAGCACGGGCAGCCAGTCGAGGTAGGGAGCCGTCGAGTCCTGCCAGGCGGCGTAGAGTCCGCCGACTCCGAAGAGGGCGAGCATGATCGACGTCGCCCGCGGCTGCGGGGAGTCCGTCAGACGCGGCCAACCATAGGCGACGCCGAAGACGATGAGCCCGGTCGCCAGCAGGAACAGCGTATAGCCCCAGTACACGGAGGCACTGAGGGCCAACACCAGCACCAGGGCGACGGCTACTCGAATCCATCTGATCACAGCACTATCGTGCCCTATCCGGCGACACCCGCGGTAACCACCGGCGGCAGCGCGTCGGAGCAGCCCCGGCCCGGGCCTCGCTATACTCTTCCTCAGACGACGGGCGAGACGACGGGCGCCGAGGAGGTGGATGCAGCACATGCGGATTCTGCACATCTGCCCCACGGCCAGGCTCGACGCCCCGCTCGCTCCCGAATCCCTGCAGTACCTCGGTCACCAGATCGACCGCTGCGCGGCCGAGGACCTGCCCAGCCGCCGGGCCGAATCCGCCGCGGTCGACGTCGTCATCGCCGACGCCTGCCTCGATCTGTCCCTGGCCCCGCGCATCTCCGACCTCCTCGCCGAGGCGCGGATCACCGCTCCCGCCATCGTCGTCCTCGGGGAGGGCGGACTGGCGACCGCCTCGGCGAAATGGAACGTGTCCGACCTCATCCTCACCACTGCCGGCCCCGCCGAGGTGGAAGCGCGGCTGCGCGTGGCCCGTGACCGTCACACCGCATCCTCGTCAGCTCATTCCGGCAGCGGATTCCCCGGCGGATTGCATGCCGGGCCCGGCCGGCTCGGCGCGAAGGGCGACGCCGGGGGCTGGGGACCGGTTCGCACCGGACGCGGCCCCGTCGGCACCTCCCGGGGAGGCGGCCCCGGTTCGTCCGGGCGCCTCGGCGACACGGGCGAGGAAATGTGGAATGCCGATGGCGAACCGATGGTCGTCGTCACCGGGGACCTGCGCATCGACGAGACCGCGTTCACCGCCGAGCTCGGCGGTCGCAGCCTCGACCTCACCTACCGCGAGTTCGCCCTGCTGAAGTTCTTCGCCATGCACCCCGAACGCGTCTTCACCCGCGACGACATCCTGCTCGCCGTGTGGGGCGACGACTACTTCGGCGGCACCCGCACCGTTGACGTGCATGTTCGCCGCCTCCGTGCGAAACTCGGCAAAGACCTTGAGAACGCCATCCACACCGTGCGCAACGTCGGCTACCGGTTCAGCGCCGACAGCGTCACAGACACAGATTCAGAGGACGTGACGGCATGAGAATCCAGGCCAGCGGAGCAACCACCTCCACCCCGATCGACACGCTCACCGAGGATGAGCTGAAGTTCCTCGATGACGTGGCGGCCGCCGATGGCGCCCCCGAGATCTCCGGGGGACTCATGGCCGTCGCCACCGGCGAAGACACCGCCCACGATGCGCAGACCGCCTCGAGCGTCTGGCGCGTCTTTGCCGACGATGCAGACGCTTCCGACCCCGCCGATGCCGACTCCGCCGGCAAAGACGCGACCGGCGAGCTCATCGGATTCGGAATCCGCGCCCTGCAAGGGGACCGCCACGCCGCCGAGTTCCTCATCGCCCCCGACCATCGCGATCAGGGTCTGGGCGAACAGCTGCTGAGAAGGATCCTCGACGAAGAGCCCGAAGCCTGGTGCTGGTCGCACGGCGACCACCCGGCCGCGGCCCACCTCGCACAGAAGCACGGGCTCGGCCGCGATCGAGTCCTTTACCAGATGCGCACCGACACCGGGCTGCGCCTCGACGCCCTCCCCGAGACGCAGAGCCCCGACGGGGTCGAGATCCGCTCCTTCGCTCCCGGCGACGAGGACGGCTGGCTGACCGTGAACAACGCCGCTTTCGACTGGCATCCCGAACAGGGCGGCCAGTCCCGCGCCGATATCGATGCCGTCGTCACTGCTGCGGACTTCGACCCGACCACCTTCATCATCGCCGCCCGCGATGGCAAGGTCATCGGATTCCACCAGACGAAGATCACGGACACGGATGATGAGGGCCGCCTCGGCGAGGTCTATGTCGTCGGGGTCGATCCGCGCATCCACGCCAAGGGCGTGGGCAAGGCGCTGACGGTCGAGGGAATGCGGCGGATGGTGACCAACGGTGCCGCAACGATCGAACTCTACGTCGAATCGGACAACGCCGCGGCGCTAGGCTTGTACGAGCGACTGGGTTTCCATGTCGCGGTCGCGCACGTGGCCTATGCGCCGGCCTCCGCAAAGGTGGTCACCGGCACTGACTCTGCGAGCACGGCGTCGACGGACGAGAAGGAGTAGAGCGTTGTACGACATCGCAGCTTCGGGTAAGGAGCTGGGCCTGCCCGACCCGGCAGATCGCTTCCTCGACCGTGAACTCAGCTGGCTGGCCTTCAACGAACGCGTCCTCGACCTCGCCTCGGATCCGGAGATCCCGCTGCTCGAACGCGTCCGATTCCTCTCGATCTTCGCGACCAACCTCGACGAGTTCTTCATGGTCCGCGTCGCCGGTCTCAAACGCCGCATCAACACCGGTCTCGCCGTGCCCAGCGTCACCGGGCGCATGCCCGCGCAGGTCATGCACGATATCGGGGTGCGCGCATTCGAGCTGATGAGCCGGCATGCCGCCCTGCTCAAGGACGATATCGGTCCCCGCCTCGACGCGGAATCGATCACGAAGGTCCAGGTCGAGGACCTCACCGAGGATGAGCGGCACCGTGTCGACGAATTCTTCTTCGGCCACGTCTATCCCGTCCTCACCCCGCTGGCCGTCGATCCGGCTCATCCGTTCCCGTATATCTCGGGTCTCTCGCTCAACCTCGGCGTGCTCCTGCGGTCGCCGGAGACGGGCAAGGAGTTCTTCGCCCGCGTCAAGGTTCCCCCGCGCCTGCCGCGGTTCTTCAATGTCGCCGAGGCAACCGACCGACCCGCCGGACGCGACGTCCCGGCCCGCTTCGTCGCCCTCGAGGACATCATCGCCGAACACCTCGGCACCCTGTTCGACGGTATGGAGATCGTCCACCATTCGACCTTCCGCGTGACCCGCAATGAGGACCTCGAGGTCGAAGAGGACGATGCGGAGAACCTCCTCAAGGCTCTGGAGAAGGAGCTCCTGCGCAGGCGTTTCGGTCCGGCCGTGCGGATGGAGATCACAGAGAACATCCACCCCCGTGTCCTCGAGATGCTCAAGGACGAATTGGGCATCCACGACTCGGAGATCTACCACCTGCCCAGTCCGCTGGACCTGTCCGGCATGTCCGATATCGCCGATGTCCCGCGCGATGATCTGCACTATCCGAAGATGGTTCCGCAGATGAGCAAGGACCTGTCGCTGCGGGAGTCCAGCGACCAGGTCGACGTCTTCGACGCGGTGGCCAGCCGAGACATCCTCCTGCACCACCCCTACGATTCGTTCTCCACCAGCGTGCAGGCCTTCCTCGAACAGGCGGCGTCGGACAAGAACGTGCTGGCGATCAAGCAGACGCTCTACCGCACCTCAGGGGATTCGCCGATCATCGACGCCCTCGTCGATGCTGCACAGGCCGGCATCCAGGTGCTCGCCGTCGTCGAGATCAAGGCCCGGTTCGACGAGGAGGCCAACATCACCTGGGCTCGCAAGCTCGAGCGCGCCGGCGTCCACGTCGTCTACGGAATCGTCGGGCTCAAGACCCATGCGAAGCTCTCCCTCGTCGTCCGTCAGGAGGCTGACGGTCTGGCCCGGTACTGCCACGTCGGCACCGGCAACTACCACCCGAAAACTGCCCGCGGCTATGAGGACTTCGGGCTGCTGACACGTGATCGGGCCGTCGCCGATGATCTGACGAAGCTGTTCAACCAGCTCTCCGGCTACGCGCCGAAGTCCGAATACTCACGGTTCCTCGTCGCCCCCAGCACTGTGCGCACCGGACTCATCGACCTCATCGACTCCGAGATCGCGATCGCACAGTCCGGCGGAGCGGCGCAGGTGCGGATCAAGGTCAACTCGATCGTCGACGAAGCCATCATCGACGCCCTCTACCGGGCATCCCAGGCCGGGGTCGCCGTCGAAGTCTTCGTCCGCGGAATCTGCGCTCTGCGCCCAGGCATCGAAGGCCTGAGCGAGAACATCACCGTGCGTTCCGTGCTCGGACGCTTCCTCGAACACTCCCGCGCCTTCGTCTTCGGCAACAACGGCGACCCGATCGTCTACATCGGATCGGCAGACATGATGCACCGCAACCTCGACCGCCGGGTCGAAGCGCTCGTGCAGATCGTCGATGACGGGCACCGGGCGGAGATCATCGAACTCTTCGATCTCGCCTTCGCCCCGACCACCTCGGCGTTCGATCTGGCCAGTGACGGCAGATGGACGCGGCGGACCCACGACGACGAGGGCAGCATCCTCGCCGACTATCAGTCGGAGCTCATCCGTCGGCACCGGAAGCGTCGGCGAATCGGAGATGAGGCGTGAGCCGGTCCGAGGTCGCCTCGGCACAGGCATCATCGCGCGTCACCGCCGATGTCCTTGCCGCCGGGGCTGTCTGCTGGAGACACGGACCGAAAGGTCTCGAGGTGGTGCTCATCCACCGCCCGAAGTACAACGACTGGTCGTGGCCCAAGGGCAAGGTCGACCCGGGTGAGACGTTGCCGGAGGCCGCGATCCGCGAGGTCAAGGAGGAGACGGGGTTCGACATCCACCTCGGCATCCCCCTGCCGTCGGCCGAGTACACGGTCGGCAAGAACACGCTGAAGAAGGTCTTCTACTGGTCGGCCGAGGTCAAGGACGAAGCGGGATTCGCCCCGGTGAACAAGCGAGAGGTCGACACCGCCGGCTGGTTCCCTGTCGACAAGGCCCGATCGAAGCTGACGTCGTTCGGGGACCGGGAACAGCTCGACGCGCTGGAGAAGTTCGCCGAGACGGACGCGCTGCGGGCGTGGCCGCTCATCCTCGTCCGTCATGGGAAGGCGTTCCCACGTGCGAAGTGGTATGAAACCGAGCATGTGCGGCCCCTGCTCAAACTCGGCACCCGACAGGCCATGGCACTGACCGGGCTGCTGGGAGCCTGGGGCGTCCGCAAGCTCGTCTCGAGTCCATGGAAGCGGTGCATGGCGACGCTGACTCCGCTGTCGGCGGCGACGGGCAAGTCGATCAAGAAGGTGTCGACGCTCAGCGAGAAGGCAGCCGCAGCGAACCCGGACAAGACCGCCCGCTATATCGAGAAGCTGCTGGCGAAGGGAAAACCCGTCATCTACTGCACGCACCGGCCGGTGCTGCCGACGATCTTCTCCGTCTACGCCGCTCATGCCCCGAAACGTGTGGAAGCGAAGCTGCCGAAGGACGATCCATACCTCAAGCCCGGTGAGGTCCTCATCGCCTATGTGCGACCCGGACCGGTGCCGCGCATCGTCGAGATCGAACGCGTCCGCCCCATCGACAGCTAGCCGAGGTGCACGGCCCACGAGCGAGCCGATTCTCAAGGTCGAGCAAGCGTACTGGGTGGGCCGCCTCGGCGGTCGAGCACGCGCGTTGGGTGGGCCGCCTCAGCGAGGGAATGCCGGTCCCGACAACGATCCTTTCATGAAACCGACGAAGTCTGTGATCGAGCACTCACAGCGGTTCCAACCCTTCGCCCCTCATTCACCTTCCATTCACGTTCCAACTCCTTACACTTCACCCGTGATCCTTAGCGTGGATGACGAGCAATCGAGAACTCTCGAGCTGTGTCCACAAACATGAAAGGCATCTTCGTGAAGATGAAGCATCTCGCCCCCTCCGCTGCGATCCTCGCAGCCGGCGCCCTCACCCTCTCGGCCTGCGGCGGCGGACAGTCCGCCACCGGCGAAGAGGCATCCGGCGGCAGCAGTGACCTGCAGGGCACCCTGACCGGCATCGGCGCCTCCTCGCAGAAGGCCGCGATGGATGCCTGGACAGCGGACTTCACCTCGCAGAACTCCGGCGTGACCGTCAACTACTCCCCCGACGGATCAGGTGCCGGCCGTGAACAGTTCCTCGCCGGCAACGCGCAGTTCGCCGGATCCGACGCCCACCTCGACGATGACGAGGTCAAGGCCGGAGAGGAAGCCTGCGGCGCCGACGGAGCCTACGAGTTCCCCGTCTACATCTCCCCCATCGCCGTGACCTTCAACGTCAAGGGCGTCGACGAGCTCAACCTCTCCCCCGAAACGATCGCGAAGATCTTCAAGGGCGACATCACCAACTGGAACGACAAGGCCATCAAGGCCGACAACCCGGATGCCGAGCTGCCGGACCTCAAGATCACCGCCGTTCACCGCGCCGATGACTCGGGCACCACCGAGAACTTCGCCGAGTACCTCAAGGCCACCGCCGAGAAGGACTGGGACGCCGAGGTCGACGGCAACTTCCCGAAGGAGTACGGCGGCGAGGCTGCGCAGGGCACCGACGGTGTCATCCAGACCGTCTCGGACACCGACGGAGCGATCGGCTACGCGGATGCCTCGGCCGTCGGTGAGCTCTCCACCGCCAAGGTCAAGGTCGGCGAGGAATTCGTCGAACTCTCCCCGGAAGCCGCCTCGAAGGTCGTCGACGCCTCCGAGAAGGTCGAAGGCCGCAGCGAAGGCGACCTCGCCTTCGACCTGGCTCGCGACACCACCGAGTCCGGCGCCTACCCGATCGTCCTCGTGTCCTACCACCTCGTCTGCTCGTCCTACAAGGACCAGGAGACCGTGGACATGGTCAAGGCCTGGGAGAAGTTCGTGGTCTCGGAAGAGGGACAGAAGTCCGCTGCCGATTCCGCCGGGTCCGCACCTCTGTCGGACGAGCTGCGCAAGCAGGTCGAAGAAGTCATCGACTCGATCAAGGTCGAAGGCTGATTTCAGTCTCTGACCTGGAGATATAGCCAGTCGGGAGCGGCGCAGAATCCCTGCGCCGCTTTTCCGCGCCTGTGGAACCACCCCGGTTTCACCACAAGTCACATGAGGAGTACTTGTGCCGATCAGCACACAGACCACTGAGTCAGGCCCCACCGGGCCCGGCTCCAGGCCCGAGTCCGGGCAGAAGCCGCCGCAGAGCCCGGCAGCTCGGCAGCAGAAGGCCGTCGTCCGACCCGGCGACCGCATCTTCTCAGCCGCCACGCTCATCGCCGGCATCCTGATCCTGGTGATCCTCGCCGGAGTCGCCCTGTTCCTTCTCGCACAGTCGAAGGACACCATCACCGCGCAGATCAGCGATCCCTCCCAGATCACCGGCGGCAAGGGCTTCTTCTCCTATGTCTGGCCGCTGGTCATCGGCACGCTCATCTCTGCGGCCATCGCGCTGATCGTCGCGACTCCCTTCTCGCTGGGCATCGCGCTGTTCACCACCCACATGGCCCCGCGCAAGCTCGCTCCGGTGCTCGGGTACGTCATCGACCTGCTCGCCGCCATCCCCTCGGTCGTCTACGGCCTGTGGGGCATCGCGTTGGCCGGCAACCTCACCGGCTTCTACCTGTGGCTGTCGAAGTGGTTCGGCTGGATTCCGATCTTCGCTCCGGCCGCCGACGGATCCGTGTCGCAGACGGGCCGCACACTGCTCACCGCCTCGCTCGTGCTCTCGATCATGATCCTGCCGATCATCACCTCGCTGACCCGCGAGATATTCCTCCAGACCCCGCGCCTGCAGGAAGAGGCGGCGCTGGCGCTCGGCGCCACCCGCTGGGAGATGATCCGCATGGCGGTGCTGCCCTTCGGCAAGTCCGGAATCGTCTCGGCCACGATGCTCGGCCTCGGCCGCGCCCTCGGTGAGACCATGGCCGTGGCCATGATCCTCTCGCCCGGCGTCCTCACCGCCTCGCTCGTCGTCAGCGGCAACCAGACCATCGCCTCCGAGATCGCGCAGAACTTCCCCGAGGCCGCGGGACTGCGCCTGTCCGAGCTCATCACCGTCGGCCTCGTGCTCTTCGTCATCACCCTGCTGGTGAACATGGGAGCCCGCGCCATTGTCGCCCGCACCTCGGTGAAGGGAAGTTGAGACCAATGACCACCATGAACACCACCACCGAGGCGGCCGTGTCGAAACCGGCGAAGCTCACCTCCAAACAGCTCCCGAAGGCCACCCCGTGGATCGTCGCCGTCGCCTCGATCCTCGTGGCGATCGTCATCAGCTTCATCGCCTTCGGCGGCTTCAACATCCCCGTCGTGGCCGTCCTCGCCGGCCTCATCAACGCGATCGCCGTGTTCGCGGTCTCCGCGTCCTACGAAGGCCGCCGCAAGGCCGTCGACCGGATCGCGACCACCATCGTCACCTCGACGTTCGTCCTCGCATGCGTTCCCCTCATCTCGCTGCTGTGGCTGACCGTGTCCAAGGGCGGGGCCGCCATCAGCGGTGACCTGCTCACCCGCACCATGCTCGGCATGAAGGGCGTCCTCGATCAGCAGTACGTCGCCGGTGAGGCCACTCTGGCCGGCGGCTTCTACCACGCCATCGTCGGCACCGTGCTCATCACACTCGCCGCCTGCGTGATCTCGATTCCGATCGGCGTCCTCACCGCCATCTACCTCGTCGAGTACTCGAACAAGAACCGCCTGGGCAAGGCGATCACCTTCCTCGTCGACGTGATGACCGGCATCCCCTCGATCGTCGCCGGTCTCTTCGCCTTCGCACTGTTCTCCACGATCGCCAACGTGCTCCTGCCCGGCGCGGCCGGAATCGCGAAGACCGGCTTCACCGCGGCCGTGGCGCTGTCGGTGCTGATGATCCCGATCGTCGTGCGCAATACAGAGGAGATCCTCCGCCTGGTGCCGATGGACCTGCGCGAGGCCTCCTACGCACTCGGCGTGCCGAAGTGGAAGACGATCGTGAAGATCGTTCTGCCCACCGCGGTGTCGGGAATCCTCTCCGGTGTCACCATCGCCATCGCCCGCGTCATCGGTGAGACGGCACCCATCATGGTCACCGCCGGATTCGCCAAGACACTCAACTGGAACCTCTTCTCCGGTTGGATGTCGACGCTGCCGACGTTCATCTACGACTCGCAGCTGCGCCCGGTCTCGCCGGGAGCCGCCGCCCTGGCCAGCTCGGAACGCGCCTGGGCCGCAGCCCTTGTGCTCGTCGCCCTCGTCATGGTGCTCAACCTGCTTGCCCGCATCATCGCGAAGGTGCTCGCACCGAAGGCCGGACGCTGACCGGCGACTGCCCACAGTCCTCCAGACTCACCCATTTCCACGGATAGGAAACACAATGTCCAAGCAGATCGACATCAAGGATCTCGACATCTTCTACGGCGACTTCCGCGCCGTCGACGGAGTGCAGATGCAGATCAAGCCGCGCTCCGTCACCGCCTTCATCGGCCCCTCCGGTTGCGGCAAGTCCACGGTGCTGCGCACGCTGAACCGCATGCACGAAGTCATCCCCGGCGCCAGCGTCTCCGGTGAGGTCCTCATGGACGGCAATGACATCTACGGTGCCGGCGTCGACCCGGTCAACGTCCGCCGCGAGGTGGGCATGGTCTTCCAGCGGGCGAACCCGTTCCCGACCATGAGCATCAAGGAGAACGTGCTCGCCGGTGTGCGCCTGAACAACAAGCGCCTGTCGAAGACCGAGGCCGACGATCTCACCGAGCGTGCCTTGCGCGGAGCGAACCTGTGGAACGAGGTCAAGGACCGCCTCAACCTGCCCGGCTCGGGTCTCTCCGGCGGTCAGCAGCAGCGTCTGTGCATCGCCCGCGCGATCGCCGTCGAACCCGAGGTCCTGCTCATGGACGAGCCGTGCTCGGCTCTCGACCCGATCTCGACCCTGGCGATCGAGGACCTCATCAACGACCTCAAGGACAAGTACACGGTCGTCATCGTCACGCACAACATGCAGCAGGCCGCTCGTGTGTCCGACAAGACCGCGTTCTTCAACATCGCCGGCACCGGCAAGCCCGGAAAGCTCATCGAGTTCAACGAGACCTCGACGATCTTCTCGAACCCGGACAAGGAAGAGACCGAGAACTACATCTCCGGTCGCTTCGGCTGATCTGAGAGCTCGCCCAGCCGGCGGGTTCAGTCTCCGCCTCGACGTGAAGGTGCGGGTTGCCGCCGCCTCGGCGCAAGGAGAGCCGAAGCGCCTCGCCGCAATAATGCACGTCACTCGGTGGTCGTTTTGGTCACGCTCTGCTCAGCGGAACGTGACCAAAACGACCACTTTGCGTTGGAACGAGGGCAGACTCCGGCGGTATGCGTCCGCCGCAGGTCATTGTTTGGTCGATCCTCGACGTTTTGAGCTTCACAATCACCGCGGATCGACCAGAGAATGCGCCCTCCCGGCCGACCCGCCCCGCGGTTCTCTCACGGCCGGAACCATCGGCACCTAATTCTGGGACGGTGTGTTGCCGACGCTGTCATCGACGGGCGCACGGAAGGCGCGAACGAACTCGGTCAACAGTGACTCGTCTCCGTCGACGGACACCGTCCCGGCAGCCACGGCCGCCTCCGCATCACCGTCGGCAAGGAGGCCCCGCAGACCCGGTCCGTTGATGAACAGGTGCGCGGTCGGATCGGCGCCTTCGGCCACGTTCACGCCCGCCTCGCTCACTTCAGCATGAGCGACCGCCGGGCCGGCCGCCACTTCCACCTTGAAAGCCCGCACCTTCGCCACAGTGCGGGAGGTGAGGAGCGCGGCGGCCAAGGAACTGTCTGTCGGGATCTCACCCTCACGAGCCTCAATCATGCGCCGTGATCCCCAGCGGCCGAGTTCGATGAGGACCGGACCGAGATCCGAACCGTAGTCGCTGAGGCGGTAGACGACGCTGCGTCCGTCGATGCCACGCTCGAGGATCCCCGCGGCTTCGAGTTCGCGCAATCGCGTGGTCAGGAGGTTCGAGGGAATGCCGGGGTTGCCCTGTCGAAGCTCGTTGAAGCGCTTGGGTCCGACGAGGAGATCGCGGAGGATGATGAGCGACCATCGTTCCCCCAGCACCTCGGCTGCCCGAGCGAGACCGCAGAACTGTCCGTACGACTTCATGCTTGACAGCATAGCAATGTGAGTTCACTATTGAAACCGTAGTTCATTTTATGAACTTAACTGGAATACAGGAACCACGGCCGCACGAAGCACAAGAGCCCACGTAGAGCGCAACGGCCCGCATGAGGCTCAAGCCCCGCACGAAACTCAATGAGGAGAACACCATGGCACGCACAATCATCGCCGCCCTGTTCCAATCACTCGACGGGATCGCATCCGATCCGTTCAACTTCCAGTTCGACTCCTTCGACCAGGAGATGGGCGAATGGATGACCACGGCCATCGGAGGAGTCGACGACTGCGTCCTCGGCCGTGTCACCTATCAGGAGTGGGAGAACCACTGGCCGAACCACACAGAAGGCGAGGACGCGCCGTTCGCGAACTTCATCAACTCGACTCCCAAGCACATCGCCTCGACGACGCTGTCGCAGTTCGGCCTCCGGTGGGAGAACTCGACACTCATCCAGGGCGACCTCGCCGACTTCGTCCGCGACATCACAGCCGGTGAAGGCGGCAAGATCGCGATCGAGGGTTCGATGTCGATCGCCCGACAGCTCGTCGGAGCAAATCTCGTCGACGAACTGACGATGGCCATCCACCCGGTCGTCGCCGGCAGCGGTCGATCCCTTTTCGAGGGCGGAACGACGACGAGGCTGACGCTCAAAGACGTGCAGCAGACCAGCAAGGGAAACCTGTTGGCAACGTACGGTCCGTTCGCCGGCTGATCCTGCGGGTGGATCCCCCTTGACATCAACGCCGTTATCGAGGTGGATCCACCCACGGGAGATGTCGAGGCCGCCGAGGGGACAGACCAGGAAAGCGCTGCCGGAAAGTTTCGCCCGTCGGCCATCCGAATCGGCATCTGCTCCGAATCACCGATACCAGCCATCTTTGGGAAAGGATCGTCATGAATATCTTGATGTCGTCACAGTCGCCCGCCGCTGCACGCGGTGCGCGTTCGCAGGTGCAGATGGTCTCCGGGCTCTTCGGCGCAGTGTTCCTGCTCGTGGGGATCCTCGGCTTCGTCCCGGGCATCACCGCGAATCTCGGCTCGATCAGCTTCGCCGGACACCACACCGACGCGGCACTGCTCGGCCTCTTCCAGGTCACGGTGCTCCACAACATCGTCCACCTGCTCTTCGGAGTCGTCGGGATGCTCGGACTCCGCTCACGTGCACTGGCGAAGAACTACCTCATCGTCGGCGGAATCATCTATGCGGTGCTGTGGATCTACGGAATGGTGATTCCGATGGAGTCGATGGGCAACTTCGTCGGGCTCAACACCGCCGACAACTGGCTGCACTTCGTCCTCGCCGCGACCATGATCACCACCGGCTTCGTCTTCGGGCGGAAGCCTCGGCGCTGATTCGTCAGAGCCCGACAGAGGCCTTGACGATCCACCCGAGCACCACGGCCAACAGCGCGGCGGCAGGGATCGTCAGAAGCCAGACGGCGAACATCGGCACGAAGTACCGGGCTCTGGCGTGGCCCTTGCGCCCGGTGTATTGGGTGCCGAGGATCGATGATCCGAGGACGAAGGTCAGCGACACCGGAACCCGCATGATGAGGGCTGCGGTGTACATGAGGATCGTGGCCGCGCCATCGGCGATGGAGGATTTGAGGGGATCGAGACGGACCATGCGCACGGACAGCGTCTGGACCACTCGCCACCCGCTCAATCCGGTGCCCAGAGCCAGAGCCGCGGCGATGAGGAGGCGCACCGGCCAGGAGATGTCGACCACGGAGAGGACATCGTGCTGCTGCGTGTCGACGGCGAGAACGGCGACCATGACGAGTGCCGCGATCTTCTGCGCGTCCTGGACGCCGTGGACGAGCGACAGGGCCGCCGTGAGCACCGAGTCCACCATGCGCGCACCCCGGAACAGCGGCTTGGGCGGAGTGGACGCGAGCGACTTCGACAGGATGAGCGTGAGCACCCACGCGAGAATGAACCCGAGGATCGGTGAGAGCACCAGCGGCCACACCACGGAGTCCATTGCTTCACCGGTATTCACGGAGAACCCGAACACAACTCCCGCACCGAGCAGACCGCCGATCAGACAGTGGGTCGATGACACCGGCAGCGCGAGATAATAGGTGAACAGACTCCAAGTCGTCGCCGCAACGAAGGCGATGATGAGGCTGGTGAGGATGAGGTCAGCCGAACCGGAGAAGAGCACGATCTGGTTGGCCACGACGATGGCGATTCCCTCACCGAGGAGCGCACCGATGAAGTTGAAGATGACGGCCAGGCTGAGCGCCCAGCCCGGACGCATTGCCCGTCCGACGACCGCGTTGCCGACGGTCAGGGCGGCGTCATGGAATCCGTTCGAGCCGGCGAAGATCACCGCGGCGATGACGACTGCCGCCAAGAGCAGCTCCACGGACTATGATTCCTTGATCGCGATGGCTGCGACGACCTTGCCGAGTTCGGTGAACCCGTGGGCGGCCCGGACGAAGGCCTGCCCGAGTTGGGACACGGCCGCCATATAGGTCAGTCCCCGTTTGGAGTTCGGCACCGCGTCCGACATCCGCCACTGCAGGCTCTCGACCTGGTAGGTCAGCCGGTTGATCGCGTCGACGTAGTCCCATTGGTCGAGCTTGCCCGGCAGACGAGTGATCATCCGCGAGGTGTGGTCAGTCTGATTCGACAGCACGGCCAGGGTCTCGGGGACGCCGGAGGGCAGCGGGTCGAAAGCTCCGGAGGCGAGAACGTATCCGACTCCGTGCAGCCGGTGGCAGATGTCGCGCATGTGGTGGCTGAGCAGGTAGAGATCGTTGCGGTCGAACGGGGTGATGTAGTTCTCGCGCAGTGCGCGGAGCATCGCGCCCATGTCCTCATCGGCTCTGTCCCCGATCTCGCGGAGGCGGTCGGCAACATCGCGTCGTTCGCTGATTTCGATTCCGGAGAGTTCGGCGAGCACCAGGTTGCACTGCCGCATCTGTGAGACGAGATCGGACAACCGCTCATAGAACACCTTGTCCTGCGGTACCCGCTTGAGCCGCATGCGCTCCTCCTGCCCGGGGCCCGGACAAGCCGGACGAATATGCATGATGCCTCAATGTTATGTGCCGGACGCTGAACCGAGAGCGCCTCTCGGCGGAAGGCCGCTCGAAGCGGCTGAATTTGGAGCCCGGGGCTTCAGCGATCCAGCGTCCGGTGGCCCGAAGGCCACCTCCTACGATACTCGTTCATGCGCATGAATCCACCGCCGAGGCGGCTCTTCGTCCGTTGAGAATCTCACAGTCGATGTCGTGGTCGGGCGGGAATATCCGGTCCGGACGGGGACCGCGCTCACTCGGTCGGGCGGGCCGCCTCGGTGAGGGGATTGCCGGCGGGCTGAGGATCAGTCGAGGCCGCCTCGGCGATGGGCGACCGCGGCGTCGGACAGGTCTTGGGAGAGCTGGCGCAGGCGGACGGCGGTGTCGTGGTCGTCGGTGCCTGCCGCGCAGATGCCGACGAAGGCAGAGGCGCGCAGCAGCGCGATGACGATGTCACCGCGGAAGGCGCCGACGAGGATCTCGTCGATGGCGTGGGCCACTTCGTCAGGTCCGGCGGGCAGTTCGACGCCAGCGAGGATCTCGTCGTATCCGATGCCCTCGGTGATGCGGCGTTGGCCGTCGGAGAACATCTCGGCGAGTTCGCGAGGTGCGGACTTAATCCATTGGCGCAGGGCGTAGAGGCGCCACAGTGCGCCGGGTGCGGAGACGGCGGGAGCGGCGGACCACATCTCGGCAATGACCTCGATGCCGATGTCATCGGCGAGTTCGACGAAGCGCCTGGTGGCAGCCTCGTCGCGGTTGCCTTCTGAATCGCCGAGCAGCAGTGCCGCGGTGGCGTGCGAGGTCTCCGAACGGGCGACGGGATCGTCGACGGCACCGACGGAGTCGAGGTCGGCGAAGGGAACGGGACGGTGGAATGCGCGCTGTGACATGGTCAGGGCAGTTTAGTCCCTGTCAGGGTGCGCGGACCAGGACGTGGAGCACATTCGGGCAGTCGCCGCACGGTCAGGTTCTGCTCCCGGGACTCACAACGGACGCTATTAAACTTGGGTCTGATTCGTGACTGCGACCGGCAGTCGCGAGTGACCGAAACGAGGAGGAACTCTCGTGGCAAAATCATCAGTGGCGAAGAAGGGTCTCGACAAGGCTGCGAAGTTGGCAGTCAATGACGATGGGACCCTCAATCCCCGCGCCCAGTCGATGTTGTCGCGTCTGCTGTCCGTGCAGCGGCCCGTCGCCCTGGCTTATGTGCGCAGTCTGCGCCGCCGGCATCCGGACGCGACCCCCGAAGAGCTCATCACGATCATTCGCCGACACTATCTGACCCTGACGACCTCGGGCGGAGCCGCGGTCGGTGCGACCGCGGCCGTTCCGGGGTTGGGCACGACTGCGGCGCTGGGTGTCGCCAGCGTCGAGACCGCGGGCTTCCTGGAAGGCACTGCATTGTTTGCGCAGGCCATCGCAGAGATCCACGGACTGCCGGTGGCCGACGCCAAACGGGCGAACGCCCTGGTCCTCGGCCTCATGCTGGGCAAGGACGGGAAGAACCTCATCCAGAAGTTCGGCAAGCAGAACGGCGGCGTGGAGTCGATGTTCGGCAGCTGGGGCGCCACTGTGACCAAGCAGCTGCCGGCCCCGCTGGTCGATCTGCTCGTGCGCAAGCTGCGCAAGACTTTCATCCGCAAGTTCGCCGCCCGTGCCGGTGGTTCGCTGGTCGGTCGCCTGCTGCCCTTCGGCGTCGGTGTGGTCATCGGGGCCGTGGTGAATTCGCAGATGGCGCGGAAGGTCGCTGCGGAATCGAAGGAGGCCTTCGGTGCCGCACCGACGGTCTTCCCCATCGAGACCGACCCCGAGTACGTTGCGCCGAAGAAGGATCGGAAGCTGCTGTCGAGCCTCAAGCACGTGTCGGCTCTGCTCGGGAAGGTCAAGAAGAACAAGGCCATCGAGTCCGACGTCATCGAGCCCACGGATCCCGAGGAGCTCGAGGCCCCGGACGGTCTGCCTCGTACGTACACCGCTGAGGATCGGCACGGACTGGAGAAGTGAGCCGCGGAGCTTCGTCGGGAGGAAGTCGAGGGACTCCCTCCCGACGGCGGTTCCTGGTTTGAGTAATTCGGGCGCGAACCTCTACTATTGGTTCGTCTCCATCATGCGTCAGCAGGCCTGTGTCCTGCGTTTGTGATGAGGCGGGGCCTCTAGCTCAGTTGGTAGAGCAGCGGACTTTTAATCCGCGGGTCGTGGGTTCGATCCCCACGGGGCCCACCTAGCCTGACCAGGCATGATACATAGCACCCCCGAAGCTGCGAGCTTCGGGGGTGCATCATTTCCAGCAGATTTTTAGCAGACGATTCAGTTCTCCCACTGACGGCGGACGGTCGAGCAGGGTTGTACCGGAACTGGCACAGGATGCTGCCTGACGAACACCCTCCGCGGGCCGACAACCGCATAGAGTCGGAGTCATCGACCGGTCAGCAGCGAGAAGGATACGCACAATGAGTTCGAACTACCGTGCCCAAGCTGGGCTTGCCGTCCACGGCCACGGGCCCTGGCGCAACCGCGATCCGCTGACTCCGGCTCCGTCGGGCAGGCGCTGGTGGGCGAGGATCCTCGATGCGGTCTTCGTCCTCTTCTTCACCGGTACGGTCGTCGGTGTCGCCATTGCCCTCACAGGGGTAAACATCATCTCGCTCGATGCTGCTACTGGAGTTGCTCTCGCCATCTATCCGCTGATGGCGTTGGTGTTCGGCGCCCTCTGCGGCTGCACCGTCTCCCCCGGCCAGGCGCTGTGCGGAGTCGTCACGCACAAGCACAGCGGCAGACGCGTCGGTTAATTGAGGGGCATGACGCGCTATCTGGCGGTCGCGTTCTTCCCGATCACGGTCGTTCTCCTCGTCTGGACGTTCTTCGACGCACCGACGTTCGACCTGGATCCGATCGATGTCTATAACCGCAGGGCTCCCCAGGTCTGGTAGGTCCGGCTCTCGGGTTCGGGTCACCGTCGGCGCGCGACGATGGGTCCGAGGAACGCTCCTTGGTTGGCTGCGACCTCGACATTGGGCATTGACGTCGCAGCATCTGACCTGCGTGCTGCGATGAGCGCGTCGTCCTCACCGACGAAGGTGTCAGTGAAGTACTTGTCGACCGCCGACCCGCTGTCACTGAATTGAGCGACCGCCGAAGACCTGCTGCAGCGGGATCGATTCGTCCTGCCACGGCGTGAGGATCCACACGACGAGGTAAGCGCCGATTCCGAGTACGGGGAGGAGGAACGAGGCGAGGACGATGAGTCGCATGATCCAGACGTTGATGCCGCTCACCTCGGCAAGGCCCCCGGCAATACCGCCGAGGATGCGGTCGGGACCGCGACGGAAACCGATTTTGCGGATGGAGTCGAATAGCGAGTTCATGTCTTCGACTCTACGGATCCGCCGTCACCGCGGCACTAGTGCTGACCGTCGAGGCCGATTGAGGAAAACCGGAATCCGCGCCGATCCAGTATCGCCGCTTCGGCGGTCCGTCACTGTTTTCGCGCACGTCCTCGAGGACTCCCCGGCACCGTTCGATCACACTTGCCGAAGCGGTGTTCGTCTCATCGCACGTGACGAGCACGCTCTCGACTCCGCCCGAGCGCAGCCGTTCGACCGAAAGTGACAGGATCTGCTAGGCGTATCCTCGGCGCCGGAATTCGGGGACGACCACATATCCGACGTGACCGCCTAGATCGAACAGGAAGTCGTTGAGTTCGTATCGGATGGAGGTGCGACCCACGGGTCGTCCGTCCACCTCGGCGACGAGGAATTGCGCGCGTACTCGGCCCGGCGGGAGATCGATTCCGCGGGCCTCGCGCTCGTGGGTGGCGATGATGTCGTCCCACGTGCCCTCGGCTTGGAGGAATGCGAAGTCGTCGGCGCTCAGCTGCTCGTGGAAGTCCCTCATCACCGCTTCATCGGTGGGCGCCAAAGGACGCAATCTCAGGGTTTCGCTCATCGGGCTCCGTCGAAGGTCGGTTCCTCGCGTCGGGCGAAGTCCGGCGCGTGTTCGGCAGTGACGCCGACGCCGAGGATGCGCGCCGGGATGCGGGTGAGTGCTGGAAAGGTCGTCAGCAGCCACTCCACCGGTGCAGGTGGACGGATGGGCCGGTGCCCGTGAACGGCGGGGTCGACCGTCCGATGGATGCCCGCCTGCAGGAGTTCGACGGCACGAGTGGTCGGGAGTCGTCTCAGCTGCAGTCGCCGCAGCTCGACGGTCCCCACCGATCCCGAAAGCAGCGGCTCGGCGAGAATCCGGTCGATGGCGATTCCGTCCTGCACCGCGAGGTTGACTCCGACCCCGCCGAGCGGACTCATCGCGTGTGCGGAATCGCCGATGGCACAGCAGGCCGTCGACGAACCACTGCTCGGCCTCATTGCGGCGGAAGTCGAGAAGCTTCACGTCATCGAAGTCGATCTGGCCGACGTCCGGGGCGAGTTGCGGATAGGTCTCCGCGACGGCATCACGCAACTCACCGATACCCCCGGCGCGTAATCGCGCGTCCGCGCCTTTCGGGATGAGGCGGGCGATCTGCACGTGCCCGTCGCGCGGAATGGCGACGAAGACCTTTCCGTTCCCACCTCGTGGGGTCACGGAATCGGGCAGCACCGCCTCGGTGTCGATGCGGAACCACCACACATCGATCGTCGACGGCAGTTCCCTCACGGACAACCCTGCCTCGGCGCGCGACTTCGACCATCTGCCGTCGGCGGCGATGACAAGTGGTGCGCGGAGTTCGAGGGTGGCCGGTGCGGGAACGTCGGTGGCGGGGTCAGCACGTTTCCCGTGGGGGGGGGGGGCGGTGTGCGTGCTGTCGGTGTCGGCCATGACACTCTCCTCGGCTCGACGGCACCGCGCCTCCGGGAACCGGCGGCACCGTTGACTCTGTGAACGCTGGGGCTCAGTTCCCAGCGTAGACCTCGCACCGGGCGACGGAAATAGGGTATGCGCACCGGTCAGCCGACCGACCGCCTCGGCGATGAGTCAGCCGGAGCGTCCGCCGGCCATCTTCTCGGTGACGTCGAAGCGTTCGCGGTAGCGGCCGGTGAGCAGGCACCACTGCGAGTACAGCGCGGTCGAGGAATTGAATACGAGCAGCGTGAGCGGATAGAGCAGCCACTGCAGCCACATCGTCACGCGGCGTTCGCGCGGGACGTGGATCGGCCGAGGGGGCAGCAGCGCATTGAACACGATGATGGAGACGATGAGTCCGATCATGCCGATCTGCTGAATGATGCCCACGGTCATCGGCATGCGCTCGACCAACAAGGAAGCCTGCCCCGTCTGCGTGGCCACGACGAAGGGGATCCACCCGCCGATGGCGATGATGATCGAGATCGAGGCGAGACTGACGTGCCCTTCGAGCAGGGAGAAGAAGCGGATGGCTCCGGGCCAGAACGGTGCGCGGGCTCCGGGAGCGAACACGCGCACCCCGACATAGGGAACGTCGGAGGCGCCGTACGACCAGCGGCTGAGCTGTTTGAACTGAGCGATCATGGTCGTCCTGAACGTCCCGGCCTGCACCGCGTCCTGGAAGATCGGGACGTGGATGGGGACGACCCGGTAGTCCCCGTCGAAGTGGAACCAGCTGCGCCAGTACTGGTGACCGTCCTCGACAATGGTCCGCTTCGACCAGAAGCCCATGTCGACCAGAGCAGTCAGCGGCTGCGCGTGGGAGGCGAAATTGCGCAGTGCGAGCCGCCGGACCGTGGTCGTGAGATTCCAGAAGCAGTTCGCGCTGGCGACCACTCGCGACGGTGCGGGCACGTCCCAGATGTTCGTGATGTAGAGGCTGATCGGCTGGAACGACAGACGCTCCCGGTCCGGCGCGGTCGCATATTCGTAGGTGACACAGTCGAAGTAGGACTCGTGCGGAATGTTGTCGCAGTCGAGGCTCGTGACGATCACCCGACGCGGGTCGATGGCCTCGTCACGGACCCATTCGGCCAGGAGGTGACCGGCGTACGTGATGTTCGCTCCCTTGCCGGCGATCTCGTCGGGCAATCCGGCTGGATGTTCGACGAGGACGAAGGCCCCGAAGCGGTGGCCGTACTCGGCTTCGAGCCGCCGAGCCGTCTCGGCCATGGCAGGTCCGCCCCGTTCCTCATGGGCGAAGAAGACGAGGAGCTGTTCGGGCGTCGTCGAGGTGTGCAAAAGGGTGCGGATGGTGTCAGCGATGACCGGATAGGGCTGTTTGTACGCGGCCACGACGACCGCGTGGAGCAGGGTCGATGGACGCATGATCGAGGTCGGATCGGCGCTGACTTTCGCGACGAGGGCGGCGTGGTCGGCAGCACGGAACCCACCCCGAGGATGTGCCAGGGAAGGGCGACCGTCCAGGGCCCGCTCGAGGTCGGTCAGGCGTGCCGCCCAGTCGACGCGAGCGCTGCGTCGGTAGCGGAGGAACCCGCGGGCGACGTCGATCGCGCCGAGCATGGCGCGGACGAACATCAGCCCTACGATCGAAAGCACATAGACCGCTCCGAGCATTGCATCGACGAATGGGAGGACGAACACGAGCCCGACAGCGGTGAAGCTGATCGCCGCCGGCAGTGCTTCGAAGAATCGATACAGCCGGGTACGCGGGCCCATCGGCAGCTCGAGGTCGGTGGGCGGTGGTGCTGCCACCGGCTCGAATGCGACGGCTCCCCCGCCGGAGCTCCGAGGACCGGGTGGTGATGGCCGGAGCGGTTGATGAAGTGGGTGGCCGGAGGTTGGCGATTCGACGGAGGTGACTGGTTCGCGGTTCGCTCTCACTCTCTCGATCCTGGGTGCCCCGACTGGACAGCTGTTTGTCGGAAGATGCAGGTCAGGTGAATATTTCGTGCCGGCGACCGGGGCTCCAGCATGGGCTGTGAATGATCGTAGGCCAGGAGAACGATCGGCACTCGGGGGTAGAGTCGATTCATGACACTTGCAGTCCGCCCCGCAGTCATCGCCGACGTCGCCGGAATGGCGCGCGTCCACGTCGACACCTGGAGTGAGACCTACCGCGGGATCATGCCCGCCGAACTCCTCGATGCTCCCGATCTCATCGACCGCCGAACGCAGATGTGGACGCAGATCCTCGCCGAGGCGGCTCCATCGAAGTACACCGGCGCCGTCGCCGAATCCGACGGCCGGATCGTCGGCATTGCGATGTCCGGACCCCCGGGAACCGGCGGAAGCGTCGAAGACCGGCATCTCTACGTGCTCTACGCCTATCGATCCATCCACGGCACGGGCGTCGGCCAGGACCTCCTCGACGCCGTCATCGATCCGTCCGCGACGACTGCACTGTGGGTGGCTGACCCGAATCCGCGTGCCCAAGCGTTCTACTCGAAGAACGGGTTCGTCGCCGACCGCACAGTGAAGACCGACGACTACGACGTGGTGCGCGAAGTGCGGATGGTGCGGCAGGCCGGGTGCGACTGACGCCCAATCAGGTCCAGAGGACCTTGTCCTGTGCGTCCAGTGTCCCACTAGCACCGAGGTGACCGAGCGTGAGCGCCCCATCCAATGGTCCGCCTGCGGGCTCGACGATGGTGATGGTCGGATCCAGTCGTGCGGCTTCGGCGCGGAATCCCTCGACGAGGTGGTCGCCCGCGGCCGCGACTCCCCCGGTGAGAGCGATGCGGGTCGCGGAGTTGGAAGCGGGAAGGGCCTCGGTCGCTACCGTTGACGAGTCAGTGTCAGTTCGCACGGAACGAGCTGCGGCGAGCGCGCTGCGGGCCGCTTCCTGACCAGCTTCGCGGAGCAGGTCGATCGCGACAGTGTCGTCGGCCCGAGCCGCGTCGGCGATATCGGCGGCGAATTCGGCGAGCACCCCGGCCCGGTCGCTGCGGGTATAGAACTGACCCGGCCACGAGGCCGGTGGGCCGAATCGTCGGGTGGCCGCCTCGAGCAGCACACGACCTCGTCCGTCGATGCCGTCGTGAGTGCGCAGAGCGAGTTCGAGACCATGACGTCCCAGCCACGCTCCTCCCCCGCGATCGCCGAAGAGGTGTCCCCAGCCATCGGCTCGTGACCAGTCTGCTGACCATTTGCCGTCAGCGTCCGGACCTGGATGGGCGATGGCGATCGCCCCGGTGCCGAGCACACTGATCGCCCCACCGGCCCCACCGAGAGCACCGAGGTGAGCGGTCACGGCATCGATCGCGGCGACTGCGGGCACCCCGACCTCGCCGGAGATCTCGCCGAGAACGTCGGACGGATCCTCAGCGAGGGAGGCGATGCCGGTCGCACCGATTCCGATGCCGCTGACCTCGGGGAAACGTTCGGGCCAGGTCTCCGCGGCCGTTCTCACGAGTTCGCGGACGACGAGAAGAACGTTGCTGCCGCTCGGCCCGATCTCGATCCGCGGGCCGGTGAGTTGGTCGATGATGCGTGGGACGAAGCCCCCGCCGTCAGCGATGCCCGGTCTGCTAACGGCATTGCCACGATGGTCAGTTGCATCGCCAACGTCACCGAGCGCGGCTCGGCTGCCGGTGCCGCCGATGTCGATGCCGAGGATCAGGGTCATGCGCCCACGGTACCCGGACCGGTCCCTTCCGAGTCCGTACCGTCGTCCGAGCCGACCGGTTTCTGCGTCCCGACAAGCTCGGCGATCGCGGCCCTGACCGAACCGTCATGGGACTCCAGAGTCGACGCTGCCAGGGCGGGGGCCGCCTCGGTGAAGGAGACGACGATAGCGGTCTTGAGATCGCCATCGCAGCTCTCGAGCAGAGCTCGCGCGTCGGCGTCTCCCAGGTCGGCGGCCTCGCGGAGGATGCGCACAGTGCGTTCGCGCAGCTTCGCGTTCGTCGCGACGACGGAGACCATGAGGTTGTCCCAGGTCCGGCCGAGAGCGACCATGAGCGCGGTCGAGAACCCGTTGAGCGTGAGCTTCTGCGCGGTGCCGGCCTTGAGGCGCGTCGACCCCGTGATCACTTCGGGGCCGGTGTCGAGCACGATGTGGTCATCGGCTTTGTCGGCCAGAGAGGCGTGCGGGTTGTTCGAGATGAGCACAGCGTGGGCGCCGTTGGCCCGCGCCGCGTCGAGCGCCCCGCCGACGTACGGGGTCGACCCGCTCGCGGCGATGCCGATGGCCACATCGTCGGGTCCGAGCTCGGCACCGGCCGCGGATCCGTCGGCCCCGGAGTCCTCGGCGTTCTCCACCGCATTGACCAAAGCAGCCTGACCACCGGCGATATGCCCGATGACCCGGCCCGGTTCGAGGTTGAACGTCGGCAGGAGCTCGCTCGCATCGAGGACGCCCAACCGCCCCGAGGTACCCGCGCCGAAGTAGTGGACGCGGCCGCCTCGGCGCATCCGGTCAGCGGCGATGTCGACGAGTTCGGCCAGCTGCGGCAGGGCCGCGGCGACCGCATCGATGACGGCGTGGTCTTGCGAGTTGAGGACCCGCAGCACCCCGAGGGTGTCGAGGTCGTCGAGTCCGGAGCTGGCCGGATTGCGCTGCTCGGTCGGCGACAGCGGCCGACCGGCCGACGGCGGTGCCGTTTCAGACGTCGACGAGGACGACTCCGTCGGCGAGATCGGGTGGGCTGAGCCCGGCTGGGAGGAGGTCATGGACGGGGGCTTCCTTCCGCCTCGGCGATGGTGGGCTCTTCGACTTTGGTCGTGTGGCGCAGACCGAGCAGGCCGCCGACGATGAAAGTGACGATGACGCCGAGCAGCGGGTACCACTGCCACGCCACCCACACTTCGCCGGTGACGTACTTCTCCATGACGAAGAAGAACGCGTTGATGGCCACGGCCAGGGCGAAGGCGATGTTCGCGTCGACAGCCCGGGCCCGCTTGTTGACGATGCCGAAGACGAACGCGCCGAGCAGACCGCCGTAGGTGATGCCGGCGATGCCGAGCGCGAGGATGACGATGTTGCCGGAGTCGGATTCGAAGACCGTGGCCGGCAGGATGAACGCGATCCCCCAGCCGATCGTCGCCCAGCGACCGACCTTGAATCCTTGTTCGTCGGTCATCGGGGTGCGCTTGAGCTTCGCGTAGACGTCGTTGACCGTCGAGGACGACAGGGCCGACAGCGACGACGACAGCGTCGACATCGCGGCGGCGAGGATACCGGCCAGCAGCAGTCCGGAGATTCCCGTGGGCAGCCCTTCGATGATGAACAGCGGGAAGATCTCGTCGTCGCGGGTCAGACCGAGGTCGGCAGGCAGTGCGTGATCGTAGTACGCCCACAGCGCCAGGCCGACGGCGAGGAAGATCGCGAACTGGACGACCACGACGAATCCGGAGGTGATGAGGGCCTTCTGCGCCTCGAGCTTCGACCGGCACGAGAGCAGCCGCTGCACGATGAGCTGATCGGAACCGTGCGAGGCCATCGCGAACACGGCACCGCCGAGCAACGACGGGATGAACGACGCATCCGCAGATATCGGGTTGCCCTCGAAGACGAAGATGTTCGTCTTTCCGGCCTCGACCGCCTCGGCGAACCATCCGCCGCCGATCGATGCGGAGATGATGATGATCGCGAGGACGCCGCCGAGGACGTAGAGGATCATCTGCGCGACATCGACCCAGATGACGGCCTTGATGCCGCCGATGAACGTGTACACGATCGTCACAAGCGAGAGGACGACGATGATGACGAAGTAGTTCGTGTGGATGCCGAGCCCGTCGAGGATAACCTTGAGCGGGATGGCCGCGGCGAGCACGCGGATGCCGTCGGCGAGCAGTCGGGTGAAGAGGAAGGTCACGCCGGCCGTGGTCTGCGTCGACTGGCCGAAACGTTTGCCCAGGTAGGCGTACGCGGTGATCATCTCACCGTCGTAGTAGCGCGGCAGCATGAAGTAGGCGACGATGACGCGGCCGACGATGTAGCCGAGTCCGAGCTGCAGGTAGTTGAGGTCGCCGAGGTAGCTCATGACGGGAATGCCGATGACGGTGAGCGCGCTCGTCTCGGTGGCGACGACGGATAGGCAGACTGCCCACCACGGCAGGTCGCGCCCGCCGAGGAAGTAGCCCTTGAGGCTGCTCTGCTTGCCGCTCAGTGCCAGTCCCAGCCACGCTGTTGCGACGAGATAGGCGATGATCACCAGGAGGTCGATGATCTGCATTGGTCTCTCCTTGTTGGGGGTGTGGAGTGTGTCGGGTGGTCGGTGGTCAGGAGGTGCGTTCGTTTGTGTGGCCGGGCGGGCGTTACCGGTGGCGGCCGCGGTTCAGTCGGCCAGTCTCAGTCGCTCAGTCTCAGTCGGGTGGGTCGTCGGTGGAGGGGTTCGGGCAGACGGAGCGGTCCGTCGCCGGGAGTGAACCGGCCCGCGCTGCGCGGTCCGATCGCTCCGGTCAGGCTTGGCTGCGTGCCGTCGAGTCCGTGCCAGCTCAGCCACCCGAGGAGGGCCATGAGCAGCGCTTCCTTGCTGCCTTCCGGCAGCCCGAAGGCCTCATCCGTGCTCGTGAGAGCGATGCCCTCTCCCAGTTCCTCGCCGAGGCGGCGCATCAGCTCCGGGTTCCTCGTCCCACCGCCCGAGGCGATGACGGTGGTGACTTCGTGGTCTCGGACCGCCTCGGCGATGGTGCGCGCGGTCAGCACGGTGACCGTGGCGATCTGATCATTCTCGCCGAGGTGAGGGTGGGATTCGAGGTATGAGTCGAGGTAGGCGGCGTGGAAGAGTTCCTTGCCCGTCGATTTCGGGGCGGGCCGTGCGTAGAAGGGTTCGGTGAGGAGCTCGGCGAGCAGGTCCTCGTCGACGGTGCCTTCGGCGGCGAGCGCGCCGTCGCGGTCATAGCTCTGCCGGCCGTCGGTGATGCGGCGGGCGAGGATGTCGATGAGGGCGTTGGCCGGGCCGGTGTCGAAGGCGATGGGATCGTGGCCTGGTGCGATGACGGTGATGTTCGCGATTCCGCCGAGATTGAGCACCGCGGTCGGCGCCTCGGCGTCGGAGAGCAGGAGGGAGTCGAGCAGCCCGACGAGCGGGGCGCCCTGTCCCCCTGCGGCGACATCGCGGGAGCGGACATCGGAGAGCACGGCAACACCGAGTCGTTCTGCGATGAAGGCCGGCTGTCCCAGCTGGAGGGTCGAAGTGACCTGCCCGTCGGTGATGTCGTGGCGGACGGTCTGTCCGTGACTGACGACGAGGTCAGGGGTCAGGTCGTGGTCGGCGCAGAGTTCGGACAGGGCGTCGGCGCAGAACCGGCCGAGCCGGGCGTCGACGCTGCTGACCAGTGACAACGGCAGATCTGCCGGTTCGAGGAGACGAAGGATGTCGGCGGAGAGTCGGTCGTCGAACCGGGTTTCGCGTTCGGCGAGGATCCGCACGGTCAGGGTGGTGGGGTCCGCGCCGACGAGGTCGAAGCTGGGGGTGGGTTCCGTGTCGCTGATGGGGTCGGGTCGGAACTCGGCGATGACGAGGTCGAGACCGTCGGCGGAGGTTCCGGTCATGAGGCCGGCGATGATCATGGCTGCACTCCTCCAGTGTGGTCGGTGACGGTGGCGGGAGCTGTGCCGGTGGGGACGGTGCCGGTGGGAACGGCTTCGGCTGCGGCTCCGGCTGCCGCCGGGGCGGGGACGGTGAGTTCGGTGCGGACCTTGTAACGGTCGCCTCTGTAGACCGAGCGGACGAACTCGAACGGGCGGTCATCGGCACCGCGGGAGATGCGTTCGAACAGCAGGGCCGGTGAGAGTTCTTCGACGCCGAGGTGTTGAGCTTCGCCGGCATCGAGGAGGGTGGGTTCGATCGTCTGCACGCTGTGGTTGAGGCGGATGCCGAAGTTCCGGCGCAGCAGATCGTAGAAGGACTGGTCCTCGAGGTCGCCTGGACTCAGCCCCGGAACGAGAGCCGAGGGGACGTGGAGTTCTTCGAGAGCGATCGGTTCGTCATCGGCCAGGCGCAGACGCAGGATCGCGATGACGTCGTCGTCTTCGGCGATGTGGAGTCGACGAGCGATGTGCGCGCCCGCCTCGGCGACGTCGAAGCTGAGGATATGGGACCCGGGACGCATTCCGCGGGCGAGCATATCCTCGGTGAAGGAGCTCGCGGCCAGCGGTTGGTCGAGTTTCGGCCCGAGTGCGAAGACGCCCGTGCCGTGACGCCTGCGGACCATGCCCTTGGCGACGAGTTCGTCGATGGCGCGGCGCAGGGTCATCCGCGAGATGCCGAGCGTCTCGGCGAGCTGCCGTTCCGGAGGGAACTGCTCACCGGCGGCCATGTCCTCGAGGCGGTCGAGGAGCTGGTCGCGAATGGCATGGAATTTCGTCACACCACCATTGAGGCACAGGACACACCACTAAATCAAGACCACTGGTCTATTTTGTGGTGCCCATCCCCCTCGGTCAGCGTTGCACTCGTGCCGTCGATCAAGCGCTCGCTCACGTTCAAGCGCTCCCTCCTCTCGGTCAAGCGTGGCCGCGAATATGGCGTCGTCGACCATGACATATCCGCGCTCCGGCTTGATCGGCAGAAATCGGCGAGCAGAGGGCGGGCGGTCAGAGGCCGGGCCGGCGGAGGCCGGGCGGACGGGCGGAGACCGGGTGGGCGGAGGTCGGGCGAGCGCACGCCTCCGGTCAGACGAAGAGCAGTGAGAGCAGGAAGGCGAAGATCAGCCCGAAGACGCTGACCAGGGTCTGGACCATCATGTGAGTCTTCGTCGCCTGACCGATCGTCATGCCGAAGCTTTCCTTGACGAACCAGAATCCCGCATGGTTGACCCAGTTCAGACCGATCGATCCCGAGCCGATCGCAATGACGACCAGAGACACGTAGGCCCCAGAGTGATCACCGATGAGAGGGGCGACGATGCCGGTGGCCGAAGTGATTCCGACGGTCGCCGATCCGGTGGCGAACGACAGCAGGATGCCGATGAACCAGCCGAGCAGGATGAGGTTCATCTCCAGGTGAGAGGTCGCGCCGACGACGGCGTCGCCGATGCCCGAGTCCCCCAGCACCTCGTTGAAGGCACCACCGCCGCCGATGATGAGGATGACTCCGGCGATCGACTTGAGGCTGTCGCCGAAGGAGCTGCGGATCCGCTCGCCGCCCATTCCCGAGGTCCATCCGAGTGCGATGGCGGCGAAGACGACTCCGGCCAGCATGGCGATAATCGGGTTGCCGATCACCTCGGCGATGGGTTCGAACGAGGACTCCGGCGCCACGAGCTGAACGACGGTGTGCACGAGCATGAGCACGACGGGGACGAGGACGGTGACGAAGGCGAGCCAGACCGGAATCGTTCGCAGTTCCTTCTGGTCCACCTCGGCGCGGGCTCCGGTGTACTGGTCGATGAGCTCAGGAGTCGGTTCGAGCTTGACCCGCGGGGCGATCCACCGGGCGTAGACCGGGCCGGCGAGGATCACGGTGGGAATCGCACAGACCAGCCCGAGGCCGATCGTCATTCCGACGTTCGCACCCAGCCCGGACACGGCGATGAGCGGCCCCGGATGGGGCGGAACCATGCCGTGGAGGCAGGCGAGCGCGGCGATCGCGGGAACGAGGATGCGCAGGTACCACAGCTTCTTCTGCCCGGTCTTCTTCTCCAGCTGCGAGGCGACCGCGTAGATGACCGGGATGAGGACGACGAGGCCGACCTCGAAGAACATCGGGATGCCGATGATGAAGGCGACTCCCGTCATGATCCACGGTGCGGCCTTCGGCGAGGAGTGCTCGATGACGAGGTTCGCGATCCGTTGGATGGCGCCGCTGTCGGCCAGAAGCCGGCCGAGCATCGCTCCGAGGGCGACGACGACACCGGTCTCGCCGAGGGTGTCGCCGGCTCCAGCGGCGATCGTCTCCGGAATCTTGCCGATCTCCTCCCCGGCAGCCAGTGCCGTCACGGCGGAGGTGATGAGGAGAGCGAGGAACGGATGCAGCTTCGTCTTCCAGTTGATAAGGAGGATGAGCAGCGCGATCGACGCGAAGAGAAGCGTCACGAGGTATGCGGTTGAGCCAAACACTGGGGCAACGTTACGCCTCGGTCTGTGCTGGTCATAAGAGAGGGGTCCGTCCGAGAGGGTTCACGGATGACGTGTGAGTCCCTAGCATGAAGCCATGACTGCATACACCGGACAGAATCTGACGGACGCACTCAAGAGCAACGGCCTGACCGACTGGCAGGACCGCCAAGATTCGATCGGCACCCGACTGCTCACCGGTGACTTCGCGACCGGTCTGGAACTGGTCAACAAGATCGGTGCCGCCGCCGAGGAGGCTGGCCACCACCCCGACATCACCCTGACCTTCCCTCACGTCGACATCCAGCTGACCAGCCATGATGCCGGGTCCGTGACCGAACGCGACCTCGACATGGCGGGACAGATCAGCGAACTGGCAGCCTCGGCGGGGGTCAAGGCAGACCCCGACGCCGACTGATCCGCGGCTGATCACCGACCGCCTCCCTGGCCGACCGACCGACCGGCCATGGAGGCGGCGCGCCTAGGCGCCCGGGTGCCAGCGCGCCTGAGTGGCAGCGTGGCGGCGGACGGAAGCTCCAGCGGTCCCGGACCGTACTAGTCTGGGATCAGACCATCCGCGCGAAGCCAGGAGAACGTGTGTTTCAAGCCGCTGAGAACCGCTACGACTCGATGACCTATCGCCCCGTCGGCAGATCCGGGCTCGTCCTGCCCGCGTTGTCACTGGGACTGTGGCACAACTTCGGCGATGATGTCGCCTTCCAGAACCAGCGCGATATCGTTCGTCGCGCCTTCGATATGGGCATCACGCACTTCGACCTGGCGAACAACTATGGTCCTCCCCCTGGCTCGGCGGAGACGAACTTCGGCCGACTGCTGCGCGAAGACCTCCACCCCTACCGCGATGAGCTCATCATCTCGACGAAGGCCGGTTGGAACATGCACCCCGGCCCTTACGGTGGCCCCGGAGGAAGCCGCAAATACCTTCTGGCCAGCCTCGATGCGTCACTGCGCCGACTCGGCCTCGACTATGTCGACATCTTCTACTCACACCGCCCCGATGCCTCGACCCCGTTCGAAGAGACCATCGGCGCACTCGACACTTCCGTGCGCTCCGGTCGTGCGCTCTACGCCGGGATCTCCTCATACTCCGCCGCCGATACGGCCCGGGCCTCGCAGATCGCCCGCGACCTGGGCACTCCCCTGCTCATCCACCAGCCCTCCTACTCGATGGTCAACCGCTGGATCGAAGACGACGGACTGCTCCAGACCGCCGACGACGAGGGCCTCGGCGTCATCTGCTTCTCCCCGCTCGCGCAGGGACTGCTCACGAGCAAATACCTCGACGGTGTCCCCGAGGATTCACGTGCCGGCAAGGCGAAACCGTCATTCAAGGACGGCTTCCTCAGCGACGACAATCTCGCCCGCATCCGGTCGCTGGGCGACATCGCCGCCGCGCGCGGTCAGTCCCTGGCGCAGATGGCACTGGCCTGGGCGCTGCGCGACGATCGTGTGTCCTCGCTGGTCATCGGGGCCAGCCGCGTCGAACAGCTCGAACACAATGTCGCCGCTCTTGACGCGGCACCCTTGAGCGATGAAGAGCTCACGGCAGTCGACGAGTTCGCCGTCGATTCCGGCGTCGATATCTGGGGAGACGCCCGCCGCAGCACCGCGGAATGAGGTCAGCGGGCCCATCTGCCTGTGATACCGTAAGCGCCGACCGCCCCGACGACCCGCAGGAGCCCACCGATGAGCGACGATCGCGCGGACCGAGACGAGGCTGAGCCCGTATCCGCAGACTCCTCATCAACGACGCCCGAGTCCGCGGGGGCATACGATTCCGCAACCACCGAGCCGGATGCCGGCTCCGAGGCCGAGCCCAAGGAGAACCCGTGGGCGGCGATCAAACCCTGGCAGGGCAAGGCTGCCGGCCTTGACAAGCTGCTGCTGTTCATCATCATCGGCGTCCCACTCATCTACCTCGGCCTCATGCCGCTGCGACCGTGGATGCTCGTCAATGCCCCGGTCGTCCAGGAGTTCATCAACGGTGCGAAGACCTCGATCGTCGCTGCCGCCGCCTATGCCCAGGTCGGTGAGATCCCGCTGTGGCTGGTCATCGTCGCCGGCTTCATCGGCATGGCCAAACTCGATTGGGCGTTCTGGCTGGCCGGTCGCCGGTGGGGCGACGGTGTGCTGCGGCTCTTCGCGCAGAACGAACGTCAGCTCAAACGCATCAACCAGCTGAAGAAGATCCCGAACTGGGCCCTGTTCCTCATGACGCTGATCTCGCGCTGCCCGGGCATCCCGGGCACCCTCGTCTACCTCGTCGCCGGGTGGACGCGGATGCGGCTGTCGCTGTTCCTTGTCGCCGACCTCCTCGGCTGCCTCATCTTCACGCTCATCTGGACCTTCCTGGGCTACCAGCTCGGAGAGGCCGCCGTCGACATCCTCAAGATCATCGACAAGTACGCCCTGTGGCTGACGCTGGCCCTCATCGTCGGCATCTTCGCCATCAGCTTCTTCAAGGAATACCGCAAGCAGAAGAAAGCCGAAGCTGCGGGCGACACCTCCGAGAACTGACCATTCGCCCCTGACCGGGAGCCGCGTCGAATCCCGGTCAGGTGTCTCGAATCAGGAACCGAAGGACAGGAACGTCTCGCGCATGCGCTGCGCGTCGGCTTTCTCTCCGCTGAAGAGTTCGAATGCGTCGATTGCCTGATTGACCGCCATCCCCGATCCGTCGAGCGTGCGGCACCCCTTGGCCCTGGCTTCGGCGAGCAGCTGCGTCTCGAGCGGGAAGTACACGACGTCGGCCACCCAGGTCTCCGCCCCGAACACCGAGGTGTCGACAGGGGTACCCGGATACGCCTTCATCCCCACCGGGGTGGCGTTGACGATCCCCCGCGCCGAGGCGGCCGCCCCTTCCAGCTCATCGAGCCCGATCGCTCGCGCCCGAGTTCCGACCGCTGACGTTTCTACGATGTCCGCGGCGAGTCCTTCGGCACGCTGCACATCGGTGTCAGCGATGATGAGCTCGCGAATTCCGAGTTCCGCAAGGGCGAACCCGACCGCACGGCCGGCTCCGCCCGCACCGATCTGCACGACCACCTCGGTGGCGGCGCCGTGCAGTCCGGCACGGAATCCGGCAGCGAAACCGGTGACATCGGTGTTGTATCCCGTCGTCCGTCCGGTGCTGTCGATGACGACGGTGTTGACCGATTTGATGCGCGCGGCCACGGGATCGACCTCATCGAGGAGGCCGATGACCTGCTGCTTGAACGGGTGGGTGATGTTGAGCCCGTCGAAGCCGAGACGGATCGCCGCGGTGAGCAGCTCCGTCAGTGTCGCCTCGGCGAGGTGGGGGCTGCTGATGTCGATGGTGCGGTAGATCGTGGGGATGGAGTGCGCGGCACCTTCGTTCTCGTGCATCCGCGGGGTGCGGGAGGCGGAGATGCCATCGCCGATGAGGCCGAGGAGGAGGGATGAGGTCATAGTCTCGCTTTCGCGTTCGTGAGGTGGTCGATAAGGATCTCGACCGCGTGGACGTAGCCCTTCGCGCCGGCTCCGGCGATGACGGCGGCGGCCACGGGCGAGAGGTAGGAGTGGTGGCGCACAGCTTCCCGCGCATGCGGGTTGCTCAAGTGCACCTCGATGATCGGGTGGTCGTAGGCCTTCAGCGCATCGTGCAGGGCCAGGGAGGTGTGCGTGTACGCTCCGGCGTTGATGATCGCTCCGACCGTCGAGTGCCGGGCCTCGTGCACGGCATCGATGAGCCCACCCTCATGGTTGCTCTGGATGCAGCGAACGCCCAGCCCCGCCTCGGCGGCGGTGTCGGCGCACATGGCCTCGATATCGGCCAGCGTGGTGCGGCCGTAGATCTCCGGCTCGCGCTCCCCGAGGAGGTTGAGGTTGGGTCCGTTGAGGACAAGGATCTCGGGCCGGGGAGTCATTGGGCCAAGTGCAGCCTCGGCAGTGGTTGCGGGCATGGTCACCTCGGGAATCGGGCGGCGATCAATGCCGCGGTTTCGTTCAGTCGGGGGACGAATTCGATGAGCTCGTCGAGGCTGCGGCGGAAGACCGGAGCGGCGAGCGCGAGCGAGGCCAGCAAGGTGCCGTCGAGGTCGAAGACGGGCACGGCCAGGGCATTCATGCCGATGTCGTTCTCTTCGGACTGTCCCGCCCAGCCGTCGGCGCGTATCTGTTCGAGCCGTGTGCGCATCTTCGCCGTATCGGTGATCGAGTTCGGGGTGCGAGCGACGAGGTCGAGCGCGTCGACGGTGGTGTCGGCCTGTGGATCATGAGCGAGCAGAGCCTGTCCGATCGCCGAGGTATGCAGCGGAGATTCGTCGCCGGGGTCGGTGGTCGTGCGGAACTGCGGGCCGTCGACGGTGAGCACAGTCAGTGCGGCATTGCCGCGACGGACGGCGAGGATGCTCGATTCGCCGGTGGACTTCGTCAGTTCCTGCAGCAGATCCTTCGTCGCTCCGGACAGCCCCTGCCGGTGCGCGACCTTCTGCGCGAGGCGAAAGACCTCCATCCCGAGGGTGTAGATCTTCGTGCGCGCATCAAAGCTGGCATACCCGGATTCGACGAGCCCGCCGAGGAGGCGGTAGGCGGTCGAGAAGGGATAGCCGGTCGTCTCGGCGGCCTGGGCGGCGCTGATCCCCTCGGGTGATTCGCCGAGGAGTTCGAGCATCTCGAACGTCTTCGTCACCGAGTTCGAGCCCTTGGGCGGCATGCTTCGCCTCCTTGCGTTGCTGTGGCAGTTCAGTGGTGCTGGGGCAGTGTGTGCGGGTGGTTCGTGAGTCCGGAAAGCAGAATTCCCGCGTTCCACGTTGACAGGCTATGTCATCTCGATCACACTGTAAACCACAATGTAACAATAATTGCCACACTATGGCAATAGAGTGTCGGTCCGATGAACACTCGACAGCGCCGAGGCCGTCGATAAGTCCTGAGAGTGAGAAATGCGAGGAAGCATGAGCAACGCGATCGAGGAAGCTCGCCCCACGAAGAAGACACCGCTGCGCGCGGCCTTGTCGAGTTGGACGGGTTCGGCCCTGGAGTACTACGACTTCGCGGTCTACGGAACCGCGGCGGCACTGGTGCTCAACACCCTGTTCTTCCCCGAGACCACTGCACCGGGGATCGCCATTCTGCTGGCCATGGGCACAGTCGGAGTCGCCTATGTCGTGCGTCCGCTGGGTGCGCTCATCATGGGACCGCTCGGCGACCGCTTCGGTCGCAAGTTCGTCCTCATGCTCACTCTGTTCATGATGGGTGTGTCGACCTTCATCGTCGGCTGCCTGCCGACCTACGACCAGGTCGGGATGCTGGCTCCGATCCTGCTCGTGCTCTGTCGCATCATCCAGGGACTCTCGGCCTCGGGTGAGCAGGCGAGCGCGATCTCCGTCTCCCTCGAGCACTCGGAGGAGAAGAAGCGGTCGTGGACGACGAGCTGGACGCTGCACGGCACGCAAGCCGGAACCCTGCTGGCCACCGCAGTCTTCATCCCCTTCACCGCGTTCCTGCCCGATGAAGCCCTGTTCAGCTGAGGCTGGCGCGTACCGTTCTGGCTGTCGGCGCTCGTCGTGCTCACCGCCTGGCTCATCCGTCGCGGGCTCGAGGAGCCGCCGGCATTCAAGGAGTCGCGGGTTGAGAACCCACCGCTCATGCAGGTCGTCCGGTGGCACAAGGCCGCGGTCGTCCGCGTGGCCGTGTGCGCCATGGTCAACACCGTGAATATGGTCTTCACCGTCTGGTCGCTGTCGTTCGCCACGTCGATCGTCGGCCTCGAGCGTTCGACCATGCTGCTCGTCTCGATCATCGCCAACGGTGTCGCCCTCTTCGCGATCCCGGCGGCCGCACTGCTCTCCGACCGATTCGGCCGGAAGCCGGTCTTCATCACCGGTGCCGTCGGCTCGGGTCTGATGATGTTCCCGTACCTGGGTGCGGTCTCGGCCGGGAACTGGCCGCTCATCTTCGTCTTCGGCGCCATCATGTCCGGCTGCGCGTACTCGCTGGCCAATTCCATCTGGCCCTCGTTCTACGCCGAGATGTTCCCGACGACGGCGCGAGTGACAGGTCTGGCACTGGGCACACAGGTCGGATTCGCGGTCTCCGGTGGGCTGGCTCCGGTGCTCGCTTCCGCTGTCGCCGGTGCTGGAGGAGAGAACTGGGTCTCGGTCGCCGCCTTCACCGCGGGCGTCTGCATCGTCGTCGGTCTGGTCGCGATGACAGCGAAGGAGACGAAGGGACTGAGCCTGGAAGAGATCGATATCGTCCACGAGGAAAGGTCACAATGAGAACCTCGATTGCCACGGTGTGCCTGTCAGGCACGCTCGAGGAGAAGCTGCAGGCTGCCGCAACGGCAGGATTCGATGGGGTCGAGATCTTCGAACAGGATCTTATCGTCTCCCCCAGCTCCCCCGAGTCGATCGCCGCTCTGGCCGCAGAGCTCGGACTGAGTCTTGACCTCTATCAGCCCTTTCGCGATTTCGAAGGCGTCGATAAGGAGCAGTTCGCCGCCAACTTGGCCCGGGCCGAGGCGAAGTTCCAGCTGATGAAGCGAATGGGCATGACCACGATCCTGCTGTGCTCGAACGTGGCCACCGCAACCATCGACCGTGATGAGGTCGTCGTCGACCAGCTGCGCCGACTCGGCGATCTGGCCGAGAAGTACGACGTCGACGTCGCCTACGAGGCGTTGGCCTGGGGCCAGTTCGTCTCCGAATACGATCGCGCCTGGGACCTCGTCAAGGCCGCCGACCGTCCGCGCATCGGCACCTGCCTCGACAGCTTCCATATCCTCTCCCGCGGCACGGACCTGTCACGCATCGCCGAGATCCCGGGCGAGAAGATCTTCTTCCTCCAGCTCGCCGACGCCCCCGCCCTGTCGATGGACGTGCTCAGCTGGTCCCGTCACCACCGAGTCTTCCCCGGCGAAGGCTCATGGGACCTCACCGACTTCCTCGCTCGCGTCGCCGGGACCGGTTATTTCGGACCGGTGTCGCTCGAAGTCTTCAACGACTCCTTCCGGCAGGCCGACACTCAGCGCACCGCTGTCGACGGACTGCGTTCCCTGCGGTGGCTCGAAGCCAATGTGTCGGCAGCTCGTGAAGGCAATGCTTCCTCCGCTCGCACGGGACGAGATCGTGTGCGGCTGGATCTGCAGCCGCTGCCGCAGGTCGCGCAGCCGCGAGGCATCGACTACGTCGAACTGAACACCGATGACCTGGGCGCGCTCACCCGGCAGATCCATCAGCTCGGGTTCCGGTTCGTCGGCTTCCACCGCACGAAACCACACGTGCAGCTGTGGCGACGCGGTCAAGCTCGAATCGTCGTCACCGAGCCCACAGGACCGGAGAACGCTCCGATCGAGACAACTGATAAGTCCAGGGTTGCGTTTGCAGTGTCCACTCCGGATGCAGATTCCACTGCGTCCGAGACTTATCTGCGGGGCATCGGATTCGCCGTCGCAGATGCCGATTCCGCAATGGAACGCGCCCTCCTGCTCTCGACGACCGAGGTACCTCGCGAGCAGGCTCACGAGGAGAAGGTGCTGCGTGGGGTCTTCGCGCCCGACGGGTCAGAGGTCTTCTTCGGTGATGGAAATGGTGAGGATCCACAGTGGACCGACGAGTTCGGCACCGTCCCGGACGATCGGCAGTCGGCTATCGACCACATCAACCTCGCTCAGCCGGCCCATCACTACGACGAGGCAGTGCTCTTCTACACCTCCATGCTCGCTCTGACCGCGCTGCCGTCCCAGGATGTCCCAAGCCCCTCCGGCCTTGTGCGCTCCCAAGTGATGTCCAGTGCCGATGGGGCAGTGAGGATGCCGCTCAACGTCTCCCCCGATCACAGCCCCAACGCGTTGAGCCGAGGTGCTGGCTCACCTGCCGCGACTTACCCGGAGCATGTGGCCATCGCCTGCGATGACATCTTCACCGCGGCGACAACTGCGGTCGCGCGAGGTTTGAAGTTCCTGGCAGTGCCGCAGAACTACTATGAGGACCTTGCCGCACGCTTTGACCTCGCACCGAAGCTGCTGGATCGGCTGCGTGAGCACAACATCCTCTACGACCGTGACGACGAGGGCGAGTTCCTCCATTTCTACACGTCGACGATCGGCTCGGTCTTCTTTCTTCGAGATGGTCGAACGCCGTACCGGCTATCGCGGCTTCGGCGCTCCGAACGCGCCGGTACGGTTGGCAGCCCAGCATCGGCGCAATACGGAAAGCTGAAACAGTCAGAAAGGCGCGGCGCTCCCGCGAGAATCGACGTATTCCATACGAGACCAGTCGCTCGAGCTGATCGCCGAACCTTCGAAGCCGAAGGACGACCCCCACGACTCATAGTCGACGTCCTCGCCTGCCTCGAGCTCGAGACCGTACGGCCAAGGGCACATCTCTCGTCGAGGATTCGGCCGAAGCCGACGGCGCGAGATCTGCCAGACGATTCGTCGGATCTCGTGCTCCTCAACACCGAGGAAATCAGCGGCAGCGCCGATCAGTTCAAGCACATACTCGTCCGTGGCTAAGGGGTACCACCCGACAATCTGATTGAAATAGCCCTTCACGCGGTAGTCGATATCGAAATGAGGGGAGCCTGCGATCATGAGCAGATTGCGCCATGAGAATCCCGATCTCTGACTGGGAAGCGCTCTCCATGCCTTTGCCACCTTATTGGCATGCGGCCCGATACACGGTTCTTCTTTGACCGCGGCGAGCAGGTGCTCAACGGTGTCGATGCCGTGATCGGCCATCACTCGAGTGGCGCGGTCGACCACCTCGGCCCTGAGCATGGCACCCGGCTGCACGTTGGCGGGCTTGACGTTGCAGATCACCTCTCGCGCCCACGCCTCGGGCCCGCCGGCCTCTGCAATCGAGTACCGCAGTGATTTCGCCCCATCGGATTCACCATGCCGTTCGATATAGCGATCGGTGACGTTGTCGACCGCCGTCGGGTGCGAACCCGTCGAATAGAGCGCGTCGAGAATGCACAGAGCGAGACTGCCCGGATAGCTGATTGATCGCGGCTCCCCTCGGTCGTCGAGGAACTCCTCACAGCTCCAGGCCAATTCTCTGATGCTGCTGGTAGTGATCTCCATTGTTCTGACCTTCCGTCATGCACCGCACCCTGCGATGCGTCGCCCCTGACTCCGCTGTCAGAAACGTGAAGACAACACTAGACGCAGGCACTGACATAACATGATCGGACGGGATTCGAACGATTCACAGATATGACATCACTGACGGCGAACCTCACCGAGCAGAACCTTGCCACGCACCGTCCCACCAGGGAGTTCTCTGACCTCCTCCAGGGACCGACCGCCTTGGCAGGCATGGTGGGCTCTGGCAAGGTGGAGCCATGAGCACAGAAGAAATCATCATCGACGGCCCCCTGGCACGCGCAACGCGGATCCTCTGCCAGGTCTCGGCCAAGCACGTGGCAGACAAAGCTGAGATCGACAAGTCCGAACTCAAGGACTACGAAAAGGGGACAGCGGACCTGACCGCCGAGCAGGAGCGTCGACTCATCCTCGCCCTCGAGCAGTACGGCGCGCGGTTCATTCCCGACGGCAAGGAAGGCGGCTACGGCATCCGCCTGAAGTTCAGCCGCGCAAAGGTCCGCGCCATCGAACGCTGGGAAGACGAAGGCGGCACCTCCGGCGCCGACGACGTCTGAGTTCTCCCCGGAGCACAATTCTGCGCCGAGGTCATCTGGGCGCAGGCCTGCTCAGTGACGACCAGGCGCCCGGGCAGCAAAAGGCTGTGGCCTCGAATCTGCGTTGAGCAGATCCGAGGCCACAGTTGCATCCGTTGGCATCGAGGAACCACCTCGGCGCCGAAGATGTCGCCGGCGGCGAGCGCCGGGATACATCAGCGGAGAACGTCAGTTCTTGCCGATGAACTCGAGGTTGTCGACGACACGATTGGAGAAGCCCCACTCGTTGTCATACCAGGCAACGACCTTGACGTGGTTGCCGACGACGCGGGTGAGCGCGGAGTCGAAGATCGACGAAGCGGGCTGACCGACGATATCGGAGGAGACGACGGGCTCGGTCTCATAGTCGAGGATGCCCTTGAGCTCACCCTCGGCGGCCTTCTTGTAGGCATCGAGCACCTCGTCGCGGGTGACCTCGCGGGACACGGTCGTGTTGATCTCGACGATCGATCCGACCGGGACGGGCACGCGGATGGCATCGCCGGACAGCTTGCCGTCGAGCTGCGGGAGGACGAGGCCGATGGCCTTGGCCGCACCCGTCGAGGTGGGGATCATGTTCTCGGCGGCGGCGCGGGCACGTCGGGGGTCCTTGTGCGGGCCGTCCTGGACCATCTGGTCACCGGTGTAGGCGTGGACGGTGGTCATGAAGCCCTGCTCGATTCCGGCGAGGTCGTCGAGGACCTTGGCCAGCGGGGCCAGGGCGTTCGTCGTGCAGGAGGCGTTGGAGATGACGGTGTGCTCGGGCTTGTACGCCTCGTTGTTCACTCCGTAGGCGAGGGTGACGTCGGCACCCTTCGAGGGAGCGGAGACGAGGACCTTCTTCGCGCCGGCGGTGATGTGGGCGCTGGCCCTTTCGGCCTTGGTGAAGCGGCCGGTCGATTCGAGCGCGATGTCGATATCGAGCTCACCCCAGGGCAGTTTGGCCGGATCCTTCTCGGCGAAGACCTTGATGGCCCTGCCGTCGATGACGATCTCATCATCCGTGGCCTCGACGTCATGGTTGAAGCGCCCGAGGGTGGTGTCGAACTTCAGCAGCCGAGCGAGATCGTCCACGGGGCCCAGGTCGTTGATGGCCACGACCTCGAGCTCGCTGCCGCGCTCGATCAGCGCGCGCAGGCTGCTGCGTCCGATGCGACCGAAACCATTGATGGCGATGCGAGTCAATGTCACTCCTTGTAGATGTTGAACACGGGATTCGTCTTGATATCTCCATCATGGGCGATTTCCACAAACGTCAACAGTGGCCAGCCAGACAATCTACGCAAGGTTTTCGCCAGTCGTATTGCCAAAGGTCGAAAGTTTCTAGTCACAGTTGTCTTCGTGTGATCCGGGCCCCTGAAATGTGCCGAAAAATGCCCCAGCTCGGCCCGGAAGTGTCAGATTCTCGCCCTGACGAGCGCCCGCTTTCAGCCCTGGAAAGAGTGACGGTAGTCGTTCGGGGAGGTCGAGAGGATGCGCTGAAAATGCATCCGCAGATTCGCACCCGTTCCGAGTCCCACCTGGTCAGCGATCTGTTCGATGCCCAGGTCGGAATTCTCCAAGAGTTCCCGGGCGACATCGACTCGAGCTCTGAGCACCCACTGCATGGGCGTGTAGCCGGTGTCTTCGACGAAGCGGCGGGAGAAGGTGCGCACGGAGACTCCGGCATTGGCGGCGAGATCCCGCAGGGTGATCTTCTCGCCGATGTGCTGAAGCGCCCATTCGCGGGTGTCGGCGAAGTCGTCGCCGAGCGGGTCAGGCACGCTGCGCGGCACGTACTGCGCCTGGCCGGCGCTGCGATACGCGGCGGCGACGAGTCGCCGGGCAACTTGGTTGGACAGTCCGACGCCGTGATCGCTGCGAATGAGATGGAGGCACAGATCGATCGCCGAGGCGGCTCCAGCGGAGGTCAGCAGCTGTCCTTCGTCGATGAAGAGGACATTCTCGTCAACCTTGATCGAGGGGAACCGCCGGGCAAGCTCCTTCGCCGTCGACCAGTGCGTGGTGGCGCGTCGTCCGACGAGCAGTCCTGTGCGCGCGAGGACGAATGTGCCGGTGGAGATGGCAGCGATCCGCGCGCCGCGTTCGAATGCCGAGAGGAGCGCCCCGATGACCGAGGCCGGAGGTTCTTCTGCCACCGCCGAGGTGGCACCCGGCAGGATTATCGTGTCCGCGGTCACCAGGGCGTGAAGTCCCTGGTCGACGCAATAGTCGAGCCCGTCCGATCCGGTCACCTTTCCTGCGGTGACGCCACAGACCTCGACTTCATAGGGCCAGCTGCCTGCGGGCACGGTCGCCGACCGTCCGCCGGGCACAGCGGAAGCCGCCTCACCGCTCGGATTCGGCTGGGAGCGTGGGGCCGCCTCGGTGCGGGTGCGGTCTGTGCCTGCGTTCGACTCCCGCCCGAAGACCTGGACTGGGACGCCGAGATCCATGGCAGACACCCCGTCCAGTGCCAGCACGAGGATGCGGTGCGGGCGGGAACGGGGTGTTCTGCGCGGAAGTCTGCGTGGCTCGTCACTCATGATCGTCTCTCAGTCTAGGCAATCCACGCGCGTGCGCGGCGACGAACCAGGCCTTGCGGCCTGGTGCCGCCATTGTCCGCCCGCACCCGAGGCGAACTCAGTGCTCGTGGGTGCCGGTGAGTTTGAAGCCCAGTCGGCCGTGCGCGTAGGCACCACCGGCGCGCAGCGCCGAGGCGGTCCAGGCGGTCTCGGCGAGTTCGGTCTCTGTGGCGCCGGCCTTGACGGCGGCGTTCGAGTGCGCGTCGATGCAGTAGGCGCACTGCGTGGTCAGCCCCACGGCGTAGGCGATGAGTTCGCGGTACTTCAGCGGGATCTCACGACCTTCGGAAGCGAAGACGGCGTTGTTGAACTCGCCGAACGCCTTGAGGATGTCGGGTGTCGTCTCTTTGTAGGCCCTATCGTATTTGCGGTCGTTCTCACGGTCGAAGAAGTCGGTCATGGTCATATCTCCTGTGATCGGTGTCATTCCGATCCTCACGCTACCGAGTCCCCGCACCAATCGCTACGGAATTGTCACCTAAGAGGCGGATCGACACGTACACAGCTGCGCCGGACGGGACTGCGGCCGGCGTGTCTCCTGCGGGTGGATCCGGCCCGACTATCCGCACTGTTTCGAGGTGGATCCGCCCGCAGGTGACGCGCGAACCGCTCGACCTCAGTAGAGAATGTTCTGGCCGAGGAGAGGGGCAGTCTGCGCTCCCTGCTGAGGCGGTTCCTGAGGTGCGGCTGCGGCAGGTCACCATCGGATACTTTGTTCGCTCAGAAGTATCCGATGGTGACCTATATTCGGCTTCAACATCCGATAGCGACCTAAATTCGGCGGAGACTGCAAGTAGCGCTGTCTCTACACCAGCCCCTGGTCCTCCGCGACGCGGATGGCTCGAGCCCGGGAGTCCACCCCGAACTTCGTGAACACGTTGACGAGGTGGCTCTTCACCGTCGCCTCGGTGACGAAGAGCTCCTGGGCGATCTGCGCATTCGACGCCCCTGTGGCCAAGAGTCTGACGACGTCACGCTCACGCCGGGTGAGCTTCGGGCTGGGGTTGCGCATCGCAGCGAAGACCTTCGACGAGATCTCCGGAGGCATATACGTCTCGCCCTTCGCCGCTTTCTCAATCGCCGTCGAGATGTCCCCCGGGTCGATGTCCTTGAGCAGGTACCCCGAGGCCCCGGCGTTGATCGCGGCGATGATCTCCGAATCGAGGTCGAAGGTGGTGAGGATGAGCACCGCCGGCGGGTTCTGCCGTGCCCGCAGTCGCTTCGTCACCTCGATGCCGTCGATCCCTTCCCCCAGCCGCAGGTCGCAGAGGACGACGTCGGGGTCGAGCTCGTCGACGATCGTCAGCGCCTCCTCTCCGCTGCCGGCCTCACCGACGACGGCGATGTGGTCCGGAGCGTCGATGACGGACTTCAGACCCGCCCGCACAACCGGGTGATCGTCGACGAGGATGACTCGAATGCTCATGCGTTCTCTCCTGGATCGCGTGTCTCACCTGTGTTGCTTTCACCGTCACCGAGGCGGCGGCCCGAATCCGCGCCCGATTCCTCGACCGCGCCGCTGAGGCCCTCACCCCGGGTGTGCAGCTGGGATTGGCTGGGCAGGGTCGCGGAGATGGCGAAGCCGGATCCCTGACTCGACTCGATGACGAGTTCACCGCCGAGTTCGCGCATCCTCGAGCCGATGAAGTCGAGACCGAATCCCGAATCGGGGTTCCGCTGCCGATTGTGAGGATCGTCCATTCCGACGCCGTCATCGACGATGTCCATCCTGATCGCCCCGTCGAGGTCCATGAGGCTGACCATCACTCGTGTGGCCTGCGAATGCTGCCGAACGTTGGCCAGCGCAGACTGCGCGGTCCGCAGCAGCGCCACCTCCGCCTCGGCGGACAGGGTCGGCAGGGTCTCGTCGACGTCGAGGCGACCCGTGATCGAGATGTCCTCCTCCAGCCTGGCGAGCAGCCGACGGATCGCCGCGGTCAGCGCCCCGTCCTCAAGTTCGGCCGGGGCGAGCGCCGCGATGATGCGGCGCACGTCGCGGGAGCTCTGCGCTGCGAGGTCCTCGACCTGGGCGAGAACCTGCCCGGCGTGGTCATCGGTAGTGCGCTCCCCCTCGGCGTGGGCGATGAGACGGATCGAGGAGATCGACTGCGCGATCGTGTCGTGGATGTCGCGGGAGACCCGGGTGCGTTCCTGGATCTCGCCGGCATGACGCTGCGTCAGGGCGAGCTCGTCCTGGAGGTCGAGCAGATTCTGGTGGGCGAGTTCGAGGGAGCGCAGCAGCTCCTCACGGCGACGGCCCTCACGGAGGAGTTCGATATAGCCGCGGGAGAGTCCGAGGGCGAAGACGGCGCCGATGAGGGAGCCGATGATGCTCGGCGTGGGCACCTGCCCGTAGTGCGCGAGCGGGGCGACGACCGTCGCGATATACGTGAGCGCGGTGAAGACGATGGCGATCCGCAGGGAGAAGAGGTGGCCGGCGAGCAGCCAGAGGAGGAACGCGACCCAGATGAACTCGGCGGAGACGAGCAGGGTGCACAGCCAAGCGGCAGCGAGGACGACGAGCCACCATTTCGCCAGCACCAGTGCTCCCGAGCGAGCAGCTCGCACAGCTCCGAGGGCATACCAGGCGAGGAAGACGATGCTCACAGCCACGGCGGCGAGCATCGGTGCACCGGCAGAGACCGCGCGGATGCAGGAAATGAGCATGAGGACGATCGCGATGGCGTGCTGACCGAACTCCATCGTGCGCTCTGTCCATCTGCGTGCGCCCACGCTGCCGCCTTCCTGCAGATCGGCCCCGGCGACAAATGCGCCGAAACGGTGATCGTGTTCTGTCATGATCCTCCCCGCCAACTCAACCACATCCGAGCCCCAGGTGCGGTGAAATATGCGCGACGCTGGCGCGGAAGTGGGGCGCAATACGCGTGACGCCGATACGGACGCAGAGATGGCCCGGGCGATCGTGGCCCGGGCCTTCTCTGCTCACACCGGCTCGCCGACTCAGCTCACAGACTCAATCCTTGCCGACTCAGCTCACAGACTCAATGCTTGCCGGCTCAGTGCGCGCAGACTCAGTACTTGCCGTGGTGGGATCCGGAACCGCTGTGCGATCCCGAACCTGAGTGCGCGTATTCCTCTGCGGCGAGCAGATGGGTGGAGTCCCCGTCGTGGCCTGTGCCGGCCGAAGCCGTCGCACCAGCATCCGCAGCCTCGCCGTCACCCGCATTCGCGGTCTCATCGAAGTCGGTGATCGCCTTGTTCGGCCACCAGATCCGGTCGCCGACGAGTCCGAAGATCGAGGGCACGATGACGGTGCGGACGATGATCGTATCGACGAGCACGCCGACTCCGACGATGAGACCGAGCTGGCCGAGCACCATGAGCGGCAGCATGCCCAACGCAGCGAACACTCCGGCCAGGACGATGCCGGCACTCGTGATGACTCCACCGGTGTGCGCGACGGCTTCGACCATGCCCTGACGTCCGCCGTGGAAGACGGACTCCTTCTTCGCCCGGTGAGCGAGGAAGATCGAGTAGTCGATGCCGAGTGCCACGAGGAAGAGGAACGCGAGGATCGGCACCTGCGCATCGAGGGCTGACTGGCCGAAGATCGTCCGTGACAGGAATGCTCCGAGACCGATCGCCGCTGCCGAGGACACCACGTTGACAAGCAGCAGAGTGAACGCCGCAATGGGTGCGCGGAGGATGCCGAGCAGGATGATGAAGCTGATCGCCAGGACCATCGGGACGATCGTGAAGAAGTCCGCCTGGTTGCCGTCACGAGCGTCGAGCTCGGTCGCCGCGGCGCCTCCTACCTGGGCCTCGGCCCCGTCGATGGCGTGGGCGTCGGTGCGGATGTCCTTGACGAGGTCGAGTCCCTTCGCGCTGTCGGGTTCGTATTCGCCGGTGACCATGATCTTCGTGACCGAAGTGCCATCGATGTTCGTGTCCTCGATCGCCGAGGCGCGCACGACGCCGTCCATATCGCTGACCGTATCGATGACGTCATCCGCATGGTCGGTATCGGCGACGATCCAGATCGGCTGGGATTCGCCGGGTGGGAAATGGTCGGCGAGGACGTCGAGTCCCTGCGCCGATTCGGACTGGACCCGGAACTTCTCGGTCTGGTCGAGACCGATCGAGGACCCGATGAAGCCGGTGGCCATGACACCGAGAATGACGATTCCGGCACCGAGGTGGAGCCCCGGTTTGCGTACCACGCGGGTGGCGATGGTCCGCCAAATCGAGGGCTCGGCCGCACCTGCAGGTGCGGTGGAACGGTCGGCGGCGGCTGCCTCGGCGGGAGTCATCTCTTCGACCTTCGGGATGAAGGGCCAGAACATCTTCTTGCCGCAGATCGCGAGCACGGGCGGCAGGGCGAAGAGGACGGCGGCAGCGGAGATGAGCAGGCCGACGGCCGCGGTGATGCCCAAGCCGCGGGTGCCGGGGATGATCGCGAAGACGAGGCTGAGCAGGGACAACACGACGGTGAGGTTCGACGCGAGGATCGTCGACGCGGTATGCGTCCAGGCTTCGGCGAGCGCGACCCGGTGGTCGGTGAAGCGGCGCAGCTCCTCGCGGTAGCGGGAGATGAACAGCAGCGCATAGTTCGCGCCGGCACCGAATACGAGGACGCTGATGATGCCCGCATCGAACTGCAGGTTCAGCCAGTCGCCGACGGCCGCGGTCACGGTCGAGGCGAGTCCGTCGGCGGTGCCGATGACGATGAGCGGCAGCAGCCACAGGATCGGCGAGCGATAGGTGATGATGAGCAGCAGCGCCACGATGACGATGGTGACGATGAGCAGGGTGAAGTCTGCGCCGTTGAACGCCGAGGCGATGTCGGCGCCGATAGCGGGACCACCCGTGACCAGCAGAGACATGCCATCATCAATGAGTCCGGTGGCTGTCGAGTCATCGGCGATGGCGGTGCGCAGGTCGTCAACGGTCTCGGCGGTGTCGGAATTCGTCAGGCCCACCGTGATCGGCACCATGAGCAGCGCGGCCTGTTTGTCGTCGCTGAGGATCGGCCCGGTGACGGCCTCGGTGGATTCGTCGCCGAAGGATTCGCCGAGCGAGGTGCCGAGTTTCTTCAGGTCAGCCTGGGTGTCGGAGGAGAGTTCGGCTCCGTCCTCGTTCGACGCCACGACCATGACGGATTGCTTGTCCGCTTCGGGGAACTTGTCGAGAATCTTCTGTGCTTGAGTGGATTCGGAGTCGGCCGGAGCGGTTTCGCTGGGTCGGTCCTCCCCTGCCCCGGACAGAAGTCCGAAGATCAGGGCGACGAGGACGAAGATCCCGCCGAGGACGAGCCACGAACCGCGCTTCGATGTCAGCGTGTGTGCGGTTTTCGCCAGTGGTGAGTTCATGACTCCAGTCCATCAATCTCAGGAGTCACACACATCGCCGAAGAGTTCGGATTCGGTCTGCAACTTTCGATGGAGAAAACCCGCTGACCTGGGGTGATGCTTGCGGCTGAGGTTACGGCACGGGTGGAGAGTCAGCGGCTCAGGCGAGCTCGCCCCCTGCCTTTTCGACCTCCGCGAGTGCCGCCGCGCTCGAGTCTCCCCCGACGCCCGCGGTGAGGTCGGTGAGCACTCGGACGCTCAGTCCCGCGCTCAGCGCATCGAGGGCGGAAGCGCGTACGCAATGGTCGGTGGCGATGCCGACGACATCCACCTCGGTAATGGTGAGTTCGGTGAGAAGCTCGCCGAGGCGGCTCCCCGTTTCCGTGATCCCCTGAAAAGCCGAATAGTCGGGTTTGCCTTGCCCCTTGCGGACTTCGTGGGTGATGGCCGCGGTGTCGAGCAACGGATCGAAGGCCGCACCATCGGTGCCGGCGACGCAGTGGACGGGCCAAGAATCGACGAAGTCCGGGGAGTCGCTGAAGTGGCCGCCGTTGTCGTTGTCGGCATCGTGCCAGTCGCGGGAGGCGATGACGGCGTCATAGTCGCCGGCATGTGCGGCGAGGTGGGCGGTGATGCCTTCGGCGACAGCGTCGCCGCCGGTCACACCGAGCGCGCCGCCTTCGGAGAAGTCATTCTGGACGTCGACGATGAGAAGTGCCTTGGCCATGCCTCGAGCATAGGCGCTTCCCGGCCGATTTCCAGGGGTGCGGCGGATTCGGTTGAAGGCTGGTGCGACTGGTGGTGGGCGCGTCAGGCGATGGGCGAACACCGAGATGCGGACGATCTGTGCTGAAATTCACCGGGTTTGCCCGCACGGATAGTCCGCAACTTCGAGCACACAGACCATCACTGACCTCAGGCTTGCTTGAGGGCGCGCTTCTCGGCCTTCTTCGCTGCCTTCTTCGCGGCCTTCTCGATGGCCTTGGCGTTGTCACTGTCCCCGGCGATGAGGAGCAGTCCGCCGAGGGCCGCGAGGTTCTTCGAGAACTGGGTCTGGTGGGCCTTCGCGTCGCCGCCCTCCATCTCCCAGAAGGAGTGTCCGGCCAGCGTGGTCGGGATGAGGGAGCCTGCAAGCGCCAGTGCCGAGAGTCGCGGCTTGATGCCGAGCAGGAGGGTGGCACCGGCGAGGATCTGCACGCCGCCGTTGATGCGCACGAGCAGTTCGTTGTCGTCGGGAAGTCCGGGCACGTATTCGCGGATGGAGTCCAGGGTCGATTCAGCCATCGCCGCCTTCCCTGCGGGATCCTTCACAGCCGAGAGCCCGCCGGTGATGAAGATCGGTGCGGTGAGCATGCGTCCTGCCGTCTGCAGCAATGATGGGCCAAAAATCACAAAGGACTCCTTAGATCTATTGGGTTTCCGAGCCTAACGGACGCCGGGGCCGGGCCTCAATTTCGCGGCCGGCCCCGGCGTCATATTTCGATGGTGATCAGACGGTCTGCCGGTGACGACAGCGGAGACGATCCAACCCGAAACCCCGAGGAGAGTCATGAGCGCAGGGTCGGGAGTCGAGGCCCCCGCATCGATGACCAAGGCCAGCAACATGCCGGTGGACCCGTTGAGTGCGGCGTGCGCGAAGACCGCCGGCCAGACCGAACCCGTGCGGAGGCGCAGCCAGCCGAAGAGGATGCCGACTGCGATGCACCCGCCGACCATGAAGCCCACGCCGGTGATGTCGGGGCGGCCGAAGTTGTAGCCGAGCAGAATGAGCGGGGAGTGCCACAGGCCCCAGACGGCACCGACGATGAGCAGCGCCGGCCAGGTTCCTAAGGGGCGCAGGCTGGTGAGCAGCCAGCCCCTCCAAGCGAATTCCTCACCGATCGTGACGAAGCAATTGGATACCGAGCCTGCGAGCATGAGCAGCAGATAACCGAGGATAGCGACCGCAATCAGCACCGACTCCATACCCGGGAGTGTGGCCAATTGTTCCTTGAACGCGGACAGCCCGGTGAGGTCGAGCGTGAGCCAACCGAACGCAGCGCTGACCAGATAGCCGAGGACGACGAGAACCATGATGCCGAAGAAGGCCGCGACGGTCACCCCGATGACTCGACCGAAGGGACGCAACGGCCAGAAGCCGAAGTAGCGCGGAGCGCTGGCCACGACCTCTCCCCTGGCACGGGCGCGGCGGCGCTGGACGATGGAGGCGATGATGCTGGCGACCAGAGGTGTGAACATCATGAGCCCGCCGAAGACCGTCACGGCGAGCGGGTCGCTGATGCCCTCGCCCGAAGTCCACAGCGGCAGGCAGGCCAGCCACGCGAGACCGAAGGCAATGACAGCGAAGATGCCGATCTCGAGCCACGGGACCCGGGAGGGCACGACGGCGAGTGGTCGCCCTTTCGCGTCGACCTCCTCGGTGGGGGTGTGCGATCCGTCCATCGCCGAGGCGGCAGGACCGGGCATGGAATCCGTCGTTCCGGGCGGGTGGGGTGGGACAGCGGGCTGAGGTGATGGCTCGATCGGTCCGGTCGCCTGGCACCTCCGCCGCGAGGCGGAAATCGCGATTAGCCGCACGGACGAGAATGCTTCCGGAGGTGAGAATCGGAGGTACGATGCGAACAGCACAGAATCAACGACGATTCGAATGAAGGAACATCATCATGTCCTATCTCCCCTCGAATGCCCACCATCCCGCGGGCGCTCACACCTCCGCCGGCAATCGTGCCGATGGCCATCTCTCCGATTCCGATCACCTCGCCGTCCTCGGCTACGGTGACTCGTTCGAGCGGTCGATGAGTCCGTGGGCGAACTTCGCCCTCGGCTTCACCTACCTCTCCCCGCTCGTCGGCGTCTATTCCCTGCTGGCCGTCGCACTGTCGACCGGTGGTCCGCCCTCGATCTGGTGGATCGTCATCGTCGCCTGCGGGCAGCTGCTCGTCGCCCTCGTCTTTGGGGAGGTCGTCTCCCAGTTCCCCATCGCCGGCGGCATCTACCCCTGGGCCCGACGCCTGTGGAGCAAGCGCTACGCGTGGATGGCCGCCTGGGTCTACATCTGCGCACTCATCGTCACGATCACCTCGGTGGCGGAGTTCGGGGCTGGGTTCCTCGCGAGCCTGTTCGGGCTCGAGCTCAACCGCACCACCACTCTCGTTCTCGCTCTGGTTCTGCTCGTGCTTGCTCTGGCGATCAACTTCTCGGGCACGAAGTGGTTGGCCCGAATCGCCCGCATCGGGCTCTTCGCCGAGCTCATCGGAGTCATCGGCCTCGGCCTGTTCCTGCTCATCTTCGAACGCAAGCACAGCTTCTCAGTCTTCTTCGACACCATGGGCACCGCCGGCGACGGCAGCTATCTGCCCGTGTTCCTGGGTGCCGCCGTCGCCGGGCTCTTCCTCTTCTACGGCTTCGAAGCCTGCGGCGACGTCGCCGAGGAGGTTTCGAACCCGGCTCGCGGAATCCCGAAGGCCATGCTCATGACGATCTTCGTCGGCGCGATCTCGGCCCTGTTCTCCTTCGGCGGGTATGTGCTGGCGGCACCGAACCTCGATGAGATCGTCGCCGGTGAAGTCGCCGACCCGATCCCTGCGATCCTCGCCGGCAGCCTCGGCGATGTCGGTGCGAAGATCTTCCTGCTCGTTGCGATCCTCGCGTTCATCTCCTGCGTGCTCAGCTTGCAGGCCGCCGCGTCGAGACTGATCTTCAGCTTCGCCCGTGACGGCATGATGCCCGGCCACCGGTGGCTGTCGAAGGTCACCGACGGGACGAAGATCCCGCACAATGCGCTCATCGTCGCCTGCACGGCACCGGCCCTGATCTGCGTGCTCATCTGGTTCAACGACGGCATCCTCGTGGCCGTGACCTCGTTCGCGATCCTCGGCATCTATCTGGCCTTCCAGATGGTCGTGCTCGGCGCGCTGCGACAGCGGGTCAAGGGCTGGAAGCCGGCGGGACCGTGGTCGCTGGGCGGCTGGGGCATCGTCGTCAACATCGCGGCCCTTGCTTACGGAGTTTTCGCGATGATCCTGTTGTCGCTGCCCGGCGACTCCGGGTCGTTCTTTGCCGACTGGATCGTGCTCATCGGCCTCGTCGTCGTGTTGGCGGTCGGGTTCATCTATCTCTTCACAGCGCGCCCGGATCGGAAGTCCGACGCTCCCGAAGGTGACGCCATCGCCGTCGCCGACGCGATCCGCGCCCACCGCGCGAAGCTGTAGGTGGCGCGGGGTCGGGCGTGGATCTTTCCGGCGAACGGGGTGAGGCGCGGCGGCCCCGGATCAGACCCCGAACTCTGGCGCGAAGGCCAGGGCACCCGCAGGCACCTCGCCGGCCAACGACATCGCCATGAGCGCCTCGTCGGGAACCTAGACGTGCAGGGTGATGCCGAATCCCGAGGCCGGAGTGAACCCGAAGCGCGGGTAGTACTCGGGGTGACCGAGCACGACGGCGAATGCCTCACCGCTGCGGGCCGCCTAGGCGAGGAGCGCCTCGATGACGGGGGTGCCGGCGGCGGTGCGCTGATGCTCGGGCCACACCGAACAGGGCGCGAGGCAGACTCCGGGCGCCTCTCCGACGAAGCACCGGGAGAGCATTGCGTGGGCGATGGCCTCACCATCGAGGACGCCGACGAACGACAGGCCCTCGATTCCGTAGCCGGATGCGTGGATGGCATCGATGTCACCGGATGTCTCAGTGCGGACGGTGAACTGAGGTGTGAGAGGATTCGTCACCTGTTCACGATAACAATCGGCGGAGCCGCCTCACCCACCCCACACACATAAAAATACATTCCTATGCATAACAATTCGACATTCGGCGGGGAATGCCGTTACGCTGGTGCCATGTCGAAAGTACTGTCTTCGCTCCCAGTCGGTGAGCACGTTGGAATCGCCTTCTCCGGCGGACTGGACACCTCCTGCGCGGTCGCGTGGATGCGCCACAAGGGGGCCATCCCGTGCACGTACACGGCCGATATCGGCCAGTACGACGAACCCGACCTCGAATCGGTGACCGAGCGCGCCAAGGAATACGGCGCGGAGATCGCCCGCTTCGTCGACGCCAAGCGTCTGCTCGTCGAGGAGGGCTTCGTAGCCCTACAGTGCGGTGCATTCAACGTCCGCTCCGGTGGCAAGACCTACTTCAACACCACCCCGCTGGGCCGCGCCGTCACCGGCACGATGCTCGTGCGGGCTATGAAGGAAGACGGCGTCGACATCTGGGGCGACGGCTCGACCTACAAGGGCAACGACATCGAGCGCTTCTACCGCTACGGCCTCATGGCCAACCCGAAGCTGCGCATCTACAAGCCCTGGCTCGACTCGGAGTTCGTCGACGAGCTCGGCGGCCGACAGGAGATGAGCGAATGGCTCGTCGAACACGGCTACCCCTACCGCGACTCGGCCGAGAAGGCCTACTCCACGGATGCGAACATCTGGGGCGCCACCCACGAGGCGAAGACCCTGGAGTTCCTCGACGCCGGACTCGACATCGTCGAACCGATCATGGGCGTCGCCGCCTGGCGCGATGACGTCGAGGTCAAGTCGGAAGAGGTCTCGGTCCGCTTCGAAGCCGGCCGCCCAGTCGCCATCAACGGCGAAGTCTTCGACGATCCCGTTGCCCTGGTCTTCAAGGCCAACGAGATCGGCGGCCGCCACGGACTCGGCGTGTCCGACCAGATCGAGAATCGCATCATCGAGGCGAAGTCCCGCGGCATCTACGAGGCCCCGGGCATGGCACTGTTGCACGTGACCTACGAACGCCTGCTCAACGCAATCCACAACGAGGACACCATCGCCCTCTACCACGAAGAGGGCCGCCGCCTCGGCCGCCGGATGTATGAGGGACGCTGGCTCGACCCGCAGTCGCTCATGCTGCGCGAGTCCATGCAGCGGTGGGTCGCCTCGGCGATCACCGGCGAGGTCACCCTGCGTCTGCGTCGCGGTGACGACTACACGATCGTCAACACCGAGGGCCCGAACCTGTCCTACCACCCGGAGAAGCTGTCGATGGAGCGCGTGGGCGATGCCGCGTTCGGCCCCGAGGACCGCATCGGCCAGATGACCATGCGCAACCTCGACATCGCCGACTCGCGCGCCCGTCTCGAGCAGTACGCGGCCATGGGCATCGTATCCGGGCCGACCTCGGAACTCGTGGGCTCACTGGAGGCCGGCGGCGCCGAGGAGATCGCGAACTCCACCGTCGACGTCGACGAGGCCAGCGACCGCGCAGGCCTGTCCGCCGCCTTCGACGCAGGAACGGACTGAGGTCACGCGCCCGACGCCGGTGCCGGTCGGGCTGAGCCCCGTCCGCGCCGGATGGTGAAAGACTTCCGGAGACACTGCGCAGCATGAGACTCGCGGCCTCCGGTTGAGAGCAGAGAACGGCCGGCAGGCGCACTCCCCGATCAATGTGATCGACGGAGTCCGCCTGCCGGCCGTTTCGCATTCACCGCGATGCAGCGCCCGCGTCCGCACGATGCCGTGCGGTGCGGTGCGACCGTGGAATGATTCGTTCCATGACCTCCGATTCCCGGTACAACGTCCAGACCCTCGCCGAGGCGCTCGACCGAGATCTGCGCGCCCGTGGCAGCAGCGAACGCGCCCAGAAGGAGAAGGCCTACCGCAAGAGCGAACTCCTCCATTACGGGGTGAGCGTGCCCGATACTCGTGCCGTCGTTCGCACCGCTCTGCGCACAGCGAAGCTCAGCCACGATGAGGTCATCGATCTCGCCCGAACCCTCTGGGCCGCGCCGACGCCGTCGGACGACTCGGCCGGCAACGCTGAACCAACGGACACAGGCGCCGGGCCAGCAGGGCACCCCACACCCGTCCACGAGCGACGCGCCGCGGCCACAATGGTGCTCATCCAGTCGAAGGACCGCCTCGGCGGGGGGATGCGGATTTCATCGGGGGCCTACTCCGCGAGGCGATGACCTGGGCGCTCGTCGACCCTCTGGCCGGGGACCTCATCGGGCCGTTGAGCGAACGGGATACCGCCTTCGACCCCGTCCTGGGGCGCTGGGCGAGCGATGAGGATTTCTGGATTCGCCGCTCGGCCCTGTTGGCGCACCTGGTCCCGCTGCGACACGGCCGCGGCGACTTCGACAGGTTCTCCCGATTCGCCGATGCGATGCTCGAGAAGAAGGAATTCTTCGTCCGCAAGGCCATCGGCTAGGTTCTGCACGATACCTCGCGCAAACGCCCCGACCTCGTCTTCGACTGGATCCTCCCGCGTGCCCACCGTGCCTCGGGAGTAACGATCAGGGAGGCCGTCAAACGCCTGTCGACGGAACAGCGTGAGGCCGTTCTCGCCGCCAGATGACTCGACTCCCGGCCGCAGGTGGGCCAAGTCCCAGCTATCTGACTCCACCCCTGCCGACCGGAGGGTGGCCGGGCAGTTGTCGTGCTGCGTCCTCGGGGTTGCCGGTCAGCTCGACGACTCCGCGATCGAGCGCGACCTGAGCCAGCTGCGCATACCCCGCCGCCGAGGCGGCCCGAGCGATGGCCTCGACCGCCGCGCCTGCGGGGCGTCGGCCGGTCCCCGCGAACCAGATCCAGCGACCGTCGATCGACCGTGGAATCGGGTCGAGCGCCAGTGTGAAACGTCTGCGTCCGCGCCTGGCGTCCTCGGCCGAACAGGCGACGAAGTGGACACCGTTCTTCGTCCACCACGACGCTCGCAGAGTCGACTGCGCGATCTGCCCCTGCAGTCCGACCTCTTTGAGATATCTGTTCGCACCGGCGACCCCGGCAATGCTGCCGGGCGTGATCTGCTGATAGGGAATGGCGTAGGGACGAATCCCCGGGGCAACGGAGCCGACAAGGATCCCGCGCTCGCACACGATGAGCCGCTCACCCGAGAGATAGAGAAGGATCAGACCGAACATCACCGCGAAGATGACACCCGGAGCAATCGCCAGCAATGGCGTCTCCCCCGGGTTGATAAATGTCAGAACTGTGAAGAGCACCCACCCGAGGACGAACCCCGTCACTGTTTTCGGTCCTGGGCGGTCGGCGAACACCTCGATGACCTCACCGAGCTCTTCACGATGGCGACGGGCTTTCCTCGTCTCAGCACCCAACAGAATCCAACCTTCGGATCAACGCCCGGATAAGCCTGACTCCGGGCAAACGAAAAAGTCCCTCACCGGCAATCCTGCCAGGTGAGGGACTCTCTTTCTGTGCGCCACGAGGGATTCGAACCCCCAACCTTCTGATCCGTAGTCAGATGCTCTATCCGTTGAGCTAGTGGCGCATGTCGCTCGGACTCTCGCCCTGCAACTCGAACAACTATACACACCCATTTCACCGAAGCTCAAATCGTCTCCACGTGCGCTTCGCCACATTCGCACTCACGGTCAGTGCCGCCTCGGCGAGAGGGGATGGAATCGCAGATTTCAGCCGTCGCTCATTGGTGAAACAAACCGTCAATCACTTGAAACAACACGGCATTTACTTGTTGCGTTTGCGTCAATTGGTCCCCGGCTGTGATCCAATGCACATCTTCGAGTGACCGAAACGCGCGTTTTTCGCTTCCACTCCCATCCTACGGTGGATATGTACCAACCGCTCGACGGACGCCAGCCGCCGGAGACGAAACCCCACACACACGACCCACCAGGAGACCACTCATGACTGTCCTCGACCATGATGTCGTCGCTGACCAGCTGAAGAACGCACCGACCGAGAACAAGTCAGTGCTCTCGTTCGTCAGCCGGATCGCTGCCCTGACCTCCCCGGACGACATCGTCTGGATCGATGGTTCCGACGCACAGAAGAACGAGATCGCTGAGAAGCTCGTCGAGGCCGGCACCATCCAGCGCGTCAACGGCACCAAGGACTCCTACTACGCGGCCTCCGACCCCGAGGACGTCGCCCGCGTCGAGGGCCGGACTTACATCTGCTCCGAAGACGAGAAGGATGCCGGTCCACTCAACAACTGGGTCGCTCCCGCGGAGATGAAGGAGACGCTCAACGGTCTCTTCGAGGGTTCGATGCGCGGACGCACCATGTACGTCATCCCCTTCGTCATGGGCCACGCCGAGGCGGACCAGCCGATGTTCGGCATCGAGGTCACCGATTCGGCCTACGTCGTCCTCTCCATGCTCGTCATGGCTCGCTCGGGCAAGTACGCCCTCGATGCAATCGACGCCCAGGCCGCGAAATTCGTCGAGTGCGTCCACTCCGTCGGCGCTCCGCTGGAAGAGGGACAGGAAGACGTCGCCTGGCCCTGCAACACCACCAAGTACATCACCCACTTCCCCGAGGATCGCGCCATCTGGTCCTTCGGCTCCGGCTACGGCGGCAACGCGCTGCTGGGCAAGAAGTGCTACGCGCTGCGCATCGCCTCCGCGATCGCCCGGGACGAAGGCTGGCTGGCCGAGCACATGCTCATCCTCAAGCTGACGAACCCCGAAGGAGTCGTCAAGTACGTCGCCGCCGCATTCCCCTCGGCCTGCGGCAAGACGAACCTCGCCATGATCGAACCGACCATCCCCGGCTGGAAGGCCGAGACCCTCGGTGACGACATCGCATGGATGCGCTTCGGCGACGACGGCCAGCTCTACGCCGTCAACCCCGAATTCGGACTCTTCGGAGTCGCCCCGGGCACCGGTTACACCACGAACCCGACCGCGATGCGCGCGATCGAGGCCGGCGGCAACATCTTCACCAACGTCGCGCTGACCGACGACGGTGACGTGTGGTGGGAAGGCAAGACCGATGAGGCACCTGCCCACCTCACCGACTGGAGGGGCAACGACTGGACGCCTGAGTCCGACACCCCCGCCGCTCACCCGAACTCGCGTTTCTGCACCCCGATCGCAAACGTGCCGACCCTGGCTCCCGAGTGGACCAACCCGAACGGTGTGCCGATCTCGGCCATCCTCTTCGGCGGTCGCCGCAAGACCACGATGCCGCTCGTGACCGAGACCCAGGACTGGACCCATGGTGTGTTCATGGGTTCGGTGCTCTCGTCGGAGACCACCGCGGCTGCCACAGGTGCCGTCGGCGTCGTCCGCCGCGATCCCATGGCGATGCGTCCGTTCATCGGGTACAACGTCGGTGACTACCTGCAGCACTGGATCAACATCGGCAACACCGAGGGCGCCCAGCTGCCGAAGATCTTCTACGTCAACTGGTTCCGCCGCGACGACGACAACTCGTTCCTGTGGCCCGGATTCTCCGAGAACTCACGCGTTCTCAAGTGGGTCTTCGAACGCGTCACCGGCACCGCCGATGCTCAGGAATCACCGCTCGGTCTCACCCCGGTCGAAGGCGGCCTGGACACCGAAGGCCTCGACTTCACCGACGAGCAGCTGCGCAAGGCTCTCGCCATCAAGCCCGAAGAGTGGGAGACCGAGCTCGGCCTCATCGAGGAATGGTACGCGGAGCTCGGCGATTCGGTCCCGGCCGAACTCCGCGCCGAGGTGGACAACCTCCGCCAGCGCCTCGGCCTCGCCTGAGTCGTTTGGCTGAGCTGCAGGTTGCCTGAGCCCTCTGGCTGCTTCGCTAGGCTGATCTGCCGACGGACTGAGCCGCCCGTTCACCGACGATCCCCCAACCGCCGCCGAGGTGGTTGGGGGATCGTCGTATTCCGTGACAGCTGGGAGGCCTGCACCCCTCACCTTTGGTGCCGACTGTCGCCGCTACTCCCAAGGCACGAACATAGGTACCTGTTCACCACGGAGCATCCCTCACCGCCGCTGTCGCTGAGCACCGGTGGAAGCAAAACGTCGTCGCAGCGTCACAGTGCACCGTTGCAGTTGTATGCGCTGCAGCTAAGGGTGAGTGATGGCGTGCTAAATGGTGGACGTGACGCTACCGGTGCGTGATGGACCCCGCAAAAGTGCCGCGAATCCCACGAAATGCGAAGTGCACAAGCGGCATAGATCAGACGCAATGGTAGAAATTGCAGCTGACGGTGCGGAGTGCAGAACGTGTCATGCAGACGGTCTCGAGCATCCCTCAACGCTGCTGTCGCTGAGCACCGGTGGAAGCAAAACGTCGTCGCAGCGTCACGTTGTGCCGTTGCAGTTGTATGCGCTGCAGCTAAGGGTGAAGGATGGCGCGCTAAAGGGTGGACGTGACGCTGCCGGTGAGTGATGGTCGCTCAAAGCGGCTGCCGACGGCAGGCAGTGGCCGACGGCAAGCGATCGCCGCCCGAGCCGTCAGGCGCCGTGGAGGGCCGGGACGATGAGGTAGACGCCGAGCAGCACGACTGCTCCGCAGATTCCGAAGACCGTCCAGTAGGCGACCGGCAGCCCTGCGTTGCTGCGGCCCTCGTCGACCCGGTCGAGATGTGTCGCGCGCATGCGCACGGCAACGGAGAACAGCGTGATGACGATGATGGCCGAGACCCATGTCGCGGCAGCCACGATGGCGAAGGAACTCCACTCGATCATTTCGCGTCTCCCTGATCGCTCGCATCTGCCCGACTCGCATCGGCTCCGGTGTTCGAGGCACGCCCCGAATCGGCGCCGGACGCCGGTCCGGAGGTCGAGCCGGACGTCGATCCGGACGCCGACGATCCTGTCGTCGCCTCGGCGGGAACGGCCCCGTTCTTCTTGGCGTCACGGTGGGCGCGGCGCTTCTCTTTCGCCGCCTGCTTCTCTGCCCAGGCTTCGTAGCGAGCTTCCCGCTTCTGCTGAGCGCGCTTGCGGTTGCGGTCCTTGCGCAGCTTGCGCTTGCGGCCGCGGATGTTGACGGCTTCGCCGACGGTGTCGAAGTTCGAGATGTCCGTCTCCTGGACCCGGCGGGAGCTGAGGTAGATCCACAGCACCACGACGACGGCGATGACCGTGTCGATGACGACGCCGACCGTTCCCAAGTGAGCGATGCCGGCGGCGATCCCGCCGACGATCGCGGCGGCCGGAATCGTCAGCAGCCAACCGGAGGCGATCCGTCCGGCCGTCGACCACTGGACATCGGCACCTTTGCGGCCCAGTCCCGAACCGAGCACGGAACCGGAGGCGACCTGAGTCGTCGACAGAGCGAAGCCGAGGTGGGAGGAGGCGAGGATAGCCGCGGCCGTCGAGGTCTCGGCCGACAGTCCCTGAGCGGGCTTGACCGTCGTCAGCTTCGTGCCGAGGGTGTCGATGATGCGCCAACCGCCGACATAGGTGCCCAGCGCGATGGCCAGCGCACATGCGGTGATCACCCAGATATGCGGACCGGTGCCGTGCTCTTGCAGGTTCGCGGAGACGAGCACGAGGGTGATGACGCCCATCGTCTTCTGCGCATCGTTCGTTCCGTGGGCGAGTGCCACCAGCGAGGACGAGAAGATCTGCCCGTACTTGAACGGTGCCCGGCGAGCGGTCTTGCCCTCCTCGTGGCGGCGAGTGATCGCGTAGGCGATCTTCGTGCACAGATAGGCGCTGAACCCTGCGATGAGCGGGGCGGCCAGAGCCGGGATGACGACCTTGGACAGGAACACTCCGTAGTCGACGGAGTTGAGTCCGGCACCGACGATGGCCGCACCGATGAGGCCGCCGAAGAGTGCGTGGGACGAGGAGGAAGGGAGGCCGAAGCGCCATGTCGCCATGTTCCAGATGATGGCGCCGATGAGGCCGGCGAGGATGAAGTCGGGAGTGATCTGGACTCCCCCGCCGCCTTCCTTGATGATGCCGCCCGAGATGGTCTTGGCCACCTCGGTGGAGAGGAAGGCACCGACGAGGTTGAGGATCGCGGCAAGCGTGACCGCCGTCTTCGGTCTGATGGCCCCGGTCGCGATCGGTGTGGCCATGGCATTGGCCGTATCGTGAAAGCCATTGGTGAAGTCGAAGAACAGTGCCAGTGCGATGACGAGCACGACGACGAAGATGATTTCCACTAATCGACCTTGGGTGTAGACACTATTCGGACCGTGGATGATGCAGCTGACGGCCAGCAATCACTATCCCGCAGAAGTCTACCCACAGATTCAACCGCTCTTCACCCGCAATTTGACCCTACTCCACCTCGTTCACCTTTTGTTCACTTTTGACGTGCGCAAACGGGCCCTGCCCGGCTGGGAGTGCAATAGCACTCACATTCCGAACGGGGCCCGAAACCAGCAGTCCCTCGCCGAGGCGGCTCCCCGCCTCACGCAGTCATCCGCGGAAATCGTGGCCTACCGACCCGCGGAATCTGCGACGGGACATCACCGAGGCGACACCTCCTTCACGCGTGACGAATCTGCTCCGTGACGTATCGATCCGCGACGTCGAGTGCCCGGTCGAGAGCGGCGAGTCCGAACCTGACGTCCTCATCCGGGGTGTTCAGCGGCGGCACGACGTGGATTCGATTGAAGTTCGCAAACGGCAGCACGCCTTCGGCCTTGAGCGCTGCGATGACCTCGTTCATCTCCGGTGAGCTGCCGCCGTACGCCGCCAGCGGCTCCTTCGTCGTCCGGTCTTTCACGAGCTCGACGGCCCAGAAGGCTCCAAGCCCCCGCACGTCCCCGACCGAGGGGTGACGCTGCGCCATCTCCCGCAGAGCCGGGCCGATGATGTCCTCGCCGAGGCGGTCGGCGTTGGCGATCATCCCCTCGTCCTCCATGGCGGTGATCGTCGCGACCGCTGCGGCACAGGCGAGCGGATGTCCCGAGTAGGTCAGTCCGCCCGGGTAGGCCCGGTCGCGGAAGGTTTCGAAGATCGCCTCCGAGATGGCGACCCCGCCGAGTGGGACGTATCCGGAGTTCACGCCCTTGGCGAAGGTGATGAGATCCGGGGTGACGTCCCAGTGGTCGAGGGCGAACCAGCGACCGGTGCGACCGAAGCCGGCCATCACCTCATCGGCGATGAAGACGATCCCGTACTTCGCCGTCAGCTCGCGCACGCCGGCGAGGTAGCCGGCCGGCGGGGCGTAGATCCCTGCGGTGCCCGGCACGGTCTCGAGGATGAGTGCGGCGATATTGCCGGGCCCTTCGAGGGTGATCATGTCCTCGAGGTGGGCCAGCGCCCGCTGCGTCTCCTCGGCCTCGGACGTCGAGTTGAAGTACGACCGATAAGGGTAGGCGGGCATGAAGTGGACGATGCCCTCAGCGGAGCAGTCGTTGGCGAACCGGCGCGGGTCGCCGGTGACGTTGACGGCCAGCTGCGTGCCGCCGTGGTAGCTGCGGTAGGCCGAAAGCACCTTCGTCCGCCCCGTGTGCAGCCGAGCCATCCGGATCGCGTGCTCGTTGGCGTCGGCTCCCCCGTTCGTGAAGAACACGTGGTCGAGGTCGCCCGGGGTGCGTTCGGCGATGAGTCGGGCCGCCTCGGAGCGGGCGTCGTTGACGTGCTGCGGCGCGATCGTGCACAGCCGGCCCGCCTGCTCCTGGATGGCCGCGACGACGGCCGGGTGCTGGTGGCCGATATTGGTGTTGACCAACTGCGATGACATGTCGAGCAGCTTTCGGCCCTCACCGTCCCAGACATAGGAGCCTTCGGCGTCGATGACCGTCATCGGGTCGAACGGTCCCTGTGCCTGCCAGGAGTGGAAGACGTGCGCCCGGTCGACTTCGTGGGCACGTCGCCCGGCCTCGATCTGCTGCGCATCGATCCGATCAGCGCCCGAGCGATCAGCGTCAAGGTGCGATTCGGTGAGCTGGGAATCCGCGGTGGTGGTCATGTCAGGGCTCCTTCGCCGAGGTGGTTCGTCGTTGCATGGGCGTCCGCCCCCTGGTCGGGGTGGACGTCCGTGGTGGTCTGTTCAGTCGTTGGTCGGGAAGCCGAGGTTGAGTCCGCCGTGGCTGGGATCGAGCCAGCGGGAGGTGACGACCTTCCCACGGGTGAAGAAGTGGACGCCTTCGTCGCCGTAGGCGTGGGTGTCGCCGAACAGCGAGTTCTTCCACCCGCCGAAGGAGTAGTAGCCCACGGGCACGGGGATCGGGACGTTGATGCCGACCATGCCGACCTCAACTTCGTTCTCGTAGCGGCGGGCCGCTCCCCCGTCGTTGGTGAAGATCGCGGTGCCGTTGCCGTACGGGTTGGCGTTGATGAGGTCGAGGCCCTCGTCGTAGCCGGGGACGCGGACGACGCAGAGCACGGGGCCGAAGATCTCATCGGTGTAGATCGACATGTCCGTGGTCACGTCGTCGAACAGAGTCGGGTTGAGGAAGAACCCGTCGGCCGGGACGTTCTCCCGACCGTCGAGGACGACCGTCGCCCCCGCCTCGGCGCCGGCATCGATGTAGCCTGCGACCTTGTCGCGGTGGGCGGCGGTGACGAGCGGTCCCATGTCCGGCTCGGTCGCGCCGTCGCCCACGCGCAGGGTCGTGGTGCGTTCGGCGATATTCGCCACGAGCTCCTCGGCGATGGAGTCGACGGCGACGACCACGGAGATCGCCATGCAGCGCTCACCGGCTGCCCCGTAGCCGGCGTTGACGGCGGCGTCGGCGGCGAGGTCGAGGTCCGCGTCGGGCAGGACGAGCATGTGGTTCTTCGCTCCGCCGAAAGCCTGGACGCGTTTGCCGGCGGCCGTGCCGTTCTCGTAGACGTATTTTGCGATCGGGGTCGATCCGACGAAGGACACCGAGGCGACGTCGGGGCTCTCAAGGATCGTGTCGACGGCTTCCTTGTCGCCGTGGACGACGTTGAACACGCCGTCGGGCAGGCCCGCTTCCTTCCACAGCTCGGCGAGCCAGTTCGCGGCCGTCGGGTCCTTCTCGGAGGGCTTGAGCACGACGGTGTTGCCGGTCGCGATGGCGACGGGGAAGAACCACATCGGGACCATGGCCGGGAAGTTGAAGGGCGAGATGATCGCGGCGACGCCGATCGGCTGACGCAGGGAGTGTACGTCGAGTTTCGTCGACGCGTTCTCCGTATGACCGCCTCTCAGGTGGCCGGCGATGCCGCACGCGAATTCGACGACCTCCTGCCCGCGGGCGACCTCGCCGAGGGCGTCGGAGAGGACCTTGCCGTGTTCGGCGGTGATGATCTCCGCGAGCTCCTGCTTACGGGCGTTGAGCAGCTCGCGGAAGGAGAAGAGGATGGACGTCCGCCGTGACAGCGAGGTGTCGCGCCAGGCGGGGAAGGCGGCCGAGGCCGCGGCGATCGCCGATTCCACGGTCGCCTTCGATCCCAGGGCCACCTGGCCGCTGACGACTCCGGTGGCGGGGTTCGTGATGTCGCCGAGGCGGGTGTCGGTGTCCGCGGTGACGGTCTGTCCGTTGATCCAATGGGTCAGCGTTGCCATGAAGGGTCCTTCTGCGTCGTCGGTGCGTCGGTTGAGTCCATCCTCGGTCCGCCCTGCCGATCTCGGAAGTGTCAGGGTGTCAGAATCTTCGCCCTCGGCTTTACACTGTGTCAATGAACACTGCACGGGAGTCGAGCGGGGCATCGCTGAGCATCGCCGGTCTGCTCGAGTTCGAGGAGATCAAGGCTGCAGAGCCTGCGGTGCTTGCCGGCGAAGCAGTCCTCGACCGGGCGATCCGCTGGGTCCACATCGCCGATTCCGAGCATGTCGAGCGCTTCCTCGAAGGTGGGGAGCTCGTGCTCACCACGGCCACGACCTTTCGCCACCGCCCCGAGGCGATGTCAGAGTTCCTCGACCAGCTCGAGCGGGCGGCAGCGGCGGGCGCGATCATCGAACTCGTCGACGAGGACTCGGCCTTCGACGACGCGGCGGGCACGGTCGTGCAGGAGGCCGCTTCGGCGAGAGAGCTGCCCGTCGTGGTGCTCCCGCACCGAGTCAAGTTCGTGAAGATCACGGAGTTTGCCCATCGACGTCTCCTCGCGCAGCAGATCTCGCGGCTCGAACATGCCCGAGAGATCCACGAGACGTACACACAGCTGAGCCTCGATCGAGCCGAGGCACAGACGATCGTCGATCGTACGGCCGAGCTCTTGGGCACGGCGGTGGTCCTCGAGGATGTGTCCCATCGGGTTCTCGCCCATTCCGGCCGCGGTTCGCAGGCTCTCGCGCAGAAGCAGAAGTGGGTCGACCTCGTCAGCGGTGCGAGTACGACACCCGGCGGTCACGCGCCGTCGCAGTGGCGGCAGACGCCGGTGGGGCTGCGCTCTCGCCGGTGGGGCCGGCTCGTCGTGCCCGGCGCCGTCGAGTCCGTCGCCGATCTCGAGCAGGTCATCGAACGCGCGGGTGAAGCCCTGACGCTGATTCGGATGGCCGATCGCGATGAGCAGGATCTGCTGCTGCAGGCCCAAAGCGGCCTGATCCGAGAGATCACCGACTCGGAGGGCATCGACGAGCGTTCGGCACGGGAGCGCGCCCGCTCTCTGGGATTCACTCCTGCGGAAGGGGCCGAGCTCACCCCGGTGGTCGTCCGCATCGATCGTGAGGCCGACACCGATCCGACTCGGGTGCAGCTGCAGGAGCGCGGTCTGACGCAGGAGATCGCCTCTGCCGCCTCGCGCCTCAATCTGTGTCTGCTCATGACGAGCCTGCAGTCGGGTGTTTTCGGGTTCGTTCTGGGGCCCGGTCGCGGGAGAAGCCGACGATCGCAGCCGAGCCCGCGCGGTACGGAGGAAGCCGATGAACGGCTCACCCGTCTGCTCGCCGAGCTCGAGGGGCTTGCTTCGAGCTGGGTGGTCGGGGTCGGCCGCGGCAGCACTACTCTGCTTCGCGCTGTCGCCGGTCTCGAAGCAGCCTCTCACGTCGCCGAGGTTGCGTCGACGCTGGATGTGCGCGAGCGTGCGTTCTACCGCTCCTCGGACGTGCGCATCCGCGGGCTGCTGTCTCTGCTGGCCGAGGACTCGCGGCTGCGTGCCTTCGCCGAGGGAGAGCTGGGGCCGCTGCTCGGCGAATCGACGCGTAATGACCGGCGGGGAGACGGCGTTCTGCCATCCGCTGCGGACGCCGCAGACGACGGACTTCTCGACTTCCTCGAGCTCTACCTTTCCCATGGCGGCAACAAGTCGGCGATGGCGCGGGCCGGGCACCTGTCCCGACCCGCGCTCTACTCACGGATCAATCGTCTGCAGGACCGCCTCGGCGTCTCGCTCGACGATGCGGAGTCACGCACGGCATTGCACGTGGCGCTGCTGTGGTGGCGGATGTACGGCTGAGGACCGTACTCAACGGAGTCGACGACTCCTGCCAGCGGGGTCGTGTGCCGTTCGGGACAGAGCAGGCTTCGGTCGGTCGACGACAATTCAATCGAACAGGGAGCGAATCGAGTCGGTGATTGGGATTCCGCGTTCGGCCGCCGCTGCGCGATTGGCGTAGCGACGGTCACCGGGCTGACGATCCATACCTGCGTCGCGGAGCATGTCGACGAATTCGCGGACTCGCCCCAGGTAGGCGTCGTTGCCGCCGCGCTCTGGGTCGATGACGATGAAGAGCTGGCCGGTGCGGAAGGTGTGGGCACCGTCTGGAGCCTCCGCGTCGATCTCATAGGTGAAAGCGCCGCCGGTCAGTCCTGCAGCCAGTGTTTCGATCATGAATGACAGCAGCGCACCTTTGTGACCGCCGACGGGACGGATGCCGCCGCCATCGAGGATCGCATTCGGGTCCGTGGTGTCCGCGCCGGTCGAGTCGACTCCGGTTCCGACCGCAACCTCCCGCCCCTCGGCCCGCAGCAGCTGCAGATCTCCATGGGACATCGACGATGTGGAGAAGTCGAAGACGATCGGGTCCGCGTCAGCCACAGGAGTGGCGAAGCCGAACGGATTGGTACTGAAGACCGGACAGGTGGCTCCCTCGGGGACGACGGCGAGCTTACCGCTGGCAATCATCCCCATCGCCACCCGACCGTCGCGCGCAAAGGCCTCGAGGTCGGGCCACAGGGCACTGAAGTGATGGGTATTGCGCAGAGCGATGACGGCGACACCGGTGTCGTCGAGCGCCTGGTCGACCACCGGCCCCGCCTCGGCGAGTGCGGGTTGGGCGAAGCCGTTGTGACCGTCGATGCGGATATAGGAAGGGCCGACTACGTCGACGCTCGCTTCTGTGGTCCCATCTGCCCAACCGCGGGTCAGCGAATCGAGGTATCCGGCCACGCGAAAGACTCCGTGGCTGAGAGTGCCGTCGCGTTCACAAGTGGCGCAGTTGGTCGCCAGCACTTTCGCAACCGCCGAGGAGGCTCCTGCGGCAGTGATCTTGGTTTCGATCGCCGAGACAAGATCATCGAAAGAGATGCAGTCGGGTTCGTTCGTCATTGTGCGCTCCTCGTGTGCAGCGAATCGTGTCGGCTTCGACCATTGCCCGTGATCAGCAGACTACCGCTCGAACAGTCTTCGATCTTGCCCCGCCATATCCGGTGTCGACCCGCAGCTCGGTGACCGGTTCGCTGACATCGACGGACCCCGACTCGATCAGTTGATCCGCAGTCCCGCGGCGTTCCCGTGCGAGGCGCCCGCACCGCAGCGGGCAGTCTCGATGACTCCGACATCGTGTCCGCTCAGCGCCAGTTCGTAAGCGCTGGTCAGCCCGACCACGCCGCCTCCGATGATGACTGTCTTCATTGGGTTGCCCTCCGTTGGTCCCCGAATCGGCGGTTTCGCCACCGGATCAGGGCCGACGTCACCGAAGTTGCCTCATGTATGACCATCTATCCAAAGAGACGCTATGCAGTGCTGTCAGGTTCGTCAATGGTCTCAGCCACTCTTCCCGAACAGCCCAAGATCAGGCTCAGTCTTCGTAGCGGATTTCGACGCGGCGGTTCTTCGCCCGTCCCTCGGGGTCGTCCTTACCGTTCTTCTCGTTCGACACGACGGGCTCGGACTCGCCGAAACCCTTTGCCGTCACGTCAAGGTCCGAGTTCGCCGAGGTGAGCACCTCGGCGACGGCCTTCGCGCGATCTTCGGAGAGCTTCTTGTTGTAGTCGTCTTCGCCCTTGGAGTCCGTATGCCCGCCGACAGTGATCTCGGAATCGGTCGGCAGATCCTTGACGAGGTCCTTGATCTTCTTCTTCGCTGTGTCGCTCAGTTCGGACGAGTCGAAGTCGAAGAGGATATCGGTGTCGAGCGTGACCACGGTGTTGCCGCCGCTGGCCTTCGTCGTTTCGACATCCTCGATGCCTTTACCCAGATCATAGATCTCCGGTTCGAGTTCGACGATGCTCTCGTCGATCTGCGACTGGTCGGGATCGGTGAAGTCCTCCGGCGTCGGGGTAACGCGATTGGCGATGTCCTGCGAAGTCACGGAGTCTGCGAACGCGAATGCGGGTGGGCCGGCGACGACGAGGCCCGCCGCAAGGATCACCGCTGCAGGACCGGCGGCTGCCGGCTTCACGAGATCTTCACTCCGGTGGCGAGGTTCATTCCGTCGACGACGGAGACCTCGACTTCGTCGACGTCCGGTGGCGGAGCGGCGAAGACTGCGAACGCGTAGTGAGTCTGACCGGGTTTGAACTTCGTGCTCTGGTAGGAAGTCTGCGCTCGCTGTGGGAACTTATCCAAGACGTTGTGTTTGCGCAGGTTCCGTGAGTCGACGAGGAAAGGATTCCAACTTGCATCGCCGAGGTATCCGTAGAGATCGTCGCCGTCGTCGTCCTCGTCGGTCTTGTCCGAGTTCACGGTGAACGCGAACTGCGCCACGACAGTCTCGCCTTGACGCTTCAGAGGAAACAGCTCGACAGTCATCGTCGCTTTCTCGTCGCCCTCAACGGCGGCGGGAATCTCCTGGGAGGCGACCGGATCGGGAAGATCATCCGGGTCGAGGCCGGCCGCCTCGGCAGATCCGGATTCACCCTTCGAATCTGCGGCCTCACCGGGCTCCTGCGCGGCACCTTGGGTTTCGGCGCGCTCAGCGTTCGGTTCCTCTGTGTCATCTCCGGACGAGCAGGCGGTCAGGGTCACCGCCAGGGCGGCGGCAGCAGCGGACAGAGCTGTCCTGCGGATCAGGGGCATAGCGATGGGAGTTCTCCTCAGTACTCGCCGGAGCAGCATCTCTGCTGGTGAGCTCCGGTGGCGCGGGGCGGACGCGGACCAACTTACCCCGGACAGGTGAACTTTCACTACATCGAACGTAAGTCGAGACGAACAGAAACGCAGAACCCCTGCGACCTGATCCAGATCGCAGGGGTTCTGCCAAACGCGGAGCCGGTGGGATTTGAACCCACGGTCCCCCTATTGGAGGACTTCACCTTAGCAGGGTGACGCTTTCGGCCGCTCAGCCACGACTCCATCCGCAGTGCTGCGATCCGCTTCGGCGAAATGCACACCGACAGACCCTCCAGCACTACGGGATACAGCCTAAGGGAAAGGAGCCATCCAGGGCAAAGCGCAACCGCGGAGAGTGGGCTTCGTCATAGTCGAACCGACCCGTGACGGGCGCGAATCCGGGCCGAACGTCCCCTTTGTACCGCTCCCCCACACCGGAATTCCAGCATTCATCAATGTGCAGGCGTAAAATCGGCGTGATGTGCTTTGCGGTCTGGTCTCAGATCCTCGCAGAAACACCGGTCGGAAATCCGATGGCCGTGGTGTGCCCTGCGCCGGAGACGAGAACGGCGAGCGGGCCGTATTGCACGAGCAGACAGTTTTTGAGGAGTAGACAACTTGCCAGAGTTTCCCCCTGACAAGCGCGGACCGCATGGGAGCGACCCCGATTCCCAGACAACAGGTCGTCGGCTCCGGGCCTCCGCTCGCCCCCGGTTCCGCGGCGACACCGCCGCCAGCGAAAGCGACTCGACACCGCAGTCGAGCTTGCCGCAGCAGAACTCTCGGCAGTCCGAGCCTCGCCGCTCGGACTCCCAGCGCCGTGACTCCCGACAACTGCCGGCCTCGGCGGCGAATCCCCGCCGGTCCCGCACGAAATCGGACCAGAACTCGGACCAGAATTCCGGTCAGGACTCCAAACGGTCCGCCGATGCCCGATCCGACTATTCGTTCCGCACAAGCTCCCGTGGATCGGGAGATCAGTCGGACAACCGACTCGGCGACAGCACCCGTGATGCAGGAACTTCGTCCCGCTCGCCGCATGCACCGCCTCCGCGCCCGGTCGCCCCGCGCACTCGCCGCGAAGCCCGCATGCTGCGTGCAGCCGCGGCCAGCGGAGCCTCTGCGGCCGGAGTCGCCGCGGCAGCAAGCTCGAATACACCGGATGATCCGGGCGCCGGCTCACGGCGCGGCCCTGCTCACGATGCCCCGCGCACGTTCGCACGGGACGAATCGGCCGCCTCAGCGAGGGATTCCCACGATTTCGACCACACGGACAACGACGCCGATACGGACTCCGCTCCGACCACACGCCGCGACGCCCGTGAGCGGCACGCGGCCGAATCCCGAGGCCGGGGCCGCAAGAAGTCATCCGCCACACGGGGCGCGCGCAGCGCCGCGGCCGCAGCAGCGGTCGGTGCGGGCGGCACTGCGGCAGCAACCGGAGCATCGTCTGCCGCGAGAGGAGGCGACGACAACGGCTCCGCCCACGACGAGAAGTCGACCGGTCACGGACCGGGACGGGCCCGCCGCCATTCCTCCCGCCTCGGCGAATCGTTCCCCAGCCTCGTCGGCTGGACCTCTCTGAGCACCCTTCTGCCCGGTGTCGGACTGCTGCACACACGCTTCCGGCCCGCCGGACTCATCGTCTTCGGTCTCTTCGTCCTCACTCTGCTCGTCGGGCTCGTCTATCTGCTGGTCAAGGGACCGGTGCGTGCGGTCGCCACGATCGTCGCCAGTCCCTCGCTGCTGAACTTCCTCGCCATCGCCGCCGTGCTCGTGGCCGTGATCTGGATCCTCGTGATGGTCGTGTCTCACCTCGGGCTGCGCCGCGGGCACCGATACCGGCCCTGGCAGAACAAGATGGCCGGCGTCCTCGTCGTCTCCCTCGCCCTCATCATCGGCATTCCGCTCGGCGTCGGCTCGGTCTTCGCCCGCGTGCAGTCCGACACGGTCGCCAGCCTCTTCGGCGACAGTACGGGCAAATCCCACAGCGCCGAAGAACTCTGGGCCGACAAGCCCTATATCAACGTCTTCCTCATGGGCCGCGACAACGGCGACGATCGTGAGGGCACCCGCCCGGATACGATGCTCGTGGCCTCCATCGACACGAAGACCGGCAACGCCGCGCTCATCTCCGTGCCCCGTAACCTCGCGTTCCCGGTCTTCCCCGAAGGCAGCGAACTCGAAAAGGCGTGGCCCGACGGATTCCGCCCCTCCGGTGACTCGTCCGAGGACCTCATCAACGCCGTATGGCAGTGGGGCGAACAGAACCCCGACAAGATCGGAAACCCGCACGGACTCGAACCGGGCATGTGGGCGACGATGCAGGCCGTCGAAGGCTCCTTGGGACTCAAGCTCGACTATTGGTCTTCGGTCGACATGGCCGGATTCGAGGACGTCGTCGACGCCATCGGCGGAGTGAAGATCGACGTCGAACGCCCGATCCCGATGGGCGGCGGAAAATCGATGTCGGGAGTGAAGAACGAGGTCTACGGCTGGGTCGATCCGGGCCCGCAGACGCTCAAGGGCAAGGACGCACTCTGGTACGTCCGCTCCCGTGAAGGCAGCGACAACTACGACCGCATGTGCCGTCAGCAGCGGATGCTCAAGACCACTCTCGAGCAGATCGACCCGCAGGAGATCGCCACGGCCTATCCGAAGCTCGCGAACTCCGCGACACGGAACATCGCCACGTCGATCCCACAGAACGAGATCCCGGCCTTCATCGAACTCGCCATGATGATGCAGAAGGGCGACGTCACCACAGTCCAGATCAACAATGACGTCACCCCGACCTACGACCCCGATTACGATGTGCTCCACAAGTGGATCCTCGGCGAAGTCAAGGGAGCGTCCGACGGCGAGGAGACACCGAAGCCGACGAACGACGGCAGCAAGTCCCAGGAATCCGAGGACAGCACGGACTCGACCGAGGACAGCACCGAAGACACCGCCACCGATGAACCAGCCGATTCCGCGGATGGATCCACAGATGAGGCCGGCGCCGAGGCGGACGCCACCGAAGCGGCAACGCCGGGTGAGCCCAACGCCGAAGGCAAGTGCTACCCGAAGGGCTTCAAGCCCGGTGACGACTTCCCCGGCTACCCCGGGCCCAACGGCGGAACCGGCGAGCAGGGGTGAGTCAGGACCGACAGACTCCCGTCCCCGCGGTCGCGATCATCGGTGTCGGACCGCGGGGTCTCACGGTTCTTGAGAGGCTCGTGGCGCTGGCGGCGAAGCGCTTCGCCGGCACCGTCGGCGCGTCCCGCAGCGCGGCTGACGCCACCACCGAGACCGCGCTGACCATCCACCTCATCGACCCGTACCCGCCCGGCGCGGGAATCGTGTGGCGCACCGACCAACCCGAGTCTCTGCTGATGAACACCACCATCGCCGAGCAGACCGTCTTCCCCGACTCCAGCTGCAGCTTCCTCGGCCCCGACGAAGCACCAACCGGACCGTCCATGGCCGAGTGGTACCTTGCCAACGGCGGCACCGAACCGCTGCACTCGACCTTCCCCAGCCGCAGCCTCTACGGCCGCTACCTCCGCGACGCCTACCAGCGCATCCGCGAAGGCGCACCGGACTTCATCGAGATCGTCGAACACTCGACGAAGGCCGAATCCGTCATCGACCTGCCCGCGATGGACCTCCCCCGATCGGTGGCAGAGAGTTCACGAGCCACTGTCCTCGAGCAGCTCGTGCGCTGCCAGAACGGCACGACGATCGTCGCCAGCGCCGTCGTGCTCGCCGTCGGTCACATCCCCAGCGCCCAGCCGGAGGAGCGCGCCCGGCTCGCCGCTTTCGCCGAGCTGTGCGGCGGTCTCTACCTGCCGCAGGGGCTGCCTGCGGAAACCCCTGTCACCGAGGTGGCCCCCGGTGAGCGGGTCATCGTCCGCGGCATGGGGCTCAACTACTTCGACCTGCAGACCCTGTTCACTCATGAGCGCGGAGGCCGGTTCGAACCCGAATCCGGCGGCCGGCTGCGCTATGTGCCCAGCGGCGACGAACCGCGCCTGGCGCTGGGATCACGACGCGGAATCCCGTATCGCAGCAAACCGATCTGTCGCGAACATCCTCGGCGGGATTGGCCGCTGCGGTACTTCACGAAGGACAACATCGCGCTCCTCGCGGGCCTCGAGAACCTCGACGGGGAGCGCAAGGCCGGTGCCCGGTTCAATGATCAGCTGTGGCCGCTCATCCTCGCCGACCTGCGTCTGGCGTACTATCACACGCTCTCCCAGGTCCGTCCCGAAGCGTTCGCCGATGATCCCGGCCAGCTGCGCGAGGCCATCGGCGAGGCGGTCTCACGCCACCTGACCCGCCGCACCTGGCAGGAGACCCATCCGCAGTCGGGCGAAGTCGGTGCTGGCGAGGCTCGGACGGCTGCGTCCGCTCGCGCTGCGGCAAGCGCCACGGCCGCGACCAGCGCTGCACGAACGACCAGCGCCACGACCACGTCCAGCGCTGCACGAGCAGCCAGCGCCACTACCACCGAGGATGCCGCCCGTCCAGGCCGCGTCACCCGCGAGGCCTTCGCCTGGTCGGAGATCGAAGAGGCACTCGTGCCCGATCCCGCCGACCGCATGTCACTGCACACCCTGCTCAACCCGCTCGAAGGCGAGCTCTTCACCAGCCGTGAGCCGGGCGAGGCAGGTTCTCTGCACGAATGGATGCTCGACTTCCTGCGCACCGACCTGCGCAGCTCTCTGGCAGGTCCGACCGGCAGCCCGGAGAAGGCGCTCTTCACCGTGCTGTGGCAGTCCCGCCTGCTGCTCAAGGAGCTCATCGTCGCAGGCCATATCGACCGCGTGAGCATCGACATGGAGATCCTCGGCTGGTTCGAGGGCTTCGTCTCCGGCATCTGCGATGGACCTCCTCCGCAGCGGATCGCCGAACTCATCGCCCTCGCTGAGGCGGGAATCGTGTCCTTCATCGGTCCCGATATGCGCATCGAAGAGAGCCCTGACGCTCTCCGCGAGGTTGAGGAGGCGCCCGAAGCTGAAGCAGAGAACACAAGTTCCGGCATCGCCGCACGGCCGGACAGGGTCGAGGGCCCCACTGCCGAAGCGCAGGGCCTCACAAATGAGGCGCAGGGGCCACGGCCGGAGATCTTCACGGTGACCTCGGCGCAGGCCGCCGGAGCGATCACGGGCAGCGTCGTCATCGATGCCGCGTCCCCGACGAACTCCGTCTCGCGCGCAGCCGATGTCCTGCTGTACGGGATGCTTGAACGCGGTCAGCTCACCGCGGCCCGCCTGACCTTGGACGACGGTCGAGAGAAATTCCTCAACGGACTCGCGCTCACGTCTCGGCCGTACCGCACGATCGATGTCGAGGGCAACGTCCACCCGCGCCGGTTCGCTCTGTCGATCCAGCTGTCGTCGAAGCAGTGGGGCCTCGCAATCGCCGCCAATCCGGGCACGAACGCGGCCACGCTCAATGACTCGCACGCCGCCGCCGAGGCGATCCTCGACCTCCTCTGAGACCCCGCAGGCTCTCCCCGGAGGCCAATCGCCACGAACTCTCGGTCCACCCGCGACCCAGCGGACGCCGACGACTCAGTTCGGCCAGCGCCCCACACCACCCGCGGCAGTTGCCGAACTCCACGCCGCACAATGCACGAGGCCAGGTTCGATACACCCTGCTCTGTAATGCACAGGGAGGAAAGTGAGCATTTCAGAAATGGGTGTCCCGAAACGGACTCGAGGGCCGAGCACCGAACGCGAACAGCCCAGTCTAGAGTGAATGGCCCTGATTCAAACATGGGCTATTCAACTCGGACTGGGCTGTTCGCAGAGGCGACGTGATGCGGCGTGTTGCGACGTGAGGCGGCGCGCTGGACCGCGCAGAGGCGACGAGATGCGACGCGTTGCGCTGGGCCGTTTGCACGCGGGCGAGGCGCTCCCGGGCGAGGGAGCGCCAGGCGCCGCGGCCACGAAGCGCGCCTACGCCATTTCGAGGGCGGCTTCGGGCTTCGTGGTCCGTGCCCGGACGATGGCCAGCAGCGACATCACGATGCCGATGACCGCCCAGGCCAGCAGTCCGCCGTACGCGGCAGCCTGCCCGCTGGTGCCCGCGGCGATCGCTGCGAAGCCGTTCATCGACGGAGTCAGCGGCAGGATCGGTGCGACGAAGTCGAAGAACTGCGGCACCGCGCCGATCGTCCGACCCGCCACGGCCAGCACCACGGCGATGACAGACAGGAATCGGCCCACTCCCCCGAACCACGCCACGAGCGCGAAGTTCAAGGTCATGAACACGATCGCTGAGACGAACGTGAGCACGGCGATGTCGAAGCCCTGGATCGCGTCGATGTCCATCACGGTGACCGCGAGGATCGAGAGCACGAGCGCTTGCAGCACGCCGACGACGAGGCCGGGCAGCAGTCCGCGCGCCCACACGGCGAGCGAGGACTTCGTCGAGAGCAGAGCCCATGCCGGGATCGGCTTGAGCACTGTATAGGTCACGAGTCCGCCGATCCACAGGGCCAGCATGATGAGCAGGGCGATCGTCGATCCCGCCAGCACATCCGTGACGCTGTCCGTGTCCGGCGATGCGATATTCGCCGAGGCGACCTTGGCCAAGCGGTCACGTTCCGGAGCCGTGTAGGACGGCACTTCGTCCGCACCGTCCTTGACGCCGTCGGCGAACTTGCTCACGCCCTTCGCGTACTTGCCCGTACCCTCATCGAGCTTATCGAGGCCCGCTGAGAGTTCGGAGGTGCCGGTTGCTGCCTCGGAGACGCCGTCGGTGTACTTGCCGACGCCGGTGCTGTATTCGCTCAGCCCGTCGCTGAGCTGACCGGCACCGTCGGAGAGCTCCGAGGAACCGTCGGCGACCTTGCCGATGCCCTTGGACAGGGCCGGCATACCGTCGGCGAGCTGCTGGTTGCCGTCGGCGACCCCGGCCGCACCGTCGCGCAGCCCCTTCGAGGCTTCGAGGAGCTTCGGAGCGTTCTTCGAGATGTCCTCCATGCCCTTCGTCAGCTCACCGAGGCCGTCCTCGAGTCCCTTGACGAACTTGGTCACACCGTCGGAAAGTTCCGAAGCACCCTTGGCGAGTTCATCGGACCCGCCGAGGAGGGACGAGCCGTTCTGCTCCTGCTCGAGCCCGTCGACGGCCTGGTTCAGACCACCAGATGTGCCGTTGAGCAGCCCCTGAGCATAGGCCTGCTCGATGCCCTGGCAGACCTGATCGGGAGTGCCGGTCGGGCACATCTCGGCCCGTGCCTGATCGGCCTCGGCCCTGGTCATGATGCCGGCAGCCACGAGCGCGTCGAGATCAGGCTTCGTCCCGGCCAGCTGATCGGCCTTGTCGGCGCCCTCTTTCAGACCGTCGCGGTACTGGTGCAGCCCGTCGGAGAGGCCCGAGGCGCCATTGGACACACCGTCGGCGCCCTTCTCGAGCTCCTTACCGCCCTTTGTGATGTCACCGAGACCGCTTTCACCCGAGTCTCCGGACCCGGCGAAGCCCTTGATGATCTCGTCGATGGACTTCGTGTACTCGTCGACGCCGTCGGAGAGCTCACCGGAGCCGTCAGCCAGCTTCTGCGTGCTCTCGGGCAGCTTCGAGGTCTCCTTGTCGAGTTCGTTCAGCCCCCCGGACATCTCCGAGGCACCCTTGGACAGTTCGCCGGCGCCCTTCGACAGCTCCGTGGCTCCGGACTTGAGCTCGCCGCCGGACGTGCCGAGCTGGTCCATGCCCTTGGAGAGTTCACCGGCGCCTTCAGCCGACTGCCCGGTGCCTTCCTTGAGGCCTTTCGCACCCTTGTCGAGTTCCCCGGCGGCGTCGCCGAGGTCCTTCATCTGGTCGCCCATCTTGTTGAACCCGACGTAGATGTTGTCGAGGTAGGTCTCGGTCATCTGCGTGTTGAAGGTCGTCCGCGCCACCTCGGCGACGGATCGGGAGATCTGCGTATCGAGCGCCGGAGCGGTGCCTGAGACGTCGACGTCGAGCTGCGTCTGCGTCGCCGACTTCGCATCATCGACCGAGGTCACGGCGCGGGAGAAGCCTTCGGGGATCGTCAGCTTCGCGGCGTAGGTGCCGTCGGACAGCCCGTTCTTCGCATCCTCTTCGTCGGTGATGACCCAGTGGATGTTGTTCTCGTCCTCGCCCACCAGACCGCTGGTCAGCTGTCGCCCGATCGGCACGGTCTTGCCGTCGACCTTCGCCCCGTCGTCGTTGTTGACGATGGCCGCCTCGATGGTCTCGAGACGATCGCCGCTCTTCCACGTGGCGAGGATGAAACCGGCCGCCACGATGATCGGGATGAGGACCAGGCCGAGGAGGGAGAGCCAGTTCACCGGCTTCTTCGAGTTCGCACGTTCGAGTCTCACGACTGCACACCTTCCATGTTGGTGCTGTCGACGGCGTGGGTGTGTTCGCCGTCGGATTCGCTGTCGGTTCCGCCCCGCTCATCGGGTCGAGCCTCGTCGAGGTCGAGGTGGAAGTAGTTCGTTTCGGGATCGAAGATCCCGGTCACATCCCCGTCGGGCAGGCCGAGGATCACGGTGGTGCCTTCGGCGACGAGCTGCGGCAGCAGATCGCGCAGGTTCCGTGCCGGTCCGTCCGATTCCCGTGCTCCGGCCGCGAGCTTCTCCGCCCCGTCGATGACGAGCAGATCTGGCGCCGAGGCGGCCATCCGAGAGATGTCGCGCGGACTGATCATCCGGTCGGCTTCACCCCGGTTGAGGTCGAGGTAGGGAACCTGACGGCGGACCCGTCCGGCGTGTTCGGGCAGAACGTTCTGGCCGATCTTCATCTCCCCAGCCGTGAGTCCGGCGCGCCCGGACACGGCGAGCAGAAGAGCCCGGCGGGAATCGCCGCTGGCGACGAGGATCTGACCGGGCAGCAGGGAGATGTCGACGCGGGCGAAGCCGCGGTCCCCGGAGTACACGCCGATCCCACGTCCGTAGACCCGGTAGTCCGAGTTCGGTTCGGGCCAGTCGCGCAGGGCCACTTCGTGGGCGAGGCCCTCTCCTTCGACGTCGAGGCGCGGCAGGATTCGATCGAGCCACTTCGGCAGCCACCAGGCCTTGTCGCCGAGCAGCTGCATGATCGCCGGCACCAGCGACATGCGCACGAGGAAGGCGTCCACGAAGATGCCGGCGGCCAAGGCGAGCGCGATCGACTTGATGATCGGTTCGCCGGCGGGCACGAAGGCCGCGAAGACGGAGAACATGATGATCGCTGCGGCGGAGACGACGCGGGCTGAGGAGGCGAATCCGGCCCTGATGGCGTCCTTGGCCGAGGAGCCGTGGACATAGGCTTCGCGCATGCCCGAGACGAGGAACACCTCGTAGTCCATCGCGAGGCCGAAGAGGATGCCCATGACGATGATCGGCAGGAAGCTGATGACCGGGCCCGTCCCGTCGATGCCCAAGGGGCCGGCGAAGAGTCCGTCGTGGAAGACGAGGACGACCGTGCCGAAGGAGGCGAAGACGGAGAGGAGGAACCCGCCGGTGGCCTTGATCGGCACCGCCACGGATCGGAAGACCATCATGAGCAGGATGATGGAGAGTCCGACGACGAAGATGCCGAAGGGCACCAGAGCCTTGCCGAGCTGGTCGGAGACGTCGATCTGGATCGCGGTGGCCCCGGTGACGGCGGTGTCGAAGTCGAAGTCGTCCTCGATCTCCGTGCTGAGGTCCCGCAGCCGATCCACAGTATCGAGGGTCGCCGGGTCGTCGGAGGCGGTGGTCGGAATGATCTGGAAGAGCCCGACGGTCGCGTCCCGGTTCGGGGTGGCCATGATGACCTGCTCGACGCCGTCGACCTTCTCGATGCGCTTCTCGATCTCCTCGACGTCTCCGAGCGGATCATCGCTGGTCACGATCTGGCTGGTCATGACCAGGGGGCCGTTGTAGCCGGGCCCGAAGTGCTCGTCGATGAGGTCGTAGGTCCCCCGCGCCGGGGTGCCCTGCTCCTGGTCGCCTGCAGTGGGCAGGGACAGCTGGAGCTGGGTGGCGGGGATCGCGAAGAGCGCGAGGCCGCCGACGATGACGACGATCGTCAGCAGCGGGATCTTCGTGACGACCTTGAGCCACCCGGCGAAGAACTTGTTCATGATCGTCGGCGGGTACGGGTCGCCGCCCTCGGCGCGCGCCTCGTCGGCGATCCTCTCCCGCAGTGCCGGGTCGGCCGCCTCGGCGGGGGTCCCTGTGGAACCGTCGTCTGCCTCGGTGCCGGTCGATGATCCCTTCGCCGAGGCGGTCGTGCCCGTCGTCGCCCGCTGAGCGGCCGCGGCATAGGCCCTCCGGTAGCGCTTCGTCGGCTTCGGGGTGATCTTGGACTTCACGAGTCCCAGCAGGGCGGGGACCATCGTAAGAGAGATCATCACGGCCACGGCGACGGAGCCGGAGGCCCCGATTCCCATGATCGTGAGGAACGGGATTCCGGCCAGGGACAGGCCGAGGAGCGCGATCATCACGGTCATGCCCGCGAACACGACGGCGGACCCGGCCGTCGCGACGGCGCGCCCGGCCGCCTCGACGGGGTCGTGGCCTTCAGCGAGAAGGTCGCGGGCGCGGGAGACGATGAAGAGTGCGTAGTCGATGCCCACGGCCAGGCCGAGCATGAGCGCGAGCATGATCGAGGAGGAGTTGATCGTCGCGAACGCGGTGGCCCCGACGATGAGCAGCACGGAGATGCCGACGCCGATGAGCGCGGTGATCAGCGGCATTCCCGCGGCGCGGAAGGACCCGAGGGTGAGCAGGAGGACGATGAAGGCGATGACGACGCCGATGCCTTCGACCCAGGAGATCTCGACACCGGTGATCTGGAAGAGCTCACCGCCGCCCTCGACCTGCGCTCCGGGCAGGGCGTCGCGCAGCGGGTCGAGGGCGTCGATGAGTTGGTCGCCGGCGTCTTCCCCGACGTCCTGCTGAGTGCCGGCGTACTGGACGGAGATCATCGCCGCCGTCTCGTCCTTGCTGATGGCGCCCTCGACAAGGTCGGAGTACGGGGAGGTAACCGTGTCGACGTGCGGGAGGTCCTCGATGCGGTCGATCTCGTCTTCGATCGCGTCCTTGTACTTCTCGTCCTCGACCGAATCGCCGTCAGCGGCGACGACGATCACCGAGGCGGAGACGCCGGCGGCTTCGGGGAACGTCGACTTCATCGAGTCGAGAGCGATCTGCGCCTCCGAACCCGGGAGCGTGAAGTCGTTGTCGAAGTCCTTGGAGAAGGCGGCGACTCCGGCTCCGACGAGGACGAAGATCAGCAGCCACACGGCGATGAATCGCCAGGGGGTCCGATACGCACGACGCCCCAGGGCGTAGAGGAAAGTTGACACGAAAACCTCGATACAAAAGTGTATTGGATACAGTGTTGTATTGTTGTGCACTGCCCACATTCCACGCAAATGGATCCCAGGTTGAGCGGGGATTCCCATGAGATGCTCAGGCGCCTCGCTCTCCGCCCCTCCGTCGCTGCCGGCTCCGATGCCGGCGCAGACGACTGCACCACCTTGGCCATCGCCGACCCCACTGCAACGAAATGACGATGAACACAGACGAACTCAGCCCGCGCAGACGCCAGACCCGCTCCACCCTCGTTCAGGCCGGCATCTCGGTCTTCGCCTTGCGCGGCATCGACGGCGCCTCGATCGAGGAGATCTGCGAGGCCGGAGGCCTGACCCGTGGGGCGTTCTATTCGAACTTTTCCAGCCGTGACGATCTGGTGCTCGCGATCATCGAGATGCGCATCTCGGAGAATCTCGATCGCCTCGATGCCACGATCCAGCGGTGGTCCGAGCAGCTCATGGCCACAGCCGAGGCGCCGGAGATCAAAGCCCTGATGACGCAGTTCATCGACGATGTCTTCAATGAGAAGAAGCAGACCGTGGCCGAGACGATCACGGAACAGGAGATCGAGCTCTACTGTCTGCGGGTCCCACATCTCCATGCGCGCTATGTCGAGCTCAACGCCACTCAGCTCGACCGGTTGGCCGCCCTCGTGACCACGGCCCTCGACGTCGCCGGGGCGACGACGAAGCAGCCGCTCGGCGACTTCCTCACGATCATCATCTCGGTGTTCAACCGGATCGCCCTGTCTGCCGCGGCCGGCAAGGCGATGGACGAGCACGTCGCCATCGATCCGAGCCTCATCGTCGAGGTCCTCATGTACCTCATCGACTTCCGCCCCGACAGCGATGGCTGAACGAGTCTGCCCCTATCACGAGGCCTGAACGCGCTCGACGAATCGGCTCAAGGCACTAAGGTGGAGGCCGTGAATGAACTCCAGCGCGAATTTACTGCTTTCATCAACAATATGGACGTCCGCCTCGGCGCGTTCGTCCTCGCCGACCTCCCCGAGACCTTCGAGAAGGAGGACGGGGAGACCGTGAAGTTCCCGAAGGACTTCGGGCCGCAGTCACTGCCGATGCTCGAACTCTTCGTGCTCTCGAAGTTCCCCTCCACCGAGGAGATCCTCAAACCAGAGCACCGACGCTTCTTCGAAGGACTCATCCGCTACCTCGGCGAAACCTACCTGCGCGCGATCGGCGGGGTCTGGGACCACGATGAGATGACGGGCAACGGCATGCCCTTCATCCGCCCCGACAACGCCGAGGGTCCGGCCGCCGGTGAACCGATCCCGCTCGTGGGGATCGTCCTGGCTGCCGTCGATCAGCGCAGCGCTGAAGTCTTCACCGCTGTGCTCAACAAGGCACGGGAGCTCCTCGGCGGGGACGGAAAACCCCGCCGCCGGTGCACGGGACTGTCCCTCGGAGTGCTCAATGAGGAGAACTCGAGCGAGGAAGAGGTCGAATTCCTCTCCCGTTTCATCGGCACCGTCGAACCGGGCATCGCCGCCTGGACCCAGGAGCAGGCCGATCCCGCCTCGTGGGGATTCGACCGGGAGAGCCTGGCTCGCCTGGGCAAGCAGGTCGCGGTCCGCTACGACGGACCCGACGATATGATCGCCGAGGACGAGACCCCCTTCACCGCCGGCGCCATGCGCTTCATCGGCGAGACGGTGCGCCGCATCGCGATCGGCCAGTGGCGCTACGGGGCCGGGCTCGAAGCCGATGATCCGCGCAGCAAGCAGCCGTTCATCCGCTTCGTCATCGGCGACCAGAATCTCGATCTCGTGCCGTGGCGGCTCATCCAGGCAGCACTGGAGAACGATGATGCGATCGCGTCTGCCCTTGACGCGGTCATCGAGATGCGCGAGCAGGAAGCCGCCGAGGCGGACGAGAGTTCCGATGATTCCGCCAGTGCGGCGGACGGAGCAGACGAGGACTGAGCGACCGCCGCCGGTTCAGAGTTGGAAGCAGCGGTTTCCGTGCAGACCGTCGGCCGGTGACCCGGGTGCGAGGTCGATCTGTTTGCGGGCGGGATCGATGCGCACGCTGACCAGGGTCGCCGAACGATCCCCGTAGGCGGCGCCGGGCGCCGGAGTGCAGCACACAGGCGCGTCTCCCGGTCCCGTCGTCAGCAGTTTCGTCAGGTCTCCGACCGTGACGGCCCTGCCGCCGCGCGCCAGCGCACGTTCGGCTTCGAAGCGCACGACCGCCTCGGCGAGGTGACGGTAACGTTCCTGCGAGGTCGAATCGGGGCGCAGCTCGAGCGCACCGTCGAGCAGATCGGGGTGCAGGAAATGGTTCGTGTGGATGAGGAACCCGGACTCCCCCGTCTCCCCGTCGGCCCCACTGCCCGCGCGGGCCCGTCGCTCGCGCTTGTGTGCACCGGCGATCTCGACCTGGACGGCCGCCTCGGCGGTGATGACGGTGATGATCGACGACGATGAGGTCGGGGCTGAGTCGATGATCTCGAGCGCCTCGGCGAGGGTGCCCGCTTCGGCCAGGACCCGGGCGAGGATCATGTGGATGGGCACTCCCCCGGCCGTGTCGCCGGTGTGCTTGAGGATGTTGAGCAGGACCCCTACGCCGGCCTCGTTGAGACCGATCTTGCCGAGCATTCCGAACTCGGCGATGCCCACATGCCGGTGCTGCCCGGGCACGGCACCGACGTCGTTGAAGTGCCACAGAGTGGAGAAGTCCGCCACCCAATCCCAGTTCTGCGCGGCCACGGAGGCGCCCGGGCTGGTGTGGCTCACGGTCGAGCATTCGGTCGGCGCGGCCGGTGCCTGGGTCATGATCTCGGTCCGGGCGACGATCTCCATGAGCTCCGTGACGTCGATGCCGGCGCCTGCGGCCACGGCAACGACTTCCTCAGCCCCGGTCGGCCACCATTGCTGGAGTCGCTGCCAACTCGACGTTGCTGCCGAGTGCACAGCCGCCTCGGCGATGGACAGGTGCGAGAAGTAGCGCCGATACGCGACCAGGGTGGAGGCGATTCCCGTGCGCAGCTCCTCGCCACGGCGGTGACCGCGTTCGATGTGGTCGCTCGCATGGACGGCGAAGGTCACGGGCCGCACCTCGGCGGCGGGAACGAATTCTGTGCTCATGCTGGTTCCTCCTTGCTGTCTCTCTTCTTCAGGCCGGGCCCGGCTCAGCTTTCTTTGGCCGGACCCGGTTCAGTTTCTTGCGGCCGGGCCCGGCTCAGTCCTTGCCGACGAGAGAGCCGACGCCGATGTCGATACCGAGATAATGCATGTGCGCGGCGGTTTCGGCAAGGGCGGCGAAGAGGTTGAAGTTGTGCAGGCTCTCGAAGCCGCGGGACCAATGCAGGCCCGCCGCGATCGAGTAGACGCTGTGGTCGTCGGTGGCCTCCATGCGGGCGCGGATCTCGCCGAGGCGCTCGTGATGGTGTTCGACGAGTTCGACCTTGCGATCATGGAGTCCGGTGAAGCGGAAGCCGTGGGCCGGCAGCACCGCTACGTCCTCGTCGAGCTCGCCGATCTTCTCCAGCGAGCGCAGATAGTCGCCGAGGCTGTGCGTGATCGCCCCGGAATCGAGGCCGATGTTCGGGGTGATCGTCGGCAGCACATGGTCACCGGAGAAGAACAGTTTGTCCTCGTCGCGGACGAACGCCGAGTGCCCGTAGGTGTGTCCCGGCGTCCACATGGCCGTTACCCGACCCTCGTCGAGCGGGAGCTCTGTGCCGTCATCGAGGACGTGGATGTTCTCGGGCAGCCGGCTCATCGCCTGTCTGTACAGGCTCATCGAGTTGCTCTCCGACCCGCCCTTGCTCGATCCGACCTTGTTCGATCCGACTTGGAGGCTTTCGACTTCGGCCCAGCGATCCTCGGGGACTCCGTAGGCGCGGGCGATGTTGAGGTTAGGGTCGATGCCGGTGCCGAGGTCGACGGCGTTAGTGTAGAAGCGCTTGATCGCGCGCAGGTCCTCACCGTGCATGGCGACCCAGGCGTCGGGGTTCTTCGCGAGGAGTGCGGGCACGAGCCCGATGTGGTCCCGATGATAGTGGGTGATCGCGATTCCGTGGATATCGGCGACCGTGAAGCCGAGGTCGTTAAGCGCCGAGGTGAGCGCCAGGTACTGATCCTTGCCGTCCCAGCCCGGGTCGATGAGGACGACGCCGGAGCCGTCGGCGAGAGCATAGCAGTAGGTGTAGACGAGAGGGTTGTTGGGGATCGGGACCGGGAGGGCCCAGACGCCGTCGGCGACCTGTTCGACCGGAGGCAGGACTCGATCCTTCCATGCCGCCGACTGCCTGGAACTGAGTGTTTCGATCGCCATACTTCTCTCACACCTCTCGTGGGGCCACATTGTCCGTTGACTGCAATCTACTCTGTTTCGCGTCGGCACTGACGGTTCGTTCGATAACTGGTCATCGTGATGCCCGCCGGGACTACCGATATCGTTGCTGAATTTGACGATTTTCATCGGAAAGGTCACGATCTCACACTGATATCCGTCCCGATCCTCGGCAATGGTTTCGTTTTCAGTACCTTGGGCGTTAAGATCATGACGCACATCACTTCCGGGCCGGTCATCGATGGCGACGTCGACGGCGCGGTGGGCGGCAAATCTCATTGGGGAGGATTGATATGGCTGCCTCTGGCTCACTGAAGCGCAACCTCGGGCTGTGGTCCATCGTCGGACTCGGGCTCGGGTATATGACGCCGACGGTCGTCTTCGACACCTTCGGAATCGTCTCGGAGCAGACGAATGGAGCTGTTCCAGCGGCGTATCTCGTTGCTCTCATCGTCATGATCTTTACGGCTTTCAGCTACGGCAAGATGGTCAAGGTCTTCCCCACCGCGGGTTCGGCCTATACCTATACGCGGGAGACGATGTCACCGGGGCTCGGCTTCCTCGTCGGGTGGACCTCCCTCCTGGACTATCTGCTGCTGCCGATGGTCAACTGCCTCATCATCCGGCTCTACATGGAGTCGATGATCCCCGATGCACCCCCATGGGTGTGGGTCATCGTCTATACGATCGTCACGACCGGCATCGTCCTGTCCTCGATGCGGGGAACGGCGAACATCAACGGCGTCCTCCTCATCTTTGCGGTCGTGCTCGTCGCCACGTTCTGCGTGCTCGCCGTCATGCAGCTCAACGCCGGCGAAGGGGCCGGAGTCGTCTTCAGTCCGGAGCCGTTCATCCATGAGGGCGTCCACCTCGGCGCGGTTCTCACCGGTGCGACCGTCGTGTGCTTCTCGTTCATCGGTTTCGATGCGGTGACGATGTACACGAACGAGGCGAAGCACGTCAGCCTGATGCCGAAGGCGATCATGCTCACCGTTCTCGCCGGCGGTCTCATCTTCCTCGTCGCCGGCTATTTCGCGCAGCTGCTCTTCCCCGACAATTCGCAGTTCTCCATCGTCGACGATCCGCTGCCGGAGATCGGCATGATCACCGGCGGCCACGTGTTCCAGCTGTTCTTCGTGGCTGCGGCATTCGCTGCGACCGCCGCCTCGGGGCTGGCCTCGCATGCGTCGGTGTCGCGGATGATGCTCGTAATGGGCCGCAACGGGGTGCTGCCGCGCAGGGCCTTCGGATACATCAACCCGAAGACGCACACTCCGGTGTTCAATATCGTGCTCGTCGGTGCGGTGTGCCTGCTGGCGATGTCGTTCAGCCTCGAACTCATCTCGGCGCTCATCAACTTCGGTGCGCTCATCGCCTTCACCTTCGTCAACCTCACGGTCATTGCGCACTACGCCTTCCGGACCAAACAGGTCAAGGACTTCAAGTCGGCGTTCACCTACGTCGTGATGCCAGCTGTCGGCGCGATCCTCACAGGAGTCCTGTGGGTCAGCCTGCACGGGACCGCGCTCATCGGCGGCCTCGTGTGGCTGGCGATCGGGATCGTGTACCTGGCCGTGCTGACCCGCGGATTCAAGCGCTCGGTGCGGAGCTTCGACGACCCCGAGGCCGACGCCGAGATGTCCGAACCAGAGGCGCCCGAGGCTGGCGAGGGCGCTAGGACGCCCGAGACTCCCGGCCCAGGAGCACCGGTCCGCGACTGAGGCCGCGGCGCAGGCTTACTTGACCGGCGAGAGCCCGCGGAGGAACTCGACCGCGCACAACACGAGCGCGGCAAGATCGGCTGTGAGGAGCAGCAGCGGCAGCGCTAAGACCGTCGTTCAAGCGCTGCATCGCTGAAATCCCGTCGTTCAAGGCGAAGCGCGGTTATCGGTAGGTCTGCCTAGCGAAAAGCGCGCTCAGCCTTGAACGAGCGGAAGTGGAGGATTCGCCGCGCGTGGTGAAGCGCCGTAATGAGCATGTGAAAGCCCCTGAGCTCTTCGTTGTTGACGAAGAGCTCAGGGGCTTCTCCCTTGGCGGAAGCGGTGGGATTCGAACCCACGGTGCGGGGTTGCCGCACAACGGTTTTCAAGACCGTCTCCTTCGGCCGCTCGGACACGCTTCCCTCGGTTCTTCCATGCCTGACAGCGATGGAGCGAACCCGGCCTGCTCGACGCGAGGTCGAGCCACCATAGTTTCTCACAACCGCAACAGCATCTGCCAATTGGCAGTTCAGGAGAGGCGCTCAGTCCTTCTTGCGCTTCTTCATCCGGTTCCGCTTACGCTCGGTGCCCAGGAGGTCGTCGAACACGGACCCGCCGGCAGGCTTCGAATCATCCCGGGACTTGTCCGTTGATTCGTCGAGCCGTGCCGCGGAATCGTCGCGACTCTTGTCCGGCCGCTCGGATATCTGCTCGCCGAATGTTCCGCGGTCGCCGCCGGAGTCCTGCGAACGCTCGCTCCACGTATGGCCGAGCTTCGGTGCGCCCTTCGGCTTGGTCGGCTGCGATTCGCGTCCGGTGCTGTCGGCGTCCTCCGAGGTGGCGCCGCGCGCAGCGAACGAAGCCGGGACTCTTCGGACCGGAGCTTCCGATTCTTCCTCGTCGACGAATTCTTCGTCTTCAGCAGGAGCTGGAGCGCCTTCGGGCGCATCGATCTGGGGCGAGACCACGGTGGAGTCCTCGACATCGTCGATGTCGGGATCCGCGACCGCGTCAACGGTGTTCTCCGCGGTATCGGCGACTTCGACCTCGTCGACACCGGGGGCGCCGGCTTCGGACTCATTGGTCACGGAACCATCGGCTTCGGGTTCACCAGCTTCGGATTTGTTAGTTGCCAAGTCATCGGCGTGCGAGTCCTCGGCGTCCGAGTTCGCGATCGCGGCCGCGACGGCGCCAGAGGTGCCGCGGGGTGCGGCAGCGACCGATTCCGAATCGGCGGCGGTCGCCTCGTCGGCTGCAGGTGCCACGGCGAACGAGTCACTCGACTCAGACCCCGCGTCCGAGCCCTCGGCGGCCGCATCCGAGTCCTCGGCAACAGCAGCACCGACTGCGTCGCCGGATGCAGGGGAGCCCTCGGCTGCTTCGGACTCCGCCTCGGCGGATTCGGCCCAGCTGGGACGAGTCTCGGCGGCCTCCTCGGTGCGGGACGGCTTGCCCTTGAGCACGAGGGTGAGCGTGGCCAGCGGCACGGACAGCCAGTTCGGGCGGTTGCGCAGCTCGGTGACGACCTCGACGAGAAGCCGGTCGACCAGCGCTGCTCGCAGCACGGGATCACTCAGCCCGATGCTGTCGCCGCGTGCGCGCGAATATCCGGACAGCAGCGAGTTCTGCACCTGCGAGGCCCAGAGGTATTCGGGCGAATCGAAGATCGTGCGCAGCGCTCCCGGATCATTGCCGAAGCCGCTGACGACCAGTGAGCCGTCCTCGGAGTCGAGCGCATCGGTGCGCTGCAGGCGGGCGAATCCGGCAGCGTAGTCGATGCTGCGCAGCAGAGCCACGAGGTCGAAGGCGGCGGGCTTGGGGTCCGAGTCCGTCGAGTCCGTGAACTTCACGACCGAATAGCCGTCAGTGGAAGAGCTGACCACATGGTCGAGCGTCAGCTCGCCATGGATCTTCTGCAGGGTGCCGATGGTCTCGAGGCTCTGCAGCCGGGCACGGTGGCCGCGCAGCTCCGGCACCAGCGAATCCAGGGCCAGGGGTGCCCGACCCAGCGCCCAGTCGATGCGTTCGACCCACTTCTGCACCAGCTGCTTCGTCGGCTCTCCTGCGCCTTCGACGACTCCGAACTCGGCGGCCATGTCGGTGTGGAGTTCGCCGATGCGCCGACCCATCTCCGCCGCGTGGGCGTTGTAGGCACCGATCGAACCGGAGTCGACGGCGCAGACCGTGTTCACGGCTTCTCGCCATGCGGGTTCGGCATCGACATCGACGTGGGAGAGCAGCGCCATCGGCGCCTCCATCTCCTGGACCTCGAACATGTCGTACCAGCGACCCGAACCCCAGCCGATGACCTCGGGCACGCTGCGCGAACCCGCCTCGGTGAGCAGAACCGGAATCGTCAGCGACGACGGCATACCGTTCTCGAGAACGCGGAAGAACGAGAGCTCCAGCGGCTCGTATTCGTCGTGGATGATGACGGTGGACTTGTGCTGTCCGGAGTCCGAGACCTCGATCGGGCGGATCTCGACGGGCATGACGTCCTCCGCCCCCACCGTGAGGTCACCGATCGATGGCTTCGGTGGGACCGCCTCGGCGGCGGTGTTCGTCGATCCATTCGCCGAGGCGGTCGACCCGTTCGCGGTCACGGGGAACGGCATCGGCGCACGGCCCCGGGCCTCGGCCTTCTCCTGGCTGTGGCGCAGGGATTCGGTGGACAGCTGCCCGCCGTCGAAGACCTTGCGCTTCGTGATCGCGTCGGCCATGAGGTTGACGAAGACGGGATCGGCGGCGCCGTCGTAGACGTAGACAGTGCCGAGCGCGAGGTCGTCGACGCGGCCGATCAGGGCGTGGCGCAGGTGCATGTCCTCGGCGCCGCGCAGGGTCAGGGGGATGTTGAGGCGACGCAGGGTGGGGCCGTCGCCGACGGAAATGACAGTCACGAGACCGGCGAAGCCGCCGAGCTCCTCGGCGGTGTAAGTGAACGCGCGGGCCACCGACATGGGGGTGATATCGGGGTCGGTCCCGAAATCTGCTGCGAGCTTGGGGAACCACGGCTGTCGGGGTATCCAGCTGGCTAACAGTTGTTCGAGCTCACTGCTGATGGCCATGACGTCTCCTAGAAGGGATTACGGGCATCCTCCATCCAATCATGATATGGGGTATTCGCGGTCCAGGGCGCACCCGAAACCCAGAAGTCGGGAGCCGAATCACGGGGTGGGTACGGGTGTGAGCGGGGACGGGACGGGTACGCGGCGGTCATAGCGGGGCGGGCCGGGGCGGATTCTCATCGGCCCCGCGGCTGTCCTCATATCGATACGAGTTGCCAAATGGCAAGACAAAGGGCGCACAATAGTCTGGTGGTTGAAACAGACATGACTCCCCAGAAGCTCACACTCGCCGGCGAGGTCGAGGCCGCTGCGCTGCGAATTTCCGATTCCGTCATCCTGTCGCCACTTCAGATCTGCGAGCGGTTGACGACCGCGACCGGTTCCACGGTCTACCTCAAGCGCGAGGACCTGCAGATGGTGCGGTCCTACAAGATCCGCGGCGCCTTCAACTTCATGCTCCAGCTCGATGCCGACGAACGCACACGCGGTGTCGTCTGCGCCTCGGCGGGCAACCATGCCCAGGGCTTCGCCCGCGCCTGCAAGGAACTGGGCATCCAGGGCACGATCTTCGTACCGAAGACGACGCCGAAGCAGAAGATCGAACGCGTCCGTCACTTCGGCGGGGAGCAGGTGACGATCGAGATCGCCGGTTCCACCTACGACGACGCCTCGGCACTGGCGCACCGGTTCGCCGAACGCAATGAGGCACTCCTGGTTTCGGCCTTCGACGATATGCGCACCATCGCCGGTCAGGGCACCGTGGCCGCCGAGATCCACGCTCAGCTCGAGACCGACCCCGACTACATCATCGTGCCCGTCGGCGGAGGCGGAGTGCTCGCGGGAATCGCCGCCTATGCGGCCGAACGGATGCCGAACACGAAGGTCATCGGCGCCGAACCCGCCGGAGCCGCCTCGATGATCGCAGCGCTCAAGGCCGGCCACCCCGTGACCTTGGAGAACATCGACCGTTTCGCCGACGGCACCGCTGTGCGCCGGGCCGGCAACCTCACCTATGACGTCATCGCCGACCTCGGCCTCGACATCCGCCCCGTCGCCGAGGGCGCGGTGGCCACCGAGATGCTCGATATGTACCAGGTCGACGGCATCATCGCCGAGCCCTCCGGCGCCCTGGCCTCGGCCGGGATCGGCGGCCCGGACTCGGACAAGCCGATCGCGATCGAACCCGGGTCGACCGTGGTGTGCCTGGTCTCCGGCGGCAACAACGACATCTCCCGCTACCCGGAGATCCTCGAACGCTCACTCGTCCACGAAGGCCTCAAGCACTACTTCATCGTCGACTTCCCGCAGGAGCCCGGCGCCCTGCGCCGATTCCTCAACGAGGTGCTCGGGCCCGAGGACGACATCGCGATGTTCGAGTACGTCAAACGCTCCGACCGGGAGACCGGACCGGCGTTCGTCGGCATCCAGCTCGGCTATGCCGAAGACCTGCCGAACCTGCTCGAGCGGATGGAGGCCTCGAATATCGAGGTCGAGCGAGTCCACCAGAACTCGCCGATGTTCCGCCTCTTCGCCTGAGCGGTTTCGCTGCCGAATTTAGGTCGCTGTCGGATACTTCTGAGCTCCAGAAGTATCCGACAGCGACCTACATTCGAGGGCCAGTATCCGATAGCGACCCGAATTCGAGCCGTGCAGCATCCTGTGCCGCCCTGCCTCATCCCGAGCGGCCCTCCACCGAACCCCACCTCGCGGATGCCCCTGCCCACTCGCGCACCCAGCTACTAGAGTGGATGTATGCGCGCTATCACGATCACCTTCCCCGGTGAGCCCGAGGTCCTGCAGGTCACCGACGAACCCACGCCAGACATCGCCGCCGATGAAGTCCTCGTCCGCGTCCATGCCGCCGGCGTCAACAGGGCCGACTTGCTGCAGCGTCGCGGATTCTACGATCCCCCACCAGGGGCCACCGAGATTCCCGGCCTCGAGCTTTCCGGCACGATCGAAAAGCTCGGCGCCGACGTCACCGGCTGGTCCGTCGGCGACAGGGTGGCGGCTCTGCTCTCCGGCGGCGGATACGCCGAATACGTGCCCGTTCCCGCAGGTCAGCTGCTTCCCGTCCCCGCCGGCTTCGACCTCACCGAGGCGGCCGCCCTGCCCGAGGTGTTGTCGACCGTCTGGTCCAACATCGTCGGACGCGGACAGGTGCAGGCAGGCGAATGGCTGCTCGTCCACGGCGGCGGCTCCGGAATCGGCACGGCCGCGATCCAGATCGCGCGCCACCTCGGCGTGCAGATCGTCGTGACCGTCGGCTCCGAGAAGAAGGCCGAATTCTGCCGCGAACTCGGTGCCGATGCCGTCATCAACTACCGCGACGAGGACTTCGTCGAACGCGTCCACGAGATCTGCGTCCACGACGACGGGACGACCGGTGCCGATGTCATCCTGGACATCATCGGCGCGAAGTACCTCGAACGAAACCTCAAGGCGCTGAACACCGACGGGCGTCTCGTCATCATCGGCATGCAGGGCGGAACGAAGACCGAGATCAACCTCGGCTGGCTCATGCAGCCGCGCAAGTCGGTCTCCGCCACGACCCTGCGGGCACGACCGAAGGAACAGAAGATCGAGATCGTCGCCGAGGTGGCCGACCAGCTGTGGCCGGCCGTGATCGCCGGTGACATCCGCCCGATCATCCACGAGACCGTGCCGCTGTCCGAAGCCGCCCGAGCCCATCAGATCCTCGAGGACGGAGCGAACATCGGCAAGGTGCTGCTCATCGTCGATGAGGAAGGTGCATGACCAATGACTGAGACTCCCGAGCCCGCGGACGATGTCCAGAACTCCGCGGGTGAGACGAGCGCCGCGGACGCAGCGAACGCCGACAGTGTGGGGAATGCTGACGGTGTGGCGAACGACGACGAGTTGCGGACCGGCCTCGCCAAGGCGCAGCACGATCAGGCGGATGTCTCGTCACCGGCGAAGGTGATGCGCATCGGCACCATGGTCAAGCAGCTGCTCGAGGAGGTCCGCGGCACCGAGCTCGACGAGAAGGGCCGCGAGCGCCTCGCCGAGATCCACCGCCGCTCCATCGACGAACTCGAAGATGGGCTGTCGAAGGACCTCATCGAGGAGCTCGAGCGCCTCGATCTGCCCTTCGACTCGGCCGACGGTCCCCCGACGACCTCGGAGCTGCGGATCGCACAGGCTCAGCTCGTCGGTTGGTTAGAGGGTCTCTTCCACGGCATCCAGACCGCGATCATGGCTCAGCAGGCCATGGCCCAGCAGATGGCCGGTCGCGGCCAGCTGCCTCCGGGAGTGGTTCCGCCCGGCATGACGCCGGCTGACGGGCAGCCCGGCGAGAAGAAGAAGTCGGACCGCCATGATCCCGGCACCGGCAACTATCTGTGAAGCGCTTCTTCTCGGGCCTGCGCAAGAAGGCGCCGACCGCGGTCAAGGACGATGACCGGTTCGGCACCGGTCTGTGGCGGCACAACCGTGACCGCTTCATCCGCGCCGTCGACCGGTACTACACCACCGCGGTGGCCCTCCACGAAGCACGGGGCTCCGGTGACAGCACCACCTCGTCAGCCGCCTCGGCGGACCCATCCGACGGCGAGGCCACGGCCGCCTCGGCGAAAGATCCGATCGACGTCATCGTCGACGGCACCCACCGGCTCAACGCACTCGTCGATGTCGTCGACGACCTCACCGCGACCCTCCATGCCCGCTGTCCCGTCACCGGTCAGGTGGTGCCCGGGCCCGTTCGGCAGGCCGTCGGCGACGCACCGGAGCTGCTGACGAAGGCCTCGTCGAAGGTCGGCGAGGCGGTGCTCGCGGCGTCGATGGCACGGTCGGATGGCCCATCGGGACGGTCGATCGACTCGAGCGCGGAGGCGACGGTTCGGTTCATCACCGATGCCGAGGAGCTGCTGGAGCGAGCGCGGGAGATTCTCGCTAGGGTGGAGGCACCATGAGAACTCCGATCAGCCCCGATATCCTGCCGCCCTATGACTTCGACCTCGGCCTCGTCGCCAGCGATATCGACGGCACTCTGCTGCTGAACTGGAAGCCGATCTCGACGGCCACGATCGATGCGATCCACCGCTGTCAGGATGCGGGAATCCCCTTTGTGCTCGTCACCGGGAGGCCGATGCGGTGGTTGGCGCCGATCGCCGAGCAGATCCCCGACCTCGGACGGGTCGTCTGCCTCAATGGGGCAGTCGTCTACGACATCGCCTCTCAGTCCGTCATCGACGCCCACACCATCGACTCACAGACGCTGGCGGAGATCACGGCTGCGGTCCGGGTCGATCATCCCGATGCCCGGTTCGCCTACGAGACACTCAACGGCGGCTTCATCGATCGGGAGTTCGTCACCGGCCGACCCCGTGAGGCCCGGATCATCGACGATGTCTCCGAACTAGCCGGCGAAGACGTCGTCAAGGTGCTCGTGCGTCTGGCCACGAGCGATTCGCAGGCGATGCACGACCTCATCGATCCGCTCGTCGACGGCACCTGTCATGCCTCGTTCTCCGAGCCGGACAACGGTCTCGTCGAACTCGCGCCGTTCGGGATCACGAAGGCGAAGACGCTGTCGGATCTGTGCGACCACCTCGGGGTGGCACGCTCGCAGGTGATGGCGTTCGGGGATATGCCCAATGACATCGAGATGCTGTCCTGGGCCGGGCACGGGGTCGCGATGGGCAATGCGCTGGGATCGGTCAAGGCGATCGCCGCGGCCGTGACGGAGGCCGTCGACGACGACGGCGTCGCCCGCTACCTCGACGCAGTCTTGGACACCCGCCCCAACTGACCCTCTATTGCTACCTGACGGCGGCCCAGCTTCCTCGCGCGAGGTTGCTGGGCCGCCGTCGGGTAGTAATCAGGGGCGGGTGTTGGTGGTGCCCTCTGCTTCGAGGAGAGTCGTGTCGAGGCTGAAGTAGTCGACCAGTGCTACGGCCAGTCCGTCGTCGTCGACCGAATCGGTGACCACGCTCGCGAGCACCTTGAGTTCGTCCTTCGACTGCCCCATGACGATTCCGTGTTCGACCCATTCGATCATCTCGAGGTCGTTGAGTCCGTCTCCGGCACCCACAGTGTGGGCGTGCTTGACCCCGAGCTCCTCGGCCACGATCTCCAGACCGCTGGCCTTCGAGACCCCGTCCGGGGCGATGTCGAGCCAGTTGCTCCAGCCCACCGAATAGCTGACCTCATGCAGTCCGAGCGAGTCCACGGCGGCGGCGAACTCCTCGGCGGTGCCGTTGACCTCGCGCATGACGATGCGGGTAGCCTGCTTGGTCAGCAGCTCGTCGAAGTCGACGATGTCGAGGGTGTCGGATTCGGCGAGTTCGCCGACCGGGAACGCCCCGGACGCCCACCGGTGCAGGTCCGGATCCTCGACGAGGAACAGTGCCGTCGGCAGCGCCGCGTGCATCTGCTCGAGCGCATCCTTCGGGTCGAACGACACAACATGGTGCAGCTCCCACCCCAACGGCAGCTCCGGGTCGAGGCGGACGACGACCGATCCGTTCGAGCACACGATGAAGCCGTGTTTGAGGTCGAGCGCGTGGACGACCTCGAGCGCTCCCGGCAGGGCACGGCCGGTGGAGACCACGAGGTGGTGGCCATCCTCGGCGAGCCGATCGAGCACCTGCTTCACCGACTCCGACAGGGATCCGTCGTAGCCGACGATCGTGCCGTCGACATCGAGTGCGATGAGGTGCGGGGTCAATGTGTCTCCCAACGTATGCGTATATCTTCTTGTCGTCGTTCTTCCCGGCGCCGAGGCGACCGAACCCAACCGAATCCCGCTGAGTTCCGCCGCACGGTCAGTGCCCCGCGTCCCGGCACAGGCTCAGTAGCGCGGTCCTTCCGGTCCTTGTGCGGTCATCCCGCGGAGGTAGGGCCGCAGCGCCTCGGGCACCGAGACGGAACCGTCCGCCTGCTGATGGTTCTCGAGGATCGGCACCAGCCAGCGGGTGTTGGCCATCGTTCCGTTGAGGGTGGCGACGGGCCGGGTCGATCCGTCGCGGCGTTCGCGTATCTGCAGGCGGCGAGCCTGGAATGTCGTGCAGTTCGACGTCGAGGTCAGCTCGCGGTAGGTCCCCTGAGTCGGCACCCAGGCTTCGCAGTCGAACTTGCGGGCGGCCGAATCACCGAGGTCGCCGGCAGCAGTATCGATGACCCGGTACGGCAGCTCGCACAGTCCGAGCATCTTCTCCTGCAGCGACAGCATCCGCTCGTGTTCGGCTTCGGCATCCTCGACCGGGACGTAGGCGAACATCTCGACCTTCTGGAACTGGTGGACGCGGATGATCCCGCGGGTGTCCTTGCCGTAGGAGCCGGCCTCGCGGCGGTAGCAGGAGGAGATGCCGGCGTAGCGCAGCGGACCGTCCGAGAGGTCGATGATCTCGTCCATGTGGTATCCGGCCAGGGGCACCTCGGAGGTGCCGACGAGGAACAGGTCGTCGGCTTCGAGGCGGTACACCTCGTCGGCGTGCTCGCCGAGGAACCCGGTGCCGCGCATGACCTCGGGACGGACCAGGGTCGGGGTGATGGTCGGGCTGAACCCGGCCTCCTCGGCGACGTCGCGGGCGAGGTTGAGCAGGGCCATCTCCAGCTTCGCGCCGAAGCCGGTGAGGTAGTGGAAACGCGATCCGGAGACCTTCGTTCCCCGCTGTGTGTCGATGGCCTTCAGCTGCTCGCCGATCTCGAGATGGTCGAGCGGTTCGAAGCCTTCAGGGGCGAAGTCACGGGGTTCACCGACCGTTTTGAGCGTCACGAAGTTCTCTTCGCCGCCTGCCGGGATGCCGTCGATGATGAGATTCGGGACCTTCGACACGAGCTGGTCGAAAGCGAAAGTGGCTTCTTCAGACTCGGCCGACAGTGACTTCACGGCCTCGGACTTCGCCTTGCCCTCGGCGATGAGTGCCGGCTTGTCCTCCTTCGGCGCCTTCGCGATCTGGGAGGAGAACGACTTCTGATCCGCACGTGCGTCTTCGAAGGCGGTGATGGCCGCACGACGCGCGGAATCGGCGGCGATGACCTCGTCGATGAGCTCGACGGATGCCCCGCGAGCCTCCTGCGATGCCTTGAACAGGGCCGGGTTGTCTCTGAGAAGCGCTAGATCGATCACCCTCCCAGCTTAACGGGCTGGGCGTGTTTTCGACATTCGGCGCTCAGCCTGCACACGACTTCGACGCGGTAGATTTGGGACATGATCATCGAGTTGGACCCCCTGATGACCTGGGTCATCGTCATCGGTGCCCTCGCCGTGCTCGCGGCCGCATTCCTCATCGGCCGCCGCTACGGCGTGCGACGCACGCTCAATACGATGAGACGCTACGCCCACCCGCCGAACCTCTCCGACGAGGCCGTCCATGATGCGGCCCGATACCGTGCCGCGCTCATCGTCAATCCCACGAAGACCGATGTGCGGAAATTGGCCGCCACCGCCGAGGCGATCTGTCGTTTCGAGGGATGGAACCCTCCGCTCGTGCTCGAGACCACCCCCGAGGATTCCGGTGAGGGGGCCACGGTCCGTGCCCTCGATGAGGGAGTCGACGTCGTCATCGCCGCCGGCGGGGACGGCACCATCCGCGCGGTCGCCTCGGCGCTGGCGGGAACCTCCACTCCGCTGGGGATCGTGCCGTTGGGGACCGGGAACCTGCTCGCCCGCAATATCGACCTCGTCCTCGACAAAACGGAGTGGGCGCTGCGGATCGCCCTGTGGGGACGCAACCGGGAAATCGACGTGGGCACGGCGAAGATCGCCCCCGACGGCGATACCCATGTCTTCACCGTGATGACCGGACTCGGCTTCGACGCCGCGGTCATGGCCGATACCAACGACGATCTCAAGGCCCGCCTCGGATGGCTCGCCTACGTCGAAGCGGGATCGCGGAAGCTCACCGGCAAACCCAGTCACGTCAAGGTCACGTTCGACGACGAATATCGGATCTCGGCAAGGGTGCGTTCGGTGCTCGGCGGCAACTGCGGCCGATTGCAGGGAAGCATCCAGCTGCTTCCGCAGGCCGTGATCGACGACGGCATGCTCGACGTGCTCATCGTCAGCCCGAAGAACCTCGGCCAATGGGTCGGCGTGCTCGCTTCGATCGCCGGACGCCGAGCCTCACGCGGGCTGCACACGAACATCCGGAAGTGCCGAAAGGTCGTCATCGAAGCCGGCGAGGAGGTCGATATCCAGATCGACGGAGATCCGCTGGGTCAGTCGTCCTACCTCGAGATGGAGGTCGACCCCTCCGCCCTGACCGTCCGCGTGCCCACCGTCGAACAGCGCAAGCAGATCCGCGCCGAGGCGTGGCCGGTATAGCTCAGGAGTGCTGAATTCGCGCGGCCGACGCGTCCTTTCGCCGAGGCGGCACTGACGGTCATTCTTTTACCGACGAGTAGGTCACGAAACGATCAAAGGAATTCACCTAAGTGTTACCGCTTTTAAACCTGAACAAAACGTACAGAAATAGTTTGGAAAATCCTCAGAACCTAAAATGAGTGCCGTATCACACCCCTCGCCACAGAGATTGAAGGCACTCCAATGAAGAAGATCATCCTCGCGCCGGCAGTCGCGCTCGCGTTCACCGGTCTCGTCGCGAGCCCGGTTGTCGCCGCGGAATCGACGTCCGCCCAGTCAGCCTCCACGCAAAAGGCCGAGCAGAAGAAGGTTGAAGCCGCCAAGGCCGAAGCCAAGAAGAAGGAAGAGGCCAAGAAAGCCGCGGCTGAGAAGGCTGAAGCCGAGAAGAAGGCAGCTGCAGAGAAGGCAGCTGCCGACAAGAAGGCCAAGGAAAAGGCCGCGGCCGCCAAGAAGGCCGCTGCTGACAAGAAGAAAGCGGACGAGAAGAAGGCTGCCGAGGACAAGAAGGACGACGCCAAGAAGCCTCCGAAGAAGGTCGATCCGAAGCCCGCTCCTGCCCCCAAGGACGAGGACAAGGACGCCAAGGACGACGACAAGTCCGAGGACAAGGCCAACCCGATCAACGCTTCGGTGCAGGTGACCTCGGGCGAGGTCACGGCAGAAGAGCTCGCCGAGGAAGGCGTGACCGTCAAGGTCACCGGCCTCGAAAAGGGTGACAAGGTCTCGGCCAAGTCCGGCCTCACCGGCCCGGCCGTCACCGCTCAGGGCTCGACCGCGACGATCACGCTGCACTCGGCCAACGAGGTCAAGCAGAAGAGGGTCAACTTCGCTCTCCAGCTGGAGCGTCCAGGCACACAGTCAGTCACCGAAACCAGCGTGGTCCCCCTGGCTGACGAGTCCGAGGCACCCGAGGTCGACCCGACGGTCTCGCTCAGCACCGACGAAATCTCGCAGAGCGGCATCGAGGATGACGGCATCAAGGTCACCGGCGAGGGCTTCACCCCGAACGGCACTGTCACCGTCGTCGGCGGCAGTGCGCAGTCGCCCTTCGCAACCCAGGAAGTCGAAGCCAACGCCGACGGTGAGATCTCCGCAACCCTGAAGTTCGAGGGCGACGACGCACTTCCGGCCGGCGACTACTCCGTCTGGGGCGTCGACCAGGAGTCCGAAACCAACTCCCCGGCTCAGGACTTCACCATCACCGAAGACGACGCTGTCGATCCGATCGATGCCTCGCTCAAGGTCGATCCGAAGGAGATCACCGCCGAGGATCTCGCCAACAGAGAGAAGGGCGTGACTGTCACCGTCTCCGGTGTGAAGAAGGATGACAAGATCACTGACTCTCTCACCGGAGAGACCGAGACGGCAGAAGCCGACGGCGACTACGAGCTCCACCTCTGGTACGAGGGCAACCCCGACAGCCTCGAGGTCGGCGCTGTGCCGTTCACCCTCACCATCGACCGCGAAGGCACCGAGTCGGAGACCCTCGAAGGCGAGATCAACGTTGTCGGCGAAGACGACGGCAACGACGGCGAGACCGAAGCCCCAGCCGAGGCGAGCTTCACGGTTTCCCCGAAGAAGATCGAAGCTGCGGACTTCGCCAATGAGAAGAAGGGCGTCACCCTCGCCGTCGAGAACTGCGAGCCCGGCGCGGATGTCCACTTCGAGGTCAACCCGAAGGGCATCAACGTCACGGCATACGAGAACACCGTCAAGGCGGATGACGAAGGAAATGCCTCCGTCAACGTCTTCGGCACCTCGTCCGATGCTTCGGCCTACGTCGGCGCTTACACCGCGACGGCTACCTGCGGTGATGACACCATGAAGGACTCCTTCACAGTTACCGAAGGCGCCAACAGCGGCGGAGACAACGGCAACGGAGGCGACAACGGAAATGCCGGAAACGGCGGAGACGACGGCAGCCAGCTGCCTCGCACCGGCGCCGACCTCGGTGGACTGACGACGGGAGCCCTGCTCCTCCTCGTCGGCGGTGCCGCGATCGCACTGACCGGCCGCAAGAACAAGTTCGGACAGACTCCGACGAGCTTCTGATCCGAGACAGGCGTTCAGCTTAGAACGACCGAAGGAGGGGCGGCTCAGCACACGCTGAGCCGCCCCTCCTTCTGTTCTGCTGCTCGCTCCGGATCAACTGGTCTCAGTGAATGAAAAGTGAACTCTGCGCCAGGGCCGAAGTCAGTGCTGAACAAAACGAACACAACTATGCGTGTGGTGAATGTTGCATTACCGTTACATTCGTAATACTTCACACCCAGCTGTAATTTTCTAAGGAAATACATGAAGAAGCTCGCCCTCGCCCCCGCGGTGGCCATCGCCATCACCGGCCTGGCCGCATCCCCAGTTTTCGCTGCTCCCGGCTCGGACAGCTACTCGCATACTGTCGTCAAGAACTCCGGCGACGCCCAGGAGAGCACTCCCTCGGCATCACCTGATGCTGAAGCACAGGCCATCGAAGCGAAGGTGACGACCTCCCCCAAGGAGATCACCGCCGAAGACCTCGCCAACAAGGACAAGGGAATCCTGGTCACGATCACCGGCCTTGAAGCCGGAGATAAGATCTCGGATTCGCTCACCGGTGAAGCCGGCACTGCTGAGGGCGATAACTTCGAGTACAACATCTACTCCACTCAGCCAGCCGAAGACATCGAGAACGGTAATGTCGACTTCTCCGTCACGGTCACTCGCGGTGGCGAGGAGGAGACTTACGACGGACTGAGCTTCAACGTCGTCGACGACACCGACGAGCCCGAGGCACCCGAGGTCGACCCGAAGGTCTCGCTCAACACCGACGAGATCTCGGAAAGCGACTTCGACGAAAAGGGCATCAAGGTCACCGGTGAGGGCTTCACCCCCGGCGGCACAGTCAACGTCGTCGGCGGCAACGAAACGTCACCTTTCGCGACCCAGGAAGTCGAAGCTGACGAAAACGGAAAGATCTCCGCAACTCTCAAGTTCGAGGGCGACGAAGCTCTTCCGGCCGGCGACTACGCAGTCTGGGGCGTCGATCAGGAGTCCGAAACCAACTCCCCGGCTCAGGACTTCACCATCACCGAGGACGAGACCGAAGAGCCCACCGCTCCTGCTGAAGAAGCTACGCTGAAGGTCTCGCCTGAGACCATCACGCCTACTGACTTCGTCAACGAGAAGAAGGGCGTCACCCTCGCCGTCGAGAACTGCGAGCCCGGTGAAGACGTCCGCTTCCTCGTCAACCCCAAGGGCGAGTCGAGCGTCACCGCTTTCGACAAGACCGTCCAGGCTGACGACGAAGGCAAGGCCAACGTCAACGTCTACGGCACCAGCGCTTCCAACGCCTCGGCTTACGTAGGCGACTACGATGTGACCGTCACCTGCGGCGATGACGAGCTGACCGGCGACTTCTCGGTCGAGAAGGACGCGAACGCCGGTGGCGGCGACGGCGATGAAGACGGCAACGGCGGAAACGACGATGGCGACAACGGAGATGCCGGCAACGGCGGCGACCTGCCTCGCACCGGTACCGAGCTGACCGGCCTCGTCGGCGGCGCGGGCCTCCTCCTCATCGGTGGTGTCGCAGTCGCAATGACCATGCGCCGCAAGAAGGTCGCCAAGGATCCCGCTGAGATCTGATCGCAGCAAACTGGGCGTGATCGTCCGAGCTCGACTGAGCTGGACGTGAGATGAAGAAGGGCGCGAACCCAATCGGGTTCGCGCCCTTCTTCGTATATCTGCGGCCAGACTTCTAAGGCCAAAAATCTGCAGCCAGTCAGAATACAGCTCATTCCATGCGGTCGTATCTCGAACGCAGAGCGAGGAAGATTCCGTAGAGAACCAGACCGAGGCCCACAGCCAACAGCAGATACGGCCCGAACGGCTGATCCCGCATGCCCTTGAGCGCGCCGTCGATTCCAGTGAATTCCTCCGGATCACCGGTCGCCGCGGACACCACGATGAGGATGCCCACCGACAGCAGCGTCGCGCCCTTACCCAGATAGCCGACGACCCCGGTAAATCCGACGAGGAAGCGAGTGATCGCGCTGCGCGGGCGCCGCAGATCCTCTTTCCACTTCCGTCGCAGACCATTGATGCAGAACACGATGCCGATGATCGCAATCACGGCACCGACGGCCATGAGGATATACAGTCCGCCCGGCGCCTTCGCCAAGGTCGTCGAGGCCTGCGAGCTCGACTTGCCCGAGTCCGCTCCCCCACCGAAGACGAACTGGGAGAAGGTCGCGGCAACCACCACATAGGCGATGGCAGAACCGACCATCGTGAAGAAGTCGATCCACTGTTTCCGGCCCTGCCGATGCTGCGGATCCCGGGTCCCGGGACCACGCACCGAGGCCGAACCGAAGAACGCGTTGACCAGGCACCACAACGCCATCAGCGCACAGCCGAGGAAGCAGATGACGATGAGCACCATGCCGAACGGCTGCGCAGCGATCTGTCCGACCGCTCCCGCCTGATCGGCTTCGCCGCCGCCCTGCCCCAGACCGATCGTCACAGCAGTCGCGCCGAGGATGGCGTGGACCAATCCGTTGGCAATGAAACCCGCACGGGCCACACGCTCGAACCAGCGGCTGTCCGCGGCTTCCTGAACCGCCGAATCGGCATTGTCGGCGACCTGTCGAACTTTCTCTTTCTCGTTCACAGAGATCAGTGTCGCACGACATCTGCATTAATCTGCGAAGTTGATAGTCACAATCGAGTGCATACTCGAAAGGCGGAGCTCGCACCCACAATGGGGTGCGAGCTCCGCCTCGGCGCTGTTCTCAGTGTCTCTGTCTGGCTGCTGCCGTCTCAGCCGCGTCGGTACCTGTTGTACAGCACCAGTGCTCCTGGCTCGGGACGGCCCTGCGGGCGACGCCCGCGCGAGATCGAGACGACGTCTCCACCCACGGTGCCGGCGGCAAAGACGCGTGCATCGCGTTCCTGCGCCGACCTGCGTGCCCGAACCTCGTCCTCGAGCTCTTCGTTGCGGCTCCTGAGCGCATCGACCTGATTCTGCAGATCGATGATCTTCTTGATCCCGACGAGGTTGACTCCCTCGTCCTGTGACAGCTGCTGGATCAGACGCAGCTTGGCGATGTCCTTCCCGGAGTAACGTCGTCCCCGGCCCGCAGTGCGTTCCGGAGTGACGAGACCCAGTCGGTCATACTGCCGCAGCGTCTGCGGGTGCATGCCCGCCAGATCCGCGGCCACCGAGATGACATACACCGCCGCACTCGATGAAATGTGCATTGTGATTAACCACCTCAGCTGGCCTTGGCTTTGTCCAGCAAGCCGGCGCGTGGATCCTCACCTTCGGTGGCGGCCTTGAAGGACTCGACCGCTTGTTTGGCTTCCTTGGACAGATTCTTCGGCACCACGATCTCGACTGTCGCCAGCAGATCGCCGGTGCCTTTCTTCGTCTTCACACCTTTGCCCCGCACGCGCAGGGTCCGTCCCGACGGTGTCCCCGGTGCGACCTTGACCTTGACGGGCGTTCCGCCCAGGGTCGGCACCTTGACCTCGGCGCCGAGGGCCGCCTCGTCGAAGCTGATCGGCAGCTCAATCCGCAGGTTGTCACCATCGCGGGTGAAGACCGGGTGCGGGCTTACGTGCACGGTGAGGATGACGTCACCGGGCTCGCCGCCGTTGGGGCTGGTCTTGCCCTTGCCGGCCAGGCGGATCTTCTGCCCGTCCTTGACCCCGATCGGTGTCCGCACGGTCAGCGGCTTCCCACCCGGCATGTTCAGCTTCACCGAGGCACCGTTGATCGCTTCGGTGAACGACAGCGTCGTACTCGACTTGATGTCGCCGCCCTTGAGCGGAGGCTGGTAGCCGCCGTAACCGCCACCGCCGTAACCTCCGCCGAATCCGCCGAGCAGATCCGCCAGGTCCGGGGGAACGTCTCCCCCACCGCCGTAGGTCGTGCGGGTCCTGGTGCGTCCGCCGCCTCCGAAGAGGTCGGAGAACACATCGTCGAATCCGCCGCCGGCAGCCCCGCCGGGTCCACCGGAACCGGCGCTGAACCTGGCACCGCCGCCCATGGCGCGGACCTGATCGTACTGGGCCCGGGATTCCTTGTCGGAGAGCACCTGGTGGGCCTGGCCGATCTCCTTGAACTTCTCTTCGGCCTTCTCATCACCGGGGTTGGCGTCCGGGTGATACTTGCGCGCGAGCTTGCGATAAGCCTTCTTGATCTCGGCGTCGGAAGCATCCTTGGAGACGCCGAGGGTTTTGTAGAAGTCCTTATCGAACCAATCATTCTGAGGTCCGGTATTCACCTGGCACCTCCTTTCCTTCCAATCAATCCTGTCATCACGGTATTCACTTGTCCTCTCACAATCCGCAGCCCCGGGGCACTGCCCCGAAGATCCGGACCGCCGCCGAGGCGGTTCCCCGGCCCCGTACGTCGGTGAACCGGCGTGCGGGGCGGGCGGCCGCCTCGGCGATCATGGTCGTTGCTCAGTCCTCCGGCTGCTGGACACCGACGCGGGCGGCGCGGATGATGCGCTCCCCGATCCGGTAGCCCGGCTGCATGACCAGGAAGAGCGTCGGATTCTCGACCTCATCCGAAGGCTGCTGCATGAGCGCTTCGTGGATGTTCGGATCGAACTCGTCGCCGACCTCTCCGTACTGCTCGACGCCGAGCTTGTTCAGCGATTCGACCAGCTTGTTCACGTGGGTCTCGAAAGGCCCGGTGACATCGCCGTTGTCGCGAGCGAGCTTGACCTCGTCGAGCACGGGAATCAGGGCCTCGACGACCTTGATCGTGCCGCCGAGCGCCGCACGCTCACGTTCGCGGTCGGCGCGCATTCGGTAGGCCGCATACTCGGCGTTGATGCGTTTGAGGTCGGCCAGGTATCCCGCTGCCTCCGAACCCGGTTCGGGCTCGGCCTCCGGCTCGATGTCCTCGAGACCCGAGGCATCGGACGGGATGTCCACACCAAGGTCGCTGGCATCGGCCTGTTCGGCATTCGGGTCCGCGGTCGGCTCCTCACCGGCCCCGGCCGAGGCCGACTGGGCGTCGGCCTCGGGACGGACCTCACCGGTGTTCGGATCGACCCGGCGCTTGTCACTGAAGGTGAAGCCTGGCTCCTCGGACGACTTGTCGTTGCCCTCGGCAGTCATTACTTCTTCTCCTCATCCTCATCGTCGACAACTTCGGCGTCGACGACATCGTCGTCTGCGCTTGCATCGGCGGTACCTTCACCGGCAGCTTCGGCGCCTTCGGCACCGCCCTGCTGGCTGTAGATGGCTTCGCCGATCTTCTGCTGGTTCTCCACGAGTTTGTCGTAGGCGCTCTTCACGGCGTCGTCGTCTTCACCCTTGAGGGCTTCCTTGACGGCGTCGACATCGCCCTGCATCTCGGTCTTGAGCTCTTCCGGCAGCTTGTCGGCATTGTCGGTCAGCAGCTTCTCGGTCTGGTAGGCGAGGTTCTCCGCATTGTTGCGGACGTCGGCAGCCTCACGGCGCTTCTTGTCCTCTTCTGCGTGCTCCTCGGCCTCACGGACCATGCGGTCGATGTCTTCCTTCGGCAGCGCGGAACCGCCGGTGATCGTCATCGACTGCTCGGTGCCGGTGCCCTTGTCGGTGGCAGACACGTGGACGATGCCGTTGGCGTCGATGTCGAAGGCGACCTCGATCTGCGGCACACCGCGCGGAGCCGGAGCGATACCGGTCAACTCGAAGGTGCCGAGGTTCTTGTTGTCGCGAGTGAACTCCCGCTCACCCTGGAAGACCTGGATCGACACGGAGGGCTGGTTGTCCTCTGCGGTGGTGAAGGTCTCCGAACGCTTGGTCGGGATCGGGGTGTTGCGCTCGATGAGCTTGGTCATCACGCCGCCCTTGGTCTCGAGTCCGAGCGAGAGCGGGGTGACGTCGATGAGCAGAACGTCCTTGCGCTCACCCACGAGGACACCGGCTTGCACGGCGGCGCCGATCGCGACGACCTCATCGGGGTTGACACCCTTGTTGGGCTCCTTGCCTCCGGTGAGTTCGGTGACGACCTGGGTCACGCTGGGCATGCGGGTCGATCCGCCGACGAGGACGACGTGGTCGATGTCCTTAACGGATACGCCAGCATCCTTCATCACAGCATGGAACGGAGCCTTGGTGCGCTCGAGGAGGTCCTTGGTCAGGTCCTCGAACTTCGCCCGGGTGAGGGTCTCATCCAGGTGGATGGGTCCGTTCTCGCTCATCGACAGGTACTGCAGCGAGATGTTCGTGCTGGTGGCCGAGGACAGTTCCTTCTTGGCCTGCTCTGCGGCTTCCTTGAGGCGCTGCAGAGCGGTGGCGTCCTTGGTCAGGTCCACGCCGTAGTTGTTCTTGACCTGCTCAACCAGCCAGTCGACGATCCGCTGATCCCAGTCGTCACCGCCGAGGCGGTTGTCTCCTGAGGTCGCACGGACCTGAATGGTGGAGAAGTCGTCTTCGTCCTTGCCGACTTCGAGCAGCGAGACGTCGAACGTTCCGCCGCCGAGGTCGAAGACGAGGATGAGCTCATCTTCTTTGCCGCGTTCGAGGCCGTAGGCCAGAGCGGCAGCGGTGGGCTCGTTGATGATGCGCGAGACGTTGAGTCCGGCGATCTCACCAGCGTCCTTCGTAGCCTGACGCTCGGCGTCGTTGAAGTATGCAGGGACGGTGATCACCGCGTCGGTGACCTTCTCCTGCAGGTACTCCTCGGCGTCGTGCTTGAGCTTCTGGAGGATGCGGGCCGAGATCTCGGGAGCCGTCATCTTCTTGCCGCCAATTTCGGTGGACCAGTCGGTGCCCATGTGGCGCTTGACCGATGCGACGGTGTTCTTGATGTTCGTGACGGCCTGGCGCTTGGCGATCTCGCCGACGAGTGAGTCGCCGTTCTTGTTGACTGCGACGACGGACGGGGTCGTGCGACCGCCTTCGGCGTTCGCGATGACCTTCGGCTCGCCGCCTTCGAGGACGGCGACGACGGAGTTCGTGGTTCCGAGGTCGATTCCAACTGCACGTGCCATAGTTTTCTCTCCTTACAGATCGTGAGTTCCTGCGACTCCAATGTGTGCGATCGGGCGGCTCCGGTTCTTGAGTCAGAACCACTCGACCGCACACATTGAGCCAACCGGACTCAAGTATTCTCTTCGAGGTTCCAACCGTCAAGTCGGCCTCATCAAAGTTGCGTACACCAGACTCAACTTTGGTGAGGATGGTTTTATTCCGGCGGGTGAAAATTTCTCTGAAAAGGCCTGTCGGCCCCGGAAATCCGGGGCCGACAGGCCAGCTGACTATCCTCAGACCAGGTCAACTCAGCTCCGCTGGGGCGTCGATGCGACGGGCGATGTGCATGACGAAGCTGCCGCGCAACACGAGCGTCGGGCGGCGGACCACGGTGACCACCCCGTCGAGTTCGGCACGGTGTCCGACAGGGTCCCGCTGAGGTTCGTCGATCGAGTACACCAAAGCGACCGTCTCGCCCTTCCTGACCTCGTCGCCGAGATCGACGAGCGGTTCGACGAAGCCCGGGATCTCTGCCGGAATACCGGACTCCGCAACCAGCTCAAGCCATTGCTGGGCCGGGCGATCGGCGTCTGCGGCACCAGCCGACGTCACCTCACCCGCGCGAGGTGACGAAGCGGCGAGCGCCTGCAATTCGGCACCGCCGAGTATCGCCAGCTCGGCACCATCGCGCAGAATCCCCTGATCCGTAAGGAACCGATGGAGACCCCGACGAATATCTGCAAGTGTCCGCCGGTTGACCGTGCCTCCGCCGGCAAGTTCCGTTGAAACAATGGGAATACCCGCGTCATCCCCCGCCGAGTTGATCGAGCCGGGCTCGAACTTCTCAGCAACAACGATGACATACGGAAGACCCAGTCGCTGTGCGATCTGAGACTTCGTCTGCCACAGTTGCTCGGTCGGACCGCGGTAGACGAATGCGGCGTCGACATAGACGGAGTTGTTTCCGCCCGAGTGCAGATCCAGAGCCACATCGGCGCGCGGGAGGAGCTGCCGACTGATGAACTCGGCGACCTGCGCGGTCGGCGCCCCTCTGGCCGAACCCGGATAGGAGCGATTGAGATTGCCCCCGTCGAGCGGCGAGACCCTGGCCCCGGCTCGCACCGCCGGGGCGTTGGCCGCAGGGACGATGATGACCGTACCAGTGATGTGCTCGGGCTTCAGCTCACGCGCCAGAGCCTGCAGCGCCACCTCCCCTCATATTCATCACCATGTGTGCCCGAGATCAGGAGGGCAGTCGACCCAGGACCCGACGAGACCACGGAGACCGGCACAGGGATCAGTGCCGAATCGTTGACATTATCCGATTGCGTGAGCCCGATGTACCCGTGCTGGGCTCCAGAAGATTCGAAATCGATGCCTCGCATGGCCGCCATGACGCTCCTTCGCGCAGTAGTGATGAGGTTCGGCTCTCCGCCGACCCATGCTACCTCGTCAGGTACTCGTCGAGATCGTCGAGGATGAGCCCAGCACCTGTGGGCCCGAGGCCGAGGAACCACACATCGTCCTCAACACGAATCGTCTTGCCGTCCTTTACCGCGTCAAGACCCTTCCACTGACTCGATTTGAGGGCCTTGTCCTCGCCTGTAGCCTTGGGATCACCGTAGCTCGTGTAGAAGATATAGTCACCGCCGGCCTGGTCGAGGTTCTCCGGTGAGATCTCAACGGCGAGTTCGTCGACGTCCTGCTTCTCCGGGCGTTTGAAGCCGGCATCGCCGAGGATGACTCCGATGAGTGACTGATTCGCATAGAGGCGCAGCTTCTCGGGCATGAACCGTACGAGAGAGATCGTCGGGTCGCCGTCGACGGACTTCTTCAGCGTCTTCGCTTCCTCCGCATATTCCTCGAGGTCAGCGGTGGCCTTCTTCTCCATTCCCAAGGCGTCGCCGACGAGGCGGAAGTTCTCCTTCCACGGGAACCCAGGGCGGATCGAGAATACCGTCGGAGCGATCGAGTCGAGCTCATCGTAGAGCTTGTCTGCCCGCAGCTGGCTGCCGAGGATGAGGTCGGGTTCGAGCGAGGCGATCTTCTCGAGATCGAGCTCATTGATCGTACCGACGGTCTCGACACCGTCGACCTTGTCTTCGAGGTAGCTCGGCACCGGGTTTGACCCTTCGGTGGTCACCATTCCGACAGGCTTGATGCCCAGCGAGAGGACGTCGTCGAGTTCGCCGGTGTCGAGGACGACGACCCGTTCAGGCTTCTTTTCAATCTCCGTCGACCCGTTCGCGTGCTTGATCGTGCGTGGGAACTCCCCCGGCTCGGCGTCGGTGCCGAGCTTCGCAGTCTCCTCATCCGCGGTTCCGAAGGCCTCACCACCAGTGGCGACATCTTTGTTGCCCGATTCGCCGCTACCTCCCTGGTCACCATCGGCGGCGCAGCCGCTTGCGAGGAGGGCAATGGTCAAGGTTGCTGCAGCGAGCGCCGCGGCGCTCCGAGGAAAAGAAATCTTCATAAGGGCAGTCTAACCTGACCAGCCTCTCGGTTCTTAGGTTAGGCTCACATAGCATAAATGTGATGAAGACCCCACCTGCTACTGAGCACACGAAATAGAACCGATGACACCCCTTACCCATCTGACGTCACGCACGTTCGCCGGCGTCTCCATCGCGGCTGCCGCCATCATCGGCCCGCTTCGCTGGAGTATCGGACCAAGACCGCCAGCGCCACAGAGGCCGTAACCGCTCTATGCTGACCCCACAGCAGTCCAACTATTGGGGACCACTCCAGCGCGAAGTTGCCAGCCCGCCGTCAGGCAGCAATTAGGTATGGAGGCGGATGTGGTGGAGGAAGCGTTCGGAGCGGTCTGCCCGGCCCGCGTCGTCGACGTTGAGGGCGGCGGTCAGAGTGGCCTCGGCCGACTCGGTGTCGAAGTCCTCACCGATGGCGACGAGGACACTGTCGACATCCGGCCGATCACCGTTCTCCGCACTCGAGGAAGGAGTCTTCGGGACAGGTCGGGCCGCCTCGGCGACGTAGACGTTCGGGCCCACTGCCTGCACATCGAAGCTGCGTCGGCGGGATCCCACAGCCGCGAGCACGCTGCCTTTCACCCGGTAAACCCCGGGCGGGAGGTCCTCGACGAAATCCATCACCGCATCCGGATCGGCGGGCCCGCTGCCGGTGATGGTCACCGACTGGGCGTGGCGGTGTGGCATGGATTCCGCATCGACCTCGTCGTCACCGATCTCGTCGACTGCGGCCTCGGCGTAGGCCTGACGCAGCAGTTCCCGGATCGGCAGTTCGGGTTGGATCGGGTCCTCGCCGACGTCGGAGCCGTCTCGGCGGGGGTCTCGCTCTCCTTCGCCCGGGTCGAAGATGAGGGTGGGGTCGAGGCGGGCGTGGTGGGTGCCGATGACGAGGACGCGTGGGTTGCGTTCATGGACGCGGGCGCGGACGGCGTCGACCGTGGCGTCACGGTCCGCGACAGGCACCTGATCGAGCTTGTTGACCAGCACCAACGTCGTCGCAGCGAAGCGCAGAGGCGGCAGATTCGAGGTGTCGACGGTGTCGAAGTACATGGTGGCGTCGACGACGTCGATGACCCCGCCGAGGTGGAATCGGTGGTGGCCCATGCGGGTGATCATGCGGGCCAGGGTCAAGGGTTCGGCGAATCCGCTAGCTTCGACGATGATCGCGTCGAGGCGCAGCTTGGGATTCGTCATCGCTACGAGCGCGTCTTCGAGCTCGGAGTCATCGGTCAGGCAGCACACGCATCCGCCCGAGATCGACAGCGGTTCGTCGACCTGCCCGACAACGAGTCCGGCGTCGATGTTGAGGTCGCCGAAGTCGTTGACGATGACGCCGATGCGGGCGTCGGGGTGGCGCAGCAGGTGGTTGAGCAGGCTCGTCTTTCCGGCACCGAGGTAGCCGGTGAGCAGGATGACCGGGATCGCAGGTCTGCGTTTGGGGCCGCTCATTGCGCCTCCTCGGTGGTCGTGCTCGCTTTTCGTGCTCGGTGGCTCGACAGCGCGGGTTCCGCTGTGCGCGCGGGCCCTGCTATCAGCACGGGGTCCAGTGCAGCTGTGGGACGAACCGCCCGTTAATGGTAACGTGTTTCATTATTTCTCTCGCATATGCACGTTCATGCATATGCGCCTGCGACCGGGACGAGAAGTTCAACTGGGACGACAAGGGAGGACTCCCCATGGCAGCTCCGCAGAAGAAGACGCGCAGCACCGCGCAGAAGGCCCTCATCCGCTCTGCCCTGGAAACCGAGACCCGCTTCGTCTCTGCCAAGCAGCTCCACCGCCGCCTCGAAGACGAAGGCGCAAGCGTCGGCTTGGCCACCGTCTACCGACAGCTCAATGCGCTCGCACGCAGCGGCGACGCCGATACGATCACGATCGCTGAGACCCAGCTCTTCCGCGCCTGCGCACAGACCGAGCACCATCACCATCTTGTCTGCGAACGCTGCGGCACCGCCGTCGAGATCGACCCGCCGAGTGAGGACTGGATGCGTCAGATTGCGGCCTCGAACGGCTTCGAGATCACGCATCACGTCTTCGAGATCTTCGGCTTGTGCGCCGAATGCCGGGCGTCCGGCTGAGCGCAGCCGGAGCACCGCCCCCGGCGTCAGACTAAGACCGCTGGCATCATCCGCGGTGCGCGGAGTCCCAGGCGGGGAACTCGTCGTGATACTCCAGCCAGGCCATTGGACCCGCCAGAAGCTCAGCATCGGTGAGGACGGCCCGGTCGAGAGCCTCACACAGCCCCGTTTCGTCGAGGTCGAAGCCGATGAATGCGAGATCCTGACCGAGCGCCAGGAGTTCCGGTCCACCACCGGGAAGCGGCTCGACGCTCAACGGTGAGAGCGTGAGCAGAGTACCCGCCTGATCCCAGTGCGCGGTCACATAGGGGCGCGAGGCCAGCTTCGCGAAACCGGCAGAACGAACAATCCGACCCCAGAAGCCTTCCCCGATTGCCGCACTCAGCACTGCCTGGAGCCGTTGCGGGTGAAAGGGGCGGGCCTGCTCGAAACGGCAGGCACGGACGCCTCCTGCTCGAGCCGGGGGCCGGAACTCCGAGTTGAGGATCGCCGTCCACCCCGCATCAGGAGGTCGGTGCCCGAACTGCCAGCACACCGGCTCATGCACCGCGCCTTCGCACCGAAGGAACAGACTCGCCTCGGGCGCCAGGTGCGCGATCAGCCCGATGGCCTCCTCGATCCCACCCGAGTCGGCAGGGTCGGGCGTCACCAAGGCCGAGGTCGACGCGAATTCGATCTGAGAGACGAGGGCTCCGGCGCGCTCTTCCGAATCGAGATCGCTGTGCAGGCACGCAAGATCGAGCACGCACACGAGGTCGGTGAGCACGGCCCGTGAGTCGGGAGCACTCAGGGCTCCGATGTTCTCCGCACAATCCGCGCCCTCCCCGTGCTCGAGGACGAACCCGTGCACCCCGGATGTCATTCCGACCAGATCGACGAGGCGGTCGATCGCCTCGATGCCCTGTTCCGTCTGCTCCGCGGGCACGAAGACAAAACCGCGATCCCTGGCCAGACCCATCGCATAGCGCCTGCGCTCAGCCACGCAGAGTCCGACGACGGCGATCGCTTCGATTCCGTCGACGATGGGACTCCGGCCGCGTTCGTCTGATCCCTGCATTCGCTTCCCTTCGCTGGAGAACATAGTATTGCCTCTAATGATACTCATTCTCATTAAGGAGTCACGCTCATGAAGGTTCGTCGTTCTCCGCGATCGCTGAAGTCCCAGCCGGGTTCGCAGGTGGTTCGCCGCCGCGGTCGCGTCTATGTCATCAACAAGAAGAATCCTCGCTTCAAGGCCCGCCAGGGCTGAGGCACAACCGCGCTCGGCGCGGCTGAACCGCGCCCGAACACTTTCAATCTCGCTCGAACAGCTGCGGTGCGGACTCGACGAGCATGCGGGTGTGGCGGATATGGGCGGCCATGACCGCCTCGGCGGATTCGACATCGCCGATTTCGAGCGCCCGCAGAATCATCCGATGCTCGGCGAAGATGTCGCCTTTCCGATCGCTCACATGCGGGGTGACCAGTCGGCGTCGATAGTAGTGGCTGAGGTTCCACAGGTGGTCGACGGTCCGACTCAATCGCCCCTCACCAGCTCCGGCCATGATGGCCCGGTGGAAGTCCCGATCGCGTTCGAGGAACTCACCGAGCGCACTTGCGGCCTCGACCGCCTCGGCGAGGTGGACGAACTCCGTGAGCGATTCCGGGGTGTGCGTGGGCATCGCCAAAGACAGCAGGAGAGGTTCGAGGCGTTCGCGCATGAGGTAGACCTCCCGGCATTCCTCGAGGCTGAGTTCGGTCACCCAAGCGCCCGTCGACGGAACGAGGGTGACGAGTCCGGCATCGGCCAGAGCGCGCAGGGCCTCGCGGATCGGGATCCGACTGACTCCGAACTCGGCGGCGATCTCCTCCTGTCGGATGCGGGCACCCGGCTGCAACTGACCGGCGATGATGCGCGAACGCAGCTCGGTCGCAATGGCACCACTGCGCGCTGGATCATGCGTCATCGTCTGACTCCCTCATCTCGCCGAGGCGGCTCACCTCCCCGGTCGTGCATCGCGCGGTTCCGCACACCGTGGCCATGCTTCCCGTGGTCAAGCCCGCCATGGTTGTGACACCGCCGCGCACAACGCCCTTCGCCGTGAAGCATAGACGGAAGCAGCGACGCGCGGGGCAGAAGAAAAATCGCAATCCAATTGCAATCCAAGCGATTTCGGCGCTTTCCGGGCAGCATGGGTCTGAAAAGAATCCGTGAACAGATTCGACAATCGGATCCAATCGGCCATTCTTCCTTGTGCCGACTCACTGAATTTTTCTGCGTTCAATCCGAGTGACCGACCATAATTGGATCCAATCTCTTCCAGCTCATTTCTCAACTGTGAAACCTGAGTATCTGTGCTGGTCATCTGGTGTATATAGGACCGGACCGATTCGGCTTCAGATGCCCCGAATGGTCGTTGACATCGCAATTTGGGCGGCGCACACTTCAACATTCGAAAACTGAATTCACAATCGAAAGGCCGATGATGTCCGTTTTGAATCCCCCGACGTCGGCGAGATCGTCACCGTGATCTTCTCGATCATCGTCTTCTACGTCGGCATCTCCTGCCGCCTGACCCCCGAGGAGGCCGTCGAAGCCGTCGAACCGACCCAGATCGACGACTGATCAATCCCCTCGCCGAGGCGGCCGCCGCCTTCCCCCGACGACCGCCGTATCCGGCCCGCCCCGACACCCTCGCCGAGGCGGGCCGGACTTATTCACGGTCGAAACGGCGGGCCCGCCATCACACCTGCGCTAGGGTCGGTGACCAAGGAGGACGAGATGCCCAGAGACTATTCATCGGACCGCATCGCGGCGATGGCGGCCGAACTCTCGGCCGCCGCGCAGACGTTGGGAGTCCCGCTCCCGGATACGCAGCCCGCCGTCGAGCTCGTCGCTGAGCTGCTCGATGCCAGCGCACGCTGGTCCGACGAGACGGGGACCCGGGCCTCAGGACCCTTCGGAACTTTCCTCGCCGGCTGCGTCGACGGGGCAGACCTCGACGACCAGGTGGTCGGCGCGGACCATGACCGCCGGGGGCTGGACTTCGTCGACAGCTTGGTGAACGGGCTCGGGCTCAGCCCTGAGAGCGAGTGAGGGTCCCCTCCACATGAGCCAGCGCTTCCGCGAGTGAGGCTCCGCCCTCCCTCGTCGCAGCGTGGAGCCTGCCGGCGAGGAATGCGGCGACGACCGGACTGAGCGATGAGTCCGAATGCTTGACGTGCGAAGCGAACTCGAGCACGGCCGCAACCTCGGCATCTGTCATCCACGCCCCCTCCGGAAGCTCGGCGGCTGCGAGGTCCCGCATCCGCAGCACCTGCTCCGGCACGGCTCTGGCGCCACTCGGAGCGTCGGCGCCCGCCGAAATCCCGTCCCGAGGATCGCCCGCCGTATCCGCGTCCGTGGCCTCGATTCTGCGGGCGACGCGCTCGTACTCCTCACGGGTGTCGAAGTCGACGATCTCCGCGGGGTCGACGTCGACAGGTGCGACCTCGAGTCCGCTGAAGAGGAGTTTGACCGCCCTGTCCTGCGTCTGGCCGATATCGGCCAGACGTCGACGCAGCAGCGCAGTCGGCCACGCGGTGCAGAGGTACTGGAGCTTGCCGCGATCATCGACGCCGGCAGCAGGCAGCCCGGACTCCCGGCTCGCGACGATGAGCGCCCGCAGATGGTCCGGCCGCACCAGCGGCATGTCCCCGGCCAGGATCACGGTGACCTCGGAGTCACCCATCGCCCGGGAAGCGGCTTCGATTCCGGCCAGAGGGCCCGAGAACTCGGGCTCCTCCCGTACGCTGCCGACCGAGTCCGCCTCGGCGTCCGTGAGTCCGACAGTGGTTCCGGCCACCCACACCTCCGCTTCCGGCACGGCCTGCCGGACGGTGCCGAGGATGCGCGAGATCACCGTCTGCCCGCCGAGGCGGACACCTGGCTTGTGAACGCCCCCGAACCGCCGGGAGCGACCGCCGCTGAGTATCATCGCTGTGATCGACATGACTCGATCATACGCTTTTCTACAGACAGTAGAATCAGTCGCATAATTATGATGTATATCACTTTGTGACCCCGTGGGCGAGGTTCGACCTTCCTCACAGACGCGGCCCGAGCGGCCTCCTGATTAAACACGGTGGAAACTATTCCACTTTCCCCTCAACTCTGCTGTGATCGAAAGCAGTCGGCACATTCGTCGAGGAGGGGCAGAATATGTCACAGCCTGAGATGCATCAACCATCGACCGCCGGATCACCTGCTTCGGCTACGAAAGCGCAGCGGACCAGAGCACTGATCTTCGCTACCCTCGGCTTCACTGTGACGTTCTGGGCCTGGTCGCTCATCAGCCCCCTGGGACCACACTTCGTCGAGGAGAAACTCACCGACGACTCGGCGCTGCTCGTCGCCGTGCCCGTCCTCGTCGGCTCACTGGGACGAATCATCGTGGGAGCGCTGACCGACCGCCTCGGCGGACGTTTCATGATGTCATTCATCGCCCTCATCACGGTCATTCCGGTGCTCTTCGTCGGCTTCATCGGCCAATACAACTACGCCACACTCATCGTCGGCGGATTCTTCCTCGGCGTCGCCGGCACGAGCTTCGCCGTCGGCGTCCCCTACGTCAATCGCTGGTTCCCCAAGGAGTCCCGCGGTTCAGCCATCGGCGTCTACGGCATAGGCATGGGCGGTACCGCGATCGCGGCCTTCACTACCGTGCCCCTGTACAACATCTGGCCACAGCTGCCCTTCGTGGTCGCAGCCGTCGTCCTCGTCATCTACGCGCTCCTGGCTTTCACGTTGATGCGCAATCCGCCCGACTGGCAGCCCGTGCACCAGAGCCTCATCAGGTCCTTGGGACAGACCATGTCGGTGAAGCTGACCTGGCAGGCGGCTTACCTCTACGCTCTGGCCTTCGGCGGCTATGTCGCCTTCTCCGTCTACCTGCCGACGTTCCTCACCAACGACTACGAGCTCGAACCCGGCGACGCCGCCCTGCGCATGGCCGGCTTCGTCATCGTCGCCGTCGTCACCCGACCCCTCGGAGGCATCCTCTCCGACCGGATCGGAGCCGTGAAGACCCTCGGCGTCGCCTACTCGCTCGTCGCAATCTGCGCGATCGCCCTGTCCTTCCACCCCCTGGCGTTCATCGTCTATACCTCCGAGTTCATCGTCATGTCAGCCGGATTCGGCTTGGGCTCCGGCGCGACCTTCGCGCTCATCGCCCAACGCTCCGACCCGGCCCGGGTCGGTTCGATCACCGGTTTCGTCGGTGCCGCCGGCGGACTCGGCGGGTTCGTTCCCCCACTCCTGCTGGGAGCGATGTGGTCGGCCACCCAGGACTACTCCCTCGGACTGCTGCTGCTCGCCGGCTTCACGGTCCTCGCCCTGCTCATCACCCTCTGGATCGGTTCGAGCTCACCTGGGGCCGAGCCAGCCGGATCCGACGACGCCCCACAGCCTCGCATCAGCGACGACGACAAGGAGATACGGTCATGACCACCGAGCACATGACACAGCACGGAGACCATCCCACGCCGAGGGAGTCAACGGGGCAGAAACCTGAGAGCCCCGGCATCGACAATTCGCTCATGGATGCCCTCATCGGCACCCGCAAGTTCTTCTCTCCGCGGGCCACGATGAGCGAGGACGGCCGGGAGATCCACTTCAAGGGCGGCCGGCAGGGCGACTCCTTCTACCGCAACCGCTGGTCACACGACAAGGTCGTCCGCTCCACCCATGGGGTCAACTGCACGGGTTCATGTTCCTGGCACGTCTACGTCAAGGACGGGCTCATCACCTGGGAGTCCCAGGCCACGGACTATCCGAGCCCCGGACCGGACATGCCCGAATACGAACCGCGCGGCTGCCCCCGCGGTGCCTCATTCTCCTGGTACACCTACTCCCCCACCAGGGTCCGCTACCCCTATGTCCGCGGAGCCCTGCTGCGCCTGTTCCGTGAGGCCAAGGCCGCCAACGGCCACGATCCGGTGCTCGCATGGAAGTCCATCGTCGAAGACCCGGTCAAGGCCCGCCGGTACAAGTCCGTGCGCGGCAAGGGCGGACTCGTGCGCGCCACCTGGGCCGAAGCCGTCGAGATCGTCGCGGCCGCCTATGTCTACACGGTGAAGTACCTCGGCCCCGACCGCACCACCGGGTTCTCCCCCATCCCGGCCATGAGCCCGGTCTCCTTCTCTTCCGGGGCCCGCTTCCACCAGCTCATCGGCGGTTCGATGCTGTCCTTCTACGACTGGTACGCCGACCTGCCGCCTGCCTCCCCGCAGGTCTTCGGCGACCAGACCGATGTGCCCGAATCCGGTGACTGGTGGAACTCCTCCTACCTCATGATGTGGGGCTCGAATGTGCCCCTGACCCGCACCCCCGACGCCCACTGGATGGCTGAGGCCCGCTACCACGGGCAGAAGGTCATCTCCATCGCCCCGGACTATGCGGAGAACGTGAAGTTCGCCGACGAATGGCTGGCCCCGGCCACCGGCACCGACGGCGCTCTGGCCATGGCGATGGGCCACGTCATCCTCAAGGAGTTCTTCGTCGATGCGACGACGGACTACTTCGACGGCTACGTGCGCAAGTACACGGACCTGCCCTTCCTCGTCGAACTCGAGGCCGTTGACAAGGGGCGGTACCGCCCCGGCCGCTTCGTCACCGCCACCGACCTCGGCAGCACCGTCACCGCCGAGGCCGACACCGAGGATGCGCAGTTCAAACCCGCACTCTGGGACAAGACCACCAAGGCCCCGGCCGTGCCCAACGGCACCCTGGGCCACCGTTTCGCCGCCGACGGCGAAGGCAAGTGGAACCTCGATCTTGAGGACATCGACCCGGCCCTGTCCATCGCCGAGGCGGTCACCGGCGAGACCAGTACCATCGGATCCGCGGAGTCCGTTGAGATCACGCTGCCGCGCTTCGACACGGCCGCCCAGGGCGAGATCGACGAGATCACGCGCGGAGTTCCCATCGTCCGCCTCGGCGATCGGGTGGTGACCACGGTCTTCGATCTCATGCTCGCCGAATACGGGGTCGGACGTGTTGGTCTGCCCGGGACCTGGGCGGAGAACTATGAGGACGCGAGCAGTCCGAACACTCCCGCCTGGCAGGAGGCGATCACGGGGGTGCCGTGGCAGGCCGCGGCCCGCATCGGACGCGAGTTCGCGCAGAACGCGCGCGATTCGAAGGGCCGGTCGATGATCATCATGGGCGCGGGGACGAACCACTGGTTCCATTCGGATCAGACGTACCGGACCTTCCTCACCCTGACCACGCTGTGTGGGACGCAGGGCGTCAACGGCGGCGGCTGGGCCCACTATGTCGGGCAGGAGAAGATCCGCCCCTTCACCGGCTGGCTGCACCTGGCCAATGCGCTGGACTGGGTGCGTCCACCGCGGCAGATGACGCAGACGACGTACTGGTATATGCACACGGATCAGTGGCGCTACGACCAGTTCGGGGCCGATATGCTCTCGGCCCGGGCCGGGCAGGGCAAGTTCGCGGGCATGTCCACCGCTGATGCAATCGCCCAGTCGGCTCGGCTGGGCTGGCAACCGTACTATCCGACCTTCGATGCCAATCCCCTCGATATCGCCGAGGCGGCCCACGAAGCGGGCAAGTCCAGCGCCGATCACATCGTCGATGAGCTCAAGGCCGGCAATCTGCGCTTCGCCGCCGAGGACCCGGACGCGGAGAACAACTATCCGCGGATCTGGTCGATGTGGCGGGCGAATACCCTGGGTTCGTCGGCGAAGGGTGATCAGTACTTCCTCAAGCACCTCCTCGGCGTGGACAATTCTGTCTCTGCCGATAAAACTCCCGAACATCTGCGTCCCCGCGACGTCGACTGGCGCGACGAGGCGCCGGAGGGCAAGATCGACCTGCTGCTCACCCTGGACTTCCGGATGACCACGACGACGCTGCATTCGGATGTCGTGCTGCCGGCGGCGACGTGGTACGAAAAGCACGACCTGTCCACGACGGACATGCACCCCTTCGTCAACACGTTCAACCCGGCGATCTCCACCCCGTGGCAGTCGCGCAACGACTGGGATACGTGGGCGACGATCGCGAAGCGGTTCTCCGAGCTCGCCCGCACTCATCTGGGTACACGCACGGATGTCGTCGCCCAGCCGCTGCAGCACGACAGTCCCGATGCGCTCAATACCCCGCATGGGCGGGTCAAGGACTGGAAGTTCGGCGAATGCGAACCGGTCCCGGGCAAGACCATGCCCAAGCTCGTCGAGGTCGAACGCGATTACACCGCCATCTACGACCAGTACACGACGATCGGCCCGCTGCTGGAGTCCCAGGGCATGAACGCCCGCGGCATCCGCTATGACGTCGACCATCATGTCGAGCGGCTGCGCCGACTCAACGGGGTGGCCGCGAAGGGCGCGGGCAAGGGCCAGCCGCGCCTGGATTCGGACCGGCGGGCCGCGGACTTCATCCTCGGACTGTCCGGAACGACGAACGGCGTCATGGCCACCGAGGGCTTCAAGAAGCTCGAAGTCCGCACCGGCCAGAAGCTGGCCGACCTGTCCGCCGAACACGAAGGCAAGCAGGTCTCCTTCGAGGACGCGAAGGCCGCACCGGTACCCGTGATCACCTCCCCCGAATGGTCGGGATCCGAATCCGGCGGGCGCCGCTACTCCCCCTTCACGATCAATGTCGAACGGCTCAAACCCTGGCACACACTCACCGGTCGGTATCAGTTCTACATCGATCACGATTGGTTCATCGAGATGGGCGACGCGCTACCGACGTTCCGTCCGCCCCTGGACATGAATGCGCTGTTCGGAGAACCGCAGATCGGGGACTCGGACGGCACCTCGATCGCTGTGCGCTACCTGACCCCGCACAACAAATGGGCGATCCACTCGATGTATCAGGAGAACTTCTTCATGATGAGCCTCGGCCGCGGCGGACAGACGATCTGGATGAGCGTCGAGGACGCCGAGTCCGTCGGCATCGCCGACAACGACTGGATCGAAGCGATCAACCGCAACGGCGTCGTCGCCGCCCGCGCCGTCGTCTCCCACCGCATGCCCAAGGGCACGGCGTTCATGCATCATGCGCAGGAGCGCACGGTCAACGTCCCGCTCACGGAGACGACCGGTCAGCGCGGAGGCATCCACAATTCGCTCACGCGGATCATGATCAAACCGACCCATCTCGTCGGCGGATACGGGCAGCTGTCGTTTGCCTTCAACTACTACGGGCCGACGGGCAACCAGCGTGATGAAGTCACGGTGATCCGGCGTCGGACCAACCAGAACGTGGAGTACTGAGCAGCCATGGCCCACACAGACGACCAGCAGCGGACACCGACTCGGGAACAGGAGGCACACTGATGAGAATCATGGCGCAGATGGCGATGGTGATGAACCTCGACAAATGCATCGGCTGCCACACGTGCTCGGTCACGTGCAAACAGGCGTGGACGAACCGCAAGGGCACCGAATACGTGTGGTTCAACAATGTCGAAACCCGGCCCGGGCAGGGTTACCCGCGCGGCTACGAGGACCAGGAGAAATGGCAGGGCGGGTGGGCGCTGTCGAAGGGCGGTCGCCTCAAGCTCAAGGCCGGGGGCAAGCTGAAGAAGCTCGCGTCCATCTTCTCGAATCCGAAGCTGCCGGGCATCGAGGACTACTACGAGCCGTGGAGTTACGAATACGACAACCTGCTCTCGGCCCCGGAGCAGAAGCACATTCCCACGGCCCCGCCGAAGTCCCTGCTCACCGGCGAGCGGATGGACATCAAATGGTCGGGCAACTGGGACGACGACCTCGGCGGCACCTATGCCAAGGCCGATCTCGATCCGATGCTCAAGTCGATCGGCGACAAGGTCAAACTCGAGTTCGAAGAAACCTTCATGTTCTACCTGCCGCGCATCTGCGAACACTGCCTCAACCCCTCCTGCGTCGCCTCCTGCCCCTCGGGTGCGATCTACAAACGCGAGGAGGACGGCATCGTGCTCGTCGACCAGGACTCCTGCCGCGGCTGGCGGATGTGCATCTCCGGCTGCCCGTACAAGAAGATCTACTTCAACCACCGCACCGGCAAGGCGGAGAAATGCACGTTCTGCTATCCGCGCATCGAGAACGGCGAACCCACCGTCTGCGCGGAGACCTGTGTGGGGCGTCTGCGCTATATCGGGCTGGTCTTCTACGATGCCGACCGTGTCACCGAGGCGGCTTCGGTCCCCGATGAGCAGGATCTCTTCGCCGCGCAGAAGGATCTCATCCTCGACCCGTTCGACCCGGATGTGATGGACGCGGCCGAACGCGCCGGAATTCCGCACGACTGGATCATGGCCGCCCAGCGCTCACCGGTGTACAAGCTCATCAAGGACTACGATCTCGCCCTGCCGCTGCATCCGGAGTACCGGACGATGCCGATGGTCTGGTACATCCCGCCGCTGTCGCCGGTCGTCGACGTCGTCAAGGACACCGGCTACGACGCGGAGAACGCCGTCAACCTCTTCGCCGCGATCGACGAGCTGCGCATCCCCATCGAGTACCTGGCGAACCTCTTCACCGCCGGCGACACGGATGTCGTGGCCGATGTGCTTCGGCGCATGGCGGCCATGCGGGCGTTCATGCGCGATATCAACATGGGCGTCGAACCCGATGAGCGCATCCCGCACTCGGTGGGGATGAAGCCGGAGGAGATGGAGGACATGTACCGGCTGCTGGCGATCGCGAAGTACGACGAACGCTATGTCATTCCCGCCGGCCATTCGGAGCAGGCGCACAGCCTCGAGGGCATCGGCTCGGACTGCCCGCTCAACGCCGAGGGCGGGCCCGGGATGAACGAGATGCCCGATATCGCCTCCAGCGGATTCGCGGGTACTACGGGGATATCGGATCCGCTGGCCGAACGCAGCGCCGAGGACGGGGAAGAGCGTTCGCATCTGCGCGGTCGGCTCAACCTGCTCAACTGGGACGGGAAGGGCCGACCGACCGGACTGTTCCCGACCGCCGACGGACCGGCAGGGGCCTGAGATGTACCGACCGCTGAAGTTCCTGTCCAAGTGGACGAAACGCGCTTCCCAGCATGCGGAGTCCGGTGGGCAGACGGCCCCGGGAATCGACGATGAGGCGCTGCGTGCCGTCTTTGCGGCGGCATCCTGGCTCATCGACTACCCCGGTGACGATCTGCTCGAACGGCTGCCTCAGATCTCTGCGCTGCTCGACCAGGCGGGAGTCCCCGATCATCTCAAGGACGATTTGGACGAGACGATCGGCCACCTCGGTGCCGGTGATCCCATCGGACTGCGCGCCGACTATGTCGAAACCTTCGATACCAGGCGGCGCGGTTGTCTGTTCCTTACCTATTTCTCGAACGGCGACACGCGCAAGCGCGGGCAGGCGCTGTTGGAGATCAAGGAGATCTACCGGGCGGCAGGGCTCGACATGGACGAATCACAGCTGCCTGACCATCTCACCTATGTGCTCGAGTTCGCCGCCGGGCACGATCTTCGCGCCGGGGTGCGGATCCTGCTGTCCAACCGGGCCGGGATCGAATTGCTGCGTCTCCACCTCGACGAGATCGGCTCGCCCTGGGCCGGAACCATCCGCGCGGTCTGCGGCACCCTGCCCGCCCTCGACGGAGATGACATCCATGCCGTCGAACGGCTCGCTGCCGAAGGACCGGCCACGGAGACGGTGGGACTCGACGGACTCGGAGGATACGGCGATCTTCCGCCGAGCGCGGCCGAGACCACCGCGGCGATGACGGCGGCTGCCTCGGTGTCGTCTGGGGCGGCTGCGGGACCGTGTTCGGCCGGTGGCAAACAGACATTCATCCCGCTGACGGACGTGACAGGAGAGCGATCATGAACTCACCGACGGTGCTCGAGACGTTCCTGTGGGTGATCATCCCCTACATGGCGTTGGCCGTGTTCATCCTCGGTCATATCTGGCGGTTCCGACGTGACCGCTTCGGTTGGACGACGCGGTCGTCGCAGATCTACGAGTCGAAGCTCCTGCGCATCGGTTCCCCGCTGTTCCACTACGGAATCATCTTCGTCTTCCTCGGCCACGTCGTCGGCCTGGGGATTCCGAAGTCGTGGACTGCGGCGGTGGGCATCACCGATCACATGTATCACTTCATGGCGATCACGATCGGGCTCGGCGCAGCTGCGGCCACGGTCGGCGGGCTGGTCCTGCTCATCTACCGTCGCAGAACGAACAATCGGGTGTTCGGTGCGACCACCCGGCTCGACAAACTCATGTATCTCATGCTCTCGGTCGTCATCCTCGCCGGGGTCTATTCGACGATCTTCGACTCGGCACTCGGCGGGTACGACTACCGGGAGGGCGTGTCCGTATGGTTCCGACAGTTCTGGGCATTCCAACCCGATACCGCCCTCATGTCGACCGCCCCGATCGGATTCCAAGTGCACGTGCTCGCAGCGATCCTCATCTTCGCGCTGTGGCCCTTCACCCGACTCGTCCACGTCTTCGCCGCACCACTGGGATACCTGACCAGGCCGTACATCATCTATCGGTCGAAGGACAGGCAACGTCAGCCCCAGCGTCGCGGCTGGGAGACCATCGACTACTGAGACAGGCGAAAGCGGGGACGGACGGTCAATCGAGACTGACGGTCATCGGGGCAATGACGATCATCGCGGGCGGTCGCCTTCGCCTTTTTCGCCATCGGCCCTTTCGGTATCGGCCCCTTCCGCATCGGACGCTTCGGCTTCAGTGCCTTCTGTTTCAGCGCTTTCGGCATCGAGCGGATTCGGGCATCGGTGTTCGCGAAGCAGGATCTGGCAACGGGTCTCTTCGACATAGGGCTGCAGGCGGTCGAGTTCGAGCGGTCCCGGCACCTGGCTGAGGAGGTCTCTGACGATCTTCGCGTGAATGCCGCAGGCGATCGCGCGCTCCTCGCCGACCATCCGATAGTGCGGGCACGGTGCCAGCGAGATCCGCAGGTCCTCTGCATCGGGCTCGGGCTCCATTCCCGAATCGTCGAGATGTTCGTAGAGCAGATCGAATTGGGCACCTGCTTCGTCGCCCAGTTCGTCGAGCTCCGCCGGCCTCAGTTCGGCTCCGGGCGCGAGGCGGCAGAGCACTTCGTGGTGTTCGCGAGCGCGAGCGATGCGTTCGGCTGCGGCCGCGTTCGACTCCGGATCGTCGACCGGATGGTAGACCATCGGCGGCCGCCCCCGCTCCCCTGTCGATTCGGACTGCAGGTAGACGAATCCTTCGTCGATGAGCACTCGCAGGTGGTCACGGGCGGTGTTGATGTGCAGACCGGCCTCTTCGGCGAGCTCTTTGAGTCGGCTGCCCGGGCGATTCTGCACGGCGCCCAGCAGCAGGACTCGGCTGACCTCGGCCAGTCCTCGAAAATCGTTCACTCTTCGCGGCATGCCATCACATCCTTGCGACTGCCTCAGTGGGGAACTGCTCGGAGACTATCTCCACCCCGATTCTACAACTTATAGAATTTGGTTTCGCGGGGCCTCGGGCAACGAAATCCGCAGCCCATCCTCGTCGAATCGGCGCTACTCTGGGCAGGAACACACCCATATCGCGCACGCACCGCCGAGTGCCCGGAGGAAGATCATGTCGAAGTTCGATGTCGTCGAAGCGTCCATCGCCGATCTGCGAGCCTCCCTCGAGGACGGCCGTACCACCTCGGTCGAGCTCGTCGAGGCCTATCAGGACCGGATCGCGGCCTTCGACGGCCCCGACACCGTTACGAAGCTCAACTCCGTGATCGTGAAGAATCCGCAAGCGCTGACCGAGGCGGCCGCCTCCGACGAACGACGTGCAGCAGGTGAGACGTTCGGCCCCCTCGACGGGATTCCGTACACCGCGAAGGACAGCTACATGGTCGCTGGCCTCACGGTGGCCTCCGGGTCCCCGGCCTTCGCCGACCTCATCGCACAGAAAGATGCATTCACAATCGAACGGCTGCGCGCCGGCGGCGCCATCTGCTTGGGGCTGACGAACATGCCGCCGATGGCCAACGGCGGGATGCAGCGCGGACTCTACGGTCGCGCCGAGAGTCCCTACAACGCGGACTGGCTGACCAGCGCCTTCGCCTCGGGGTCATCGAACGGTTCGGGCACGGCCACGACGGCGAGCTTCGCAGCCTTCGGCCTCGGCGAGGAGACGTGGTCCTCGGGTCGGGCACCGGCGTCGCACAATGCGCTCGTCGCATACACCCCCTCACGCGGGGTGATCAGCGTGCGCGGAAACTGGCCGCTCGTGCCGACCATGGACGTCGTCGTCCCCCACACTCGCACGATGGCCGACCTGGCTGAGGTCCTCGACGTCATCGTCGCCGACGACGAGCAGACTCGCGGAGATTTCTGGCGCGTGCAGCCCTGGGTGGAGGTCCCGAAGGCGAGCGCGGTGCGCCCGGACTCCTATGCGGGGCTGCTGCCGGAATCGGTCGACGCGGCACAGTCGGTGTTGGCCGGCAAGCGCCTTGGCGTGCCGCGAATGTACATCAACGCCGATGACGAGGCCGGGACCAATCCGGACGGCGGCATCGGCGGGCCCACGGGTCAGCGGATCGACACCCGCGCCTCGGTGATGGAGGCCTGGCAGGCGGCGCGAGCCGATCTCGAATCCGCAGGCGCCGAGGTGGTCGAGACCGACTTCCCGGTCGTGAGCAACTATGAGGGTGACCGGCCCGGTGCGCCGACGATCGCGACGCGGGGGTTCGTCACCGCCGCCTACCTCGATCGGGAGATCAACGACCTCTCGTCGTGGGGGTGGGATGATTTCCTCGCCGCGAACGGCGACCCGGATCTCAATACCCTCGCCGAGGTGGACGGTTCGTTGATCTTCCCCCACCCACCGGGCGCCCTGCCGGATCGCTACGTCGGGTTCGACGATGACATTGCGACCTACCCGGAGCAGGTGCGCACAAATCGCTACGCCTCGGTCACGGAGATCCCGGAGCTCGAATCCGGTGTGCGGGGGCTCGAGGAGACCCGCCGGGTCGACCTCGAGGAGTGGATGGATGAGCTGGGCCTCGATGCGGTGATCTTCCCGGCGATGGCCGAAGTGGGGCCGGCCGATATGGACGTCAACGAGGCTTCGGCCGAACTCGGTTGGCGCAACGGCACGTGGGTGGCCAACGGCAACCTCGTCCCCAGGCATCTGGGCATCCCCTCGGTGACGGTGCCCATGGGCACCATGGCCGACACCGGGATTCCCGTGGGCCTGACGATCGCGGGACGGGGTTGGGACGATTCCGCACTCATCGAGATCGCCGCGGCGTTCGAGGCAACCGGTTCCCGTCGGCAGGTGCCGCCGCGGACGCCGCGGCTGTAGAGCTTCAACGCCCGGAAGCGAGTTCGCGTTTTCGCCTGGAGGCGTCACGCAGCTGCATCCATCCGGCGAGGATGAACCAGATGAGGAACGGGTAGGACGCGGCTCTCTCAACGATGCCGACGGGCAGGTTCCAGGAATCGGGAGCGGCCAAGAACAGGGCTCCGGCGAGACCGAAAGCGCCCAGTCCGAGCGTGAGCCCGCCGAATTCGACGGGGCCGATCCAGCGCTTCTCGGGCCAACGACTCAAGGCGATGCCTGCGGCGAGCAGACCGAGATTCTGGATTGCGGATCCGCCGAAACCGAAGACAGTATGCAGAGTCGGATCGATATCGGCGGGGACCATCCCGGTTCCGGCCAACAGCATTCCGCCGGCAGCGAGCAGGAAGGACCCGCACCTGCCCCAACGACTCGGGGCGATCCAGTCGTGCCAGATGAAGGCGATGATCGCGAGCATCGATCCGGCGATGATGGAAACGCCGTTGACGAAGGGATGAGCTGGTGAGCAGACCTCGATCGGAGTTCCGACGTCTCCCCAGTCCCCGCATCCGGTCATCCCAAGATGGCTGATGGGTTGCCGAGTGAACGAATAGCCGGACTCGGACATCAGCGCAGCGGGGATCTCGATGAGGATCGTGGCCATGCCGGCAAGCACGGCGAGGAGTGCCCATACCCGCTCGGGTTTGGGCGAAACGCGGATGGTGCCCGAACCGGCCACCTCTGCTCCTCCGTACGGCGACATCGGATGTTGTTCACGCTATCACTGCGCCTGCCTGAAACCTTCTGGTGAACCAGTCCGACCCCTGGCGTGTCGAGGCACAACAGTGGAAAAGTATTGACCATGGTCGATTACACGGTTCTCGCCGAACGCGCTTTCACCCTCCTGCAGGGACATCACCAGGACGAACCTCTCGTGCTGCCGACCGTCTGGGATGCCTGGTCGGCTCGTGCGATGGTCGACGTCGGCTTCAACGCTCTGAGCGTCGGGTCGCACCCGCTCGCCGATTCGCTCGGGCACGGCGACGGTGAGCAGATGACGCTGGAGCAAGCGCTCGAAGGGATCTCACGGATCACCTCGGCGGTGAATGTTCCCGTCACCGCGGATCTCGAATCCGGCTACGACACCCCCGCCTCCGAACTCATCGCCGGCCTCCTCGATGCCGGAGCGGTCGGTGTGAATATCGAGGACACGGTCCACAGTCGGGGCAGCATGCGCAGCCCCGAGGAGCATGCTGAATACATCTGGAGCCTGCGCCAAGCCGCGGAAGCGCAGCGGGTGCACGTCGTCATCAATGCCCGCACCGATGTGTTCAAATATCCCGGCGACTTCGAGGATCCCACCGCCGAGGTGGTACGACGTCTGCGTCTGTGCACCGACGCCGGCGCGGACTCCGTCTACCCCGTTCGCCTCCCCGATGTGGGCACTCTCAAATCGATCCTCGCGCAGATCACGCTGCCGCTCAATGTCACCGCGCACCCGATCAAGGGCGCGGTGCCCGAAGAACTCGACCTCTCTCAGCTCGCTGAGCTCGGGGTCGGGCGCGTGACCTTCGGTCCGCTTCTGCAGGCGGCGCTGACCGACTGCTTCGCGGATTTCACGCGCGCTTGGCAGTAGGGTCATCCCGCTGCCGTCGGCACTATTCACTGCAACTCATCTCCCCCCCCCATCACAAGAGGAGACGCAATGCTTGCCAACCCCCGCGAAGGCCAGCCGATCTGGATCGACTATGTCTGTCAGGACTTCGAGGCCGCCCAGAACTTCTACACTCAGCTCTTCGACTGGGAATTCACCGACATGGGTGAGGACTTCGGCCACTACAACATGATCACGAAGGACGGAGGCAACGTCGGCGGCGCCATGCGAGCAATGAACATGGACGGCACTCCGAGTCCGGAGATGCCCACGGTCTGGTCGACCTACCTGCACACTGGGGACATCGCCGGAACCCACCAGGCAGCTCTGGCTGCTGGGGCAGCCGATGTCGTCGGCCCGATGCCGGTCGGCCCGCTCGGCCAGATGGCCGTCGTCGTCGATCCGACGGGTTCGCCTATCGGCATGTGGCAGCCCGGAGAGTTCTCCGGCTTTGACACTCCGCTCACTCCGGGAACCCCCGTATGGTTCGAACTCATGACGACGAACTACCAGGCTGCGAACGAGTTCTACGGCAACGTCTTCTCATTCGACATCGTCCCTATGGAGGGCTTCCCGTACTCGACGCACGGCGACGGTGACGCGGCTGTGGCCGGAATCTGTGACGCCAGCGAGTGGGCACAGAATTCCTATTGGCGCACCTACTTCAACGTCGAGGACGCCGATGCCTCGTCAGCGAAGGTGACCGAGCTCGGCGGCAAGGTGCTCGCCGGTCCCGAAGACTCCCCGCACGGACGCATCGTCACGGTCACCGATCCGGAGGGCGCGACGTTCCAGCTTCAGCAGAATCTGTGACCGTCACCAATCGATGTGATCCGCTGCGGCGCCGATCTCCTCAAGCCGCAGGCTGAGGAATCGTCGCCGCAGCGGTCTTCCCTGTCGTGCTCCGCGACCTCAGGCCCGGAGTGCAAGGGCAAATGGCAGCACCGAGGTGGCTCCCGCCTTGCGCAGCAATCGTGCACAGACCGTCATCGTCCACCGTGAGACGACCTCGTCGTCGACGAGCAGCACCGATTTCCCGGCCACTGCCTCCTCGACCTCCGGTGGAACAACGAAGGCTTCGTAGAGGTCCTTGACGCGGAAGGCACTGTTGACATCAGGTGTGCCATGGTCGCCGACCTGCAGAAGCTCACCACCGTCCACAAGTCGGCCGGCCGCGGCGAGATTCGCGGCCAGAGACCGCACCGTCACAGGACGGCGATTGCTCGGGATCGATACGACCACCTCGGGCCGTGTTTTCCAATCCCACTGAGCCAGGACTTCAAGACACCACTTGCCGATCTGACCGGGCACCTCGGCGTCGGGAGCATCAGGGGCGAGAAACGAGCGCAGACTCTGCCCCTGACCAAGGTCGGACAGGCGGGCGATCGCACGTCCTTCATCGGCGAGCTCTTCTGCCGGGATCCGGCCCTTGAGCGGGACGCCGATGTTGGCCAGGCCGCTGGGCCAGGTGCTGCGCGGCTCGATCGGCAAACCGATCTTGTGCAGGTTTCCGGCCGCCGCTTGGCGCTGTTCGTCGGAGATCTCGGCGGAGAACCACACTCCCGCACAGTTGTCGCAGCGGCCGCACGGCTGCGGGTCGGGATCGTCGAGCTGCCGGATGAGGAACTCCATCCTGCACTGCCCGGTCGCCTCATAATCGAGCATGGCCTGGGCCTCTTCGGCCCGGACGGCTGCGACCTTCTCATAGCGTTCCCGGTCATAGGTCCACCCCAGCCCGGTTGAGACGTATCCGCCCTTGATCTTCGATACTGCGTCTTCGACTTCGAGGGTCTTGAGCAGCAGGTTGAGTCGGGAGCGTTTGGTTCCGACCAGGGTCTCCAAGCGGGCCACGGACAGGGGGCCGTCCGCCTCGGCGAGGGCTGCGAGCACGGCATTCGCATCATCCTGGTTGGGCATCGACGCGGTCGCGAAGTACTCCCAGATCTGTTCGTCTTCCGCACCGGGCAGCAGGAGGACGTCGGCGGAGTCCGTGGCGCGCCCGGCGCGACCGACCTGCTGGTAGTACGCCACGGCTGAGGAGGGCGCGCCGAGGTGGATGACGAATCCGAGGTCGGGTTTGTCGAATCCCATGCCCAGCGCCGAGGTGGCCACCAGCGCCTTGAGTTGGTTGTCCTTGAGCTGCTGCTCGAGTTCCGCGCGTTCTTCGGCATCAGTCCGGCCCGTATAAGCGCGGACCTCGTGGCCTTGTTCGCGCAGCATTCGGGTGATGTCCTCGGCGGCGGAGACTGTAAGCGTGTAGACGATTCCGGACCCGGTGAAGTCGTTCAGGTGCGAGGCCAGCCAGGCGATGCGGGCGCTGGCGTCGAGGCCTGGGAGGACGCCGAGGCGCAGGGAATCCCGGGCGAGTTCTCCGCGGACGACTGTGGTGTCGTCGCCGAGCTGTTCGGCGACGTCGGCGACGACGCGGGAGTTCGCGGTCGCGGTCGTCGCGAGTACCGGGGTGTCACGTGGCAGTTCGGACAGAATCCGGCCGATGCGGCGGTAGTCGGGACGGAAATCGTGGCCCCAATCGGAGATGCAGTGGGCTTCGTCGACGACAATGAGGCCGAGGAAGGCCAGCAGCTGCGGCAGCACTTCATCGCGGAACTGCGGATTGTTCAGCCTCTCCGGGGAGACGAGGAGAACGTCGAGGCTGCCGGCCTTGAGGTCCTCGAGCACGGAGTCCCATTCGGTGACGTTCGAGGAGTTGAGGCTGGCGGCACGGACTCCGGCACGTTCGGCCGCGGCGATCTGGTCGCGCATGAGCGCCAGCAGCGGGGAGATGATGAGACTCGGCCCGGTGCCTGAGGCCCGGAGCATCCGAGTGGCCACGAAGTACACCGCGGACTTGCCCCACCCGGTGCGCTGGACGACGAGGACGCGTTTCTTCGCCTGCACGAGGTCGCGGATGGACTCGAGCTGGCCGTCGCGGAACCGCGCGTTCGGATTCGCGGTGAGCTCGGCGAGGATGCGCTGCGCCTCGATCGCGAAGCCATCAGGGGTTTCGGGCGACTCGGCAACGGGTGGGGATGTCGGGGTGGATTCCGTCATGGTGCCAGTCTAGGTGGAGGGTGTGACACGACCAGACCGAGCGGCCGTTCCTCAGCGCAGCGCCAGCTCGATGCCCAGGGTGGCGAGCACTCCGAAGAGGACGCCCCAGAGGATGATCGAGATGACCTGCCAGAAGGCCACAACATTGCGGTTGGCACCGAAACCGACCATTGCGGACGAGGTGATCTGCGAAGGCAGGAGTGTCTGGCCCAGCAGCGAGACTCCCGGCACGCCGAATTTGTCGAACATGCGCTTGAGCCGCTGTCGTTTCGGCTTCCCCTCGACCTCTTTGTTCTTCGTCGCCTTGTCGCGGATGGCACCGGCCCCGTAGACGAAGGCGAGCATTGAGATGACGTTACCGATGATGGCCATGAGGATGGCGACCACGGGGTGGAGTCCGATCGCGACGCCGATGACAGCGCCGAAGTACGACTCGACGAAGGGGATGGCCGAGACGAGCAGAATGCCTGCCCACTGCAGCCAGTCGGGGATGTTTCCGGCGAATTCCTGCAGACTGTCGATCATGAGGGCTCTCTCTTCTTCTGTTGGGGTCCTCTGGTCGGGTCAGCACACTGTTCCTGCCGCGCCGTTTCGACGCCTTGGCACACCGTACTAGTACAACGTACTATACACTGAGCGAAAGCGTCGTTGTCAATGAAGCGAGGAGTCACGGTTGTCGAAGCGAGACGAGATCGTCGCCGCGGCCATCCGCTTGGCCGAGGGGTCGCAGCCTGGGTATGCGAACCTCAGTGTGCGCGCCGTGGCCAAGGAAGCAGGGGTCGGACCATCGACGCTGCGCTATTACTTCCCCACCCAGGCAGACCTCCACGAAGCAGTCGCGAGGCGCTCCATCGACACCGTAGTCAAGGACTTCTCCATCGCTGATGCGAACCGCGACCCGACCGACCGGCTCTATGAGTGCTGCGCCCAGTTCCTGCCGACCCATGAGCATCGAGATGTGCAGCTCGAAACCTGGTTCTCCATGCACCTGCATGCCCTCGGGGCAGAGAAGAGGGCAGTCTCTCGGCGCCTCCTCGAACACGGTCACCGCGTCACTTACGACAGCCTGCATCGCTGGCTGAATCTGCTCGCCGAGGAGGGGCATCTCGACCCCACCGAGGTGGCTCCGACCGCTACAGCGCTCTTCACCACCGTCGACGGCATCGCCCTGCACTCGATCATCTCGCCCGAGACCATGACCGTCGACGCCGCACATGAGCAGGTCAAGTGGACGATCAGCAAGCTCCTCAGCTCCTGAGCGGATCAACAGAGGGCAGTTCAGCTCCACCCCCGAATCACCGCATGTCGGCGGCAGCGCGGCGCAGCGCGCCGGTCAGGCGAGAGAGCTTGTCCGAGGCCAGAGTCCAGTGGTGCCAGTACAGCGGGACGTCGATATGCGGCTCGGAACCGATCTCGACGAGGTCGGATTCGAGACCGTCGAGCTGCATGACCGGAACCATCCCCCAACCGAGGCCCGCTTCTACCGCGGCTGCGAACTCCGCCGATCCCGGCACGACCGACATCGGCGGCCGCCGGTCGACACCGCAGCGGCGGAGGAACTCGAACTGCAGGTCGTCGTCCTGTCCGAAATTCACCATCGGCAACCTGGTCAGATCCGCCTCGGTGCCGGTGGAATGTCGATCAAAGAGGGAGCGTTCGGCCACGGCGGTGTAGCGCATCGTCCCGAGCTCGGCGACCGTCGTCCCGTACCCGCCGGTCGCCGTCGAGGTGATCGTGCCGAGCACCTCCCCCGAGGCCAAGAGCGGCAGCGCTTTGTCCTGGTCGACCATCTCGATGCGGAGGACGACGTCATCCCAGCCGGCCGCCTCGGCGAAGATCGGGCGGAACCACGTCGCCATCGAATCGGCGTTCACACCCATCCGAAGTACGGTGGGCTCGCTCCGCCCCGCACCGGATCCGCCCGCACCGAGGGAGTCGGCGTCGATGCCGTGCAGCCGGTCGAGCGCCTCGGACTCGAGCAGCTCGACCTGCCGGGCATAGCGGAGTATCGCCTGCCCTGCCTCGGTGACGATGATCGGATTCGTTCGTCGGATGAGCACCTGCCCGAGGCGGGACTCGAGTGTGCGGATGCGCTGACTCGCCGCCGAGGCAGTGATGCCGAGGACGAAGGCCGCACCCTCGACGGTGCCTTCGTCGACAGCGGCGGCGAGCGCTTTGACGTGATCGATGTTCATGAAGCAATTGTGCATCAGATGCATATTCTGTTGTTTTTCTTCTGATCGGTCGGTCTCTAATGTTGAGTCCGTGCTCACTCATCTCGTCACCGGACTCCTCACCGGCTGGTCCCTCATCATCGCCGTCGGCCCGCAGAACGCACTCCTGCTGCGGCAGGGGATCCGGCGCGAGCACCTCGGCGTCGTCGTCGCCATCTGCATCGTCGCCGACGTACTGCTCATCGCAGCGGGCACGGTGGGGATCGGGGCGATCGTTCTGCTCGCGCCGTGGGCGCTCGAAGTCCTGCGCTGGCTGGGTGTGGCCTACCTGCTGTGGTTCGCGTGGACGAGCCTGAAATCGGCTCGCGATGCCACCGGACTGAAGGCGGACACTCATCAGCGGTCCCTCAAATCCATCATCGTCACCACTCTGGCGCTGACGTTCCTCAACCCCGGCGTCTACATCGACACCGTCGTCATGCTCGGCAATCTCGCGAATCAGCAGGGTCCGGACGGGGTGTGGCCGTTCACATTCGGGGCAATGCTCGGCTCGATCAGCTGGTTCCTCGTCATCGGCTACGGCGCCCGTGGGCTCTCCCGTTACTTGGGGCGGCCGCGAGTCTGGCAGGTCCTCGACGTCATCATCGCCGTCGTGCTCGTACTGCTGGCCGCGCGGCTGGCGCTGGGGTAGCGGGGAGTCTCCGCGGTGGGAGCTGGAGGTGCGCGATCACGTCGAGGCTCCTCCCGAGCTGAGCGAACACCTGCAGATCGTCCGTGGAGCGACGACGAATCGCAGCGGATTCTTCCTTCGCGCTGAAACGATGCACGACAACATGGCCTATCTCATGAGCGTCGGTTCGGTGCGCGGCCATCACTATGCGCAGCGCTCGCACGGCGAGATATTCGTCGACATGCTCACAAGCCGTTTCATGGAGCTGGGACTGTGGATCCTCGACGAGCCGGAGAGCGCCCTGTCGTTCACGGCCTCGCTGACTCTTCTTCAGCTCATCCGCCAACGCCAGCGGAAGGGCCTGCAGACCGTCATGGCCACCCACTCCCCCGTCCTCGCCCGAGCCGACAACGCGAAGATCGTCGAGGTCGGCGACTGGGGACTGCACGAATCTGCATGGGAGGGCCTCGACATGGTCGATCACTGGCGCCGCTTCCTCCACGACCCGCAGCGATACCTGCGCTACCTCGACGACTGAACTGCCGCCTACGCCCGCGATGCCGGCGACGACCCCGCTCCTTGCTCTGCTGACACGCGCAGCTTGCACCTGGGAGGGCCCCAACACCGCGGCGGCGCCTGCTCGAGCACTTCCCCACTGGATTTCGCTGAATTGCTGGGTCGATCCGCGGCGTTTCACGCCGTAGAAACACCGCGGATCGACCTAACAATGCGCCGACAGCTCTGGCACCCGCAACTGGCCACGCCCGCGCTGCGATCAGGCCTGTAGTTCGCAGCAGCCCTGTGTCCCGCAACAACTCTGCAGCCCGAACCCCAAGGCACGATCCCGCAATCGGCCCGGCCTACAGCTGCAGGCTGGGGTGCAGCTGAGTGAGGGTGACCATACGCTTGCGGCTGCAGACCACGGTTGTGGCGACCAGGGAGATTGCAGTCATCAGCAACAACACCACGGCCGCTTGCGCTGCGATGAACATGTCGCCACCGGCAACCAGGGTGCGCAGACCGTTGACCGCGTGCGTCATCGGCAGGAACGGCGAGATGATCTGGAAGATCTTCGGTGCCGTCTCCACCGGATAGGTTCCGCCCGCCGAAGCGATCTGCAGCATCAGCAGGACCAGGGCGATCAGTCTGCCGACACCGCCCAAGGCCGCGACACATAACTGGTGCACGGAGTGGAAACATGCCGCTGCGAGCATCGAGAACAGCAGAGTCCACAGCCACGCTCCCGCCGAAAAGTCCAAGGCGAAGGTGAGGATCGCATAGAGAACTGCGACCTGGGCGATGCCGAAGAGCAGCCCGGGAACGTAGCCGGCCCAGGCGATCCGCGACGAGGTCGCCGATGAGAACAACGCCCGATATGGAATGGCGTTGATGACCATATAGGTGATCATTCCGCCGATCCACAGGGCCAAGGAGACGAAGAATGCGGACAGTCCCTCGCCATAGGCGTCGACGGCGTTGTCCTTGACCTTGTCCGCGTCAACGGGAACAGCTACGACATCCGAACGATTCTCCCGATCCTTCTTGTCGTAGGTCGGGATCTGCTCGAGTCCCTTCTGCAGACCATCGGCGAGTTCGCCGGAGCCGTCATCGAGTTTGCCAGCGCCCTTGTCGAGTTCGGTCGACCCGTCAACGAGCTGTTCCGAACCGTCCTTGAGATCACCGGCTCCGTCCTTAGCCTTCGCCGTGCCGTCCTTGAGCTGGACGGCACCGTCATGGAGGTCACCAGCTCCCTTGGCGAGCTTTCCCGCACCTGCGTCGAGCTTGATCAGCCCGGAGTGGAGGTCGTCGGCACCGGTCGCGACCTTCTGCGCTCCGTCGTCGAGCTGACCGATCTTCTTATCCGCCGTGCGGATCTTGTCCATCACCCCGTCGACCGCGTCGGTCAGCTTGTCCTCGAGGCTCTTAGCCTTATCCTTGGCATCCGAGGCGCGCTTGTGCGCGGAATCGAGGTCCTCGCCGAGGCCGTTGGCATCCTCGGCGAGCTTCTTGACGTTCGGGTCGTCCGGATAGTCCTCCTGCAGCTGCTTGATCCGGTCGTCCATGTCCCCTCGCACGGTGGTTCGGGCATCGTCGAAGTCCCCTTCGGCGCGCTCGAGCTTGGGGCGGGCCCCATCGACGACGTCATCGGCCTTTCGTTTGACATCCTCGGCCTTCCTCGTGGCCTCGTCGGCGGTATCACGCAGCTCCGAGGTGCCGTCGGCGACCTGCCCTGCGCCGTCGGCGAGTTTCTTCGAACCGTTCTTCGCCTCTGTGGTGGATTTGGCCAGGGTGTCGGCACCGTCGGCAAGGTCGCCGCTGCCTTTCTTCAATTCACCTGCGCCCTTATCGAGGTCGATGAGCCCGGTCTGCAGGGTTCCGATGCCCTTGTCGAGCTTCGTCGTCCCACCGACGAGTTCGCCGGTACCGTCGTGGAGTTGGCCTGCTCCGTCGTGCAGTTCGGCCGCACCGTCTGCAGCCTTCTCCGTCTCGGAGTGGATATCGTTGAATCCGAGATACACCTGGTTGACGTACTCGGCGGTCGTCGTCTTACTCAGTCCATCCTTGATCTCGGAGAGGATGGTCCCGGCCATCTGCCCGACGATGAAGTTGTGGGCGTCGTCGGTGCGCAGCCGCAGCCCTGCCTGCTCCGGATCGTCACCGCCGGTCGACACGAGCATCTCGGAGAAGTCCGAGGGGATCTCGAGGACCGCGAAGTACTTCCCTTCAGCCAGCCCCTCGTCGGCTTCTTTCTGGCTGGTCTCCTGCCAGTCGAATCCGCCTTCGCCCTTCGGCGTGATCTCGTCAACGAGTTCCTGACCGGCGTCGAGCTTCTCTCCGTCCGAGTCGGGCTTCTCGGCGCCGGTATCCTCGTTGACGATCGCTGCCTGCAGCTTGTCGAGGTGCCCGGCCGGGTCCCAATTCGAGGCCAGGTAGAGCCCACCGTAGATCGACGGGATGACGATGATGACGATCATCGCCAAGCGCGTGATCGTGTGGCGTTTGAATCGTGAGAGTTCTAACCAGGGCAGGGAGAACATTCAGGAATCTCCTCGGATTCGTATACGTGGGCAGGAAGTTCAGTGTTCGGAACCGCGATGAGCGGGTGAGTGCGGCGGCAGCTCGAGGTCGACCAACGATGGCTCCGCGCGGAAGCCGAGCGATCTGGTGGCGATGTCGAGTTCACTCGAGTCCTCGCACGAGACGATGACCGTCAGCGGGTCCTCGCGATCCCGTGATCTGCGCAGCTGCTGGTAGATGAGGATCCCAGCCCAAGCACGGGCCCGGTCGGCGGATTCGCGCAGGTAGTCGATGTTATCGATGACGACGACGGGCGGGCGGCTGAGACTCGCCAGCCCGAACTCGAGGAAGAATTTCTGCAGCTCACTCAGCTCGGAGACGAATACCTCTCCGTCATCGTCGATGAGGAAGTCCGCGCGTTGGGCGTCCTGCTTCGAGAGCGTCCCCGGTGGGAGGTCGTCGACCATCTCACCGGCCGTGGTGAAGGTCTCCCGGATGAGAGCGATGACCTCACGCAGAGTCGATTTCGACGCCCACGGCTTGTACCAGGGCTGGAGCATGATCTGCCGTTCGGCGACGTGCTGGGCGACCGTGAAATCGTCCTCAAGGTCCGTCAGCCCGCCGATATGTCCGACCGCAACCTGCCCGCGCACGGTGCGGGCCTGCTTGCGGATATCGATAGCGCCGAGGCGGCCCTCCCCCGCGGAGACCCGCATCCTTCCAGCCAAGGACAGGAGGAGAGAGGTCTTCCCGCTGCCGGCGGGCCCGCGGACGACGGCGATGGCACCGGTCGGCACCTCGAGGTCGATATCGGTGAACACATCGCCCTGTTTGCCGGACAGCGACCAACCGCGCAGCACGACCGCTGGCGCGTCGATGTCGGTGTCCTCGGCGAACGTGTCCGTAGTGCTCTCCATAGCCATCGCTCCCAATCGTCTGTGCCTTCGTCGCTCCGGTCAGTGCCGAAGAATTCTGCACCGCGCAGGTGACTGCAGAATACGCCACTACCGGCACGTGGGGGGTGCGCAACGGGCGACTCCATGCGAAATTACCCATTGGTAACTCCAATGAATTCTCTCATGAAAATAGTGGGAGAGTGACCCGAGAAGACCCAGTTGTCACGAATTGCACATCGGTTTCCTGCACAGAGTCCGTGCGGTCTTTCGATGGGACCGCGGCGCCCTCTAGACGGCCGGGACTGCAAGGCGATTTCAGGGGCGGGGTCGCACTACCGAAGACGTCGATGTCCCTTGTCATACGGCGACGAGCTCAAAGGGCTGCCTACGCTGTCAGTCGGTCTGTTCTCTATCGGCGACTCTTCCCTGCTCAAGGCGACACGTGTGCTGGTCGGCGTTTCCTCCGCGCGGCGGTGGGCGATCGCCACGTGGCTCATCCCGGCGCTCGTCGCCGGGGGAATCTGGCGACATGCGTTCTGGATCGGACCAGCGGTCTGGGAGATGGTCTTCGTAACCATGGTCACCTCATTCGTCAGAGCCCTCCGCAGTCGCTGATCGGTCGCACCTCCTCGGCGGGGCGTGTCAGAAAATCAGCAATCGGCGCCGACGTCGGGTCGCCTCGGCGAGGGGATTGCAGTCGCGCATCGGGCACCACCGAGTTCCATTCCCACCACACGTCGCACCTCACCCCGGTCCTCGCAATGCGCCCTCCCGGCAGCACAACGCCCCGCCGGCGGCATCTTGCACCGCTGCAAAGGTGCGAGATGACACTGACGGGGCATGATGGCTGCGCAGCTGTGTTACGTGTCAGGAACTAGACGTGATGCTCCGTCCGAGCACAGGCGCCGCAGTCAGACCTCGGAATCAGACGTCGAAGCGCTGACCCTCGGCCTTAGGCGGCATGATTTCCATGACGAGCACAACGATTCCGCCGATAGAGGTCAGGGTGAGCAGGTAGAAGAGGCCGGAGAAGCCTGCATCATGGAGGCGGCGCCAGGAGACAGCGATCGACGGCACGATCGTGGCCAGGACAAACACGCCGAGAAGGACTCCGCCGATGCCCATCAGTGCAACGCCGCCGCCCGAGGGCGCCCCGCCCCCGTAGGGATCGGCGGAAGCAGAAGCCGCCATCATCACGGCTCCGATGACGACGAGAATGTAGGGCACCAGCGCAACGAGAACGCAGAACAGCGTCGCCCACCAGAACTCACTGCGCGAGGCCCGCCCGCTGAACTTCGCGTAGTTCTTGAAGAAGCGCTTGACGGCCTGGCCGAAGGATGCGCCGTAGAGCGGCAGTGACAGGTCATCGGGGCTGGCGGCACCGCGTGGCGCTCCACCGAAACCCTGCACTCCGTAGCCCTGGCCTCCGTAGCCCTGGCCGGCCGGCACTCCGGCTCCTGGCGCCCCTTGACCGGGTGTGTCGGAGTTGTATGCTGCATTCGCGTCGTAGGACATGATGACCTTCATCTGTAGGTGACGTTTCTGGTCGCATTCCGTCGTCGATAAGCAGAGTTCTCTCAGTCGATCTTCAGATTGCGCGAACTCTATTCTGTCCTAGGCTCTCCGTCGATCATTTGTCGAACCGGTTTCAGATCTGCAACACAGCTCTTGATTCACTCACTTGTCATGGTCCGGACACGGAAACGGCGCCCGCACAGATCAACTGTCTGCGCGGGCGCCGTACTCCACATCGGGTTCCGTCCCGGGTGCCCAGCTTCGAAACGGACGTGAGACTCAGGCGTCGCCTCCGGTGAGGGCATAAGCCTCGTCGACCGGCGACTCATCGATGTGCCCGTCGACGCGGCGCAGCGCCTTCCACCCTAGTGAGATGACGACGACCGACAGCAGCACGGCCCCCGCACCGAAGAGGTACGGAGATCCTGCACTGATCGATTCCGACACCGCACCGGCGACGATCGGCGCCACCGCACCGCCGATGAAGCGCACACCCGAATACGTGCCAGATGCGACCGGACGAGGCAGGTCGCTGACCTCCATCGCCGATTCCGTGAACACCGTGTTGAGCACGCCCAGAAGCATGCCCGCCACGATGATGCAGACGATGATCCCGGCCAGCGACTCGACGAGGAAGGACATCACGCCAAGCAGCACGGCCAGTGCGACCAGGGTGACGATGAGGCTGCGACGACGCCCGATCCGCTTGGTCAGCACGGGAGCGCCGAACACCGAGGTGATCGCCACGCAGATGCCCCAACCGAAGAAGACGTAGCCGAGGCCCATGGCGCCGAAGTCCTCCATGCCCAGCTTCGCGGCGGCAGCCTCGACGGGGAATGGGCTGTAGGCCAGCAGGATGAAGAAGCCGAAGTTGTACAGCAGAGCGGAGACGCCGAGGATGGCCACACCCGGGCGAGCCAGCGCACGGAAGGTGGCGCTGAGCCTGATCGGCTCCGCCGACGCTCCGTTCGAGCTCGTGCCGCTGGGCAGCAGCACGATGATCGCGATGAAGCCGATGGCCATGAGGACGGCGGTGCCGAAGAACGGCCCCCGCCAGGAGATTCCGCCGAGGAGCCCGCCGAGCAGCGGGCCGGTGGCGATGCCGACGCCGAGCGCCGCCTCGTAGAGGATGATCGCCTTGTCCGCACCCCCGGAAGCAGCACCGACGATCGTCGACAGAGCGGTGGAGATGAACAGCGCGTTGCCGAGACCCCAACCTGCACGGAAGCCGATGATCTGGTCGACGGAACCGGAGAATCCGGCCAGAGCCGCGAACGCGACGATGAGCACGAGACCGATGAGCAGCGTGGTCTTCGCACCGATGCGGGATGACAGGAAGCTCGTGAAGAACATCATTCCGCCGGTGATGAACAGATAGCTGGTGAACAGCAGCATCGATTGGGCGGGGGTGGCGTGGAGCTCGGCCGAGATGGCCGGCAGGATCGGATCGACCAAACCGATGCCCATGAAGGCGATGACCGCAGCGAACGCGACCGCCCAGACGGCACGCGGCTGGCGAAGGATCGACGCTCCCGCCCCGGAATCGCCGGGTGTTTCGTCCCCTGGAGTTTCGTTGTCTGCTGACGCTCTCATCTGCTGGTCGCGTCCCCTTTCCTATGGTGCGTTCCGCTCCGAAATCCGCTTCGGAAACGTGGTTGAAAAACTGAGATGTGCTCGGCGGCTAGCCCGCAGTAGGTTCCGGATCCGATTCGTCGTCGGGTTCGTCGACGCCGTCGACCGGGTGACGGTCCTTGAGGAAGTCCGAGACCAGTCCGAGCGCACGATCGACGCTCTGCCGCTCCTCGACGCTCAGCGACTCGAAGTAGGGCTGCATCTGCTCGATCATGATCGAGCGGTTCTCCGCCAGCCTCTCCCGCCCGGCTTCGGTGAGCGAGAACTGCGACGCGCGCCCGTCCGTCGGACTGGGCTCACGCACGACGAGCCCGGCTTCCTCGAGCTTGGCGAGAAGCTTTGTCGCCGCGGGCTGAGAACTCAAATATCCTTGCGCGAAATGACCGACACGAACGGGTTGATACTGCTCGACTACGGCGAGCGCACGCAGCGCCGCCAAAGAGTTCTCGTTGCCGATCACTCGTCGAAACGCCCTGGTCAGGCGCGACGAGACGACAACGAGCCGCGCGACCAGTTCGGCCGAATCCGCATCATCCATAACTTCTTTATATACCTAGGTTATGCATTTTGGCAAATCACGGTCATCGCGAGCGCAGCCCCGCCCTGATGTCACTATGTGACAGACCTCACGGACGCCTCGGTGATGGTCATGCTACTCTGGCCTCACATGTTCCGGGGACGGTGAAATTCCGTACCGGCGGTCACAGTCCGCGACCCGCTCGCATTCGTGCAGGCGGTTGATTCGGTGAAATTCCGAAACCGACAGTCAGAGTCTGGATGGGAGGAGCATGGTGGCCTCGGCCGCTGTCTTTCGGTGCATTCGACCGCACCGTCGCACGCGACTGAGACGCCCTGATGGTTGCACCCGCAATATCCTCCCTCCCGGCGAAGGCTCGGGAGGTTTTTCATGGGCGCGCAACCAGGCGAAGCAGCGGAATTCACGGACCTCGAATCAGCGGCGATGATCGCCGCTCTCAATGCTGCCCGCGAAGGTGTTCGCGGAGCGAATCCGCTGGTAGGAGCCGCAATCCTGACAGCCGATGGGCAGATCGTCACCGGTCACCATGGAGGAACGGGAACACCCCACGCCGAGGTGGAGGCGATCACCACCGCTCACGACCTCGACATCGATCTGACCACCGCGACGCTGCTCGTCACGCTCGAGCCCTGCGACCACCACGGCCGGACCGGGCCCTGCACCGAGGCGATCCTCGCCGCCGAGATCCCCTCCGTCGTCTTCGCCTCCCCCGACCCGAATCCCTTGGCCGCCGGCGGTGGGAACACACTCGCCGAGGCAGGGCTGACGGTCCGCTCGGGCCTGTGCGAAGAGGACTCCCGCGCACTCAATGCGCGGTGGGTGCGCTCCCTGACCGAGGCCCGCCCGTTCGTCACTGCCAAGATCGCGCAGAGCCTCGACGGTGCCGTCGCCGCCGCGGACGCAACCAGTCAGTGGATCACCTCGGCGGAGTCTCGCGCACACGCTCACGAGGTCCGCTCACGCGTCGACGCCATCCTCGTCGGCACCGGCACCGCCGTGGCCGACGATCCGCGTCTCAACGCCCGCGGCCCGGACGGAATCGCACTCGACGACCAGCCGCGGCCTGTCGTGCTCGGCACCTCGGAGCTGCCGGTCACATCGTTCCTCGCCCTCAATCCCAACACTCTGCATCTGCGCACCCACGATGTCCGTGAGGCCCTGGACGAGCTGTACGCCGCCGGAGCGCGCCACCTCCTCGTCGAAGGCGGGCCGACAGTGCTGGGCGCGTTCTTCTCCGCAGGGGTCGTCGACGAGGTCTTCTGCTATCAGGCTCCGCTGCTCATCGGACCCGGCCGCGGCAGCGTCGACGGCTTGGAGATCGGCACCCTGTCCGAGGCGCTGCAGCTGATCCCCGACGACACGGAGACACCGGCGGTGTCGCGGGTCGGACCGGATTTCCTGCTGCATTTCGCGACTGCGGATCCGGGGCCTGACTCAACCGGCTTACCCGAATCAGTCACCTAGCCGCCGCACTCCTACAGCCACCACCGACCACCGCTTGAGAATCTGGAGTCACATGTTCACCGGAATCATCGAAGGGCTCGGCACCGTCGAGTCCATCGAGCACACGAACGATTCGGCCGCGATCACCATCGACGCCGGCGCCCTCGTCGCCGACCTCGAACTCGGCGGCTCGCTGGCCGTCAACGGCGTCTGCCTGACCTCGACGAGGCGGCCCACCGAGCAGCGTCCCGGCCTCTTCACCGCCGAGGTCATGGGCGAGACCCTCCGCCTGACCGGACTCGGCACTCTGGGCACGGGCGACCGAGTCAATCTGGAGCGCTGCACACCCGCCTCGGGGCGCTTCGACGGCCATGTCGTCCAAGGACACGTCGACGGCCGGGGCGAACTCCTCGACCGCACCGACCGTCCCGACTGGTCGACCCTGCGCATCGGGATCCCGAGCGAGCTCGCTCCACTGACCGCGGTCAAAGGCTCGATCGCTCTCAACGGGGTGTCACTGACCGTGACGGCCGTGTCCGAGCCGAGCGCATCCTCCGCGTGGGTGGAGGTCGGACTCATCCCGGCGACGCTCACGCACACGACGTTCGGACAGATGCCGGTCGGCGCGGCCGTGAACATCGAGGTCGATGTGCTCGCGAAGTACACCGCGCGTCTCCTGTCCTTCCGCACCGCCGCCGGTGACGACACCGCCGCCGGCACGGTTCCCTCCGACCCGAGCCCCGCCTCGGTGGGCTCGCCACTGCCGAACAGCACCCAGCAAGGAGTCGATTATGACTGATCCCATCGCTCACGCCAGCCGCCTCGATCCCATCGATGCGGCCATCGCAGCCGTCGCCGCCGGCCAGCCCATCCTCGTCGTCGATGATGAGGACCGGGAGAACGAGGGCGACCTCATCATGGCCGCCGAGTTCGCCGATCCTACGACGATAGGCTTCTTCGTCCGGCACACCTCGGGCGTCATCTGCGCACCCATGACCGCCGACCGAGCCGCGTCCCTGCGTCTGCCGCCGATGGTCACCGACAACGAGGATCCGAAGGGCACGGCCTACACGGTCAGCTGCGATGCGGTGGGGGTGACCACGGGAATCAGCGCCGCCGAACGCGCCGAGACCGGTCGGGTCCTCGCTGCCGCCCGCCCTGATCCGGCGGCGATCTCGCGGCCCGGCCATGTCTTCCCACTCATCGCGAAGGACGGCGGTGTCCGGGAGCGCCCCGGCCACACCGAGGCCGGGGTGGAGTTCGCGCTTTTGGCCGGTGCACAGCCGGTGGCAATGATCGCCGAGGTGGTCCACGACGACGGGTCGATGATGCGCTTCGACGCCGTCCGCGAGTTCGCCGACGCCCACGACCTCGTCATGGTCTCGATCGAACAGCTCATCGCCTACCTCGAGCTGCGTGACGCGGATGCGTCGAGCGACTCCCCGGCGGCCCTATCGTCGGCGGCGGATGATTCCCGCCCTGAGGCGACCGCCTCGGTGACGGCTGCCGGTGCCCTTGGCGGTAACGAGTCGGTTGAGGCGACCGCGGAGGTGGCTCTGCCGTCGGAGCACGGCAGCCTGCGGGCCCGCGCGTTCACGATCAACGGGCATGACCACCTCGGCGTGTTTGCGGGGCCCCCGGATTCCGGCACGGAGGGTCCGGCGCCTCTCGTGCGGCTGCATTCGGAGTGCCTGACCGGGGACGTCTTCGGTTCGCACCGGTGCGACTGCGGTGAGCAGCTCGACCTGGCGCTCGGCCTCATCGCCGAACACGGCGGGGCGGTGCTCTACCTGACCGGACACGAAGGTCGCGGAATCGGGTTGCGCAACAAACTGCGCGCCTACGCTCTGCAGGATCAGGGGCGGGACACCGTAGATGCGAACCGGGACCTCGGGTTCACCGACGACGCCCGCGACTACCGTGCCGCAGCGACCATCCTGCGCTCGGTCGGGCTGACTCGCATCCGCCTGCTCACGAACAACCCGGCGAAGACCTCGGCTCTCGAAGAGCTGGGCATCGCGGTCGAAGCTGTGGTTCCACTCGAGGTCGCGGCGCGGCCGGAGAACACGCACTACCTGGCCACGAAGCGCGAACGCATGCACCATGTGCTCTCACTGCCGGAGGGCACGGGCACATCCGGTACTGGCGCGGGCACAGCCGGGGCCGTCGCCAACTGAACCGCGCACCGCGCACTCACACAGACACGAACCAGGCTCTGCGGAGCTTTCGAACAAAGGACACACTCATGGCTCATTCCGGAGCACCAGACCTCACCGTCGACGCCGCTGACCTGCGCGTCGCCATCGTCGCCGCCTCCTGGCACACCCAGATCATGGACGGGCTCGTCGACGGGGCCCAGCGCGCCGCCGCCGAGGCCGGAGCCGAAGCCACGCTCATCCGTGTGCCCGGCAGCTTCGAACTGCCCGTCGCCGCGGCCCGCCTGGCACCGCACTTCGACGCGGTCGTCGCCCTCGGAGTCGTCATCCGCGGCGGCACCCCGCACTTCGACTACGTCTGCCAAGCCGCCACCGACGGCCTCAACCGGGTCGCCATCGACTCCGGCAAGCCCGTAGGATTCGGCGTACTGACCTGCGACACCGAACAGCAGGGGCTCGACCGTGCCGGACTCGAAGGGTCTGTCGAGGACAAGGGGCATGAGGCGATGACCGCCGCCCTCGTCACCGCTCAGGCACTGGTGCCTTACTCGCTGGGTTGAGTGGCGGGGCCTCCACGGGTGAGTGGGTCGGCCGCCCCTGGCTTCGTCACACCGATCGGACCGCAGAGCCTGCTTCCCCAAGGATAAGTGTGCGCAGATTGCCCGTTTGGGTGTCCCAAGCGGCAATCTGCGCACACTTATCGTGCTCTGCGCCAGTTTGCGCCGGCGGCGGAGGACCTGCGACCTTACTCAGCTCAGAAGAGCTGGCGGATGTTCGTCCGGGCGAGATCGATGAGTTCGTCGCCCTTGCCCGAGAGCACCGTGCGGATCGCGTAGAGCGCGAAGCCCTTGGCTTGCTCGACGGTGATCGACGGCGGCATCGACAGCTCCTGGCGTTCGGTGACGACATCGAGGACAGCCGGCCCCGGGTAGGCGAGGAATTCCTTGACGACCTTCGGCAGGTCCTTGGACTTCTCGACACGGAAGCCCTTGATCCCGACCGCCTCGGCGATGGTGGAGAAGTCGGGATCGTCGAGGTCGGTGCCGAACGTGACAAAACCGGCCGCCTTCATCTCGAGCTCGACGAAGTTGAGCGAGGAGTTGTTGTACACGACCGTCTTCACCGGCAGCTTGTTCTGGGTGAGCGTGATGAGCTCACCGAGTAGCATGGACAGGCCGCCGTCGCCGGCGAGCGCAATGGTCTGCCGGCTATCGAACGCCGACTGGACGCCGACGCTCTGCGACAGTGCGTTGGCCATCGAGCCGTGGCTGAAGGAGCCGATGAGGCGGCGCTTGCCGTTCATCGTCAGGTAGCGGGCCGCCCACACCACCGGCGATCCGACGTCGGGAACGAACACCGCATCGTCATCGGCCATCTCGTCGATGAGCCGGGTGAGGTACTGCGGGTGGATGCTCCGCTTCGACGGGGTCGCGAGCTCGTCGAGATCCTTGCGGGTCTTCGCATAGTGCTTGGTCATCGCCTTGAGATGTGTGCTGCTGCGGTTGGGCTTGATCTGCGGCAGCAGGGCCTCGACGGTGTCGGCAACCGTTCCGACGAGCGGGATGTCGACTTTCGTGCGCCGCCCGATCTGCGAACCGCGCACATCGACCTGGATAACAGTCGCGTCCTCGGGGTAGAACTGCTGGTAGGGCAGGTCGGTGCCGAGCATGAGCAGGGTGTCGCAGTCCTTGAGCGCAGCGTAACCGGAGGAGAATCCGAGCAGTCCGGTCATGCCCACGTCGTAGGGGTTGTCGTATTCGACGAATTCCTTACCACGCAGCGAATGGACGATCGGAGCCTGGAGCTTCTCGGCGATCGCGAGCAGCTCATCGTGGGCACCCTCGGTGCCGGCACCGGCGAGGATCGTCGTCTTCTTGCCCTTGTTGAGCGCCTTGACAGCGGCCTCGATTTGGGATTCGGCCGGGATCATGTGCGATTGGTAGCCTTTGACCACCTCAGCGGCGGCGTCGATTTCGGACAGACCGATGTCACCGGGGATTACGAGGACAGCGACACCGCGCTTCTCGATCGCTTCGCGCATGGCGATGCGCAGCAGTCGGGGCATCTGCTCGGCCGAGGAGACGTTCTCGACGTAGACGCTGCAGTCACGGAACAGCTCGGTCGGGTGGGTCTCCTGGAAGTAGTTCGAGCCGATCTCGTCACTCGGGATCTGGGCGGCGATGGCCAGCACGGGAACCCGCGAACGCTGGGCATCGAAGAGCCCGTTGATGAGATGGAGATTGCCGGGTCCGCAGCTGCCGGCGCAGACAGCGAGTTCACCGGTCAGGGCGGCCTCGCCGCTGGCGGCGAAGGAAGCGGCCTCCTCGTGGCGGACGTGAACCCATTCGAGCTGCGGGTTCACGCGGAGGGCGTCCGTGAATCCGTTGAGCGAATCTCCCGGGATGCCGTAGACGCGCTTGACTCCGCTGGCGACGAGGGTATCGACGATGTTTCTGGCGACGGTGGGCATTGACTTCCTTCCGTTGAACCATGGCACCGGGGGTGCATTCACAGCCCCGGCAGGGGCGGCCCCGTGATCGAGGCCTTGACAGCACTTTCAGTCTAGCCCCGAACTCCAGCAGGGCGGCTGTCCGATTCCTCACCCACGAATGCGGGAATATCTCCCGTATCGGTCTGGGAACGGGGGTGATGAACCGCGGGTGACGGGTGACGTGAAGCAGTTCGGCCCGGCTCGGGCGTTCGGTGCGGTCGGCCGCCTCGTCGGTCCAGGTGCGGTTGAGGACCGTCACCGTCGTGTGGCTCCAACCCATATCGTCAGAGATGGGGTTACCGCCACCCGTAGGGAGTAGTAGAGCAGGCCCCAGCACACCAGTTCGGCGACGCAGAGGGCGGTCAGTCCCCCGCGCGGCTTATCGGTCGTTGTCAAGGCCCTCGCCGAGGCGGTGCTCCGTTCCCACGCCACGTCCCGTTCCTTCGATGAGGTGACCCGAGGTCTCCACCTCAGCCGCGGACCTCAACCGGTTCAGAGCCGTATCCCACGGGATGCGTTCCTGTTCGAGCCGGACGCCTCCTTCAGCATGTAGTCGTTCGAGGGCTCGTGCCTCGGTGCCGGTGAGATGCGCGAAAGTGCCGGTGCTCGGCTTCGGTTCGGGTACCCAGAGATCCCGGTGCGCGAGCAGAGTTGCTTCGTCCATGAGCACGGATTCGACCTCCGGCAAGTGGCTGCGCAAACGGTTGAGGATCGCGAAACCATGGGAGTCGAGGTCGCCCCAATAGATCACACGCGCACCGACGATCCAGTCCAATCGAGCGACCCCGTCGACGGCATAGCCGGAGCCGTGTACGGCCACGGCACCCGGCCAATCCGGCATGGCCAGCACGGATTCGAGGTTTTCGAAGACGAAGACCACCCTCGGCGTTATGGGCAGTCGACCGAGCTGGGAGATCGGAGCGGTCACATCGTCAAGGGACGCGGCGGCTGCTCTGACCCAGGTGCGATCGACGGTGGCCTCATGATCCACGGCGCCGATCAGGGTCGCGTCGAGGATACGCAGCCGCAGTCGCGGTTCGGCGTCGAGGACGGTCACCGCATGGGCGTGGCCGATCCCTCCGAGCAGGGCGGTGACGAGGCTGCGGTGGGTCTCGAACCACTTCGAGTCCACCCCGCGGATGGGCAGCTGTCTGGGTCGCAGCGATCCGAGCGGATGGGTGCACAGCCAGTCGACGACGTCGATGACCGTATCGAATGCGGCGTCGGACAAGGAAAGGATCCGCTTCGATTGGGAACGTATCGCCGCGGCAAGGGAGTCCCAGTCCGAGCTGGCCTCCGCGTCCGCGTCGCGAGTCGGCGCGATGCCGTTCGATACGGACCCGAGTCGTTGCCGGATGCTGACGGCACGGTCTCGCAGCCTCCGCCATTCTCGAGCGGTGTCGCCGCCGACGAAAGCGGCCACTGCATCAGGGGTCAACAGTCGCAGTCGGACCGGAACGCGTTGACTGCCGACGCGAGCCCAGCTGCGTTCTTCCCAATCGATCTCGAGCTCTGCAGGTGCGCCCGCGGCTGTCGCCCCCGCCCGCTCCCGGACCGCCCGCCAACTGCCGGCCCAGTTCGCGGCGGCAGTCTGATCGGAGAGCACCTGCTTCTCCGTCGGTGGTTTGAGGGCGATCTCAACACGCACCTGACCTGTTGCCTCCGCCGCCCACGAGGCCATGGACGAACTCAGGCGAGTACGTGCCTTCGTCCGAGCCTCGGCGACGGAGAGCATCGTCATCGGGCGTCCGACTCCTCGAACTCAAGCTCGACTTCACCAGCCACACGGACACTCTCGGAACTGTCCGAACCCTTGGGATCACCTAACCCACCAGGCCCAGCGGACTCCTCGTCCGCGCCATCAGCCGACTCTGAACCCGAGACCGCTCCAGAAGCCTCCCCGCGCACGGACTCGTCCCACACCATCGTCGAGGTCAGGGTCTTCTGGCGGCTCGGATTCTCGATCGACGTGGCCGCACCCACATAGGGTTCGATCGTCTGCAGCAGCTTCTGCGGAGTCGCCAGCACCATGTGGAACCCGAACTCGATGAAGATGTCCAAGGCCATACGCGTATACCGCGTATCCGCTTTGTCGAAGGCCTCGTCGAGGATGATCGTGCCGTACTTCGAGATTGCCTCATCCGGGTCCGCCAGCTGATAGCGCAGCGCTGCCGCCAGGCAGAAGATCACGAGCTTCTGCTGCTGACCGCCGGACATCGCCGCACCCGAATCGTAGGTCGCGTGCGCGCGCCCGTGGTCGTCGATCTCCTCGGCGAGGAAGCTCACGTGCAGGCGTGTGTCCAGACATTGGTTCTTCCAGACCTTGTCGACGTGTTCGCTGGACGCGAATCGGCGCATCACCTCGGCGAGGGTGTCGTACTTCCTCTCCGCAGTCTCCATATCGTCCTCACCCCAGCTGCCGCTCGCCACGAGGCGGAGATCGGCGATGAAGGCGTTGACGGTCTCGGACCGACGGGTCTTGACCTTCAGCCGCAGGTACCGGTCCTCGTCGAACTGCGAGCGCAGCAAGGAGGAGTTGATCGGCGCGACCCGGTCCTCGATCTCGCGCGGAGCCGCATGGATCTCGTTGAGGAGTTCGCCGATGAGGTCCCGGGACCGCTGCTGCAGCAGATCTCGGAACCGGTTCTCGTGATCGGGCAAGCCGTGCGCGAGGATCTCATCGAGCATAGACAGGTAGGCGCGACGATCATCGACTTCCGCGGTGAGCTGGGACGATACCGACGGCCATGCGGCCTTGAACTCGGCAGCCAACCGAGTCACGGACTGCCCCGACCGACTTGCATCGGTTTGCGCCCGGTCCTTCTCCTCCTGCAGCACCTGCGAGACCTGCTGGCCCACCTCGGCGAGGTTCTCCCGCTTGATGCTGCGTTGGATCTTCCGGAACCGTTCGTCCAGTTGTTCGCCGAGGTGACCCTCGACTTCCGCCACCCGACCGGAATTGACGTCGTCTTCGATCCGCGTCATGTTCGAGCGCAGACCCGTCGATTCCTCGTTCGCCCGGCGAAGGGCATAGTCGGCGTCGTTCTTCGCTGTCTCGGTCGCGTCCTTGACCGCCTTGGCTTTGCGTTCGGCGCCGATCGCCTGCTGGAGGTCGCCGTCGGCATCTTCGAGTTCGGCCAGCTGCCGCTCGAGAGTCGCGACCTTCTCGGCCGCTCCGTCTCGGTCGACGTCGCGCCAGGACTGTTCGCGAATACCGGCGAGGATGCCGCGGCGACGGTGGGCCTGTGCGGTTTCGGCATCAGCAGCCGCGACCACCTGTTCGGCCGCGGCCAGTTCCGACTGAGCCTCCTTGAGGGATTCGACGAGGGCTTCGAGTTTCGCTTCGCGGTCGCCGAGGACCCATTGGCTGCGATCGTCGATGGCCCGCCGGTCGTCCTTCTCGTAACGGGTGCGTGAGGTCTTGACCTGGCCCTTGACGGTGACGGCGCGCGGATGGTCGTCGAGTTCGTCCGGGTGGTCGACACAGGCGAAGTCGAAGCGTTCGGACAAAGTGGTCCGGACCCAGTCGCCGAAGCCGGTGTCGCTGACATTCACCTTGTTGAGCAGCGACTTCTCACTGCCCACGGGGCGGGGACTCGGCACTGAGCGCGGGATCTCCTCGAAGACGAGGCGACCGCGGATGCGGTGGGAATCCACCCACGTGCGCACGGCCGAGAGGTTCTCAGAACGGACGAGGACGGTCAGTGCCATGGGCCGCAGCACCCTCTCGATGGCACCTGTCCACCGCGCCTCGTCGGGGTCGACTTCGATGAGCTCGGCCGCGAACGGCAGCGCCTTCTCGCTCAGCCCGGTGCCGGCGGCGAGCTCGGACCTGATCGTCATGAGGTTGTTCGGCACGGTCGATCCGGACCGCCGCAGGGATTCGATCTCCCCTTCGAGTTCGCGGACCTTCGCCCTCGCCTGGGAGAACCGGTCGTGATCGGCGTGGGTGGGTCCGGCGACCTGCGTGTCGTCGTCGAGGCTGGAGGCGATCTGAGCCTGCAGTTCGGCGAATTCGGCGGCAGTGGTCGGGGCGTGCTCGATGCCGGCCTGCTCAAGCTGGCGAGCCAGCCCAGACCAGCGTTCGTTGATGGCGCGGCGTTCGGTTTCGGCGGTGTCGATGCGCTGCTGAAGGTGTTCGGCCTCGGAACCACCGAGTTCCAAAGTGGCCCGTCGGGCCAAGTCGTATTCGTCGACTGCGGTGTCGAAGTCACGTTTGGCGCGGTCGGCGGTGACTTCGAGTTCGACGATCTGCCTGGTCAGCGCCGAAAGGTCGGCGCGGAGGATATCGAGCTCGCGCCGCTTCTGGTACGGCAGCAGAGCTTCGCTGAGCGCGATCGACTTCGCGGCGATGTCATTGGCGGTCTCGAAACGGGAGGCGGCTTCGCGCAGCTGCAGCAGATGATCGCGCTGCTTGCGCAGTTCGACGACATGGTCATGAGCGTCCTTGAGGTCACCGAACTGGGCGACGGCGGTCTCAGCGAGGTCGAAGGTCACCGGACTTTCGAGCATATGGTCTCGGAAGAGCCGGTCGAGGCTGTCCAGGCTCTTCGCCGACTGTGTCTTGTGCAGCAGCTGGAGTGCGGACTCGTCGGCCATGCCGAAGGTCTTGCGCATCCGTGCATAGAACTTCCCGTGGTGGCCGTTCGAGGTGACCACCGCATCAGGATGGTCGGCCTTGAGTTTGCGGGTCTCGAGTCCGGAGCGCGCATAGTGCTGCAGGTCGGAGAGGTCGAGGTCCGCGCGCTCGAGGACACAGGCGTCGGAGAGGTCCGTCGTTTTCGTGCCCGAACCCTTGATGAAGAAGAGTCGGGCCAACGACAGGGGCTTGTCGCTGCCGTTGTCGTAGCGGAGGATGATTCCGCTCCAGGTGGCGCGCGGACGCAGATATTTGCTGACGACCCGGTCCTCTTCGGAATCCGCGGTGCGAGTCCAGGCCCCGCGGACGTAGCTGACGAGGCTGCGCTGGTCGAGGCGCGCGCCCGCGGTCTGAGCGGCGACGTTGAAGCGCAGCCACTTATCCGGGGTGAGTACTGCGGCGATTCCGTCGAGGAGGGAGGACTTGCCCGAGCCCGAGGGCCCGGTGATGAGGTGGCCCTTGTGGGAGACGGGGATGCGATGGATGTCGGCGTCGAAGGTGCCCCAGTTCGCGATCTGGATCTCGCTCAGGCGCCACTGGCTGCCGACGTCGGGTCGGTTCGCTCCGCGAGCACGCGCCTGGTCGGCGACGAACGCCGCGTCGAGCGGGAAGAGTGCCTCTGTCACGCTTCGTCCTCCTCGGTGTCAGCGTCGATTTCTCCAGCATCGGTCTCACCAGCGGCAATGCGTTCGTAGACGGCGATGAGCTCGCGCACGCGGTCCTCGTCGATGAGGAACTTCACCATGGGAGAGATCTCGAAGCGGTCTTCACCGGCTTTGTGGAGCACACGCAGTCGGTTGCTCATCCGCGACCACGCGCCGTTGAGATTGCGGTGGAAGGTCGATTCGTCCCCTGTGCGGTAGATCGCGAGGCGTTCATAGACCTCTTCGCGATCGACGATCACGCGCTTCTCCCCCGGCGCGGCCAACAGCAGCTGCCGGAGCACCAGCAGCATTGCCGTGTCGAGGAAGGTGAGTCGTTCGCTGCGCACCGCGGCGGGCGCGTCGATCTCGTCGGTGACGATCTTGCGGGTGAATGCGAATTCGTCGACCCTGTCGATGACGAGGTCGAGGAACAGATCGTGCAGGCGCGAACGGACGAGACCTTCGTCCGCGACGAGAGCGGCCCACAGCTGCGGGGCCTGCGTCCCGGACACATACGGCCCTTTGAGCAGTTCGAGCAGCACTCGGCGGGTGCGCTCTCCCAATGTTCCGGTGTCACCGGACCACAGACCGCTGGGATTGTGGCTGAGGTCGTCCGCGGAATCGGTGGATTCTCTCGCCGAGGCGGCCCCCACCTCGGCGGGGGCGGTGTCGTTGTCGTGGTGGGTGGGGCTCATAGGGTGATGCCTTCGGTGAAGTAGTGGCGGCGGATCGCGGCGGTGCGGACGATGCCGTCGACGCCGGCCCAGGTGAGGACTTCGCGGTTGCCGACATCGACGTGGCCATAGGTGCTGGCCAGGGACAACAGGCCGACGACGCTGGCCAGGCCCTGTGTGGCAGGGAAAGTTTCGAGCACCTCCGCGATGGAGGCCTCGTGGGTGGAGGTGACGACGGAGTTGATGTTCTCGGTGAGTTCGGCGAAGTCGATTTCGGATTCGCGGGCGACAGCGATGAGTTCGGCGAAGTCGATCTCGGAGTCCGTGGCCTCGCCGAGTTCCGCTCCGGCGTCGAACTCCTCGGGGTCGTGGAGGATGACCTCGCCGACGCTGCCGAGTGAGACGCTGGAGAGTTCGAGGTCGATGCCTATCTCGTCGTAGGGTTTGAGCTCCTGCGACACGGGCGCGGCCGCGGCGAGACCCTCCTGGAGGAGAGTGCGCATGACGCGGTCACGTTGGAATTCGTGGGAGTGGACGTAGCGGCGCAGGCCACGGGCGAACTCGGTGAGGATGTCCGAAACCTCGTGAGACCCGTCCTTCATCTGGCGCATCAGGGTGCGCAGGGAACGGCGGGTGGCCAAAGAGAGGGTGGCGGAGAAGTCCCGGTCGAGGATGGCGGCGATGTCGTCGTCGAAGGCCGCAGACTGTTCGGGGTCGCGGACGAGGGCGGAGAACGCCGAGAACGTCCGACCTTCGTCGGAGGACTCGATGAGGTCGACGCCGCGGAACACTTCGTCGAGTACTTGTGACTGGGAGTCCTCGGCGGCGAGGATCGAGACCCGCAGTTCCTGATTGAGTTCTTCGAAGCGGGCGCGCACGCGGGCGAAGTCGGCAGGCAGTCCCTGCGCCTGCTGGAGGATGTCGGAGACGCGTTCGTTCGCGCGGCGCCTGTCGAGGACGACGGAGCGCGGATCGCCGCGGCGCACACGGGCGATCTCGGCGTCGATGCGGTCGCGTTCGGCGCGCAAGGAGGCGAGGCGGCGAGAGCTGTCCGGGTCGGTGTCGATGGCCAGCTGTCGCACGGATTGGGCGAGGCTGACCAGCCGGGATTCGGTGGCGGTCTGTGGTGGGGTGCGCAGCTGCTCGAGCATGCGGATGGCATCGAAGCCGGCGGCGGAGAGTTCGTAGGTTTCGCCTCTGGCGGCGGTGGCGGGACGACGGACGAGGATTTCGGCGCGACGCCAGTCATCGCAGTACGCCTTCGCTGTCCGCAGCGAGAGGTCGAAGTGGTCGCGGAGCTCTTCGAGGTCAGCGTCGATGCTTTCGTGCAGATCCTCGGTGTTCATCCTGGTGCCGGGCTTGCCGAGATGAGCGTCGAGGGTTCCGGCCATGACAGCGAGGTTGTCGGCCCGGAGCATGCGCAGGGTGGCATTCGATTCGAGCAGTCGCCGGTAGGCGAGCGCGGATGACAGGGCGGACATAGGAACTATTCTCTGTGCCTTGGCGGGTGCGCGCCAATTCGCGAGTCGAGTGAGGTCAACGGCTGTCGCTCCTTCCTCCGAAGGTGTCAGGGTCAACAGGTCGGTCCTTCTTGGACATCTTGGCCACGACAAGACAGTAAGACTCGAGTACGAGGTCGTGGAGAAGAACGGGATCGAGACGATCGCCGGCAGTTGCGGCGCCGGGTTCGCCGCCGTCATCGCTTCCCTCCCCTGCGACGGTGATCCAGTGCTTCTTGTTCATGTGATAGCCGGGTGAGATCTCCGCATAGGCGTCGCGCAGCACCTCACCGTCGAGGGGATCGATCTTGAGGTTGAGACTCGGAACTCCCCGCAGCTCGTATGCCATCATGAACATCTTTCCGCGCACTTTGTACACGGCATTGTCCGGCCCGAATGGGTGGTCGAGCTCGACCGAGGGGTACTGCATGGCTTGGTCGTTGGCCAAGCGGAGCACGGTGGCGGGGTCCATGCGTGGAGGCTAGCAAAGGCCACTGACGTAGGAACTGACGTTAGACTCGAATCATGCCTGAGACCTCACTCCACACCGCCCCTCACCTGCTCTTGGCCGCTCTCGGCGGGACCATCGCGTCGACCGCCAATGCCGCGGGCGGGGTTGCTCCAGCGCTCAGCGGCGCGGAGATCGCTGCGGCCGCGGGTCTCGATCAGGTCTGGCCGGATCTGCGGGCTGATTTCACTCAGGTTGCTCAGGTTTCGAGCGCGAATGTCACCCTGGAGATGCTCTTCGACGTCGTCGAGCTCGCCCGTACGTCCGGGGCCGATGGAATCGTCCTCACCCAAGGCACCGACACTCTTGAAGAGTCCGCGTTCGGGCTCTGGCTGCTCAATGACTCGAGCACTCATATCGCTGTCACCGGGGCCATGCGCAATCCGACCCTGCCCGGAGCCGACGGGCCGGCGAATGTCCGGGCCGCCGCCCTCACTGCCCTGTCCGACAAGGTCAGCGATCTGCCGTCATCATTGGTCTTCAACGACGAAGTCCACGATCCGAGGTTCGTTTCGAAGTCGCACACCACCTCGACGGCCGCGTTCTCCTCCGGGCCCATCCTCGGCGCGATCGGATGGCTGAGCGAAGACGATCTCCATCTCCCGCACGCGCCCCAGCCTCCGAAATCACCGTTCGCCGGACTTCCCCGTCCGTCTCAGCTGAGCAAGGTCGCCCTCGCCGAGGTGGGGATGGGCGAACCGGAAGAGACCCTTGATCTCATCGCCGGTTCCGGCCTCGCCGGCACCGTGGTCTCCGGGGTCGGCGGGGGCCACGTCCCCGAGGAGTTGCTGCCCGCTGTCGCTCGACTGGCGGAGAGGATGCCCGTGGTGCTGGCCTCACGCACCGGTTCGGGTGCGAGCCTGCACCGCACCTACGGCTATCCGGGAGGAGAGATCGGCCTGCTCGAAGCGGGCCTCGTGCCCGCTGGCATCCTCGATGCCCGCAAGGCCCGCATCGTGCTCAACCTGGCGCTGAGCTTCGGCCTTGACCCCGCCGAGGTGTTCGCTCACTTCGCGTGAGTTCGCCGAGGCACATGCCCGTCTGAACAGCAATACCGACTTCACCAACAAAGAAAGGCGGCATCGGCCAGAACTGGCCGACGCCGCCTCCTCGTTTCCGATTCAGGGATGAACCGACAGCCTCAGCTCTCGGCGCCCACGGCGACGACCATCTTGCCGAAGTTTCCGCCGGTAAGCAGATCGTTGAAGTATTCGGGAGCCTTCTCGAGTCCGGGGCGGATGTCCTCGCGGAAGCGAACCTTGCCATCCTTGAGCCAGCCGCTCATGTCCGTAAGGAACTGCGGGGTCAGACGCTCGGCGAACTCGGTCTGGATGAATCCGCGCACGAGCAGCGACTTCGACAGGATGTTGCCCATGAGCGCTCCCGAACGGTCCGGCCCCTCGGGCAGCGAGGTGAGGTTGTAGTTGGCGACGAGACCGCACACGGGCACGCGAGCGAACGTATTGAGCCGCGGCAGCACAGCATCGAAGACCTCCCCGCCGACGTTCTCAAAGTAGACGTCGATGCCCTGCGGCACCGCCTCCTTCAGCTCCTGCCGCAGGTTCCCCGTGCGGTGGTCAAGTGCCACGTCGAAGCCGAGCTCACGCAGGTGAGCGACCTTGGCCGGTCCGCCGGCGATGCCGACGGCAGTCGCTCCCTTGATCTTCGCGATCTGCCCGACGACGGATCCGACGGGGCCGGTCGCAGCGGCCACGGCCACGGTCTCACCCTCCTTGGGCTGACCGATCTCGAGCAGACCCGCGTACGCAGTGAACCCGGGCATTCCGAGCACACCGAGGTGGGTGGAGATCGGCGCGAGCTCCGGGTCGATCTTGCGCAGGTGTCCGGTCGACTCGACCGAATACTCCTGCCAACCGCCGTAGCCGAGCACGATCTCACCGGCGGCGAAGCCCTCGGCATTGGATTCGACGACCTCGGACACGGTGGCGCCGACCATGACATCGCCGACCTCGACGGGCTTGGCGTAGGACTTCGCGTCCGACATCCGCCCGCGCATGTACGGATCGAGCGAGAGATAGAGGGTGCGCAGCAGCACCTGCCCCTCGCCCGGGGTCGGCACAGGCACCTCGTCGAGCAGGTAGTTCTCTGCAGTGGGAGCGCCCACAGGGCGCGAGTTCAGGCGAATCCGATGGTTGGTCGTCATGGAGACGGTTCCTTTCAGCAGCAGATCATTCTTCACTTGTGTGCTTCAGTGGGGCGACAGGTGCATCCGCGACGATCACCGATGCTGTCGGTCATAACAACCATTCGGGATCGCCCGATGTTCCTGATCGAACGATTTTTCTCTCACCGAGGCGGCTCCTAGTCGTGCCTTCCCCAGCAGAGCGCGGGCCACCGTCTCCCATTCGGGATCGAAGGCCCAACCGAAATCGCCGAGGTGGTCGAGCAGATGGCTGCCATTGTCCCGGATGATCTCCGACCACTCCGTCGGCCACGCTCCATAGTTCGCTGCCGCGGCGAGTTCGTCGACGTCCTTGAACACAGCTCCGGCCGGATCGAGCCGACCGTCGGCGGCGTGCAGGGGCATCGTTGCGATCGGAAAGGTGATGTCGAGGATGTGATCGCTGGTGAACAGCGCATCATCGCTGCGTTTGTGGGTGGTCTCGAGATTGATGTACCACTCTGCCCGCACACCGCCGTCCGCGTCGTCTTTGAGCAGCACCCACACGGAGAACGGCACCTGCGGCGGAACGATCTTGAGGACCCCGCGGCCCCGCCACGAGCCCTCGACATTGATCCTGGTGGGCGCTTCGGCCAGCGGTCGGAACCGGGCCTTCAACGGCACGTCGTGTGAGTCCGTGTCCTCCCACCCGACGATGCGGGTCTCCTGCGTCGGCGTACCCCCGGCCAACCACAGGACGGCACCATCGGGTCCATCGTCGATGACACGCATCGGGCGGGCCACCTCGGCGCGATCGCGGTCGAAGTCGAAACGCCGGAACGTCCAGGTCACGGTCTGCCCAGGAGTCCAGAACGGTGCCTGTCCCACGGGTCTGACCTGGGACGGGGTAGGGATCGTGAACGGATCGCGCAGGCTCATGCGGGCAGTCTATGCGCCGGGCATGGACGCGCGCTGAATACCGACCATCGACCGCGCCGGGGGTCGTCGCGTTCACCGGGCCGGACTCCGGACCACCCGTGAACCCGTCGACTGCGAGGTCATAGAGTGGGGCCATGAACGACTCCGATGATGCAGCGACTCAGACCCCGTCACCCGCCCGAGCGACCGCGAATCCCGCCCCGGAGACGACGATCGGTCGCACCTTCGAGGTCCCGGACACGATGACTGCTCCCCCGCGCACCGACGCCGAGGTTCCCGACTATGCCCGTGCCCTCGGCCTGCCGGGGCTCGCCGACATCCACGTCCATTTCCTTCCGCAGAACGTGCTCGACAAGGTGTGGGAGTACTTCGACAATGCCGCGGACAACTACGGCCGCGACTGGCCGATCAACTACCGGTACGACACGGACACCCGCCTGAATATCGTCCGCGAGCTCGGCCTGCGCGCGATCCCGGCCCTGACTTACCCTCACAAACCCGGAATGGCCGCGTGGCTCAACGAATGGAACGCCGAGTTCGCCGCCGCCCACGACGACGTCATCCACTGCGGCACCCTCTATGCCGAACCCGAATCAGCCGACTATGTCCCGGCCGCGCTTGCCGCCGGGGCGAAGCTGTTCAAGGTCCACGTCCAGGTCGGTGTGTTCTCGCCCGATGACGAGGTCCTCGACCCTGCGTGGAGGGCACTCGAAGAGGCCCGGGTGCCGATCGTCATCCACGCCGGATCCGCTCCCCTGCCGGGCACGTACACCGGGCCGCAGGCGGTGGCGAACGTTCTGGCCAAGTTCCCGCAGCTGAAGTTCGTCATCGCCCATATGGGCATGCCCGAGTACGACGAGTTCGCCGATCTCGCAGAGAGATTCGACAACGTCTATCTCGATACGACGATGTTCGCCGCCGGGTATTTCTCCTCCCCCGCCGAGGTGACCCCCGCCTACCGCGAACGCCTGGCCGGACTTGAGGACAAGGTCATCCTCGGCTCTGATTTCCCGAACATTCCCTACCCCTACGTCGACCAGATCGCAGGCCTGGCCGCCCTGGGCCTCGGCGATGATTGGATGCGCTCGGTGCTGTGGACCAACGGCGCGAAGGTGCTCGGGCTCGACTGAGTCTCAGCCGTCGCGGGGAACTCGGTCGGCGCCGACGACCCCGGTGAGCATCTCCTCGGCGATGGGTGCGCCGCGTCGGATGACGCTGATCTGACCGGTCGATTCGAGGATCACGCACGCCACCTCGTCGCGGTTGCGGATGCCGGCCGATCGCAGTTTGGCGATGAGTTCGTCGTGATCGACGTGGCTCTTCGACAGGTTGTCCGTGAGGATCTCAGGGCCGGCCATGAGCACCACCGCCGGGGAGTTGACGACGCTGCGCACGAATCCGAAGCGTCGGCCGAATCCGCTGAGCGCCTGCAGGATCAGCAGGCTCGCCAGACCCAGGATGCCCGCGGCCAGGGTCGGGGTATCGCCGAGGATGGACCGCCCGATGATTGCTCCCATCGCGATGATCGCGGCCACGTCGAAGCTCGACAGGCTCGCCAGAGTGCGCTGGCCGAAGATGCGCAAGAGCAGAATGATCCCGAAGTAGAAGGCCACGCATGAGATGACGATCCTGACTGCGTCGACCCAGTTGAGCCCGTATTCCATCCAATCCATGAGAACCTCCGGAACGGATGATACGCCTGCCCCGGAATCGGGGCGTTGCGCTGGGGTCGGGGTCAGCGATTCGCACCGGGATCAGCGCCTCGTCTGGGATTCAGACCGAGCGCAGCCATTCGTCGGCGGTCACGTCGGACATCCTCGGTGACGGTGGGATGAGTCCGCCTCGGTGACGGCCAGGGCCTGCACGCGCATCTTCGGCACGAAGCGCAGCGGCCCGGCCTTGACCGTCATCGTGTCGACGAGTTCGAACCACTGAGCCGACCGGAACATCAGCAGCTGCCCGTCCGGGACGAGCCGGCGAAATATCCGCTCCTGCATGGCTTTGCCCTGGTAGCAGCCCATCATCCGTGACTCGGCGGCCTCGGGGCGGAACGCGATCGAGAGGACGGCCACGGAGGTGCCGGGCTGCTCGGCCGCCGCCTCGGCGATCGAACGGGAGCTGCGGGAGAAGAAGTCGATGGCTTTCTGGGCGTTCATCGTCACCTGGTTGACGCAGTCGACGAGGACGTCGCTGCCCTCGGCCGCCTCGGCGACTCCCTGACCGGTCACCGTGTCGACCCCGCTCCCGCGATGAGCGGCGATGACGGTGTGTCCGCGTTCGCGCAGCTGGGGCACCAACTGCGCGCCGAAGGTTCCGGTGGCTCCGTAGACGGTGATCTGCATGTTCGTCGACCTCTCAGACGCCGCACGGGCGGGCCCGAAGTCGAGCCCGCCCGTGCGCCGGTCGTTTCTCAGTTCTGGTTGACTGTGACGGTACCTGTATCGGCTGTGGCCGAGATCGGAACGAGGATCTTGCCCTTGGCTTCCTTCGGGTCGTCCGCCACATCGTATTTCTTCAGTTCGGAGGCGAGGTCGACGCTGCCGTCATTGGACTTCGCGTTGATCCGGTAGAAGAAGTCCTCATCCAGCTCTTCTGAGGTGAGCTTGAGATTCGGCACCCGCACGTCGATCGAGCCTTCTTCGGTCTTGGCGATGATTCCGCCGGCGGGCATCGCCTGATTGGTGAAGTCGAGGTCGACGGTTCCCGTCGAACTGACCACGTCGATGCGGTCGCTGACGATGAGGTTCTCGCCTTCGATGGCACCGACCCCGGTCTTGGCCGACACGGAACCGAATTCACCGTCCAGGTAGGTGGCGCCCCAATCGCTCGTGGTCCGCACCTTCTCAGCCGAACCGGTCACGTTCGCAGTTCCACCACCGGTGTCGGCGTTGATCTCGGCGAAGTCGCCGGTGACATCGAACCGGCCGTAGTTGCCGTCGAAGTCCAGCGCAAGGTCTTTCGCCTCACTGGTCGGGATGGTGACGGTCAACCGGGTGTTCTCGAGTTTCTCATCGTTTTTCACGGCCACCTCGGCGGTATCGGCTCGACTGTCGACCTCAAGGTCCGCGGAGCTGTCGCGGGGACCTGTGCCGGTGAGCTTCACGGTCGCTTCGGCGACGTCGGCGGTCTTGATGTCGACGGCGCCACCGGAGTCGAGGCCGATCTTGAGTTCCTTCATCGCCTTCGGCAGCGGTTCGGACGATTCGATCCGCCCGTAGTCGAGGCGGGAAGCGGCTTGGGCGGTGCTGACGATGACGGGGACGAGGAGGACGACGGCGGCGAGGATGATGAGGACCGCGCGCAGACCGACGCGGGCGGATTCGCTGATGCGCACTGTGGCAGGCATTCTAGGCTCCGAGGAATGTGAGGACGGCGAGGACTCGGCGGTTCTCCGAGGTGTCGGCGGTGAGGCCGAACTTCGTGAACACCGAGGAGATGTGCTTTTCTACGGCACCGGCACTGAGGTAGAGGGTGCCGGCGATCGCGGCATTGGACTTGCCCTCTGCCATGAGCTGGAGGACTTCGAGTTCCCGAGGACTCAGAGTCGAGAGTCCGTCCTTCTTGCGCGTGCGCACCAGGATCTGGGACACGACCTCCGGGTCGAGGACGGTGCCGCCTCCAGCGACCTCGTCGACGGCGGTGAGGAAGTCTTCGACATCGGCGACTCGGTCTTTGAGCAGGTAGCCGAAGCCGCCGGTGTTCTCGGCGATGAGTTCGGACGCGTACTGCTCCTCCACGTACTGGCTGAACACGAGGACCTTGACGTCCGGGTTCTGCTTGCGGATGAGGACGGCGGCGCGGATGCCTTCGTCGGTGAACGTCGGGGGCATGCGCACGTCGATGACGGCGAGGTCCGGGGGATCGTTGTGGACGACTGCGAGGAGTTCATTGGCGTCGGGCACGGCGGCGATGACTTCGTGACCGGCGTCAGCGAGCAGCCTTTCGAGTCCGGCCCGCAGGACGGCGGAGTCTTCAGCGATTACGATGCGCATGGCACCTCCACAACTACAGTCGTTGGCCCACCTGCGGGGCTGGTCAGGTTCAGTGTGCCACGGGCGGCTTCGACCCGGTCGATGAGACCGGCGATCCCGGTGTGACGCCCGGTGCGGTCGACACGTGCACCGCCGTGGCCGTTGTCGGTGACGACGATCTGCACACCGCTCTCGGTCGGGGCGATGAACACGCTGGCGCGGGTGGCGCCGGAGTGCTTGGCGATGTTCGTCAGGCATTCGGCGACGACGAAGTAGGACACGGCCTCGGCTTCGCGTCCGATCCGCCCCTCGAGGCGGACATCGACGTCGATGGGGATCGTCGACCGTCCTGCCAGAGCGGAGACTGCGGCGTCGAGTCCGCGGTCGGTGAGGACAGCGGGGTGGATTCCGCGGGCCAGCTGGCGGAGTTCGTTGACGATGCCCTTGGCTTCGGTATGGGCTTCGGCCACGAGTTCCTTCGCCTTCTCCGGATCGGAGTCGATCTTCGTCTTCGCCATTCCCAGAGTCATGGTCAGGGCGACGAGGCGGGGCTGGGCTCCGTCGTGGAGGTCGCGTTCGATGCGCAGACGTTCCGCCGCGGCCGCCTCGAGTCCGGCCATTCGGGCCCGATCGAGTTCCGTGACTTCGGCCTGCAGCGCCACGGTGCGGGCAGGGGCGAGCAGCGCCCGGTCGAGGGCACGATCGAGCAGCGGGGCGAACCACAGGATGGCCAGGGAGCTGGCGAGGACGATGACGGAGCCGATGGCCACACCGATACGGGCCGGTCCGTCGATGGTTTCGCCGATGAAGAAGGTGTTGACTCCATGGGGGTTGATGGCGGCGAAGATGCAGAAGATCGATCCGCAGATCGCGGCGATGGTGCCGGCGACGACGATCAGGCCGAGGAGCATCTTGATGTAGTGGTGGGCGGTCGAGCGCCAGAAGGCACCGGATTTCACCTGCAGCCAACGGTTGTGGAGGAAGCGGCCCATGCCGGGATCGCGATTGCTGCTTTCGATCTTCGGGACGGGGATCTTATCGGCGTAGATGAGTTCGGCCCGGTAGCGTTCGGCGTTGTTCGCGCCCTGCTGAACGAGCACCCAGACGAGGAGGGCGAGGACGCCGAGCCCGAGGGCGAAGATTCCGCCGATTCCGGTGAACAGCAGACCCAGCGGGATCCACGCCCAGATCAGGGCGAGGACGGCGGAGAGCACGAGGTTCGCGACGCCGATGATTCCGGTGGGGCGTTTGGGCCAGGTGATGGGCCCGTCGGCGGGGATCTCGGTGACCTCGTCCCGGCTCAGCGGCAGTGAGCCGGTGACCGGGGCGTAGGCGACGGGTTCGGTGCGCTGCCTCGCTCGCCGAGGTGGTCGTGGGGGTGGCATCGGAGGCGGCCCCAGGCGGGGTGGTCGATGTTGGCGCGGTTGCTGGGGCTGCCCCGGTTGGTGGGGTTGCTCTCCGGCGGGGCGATAGGAGGCCGGGGCCGAGGGGTAGGTGCGAGGACAGGAGTGGCTGGGTGCTGAGGCGCGGTTCGTGGATGCGAGGTGGGCCGCCGGAGCCTGTCCGGGCGGCGGAGTCTGCCCGGTTTGCGGAGTCTGTGGGGCCTGCGGCCTCTGCTCATAGACGCGGGTCGGAGCTTGTGCGAACTGCCTGGTCGGCTGCTGGGGATCCTGCGACTGCCCATAAGCCTGCGACTGCTGCGGGTACTGGCGAGTCGAACCGCAAGCGAACGGCACGTCGAGATCGAGCGGCTTAGTCCGGAACTCTCCGGCCTGGCTGGCCTTCGGCTGATCTATCTCTGTGGTCGGCGGGGCGTTGACGATCGCCTCGGCGCTGATGGACTCTTCGCGCTCACCGGAGCTGGGGGCCGCCTCGGTGTCGGGGATCTGAGGCTCCACCGGATCGGTGCCGTGCGGCTCCTGATCCTGCGGGTTCTCGGGGGTCTTCTCACTCATAGCAATAACGCTACGGGAGTGACGTCGCGGCCAACAGCACGAAGACCTCCAACCCCGCATCGGGTTTTCCCCCGCGGCAGTGACCGGCCCCACCATCCGACACCGTCAGCGACAGAACACCCCGGTGACGGCTGATTGCGCCGTTACCGACGCATCACACCGCTGCAACGGTAGGACGAGTCTCTGACGATGCCTCGCGCTCCGAGTCGCCCGCGGCACCGTTGGCCGAAGCCGCACCTCCACCGACAGCTCCCGCCGTCGCGTCGAGGGCCTGCGCGAGGTCGGCGAGGATGTCGTCGATGTCCTCGATGCCGACCGAGAGGCGGATGAACGCCCCGTCGATGCTCAGCTCGCAGTCGGCCACGGCCAGGTGCGTCATCGTAGCGGGATGATCGATGAGGGACTCGACTCCGCCGAGCGACTCGGCCAGGGTGATCAGCTTCGTGCTCTTCACGAGCGCCAGCGCACGCTCCTCGGTGTCGGTGCGCAGGGAGACCACTCCCCCGAACCCGTTCATCTGCGCCTTCGCGACCTCATGACCCGGGTGGGAAGGCAGTCCGGGGTAGAGCACCTCGGCGATCTCATCGCGTGTCTCCAGCCATTCGGCCACGGCCTGCGCGTTCTCGCAGTGGGCCTTCATCCGCACCGGCAGGGTCTTGATCCCGCGCCGGGTCAGCCACGCGTCGAAGGGGGCGATCCCCATGCTCACGGAGGCCAGGTGGCTCTCGAGACGTCCGACCACCTCGGCGGCGCGGGCGCAGGTGGTGCCGTCACCGGCGAGCACGGCACCGCCGATGACATCGGAATGGCCGTTGATGAACTTCGTCGTCGAGTGGATGACGAGATCGGCGCCGAGGTCGAGCGGGCGCTGCAGGATCGGGGTCGCGAACGTCGAGTCGACGGCCAGCAGCGCGTTCGCCTCGTGCGTGAGCCGAGCGGTCTCGGCGATGTCGACGATGTCGAGGCCGGGGTTGCTCGGCGTCTCGACCCATACGATCGCGGTCTTCTCGCTGATTGCGGCCGCCAGCGCAGTCGTATCGGTGAGGTCGACGGTGCGGATGCCCACGCCCCACCGTTCGTATTCGTTCTTCAGCAGGCGGTACGTGCCGCCGTAGACGTCGCGGGGAATGATGATCTCATCACCGGGTCCCAGCAGCGCGGAGAACACCGCCACTTCGGCGGACGTGCCTGAGTTGACCGCGGCGGCGAACGACGCGCCCTCCAATTCGCACAGAGCCTGTTCGAGGTCGCTGCGGTTCGGCGTGCCCGTGCGCGCGTAGTCGAAGCCGGCGCGAGTCTCTCCCGGAGTGTCCATCATGAAGGTGGAGGTCTGGAAGATCGGGGCCACAACCGAACCGGTGTGCGCTTCGGGCATAGCTCCCGAGTGCACCGATCGGGTCGAGATTCCGGCGGGTGTTGTGGGCTCGGTGGCAAATGAACTCACGGCGGATCCTTCCTTCACTGATGGTTACCGCTGCTTCTGCGGTAACCATCAGTCTGATCTGCTGTGGACCCCACGCGCGCGCTCCATGACGCGCGCGGTCGTTCCACGTCATAATGTCCGTCATCTTTCGACGCAGAACGTCATCATCACCCGCCTAGTCGGCTCGCCGGCCCATGTGACCGTGTCCCTACCCACGCCCGTTCTTCGCCGAGGCGGCTCACTGTCCCGGGTGAGAACGTCGACGGCGATGCCGGCACCGGCGAGGACTGCCGGGGACAGTCTCTCCCCCGCCGATCGATACTTTCGAGGGAGACCGTCGACCGAACACCTCATACTTGCCACGGCCGATCGTGTGAGAATGGCGATGAGCACGCCCGACCACGCGGCCGCCTCGCTCGGCGCAAGCCACCGAGCCCGGGCCCGCCGGTAAAAGGAGAGAACCGTGACGATCGCCTTCGCGAAGACCTCACTGCCCATCATCGGCGCCCCCATGGCCGGTGGGACGACGACGCCCGAACTCACCGAGGCGGTCGCCCGGGCCGGCGGATTCCCATTCGTCGCGGGTGGCTATCTCACCGTCGAGGCCCTCGCTCCGCTTATCACACGGATGCGTGAGACGACCTCGAACTTCGGCGTCAACCTCTTCGCTCCGAATCCCGTCCCCGTCGATCGCGAGGCTTTCGATGACTTCGTCAGTGCGCTCGAACCGGCCGCGGCCGCCCGCGGGATCACGCTCGATCACGAGCCGGTCGAGGATGACGACCATTTCGACGACAAGCTCGACTGGCTCACCGAGCACCCTGTTCCTCTGGTCTCGCTGACCTTCAATCTGCCCACCGCCGAGGCGGTCGACCGCCTCCACGCCGTCGGCACTCAGGTCGTCGCCACCGTCACCTCGGTCCCCGAGGCCCGTGCGGCCGCCGAAGTCGGGGTCGACGGGCTCGTCGTCCAGGGCCCGCGTGCCGGCGGGCATTCGGGTACGGCCGATCCGACGCGGACCATCGAGGACCGCGCGACCGTCGATCTCGTCCGTGACATCCTCGCCGAGGTGGACCTGCCAGTGGCGGCGGGAGGCGGAGTCGACGGTGAGGCCATGGTAGGGGAGCTCCTCGGTGCTGGGGCGAGCTCAGTCGTGGTCGGCACCCTGCTGCTGCGCTCCGACGAGGCGGGGACGGCATCCACTCATCGGGCCGCGCTCGCCGCCGACGAGTTCACGGAGACGCGGCTGACCAGGGCGTTCACGGGACGCCCCGCGCGTGCGCTGGTCAATGACTTCGTCCGGACGTTCGACCCGATCGCCGTCGACGCCTACCCGGCGGTGCACCATCTGACGAAGGAGTTCCGCGCCGCGGCGAAGAAGGCCGATGACCCGCACGGCCTGCACCTGTGGGCCGGAACCGGCTACCGCAGCGCCCAGGAAGGATCGGCGGAGACCATCGTCAAGGACCTCGGCGCCGGCTTCGCCCGCGAGTAGTCAGCGAGCCGGCGTCCCTCGCATACGCCCCTCTCCGAACCGCGCCGCTCAGCTCCCGTCGACGACCAACTCGGACTCGTAGGCGGCGACGACGATCTGTGTGCGGTCGCGCAGTCCCAGCTTCGACAGGATCCTCGAGACGTGGGTCTTCGCAGGGACGGACGCGGGTGGGCACAGCCACCTCGGCGGAGGTTTCGGCATCAGAGGATGCGCGAACGCGTCGAAGCCCTGGGCGGGAACCTGCAGGTGGGGCCGACGGATGCCGGTGGGTTCGAAGTCAGGGCATCGCTGCCCATGGAGTGAGGGTCCGAGGAAAACGCAGAGGCGGCGCGAATCCGCGCCTAATCGGGCAAGCGTCGAGCCTCCGGTGCCATACTGGAAGTCCCCTCATGCTTCCCCTTCTGGAAGGATTGTTTCCCCATGTCACAGCCGCCTCCCTCCCCTTCTGCGCCGCCGCCTTCGTCGGCGACCGCCTCGGCGTCGGATCCGAATGCACCTAGACAATCGGTGCGTATCCTGCGGCGCACGATCGCCATCGTCATCGTCGTGGCCTTCAGCCTGGCTGCGGCCGGCGGGATCATCGTCCTCCTCGGCGACATCGAGTCCGAAGCGACGTACAAAGTCATCGGCACCACGGCTCTGACCGGCGCCGTCAGTGTCGCAGCGTTCTGCGGCGCCACGCTCATCGGTCGCCGGACCCAGTGGTTCGGAATCGTCACGATCGGCATGGCTGCAGTCACGATGGCGCTGAGTCTGTGGTTCCTCTGGGGTGATCCATTTGGTGGACCGGATAACTACGATGTCTGGTACTTCCTGTTCAAAACCCTGTCCTCGTTCGCACTCCTCACCGCTGTCGCTTCGATATCCGCGCTCATTCTGCTGCTGGTGCCCCGGTCCTGGATGGTGCGGATCGGGCTGCCGATCACGCTCGGCCTGCTAGGCCTCGGCACGAGCCTGGTTCTCGTCACGATCTGGGTGGAGTCAGCGTGGGAACTCGAGTGGCTGACCCGCCTCAACGGGATCGTGTGGATCCTCGCCGCACTTGGGGTCGTCGTCGTGCCGCTGACTTCGCTGCTGCTCAGGGCCGGGGCGAAGCCTGCGCGCGCCGACCGCGCCGGCGAGACGTCAGCCCGATCGACTCAACCGTCGTCGTCCGAGCCGTCGTCCCAACCGGCGCCGGCCCTGTCGCCTTCGACGCTCGATCACATCAACGCCGCCGCGCGGGCCGAGGGCATCACTGCAGATGAGCTCATCGATCGGCTTCTGACCGCGGAGCCTCGAACCCCTTCGGCAGACGAGAGTCGATGAAACCTGCGACGAAGGCGCCGATGACGATCAGGACGAGGAGCGCGATCATGCCGGCGAAATTCGACAGCACAGGGTTTGTGAAGTCGAACAGTCCCGGCCAGATGGCGTAGACGACCACACAGCACACGCCCACGAATCCGAACACGTTGAGCGTCGCCTGGCCCGTAGACCGCGCGCGCTTCCCGCTGTGCTTTGCGGCTTTCTCTTCGGGGGTGCCGAACTCGGCGTCGGGTGTCGTCCCTCCCGCCTCCGCTCTGTCTTTGACCTCGTGGAGAACGGTGAGGACCTGGTCTTCTTCACACCCGCGCTTACGCAGTTTCTGGGCGAGCTCGCTGTAGTAGCTCATGACAGGTTCGCTTCCGTTTCGGGGTCCGCATTCACGTCGCTGTCCACCGCAGTTTCCTCGTTCCCCGGGCTGTCCCCGAGGGGACGCATCGGTTCACGGTTCGAAGGGCCGCCTCGGCGAAAGGACGATCCGCCTCGGCGGCGATGATCGAGGACGACGATGATGCCGAAGACGATCGGAGCCGCGATCGACATGACGACCTCGACCGTGGGGGCGCTCGTCGCATTGAGGTCGGCACCGGCGAGCACACCCAGACCGAACGCGAAGACGTTGTTGACGATGTGGAAGGCAATTCCGGCCTCGAGGCCGCCGGTGATGATGGTCAGGGCGCCGACGATGACGGCGAAGATGCCGACGTCGATGAGTCCCGGCAGGTCGTAGACATGGCCGACGACGAAGAACGGCACAGGGATGAGCACGGCCCACGCGGGGTGACGCAGCCATGAGCCGATGATGTTCATGGCCAGGCCGCGGAAGACGACCTCCTCGGCCGTCGCCTGGAAGGGGACGAGGAGGATGATGGCGACGAGCATGGCGAACACTTGGCTGTTCCACACGATTCCCGAGGTCAGATGGCCCATAGACCCGTCCGAGAAGGCGACCATGACGATCGCACAGACCACCCATACGGCCGCGCCGACCAGCAGATACCGGCCGAGCCGCCCCCATCGCATGCCCCCGCGGAGCGAGAACATCGAGGAGAACAAGCGTCGGTAGATGCATAGGGTCGCGAGCTCGGCGGCCGGCCACATGAGGATCACGCTGATGAGTCCGAAGAGGACGCCCGTGGTGGTGTTCATGTCGATGAAGCGTTCCGACCACGCGTTGAAGTCGCTGTCGGCGCCGAGGGCGAACAGTGCCCAGAGGAAGAAGCCGACGAAGAGGACGATTGCGATGAGGTAGAACACCGCGGCCAAGACGGCCACGAGGAGCGGTTTGCACCACCGGTTGCCCGGCAATGCGGCGAACTGACGATGATAGTGCAGAGTGTGGGGTCGGTTTCTCATGTCTCCACCCTTTCGAAACCGGCGGCCGCCCCCCATCGGTCAAGGGCATGATTCATGTCATCCGATCGAATGAATGCGCACGTCAGATGGCCGTCGGCCGGATGCCTGCGACCCCATTGACGGACACATTTCATCCTTTCGGGCGACAGACCATCCGACGTCTCACCGGTAGGGTCGAAGAGTGACACCTCGCCCCGCCCGCCGCCCGCTCGTGCATGCCCTGCTCTGGACAGGCATCTCGGCCGTCATCGGTGTGCTCCTGCTCTTCATCGTCATTGGGATCGAATGGCCGGATCTGAACAGCGCAGAAGCCCAGGATGACGCGCTCTTCTTCGAGTTCCTCGTCCACCTCGTCTTCGGGCTCATCGCCTTCATCTGTCTGCCCGTCGTCCTCCTCTTCGATGGACGACGGGTTCCGCGCAAGCAGCTGCGTCCGAAGGTGCTGGCCGCAGAGAAGCTGCGCGAATTCCTCACCGTCACCGGCCACGGGGGTGAGGAGTTCCTTGCCGCCGACGGATCAGTCGAAGCACTCCAGCGCCGCCCCGGCGGCTGGGTTACCGTCACCGTCGGGATCATCGGACTCCTCCTGGGCACGGTCAGCGCCCTCGGTTTCTTCGCAGCGTCGCTCATCCTCGTGTCGCTGTCGGCCCGGCGCAGCTGGGCCCTCGACTTCGTCGCACTCGCCGCCACACTGGCAGCCTTCTCAGCGACCTATGTGCTCACTCCACAGGCGGCGGGAGCCTTCGATCTTCCCGTGTTCGTCTTCGGCGGCACGATGTACGCCATCATCGTCATCATCGGCGTCATCCGCGGCGCCCGCGAGCAGGGGTTCATCGACTCCGCCGCGCAGACACTGCTGCGCGAACGCTCCCGGCAGGACCGCGCCATCGCCGAGGTGCGCCGCGGCATCGCCCGCGACATGCACGATTCCCTGTCCCATCACCTGTCCGTCATCGCGATGTACTCCGGTGCCCTATCCGTGCGGGAGGACCTCGACCCCGACGAGGTCCGCGAAAGTGCCCGACTCATCGCCGATGCGGCCCGTCGCTCCGGTGTCGAACTGCGTGAGGTGCTCACCATGCTGCGCAGCGACGATCAGGGCACGGTCATCGACCCCGACATCGACCGCCTCGTCGCGGCCAGGGGCGACACCGCCGAACTGCGCTACCTCGAACCGGTGACCGCCGGGGCGCTCCACCGGTGCGGGGCACTCGAGCAGACGACGATCTACCGCTTCGTCCAGGAGGCGATCACGAACGCGGTGAAGCACGCGCCCGGCCAGACGGTGACGATCAAGGTCGGCTTCGATGAGGCCGACGGTCACCTCGTGCTCGTCGCCAGCAATCCGCACACAGGTCTGGCCCCGGCCTTCCGCGCCGGAGCGCAGCAGCTCGTCTCCGGATCCGGGTTGGGACTGCTCGGCCTGCGCGAGAGAATGGAGGCCATGGGCGGCGATCTCACCGTGACGACGACCCCGGAGTTCACCCTCCGTGCCCGCGTCCCCGTCGATGCCGACATCTTCACAGACGGCGGCGCCCCGGGTATGACCGAAACGACCGCTTCCCCCGACGAGCAGGAGACGCAGTCATGAGCATTCGGGTACTCATCGCCGACGACGAATCTCTCATGCGCTCGGGTCTCAAGCTCCTCCTCGGCGCGGCGACCGATATCGAGGTCATCGCCGAGGCGGTCGACGGTGTCGAAGCCATCGACCTTGCCCGTCGGCTGAGTCCCGATCTCGTGCTCATGGACATCCGGATGCCCCGTCTCGACGGCCTCGAGGCAGCGCAGACGCTGCTGTCCGATCCCGAACATCCGCAGGTGCTCATGCTCACGGCCTTCGGGACCGACGATTTCATCCACCGCGCCCTGCAGTCCGGGGCGGCCGGCTACATCCTCAAGGACACCCCGCCGGAAGAACTCATCAACGCCGTTCGCGCGGCAGCCGACGGCACCCGCACCCTGTCGGCGACCGCCCTGGCCACGTTGATGTCGTCCCGTCCGGCCGCCTCGGCGTCGGATCAGGATCCGCTGGCACCACTGTCGACCAGGGAGCGCGAGATCGCCGAGGCGGTCGCTCAGGGTTTGACGAACGCGCAGGTGGCGCGGTCGCTGTTCGTCTCGACGGCGACGGTGAAGACCCACCTGGCGCGCATCTTCGACAAGCTCGAGGTGACCTCGCGGGTGCAGCTGGCGCTGCTCGTCAACGCCCGCCGCTGAGCCTCCCTAGTCGATCATTTCGGAGCCATGCGGATGGCGCCGTCGAGGCGGATCGTCTCCCCGTTGAGCATCGGGTTGGCGACGATCGATTCGACGAGCTGCGCGTATTCGGCGGGCTTGCCCAGTCGGGCCGGGTGCGGCACGGACTTGCCGAGGGATTCCTGCGCCTCGGCGGGCAGACCCGCCATCATCGGGGTCTCGAAGATGCCGGGGGCGATGGTGACGACACGGATGAGAGAGGCGGCGAGTTCGCGGGCCATCGGCAGGGTCACCGCGGCCACGGCTCCCTTGGAGGCCGAGTAGGCGATCTGGCCGATCTGACCGTCGAAAGCCGCGACGGAGGCTGTGTTGACGATGACTCCGCGCTCTTCGCCGTGCGCCTCTTGGCCTTGCATTGCTGCGGCAACGAGTCGGCAGACGTTGACGGTTCCGACGATGTTGATGTTCAGCACCTTCTGGAATGCCTCGAGCGGCAGCGGTCCCTTGCGGGAGACGAGCTTGCCGGGGGTCGCGACGCCCGCGCAGTTGACGACTACGCGCAGGTCGCCGAGCCCGGTGGCGGTGTCGACGGCGGCCTGAACCTGCTCTTCGTTCGTCACGTCAGCGGTGACGAAGTGGGCGGATTCGCCGAGTTCGGCGGCGACCTGCTGCCCCACCTCGGCGTTGAGGTCGACCATGACGACCTGGGCGCCGGCGGCCAGGAGGCGTTCGGTAGTGGCGCGGCCGAGTCCGGAGGCTCCGCCGGTGACGAGGGCGACGGTATTCGTGAGATCCATGAGTGTCCTTTGCATCGCTGAGCGAACAGTTGATCACTGCGACTCTAACGCAGATGTGGGGACGGTCACCGTGCACGGTCGGGTGGGGCGGCCTCGGCGGGGGATCACCCTGTCGGCGGCGCCGGTCGCGACGGGGACGGTTTCGGTCGCGAGGGCGTCGGTCGACGCGGGGACGACGAAGCCCGCCGGTCAGGTGACCGGCGGGCCTGTCTCAGCTCAGCTGTGCGGGCAGACTCAGGCGGCCTGTTCCTCGGCACCGGCTTCGCGCACGGACTTCAGGGCCTCGCCCCAGGCGACGATGTCGTCGACCATGGAGGCGAACGGGGCGGCCGAGACCTCGGTCGGGGCGAACGTGCCGTCGGCGACGTCGGTGAAGATCGAGAACGACGCCTGGTCGCGGACGACGGCGAGCTTGTAGTTCGCGAGGATGTGGCGCAGGTGCTCAGCGGCGCGCACTCCCTTGTCGGCGCCGTAGTTCACGATGCCGGCGACCTTGTGGTTGAACTCGGTGGCGACGAAGTCGAGGGCGTTCTTCAGCGAGCCGGAGATCGAGTGGTTGTACTCAGGGGTGACGAAGATGAAGGCGTCGAACTCTTCGAGCTTCGCGCCCCAGGCCTTCGTGTGGTCGTTGGCGTACATCTTCGCACCGGCGGGGATCACCTCGTCGAGGAGGGGCAGGTCGAAGCTGCCGAAGTCAACGACCTCGGCTCGGACGTCATCATTGGAAGCCAGCTGCTGCTCGACCCAGCTCACGATCTGCGGGTTGAGCGCCTGCGGGCGGGAAGTTCCGGGAATGATGGCAATGTTGAGCATATGCGTCCTCAAATCGTTGAGCGGTGCCCACCGGCCGGGCGGCCATGGCGGTCGAGTTCACGGGCCGAGCCTGCGACCTCGGCGAACCGGGTCGGCTGCAACTCCACCGTGACCAACATTGTTGAACACTCAATCATTCCCGGATAGAGAGTGACGCTGGTCACCGGTTGAGGCTGGGTCAGGTCACTGACCAGGCACTGCTCGTTCACTGTTCCGGTGACGGGGCCATACGAAGTCCGCGACCGGTCGCAACGGACGCCGAACACGGCGATACCGTAATTCCGCGCGAAATCAGGCCCGCAGAGACCACCTGTCGTGTATGGTCGTTGGGCAAGTGAAAGACTGTTCGTTAAAAAGTCGGCTTCAACGGAAAACAAGGCAAGGAGTCCGGTCATCGTGCGCTCAACCAACGGCCGCAACAATATTCTCCGCTCGGCCCGGGACACCTTCGCGGACAAAGGATTCGACGGCGCGTCCATCCGCGACATCGCGCAGACAGCAGGCCTGAGCCTCTCTGCGCTCTACTACTACTTCCCGTCCAAACAGGAAGCGCTCTACGAACTCGTCCACACAGCGTATACCTGGTACGTCGAACACTGCCGGGCGGTCATCAACGACGTCGATGACGATCCAGTCGACCAGCTGGCCGTGGCGGTGCGCTACCTCGCCCGCTACCGCATGGAGAACGTCTCGGTCTCCACTGTGCTGCTGCGCGATACCGAACGGCTCACCGGCGACAACGCCGTCCGCGTCAAGGGTCTCCAGCGGGAGGCTCGCGAGATCATGGGCGATATCGTCCAGGCCGGCGTGGACTCGGGTAAGTTCCACGTCAGCAGTGCGGCTCTGGCCACTCGCGCCATCCACTCGATCTGCAACTCGCTCTCGCTGTGGTACCGGCCGACGGGCGATCTGACTCCCGACATGATCGAGCGCGACTTCACTCAGTACTCGATGCGCATCCTTGGGCTCGACCCCGACGAGGCCGAACTCGACCGCCTGCTGGCACTGCCGGTCAACCAGGCCGGAATGCTCGACTTCATCGCCGACACCAACTGACCCCTTGCTACCTGACGGCGGCCCAGCAACCTCGCGCAAGGTTGCTGGGCCGATCCTTCTATGTCTGTCAAGCCGACGTGGGAATTGTTTCTAGCCCGTTGAGAACCTTGAAAACTCGACGCGCGAGATACCATTTGAGCTTGCGCTTGAGCTCCCTCTTCGACTTCTTCGTCAG